>NZ_JFGS01000136.1 GCF_000740775.1 Haematobacter missouriensis | reverse complement strand
TCTTCGCTCAGCTCGTCATGCAGGCGCTTGGGCGCGTGGCCGAGCAGGTTGCGGTGCTTGTGAACCGTGCAGCGCTGGATGGGCAGGTCCCCGCCCCAGAGCGCCACGAGCGCGGCTTCAAGGCCGGGGGCGCCGTCAACGATTACGAACTCGGGCCGCCTGAGGCCCCGCGCGTCCAGGTCGGCAAGGAAGCTGCCCCAGGCAGCCGTGCTTTCGCCGCCCATGTTCCTGATCGAGAGGAGCACCTTTTGTCCGTCGCGGCGGATGCCGATCGCCGCCAGCACCGAGATGTTGGTGGCCTTGCGGTCCAGC
>NZ_JFGS01000135.1 GCF_000740775.1 Haematobacter missouriensis | reverse complement strand
TCTTCGCTCAGCTCGTCATGCAGGCGCTTTGGGGCGTGGCCGAGCAGGTTGCGGTGGCTGCCGAACCGTGCAGCGTTGAATGGCCAGATCCTCGCCCCAGAGTGCCACAAGCGCGGCTTCAAGGCCGGGGGCGCCGCCAACGATTACGAACTCGGGCCGCCTCAGGCCCCGCGCGTCCAGATCGGCGAGGAATTGGCTCCAGGCAACCGTGCTTTCGCCGCACATGTTCCTGATTGAGAGGAGCACCTTTTGTCCGTCGCGCCAAACACCGATCGCCGCCAGCCCCGAGATGTTGGTGGCCTTGCGGTCCAGC
>NZ_JFGS01000134.1 GCF_000740775.1 Haematobacter missouriensis | reverse complement strand
CCGAGTTCACCGAGGTGCTGCTGGACGCCAGGGTGAAGATCTCCATGGATGGGCGCGGGCGCTGGATCGACAACCGGATGATCGAACGGCTGTGGAGATCGCTCAAATACGAATGCGTCTGCCTGAATGCCTTCGAGACTGGATCAGAAGCACGCAAGGGGATCGGCGCCTGGATCAGCTATTACAATGAAAAACGCCCGCACTCATCACACCGATTGCTGACGCCAGACGAGGCCTATGATACCTCGGATCAGAACCTGAAAGCCGCCGCCTGACATGATACCCATGCTATAGCTTAGCTGAGCGGCAAACTG
>NZ_JFGS01000133.1 GCF_000740775.1 Haematobacter missouriensis | reverse complement strand
CACAGGTTCAAATCCTGTCCCCGCAACCAGAATTCTGCGAAATATCAGTACGTTATGAGCCGTCCGGAAGGGCGGCTTTTTGCGTTGCAGGTTTCGACTCAACACAGACTCAGCAAAATGCTGCTGGCCTGCCCTGGCGTGGTTCAAAGGGAAGCTTGGGTCGGTGCCCGATTAGCGTTCTCTTGAAGACGGCAGAAGTGGACAGACAGCTTAAAGACGAAAAGATAAAGCCCGGCTACTGAGGGTAAACAGCTTTTCTGCGGCCTGATGATGAACCTCGACGGGCATCGAATGTGACCTGCGCCCCTTGTGTCCCTCGATCA
>NZ_JFGS01000132.1 GCF_000740775.1 Haematobacter missouriensis | reverse complement strand
CTGTGCAGCCTGTCCCGGAATTGGTGGGCATTCGTGTTACGCGGCGTGCTCGCATTGATCATCGCAGTGCTAGCCTTCGTCATGCCTGCGGAAGCGCTTCTGGCGCTCACGCTGGTCTTCGGCGCGTTCGCCTTTGCCGACGGCGTGTTCGGCCTCGTCGCCGCGATACGTAACATCCGCAAGGGCGAACGCTGGGGCTGGCTGATGTTCAGCGGCATTCTGGGCATCGCCACGGGCGTCGTCGTGGTTGTCTCGCCTTTTGTCGCGACGCTTGTGCTTGCGACATTCCTCTGGGCCAGCATCGCATTCTGGTCCGTGTTCTCGGGTGCCCTCGAGATCGCGGCAGCGATCCGCCTGCG
>NZ_JFGS01000131.1 GCF_000740775.1 Haematobacter missouriensis | reverse complement strand
GATATCCGCCGGTGATGACAAAGCTTTCAAACGTGGACACGGCTTCGCGCTACAAACGCCACCGCTTTCCTGCCGAGATCATCGCCCATGCGGTATGGCTCTATTATCGGTTCCCGTTGAGCCTGCGCGATGTTGAAGACCTGCTTGCCGAGCGCGGGATCGATGTCTCGTTTCAGACTGTCTGCGAATGGACCGCAAAGTTCGGCTACCAATTTGCCGATCAACTCCGGCGACGCTCGCGCGGCAACTTTGCCGACAAGTGGCATCTCGATGAGATGGTCGTCTCCATCAAAGGCAAGAAGTACTGGCTGTGGCGCGCCGTTGATGCTGACGGCTACGTTCTCGATGCTCTGCTGCAAA
>NZ_JFGS01000130.1 GCF_000740775.1 Haematobacter missouriensis | reverse complement strand
ATCGCCTGATCCGCCTCGGTCGGATCCTCCGCCGGGGCCTCGGGTTCCGCCTCGATGGAGGCGGCATCCTCAGGCACCGCGCGGCGGGCGGCGCGGGATTCTTCCTCGATGGTCTCAAAAGCCAGCCGTTTCAGCCAGTCGCCGACGGAAAACTCCGAAGGCCGATCCTCGAAGCGGGCCAGCCCCTTGAGGATCGTCGCATCGAAGAGACCGCGAACGCTCAGATATCCCTCCGGTACCGATCCGCTGCATTCGAGATAGGTCAACTCGCGCCTGACGGTGTCATAGATCGTATCGAGATGATCCTCGATCAGGTCAAAGAAGAGCTGGCGCCGGTCCGCTTCCGCCGCATCCCGCGCGGGCGGCAGCGG
>NZ_JFGS01000129.1 GCF_000740775.1 Haematobacter missouriensis | reverse complement strand
TTCTTCTTCGACCTGATCGAGGATCATCTCGATACGGTCTACGATACCGTCAGGCGCGAGTTGACCTATCTCGAGTGTAGCGGGTCTGTGCCGGCTGGCTACCTGAGCGTTGGCGATATCGTCGATGCGACGATCCTCAACGGGCTCAACCGCTTCGAGCGGCGGCCGACCGAATTCTCCGTCCGGGACTGGCTGACGCAGCTGGCCTTCGAGACCGTCGAGGCCGAGGCGCAGGCTGCGCGCCGGGCGGTGCCGGAAGGTGCCGCATCGATCGAGGCGGAGCCCGAGGCCCCGGCCGAGGATCCGACCGAGGCGGATCAGGCGAT
>NZ_JFGS01000128.1 GCF_000740775.1 Haematobacter missouriensis | reverse complement strand
TTGGCCAGTTCCGTCTTGCCAACCCCGGTTGGCCCGAGAAACAGGAAGGTCGCAGTCGGACCGGAACCATCGCGCAGACCCGCACGCGCCAGCCGCACCGCATCGGCCACGGCGCGGATCGCTTCTTCCTGGCCGATGACGCGCTCGTGCAGCTTCTCCTCGAGCTTGAGGAGCTTGTCCTTCTCCTCGGTGGTCAGGTCCGTGACCGGAACGCCGGTGATCTTGGAGACGATCTGCGCGACGTGATCGGCGCGCACCTCGGTGGTCGCCGAAGCCTGATCGCGCTTCCAGATCTCCAGAAGCTCGTCCAGCTCCTTCTGCTTCTGCTCCAGCTCCTTCTTCAGTTCTGCTGCTCGGTCGAATTGCTTGCGGGCTGC
>NZ_JFGS01000127.1 GCF_000740775.1 Haematobacter missouriensis | reverse complement strand
CCGACCGAGGACCGCTTCCTGATGACGCGCGAGGAGCTGGAGAACAAGATCGCCGTCCTCCTCGGCGGGCGCGCGGCCGAGAAGATCGTCTACGACCACCTCTCGACCGGGGCGGCCGACGATCTGGTCAAGGCGACCGATATCGCCCGCGCCATGGTCGCGCGTTACGGGATGGACGAAGACCTCGGGCATGTCAGCTAT
>NZ_JFGS01000126.1 GCF_000740775.1 Haematobacter missouriensis | reverse complement strand
TGGCCAACCGGCCGACCAGCACATTGGTCAGAACGTCCAGCCGATCAATGAGGTTGAACTGCTGGAAGATCATCGCGCAATCGCGCCGCCATTCCCGCAGGCGGCCGCCGCGCAATGCGGTGACATCGGTCGCGCAGAAGCGGATCGTGCCTTCCGTCGGTTGCACGAGACGGTTAGCAAGGCGCAGGAGAGTGGACTTCCCCGCGCCGGAAGGGCCGATCACCCCGACGAACTGGCCCGCCGGTATGTCGAGTGCCACCCGGTCGACAGCCCGGGTCTTCCCGAACGCGCGGCTGAGCGAGATGAGTGAAAGCATATCCTGTTTCATGGCCTTACCCTGCGCTGCACCCGTAACGCCACCAAGTCATCCGAATGAATTTTT
>NZ_JFGS01000125.1 GCF_000740775.1 Haematobacter missouriensis | reverse complement strand
CTTCTTCGACCTGATCGAGGATCATCTCGATACGGTCTACGACACCGTCAGGCGCGAGTTGATCTATCTCGAATGCAGCGGATCTGTGCCGGAGGGTTACCTCAGCGTTCGCGATCTTGTCGATGCGACGATCCTCAAGGGACTGGAAAGGTTCGAGCAGCGGCCCACCGAGTTTTCCATAGGCGACTGGCTGCTGAAACTGGCTTTCGAGAGCATCGAGGCCGAGGCGCGCGCCGCGCGCCGCGCGGTGCCGGAGGACGCCGCCTCGATCGACGCGAAACCCGAGACTCCGGCCGAGGAACCCACTGAGGCGGATCAGGCGATGTTCGAGTTCTA
>NZ_JFGS01000124.1 GCF_000740775.1 Haematobacter missouriensis | reverse complement strand
TCGATCCGGTTGATGAACTCTGGCCGGAAATGACCGCGCAACACCTCCATCAGTTCGGATTTCTGCTTGGCCTCGTCGAACTCACTGCTGCCGCGTTTCGTGAGGTTGCGCTGGATGATGTCCGAACCGAGGTTCGAGGTGGCGATGATGATGGTGTTAGTGAAGTCCACCACGCGGCCCTTGCCATCTGTCAGGCGGCCATCGTCGAACACCTGAAGCAGGATGTTGTAGACATCGGGATGCGCCTTTTCGATCTCGTCGAGGAGCACGACCGAGTAGGGCCGACGGCGCACCTTCTCCGTCAGCTGCCCGCCTTCGTCGTATCCGACGTAGCCCGGAGGTGCGCCAACCAACCGGGCAACCGAGTGGCGCTCGCCATACTCCGACATGTCGATACGGATCA
>NZ_JFGS01000123.1 GCF_000740775.1 Haematobacter missouriensis | reverse complement strand
CTACAGCATCAGCGAACGCCGCCCCCGGATCGTCGCAGGCACGGGAGAGGACATTCACGAGGAACTGGCCAGCCTGCAACGCGATCATGGCGTGCGGGAATTCATCCTCGACATTCCGGTTGCGGATGCCGCTCGGCGGCTCCGCTCCATCCAACTCATCGCCCGGGCGCGTCAGCGCCGGGCCGCGTGAACAGGAGCAGGCATATGGCCACAGACATTACTTTCGGGATCATGCTTCAGGGTGCGGGCGGACATATGAACGCCTGGAAACACCCCTTCGGTCCGGCGGATGCGAGCGTGAACTTCGACTTTCTCGCCCGGACGGCGCGCAAGGCAGAGGCGGCGGGCGTCGCTTTCGCCTTCGTGGCCGACGGGCTGTATATCAACGAAAAGTCGATCCCGCATTTCCTCAACCG
>NZ_JFGS01000122.1 GCF_000740775.1 Haematobacter missouriensis | reverse complement strand
GAGGCGGATCAGGCGATGTTCGAGTTCTACCAGCCCGACGAAGTGCTGATGCTGGAGGACCTCCTCGCCGACGACGGCGGCACAGACCCCGAGAGCCAAGCGGATCGGCATAAGATCGCCATGGTGCTGCACCGGGCAATCGCCGATCTTCCGTCGGTCGAACGCCGCGTTCTCTATCGGCTCCACCTCGACAGCGCTACGATCGCGGAGACGGCAGACCTTTTCGGCCTGACCGAGACAGTGGTCGCCGAGATCGCAGAAAATGCGGGCGCGACCCTACGCGCGAGGCTTGCCGAAACCGGGTTGGTCAGAGATCCATCAGGCCGCGCGCCCATCGAACGGGAAATCGCTCACACGCAGCGTCTGCCTCAGCCGATCGAGGATCGCCGCCGCGTGGCCGCCGCCCTAACCGGCGAGGA
>NZ_JFGS01000121.1 GCF_000740775.1 Haematobacter missouriensis | reverse complement strand
CGTCCCATCGGGTGAAATCGTTCTCGCCGCCAGCAAGGCGCCGGTCATCTGCCACAGCGCACATCACATCTGCGCCGACCGGGGCTGGCCGGCGATGGTGCCGTCATTCGGGCGATCCGCCTTGCGCAGCCGCAGCCCGAGGAGGATCATCATCACCCCGCAGATCGCGGCGTAGAAGCCGATCAGCCAGCCGAGCGCGAGGAAGCTTTCGACCGGGCGCGTCAGCAGCATCCAGGTCACGACGACACCGAGAACGACCGAGACGAGGCCGCTCAGGATCAGCCAGATCTCGCCCTCGATTTCCTTGCGCAGGCGGATCGCTGCCGCGATCTCGAG
>NZ_JFGS01000120.1 GCF_000740775.1 Haematobacter missouriensis | reverse complement strand
CAAGCGGCAGGCCACTTGGGGAATGTCGGATATAGACATCCGCGAGATCGACGAGGTTAAGCACCCGCCCTCCACCTGCAAGCACTTCTCCCTCTCTGGCCACCAGATACTGCACACGCCCGTCGCGCGGCGACGTCAGGGTCGAGTCGTTGATGGAGGACACGATCGCGTCGATAGAGGCTTGTGCTGCGGCGACTGAAGCATTCGCATCGACGACGGCTGCGCGGGCAGCCCCGATGCCTGCATCCGCGGCTGCCGACTGTGCCTCTGCAGCCGCAAGCGCTGCCTTGGCCTGTTGTGCGGCTCCCCGATCGTTGTCGAGCGTCTGCTTCGAGAGGTTGTCGTTGCGGGCAAGGGCCTCCGACCGCTGAAGCCGCCGATCCGCGACATCGACCGCGGATGCATTCTGGTCCACCACGGCCAGCGCCTGGCGTTTCTCCG
>NZ_JFGS01000119.1 GCF_000740775.1 Haematobacter missouriensis | reverse complement strand
GACTCTGCGGCAAAACCGCCGTAGAACCAATCACAGCCGAAAGGAACAGACTGATGAAACTCAGGAATCTTTACGCGGGAACAGCTTTGGCCCTGCTGATTGTCAGCGCCGGCCCTTCCTGGTCTCAGGATACGGCTCAGGCGGAAGCTGAAGCGCAGGCGGTCAACCGGGAGCAGGTCGAAGAGAGCGTGACCGCCGAAACCGATTCACAGATCGCCGATAAACGCACCGCCCTGATCCAGGAGGCGGTCGACGCGCTCGATGAAACGAACGCTGCGATCGCCGCGATC
>NZ_JFGS01000118.1 GCF_000740775.1 Haematobacter missouriensis | reverse complement strand
GGAGTGGAAGGGATTCGAACCCTCGAGACGGTTTCCCGCCTGCACCCTTAGCAGGGGTGTGCCTTCGACCACTCGGCCACCACTCCGTTGGCCGGTATAGGGGGGAAGAAACGCGAAAACAAGGTCAAATCCTCCCTGCGTGCAGAAGTAGGTTTTCTGGTTATATTTCTGTAAGATATGACGAACAGAAGAGTGACACAGCGGCCCCGGCCTTCCGGCTTCGGCACAAGTCCGTCAGGTCAGACGTGGGGATTTGCGGTAGAGCATTGGGCTCGGCCCATGCAGACAGATGTATCGCATGGGTAGCTCGGCAGACCTCTGAATAGTCAGGCGCCTACTTGGGCTTGCGTTGAACGCCGGAAATCGGTCCGGTCATGGGCCAAAACTTGCGATTTCCCGGGTAATCTTCAACAATGGAGAAAGATTCCTGCCCCTAACAGGCTGCTGAACAAGGTCGGCGCGAGGAACGGTTTCCC
>NZ_JFGS01000117.1 GCF_000740775.1 Haematobacter missouriensis | reverse complement strand
CATCAGCACCTCGCATTTTCGGTGTCAGGTGGCATGCACGGCTTTGCATCGGCGTCCGGCGCCTCTGCGTCCCGGTGCCGCAGGAAGATTGGCGTCGGACCGCTGCCGAACGGATTGAAGCCGGTGCTCAGGCAACGGTCGAAGATCGTTTCGTCCCATCGGGTGAAATCGTCCTCCTCGCCGGCAAGTCGCCCGTCATCCACCACAGGGCACCTCACGCCTTTGCCGATGGGGGAGCGTCATCGAAGGCCGCACCGTCCGAACGATCCGCCTTGCGAAGCCGTAGCCCGAGGAGGATCATCATCACCCCGAAGACCGCGGCGTAGAAGCCGATCAGCCAGCCGAGCGCGAGGAAGCTTTCGACCGGGCGCGTCAGCAGCATCCAGGTCACGACGACACCGAGAACGACCGAGAGAAGGCCGCTCAGGATCAGCCAGATTTCGCCGTTGATTTCCTTTCGCAGGCGGATCGCTGCCGCGATCTCGAG
>NZ_JFGS01000116.1 GCF_000740775.1 Haematobacter missouriensis | reverse complement strand
TCACAGGTTCAAATCCTGTCCCCGCAACCACCGATAACGACACTCCCGAGGCGAAAGCCGAGGGAGTGTTTCTTTTTGTGGCGTTTCCAATGGCTTGCCGCTCGGTCCATTCGAGGATTGCGCGCAGTTCGCCATGCAGCGTGGCGTAGATTTCCCCACGTACCGGTCCCGGCGTCAGCACAATCTTCTCGATCAGCATCCGCAAAGCCGCAGCCGCCTGGGGCCGTTCGTCGGGCCGGGCCAGCGCGGTCGTCAGCGCGGCGACCTTCTTCGCATAGACCGCTGAAGCACTCGGCAGAATGTCCGGTGTGTCAGAAGTGGCTCGGTTTACCTAAATAGGTTCCGGGCGTTTTTCTAAGTGGTTTT
>NZ_JFGS01000115.1 GCF_000740775.1 Haematobacter missouriensis | reverse complement strand
ATGAAACGAACGCTGCGATCGCCGCGATCGAGAAGGGCGATACAGATGCGGCGATTGCTGCGCTCGCGTTGGCCACGGGGAAGCTCGAGACCGTCGTCGCGCGTGAACCGGATCTCGCTTTGGCGCCCGTACGGATCGATCATTTCACCTATGACGTTCTGGGCAGCGTCGAAGCCGTCCGAAAACTCGGCAAACAGATCGAGGACTTGGTCGACGATGGGAAGTTCCAGGAAGCGAGACCGCTGCTGAGCGGGTTCGCGTCCGAGGTTGTCATCCGGACAACCAGCCTTCCGCTTGCGACCTATCCCGACGCGATCCTTGCAGCGACGGCACTGCTTGATGACGGAAAGACCGACGAAGCGATGACGGTACTCAACGCCGCACTGAGCACCCAGGTGGTGACCGACACAGTGGTCGCCCTGCCTCCGCTCAGAGCCGTAGCGATGATCGAGAAGGCCAAAGCTCTGCTCAATGACGACGGTGAGGCGGCAAACGACAA
>NZ_JFGS01000114.1 GCF_000740775.1 Haematobacter missouriensis | reverse complement strand
CCGACATTCCCCAAGTGGCCTGCCGCTTGACTTCAAGATCGCCTGATTTTGCTCGCTGGGCAAGCGTTTTTCGCCCCGAGCGGTGTCTGTCGTCGCGCAAACGGCCGAAGTCGGGTGGATCAAGCCTCGAACCCGCAGCATTCTGGCCCGGCAGAGCCGCTTTTCCGCGCGGCAGACGGACCTGTCCTGCCGCTTTCGTTCAGCTTGGGCATGGATCGTGGTCATGCGCATGACGGAGGCGTTCGAAGACGGCGGATGGCGGCAAGGACGGCCCGCACCATCGGGCCGGTGACGGCGACCTCGGCCAACTGGAAGGTAATGGCGCGGGCGTGGCGGACGACGCGGGCGCCGATCTTGATCAGCTTGAGTTGCAGGCTGGTCAACGACCAGTCCGCCATGGCCTCGGGCAGTTCGATGCAGCGCAGGAAGGTTGCCAGGTTGTAGGCCAGCGCGTGCAGTTGCAGCCGCACCTCGTTGTGCCGGAACTTCCGGCATGACAGCCGCGTCCA
>NZ_JFGS01000113.1 GCF_000740775.1 Haematobacter missouriensis | reverse complement strand
GAGGTCGCGCAGATCAAGCGCGAACAGGACTATGCCGCAGCCCGCAAGCAATTCGACCGAGCAGCGGAACTGAAGAAGGAACTCGAGCAGAAGCAGAAGGAGCTTGACGAGCTTCTGGAGATCTGGAAGCGCGACCAGGCTTCGGCGACCGCCGAGGTGCGCGCCGATCATGTCGCGCAGATCGTCTCCAAGATCACCGGTGTTCCGGTCACGGAGCTGACCGCCGAGGAGAAGGACAAGCTCCTGAAGCTCGAGGAGAAGCTGCACGAGCGCGTCATTGGCCAGGAAGAAGCGATCCGCGCCGTGGCCGATGCGGTGCGCCTGGCGCGTGCGGGTCTGCGCGAAGGTTCCGGTCCGACCGCGACCTTCCTGTTCCTCGGGCCGACCGGGGTTGGCAAGACGGAACTGGCCAAGACGCTCGCCGAGGTAATCTTCGGCGATCAGGACGCGATGATCCGTATCGACATGTCGGAGTATGGC
>NZ_JFGS01000112.1 GCF_000740775.1 Haematobacter missouriensis | reverse complement strand
TCCGGCTTGCGGGGCTGCGCGATCTCGAGCTGTCGGGGAACCTTGTGCTGCCGGAGCATCTGGCCCAGCGGCTGGATCCGGTCACCGCCATTGCGCATGACCCTGCACTCGCCCTGTCGGAAGCGACCATCGCCTTCGGCTTCAACGCCGACCGCGTCGACGGAAACCGCGCGCTCTTTTCCAAGGATGCGGAAGGCATCGGTCACGGCCTCGGCGCATGGATCAGCGGCGGCACCCTGCACATCGCCTTCGAGGATGGCCGGACCACCGCCATGGTTCGTCACGACGGCATAGAGGCCGGGACTGGCCACGCCCTCCAGATCGCCTTCGGCGGCGGCATCGGGCAGGTCTGGCTCGACGGGGCGATGATCGGCCAGGTGCACACCGGCATCGACTGGCAGCAGAACACAGATGCCCTGATCGTCGGCGCCGACAATTCCCGCAGCAGCGCTGGAACCCAGGATGCGATGCGGTGGGCCTTCGACGGTGCCATCTCCGGATTCGCCGTCTATGACCGCAGCCTCTCCCCAACCGAACTCGCCGACATACTGGGCGCGGA
>NZ_JFGS01000111.1 GCF_000740775.1 Haematobacter missouriensis | reverse complement strand
ATGAGCGGGGCCGCGGCAGGAAGGGGGACAGGAGATGGATTTGGCTCCAGAATGGTCTTCACAAACGTTCCATCCGCCGCCTCACTCGGATCGTCGTATGGGAGTCCAGTTGAGGGATCTAGAATATCAAATACCCACTCACAATCGCAGCGATTTCCGAAAGTTGCGTCAAGAGACCCCCCGGTTATAAAAGAACCGTACCAAGCGGTTGGATTGGATTCTTCGTCGAAGATGACTGTAAATTCGTCAGACGGCACAACGGCATATTGGTCAGGAAAGCCACCAGCTTCCACTCCAATCTCTTCAAGTAAAATTGACGGATAGGGGGGGCTCCCTTCCTTGACGTAATCAGTACGGGGGCTCGTGACGCTGACTTTCGCCACATTTCCCGAAAACCCTGTTGCTGAAAATCTAAGGGTTGCTCCTGATATCGTGCCGCCGGGGAAAAGAGATTCATCGACGATGAGATGCCCGCTGCCTCTCGAGAGGAAGCCGTGAAACGCAGGATCCAAGACGATTTCTGCCCAAGTAAAATCGTAGCGGATAATCGCCGCCTCAGCCTG
>NZ_JFGS01000110.1 GCF_000740775.1 Haematobacter missouriensis | reverse complement strand
AGCTCACCCCGCCAGAGGGATTTCAGCTTGCGCATCACCAGCACATGTGGCCCGCGTTTGCCATCCGCCGCATGACGCAACTCGTCCATCGTCATTCTCCGGCCGCAAGCGTCATGCTGCTCGGCAGGACGCGCTTGATGATATCCGAGAGCGTAATCACCCCGAGCATGGTCTTGCCGTCCATCACGACGGACAGCTGCACGCTGGACGCCCGCATCCGGGAAAGAGCCTCATAAACCGGCGTAGCCGGCGAAAGGACATGCGCCGCGCGAGCCACCGCTTCAACTGGCTGATCATCGGCCAACAAGAGCGTGTCCCGCACATGCACCACCCTGGGAGCATCACCACGACCCTCCATCAAGACCCGCATATGCCCCGAGGCATGGCCGGCCGCACGCACGTCTGCCGCGGTCGCCTGCGCCCCGACCCACACGGCATCGGCGCCCTCGGCGAGAAGCGCGGCGACGGGGATCGTGCCCAGATCAATCAGGCCCGAAAGCTGGCGCTGCATCCCCGGCTCCAGGGTGCCGGCCTTGCCCGAATGCTCGACCAGTTGGCGGATGGTGG
>NZ_JFGS01000109.1 GCF_000740775.1 Haematobacter missouriensis | reverse complement strand
AATTCGAGGCGAATGGAAAAACTCGACGATCTCGAACGTCACCTTCTCGTATCCACCGACACCCGGGAGAACTGATATGCGCGGCCATAATCGTCCACCATTCCCGCCGAAAATTCCCGGAACCGATCTGCCATCCTGGGACGTGCCGACGGCAATCATCTACCGTCCTGCCCGTTCCGCGATGACATCGGCGCCTCGGCCCAACTACTGGGTCCTCGAGTTCGAGCCGTCCCGGCCGCCGCAGATCGAGCCGCTGATGGGATACACGTCCAGCAGCGATCCCTATCGTCCGATTCGGCTGAAGTTTCCGGATCGCGACAGCGCCGTGGACTTCGCAGAGCGGCAGGACTGGCATTATGTCGTGCGCGAGGACGCTGGGGGAGCCCGGATGGCGAACCCTTGGGCGGGTGAGACGCGCCACCGGCTGCACAGGGGCGTCGATGCCCCGGGAGCCTTCCGGGTCCCGTTCCGCCCCGATCGCCGCCTCTCAAGAGGCGTCCAGCATGAGAGCACGCCCGACCCGTCTACCAGCGACAGGGAGAGTTTCGATCCGGTCCTCGAAGCCTCGCTCGAATCCTTCCC
>NZ_JFGS01000108.1 GCF_000740775.1 Haematobacter missouriensis | reverse complement strand
TGACCTGCGCCCCTTGTGTCCCTCGATCATAACGAGAGTCTGGCGGTTTGAGATTGGTAGTCGGCGGGTGGTTTCATGGCAAGCGCGCCGGGCGCGGAGCCATCAGGTAGCGCACGCGTCCGGCGCGCCTCGAGCGGCGTCAGGTTGCCGAGCGAGGGGTGCGGCCTGACGGCGTTGTAGTCGTAGCGTCAGAGGGCGATCTTGCGGCGGGCATCATGCAAGGTGTCGAAGATCTCCTCGTTCAGCATCTCATCGCGCAGGCTGCCGTTGAAGCTTTCGATGAACGCGTTCTGCTGAGGCTTGCCGGGATTGATGTAGTGCCAGGCGACGTTGTTCTGGTCTGCCCACTTCAGGATGGCGCGGCTGGTGAACTCGGTCCCGTTGTTGCTGACGATGCAGGTGGGCTTGCCGTAGATCTGCACCAGCGCGTCCAGCTCACGCACAACCCTTGCGCCCGAGATACTGGTGTCGGCGATCAGGCACAGGTTCTCTCGGCAGCAGTCGTCGATCACCGCCAGGATGCGGAACTTGCGTGATGCCCCGAACGTGTCGGCAACGAAGTCCAGCGACCAGCGCTGGTTCGGCATTAGGGC
>NZ_JFGS01000107.1 GCF_000740775.1 Haematobacter missouriensis | reverse complement strand
CCCTGCTCCGAAATCCCGAGACCACCTCTATTGCCCCGTGTATCCTTGGAATCCTGATGACTAGTTTGCGCTCATGCCGCCAGAAAAATTAAGGGCATTGCACCATGCACGCAGTAAGAAGGCGCATCACCTACAGAGCTTCAGACCCTCAGAAATCAGATCGCCCGACGAAACCCGAGGCAGGTAATCAACCTTCCCCCCGGCCAACTTGATAATCCGCAAGCTATCCTCATCAACCGCCCAGATCGGTTCCAGCTTCGCAAAGTCCTTCTGCGCGATGCCATTAACAGCGTAAGCCTTCCCATCTTTCGTCTTGAACCAGACGGCCCCAAAGCCGTTGCGCCCCTTGCATCCCAGCTGCCCGGCATCAACCGTCAGCGGCCAGTCCAGGCCCCTCGCCTCAAAACTTGCGCGTGTCACGGCTTCGCCATCCTCGACACAACCCGCCAGAAGGCCGAATGACAGAACGGCGGCGAAACGAAGAGCGGGGACGGAGAAAAGGCGCATATCAACCCTCACGGCATGAAGAAACTCGCTCATCACCCATAGATTGCGCCCCTCTGACCGTCCAGCACCTTCACGCCCCCCGCATCCTTGCCGCCACCGCCGCCCAGAGGTGGTCTCGGGATTTCGGAGCAGG
>NZ_JFGS01000106.1 GCF_000740775.1 Haematobacter missouriensis | reverse complement strand
GAAGCCTCGCTCGAATCCTTCCCCGCCTCTGATCCTCCGGCGTGGACGGGTGTGACAATTGCAAGAAAGACGACGTGATGACGGCCAGCTACATGCGCTCGGGGAAATGAGATGTTTCCATGGGCCGATACCGTTGCTCGCAGATACCCCCCCGTGGCCGTCTGGTCAGTCGTCGGGATCAGCCTTCTCGCTTTCCTCTACCAGAGGGGCCTGCCGCCGCGTGCGCTCAACCGGTTCCTGTTCGACTTCGCTGCCGTCGCGCGTCTTCGGTCAGCTCCGTCTCATCGCCCCGTCCGATTGGACCCCGTTCCTGACCAACATCTTCCTTCATGCGGGCTGGCTTCACCTCATCCTCAACATGTGGACGCTGTGGACCTTCGGCCCCGCCGTCGAAGATCGGCTCGGACCGGGTAGATTCACGCAGGGCCGAGTGGTGCGGGCCATGCAAGATGATGGCGCCCCAGTTCGAGGCGGCGGCGCGCTCGCTCGAACCCCATGTCCGCCTGGGCAAGCTCGACATCGAGGCCGAACAGCAGATTGCCGGCCGCTACGGGATCCGCGGCACTCCCACCATGATCCTGTTCAGGAGCGGCAAGGAAATCGCGAGGACGAGCGGTGCAATGCCTGCCGCGCAGATAGCGCAGTGGGCGCGGTCGCACGTCTAGAGTTTACAGGTATTGGCCTTACCTGCGCCATGCCATCAGGAGAAGAAGGACAAGAACATGCATGGCGTGACCGGATTTATTGAAAGTGCGGCCTTGTTGGTCTTTGCC
>NZ_JFGS01000105.1 GCF_000740775.1 Haematobacter missouriensis | reverse complement strand
GGATCCCCGGCAGACAGGAGCCCGGCCCCATCCATCCAGACATTCTCTCCGGGCGTGAAGTTGTTATTGCCCTGCAGCGTCAGCGTGATATTAACCTCGCCCGGATTGAGGTTTCTGGCGGCAGGGGCAGTGATGACCGCTGATTTTGTACCGGCCTCATTTCGCAGGGTAAGCTGTCGGTACATGTATTTTTGGCTGTAATTATCGCCAGCGTTTTCCAGCTCGATTGTCTGACCGGAAACCGAAATGACCTTGCGGTACCGACAGATTATCGGCTTTGGAGAGCTTTTTCCATCAAAATGAGGGGTCGTATATCTAAGCAGGTTCTCAGGGGTTTCTTCGAAAAATTGCCCTAAGATATTGCCGCCGTCCATCGGAGCGACGCCCTTGCCCCCCATCACAAAGCGGGACAAGTCTTGACCAGTAAAATGCCGGTAAAGGTATGCCATCGGGAAAGAAAAACCCCAGATACCCCCATTTGGCCCGGTAGGTGTTCCATCGACCTGCCGACCATAGGACAGGACGGCTTTGATGACCCGTTTCGTCATCTCCTCATTCGCCGCGTCGGTCCAGAGGAGGGGTAGAAGGGCAGTCTGCAGGCAAGCTAGCTGGCGTCCGTAGTTGGAGTCCTCAATGCCGCTGCCATACGGCATAAAATCACCATATCCGCCATTCGTGGATGATACGGTAGATTTGAAATTCCCGCGCAAAGAGCATTGGAATTTGTCCAACCGCTCGATGTTTCCTTCGAAGTTTTCCACTGGGGGCGCTGTGCCAGCAGCGGAATATCG
>NZ_JFGS01000104.1 GCF_000740775.1 Haematobacter missouriensis | reverse complement strand
CCGCATCCCGCGCGGGCGGCAGCGGGGCGCCGATCCGGCGCCGGCGGGCGGGACGCTTGTATTCAGGCTCGTGCTTGAGGCGCGCCACATGCCGATCGACCTGGTGGCGCAGGTCGGCAAAGGCCTTGCGCAGGGCAGGCTCGATCTCGAATCCCTCTTCCCGCGCCGCGATCACGCCCGACGGCAGTTGCAGGCGCAGGCTGACTTTGATGCGCTTCTTGCCCCTCGTCTGCGAGGCAACGACTTCGAGCCGGACCAGATCCTCGCGAAAGCGCGCAAGGTGCGGTTCAAGTTGCCGCACTTCTTCCTCGATGACCTCAGGCGCGCGCTGTTGGCCGTGCCGGTCGAGATTGCGGAATGATCTAATGACGTTCATGCCGTGGACCTTCCTATAACTCTCCGAAGAGATGGTCCGGCGCGA
Source organism: Haematobacter missouriensis (assembly GCF_000740775.1). GTDB lineage: Bacteria > Pseudomonadota > Alphaproteobacteria > Rhodobacterales > Rhodobacteraceae > Haematobacter > Haematobacter missouriensis. The sequence goes on along the minus strand of NZ_JFGS01000104.1, from coordinate 396 downwards.
CCGATATCGCGCCGGGCCAGTCTTTTGCGCTGTCACTCGGCGGACTTGTCGTCCTTGGACTGCACCTCATCCCCAACGCTGGGCTTCGGAACGTCCGTCTTGTTTTCGGCAACTTCGCTGGGCTCCTCGATCCCGGCCTTGGCCTGATCGTCCGGGCTGTCGTCACCGGTGTCCTTTACGATCTTTTCGAACATGACCCTCTGTTCGTCTTCCGACCAGGCGACGCGGACCTTGTCACCATCCTCGATCCGCCCGGAGAGCATCTCGCGGGCCAACTCGGTCTCCAACTCCGACCGGATCAGCCGGCGCAGCTCGCGGGCGCCGAATTCGGGGCGGAAGCCGACCGCGCCGAAGTGATCCACGACGCTCACGTCGAATTCGAGTTCGACGCCCTGG
>NZ_JFGS01000103.1 GCF_000740775.1 Haematobacter missouriensis | reverse complement strand
CCGACGATCACGTCTCGGTCGATGGCACTCTGGTGAAGGGTGAGCCACCGAAGGCGGCACCGGTTTGAGCCCGGTGGCGAACGGCGTCGATGAAGAGCTTCCAGCCTCAGGACAACGAGGTGCCCGACAGGGACGACGATCCGGGTGATCCGCCAGATGACTGTGTATCGCCAACATCGTCCCCTGACCAATCCACCGCCGAGCCCGAACCCATGACCCGTCCCAGACGCCGCAGCCGCAATGCCGCAGTCGATTTTCGTGGCGAACGTCGGTCGAACGCGACGCACGCGTCGATGACCGATCCCGAGGCCGGCTGTTCAGGAAGTCGCCCGGTGCCGGCGCCATGCTGTGCTTCATGGGGCATAGCCTGATGGATATGAGGCATGTTCCGCCACTGGTTCGAGGAACACGCCGATTGCGTTCCGGCCTGATCGTGCAGGCCGATCTCACACGGGCGGATGGACAGGCCGAACGCCGTGCCGCCATCGACATGCTTCATCGCCACTCACCAGGATCCACACGACGTCTGACCTTGGCAGCCGACCGCGGCTACGACAGCGCCGACTTCGTCGCCGAACTCCGCCAGATGGTGGTGACGCCGCATGTCGCGCAGAAGTCCCGCCATTCAGCCATCGACCGTCGAACCACCCGACATCCCGGCCGACATCCCGGATATGCCAAATCCCAGCGATGCCGAAAGAAGATCGAGGAACCCTTCGGCTGGGCCAAGACCGTCGGCGGCTTGGCACAGACCCGTATCGTGGTAGCGAGCGCGGGCGCGCCCGCTTCACGCTGACAATGGCGGCCTGCAATCTGGCAAGGCTGCCGA
>NZ_JFGS01000102.1 GCF_000740775.1 Haematobacter missouriensis | reverse complement strand
GTGGCCAGCCGCACCTCTCTCCAGCACCAATGGTTTGTGGCCGGGACAGTCCGCGTCACGCTCCACCCACCGCTACTGATCGTGCCCGCGGGCACCCAGCCAGTAACAACCTCTCCCCCATCGCCGACGAGGCGGAATTCGACCGCCATACCATTGAGACTCGCGTGAGCGGGGCCGGAGAAGGTCACCGGCCTTTGCTTGCTGTTGATCTGCGTATCCCCGACCAGCCCATAGACCCAGCCGTCCATCTCAAGGTATGGAACGCCATTCTTGATCGAAGGGTACGGGTCGTGGTCCAGCATGCCGGGTGTTATGCTCCCTTGAGTTGTATACTCTCCAGAAAGGGGATGCAGCATTCTTACGCTGTACCCCCTCCCAGACATTAGCGATGCGAGGGCGGTGGAGGTCGTCAGCTTGCTGGAAGATATCCCGGCATCCCTCAGCCAATAGCGATAAGTGGGCATGGGTCAGACTCCAATCTGGGGAAGGGATTTCAGTGTTGCCCAATGCTTGCGCCACAGTCTCATCCCCCAAGGTTCGATGGCGTTGTCGAAGCGGTTGATGTCCGACTTGAATGGGTGTGCAAAGGCGTAGTCCGGGAATGGCCACGTGCCTTTCGGTTCCCCCACTGCGGGGAGGGTGTACTCCGTATATCGTACAAGCGGCCTCCAAGTCGGGTTGGCGATCCCAAGCGCTTGACAGCAGAGCAGGACGTCAGACCCTGTGACTAGGTTCCTATACCCCCCGCCTGCATCCATGTGGGGGCCGTCTTGCCTTTGATAGCTGGAGGCGGTTTCTCGCCATCTTATTCCCCAGTTTGGATCCCCGGCAGACAGGAGCCCGGCCCC
>NZ_JFGS01000101.1 GCF_000740775.1 Haematobacter missouriensis | reverse complement strand
TGGTTTGTGGCCGGGACAGTCCGCGTCACGCTCCACCCACCGCTACTGATCGTGCCCGCGGGCACCCAGCCAGTAACAACCTCTCCCCCATCGCCGACGAGGCGGAATTCGACCGCCATACCATTGAGACTCGCGTGAGCGGGGCCGGAGAAGGTCACCGGCCTTTGCTTGCTGTTGATCTGCGTATCCCCGACCAGCCCATAGACCCAGCCGTCCATCTCAAGGTATGGAACGCCATCCTTGATCGAAGGGTATGGGTCGTGGTCCAGCATGCCGGGGGTTATGCCACCTTGAGTGGTATACTCCCCGGAAAGGGGGTGCAGCATACGGACGCTATATCCTCGCCCCGACATTAGCGACGCGAGAGCGGTGGAGGTCGTGAGTTTGCTGGAGGACAGGCCAGCGTCCCTCTGCCAGTAACGATATGTCGGCATCATCAGGCTCCAATCTGGGGAAGAGGCTTAAGGGTTGTCCAATGCTTGCGCCACAGCCTCATTCCCCACGGCTCTACGGCATTATCCATTCCATTTAGGTCTGACTTGAATGGATGCGAAAATGCGTAATCCGGGAAGGGCCACGTTCCTTTCGGCGATCCAACTGCCGGGAGGGTATACTCCGTATATCGCACAAGCGGCCTCCAAGTTGGGTTGGTAATACCAAGCGCCTGACAGCACAGCAGGAAATCAGACCCTGTAGAAAGGTTCCTGTAACCCCCCCCAGCATCATTGTGGGGTCCGTCTTGTCGTTGCTGGGTGACGGCGGTTTCACTCCAACGGAGGCCCCAATTAGGATCCCCGGCAGACAGGAGCCCGGCCCC
>NZ_JFGS01000100.1 GCF_000740775.1 Haematobacter missouriensis | reverse complement strand
CCCACATTCTCCAAGTAAGTCGCTGATTTCGCTGTCGTAATCGTGATATTTCGCATATAAATCATGGCGTTGACGGCTGCGAGGGGCGCGTTTCATGGATCACCTGGAGGGTGCGGGCTTGGCGCGGGGAGATCGGGTTGATTTCGACCGCCGTGTGCGTCTGGAGTTCCGTGGTGCGCAGATCAGTTCAGACGGTGGCCTGCTGGTGATGCGCGAGCTTGATGACGTGCTCGGCCTGTCCAATCTGGCGTCGGAGGCGCTGCGAGACAGCCGCACCGGGAAGAACACGCTCCATCGGCTTGACGGATTGTTCCGGCAATCGGTGTTCGGACGACTGGCCGGATACGAGGATGTGAACGATGCCGACCGCTTGGCCCTCGATCCCGTGATGCGTCAGGTCGTTGGCGGCAGGGCCGTCGAGGCGCAAGCTGCTTCGGCATCGCAGATGGGACGGTTCGAGACCGAGACGCTGGCTCTGGCCGCGAACCGGGCGGCGCTGGCCGATCTGAACGGCCAATGGATCGACCGGTTTCATGACCGCAACGGGTTGAAATACATCGTGCTGGACATGGACAGCTCGGTCAGCCCCACCCACGGCGATCAGGAAGGTGCTGCCTGGAACGGGCATTTCGACTGCACCTGCTATCACCCCATCTTCTTGTTCAACCAGTTTGGCATGCTGGAGCGCTGCGCCCTGCGTAACGGCAATGTCCACAGCGCCGATGGCTGGCGGGATGTCCTTGATCCCGTCATTGCCCGATATGCTGGCCGCGACCTTGGTGGACGCTTCTTCCGGGCCGACGCTGCCTACGCGATCCCCGCGATCTATATGCGGCTGGAAGAAGCCAGGTTCTTCTACGCCATCCGTCTGCCCGCC
>NZ_JFGS01000099.1 GCF_000740775.1 Haematobacter missouriensis | reverse complement strand
CCCACATTCCCCAAGTAAATCGCTGATTTTGCTGTCAGGATCTCAATATTTCCGATATAAATCATGGTGTTGATGGCCGTGAGGGGCGCGTTTGATGGATCACCCAGAGGGTGCGGGTTCGAAGCGGGCAGATCGGGTCGAGTTCGACCGCCGGGTGCATGTGGAGTTCCGAGGTGCGCAGCTCAGTTCCGACGGCGGCCTGCTGGTGATGCGCGAGCTGGATGACGCGCTCGGGCTGTCCGATCTGGCGGCAAAAGCATTGCGCGACACCCGGCGCGGCAAGAACACGGTCCACCGGCTTGACGGGTTGTTCCGGCAATCGGTGTTCGGGCGACTGGCCGGATACGAGGATGTGAACGACGCCGACCGCCTGGCCCTCGATCCGGTGATGCGCCAGGTCGTGGGTGGAAGGGCTGTCGATGGGCAAGCGGCCTCGGCCTCGCAGATGGGACGGTTCGAGACCGAGACACTGGCACAGCCCGAGAACCGTGCCGCGCTGGCCGACCTGAATGGCCAATGGATCGACCGGTTCCATGACCGTAACGGGCTGAAGTACATCGTTCTGGACATGGACAGTTCGGTCAGCCCCACCCATGGCGATCAGGAGGGCGCGGCCTGGAACGGGCATTTCGACTGCACCTGCTATCACCCGAACTTTTTGTTCAACCAGTTCGGCATGCTGGAGCGCTGCGCCTTGCGCCATGGCAACGTCCACAGCGCCGATGGCTGGCGGGACGTTCTCGACCCCGTCATCGCCCGCTACGCGGAGCGCGACCTTTGCGGCCGGTTCTTCCGGGCTGACGCCGCCTACGCGATCCCCGCGATCTATGAGCGGCTGGAAGAAGCCCGGTTCTTCTACGCCATCCGTCTGCCCGCC
>NZ_JFGS01000098.1 GCF_000740775.1 Haematobacter missouriensis | reverse complement strand
CGCTCCATGATGCGCGATCTCGACCGCGGCTTCTGGCCCCCGTCCCGCGCGGCGTTCCCGGCGGTGAATGTGTGGCAAGGCTCCGAGGCCGTTGCCGTCACCGCTGAACTTCCCGGCATCGAACCGGGCGACATTGAGATTTCGGTTAAGGACAACGTCCTGACGCTTTCGGGCGAACGCAAGGCGCCCGAGGTTCCCGACGGTGCGCGCTGGCACCGCAACGAACGCGGTTTCGGCAGGTTTTCCCGCACTATCCGCCTGCCGTTCGCGGCCTCGGATGACAAGGTCGAGGCGAGGATGACGAACGGCGTATTGCGGATCGTCATCTCCCGGCCCGAGGAAGAAAAGCCGAAGAAAATCGAGATCAAGGCAGCCTGAGAGAGCTGGAACGATGAGCACCGACATCACGCAAGCCGCCGAAAAGACGCCGACCGACTCGCCCGAGACCACCGGCGGCGGACGCATCTACCGCCCGTTGACCGATATCGTCGAGACAGATCAGGGTGTCTCCATGATGCTTGAAATGCCTGGGGTCGCCGCCGATGCGGTCGAAATCACACTAGAAAACCGCGTGCTGACGATCCGCGGCAAGGTTGAGCCGATGCGGCCAGAAAACCTGAAACTTGCCTATGCCGAATATGGCGAGGGTGATTTCGAGAGGGCCTTCACGCTTTCCGAGGATTTCGACCCCGACAGGATCGAAGCCGAGATGCGTGGCGGCGTCCTCACCCTGACGCTCCCCCGAGCCCCTGAAGCGCAGCCGAAAAGGATCGTCGTCAAGGGCGCCTGAAAACCGAAGGAGACCATATCATGCAGATCAAAGACCTCATCCCCTGGGCGCGCAAGGACGGCGCGCCAGATGCCAAGAGCAGCGAAGACAACCCGATCGCGACACTCCAGCGCGAAATGAAC
>NZ_JFGS01000097.1 GCF_000740775.1 Haematobacter missouriensis | reverse complement strand
AGAGGTGGTCTCGGGATTTCGGAGCAGGGGCTAAGCTTTAGCGCCTGAGGCAGAACGACCCGACATGACGAAACGCAGGCGTTATTGTGCAGAGTTCAAGGCGAAGGTGGCTCTTGAGGCCATCCGCGAGGACCTGACATCGGCCGAGCTGGCCAAGAAATACGATATCCCTCCGACGATGATCAGCGGCCGGAAACGGACGGCGATCGAGAACATGGCCGCAGCCTTTGGCGGCACCTCATCCGCCGAGCCGCAGATTTCTGCGGGTGAGGTCGAGACGTTGCATGCCAAGATCGGCCAGCTCGTCATCGAGCGGGATTTTTTGTCGGCAGCCTCCAGTCTCATTCTCGGCACTGGAGGGAAAAAGCGGTGAAACAGGATCATCCCGATCTGAGCGTCCGGCGGCAATGCAGCCTGCTGTCCCTGGCGCGGTCCGGCCTTTACTACCAGCCCCGCGGCGAAAGCGCCGAGAACCTGGCCTTCATGGACATCATCGACCGCCAGTTTCTCGAGACGCCCTGGTATGGCTCACGTCAGATGGCCCGCCACATGCAGCGCGAGGGCCATCAATACGGGCGACATCGGGTCCGCCGGCTGATGCGATTGATGCGTCTGGTTCCTGTCTGCCAGGAGCCGAAGACCAGCAAGAAGCCCTCAGAGCATATGATTTATCCATATCTTCTGAAGGGCTTGGCCATCACCCGACCCAATCAGCTGTGGTGCACCGACATCAGTTACATCCCGATGCGCCGAGGCTTTCTGTATCTGGTCGCCATCATGGACTGGCACAGTCGCAAAGTGCTGAACTGGCGGCTGTCGAATTCCCTGGATGCGGGCTTTTGCGCCGAAGCCCTGAAGGAGGCGCTGACCCGATACGGAGCGCCCGAGATTTTCAACAGCGACCAAGGTTCACAATTCACCAGCACCGAGTTCACCGAGGTGCTGCTGGACGCC
>NZ_JFGS01000096.1 GCF_000740775.1 Haematobacter missouriensis | reverse complement strand
GCCCCTTTCGCCATAGCCAAGGACTGTGCGCGGATATCAAGGATGCGACGCTCCCACCCCCGCCCGAAGGTCTGATAGCCCGAAAGCCCCCGCACGAATTTCTGCCGACGGTCGCACAGGCTCGCAGCGAGAGTGCTAGCAGCTTTTCCCTTCATCGCGGAGAGGGTGAGATTGCCCACCACGCCGTCCCGAGTGACGCTCAGAGTAGCCTGCAAGTCGCGAGCCGCGCGGGCCGGGCCACTGTTGACCGCATAGTCAAACATCGCCAAGTCCACGCCTCGGGGGAGGTCATCGCCACGGACCGTGTCCCAATATTGGCTGCGGTATATGCTCCGCATCTCCTCGTCGCTCATCTGAGCCACCGGGCGCGGAGAGTGCCCCTGCGTCCGCCGCCACGCATCATACGTCGCTTGGGTGACCCCCCGGTAGGTCTTGCCCCCCGGATCGTCTGGGTGATCGCTGTACCCTCCCTCCCACCTGAGCGTGTGGGAGAGGCAGGCGTTGAAGTTGCCCTTCATGTGACCCTCTTACGGCTTGCGCTGTGGTCCCGGGTCAAGCCGGGTCAGGATTTCGCGTATCAGTCGGATATCGGAGGTGAGCTGGCTCAGCTCCTTTCGCGTGTCCTCCTGAGCCTTGCTGTCGGCTGCGCGCTCCTGTTCCTGCACGGTCATGCGGTAGCGGAGATTGTCGATAGACCGAGACTCCGCCTCCACGCTCTTAATCCGCTCGTCCAGACGGGCGCTGGACGCTGTAAGGTCAGCCAGCCTCTGCTTGTGGAGGTCTTCATGAGAGGCGATCCACTGCTCCACGCGCTGTGTAAAACGTCCGTGTTGCAGCACCACTCCACCAACAGTGATGGCAAACATTAACAGCGCGAGAATGGCCGTGATGTTGATCTCGTTCTTCCATGTCGGTCGTGTCATGCCGCCCTCTGATGGTTGGTCCATGGGAGTTCTCCGTGCTGGAATGGTCCGCC
>NZ_JFGS01000095.1 GCF_000740775.1 Haematobacter missouriensis | reverse complement strand
AGCCGTCCGATGGCGGCTGCGGTATCGGCCATTCGGTTGGAGAAGCCCCATTCGTTGTCGTACCAGGAGAGGATGCGGCACAGCCGCCCCTCCATCACCTTGGTCTGGTCCATGTGAAAGACCGAGGACCGGGGGTCGTGGTTGAAGTCGGAGGAGACGTTCGCCTCCTCCGTGAAGCCGAGGACCCCCGCCAGCCGCCCCTCCGCCGCCTTGCGGATCGCCGCGTTGATCTCCTCGACCGTCGTGTCCCGCGCGGCCTCGAACACCAGGTCCACCACCGAGACGTTCGGCGTCGGAACCCGGATCGCAACCCCGTCCAGCTTCCCCTTCAGCTCCGGCAGCACAAGACCCACCGCCTTCGCCGCCCCCGTCGAGGTCGGGATCATCGACAGCGCCGCGGCCCGCGCCCGGTAAAGGTCCTTGTGCATCGTATCCAGCGTCGGCTGATCGCCCGTATAGCTGTGGATCGTCGTCATGAACCCCCGCGTGATGCCGACCGCGTCGTTCAGCACCTGCGCCACCGGGCTCAGGCAGTTCGTCGTGCACGAGCCGTTCGAGATCACCAGATCCTCCGGTCGCAGCACCTTGTCGTTCACCCCGAAAACGATCGTCTTGTCCGCCCCCGAAGACGGCGCCGACACCAGAACCCGCTTCGAGCCGTTCTCAAGATGGATCGCCGCCTTGTCCCGGTCGGTGAACAGCCCCGTGCATTCCAGCGCGACATCCACCCCCTGCCACGGCAGTTCCGCAGGGTTGCGCAGCGCCGTCACCTCGATCGGGCCCCGGCCCACGTCGATCGTCGAGCCCTTCACCCGAACCTCGCCCGGAAACCGGCCGTGCACGCTGTCGAACCGAAGCAGATGCGCGTTCGTCTCAACCGGGCCAAGATCGTTGATCGCCACGATCTCGACGTCGTTCCGACCAGACTCCACAATCGCCCGCAATATGTTCCGACCAATCCGCCCAAAACCATTGATCGCTACCGTCGTCGTCATG
>NZ_JFGS01000094.1 GCF_000740775.1 Haematobacter missouriensis | reverse complement strand
GGCGGGGGCGGTGCCCCGCCCTCAGCCTTTCGATTACTCGATGATCTTGGAGACGACGCCGGCGCCGACGGTACGGCCGCCTTCACGGATGGCGAAGCGGAGCTTCTCTTCCATGGCGATCGGTGCGATCAGTTCGACTTCGAACTTCAGGTTGTCGCCCGGCATCACCATCTCCGTGCCTTCCGGCAGTTTGACGGTCCCGGTCACGTCCGTGGTCCGGAAGTAGAACTGCGGCCGGTAGTTCGCGAAGAACGGCGTATGACGGCCACCTTCCTCTTTCGTGAGGATGTAGGCTTCCGCCTCGAACTTCGTGTGCGGCTTCACCGAGCCCGGCTTGCAGAGCACCTGGCCCCGCTCGACGCCTTCACGGTCAACGCCGCGCAGCAGCGCGCCGATGTTGTCGCCGGCTTCCCCGCGGTCCAGCAGCTTGCGGAACATCTCAACGCCCGTGCAGGTCGATTTCTTCGTCGGGCGGATGCCCACGATCTCGACCTCGTCACCCACGTTGATCACGCCGCGCTCCACACGACCCGTCACCACCGTGCCCCGGCCCGAGATCGAGAACACGTCCTCGATCGGCATCAGGAACGGCTGGTCCACCGCACGCTCAGGCGTCGGGATGTACTCGTCAACCGCCGCGAGCAGCGCCCGGATCGAATCCTCGCCGATCTCCTTGTCACGGCCTTCCAGCGCCGCAAGCGCCGAGCCCTTCACGATCGGGATGTCATCGCCCGGGTATTCGTAGGACGACAGAAGCTCGCGCACTTCCATCTCGACCAGTTCCAGAAGTTCCGCGTCGTCAACCTGGTCGACCTTGTTCAGGTACACGACCATGTAGGGAATGCCCACCTGACGGCCGAGCAGAATGTGCTCCCGCGTCTGCGGCATCGGGCCGTCGGCCGCGTTCACAACCAGGATCGCGCCGTCCATCTGCGCCGCACCCGTGATCATGTTCTTCACGTAGTCCGCGTGGCCGGGGCAATCCACGTGCGCATAGTGCCGCACGTCCGTCTCGTACTCCACGTGCGCCGTCGAGATCGTGATCCCGCGCGCCTTCTCTTCCGGCGCCGCGTCGATCTGGTCATAGGCCTTGAAGTCGCCGAAATACTTCGTGATCGCCGCCGTCAGCGTCGTCTTCCCGTGGTCAACGTGGCCGATCGTGCCAATGTTGACGTGCGGTTTCGTCCGTTCAAACTTTGCCTTTGCCAT
>NZ_JFGS01000093.1 GCF_000740775.1 Haematobacter missouriensis | reverse complement strand
GGGCACCTCGATTTTTCACTGAATTCCTCTGAACGGACGAGATCAGCGGCTTGAAGCGGGGACTGCGACCGCCCGCACCATCCTCTGTTCCGCCATCCTGAGAGGCTGGGTCGTTGCGCTTAAGCTCCCCCGTTCCGGCACACGCCGCTTTCGCCGTCCCTGATCAAGCCGGGTTCGGGTTCAGGCGACGGAGCTGGCCGAGGCGGCGCATGTTGTACACGAGGTTCTTCATGCCGATCTTGGCTCTGGCGCGCACCAAGCCGATCGTCCGCACCATCGTGCCGCCCATGTCATTGGACTGCGCGCCGAAGACATGTTCGACCCGGGAACGCACGGTGGATTTCGACCGGTTGCTGCCCTTGGCCTGGACGCCAAGCGGCTTTCCGCGCCGCCCCTTGCGGTGGATGTGGCTCTTCAGACCCCGGGCCAGAAGCTTCCCCTCCATCTCCTCGGAACGGTAGGCAGCATCTGCCCAGACACCGGCACCGGTATTGCCGCGCATCAGCAGATGATCCACCGCCTGGCTGTCGTGCAGAGCGGCGTCGCTGACGTGATAGCGCCGGATCAGCTTGTGCCTGCGGTCCACGTTGACATGGTTCTTGTAGCCGAAATGGCTCTTGCCGTGCTTCTTTGTCCAGCGCGCGTCCGTGTCTTTCTGCGACCGCTTGGCGGGCCTTTCCGCCCAGTCCTCCGGAACCTCGCCCCGCTTGATCGCCGCGTTCTCGTCACGCGTGTTGCGGCTGACGGGCACCCGCACGATCGACGCGTCAAGGATCTGCCCGCCCCGCGCGATGTAGCCCTGTCGCGCGAGATGACCGTCGAACTGGCGGAACAGCGCCTCGGTCACACCGGCCTGCGCCAGGGCCTCGCGGTAGAGCCAGACGGTCTTTGCGTCAGGCACCCGGCCGTCGAGGCCCAGCCCAAGAAACCGCATGAAAGAGAGCCGGTCGCGGATCTGGTACTCGATCTGGTCGTCAGAAAGGTTGTAGAGCGCCGCCAGCACCAGCGTCTTGAACATCAGCACCGCGTCCATGGGCTTGCGTCCGGCGCGCGATTTCCGCTCGGCATCCGGCCTCCGCCACACCAACTCCAATGCAGCACGGAAGTCCTCCCACGGCACGACGGCGTCGAGCTCGGCCAGCGGGTCCTTCTTGGCATCCAGGCTCGCGTAGCGGTCTGAAAGATCGAAGAAACCCATCTGTGCCATCGCCATGCCCCTACCGTCGAACGCCTCCCGCGTCATACCCCGACCGCCGCATTGCTGCAATTTTTAGAGGCGCCCT
>NZ_JFGS01000092.1 GCF_000740775.1 Haematobacter missouriensis | reverse complement strand
ATGCTATAGCTTAGCTGAGCGGCAAACTGATCAAAATTCCCGGACCACCTCTGAGTGCCCATTTCACAGGCCGTGAGATCGACGCCCCGAACAGGGTTAAGCTCGCCTCATCGCCACATGTAAGATGGTTTGAGTTAAACCCGCTGATTACCTTGCCACAACGATCGTCACTTGATTTCGAGAGCTGCCAACGAAGGCTTGCATGGGTGTTCTGTCATCGCTAAACGTTCGGTGCTAGGGTCGTTAGCTCAGTTGGTAGAGCGTCTCGTTTACACCGAGAATGTCGGCGGTTCGAATCCGTCACGACCCACCATAATTTCAATTACTTAGCGGAAATTTTCATTTCGTTCTGGGTTCATTGATCCTTACACGTTTCCGAAGTTCAGAGAGGTGGTTCGGGAAATCTTCTCAGCCGGGATAAGTGGATTTTCCGGGCAAGGGCGGTGGCATGATGCTGCGAGCGAGGAGAAGACGATGGCAAGACGCCCGCGCCGGAACCACAGCCCGGCCTTCAAGGCAAAAGTGGCGGTTGCCGCGATCGTCCATATCAGGCAAGCGCGGGATGCCGTGGCGTTGCAGGTGAGGAGGGATCAGAAAATGATCCGGGGGATCGTTTTCCCCGACGTAAAGTGCAGCGCCGAGCTGTCAGGTGCGGGAGGGACGGCTGCAGGGCATAAAGGCAATTGTCCAATGGCAGCAGCGTATGGCGCCTGAAGGCCACGACTACCGCTTCCTCCTCCCCGCTTAGCACCGTCGAACGCGGCTCTTTCGGCCCCGTCTTCATGTCCTCGACCGTCTGACGTTGTCGCCACTTCGCAACGGTCTTGGGGTTAATACCCAGTTCGCGGCTCAGCGCCGCGGTCGAAGCCTCCGATCGGCTCGTATTGCTGCTCGGACAGCGTGCGTGGGCGTGGCGCTGCCGTAACGAACTTGCCCCATAGGGCATCCGTCCACTCCAAAGAACGCATCACTCCATCAAACCGGGGGATCAAACACCTTATGTGTCCCGGGCCTGCTACATTAGCCCCATCAGCGCTGAACACCTTGTGGCTGGCTCACGATCGCTAGCAGGCTGATCCCGCCTCTCTTCACCGTCTCGAACAGTTGACGGCGGCCTGTTTTGTGGGACCGCGAAGCATAAGGAAGAGAGAGTGATATGATACCAGCGACCACCGTGATCGGCATAGATGTTTCCCGCGATTAGCTCGACGGCTGCTGTGCGTCGAGCGGGCGGCATTTCCGCCTCTCCAACAGCGTAGCGGGCCATGCCCAACTTCTTGTGCTGC
>NZ_JFGS01000091.1 GCF_000740775.1 Haematobacter missouriensis | reverse complement strand
TCGGATCGGTTGTTCCGCGCCTGCGTCGGTGTGACTCAGGCAGGTGCGATTCCCTCTTGTAGCGGTGGAGATTACCCAAGGTGTCATGATCGACTGGCACGGAATAGAGCAGAGGTGGGAGGCGGACGGCTCGAAGCGGGACGAGCGGGGCCGACGAGTGTTCGCTGCAAGCGAGGCGCGCGCGGCGGGTTGGGGCGGGCTGGCCGCCGTATCGGCGATCACCGGACTCGCCCGCTCGACGATCGGTCGGGGGCTGAAAGATCTTGACGCACCGCCGCTGCGGCAAGGCCGCGTCCGGCGTGAAGGCGGCGGCCCAAAGCCCCTGACTGACCGCGACCCGACGCTGCTCACCGACCTTGAGCACTTGGTCGCGCCGGCAACACTGGGCGATCCGGAGCGGCGGTTGCTATGGGTATCAAAGAGCCTCGACAAGTTGGCCTGTGCGCTCACCGACATGGGCCACGCGATCAGCCCCAACAGCGTGCGCAAGCTGCTCATCGGGCTCGGTTTCTCGCGCCAGTCCAACCGAAAGGCGGACGAGGGCTCCAGGCATCCCGACCGCGACGCGCAGTTTGAGCATATCAATGGGAAAGTCATCGCCGCGCAGGCCGCTGGCCAGCCCGTCATCTCCGTGGACACCAAGAAGAAGGAACTGATCGGCAACTTTAAGAATGGCGGAACCGATTACCGACCGAGGGGCGATCCGCGACGCGTGAAGGTCCACGATTTCGAGGACAAGAGCCTTGGCAAGGTGGCCCCCTACGGGGTCTATGACGTGACCGCCGACGAGGGTTGGGTCAGCGTCGGGATTACCGCCGATACGGCAGAATTCGCTGTGGCCTCCATCCGCACATGGCTCGAGCGCATGGGACGACAACGCTATCCCGAGGCGCGCGAACTGACGATCACGGCCGACTGTGGCGGCTCGAACGGGGTGCGTGTGCGGCTGTGGAAACACGAACTCCAGACGTTTTCAGACAAGAGCGGGCTTACCCTCCACGTCCATCACTATCCGCCGGGCACGTCGAAGTGGAACAAGATTGAGCACCGGCTGTTCTGCCGCATCACCCAGAACTGGCGCGGCCGCCCGTTGACCGACCGTCGCGCTGTAGTTGACCTGATCGGTGCGACGACGACCAAGACGGGGCTCAAAGTCGAGTGTGCGCTCGACATGCGCACCTACGAGAAGGGCGTCAAGGTTTCCGACGCCGAGATGGACAGCCTCGACATCACCGGCGACGCGTTCCATCCCGAATGGAACTACACAATTAAGCCAAGGCAGCCAGAAACGTAGCGGTTATAAATGCGGATGTCCTTAG
>NZ_JFGS01000090.1 GCF_000740775.1 Haematobacter missouriensis | reverse complement strand
GCTGCTCGGTCGAATTGCTTGCGGGCTGCGGCATAGTCCTGTTCGCGCTTGATCTGCGCGACCTCGGCTTCGAGTTCCTGCACGTCCACGGGCCGCGCAGTGGCCGAGATCTTCACCCGCGCCGCGGCCTGGTCGATCAGGTCGATCGCCTTGTCGGGCATGAAGCGACCGGTGATATAGCGATCCGAAAGCTCCGCGGCGGCGATGATCGCCTCGTCGGTGATCGTCACCTTGTGGTGGCTTTCGAGCGTGTCGCGCAGCCCGCGCAGAATCATGATCGTCTGTGCGACCGTGGGCTCGTCCACATAAACCGGCTGGAACCGTCGCTCGAGCGCCGCGTCCTTCTCGATGTATTTCTGGTACTCGTTGAGCGTCGTCGCGCCGATCAGGTTCAGCTCGCCCCGCGCCAGCGCCGGCTTGAAGGTGTTGGCGATGTCGAGACCACCTTCGCCACCGCCCTGGCCGGCGCCGACGATGGTGTGCATCTCGTCGATGAACAGGATCAGGCTGTCCTTCTCCTCGGTGATCTCCTTGAGGATCTTCTGGACTCGCTCCTCGAACTCGCCGCGATACTTCGACCCGGCCACCATCGAGTTGATGTTGAGCTCGACCAGCCGCTTGTCGCGCAGCGCCTCGGGCACTTCGCCCGCGACGATCCGTTGTGCAAGTCCCTCGACGATGGCGGTCTTGCCCACGCCGGGCTCGCCGATCAGCACCGGGTTGTTCTTTTTCCGGCGGGCCAGCACTTCGATCGTCGTCTCGATCTCGCGGGCGCGGCCGATGACGGGATCGAGCTTGCCATCGCGGGCGAGCTTCGTCAGGTCACGGCTGAACTGGTCGAGATCGGGGGTGTTCGACGGAGTCTCGACGCGGCCTTCCTCGGCTCCCTTGCCGACCACCTTCGTCACCTGCTGACGCAGCGCCTGCGGCGTCAACCCCAGCTTGCGCAGCATCGCCGCGGCCAGGCCTTCACCTTCCTCGGCAAGTCCGATCAGAAGGTGCTCGGGACCGACATAGGAATGGCCGAGTTCGTTCGAGGCGATGAAGGCCCGGTTCAGCGCGTCCTTCAGGCGAGGGCTTACGCCGATTTCTCCCTCCGTCTTGGCGTCTCCACGCTTCGCTTCCTTCTCGATCTGGCGCCGCAGATCGTCCACATCGACCTTGAACTGTTCGAGGATCGTCTTGACGACGTCAGACGAGGTCAATGCCAGAAGCAGATGTTCGGTGTCGACCTCGCTGCGCCCGAATTCCCCGGCCTTCTGTGCTGCATCCTGCAGCAGCTTGTTGCCCTGTTCGCTCAGCCGGTCGGCGATGGTGCGTCCGCCGCCGCGCCGCGATCCACGCCGCGGCGCGCCCTCGCCGAAAGTGGCGTCGACGACAGCGTC
>NZ_JFGS01000089.1 GCF_000740775.1 Haematobacter missouriensis | reverse complement strand
GGGAGTTCTCCGTGCTGGAATGGTCCGCCAACCGGCGGCATCGGCTCTTGGGCCGGAATTTTTTAGAAGATTGCTCTTGCCCGAATCGCCAGACTCACGCGACCGTGAAGATCTTGGTTAATCGGGGGATTTGAGGATGAGAGCGTTTGCGCTGGCGGCTACGGCTTGCCTTGTGATGGCTGGGCAGGCTGAGGCGGCGATTGTGACTTACAAGTTTTATCCGGGGAACATGATTGAGGAGTTCGTCACAATCTACGGAGATACCGTAAACGCATCCGGAGTAGTCAGCAATTATAGTTACGAAGAGAGAACCTCATATCCCCAACCGGGGAAGCCGCCGCCGTACGACGAACCGTGGTTCACATTCCATCTTGACACCGACGTAGCTCCGAAAGGGCCTTTCACCGCTTCGGCGGGATATAATGGACGAGATAAGGGTGTTTTTACCACTCAGTATGCAGTCCTCCTGTGGTGGAGTTTGAGCTTTGATGAAAACTGGCTACCGACATCTTGGCTAATAGACGAGTCCTCCGAATATGCTTATCGGCAACATTCTGATCGCTTCGTCTTCCAAGCTGATATGTACTTTGAAACACTGATCGACGGAAACGATCCCAAGAATAGTGAATGGTGGAGCCCACTTCCGCGGCCATTTGTCCCGAAGGATGGATATGGGTATTTCCGATATACAGAAGGGGCCAAGTATAATCTAGGTCGGTTTACCGTCGAAGGCCTTCCCGCCCCCTCTCCGGTCCCCCTGCCCGCCGCCGCCCCGCTTTTGTTGGCCGGAACGGCTGCGCTTTGGGCAGTTGGCCGCAGGCGCTTTGGTGAATCTTGCGGGAGTCGAGCATGAGAGCGTTTGCGCTGGCGGCTGCGGCTTGCCTTGGGATGGCTGGGCAAGCTGATGCGGCGATTGTGACGTACACGTTCCATGCAGGCGATAGCGTCGAGGCCTACACGGTCGTTGATGAACTCAATGGACTGTATCCGACGTATCGGATTGACCACGATATTTCATCCGGTCCATCGAGCGACACGAAGTTTATTTTCTACCTCGATACTGCATTAGCCCCTTCGGGATCATTCACGGCATCAGGCTGGTTTAACGATGTCAGTAACGGAGTAACCGCCCCAGCTTGGCAGGGTCGTTCTTACATTCATTGGACCATCACCTTTGATGACGTCTGGATGCCCAGCGAATGGTACATCAGCGACAATTGGGAGTACGGTTACGAAGATCGCAGGGAGACGGATACCGTCTCTATGGATCAATCCGATTTTTCCTATCTCGTTGGAATGGACGATCCCAACTATCCTGACTGGCCATCCTATCTTGGCGCACCCCCAGTCCTACCTCCCGGCGAAATCGGATTTTTTCGATATACCAACTACATGATCGGAGGGCCCTCGTACTTTACGGTTGACGGACTCCCCGCCCCAGTCCCCCTTCCTGCCGCGGCCCCGCTCAT
>NZ_JFGS01000088.1 GCF_000740775.1 Haematobacter missouriensis | reverse complement strand
AGGAAGGTGGGGCACAGGCGCCGCTTACGATACTGTCGTCACCGCGAAGACCTTCAAGCACGATGCGGATCTTGTCTTCGGCCGAGAAGTGGCGGCGGGTCTGACGCCGGATGTCCTTGACCACGCGCTCTGCAGGGGGCTTGGTCGGCGATTTTGAATTGGAGGATTTGGGCTTCATCTTCGTTCCTTCGTCACTACGACGAAGCCCAAATCCTCCTTAAATCACAACCTTAAATCTGTGCCATAGGCGCTGACGGGGGAAAGGGATAAGTCCGTCCGGGGAAAGGGGAACCTCGGCTATCACCCGATTTGCGCAACAGAGCCGGTCAGATCCGAACCACTACAGATCATTCATCAAAAAAGGCCAGAACGTGTCATGCAGCGTTCTGGCCTATCCATTTGAAACGCACTGATCCGCGTGGTGGGAAGTCTATCGCGACGCGTCGAACAATCGGGCTTTCAAGTCTTCGAAGTGATCAGCTATCTTTGAGAAGATCCCGGCCGCTTTCTTGCGGTCCTTTAGCGATTTCTTCAAATCCGCTATCGCATTATGTAGGTCTTTAAAGTCTTTTTTACGCCCGTAGCCCAGTGCTTCTGCGATCTCCAATTCAACCCTGGCTCCTTCGATATAGTCATCCAGAGACGGTTTTCCGTCAGCATCGGAAGCCTCACCTGCCTGTAGCGCCTTGGCCTTGGATATCATCGCTTTGGCCCGCACGGTTGGAAGAGGGACGACGGTTTCAACAACTGCGACTGTCGACAGGGCTGTGTTGAGGATCGTGGTTGCCGCCTCTGTCTTGCCTTCATCAATCAGACGCGTGGCTTCGAGGATCGCGTCAGGGTAGGTCTTCAACGGCAATGCCCTGAGCTCGATCACGATCTCACTGGCAAAATCACGCATCAGCGATCGCGCGATCTGAAAGTCTCCGCGGCGAACATGGTGCTCGATCAAGATGCCGATATCTCGTACCGTTTCCGGCGTAGCAATCAAGTCGACGATGCGATAGTCAGCGGCGACAGGGGCCATTGCGAGGTCCGGCTCTCGCGCGACAACCGTCTCAAGCTTTCCAGTCACCCGGGCCAACGCGTCGATGGCGTCCTGTTTATTCCCTTCACGCAAAGCCTCGATCGCTACCTTTGTTTCTGCCAGAGCATCGACCGCTTCCTTGATCAATTGATCCCTGCGATCGGAGAGCTCAGCGGAGACATGTTCCGAAACACTGCCGTCGACGTGTTCGCGCGGTGCATCGTTGCCGCTGGTCGCCCCAGCCTTCTCTGCCAATTCCGTGGAAGACTTCGTGGCATCACCGGCCGTTTCGGTCTCTTGAATAGTTTCTTGTTCAGAGGTCATGATCGGTATCCTTCGCTGTTTTGATGTGCGGAGGGCCACAAGAGCCCTCCGCGTTCAAACCTGAGACATGAGCAAAGTCAGGTGTCACTGTTTCGATTGAACAGCCGCTCTTTCAGGCGTCCAAACCCATCGTCGATACGGTCAAAGATCCCTCCGGTATCCTCCTGCGCCTC
>NZ_JFGS01000087.1 GCF_000740775.1 Haematobacter missouriensis | reverse complement strand
AGCGCAAAGAGAGGTGAGCGATTGTGGAGTTGTCCGGCGGGGTGCGTTAGAAGAATTTCTCTAACACTTTAAGAACGGCACCAGATTTCACAACGCGTAGAGCTTTCTCGCTGCCTGTTACTGTGATGCCTACCAAATGCAGGCTTGCTTCGGCCCCCAAAAATAATACGAAAAATACTGGCCCACCGCTCATACCATCTGGGGAGCCGGTCATTGGTTCTAGCGGTTCAAGGGCGTGCACGGCTGGATCAACATCCAGTTTTAAACTAAACCGGCAAGGAACACGAAGTCGGCCAAAATTGATGCTGCGATCATCAAAGTTGTAGTCCACATAACGGGATGGATAGCCATAGGCTGTGATGCCAACGACCCAATCCTCCCTGAAATCAGGATGTTGCGTTCTGATTTCGAAAAATCTCTTCTTTACCTCGGGATAGGCTTCACACGCTTCGGTAAAGTCGAAGGCGACAATTTCATGGTAGTCGGTCTCGTGTAAGGTGCGACTTGTCCATTTCGCAGCGGATGAGGTGATGCAGAAAGTTTCCTTGCCAGCCCTTGGTATTGCCAACGCGACATGCTCAAACCGCCCCTCATCAGACTGATCAAGCTGATGACGGGTGCAGACCATGAAGTATCTATTTCTGAACTTCAGCAGCGTAGCTGAACCCGGCGTGTAAATTGGGTATTCGCTGTCACCCGTAACCACAGCAAGATTGGCACAGCTCTCGCAAACAACGCTATCTAGCGATCTTGTCGGAATCAGAAGATTTTGGTGACGCACATAGTCTTCAAAGAAGTTTGTTATGATTTCCATGGAAGCCAAAACCACTTATGCACCATGTCATAGGCTCCCTATCTAGCAGAAACTACGCAATCCGCCGCGCTGCGAAGTCTCCCTGTCTCTGCTCAGCTTGACGACACACGCTCTTGCATCGCCTGCGCAAGATCGCGCGAAGTATGAAACACTGCGAGTATCGTTACGGTCTCGGCGCTGACCTCGTAAACGATCAGGTAAGGCAGCCCGGAAACGCTTAGTTCTCGGGTTTCGGGGTGACGCCCCGGACGCCCAAGAGCGGGAAACTGAGGCAGCTTTTGCGCGGCGGCTACTATCCCACGATAGACGCCTTCGGCAGCAATCGGATTGTCCAGCGCGATATAGTCCACGATGCCCTCAAGGTCGTGGGCGGCGGGTTCGGCAATGACTAGACGCTTCAACGTGCCCAGCCGTGCTTCGCTGCGATCCCGGCAAAGACGTCATCAGCAGGCTGCACATTGCCTGCCCGCGCCGCCTCGATCCCCGCAGTTATCCGCTCCATCTGCCAAGCGTTGGCTTCGAGATACTGCTCGATGGCCTGATTGACGATGTAATTGCGGGAACGGTCCATGGCGCTCGCCAAGGCGTCGATCTCCGTCACCTTGGCGGTGCGGATGGTGATGGGTTCGGATACAGCGCGTTGCGGCATGATGTGCTCCAATGTAATCACCTGTAATCATATCGCAGAAACCGCCTATGCGAAAGCCCCGCCAGACAGCTCCACAATCGCTCACCTCTCTTTGCGCT
>NZ_JFGS01000086.1 GCF_000740775.1 Haematobacter missouriensis | reverse complement strand
TCTTGCGCCGATTGCTCGAGAAGATCCAGTCGTTCTTTCCATACCGATTTGCTCCCTCTAGCGTGAGTGCTGCGCACGTATGCGTTCGAGAAGTGCGAGAAGAACACGCCTCTCGTCGACTGATAGGTCCGGTAAGATGTCTTCCTTCAACGCCGCTCGTCAGGGGTCTAGTTGTCGCAAGCTTTTCTGCGTCTTTCTCGTCGGCACAACGGTCTGCGACCGCCGCTCATTTTATGACGGCGACCGCTCAACCCAGCCCCCGCGCCATGCGGTCCACGAGTTGCCCTCCAGCCGCGCCGTGAGGTCGCTGATCACGAGGCCGGGGAATCGTCCACATGGGCGGCTGCCATCCACGACAGTCGCGTCTGACCGGGCTCACGGCTTTCATCGTCGATCCGCTGCTGGATGTGCTGGGCGACCCGATGGATCGTCGTGCCGATCAACGCATCGCCGGATGCAATCATCATTTGACCTCCAAGGGTCTGTTGGTCGTCGCGAAGCTCCATCAGACGCCGCTGGAGATTGAAATGCTAGCATGAATTATGCTTGCGTTGTATATCCTTGTGAGCGTAGAATTGAAAAGGTTTCGGGATCGATATCTCTTGCGGTGGCGATCGAACCGCGAAAACAGTGTTTTCCTGCACGACTTCGTTTAGCCACAGGAGACCAGCAATGCTCTATCCAACATATCTACGCCGCAGCGATCCCTTTGCGCTGATGCGCTCCATGATGCGCGATCTCGACCGCGGTTTCTGGCCGTCGCCGTCTCGTGCGGCACTCCCGGCAGTGAATGTCTGGCAGGATGCGGAAGCCGTGGCCGTTACTACCTAACTTCCTGCCATCGAGCCGGGCGATATCGAGATCGCGGTCAAGGACAACGTCCTGACGATTTCGGGCGAACGAACGGCGCCCGAGGCGTCCGAGGACGCGCGCTGGCACCGCAGAGAGCGCGGGTATGGCAAGTTTTCTCGCGCGATCCGTCTGCCATTCGCGGCCGCGGATGACAAGGTCGAGGCGAAAATGGCGAACGGCGTACTGCGGATCGTCATCTCCCCGCCCGAGGCAGAAAAGCCAAAGAAAATCGAGATCAAGGCAGCCTGAGAGGAGCTGGAACGATGAGCACTGACATCACGCAAGCCACCGAAAAGACGCCGACCGACGCGCCCGAGACCTCCGCCGGCGGCGCACCTACCGCCCGATGATCGATATTGTCGAGATCGATCAGGGTGTCTCCATGATGCTCGAAATGCCTGAGGTCGCCGCCGGTGCGGTCAAAATCACACTCGAAAACCGCGGGCTGACGATCCGCGGCAAGGTTGAGCCGATGCGGCCAGAAAACCTGGAATTTGCCTATGCTGGACGTGCCGAGGGCGATTTCGAGCGTGACTTCACGCTTTCCGAGGATTTCGACCCCGACAGGATCAAGGCCGAGATGCGTGGCGGCGTCCTCACCCTGACGCTCCCCCGAGCCCCTGAAGCGCAGCCAAAAAGGATCGCCGTCAAGGGCGCCTGAAAACCGAAGGAGACCATATCATGCAGATCAAGGACCTGATAACCTGGGCGCACAAGAACGGCTCGCCAGACGCCAAGAGCAGCGAAGACAACGCGATCGCGACACTCCAGCGCGAAATGAAC
>NZ_JFGS01000085.1 GCF_000740775.1 Haematobacter missouriensis | reverse complement strand
TGGTGCTGGAGAGAGGTGCGGCTGGCCACCAATCCGAGTGTCGTGACACGGAGCACTGGGCGGTGCGCCGTCGGCTACAAACACCTTCTGGTGGGCCCGTCGTCACTGGCTCGGGGGACGCAATGCCCCAATCCAAGTGTATTCGGGACCGCCTTTACGATGCCCCCACGGCCAGACATGGGCAAGGTCGCTTACTGCACATTCTGGGAGGGCAAGTCCACTCTGGCAGGAGGCAATGATAACTCACCCCCGCGCTATGGCATCACCGGTTCCGGGACGCCCCCTGTCAGCACCACAAACCCCAACAGCTACCAAAACTGTGGGCAGATGCTCCTCGCTCAGCAGCTCGCCGTTCTGGTTCCGGGCATCCATGCAATCGTCAACGCTTCGGAAGCGGGGCGCGGGGTCTGGGCTGGATCGAGAAACCTGCTCAGGATGCAGGCCGAAATCGACCAGCTCAAAAGCATGATCGCCCTGTCTGGCAACGACTTCACCGTTCTGCTTTTCAATGAGGCGGTCAACGCGGGGAGCACCACCGAGACGCTTGCCTCCGTCCTTCGCGGTGGCGCGCCTGGGCAGTTGATGTATTTCGACCAGATCGTTCAGCCCGGTTACCGCCTCGTCAATGCAACCGCTCGCGGTCAACAAGCCGCGACGGTCAATGTGGCTACGGATCAATTCATCCAGTCGGCCATCCAATTTCACGCAGAAGGTGGGGTAACGGGGGTACTGGCGCTGACCCGGATGGACCTGCGGGATACCCCGGAGAGCTTGGTCGGCAACATAACGGCTCACCCCCGGCAAGACGTCGTCAATGGTGCCGTCCTGCAGGCCTCGATAACCGGCATGGACATCGCGGCGGCATTCGGCGCTGGCCCGGGTATCCCCTATTTCGGCCAAGCGCGGTTCGGCAATGCCGCAAGAACTGAAATCATTGTCCCTGTGGTTGCGGCCAACGGTGGGGCTATCTCCGCAATCAGACCCGACAACATCTCCGGGTTTCTCGTCATGGATACCGCCGCTGGGACCACTAGCTCGTATATCCGCGTCACGCTGTCGGGAAATCAACTCAAGATCGTACACCCGGAGGGCGCAGCATTTGCTGCAACATCGAGGGTCCGTCTCACCCCCAGCCTTTACCACAGTGCGGGGGGATACTTCCAAAACTGGCCGGGCAATGGGCAGCCCGGCGCCACGGTAATGAACAATGCCGGGGATCAGACGGTATTCGAGGGGATTGTGTGGGAGGCATATCCTCAAGGGCTATTTTCCTATGGCCTCCCAGTGATGGGGCAGGTCAACGACGACGGCCTGTATTTGCCGGTCTACGACAAGGCGGTCCTTGCTTACACCCCCTGATGTGCCTTGCGCCTGCCAACTGCCCAAAGCGCTGCCGTCCCGGCCAGTAGGAGCGGGGCGGCGGCGGGTAGGGGGACAGGAGAGGGCGTCACATCGACAGTCCATGTTCCCGGACCATAGCTACGGGCATCATCCGTATAATCGTAACCGTCGGGACCAAATGAACGAGGGTCGGTAGACCCACCAGTAGCGGAGTCACCCCACCACCTGACGACAGACAGGTCAGAGCCAAAGGTAATGTCCAGTCTGGAGTAAAATCCAATGGGCGAGTAAAGAAATACCATAGATGGGTCGTAGGAGACTATGCCAACGACGCTCCAGT
Organism: Haematobacter missouriensis; assembly: GCF_000740775.1. Classification (GTDB taxonomy): domain Bacteria; phylum Pseudomonadota; class Alphaproteobacteria; order Rhodobacterales; family Rhodobacteraceae; genus Haematobacter; species Haematobacter missouriensis. The sequence continues at coordinate 265 of NZ_JFGS01000085.1, read as the reverse complement.
CTGGATAGCTACCTTCATCCCAAGAAACTCGACCGGAATATATCTCTCCGTCTGCCGTTGTGAATGAATATAATCCTCGGGTGTAGCCCGATACATCTGGAAATAGAGTCTCTGCGTATATCGTGGCTCCCGCCAGTGATCCTCCAGGAAGCAGCGATTCGTCAATAGTGAGCCCGCCAATCAGATATCCGTAAATCCCGCCAGTTTCGTTGTAATACATCATCTGGCCTTTATAGTCGTAGCGGATAATCGCCGCCTCAGCCTG
>NZ_JFGS01000084.1 GCF_000740775.1 Haematobacter missouriensis | reverse complement strand
AGATCGCGCATCATGGAGCGCATCAGCGCGAAGGGATCGCTGCGGCGCAGATATGTCGGATAGAGCATTGCTGGCCTCCTGTTGCTGATCGATGCCCCCGAACCGGCGGCATGGTCCGACCGGGCAACGGTGCCGGCTGGATGTCGGTTCGGAGACCGCCCATCAAGATAGGTGGATCCATTTATTATGCAAGCATGTATGATGCTTGCATTGCACTTTGGGTAGACCGCAGTCTATCCTGTTTCTCATGCAGACGGAGGAAAGATACCCTTGATCACTTCTGATCTCGCCCTGATCGGGACGACGATCCACCGGGTCGCGCAGCTCATCCAGCAGCGGATCGACCAAGACATCCGCGACAGCGGCCTGACCCGCCTGTCCTGGATGGCGGCGGCGCATGTCGAGGATGCGCCCGGGCTGACCATCGGCGATCTGGCCGACCGACTTGAGGTCGGCCCGGCCACTGCGGGCCAGCTCGTCGATCGCATGGTCCGGGGCGGCTGGGTCGAGCGGTCGCCCTCGCTCGACGACAGGCGGTCGCAGATCGTCACCGCAACGTCGAAGGCCCGGGCGATGCTGGAGGAACTCGCGCCGCGGCAATCGGCGCTCGAAGATGAAATCCTGCAGGATCTGTCGGCAGACGAAAGGCGCATCCTGCTGGCGCTGCTCGAGCGGATCAGGGCGCGGCTCGGGCGCCAGTGAAAGGGACAAGCGGCATGGAAAGGAAGACCGAATATAACATCTGGTACTGGGTGGTGGCTTTCATAGCCGTGCTTTTCATCCAGAACCTGATCGCCGGCTGGCAATCCGTCGCGCCGATCAGCTACAGCCAGTTCGAGAGCTATCTCGAGGATGGCAGGGTCGCGTCCGTCGCGGTCGGCGCGGACACCATCACCGGCACCTTCACCGACCCCGTCGACGGCAAGAGCCAGTTCGTCACCACGGTCGTGGATCCCGCGATCCTGCAGCGGATCGACCGCTCCGGCGTCGAGATCACGGGCGTTCCTCAGAACACCTTTCTCGGCACGCTGATTTCCTGGGTGGCGCCAGCGCTTGTCTTCTTCGGAATCTGGATGCTGCTGTTCCGCAAGTTCGCCGACAAGCAGGGCTTCGGCGGGTTCATGCAGGTCGGCCGCAGCAAGGCCAAAGTTTACATGGAAAAAGAAACCGGCGTCAGCTTCGCCGACGTGGCCGGTGTGGACGAGGCCAAGGCCGAGCTCGAGGAGGTCGTGGAGTTCCTCAGGAACCCCGCCGAATACGGAAAGCTGGGCGCACATATCCCCAAAGGCATATTGCTCGTTGGGCCGCCGGGCACCGGCAAGACGCTGCTGGCCCGCGCGGTGGCGGGTGAGGCGGGCGTGACCTTCTTTTCGATCTCGGGCTCCGAGTTCGTCGAGATGTTCGTGGGCGTCGGTGCCGCGCGGGTGCGCGACCTCTTCGAGCAGGCTCGGAAATCCGCGCCGGCGATCATCTTCATCGACGAACTCGACGCTCTCGGGCGGGCGCGCTCCTCCGGCCAGATCGCCGGTGGCCATGATGAGCGTGAGCAGACGCTGAACCAACTTCTGACCGAGCTCGACGGCTTCGACCCTTCTGTGGGCATCGTGCTCCTGGCCGCCACCAACCGGCCCGAGATCCTCGATCCCGCGCTGCTGCGCGCGGGCCGCTTCGACCGGCAGGTGCTGGTGGACAAGCCCGATAAGAAGGGGCGCATCCAGATTCTCGGCGTGCACATGAAGAAGGTGACGCTCGCACCGGACGTGGACGCCGAGAAGGTCGCGGCCCTGACCCCCGGGTTCTCGGGCGCTGACCTCGCCAACCTCGTCAATGAGGCCGCGCTCCTGGCCACGCGCCGCAAGGCTGATGCGGTGACGATGGACGACTTCAACAATGCCGTGGAGCGTATCATCGCGGGGCTGGAGAAGAAGAACCGCGTTCTGAACCCGCGCGAACGCGAGATCGTGGCGCATCACGAGATGGGGCACGCGCTGGTGGCGATGGCTCTGCCCGGCACGGATCCGGTGCACAAGGTCTCGATCATACCGCGCGGAATTGGCGCGCTCGGCTACACCATCCAGCGCCCGACCGAGGACCGCTTCCTGATGACGCG
>NZ_JFGS01000083.1 GCF_000740775.1 Haematobacter missouriensis | reverse complement strand
ACCAGTGATCGACCGGAACCTGACTGGTGACGATGGTCGAGCGCCGCTCGTAGCGGTCTTCGATGATCTCGAGGAGGTCGCGGCGTTGATCGTCATTGAGCTTCTCCGGTCCCCAGTCGTCGAGAATGAGCAGGTCGGTTCTCGCCAAGGCCTTCAACGCCCTGGCGTATCGCCCATCGCCTCTTGCCAGAGCGAGGGCGGCAAAGAGTCGTGGGGCGCGATGATAGGCGACGGAGAAATCCTCGCGGCAGGCCTTCTGGCCAAGGGCGCAGGCGAGCCAGCTCTTGCCGACACCGGCCGGCCCGGTCAGCAGGAGCCCGTGGTGCTTTCGGATCCAGTCGCAGGTGGTGAGTTGGAGGAAGAGCGTGCGGTCGAGGCCGCGATCGGCCCGGAAATCGACATCCTCGACCTGCGCGTCATGGCGCAACCTGGCAGCCCGGGCGCGGGCCTCGAAGCGCTTCAGGCGTCGCAGCGTCGCTTCGCGATCGAGCAGGATGGCAAGCCACTCGCCGTGACCGAGAGCGCGGGCTTCCGGCTGGGCTTCGAGGTCCTCAAAGCCCTTGGCCATGCCGTGCAGGCCGAGTTCACAGAGCTTGTCGAGGGTGGGATGGGTCAGCATGATCTTGTCTCCCTTCAATGGAAATAGCCGGGGCCACGCAGGTTGGCGTGATCGGTGATGGCGCCAGCGCCGGCAGCCGGGCGTGCGGTCTTATGGTTTGCGATGAGGGCGGAGATGCTCTTGCAGTTGAACCCGCTGATCTCGACAGCCCGAGCCGATACCGCCTCGGCATGATCGCGCTCGAGGTCGCGATAGAGCCGCAAGACGCCCAGGCATGTTCGGAAGCCCTGCTCGGGATGTGGCCGGCTTGCCAGAATGGCGATGACCAGTCCTTCGGTCTGCGGCCCTATGGTGGCAGCCCATCGGCGAAAGCGCTCGGGTGTCCACTCAGCATAGCGCCGGTGGGAGCTGGGCATGTGGTCGGGGTTGGTGCCGTAGCGGCGTCCGCTGTAGCGGCGCTGATGAACCGCAATGCGCTGGCCGCGATGGAATATCTCGATCGTCCGGGTGGTGGCGCGAATGTCGACCTCCTGGCGGATGAGGCCGTGGGGCACAGAATAGAAGAAGTCCTTGAACTCTACATGGTAGTCGGTGGCCACGCGCGCGAAGCGCCATTCGGCGAACTCGTAGTCCTCGGTGGGCAGGCTGGCGAGCGCAGGACGTTCGACGGTCTCGAACAGATGGCGGCGGCTGACACCGAGCCGGCACATGACATGGTCGTTGATGCGGTCGATCGCCGAGGCGATCGCCGCGTTGGCCTCGGCCAGCGAGAAGAAGGTCTGCCGCCGCAACCGCCCGAGAATGCAGGTCTGGGCGAAGCGGACCCCGTTCTCGACCTTCGCCTTGTCGCGCGGCTTGCGCGGTCGCGCCGGCAGTATCCCGACACCGTAGTGCGCGGCCATCATGCCGTAGCTGCGGTTGATCTCCGGATCGTAGAACGAGGCCCGATTTACACCGGACTTCAGATTGTCAGGCACGATCAGGCGCGGCACACCGCCGAAGAAGCGGAGCATGCGGACATGCGCGCCGATCCAGTCAGGCAGCGTCTGGGTCCAGGTTGCTTCTGCATAGGTGAACCCGGAGGCGCCCAGGACGGCGACAAAGATCTCCGCTTCGCGGATCTCGCCGGTCAGCGGATCGACAATGGCGATCTTCTTGCCGGAATAATCCACGAAGACCTTGTCGCCTGCGACATGCTCCTGCCGCATCGTCGGCGACAGCCGCCGTTCGAAACAGCGGAACAGATCGCAAAAGCGGCTGTAACCGTAGCCGCCGGGATGAACGGCGCGATATTCCTCCCACAGGATGAGCAGCGTCACGCCCGGCTTTCTAAGCTCAACCGCCAACTCGGCCCAGTTCGGCTCCGGCCGGCGCCGGACACCCTGTTTGACGCCGGCGCGCGCGAACAGCCGGTTCTCAATCGCGTCGTCGGTCAGCTCGCCCGGCAGCGGCCAACTCAGCCCAGCCGCTGCCGCACGCTTCAGGTTGTCCTGAACGGTGCTGCGCGCCACGCCCAGCGTCACAGCGATGTCGCGGCTGCTCCTCCCGTCCCCGGCAAGCCGGAGCATTTGTCGTAATTGTCTCATGGTCAGCCTTCTCTTTGCCGGCATCACGCACCCCTTGGTTGAAAGGTCCGTCATGCCAAAGTTGCTGACCCAGGGGGGCGTCTTCCCGCCCCTCAGTCTGGCCGGATGTTGATCGGAATCCTGGCCGGCTTCATTCCGGAATGGTGGCCGGCTTCAAATCGGAATGCCTGGCCGGATAACCTCGGAATCTGCA
>NZ_JFGS01000082.1 GCF_000740775.1 Haematobacter missouriensis | reverse complement strand
AATGACGACGGTGAGGCGGCAAACGACAAGGCCGCTACTGAAGATAAAGCCGCTACTGAAGATGCCGATCTGACGGCCGCCGACTATGTTGAGGCGGCACGCCAGGAACTCAAAATCGCCGAAGCGCTCGGCTACGGCCGCGAAAGCGATTTCGAGGATCTGCATGAGGCGCTGGATGAGTTGGACCGTCAGATTGAGGCGCAGGAGGATACCGGAGGGATCTTCGAAACGATTGCGACCCGGTTCAAGGAACTTCGAACGCGCATCTTCAACTAAAAGAGAACCTCTAATGGAGCCCCGCCGCAAACGAGACCAGCGGCGGGGCTCTTTCGCAGGAAGACTGAGGAACGATCGATAGTCTGGGCCCAGAGTCCCGGTTCTCGACACATAACAATTGGTTCCTGGTTCCATCGCAGGTAAAGAATTCCCGAATGATCCCGGTCTGCGGCGAAGCCAGGGAGAGCTTGTCTATTCGGGGGGAACTTCGAGGGGTACTGATGAAAGACCTGAAACCATCCGGGCTGACCCGTGAACAATGGTCGGCGATGACGCTCTACGAGAGGTTCGAACAAGTTGTCATCTTCGTCCTCAGCGTCATCATTGCGGCGATCGTCGTGGCGTCGGTCTGGGCGCTGATGCGCGAAGTCGTGAACCGCTTGCTTCTGGGGGCATTCGACACGCTCGACTACGCCACTTTCCAGGTGGTGTTCGGCATGATCTTCACTGTGGTGATCGCGCTCGAGTTCAAGCGCTCCCTTCTTGTTGCGACCGAACGCAGCTTTGGGATCCTCCAGGTCCGCACGATCGTGCTGATCGCGCTCCTCGCCATCGCGCGCAAATTCATCATCCTGGACCTCGGCGAGACGGAATCATCCAAGATTGCAGCACTCGCGGGCGCGGCGCTTGCGCTCGGCGCTGTCCACTGGCTGGTGCGCGATCAGGACCGGCGCGAACTCGCAGGCCACGAGACGCGATGACCACGCCCTCCGCCAGCCACCGCCTGCTCAATTTCGTGCAATCGGCGCTGCTGCTTGGGCTCATCGCCTGGAGCGCGGTGACAGCGATCGCCGGACCCGAAAATGGTCTCCTCATGGCGCTCGCGATGGTCGGGGGTCTCCTGTTTGCGCCCGCGCTGCCACGCCGGCTGCTCCTCTCGGCCTATCAGGCGCAGCTGCTCACCGGTCGTGATGCCCCCAGTCTCGTCGCGGCCCTGGCCGAACTCGCCCGCAGGGCCGGGCTGCAGCCCGCGCCGGCGCTTTATCGCGTGCCGAGTCGGCTGCCGAACGCCTTCGGCCTGGGCAGGCCCGAGGACCGCGCCATCTGCGTCACCCACCGGCTGCTCGACCAGCTCGACGGCGAGAACTCGCCGGGGTTCTGGCGCATGAGATCGTGCATATCGCCAACCGCGACCTGTGGATCACGACCCTCGCAGACATGATGTCGCGCCTCGTCTCGCTGACAAGCTGGCTCGGACAGTTGCTTCTGCTCCTCAACCTGCCTCTGGTCTTGGCAGGCATGGTCCATGTGCCTTGGCATGTCGTGATTCTCCTTCGCGCCCACCCTCATGGCGCTGGTCCAACTCGGCCTTTCGCGGACGCGCGAGTACGACGCCGACCGCGCCGCCGCAGAGCTGGCCGGCGATCCGGAGGGGCTCGTGCGCGCGCTCGTCAAGCTCGAACGCCGGGTCGGTCGGTTCTGGGAGGAGATCCTTCTGCCCGGCCGCCGCATTCCGGAGCCCTCGTTGCTCAGGACGCATCCCCCGACCGAAAGCCGAATCCGCCGCCTCCGGGACCTGGTCACGGATCGCACGACCCCGATCCCCGCCCTTGTCGGCTACCCGACCGCAAGGATACCGCTGGGAGGGACACCGCCTCGGTTCCATCGCCTTGGGCTCTACTGGTAGGCCTGCAGGGAAGCTGGATCGCCCAGGAGAACGGCGACCTGTCAGAAGGCAGGTCTTCCAGAGAAGGTTGGATATCAGGCCCATCCACTCCACCAGGTGCGGAGGGCAGAGAACCGAAAACGCATCAACCTCTCCGCGATCCATCAGTTCGCGCAGGATCAGACCCGCTTCGATGGTCTTGCCGATGCCTTCATCGTCGGCGATTAGCAGACGCGGGACCTGAAGCCGAAGGGCCATGAGCAGCGGGACCAGCTGGTAGGCCCGCGGCTCAAACGCAAGCTGTGCGGCGGATCGGAACGGACCTGCCCCTCGGCGGGGGTCAGCCTCAACGCATCGGCAAGAAGCGCCGCCTTGAACTGAACTGTCGTGCGGGCATTGTCAGGCAGGTCGAAACGAGCGGCTTCGACCGGTGTCAGCTCGAGATCCGGAGCAAGAACGACGATATCATTTTCACTGCCCGAGAGGGGGCGCAGGGCGAGCAGGCGGTCGTGTCGCGAATGTGGTGGAAAATTCCGAGCAGCGGGCTCCGAGCATGTGACATTGGCTCCAGTCAGGCGGCGAGGTCAAGTGACATCGGCACGAGAGGCTGAGAAAGGGTTTCCCAGCCATCGACCTTTCGCATCTGGATCTGCCCTGACGCCAAGAGCGCCCAGAGCAGCATCGGCACGGTCTCGGCGCAGGGCAGCACGGTCTGGGTCTTGAT
>NZ_JFGS01000081.1 GCF_000740775.1 Haematobacter missouriensis | reverse complement strand
AGCGGTCGGAAAAGCTGTCCGAGGACGAGCGGCAGCTCGCGTTCGAGGATCTGTCCATCGCGCTGGCCGAGGTTGAGGCGGAAAAGGAAATCCGTGCCCCCAAAGCAGGGGGCGGGACGACCAAGTCCGCGCCCAAGCGCACCATTGGCAATCTGCCTGCCGCCCTTCCGCGCATTGAAGAGGTAATCGAGCCTGACAGCCTGATCTGCCCCTGCGGCTGCGGTGTCATGCATCGGATCGGTGAAGACCGCAGTGAGCGGCTGGACATCGTGCCGGCCCAGTTGCGCGTCATCGTCACCGTGCGCCCGAAATATGCCTGTCGGACCTGCACCGACGGCGTGACGCAGGCCCCGGCACCCTCACATCTGATCGCGGGCGGGCTGCCAACCGAAGGTGCCATCGCTCATGTCCTGATCAGCAAATATGCCGATCACCTGCCACTGTATCGCCAGAGCCAGATCCTGGCGCGGGCGGGGCTTGATCTGCACCGTGCCGTGCTGGCCGATTGGGTCGGCAAGGCTGCATTCCATCTGAAGCCTGTCGTCGACCGGTTGGCCGAGAATCTGAAGCGATCCGGCAAGCTGTTCATGGATGAAACCACCGCCCCGGTGCTGGATCCGGGGCGCGGAGCAACCAAAACCGGATATCTCTGGGCACTCGCCCGCGATAACCGATCCTGGTGCGGCGAGGACCCGCCCGGCGTGGTCTACTTCTACGCCCCCGGCCGCGCGGGCGAATGTGCTGAAACCTTCCTGACCGGCTTCGACGGCATTCTGCAGGTCGACGGCTATACCGGCTACAATCGACTGACCAAACCCTCGCGCAAGGGCGGCGCGCCCATTCGCGTGGCGCATTGCTGGGCGCATGCGCGCCGCAAACTGAAGGAGGTCTTCGACCGCGACGGATCAGCGATCGCCGCAGAGGGCCTGCGCCGCATTGCCGAATTCTATGCCGTCGAGGCCGATATCCGCGGCGTCTCCTCCGGCCAGCGCCTCTCAGCCCGCCAAGCCCGCACCGCGCCGCTGGTGGCCACCTTCGGCGACTGGCTGCAGGCGCAGCGCCGCAAGACCTCCGCCAAATCCCGCTTGGGCGAAAAACTGGCCTATATCCATAACCACTGGGACGGGCTGCAAACCTTCCTGACCGATGGCCGTGTCGAGATCGACTCCAACAGGGTCGAGAACCTGATCCGTCCCATTGCCCTCAATCGCAAGAATGCCCTCTTCGCCGGCCACGACGAAGGCGGCATCGCCTGGGGCCGCATTGCCTCGCTGATCGAGACCTGCAAGATCAATCGCATCGAGCCCTTCGCTTATCTCAAGGCAACCCTGACAGCCATCGCCAACGGCCACCCGCAAAGCCGCATCGACGACCTGCTGCCATGGAACTTCAAACCGTCAAGCTAAGCCGACCGTGATGTCCTGCGAACGCTTACAGTCCATGATGGCGACCAGAAAGAGGAAGCCCCGGCGCATCGGGATGTAGGTGATGTCGGCGCACCAGACCTGATTGGGCCGATCGACCCGTAGTCCGCCGAGCAGATAAGGATAGGTCTTGTGTCCCTTCGCTGGCCGGCTGGTGTCGGGCTTCTGGTAGATCGGCATCAGGCGCATGAGCCGCATCAGTCGACGAATGCGCTTGTAGTTCACAACATACCCCTCGTTCAGCAGGTGCCACGTCATCTGCTGGACGCCGTAAAACGGCGTTTCGAGGAACTGCTTGTCGATCACCACCATGAGGTCGAGGTTCATCGCCGTCTCGCCCATCCGTTCATAGTAGAACGACGACCGCGGGATCGACAACAGGCGGCATTGTGCCCCGACCGACAGGCTCGGGTGGTTCTTCTCGATCATCCCGCGCCTCACTTTCCGGTCCAGGGCTTGAGCTTTCTGGACAAAAAATCGTTGGCCACAGCCAGCTCCCCGATTTTTGCATGCAGCGACCGCACCGTGTCTTCGTCGATCTCGGGCGCTCTCTTGCCGCCCCGCTCAAAGATGTCAGCCGCGCCCTCCAAAAGAGCCTTCTTCCACTGATGGATCATCGTCGGATGCACGCCATATTCGGCGGCCAGCTCCGACACCGTGCGCTCGCCCTTTACGGCTTCCAGCGCCACACGGGCTTTGAACCCCGCGTCATGGTTCCTGCGGTTCTTCATGTTCTGATCTCCTCGTTCTTGGAGATCAGCAGACGTCAGATCGTAGCTTACGTCACTGTCCGATTTTCGGGGAGCAACTCAGATCGTCAGGCTTTGGTGAGAGAAACCGTTGGCGAGCGGCTTCAAGCAACCGGTCCGTCTCTGCATCATCAGTCTGAAACATCGCCCAGCCGAGAGTGTCGGCGAGCGGCTGAGGGAGCAACCGACGCGCCTGCCCGGTCGATGTGATTTCATAGGCAACTGCATTCCGCCGAAACAGGAGGTTCACGTCTGCTACAAACCGCGTAAGGCCGGCATCCCTATCCCAGCTCAAATGATGGTGACTGAAGTAAGAGTGATATCTGCCTTGAATTGGTTCGCCGACAGCACTGGCACAAAACTCGAGCAAATCGAGGATCACCGGCGTATCAGGCGCTTCGTTCACAGAAAGCGGCCACTCGACCCACGGCACTTCAGCGCTGAGCACCCGGCTGAAGGCCTGTACATCGCATCCGCACGGACTGTTCCCGTCGGGGCATTGTTCTGGAAAGCGAAAGCCAAATGCGGATTCCAATGAAGTCGGCCAGGG
>NZ_JFGS01000080.1 GCF_000740775.1 Haematobacter missouriensis | reverse complement strand
GGGAGTTCTCCGTGCTGGAATGGTCCGCCCAACGGGCGGGATCGGCTCGTGGGCCGGAAACGGAAAAACCGCCCCCGAAGGAGCGGTCTGTTGGTCTGATTGTGGTGTAGGTCAGCCGATCAGCGCGCGGGCCTCTGCCCAAAGCTCCGCGATCTCGTTGTGATTGGGCAGCCCGACCTCGCCGCGATTAGTGTAGGCGTAGACCTTTGCCACGAAGTCACGGGCATTCTCCGCCGGGATAGCGAGGAGGCTGTCCTCGATGCCGGTCTGTTCATCGAGAAGCCCGTCGAAAGCAGGCGACCCGGCTGGAAGCGCGTGCATCCGTGCAGTCACATTCAGCCAGCGACGAAACCACTGCATTACCTCGGTTTCTTCCGGCCCCAACCCCGCAGCCGACATGCTCCCCGTGCCGCCCGAGTTCAGGCCCATGTGGATCATCCCCGCGACAGGGGCCGCTATCGCCATGTTCAGTAGCGCGCGGCGGGTGGGTTCTTCGAGCGTTGCGGCGGTCATGCCGCACCGCCTTTCCGGCGCGCGGCACGCTGTTCAGCCTCAAGCTCCGCCAATTTTGCGAGGATGATCCCCGTCGGCGTCAGGGCTGCGAACCGCTCTCCGGCGGTCCGCTTGAACGATGCCGTCCCTACCATTTCGGCAGGCGTGGCGATATGTTTGACCAAGGCCATGATCGATCTCCATGCGATCGGTGGTGGTTCAGGCCTCCGGTCGCGTGCCAGCGCTTCCGGGGGCCGCTACGATCAGTTGATGGGCTGCTCCAGAAGCTCCGCGAGCTTGACCAGCCCCTTCGCCGTCACGAGCACGCGGGTGTAGACCCGCTCCTCGCCGACATCGTTGATCTTCATGAAGTCGTCGTGCTCCAGATAGCCGGACTTCCGCTTGTCGTCGTAAGCGAGCCACGTCTTGCCGCCCGAGCGCTTGAAGATCCAGCGGCGCGCGGACATGAACTTGAACAGGTAGTCACGACCGACCCCAAGGGTCTTCGCCGCATCGCTGATGCACATCGACCCCTTCGCGCCCTCCAGTCGGTCGAGCTTCTTCAGCCGACCACCCTGTTCCTCGATGATCGCCTCCTTCTCGGCGACTTGGCCTTGCAGGTGCTGGAAAACTCCGAGCATCACCGCCGGGTCAGAGAAGTCGAGCATCGGGCGAGCGCCGCGAACACCCTCCAGTTCCTCCAGCCGCTTAACCACCTTGTAGCGCAGGTCGGCGCGGTATCCGGTGATAAGGGTGACAGTCAGGTCCTTAGGGAGGCGGTATTCTTTTGCCCGCTTGTTCTGCGGCGTGGTGTATTCCGCCTCGAAAGAGGACACCCCAAATTTGGGGTCTCCAATATCCTGTAGCATCTTCTCGATGTCACGCAAAACGTGGTCATGTCGCTTCTCGCAAAGCTCCGCGATCTCGCGCGACGACATGGTGATATGCTGGCCTGCCGCCAGACCCACGATGGGGAAGTTGCCTTTCGGCGTGTTTTGCTCCATGTTCACTGGAACAGTCCTTTCTTGATGGGTTGGGACTTACAGGCCGGGATAGCGTTGGCGCGCTGCCCGGCCGCTTTCGTTTCAGGATGCGCTCTCAAGCTGCACCCCCTTGATCCGCATGGCCGTTTCGATGGCTGCGATGATCTCGGCATTCATTGAGCGGTGCGACTTCTTCGCCTCTGTCTTGAGTAGGTCGCGCCACCCGTCTGGCAAGCGAAGCATGTATTTATCGGCGTTCCTGTGCATCAATCACTCCTTATACCCACTGGGTACGTTATATATGCCCACTGGGTAGCCGTTGCGTCAAGCACAATTTCATGCCCACTGGGCAATCATGTCAGACAGCGACCAACATCAGTTCAAAGACCGTTACATGCTCCGCCTCCCCGATGGGATGCGGGATGACATTAAGCGGCTCGCGGAGACCAATCATCGGTCGATGAATGCCGAGATAGTCGCAGCCTTGGAGATGCACCTTTACGCTTCTGGCGGCCCGGACCGGGAATATTCCGACTACGAGCGCAAGGTTTCCGACCTTTCAGTTATCGTAGCTGCGCTGCAAACCGCAAAGCGCCTTCTCATCGAGCAAGAGGGCGCAGACATCGAGAAAGCCGGCAAGGTCGTTGAAGGCTGGAATTCCGACGACCCATGACCCTGATCCGCAATGAGCGCTTGAAGCTCGCCGCCAACTTCCTGAACGCCATCGCCATCGGCCTGATCGGCATCGCTGTCCTTCGCCCTGTGGTCGAGACAGGAGCGGTCGACTACTTCGCTCTGGCAGCTTGGACGCTCGCGGGACTCGCTTTGCACGCCCTCGCGCACTATGTTCTTGGGTATCTGAGGTAGGAGCGAACCATGACGCTGTTCAACATCATCGTCCCAGTCGCCGCCCTCGCCATCGGTGGCGCGGTTGTCCTCATCGTGCATCTTACTGACAAGAAGCACGATCACCCGGCAGAGTGATCGGTTACTCGCACATACGCGCGTCGTGCGCCCGGCGCTCTTGGATAGTCATTTCACCCGAATACCGCCGCGGGTTTCCACACATCCAGCACGAGCAGACCTTCAGGTTGTTGGCTGACGTCGCCCGCTTGTCGTGCGGATAGACCTTGAGCGCCTTCTTTTTCATGCGGGCCAGATCGGCCCTGCGGCGGTCGAGTGCCATTTCTGCCTCCTGTGCTGGTTGTCCTTTATCGGGATGCTGCCCAAGTCGGTCAAGCCATCACATCCTAACTTCTTAAAG
>NZ_JFGS01000079.1 GCF_000740775.1 Haematobacter missouriensis | reverse complement strand
CGGCTACGTTCTCGATGCTCTGCTGCAAAGCCGCCGAAACAGAAAGGCCGCTCTTCGACTGATGCGAAAGCTGCTGAAGAGCCAGGGCATCACGCCGCGCGTGATGGTAACCGACAAGTTGCGCTCTTACGAAGCAGCAAAGCGCGAGATCATGCCAGGTGTCGAGCATCGCTCACATAAAGGGCTCAACAACCGCGCCGAGAATTCACACCTTCATGTGCGACGACGAGAGCGGCGCATGATGCGGTTCAAGTCAGCGCGACAATGCCAGCGCTTCGTCTCAACCCACGGCCAGATCGCTAATCTTTTCCATCTTCATCGAAAACACCTAACCGCCGCCGATCATCGCCAACTCCGTGCCCACGCCATCAAGACCTGGCGGGAAATCTGCTTGCCGCTTGAGGCGTGAAACTCACCCCGAAGCAATCATCGCGTCCTCGGCGTGGTTAAGGCGACGCCACCTTACGAGCTTCTCGAACGAGAATTCCAGGCCAAGCGCGAACAGCAGGAGTACCACTCCGATCTCGCCAATGCTGCTCAGGGCAGCGCTCTCAGCAATCAGGCCGAGGCCGGCAGGTCCGATGACTATGCCGGCAAGAATGTAACCGACGATACTGGGCACGCCGATCCGTGAACATATCGTCACGAGCACGAACGCGGCAAAGACCAACAAGGCCGCACTTTCAACAAATCCGGTCACGCCATCCATGTTCTTCTCCTTCTTCTCCTGATGGCATGGCGCAGGAAAGGCCATTACCCGCAATTTCTAGACGTGAGAGCGCGCCCATTGCGCGATCTGGGCGGCAGACATCACGCCGCTCTGGCGCGCGATTTCCTTGCCGCCTTTGAAGAGGATCATGGTGGGAATGCCACGGATCCCGTAACGGCCGGCGATCTGCTGTTCGGCTTCCGTATCGAGCTTGCCCAGGCGGACACGGGGTTCGAGCGAGCGCGTCGCCGCTTCGAATTGGGGCGCCATCATCTTGCATGGCCCGCACCAGTCGGCCCAGAAATCGACGAGCAAGGGAAGTCCGGCATTCGCATGACGGTCAAAATTAGCCGCGGTAAGCGTGACGGGTCTGCCTTGAAAGAGAGGCGCGCCGCAGCGTCCGCAATTGGGATTATCGGTCAGGCGCTCTTGCGGCACCCTGTTGGTGGAATTGCACTGCGGGCAAGCGACCGTGGGCATTCTGTATCCTTTCGTTGACGAGCCGGTCCTGGCGGCCGGCTGATGCAAGCGTTCAGCGCGTAGATATGGCGCGGCGCGCCTCTCGCTGCCGCGGCTCGGGCAGGTATTCCACGCCACCGCCCTGGCGCCGAACCGGCTGCGGATAGAGCGTCATCAGCTCAAGTATTTCCTTGGGCATGTCCGTTGCAACGGGTAGGCCCATGTCGCGGGCCTCATCGGCAGAGATGGGATAATCGTGGGTCCAGGTGCCTGTCGCCAGCTTCGCCGCCACGGAAGCCGCGCGGTTCTCGTCCATCTTGTCGGATAGCAGGTGTTTTGCGAACGCCTCGATCTGCGCGATGGCCTTGCGGCCGACATCGGCCATGATCAGCGTCTGGTCGTCGATCTCGGCGATGGGTTTCTCCTCGACGACCTTGATCAGCGAGGCAGCAGGCAACTGGCCGAGCTGCGGATCGACGGGGCCCAGCACGGAATGCTCGCACATCACGATCTCGTCGGCAGCGAGTGCGATCAGCGTGCCGCCCGACATCGCGTAATGCGGCACGAACACTGTGACCTTGCCCTTGTGGCCCTGAATGGCCCGAGCGATCTGGGTTGCTGCCAGCACCAGCCCACCCGGCGTGTGCAGCACGATATCGAGCGGCACCTCGTCGTCGGTCATCTGGATCGCACGCAGGACTTCCTCGGAATCGTTGACGTCGATGTAGCGCATCAGGGGAAAACCCAGCAGGTTCATGGTCTCCTGCCGGTGGATCAGCGAGATGACGCGGCTGGCGCGTTTCTTCTCGATCTGGGCGATCTTGCGGGTGCGCATGGCCTCCAGATATCTGCGCTGAAGCACCGGTTGCAGCGCAGAGAAGATGAAGAACAGCCAGAAAAGCTGCATTATGTCCATGGACCTTGTCCCCCTTCCCGTCGGCCATCCGGCAGAAAGCCATAGATGCCCTCGTCGCGATAATAATGGCGATAGGTGGCTGCCCGCCTTCGCAGGAGTGGCGTGACAATCCAACCGGCGAGAAACCCGCCGATATGCGCCCACCAGGCGATCCCGCCCGTGGCCTGATCGCCGCCGAGCGACAGAAAGCCGGGAATGACCTGCATGAAGAACCAGATCATCGCGAAAATGACCGCGCGCACTTCGAAGAAGAGGGGAATGAACAGAATCGGCACGATCACCACCAGCCGAGCCGCCGGAAACATGCGTGCGTAGCAACCGATCACGCCCGCGATCGCCCCCGACGCGCCAAGCGCGGGAACGACTGAGTCGGGGTTCGCCAGCGCGTGAGCCAGTCCGGCCGCCACACCACAGAACAGATAGAACAGCGTGAATCTACCCGGTCCAAGCCGATCTTCGACGGCGGGGCCGAAGATCCAGAGCGTCCACATGTTCAAGATGAGGTGCAGCCAGCCGCCGTGCAGAAAGATATTGGTCAGGAATGGGGTCCAGTCGGACGGGGCGACGAGGCTCAGCTGTCCGAAGAAGCGCGAGGGCACCAGCGCAAACTCGAACAGGAACCAGTCCAGCACGCGCGGCGGCAGGCTGGTCTGATAGAGGAACGCGAGGACGCTCATGCCGATGACCGCCCATACGATGACGGGCGGGTAGCGGCGCGCGACGCTGTCAAGATAGGGAAACAAGCGGCAGATCCTCGTTCGCGCTAGACATTCCGTTCATTGTTTTTTCCCGGCTATCGTCACGCCCGTCCAGGCCGGCGGATCGGAGGCCGGGAAGGATTCGAGCGAGGCTTCGAGGAC
>NZ_JFGS01000078.1 GCF_000740775.1 Haematobacter missouriensis | reverse complement strand
AGGGGCTTCATCTTCTTGCCAGCGACCAGCGTCCCACGGTTCCGTTTTTCGTCTGACATCCCACGAAAATCTCATCCTCCACCCGCCGTTTCGGCCGATTTTTTACATGTCCGGAGATCAGCAGCATGACTCGACGCCCGCGATATCTGTCCAACAATCCCCGACATCCGCGTAAGGGCCGGGGACTCCCGACAGGAGGTCCAATGCCTCTGGCCCCGCCCGAGTTGATATTTGGCAACATCGTGCTTGTTGGCAGTCAGATCACTCACACCCCCGCTCAGTGGCCCGCTGGTGTCAATGTGGTGGCTTCGGGATATGTCCGACGGATCGGCGGCACTGGACCTCGCGTACCGACGGGCGTCACGTCCGATCCTTACACGGCGGAAGGGATGGCAGACGTTATCGAGTGGTTCTCGACCGGCGAAGATGCAGACGGTCGCAGGACCACGGTCCACTCTAATCCAGTGACGGTCTATGCCATCCCGTATCAGACGTCCCCGGCCACAATCTCTACGCCAAACGGCACCGTGCCCGGCGCGCCTTACACGACCACTCCGGGCGAATGGTCCGGCTATCCCCCGCCCGATGTAATTCCCCGCGCGCAACGCCAGCTTGGCACCACCGGCGCGCTCGAAACCGTGCCAGCGAATGGCGTCGGAGCAGAGGGCTACCGCTACCGGTCCGACCCCCTGGTATCCAACGCCGCACAAAGCGACGTGCATGGGCCATCCCAATGGACGCCGATATTTGCTGCTGCAGCCGTGGCCCCGACGGTCAGCCTGTCTCGCTCCCCGTCTGGCGCTATTACCGAGGGCGACACGGTAACCGTTACCGCGACGGCGACAGGAACACCAACGCCGACTCCCGTGTGGGAAATCACCCGAAATGGCGCACCTGTTACCGCCGACGGCGGGACGTGGCATCGGGAACTCGACGATATCGACGATGGGGCCTATGTGGTCACTGTCACGGTCACGAACAGCGCGGGGTCTGCGAGCGACAGCATGTCGTTCACCGCCGCGCCCGCAAGCACTGACGTCGAGCCGTATGTCATCACCAACCCCGCGATGCCCTCGCTGACCGCTGGGTTGGCCGTCACCGTCCCAGCCGCCACGTTCGGCGGCACTCCGGCCCCGACAGCCACGCACAAAATCCAGCGGCGCTTACCCCCTTCCGGGGCTCCCGAGGATGTGGCTGCTGGGTTGGCTTTCACGCCCGCCGCAAATTACCAGTATCGCCGGTCTTCCAGCGCCAGCAATGGCGTCGGCTCCCCCGCAGTGGCTGAAAGCGCATGGTCGGATACGGTCCCGCAGGTGGACTGGGCCTTTTCCGAGGCCGACGGCGTGCTGACGATCCCCGTGCATCCGGGCCAGCCTAATACGCCCTCAGTCACGGACATCACGCCCACAAGCGCGCGGATTGTGCCCGGCACGGCTCCGACGCCTGCCGTCACACGGATGCTGATGATCCCAAAGTCTGATTTCAACGCCGACCAACCCCAGCTTACCACTTTCGGCAATGCGCTGTCCTTTGCAGGCAATTCAACCTCTGACCACCTTCCCGGCACGCCTTACGTTTTCTGGCGCGAGAGCTATCAGGCGGATTTCGACACGCTGGCGGCTGTGGAATTTGTTGATACTTTTTCGACCAATCTGGGGTCTGATCTTACGGGGCATGTCTCGAACAGTAGCCACACATGGGCCGCGCCATTGTCGTCTATCGGCATGCGGATCACGACCGGCGGCAGAGTGCGCGGCAGCTCGAACAACGCGACCAGCAACATGCAGCTAAATGGCTACGAGCTGCCGATCGCAGGGGGGTATATCGAAGCCAAAGCCTACGCGATGGGCACAAATCAGGAGGGTCAGGCGTCAGTTCGGCGAGCAGGCACGCTCGGCTACATTGCCTTCGGAATCGACGCGGACAATTTCCTCCAGCTGGCATTTGTCGCACCGAGTGCGGGGTCGGCCAACGACACCATCCAGGTGCAGGAGCGAATCGGAGGGAACAGCTCTCCCCGGATCACACACTCTGTCCCGGGCATGAGCGACATCATGGCAGAGCACACGGCGCGGCTTTACATCAACCGAGGGACGAAAGCCCTGAGGCTGCTCGTCGCTGGCGTCGAGGTCGCGACCGGATCTTACGCCGGCAGCTATCCGGCAGGGACAAAGACCGGCGTCAGGTGGGGCGGCTCTGCATCGCAAGCGCCGTCGGATGGCAGCGCAATGCAATTCAATGAGCTGTCGGCAGGGGGGCTGTAATGGCGCTTTATCGCTATTGGCCCATCGCCGCTGGCTTGAGCGCAAGCAAGCTGACGACATCCACGGCGCTCGCGTCGCTCATGGCAAGCACTGGCTATGCCGTGCGCACTCTCAGCGTGACGTCGGGCGAGTACACGACGGCCTCCGGGTCCACAGAGCAGCCGTTCACGGCGACGAGCTCGTCGGGGGATGTAACAATCTCTGGGATAATGCCCCCCGGTGCTCGACTCATCTATACGGACGACCCGCAGCGGCAGGCAATAATCTATCTCGGAGGCGGTGGAGGGTCGGTCGAGGTGTCCAGTCGGACGCCAGCCACAACTACCGATGCGTATGGCCGGACTATTCACGGGTCCACGCTGAACCCTCAGCCGCACCAAATCCCAACAGATGCTCCCCCGGCTCATGGCTATGACCAGCGCGCCAGAACGAGCGTGAACACGGACGTTAACGTTACGTTTTCTGCAAGCCGGGTGGCACAGTTCCCACTGGCAATGCAGGCCAACGACACCTGCTCCTTCGCGCTATCGCTTGTTCCAGCGACGACTTTGGCAAAAGGGAGCTACATTCGGGAATACTTTACCCTGACTGTCCTTGAGGGGTCTCCGCCGGTCGCGGCAGGCAAGAAGGTATTTGCTCCGCAGGTGGTCCGGTCTTCTCCCATGGGGGCAATTCTGGCGGACGTTGACGCGATCTACGCATCGCTGCCCCGATATTCCGCTGCTGGCACAGCGCCCCC
>NZ_JFGS01000077.1 GCF_000740775.1 Haematobacter missouriensis | reverse complement strand
AGGGGCTTCATCTTCTTGCCAGCGACCAGAAGCCCACGGTCCCGTTTTTCGTCTGACGCCCCACGAAATTCTCATCCTGCACCCGCCGTTTCGGCGGATTTTTTTCATGTCCGGAGATCAGCATGACCGAAATCATCCTTGAGTCCGAAAATGGCTATGCGTGGTCCGTCGTCCCGCCGGGTCAGCAGCCGACAAAGCCCCAGGTCATTACCATGAGTAGCTCGCACGGCTTTGGCTGGTCGGCGGAGAAAGGGGCGGGGGGTGGTGGACCGATCCCGATAGCTCCGCCTGAGTTGGTCCACGGCAACATCGTGCTGGTTGGCAGTGAGATCAACGCCATCCCCGGTCAATGGTCTGCCGGTGTCACGGTCGAGCGGGAGTATGTGCGCCGCGCGAACGGCACGGGCCCATGGCTGCCGACCGGAGTCACGTCCGGTCATTATAATGCTACGACTGTAGCTGACGTGGTGACATTGCGCGAGATCGGGACTGACGCGGAGGGCCGCAAGACCACGATCTACGCCCAGCCGTTCGCAACGGTGTATTCCGAGCCCGCTGTCATCACTGAGGCGACGCTGACGGGAACGCCGCTGCCGGGTGAGGCATATACCTCCTCGGCGGCGACTTTCTCCGGATATCCGACGCCCGAGGTCTCTCACTTTGTCCAGCGGCAGCTTGGCACGACGGGGGCTATCGAGACGGTCGCAGCGACCGGGGTCTTTGTCGCCGGTTATCGCTACCGACCCGCGACGCGCGGTTTCAGCTTTGCAGGCGAGGTCTGGTCATACGGCACTGGCTGGACGGCCGTCGTAGCAGACCCCGCGGTCGCGCCGACGGTCAGCCTGTCTCGCTCCCCGTCTGGCGCTATTACCGAGGGCGACACGGTCACGCTGACCGCGACGGCAACGGGCACGCCCACGCCGACTCCAGTGTGGGAAATCACTCGGAATGGCGCTCCCGTTACCGCTGATGGCGGGACGTGGCATCGGGAACTCGACGATATCGATGACGGCGACTACGTGGTCACTGTCACGGTCACGAACAGCGCGGGGTCTGCGAGCGATAGCATGTCGTTCACCGCTGACGCCGCAAGCACTGACGTCGCCCCCTATGTCATCACCAACCCCGCGATGCCATCGCTGACCGCTGGGTTGGCCGTCACCGTCCCAGCCGCCACGTTCGGCGGCACTCCGGCCCCGACAGCCACGCACAAAATCCAGCGGCGCTTACCCCCATCCGGGACGCCCGAGGACGTGTCGGCTGGGTTGGCCTTCACGCCCGCCGCGAATTACCAATATCGTCGGTCTTCCAGCGCCAGCAATGGCGTCGGCTCCCCCGCAGTGGCTGAAAGCGCATGGTCGGATACGGTCCCGCAGGTGGACTGGGCTTTCTCGGAGGCCAATGGCGTGCTGACGATTCCCGTGCATCCGGGCCAGCCGAATACTCCGTCGGTCACAGATATCACGCCGACAAGCGCGCGGATCGTGCCGGGCACGGCTCCGACGCCTGCTGTGACGCGTATGCTGATGGTGCCCAAGTCGGATTTCAATACAAGCCAGCCCGAGCTTACCGCATTCGGCAATGCCTTGTCATTTGCGGGCAATTCAACCTCGGACCACCTTCCCGGCACGCCTTACGTTTTCTGGCGTGAAAGCTATCAGGCGGATTTCGACACGCTGGCGGCTGTGGAATTTGTCGATACTTTTACGACCAATCTTAACTCCGATCTAACTGGCCACGTCGCTGATAGCGGGCAAACTTGGTCTGCGCCTCTATCGTCCACCAGCTTCAAAATCACGTCTGCCGGAAGGCTCCGAGGGACAACTAGCTCCGGGGCGCTCAATCTCCAGAAGTGTGGATACGAGCTGCCGATGGCCGGGGGTTACGTCGAGGCGAAGGCATCAGCTGTTGGGACGGGTTCCGGGACGGCGGCGCAGCGCCGCATAGGCGGCCTCGGATATGCCCCATTCATCATCGACGCAGACAATTTCCTCCAGCTCGTCTTCCTTGTCGCCAGTGCGGGTGGTTCTTCCGATGCAATCCAAGTCATAGAGCGAATTTCCGGGGAAAACCTTACCCGGATTAATTACTCTGTCCCCGGGATGGGAGATACAAAAGGGTCACACACAGCCCGCGTCTATGTCAACCGGACGACCAAAGCCCTGAGACTCCTTGTTGACGGTGTGGAAGTGGGGACAGGGATATACACTGGGTCATATCCGGCAGGGACCAAAACAGGGGTTCGCTGGGCTGGTCAAGGGGATTATCCATCAGACAACTCCGGCATGCAATTCACCGAACTTTCGGCGGGGGGGCTGTAATGGCGCTTTATCGCTATTGGCAGAGGGAAGCTGGGATATCTTCCAGCAAGCTCACGACCTCCACAGCGCTTGCATCGCTGATGTCGGGGCGGGGGTACAGCGTACGCACTCTCAGCGTGACGTCGGGCGAGTACACGACGGCCTCCGGGTCCACGGAGCAGCCGTTCACGGCGACGAGCACCTCGGGGGAGGTATCGATCTCGGGGATAATGCCGCCCGGTGCTCAACTCATCTATACGGATGATCCGCAGCGGCAGGCAATAATCTATCTCGGGGGCGGGGGAGGGGCGGTCGAGGTGTCCAGTCGGACGCCAGCCACAACTACCGATGCGTATGGCAGGACCATTCACGGGTCCACGCTGAACCCTCAGCCGCACCAAATTCCACAAGACGCGCCTCCGCCGCACGGCTATGACCAACGCGCCCGGACGACCGTCAATACGGACGTGAACGCCACGTTTTCTGCCAGCCGTGTAGCTCAATTCCCGCTGGCAATGCAGGTCAATGACACCTGTTCTTTCGCGCTATCACTTGTTCCCGGAACAACAGAAGAGAAGGGAAGCTACATCCGGGAATATTTTACCCTGACTATACTTGAGGGTTCTCCGCCGGTCGCGGCGGGGAAGAAAGTATTCGCTCCGCAGGTGGTCCGCACATCTCCAATGGGGGCAATTTTGGCGGACGTTGACGCGATTTACGCTTCTCTCCCACGATATTCCGCTGCTGGCACAGCGCCCCC
>NZ_JFGS01000076.1 GCF_000740775.1 Haematobacter missouriensis | reverse complement strand
CTGGACGCGGCTGTCATGCCGGAAGTTCCGCGACAATGAGGTGCGACTGCAACTGCATGCGCTGGCCTACAACCTGGCCATCTTCTTGCGCTGCATCGAGTTGCCCGAGACGATGGCCGACTGGTCGTTGACCAGCCTGCAACTGAAGCTGATCAAGATCGGGGCACGTGTCGTCCGCCATGCCCGCGCCATCACCTTCCAGCTGGCCGAGGTGGCCGTCACCGGTCCGATGGTCCGCGCCATCCTCGCCGCCATCCGCCGATTGCGAGCGCCTCCGCTATGCGCATGACCGCCATCCACGCCCAAACTGAACGAAAACGGCAGGATGGGTCTGTCCGCTGCGCTGAAAAACACCGCCACCAGGGCACAACACGGCGGCTTCGCGGGCCGATCTGCCCTGTCTCAGCGCCTTGCGCGCCCGACGACGCCGCTCGGGACGGAAAATGATTGTCCTGCGGTCGGATTCAGGCGAAACTCACGTCAGACGGCATGCCACTTGGGGAATGTATGTTAAAACGCCTATCCGTGTCCGGTATATTGGCCCAAGGGGACCACTCGCAGGGGATCCTTGATGCGACAGGACGACGACGCTGCACTCGCTTCCGGTACTACATCCGATGGCTGGTTCACCCGGCTCCGGCGTTCGCTGCTGGCGCGCCTTGGCAATACCGGGCTCGTGCTGGGGACGTTGTTCTTCGCCGCCTCGCTCACGCCCAGCCTCACGCCACGGATCACGGTCGCGCAGGCGGTGCTGTCGGGCATGTGCCTGGCCGCCGGCTACGGCCTGGGCGTGCTGCTGCGCTGGCTGTGGGGATACCTGGAGCTGCCGCTCCCCGGGCCGGCGGGACAGCCGCGTCGCCGCCGTATCGCGGTCGTCGCCTGCGCGGTCATCGCCGCGCTCGCGCTTTGGCGCAGCCAGCATTGGGAAAACATCGTCCGCGAACTGATGCACCTGGCTCCCGCCGGTCCATCGCGCATCCTGGGCGTACTCGCGGGTGCGGCGGTCGTGGCGCTGCTGCTGGTCGTGCTGGGCCGCATCGCGCTGATGATCATCAAGGCGGTGATGCGCCTGGTCACCCGCAAGGTGCCGCGACGGATCGCGCACGTGGTCGGTGCGATCGCCGGCGTGCTGCTGCTGGTGGGCCTGGTCAACGGCGTGATCCTGTCCTCGTTGCTGGACACCCTGGACGCCTCCTATCGCCAGGCCGATGCACTGATCCCGCCCGACATGCCGCCGCCGACCGAATGGGACAGCCCCGGCAGCGCGCAGTCGCTAGTGGCCTGGAACCAGCTCGGGCGCATGGGCCGGCGCTACGTCGATGCCCGCCCCACCGCCGACGAACTCGCCGCCTACGCCGGTCCCGGCGCCAAGGCGCCGCTGCGCGTGTACGCGGGCCTGCCCACCGGCGACACGCCCGAAGAGCGCGCCCAGCTGGCGCTGGAAGAACTCAAGCGCGTCGGCGGCTTCGAGCGCAAGGCGCTGATCATCATCACTCCGACCGGCACCGGTTGGGTCGACCCGTCCGGCATCGACGGCATCGAATATCTCTACCGCGGCGATGTGGCCAGCGTCGCGGTGCAGTACTCGTACCTGTCCAGTCCGCTGACGCTGTTCCTGGATCCGGACACAGGCGGGGTCACCGCGCGCGCACTGTTCCGCGAGGTCTACGGCTACTGGCGCACGCTGCCGCCCGAGCGGCGGCCGAAGCTGTACCTGCACGGCCTGAGCCTGGGCGCGCTCAATTCGGAACGCTCGTTCGAGATGTTCGAGCTGCTCGGCGAACCATTCGATGGCGCGGTCTGGAGCGGACCTCCGTTCGCCGCCAGCAAGTGGGCCGGGCTGACCCGCTCGCGCAATCCCGGTTCGCCGGTGTGGCTGCCGCAGTTCCAGGACGGCTCGTTCGTCCGCTTCATGAACCAGGACGGCAGCTCCACCCCGCCCGGCACGCCGTGGGGCCCGATGCGCGTGGTCTACCTGCAGTACGGCAGCGACGCGGTGACGTTCTTCGACCGTCACGGCTTCTTCCGCGAACCGGAACTGCTCGATGCCCCGCGCCCGCCGGACGTATCCCCGGCGATGCGCTGGTATCCGGTCGTGACGATGATGCAGATGGCAATGGATACTTCGCTGTCGATGAGCGCACCAATGGGTTTCGGCCACGTCTACGCGCCATCGCACTACATCAACGCCTGGCTGGAAGTCACCGGCATCGACGACTGGTCGCCCGAAGACGTGGCCCGCCTGCAGCGCCACCTGGATGAGCGCCGGGCCGAAGAGCTGTCCAAGGATGGCGGCGAGGAGACCGTGGACGGCTGAACGTCGACGGTCTTGCGTGGACCGGCACCCTCAGTACATCCCGACCATGTTGAGGAACCAGCCCTCGTGGTCGTAGTCGAAGTCGGTCAGGTCGTCGCTGAACTCGGTGAAGTTGTAGCCGGCGCCGATGCGGAAGTTCTTGCCGATGTCGCGGTCCAGTCCGACCAGCCAGCCCTGCCGCGTGCCGCCGGCCTGCACGTCCAGCCAGCGGTATTCGGCCAGCGCGTGCCAGGCGTAGACCACCTCGTAGCGCAGCTGTAGCGCGGCGAAGTCGGTGGCCGAGTCGAACCACGGCCCGCTGCCGCGTCCGTAGCGCACCTCGCCCTCGCGCCGGGCGAGCTTGCCGGCCACTTCCCAATGCTGGTCGTGGCGGTAGACGCCTTCCACCGACAGCACCTGGGTTTTCTGGTCTGATATCCTTCCATGCATCCTGCCAGAGCCGCCGGTTAATGCGCAAGAATGCGGCCGTGTCCTGACTCTGTGCGCACCGGATGGTTTTTCCTATCGTGCTCCCTTTCCTCAACGAGATATGAAACCCGAAGGAGCCGGCGACCCTGCCATCCCTGCGGAGTCTGGCAACAGCTTTCTCAACTAGCCACTTAGACACCAGATAGGCTGCGGGCGCCGATCGGAACTCCGGCGCCAGAACCTTGGAGTTCCCGTAGCCCCCGCGGTTTGTGCTCACCAGCGGGATTTCATCGCCCTGAAGGGCGCGCACGAATCTTTCTCCCTCCACAGATCTCCAGATCGCTCGGGCATGACGTGGATCAAGACGCCAAAGGTCTGGTCCCACATTCTCCAAGTAAGTCGCTGATT
>NZ_JFGS01000075.1 GCF_000740775.1 Haematobacter missouriensis | reverse complement strand
CCTGGAATTCTCGTTCGAGAAGCTCGTAACGCTCAGGAAGCATGTCTTCGGTCTTGGAGCCGCGCAGGTTGCAGTCACGACGATATCGGTGTCGTTGATAGCGAGTCTGATCTTCGATCTCGCGCCCGTCCCCGCTATCCTCATCGGCGGGGCCGTTGCCATGTCATCGACGGCCATGTGCCTCAAGGTGCTCGCAAGCGCGAACGCTCTGGGATCGGCCCAAGGGCGTCTGGCCATTGCAGTGCTTCTGTTTCAAGACTTGGCAGCTGTAGCATTCCTGCTTCTGCACGATTCGATGAGCGGAGCCGCCGAGGGACATGGCGTGATAACGGTCGTCGCCAGTGCAACGGCATTGGTTGCAGCTCTGTTCATTGCGCGTGGCCCGTTGCAGTTGCTGGCCCGTTGGGTAGCGTCGCGTGGCGATCCGGAACTTGCCCAGCTTCTCGCGCTCACCATTGCACTGGGGTCCGCGATTGTCGCGGCCACCGCCGGCCTTTCTCCGGCACTCGCCGCATTCGCGGCCGGCATGATCATTGGCGAGGGAGACGCGCGCCATGCTGTCGAGAACGAGATACGGCCTTTCCGCGATTTGTTTGTCGGGATATTCTTCGTCGGTATCGGGACTCAATTGCCACTTTGGATCCTTCCATCTCAATGGCCTGCCGTGCTGGTCTGGCTTGCAATAATACTCTGCGGAAAGACGCTGATTGTTTTCGTCGTCGCCCGACTATTCGGCGAAGCGCTTCAGACCTCATTGCGGACCGGAGTCATCCTGGCCAACGGGGGAGAATTCAGCCTGATGTTGCTATCGGTTTCCTCGACGTCGGGTACAGTGGCCGAGGAGTTCGCCGGCCCCCTCCTCCTCGCGATTGGAGTGAGCATGTTGGCTGGAAGTCTTATGATTAGATGGGCGGGGTCAGGCTTAGGATCAATCGACATTAGGCCCTGTTGACAAAGTATGGCAGTGAACCGCGCCGGGTTTGCCGGAGGCTCCAACTCCTGAGTAAGGTGGAGCATCATGAGCAAGACAACGAACAAGTTTTCCCCTGAGGTTCGCGAACGCGCGGTGCGTTTGGTTTTCGACAATGTGGGTCAGCATGGATCGCGATGGCAGGCGATCATGTCGATTGCCGCGAAGATCGGCTGTGCGCCGCAAACCCTGAACGACTGGGTCAAGAAGGCTGAGGTCGACAGCGGCAAGCGGCCGGGCGTCTCCAGCGAGATGTCGGATCGCATGAAGGCTTTGGAACGCGAGAACCGCGAGCTGCGCCAGGCGAATGAGATCCTGCGTAAGGCGTCAGCGTATTTTGCGATGGCGGAGCTCGACCGCCGGTCGAAGTGATGGTGGGTTTCATTGATGCCCATCGGGGCACGCACGGGGTCGAGCCGATCTGCAGCCTTCTGCCGATTGCCCCGTCCACCTATTACGATCATCTGGCCAAGCGATCCGATCCTGCACGGTTGTCAGATCGGGCACGCCGGGACGCGGCATTGCAGCCAGAGATCCGGCGCGTGTTCGAGGCGATCCGATCCACCTGATGCCGGGACTGAACACCTAGGATCACACTATGCTTGGATCTCGAACTAGCTCAATCGAAACGCCGATTTTAAGCTCCGCCCAGACTTGATCCGCAGTCAGGGCAGGTATGCCAAGTTCAGCGGCAAGGGCAAGACACGCCCGATCACCAAGCGATAGTCCCAGGGAGCGAGTCGCCGGGCGCAGATGACCGATGGCGTAGGCCTGGGCCGGGGTGAGAGGCCGAATATCGAGACGCAGGCCTCCGAGCACGTCCTTGCTGAGCTCGAAAACCGTTTTTTAAATGGCGGTTCGATCGCCAATCACTTTGACATGATCGCAGGCACGTCAACAGGCGGTATTATCGCGCTCGCTCTTGCTCACGGTATGACTGCCCAACAGGCGCTAAACATCTATCTCGAACGCGGCGAGTACATCTTTCCGCCAGCGGCCGGGATTGGGAAGGTGTCGAGGGTTCTGCGCTGGCTGTTCAAGCCGAAGCACAACCAAGCTGCTCTCAAGGAGGAGTTGCTGCGGATATTCGGCGACAAGGTGCTGGATAGCGCCGTCACCCGGCTGGTGATCCCGAGTTTTGAGGGACGCCACGGCGAGCCCTTCCTCTATAAGACGCCGCACCACCCCGATTATCAGAAGGACCGCCACAAGAAATTCGCGCATGTCGCACTCCACACGACCGCTGCGCCGTCCTACTATCCTGGCGTTGAGGTCGACGGCTATGTCATGATCGACGGTGGCATCTGGGCCAACAATCCGGTCATGAATGCACTCGTTGACGCTCTTGCTTGCTATGATCTTGCGCGCGAGGATGTGCGTATCCTCAGCCTCGGAACGGGCGAAGCTACTTTCACCATCGATGAGCGAGTGCGAAACGGTGGCGTTAAGGATTGGGCGTTTTTGCGCGCCTTTAATGCGGCATCGCGAGCACAATCACGTAATGCTCTCGGTCAGGCTTATTTGCTGGCAGGCAAGAACAACGTGACACGCATTGATGTGCCAGAAAGCGACAGTCCGATCGCGTTGGATGACGTTCAGCGTTCAATTCGCGAGCTGCCAATGGTAGCGCGTAGCCTCGTTGAAGGCGCAGGACATCACATCGAACGCGTGTTTCTCGACGGCGCTTCCGAGAAATTTATACGTTGTCCTGCAGCATAGGACTTAAGCGCGGCGCGGACCAGGCCGACGTCAGGCCCAGTCCGCATCCTTTGCTCGAAAAGCTCCAAGGCTAGGAGGCGACTGATAACTTTTCCTGCTCTTTTCCCGTCGCATTCTCAAGGAACAGAGCGAGCGCCGCCTTTCGAGAACCCCAATCCAGCGCGTAAGCAGTCTGTTTGAACTCAATTCCGTCTAGCAGGCCTTGAATGTAGCCGGAGATCGTATCGGCAGCCATAATCAGGGCAGTGTCTAACGTATGGATATATTTGCTGGTGACGGTTCCTTTGGAATGGCCAACCAATGCGGCAATCGTGACCTCGGTAAACCCAAGGTCATTGGCGATGCTCGCGAAGCTGTGACGCAAAACATGCGGGGTCACATCGGAAAGCAGAGAGTTTCTGAAAATCTGTTTCCAGTGATTGGGGAAGCTGCCAAACGCATTGTCTTCGTCCTGGCCAGGAAAAACATACGAGCCCGTCGCGGTCTTTCGGCGCTCCTCCAGATATTCGACGACGGCGAGCCCGACAGGGCGAACAGATGCGCCCTCTTTGCTGTCCGTTAGGCGTAGGCAGCTTGCGTCCGTATCGGCTTCGCGCCACATGAGCCCGATGATTTCACTTCGCCGGCACCCGGTAAGTGCAATCTGCCGAATAACATCGACCGTCATTGTAAATTTGGGGTTCGCGGCTGCTGTTCGTAGAATTTCGCCCAAAATCCTATATTCAGCTTCCGTCAGACGCCGGTCACGAACATTGTCCTTCGGCTTGCGGATGCCATGTGCCGGATTGGTCGTTATGACCCCGGCTTCCATTGCGTAGGTGAAGATACCACCCAAAAGCCCGACCGTTCGCGTGGCCGTGCCGGCACCGCCCGTGACGACGGCCTTGCCGCGCAGTTTCTTCGTTTTGACAGACACAGCGGTCTTACCGGCCATGATGTCCTTCATGACCTTGGTGATGTCGGTTTTCGTGAGATCTTTGACGCGCCGGTTGCCAATGAGGGGCATGATGTGTCGGTGGATTCGGCCAGTGTCAGTGATGATTGTCGTTGTCTTTTTCGGCCGACCGCCTTTCCCAAGGATAAGACCGGCGTCGAGATCCTTCAGATACATGGAGCACAGCTCCTTCACGGTAAGCGCTTGATGATCGAGCAGGCGTTCTTCTGAAGGGTTGTCACCCTGTGCCACCCGACCGAGTTGCACCTTGGCTTCCTGACGCGCAGTTTCTGCGGTCCAGATTCCGTGAAGCCCGATGGTGTAGCGACGGGTCCGACCCGCAGCCCGATACTGGATCAGATAGCTGCGCTTGCCAGATCCGAACACGCGCAGGCCGAAACCTGGCAGTTCGTCGTCCCAGATGAAATAGTCCTTCTCACGGACCGCTGCCGCGTCCACGACGCGCTTTGTTAGTTTGGCCATTATGCGATGCCTCCTTCGTGAACCTGCTGTTTCCGCGGAAGCACCACGGAAGCAGCAGGAGGAAAGTCAGAGCGAAGCTTCGGATATGAATTTCGGTGCAAGGAAGTAGATTGTCTGTTAGTTTCAGTGGCATATCGTGTCATAGGGTGTCCTAGCGTGCAATTCGGATAGTCAGCCCAAATTGCTCCGAAGGCAGAGG
>NZ_JFGS01000074.1 GCF_000740775.1 Haematobacter missouriensis | reverse complement strand
CCGAGTTCACCGAGGTGCTGCTGGACGCCCGCAGCGGACACGGATCGACCGTGTCCGCTGCCAGCCCTTATGCGGTTGCCAGCATTCCCTTTTCGCGGGCCAGTTCGGTCATCCGCTTCTGCAGCTTCTCGAAGGCGCGAACCTCGATCTGCCGGATACGTTCCCGGCTCACGTCATACTGGCCGGAAAGATCCTCCAGAGTCACCGGCGCTTCAGACAGTCTGCGCTGGACAAGAATGTCTTTCTCCCGGTCGTTCAGAACGCCCATCGCTTCCTCGAGCAGCTCGCGGCGCGCCTCCAGCTCATCGCGTTCGGCAAAATCGGACGCCTGATCGGCACCCTCATCCTCCAGCCAGTCCTGCCACTGCGTCGCGCTGTCCCCCTCGGAACCGACCATGGCGTTGAGGGAGGCATCGCTACCGGAAAGACGGCGGTTCATCGCGATGACCTCATCCTCCGTCACGTTGAGGTCATGGGCGATCTGTTTCACATTCTCCGGCCGCAGGTCCCCTTCCTCCAAAGCCCCGATGCGGGCCTTCGCCTTGCGCAGATTGAAGAACAGTTTCTTCTGCGCCGAAGTGGTGCCGAGCTTCACAAGGCTCCAGGATCGCAGGATATACTCCTGAATGCTCGCCCTAATCCACCACATCGCATAGGTGGCGAGGCGGAAGCCTTTTTCAGGCTCGAACCGTTTCACCGCCTGCATCAAGCCGACATTCGCTTCCGAGATCACCTCGGCCTGCGGCAGGCCATAGCCGCGATAGCCCATGGCGATCTTCGCCGCGAGGCGCAGGTGGGATGTGACAAGCTTATGGGCAGCACCAGCGTCCTGATGATCCACCCAACGCTTGGCGAGCATGTATTCCTCATTGGGATCCAGCATCGGAAACTTGCGGATCTCCTGAAGGTAGCGGTTCAGCCCCTGTTCCGGGCTGGGGGCCGGAAGATTGGTATAGGTTGCCATCGCATCTCCCTTCTTGCCCCTTTCGGGCGGGTTCCGTCCGGGGGCAGCAAGATATGGTTACCGGGTCTGTAGCGTTCAAGACCCAGCTTCACTTGTCCTATTAACGCATGAAGGTTGGCGTTTCGTTCCAAAAGCAGAGATGTTTCGCGAGTCTCACGCCGATGTGCGCAGCGTCACAGCACAGGCCCGAGCGTCGCCATGGCGCTGTTGAGCAAGCGGCGGGGCAGCGACCATCCCCGGACATCTTCCAGAGTAATGCGGTTGCAGTCCGCAAGCCACGCCTCCTGCCGCGCACGGAGCGCCCGGTTCAGATCAGGCGAGAAAATCAGGACATTGTTTTCATAGTTGAGGTCGAGGCTGCGGCGATCCATGTTCGCCGATCCGACCAGTACGGTGTCATCGTCGATGTTCATCGTCTTGGCGTGCAAAAGCCCGCCGCGGTATTCGTAGATCTCGATACCCGCTTCCAGCAACGCCTCATAGTAGCTCTGACTTGCCCAGGCCACGAAGCGGCTGTCATTGCGCGCAGGGAACAGGATACGGACCCGCACTCCGCGCATCGCGGCCGAGCAGAGCTCATCCTGCAACGGCTCATTGGGCACATAATAGGGCGTGGAGATTGTCAATTCGCGCTGTGCCGCACCGATGGCAAGCTGAAAGCTGTCGGAGACGGCGTGCGGATTGATGCGCGGCCCGGTGCCATAGGCAGTTGCAACCTCGTCCCCTTGCGGGGCCGGCAAGGGCGTGGACAGGAGAGGGGAAAGGTCTTCTCCCATATGGGTCAACCAGTCCGCCGCGAAGATCATCTGAAGTTGCCGCGCTACCGGGCCTGCTCCGCGAAAGAACACGTCCACCCAAGGCGCATAGCGGGGTTTCACACGGAAGGCGGCGTCGGCACAGTTCTGGCTGCCGAACCAGCATACCTCTCCATCGATCACCGCGACCTTGCGGTGGTCGCGCACATCAATGCGGGAAATGAACATGCGAAGAAGCGGTCGTGATGTGGGAAAGGCGACACCCATCGTTGCACCCGCCTTTTCCATCCTGCTCCAGACCGCGGAAGACAGCATGGCGCGAGAGCCGAAGGCATCCACCATGACGCGACAGGTCACACCGCGGCGCGCAGCGCGCTCTATGGCATCGGCGACCCGCAGACCGTTGTTGTCGGTCAGCCAGATGTAGAACATCAGGTGCACATGGTCCGTCGCCCCGTCGATATCGGCGACGAGACGCGCAATCGCATCATCGCTGTCACGGGCCAACAGGATGCGGTTACCGCCAACCGCCTGAAAACCGTTCACCGCGCTCACGCGCTGAAAGCTGGAGACGAGCCGTTCCGGCAGCACGGGTGGCGGATCGGGCGGCGGCATCTTGGGGAGAATGCGGATGGCCCGTTCCATCCGGGTCAGCGTCTCCCGCCGGATCGTCACTTCTCCAAAGAAGAAGTAGAGCACCATGCCCAGCAGGGGCACGGTGCCGACGACCATGATCCAGGCGAGCCGGGCGGCTGGTTGCCTGTCCTTGCGGATGAGAACCCGGGCGATGACTGCCGCCTGAGCAAGAACAAGCAGGATAAGGGAGAAATAGCTCTGCATGTCACTCCGCGCGGTTCTTTGAATATATGGTGTGCCCGGGAATGGTGGCCAGCCATACCGACGCGATGACAAAGCGGTAATCTCGCTTCACGGTGAGACCTTGCCGATCGGCGTGAAGACGCAGGACAGGTGGCGACCGACAGCAGCGTTCGAGGCAACATCCTCCCGTGAGCAAAAGCGCAGTGGATGGTGCGAACGCGTGGTCACCCGCGCAGAAGGGCGACCAAAGTTGCCATATCGTCCGGCAGCGGGGATTCGAAGGCAAGGTCCTCGCCGGTTACAGGATGCGTGAAACCCAGCGTTGCCGCGTGGAGCGCCTGCCGCGGGAAGGCATCCACTGCCGCAGCGATCTCCGGCCCCAGCGCACGCGCAGAAGCCTTGCGCCGCCCGCCATAGACCGGATCCCCGACCAGCCCATGCCCCGCATGAGCGAGATGGACGCGGATCTGATGGGTCCGCCCGGTCTCCAGCCAGCAGTCCATCAGGGCGATGGCGGGCGGCTGGCCAAAACGTTCCTCCACACGCGCGCGCGTGACCGCATGGCGTCCGCCGGTGAAGGTCACGGCCTGACGCTGACGGTCGGTGCGGTGGCGATCGATGCCGGTCACGATGCGCAGGATGCCCCCGGGCTCGAACCCCACGCCCCGCACACCCCTGAGCCGCGGGTCGGCCGCGTCGGGAACACCGTGAACCAGCGCACGGTAATGGCGGTGGACGGTATGCGCCTCGAACTGCCGGGCAAGGCCGTGGTGTGCGCGGTCGGTCTTGGCGACGACGAGGAGGCCGGATGTCTCCTTGTCGATCCGGTGGACGATCCCGGGCCGCCGCGCTCCCCCGATGCCGGAGAGGCTGTCACCGCAATGGTGGAGCAGCGCGTTCACCAGCGTGCCGGAGACGGAGCCGGGCGCGGGGTGGACCACCATCCCGGCAGGCTTGTCCACCACGATCAGGTCATCGTCCTCCCACACCACGACGAGGGGGATCGCCTCGGGCAGGGTCTCCAGCTCCTCCGGTGGATCGAGCAAAATGGTGATCTCCTCTCCCGCCGCCACACGGGCGGAGGTGTCGGTCAGCGCCTCCTCCCCGCGCCGCACGGCGCCGGCGGCAATGAGCCGCGCGAGGCGGGAGCGCGACAGCGCCTCCCCCTCTGGCACGTCGCGGGCGAGCGCCTTATCAAGACGCGCGGGAGGATCCTCTCCGATCAGAACGGAGAGAACCCTGCCAGATGGCGCTGAACTGGAGGCCGACATGGATGATGCTCCCCCCCCGGAGGCGCTGCCCCCGAGCCTGCGTTTCCTGAAACTGCTGGTCACCGTGCTGACGGCGACGCTGATTATCGGCGTCATAACGATCGTGGTGCTGCTTGTCACCCGCCTGCCGCGCGCCGCCGCACCGCCAACGCTGCCGGAGACGGTCACTCTCCCCGATGGGACGACCCCTATCGCCTTCACACAAGGGGCGGACTGGTATGCGATCGTGACAGCGGAAAACGAAATCCTGATCTTCGACCGAGCGACAGGCGCCCTGCGGCAACGGGTGGAGATCCGGCCCTAGCCACGGGACCGGCTCCGGCGCACAAGGCCCTGCACAAGCGAAAGTGAAGATTTGCCGCCGCGCGATCTTTGACGTTGAGTTTCCGGGCGGAGACTGCTCCCTTGGTAAAAAAGACGAGCGGGGATGGTAACCATGCGACGCGGACTTCTGGCACTTCTGGGGGCGATGCTCACAGTGACCCTTACGTGGGGCATCGCCAACGCGGTCGTGTCTCGGAAGTGGTAGAAATTG
>NZ_JFGS01000073.1 GCF_000740775.1 Haematobacter missouriensis | reverse complement strand
GATTACACCGGGTATGAGCTGGTGATGGCAGACAACCAGCCGCAGCCAGCAGCTCTGGTCGCCGACAGGGGCTATGACTCTGATAAAATTCGGGAAGATATCGAGAGCCGTAACGCCCTCCCCATGCTACCGATGCGCAAGAACCGGAAGGTTCGCAAGAGCGTCGACATGACCATCCACACGCTGCGCAACATGGTCGAGCGGTGCTTCAACAAGATGAAAAACAGTCGCCGGCTCGCAACCCGCTACGACAAGACTGCAAACAGCTTCCTCGGTTTCATAGACATCGCCTGCATCAGGCTTTGGCTTCGCCGTTTGTCAACATGACCTAACAGCATAGGCAGCGTCGAACTCCGCTAATCAGCAACTTTCTTCACAAATTGAGACTTAAGTCCAATCGCCCCGATTCCCGGGATTCTGCAATCAATGTCGTGATCACCATCAACTAACCGAATGCTGCGCACCTTGGTGCCGACCTTGATAACGCCAGACGATCCCTTGAGCTTGAGATCCTTGATCACGGTGACGGTGTCGCCATCCGCTAGGAGATTGCCCACGCTATCGCGCACCTCGGTACGGCCCTCAACGGGACCGGTAAGAGGCCATTCATGCCCGCACTCGGGACAGTTAAGGAGTGTTTCCCCCTCGTAGGTGTAGGTGGAGCGACACTCGGGGCAGGGAGGCAAAGATTCTATCATACCTCGGCCTATATCAGAGCGGGGCAGATCGAGGCGAGACGAAATCATCGCCGTCGTTCTCGATGGACCGACTGTCCCTCGACCCCTTCTATCGGCTATTGGCAACTCAGCCGCCTCTCACCCGATTCTGGAAGATGACAGCAAGGCGGTTATCATGTTTCATAAGTTACCCTTCAAAAGCCTCATTGCAGCAACGTGGCTTCCCATCCAGACGCGGGCTGGCAGGGGACGGATCGTCGCGCTCCAACATGATCTTGGAGGGGCTGAGATTTCCTTGAATCCGCCCATTGTGCTCTTGCCCGAGGATAATGCGCGATCTGCCATCAACTAGGGCTGCGCGGACGAGGCATTTCCCCCGCCGCGTAGAAAGAGGACAAAACCCTGAGCGGAAATCAGGCATCGGGCCGCCAGCCTGAACTAGCTTCGGCTGACACGACCGCAGGTGCCGCCGATTAGCGCCGATGTTCAAGGCAAAATCGGTACGGCCGCAATTCAAGACCAGCCGCCCTCAACGCGCACCGTTTCCCGACATCGAGGGCTTGCGCCTCCAGACATCGACGAGCGCAGAGTCTTCTGCCCTGCGCCCGTCTGATGCCGTCATTTGGCTTTCTCAGCGACGGCTTTGGAAACCTTGTCTTTGGTGCTGGGTGCGGCAGCAATCACCTTCGGCTTTACCGCCTTCGGTTTCTTCTCATCGCGTTTTCGCTTGTCCATGCCCTTGGCCATTGGCCTGCTCCTCAGAACTGCCGCCTAAATCGACGGTCCAGACAAATTATACCTTTGTGGGAAGATAGATAGCCCTTTCTCAAAGGGGCGTCCGGCAGCGCAATCGCCATGAATGCTTCAAACCGGAGAATGGACGAAGACCTCTTGAAACCATCCATTTACCATCCATATAACAGCCAAATGGAATAAGGAGCGCTGTCATGGCGGCACACACACTTACCAAGATGACAGACAACGAAAAGATCACCCTGAATCTGGGTTACGTTGATCTGGGACGGATCGACCTTCTCGTGCAGGAGGGGTTCTATTCCAACCGCAGCGACTTCATCCGCACGGCGATCCGCAACCAGCTGGCCGCTCATGACGAGGTCGTGACCCGGTCGCTTGAGCGTAACACCATGGAGCTCGGCTTGCGCACGATCACCCGAGCCGAGCTTCAGGCGCTGCGCGAGAAGGGGGAGCGGCTGCATGTCAGTGTCGTCGGCCTTGCGCGGATTGCGCCTGACGTGACCCCGGAACTCGCTGCGGCAACCATCGGTTCGATCACCGTCCTCGGCGCTTTGCAGGCGGGCGACGACATCCGGAAAGCACTCGGCGACCGTATCCACTAGTTACCTGAACCAAGGAATTGCAGCATGAAACCACTCGACCTCGGCGCGCTGCGCCGGGCGATTGCCGACGCACGCCCCGGTAATGCTAATGATCTCGTACGCCGCACCCTCGCGCAGCACGGTCTCGCCGCCGACAGCAGCGGCGCAGCGGCGACAAATCCGCTTTCCGCGCTGTCCGGCATGGGCGCAAGACCGGACACTGCGCCGACAGAGCGGCCGGTCCCGGGTGCGCGCTTCGACAGCGGGCACTTTGTCTGCGATGCGGGGGGGCGTGAGTATCTGAAGTATGTCCCCGCCAGCGCCGCGAATGGTGCTGCGGGGGTGATCATGATGTTGCATGGCTGCACCCAGAACGGCGCCGATTTCGCGGTGGGCACCAGGATGAACGCGCTTGCCGAACAGCATCGGCTCATCATCGTCTATCCGCGACAGTCGCGGGGCGACAACGCGCAGTCTTGCTGGAACTGGTTCAGCCCCGGTGACCAGCGCCGGGGCAGGGGCGAGCCGGCGATTCTTGCCGGCCTCGCCTCCGAGATTTCAAGGGACCACGATATCCCCCCGGCACGGACCTTCGTCGCCGGACTGTCGGCAGGGGCGGCGATGGCGGTGATCCTTGGCCAGACATATGACGATGTCTTCGCCGCTGTGGGCGCGCATTCGGGACTGCCATTCGGCAGTGCGAGGGATGTGCCATCGGCCTTCGCGGCCATGGGGGGCAGGGCAGGCGAGGTCGCCCACAGACGGGACCTGCGCCCCACACCTACGATCATCTTCCAGGGCAGCGCGGATCAGACCGTGCACGGATCGAATGCGGGCCGGATCGGGGCAGACGTCCTTGCCGCCGGGCCGAAGCAGACGCTTCTGGACAGGATTTCCGGGCAGACAAATGGCCGCAACTTCGTCCGCGAAACCACCACGGCAAGCGACGGGGCGGTGCTGTTGGAGCATTGGACGATTGAAGGCTTGGGCCATGCCTGGTCCGGCGGAAATCCTCGCGGCACCTACAGCGATCCCAACGGCCCCGATGCAAGCGCCGAGATGGCGCGCTTCTTTCTCAGCCTGCGGAAAGACTAGGTTGCCGCCGCGGCAAGGGTTTGCAACGTCACGCGACAATCCCCCGTGATGCCGGCCAGAAGACCGGCCTCTTCTAGGTGCCTTCCAACGACTGGATGGAGGATTGACGGAGAACGTGCGCTATCAAACGGGCGCGCCTATCTGAGCTAGGGCTTCCGCATCACGCGGGTGTCCGCCGATCATATCGGCGCCCTGCCCGCCCGTGCGGCGACGGTGGAATTCCGCGCACGGGCAACAGATCACGCCGCCATTCGACAAGGCTCCTCCCAACGATCTTTGTGGTCTATCTGCTGGATGGCACGGGGGCGGTGGTGGAGAACCTGCATCAGGCGGGCGCGGAGGAGGGGTGTTTCCTTACCCCGCATCCAGGCCGCTACAGTTTGCAGATCAACGCGTCCCGCGGCTGGAATGCTGCTGGAGCCGCTGTGATGGGACCAATGTCCTATTTGCTCCGCGCGCTGCAAGGGGATGCTGGCAGGGAGCGGGGTTCTTGCCCGGGGTGCCCCGGGCGCTAGGATCGACCCGCGTGGGCCGGAGGGAGCCGGCCACCGCAGGGAAGGGGGAAAACCAAACGGCACAGGCGATGGCCGATGGTGCACAGGATTTGCGGACCGCGCTGATCGTGGATGACCATCCGCTGTTCTGCGACGCGCTGTCCATGACCCCGACCGGCCCCGTCTGGATCGGGGAGGTGGCGGCTGTGGGGAGCCTCGCTGCGGCGGTGGACCGCTTGGAGGCGTGGCCGTTGCCCGATGTGTTGTTGCTGGACCTCAACCTGCCCGACTTGGATGGGATCGAAGGCGTGGTGCGGATGCGGCAGGCGGCGCCGATCATCGTCGGCCGCGGCATAATACAATAAAGTCAATTAATTACGTTACCGTTCCCCATCATCCTGATGACTACGAGGGGAATGTTTCTGTTTCCTCCCTGCCAACCAGGGGAAGTTTCACCCCTTTTCAGATCAAAGTTCAGAAGCCCCCACCAATTTACTACAGTAACTCTGTAGACTAATATTATTTTATCGCTCCCTGACCGTGATCCGAGATGACATATCTATTGAGCCTTCTGGACAAGAGCCCTGTCGCAACGGCGACGGATACGGATGCCCTGGCCGCCACCATCACACTGGCGGAGGCTGCCGACCGGCTGGGCTACCATCGTTACTGGCTGGCCGAGCATCACGGGTTCGACGCACTCGCCAGCGCCGCACCGGAGCTTCTTGTCGCCCATCTGCTGGCACGGACCCGGGCGCTTCGGATCGGCACCGGCGGCATTCTCCTGCAACACTACAGTCCCTACAAGGTGGCGGAGATCGCTTCCGTACTGAGCCATCTGGGGCCGGGGCGGGTGGATATCGGGATCGGCAAGGCGCCGGGCGGCCTTCCGCAGAGCATCCGCGCGCTGCAATCCGAACGCCGGACACCGCGGGACTTCAATATCAAGCTGGTGGAGCTGGATGGCTGGCTCAAGGGACGCCCGTCCGGCGCCGAACTGCGGCCCGCACCGCGGCAGGGGCTGGAACTGTTCCTGCTGGGCGCGAGCC
>NZ_JFGS01000072.1 GCF_000740775.1 Haematobacter missouriensis | reverse complement strand
GACCAATGTGCTGGTCGGCCGGTTGGCCAGCGTCTCGGCGCGCTACGATCAGACTTACCGCTGTCGTGGGCTGATGCTGCGCCGGCCTGCCGATCCCGATCATTTCGTCTCTGTGCATGAGGCATTTGCGATCCTACCTTAGCAGCGCCGCTTGTGGGGCGGCGCCTAGAAACCACGTTTTGCTCCTCTACCCTGACGATGGCGGTTGACAAAAATGGGTGCAGAGTGAGCAGGGGCCAAACTCGACTTTGACATGGCATCCGTTGACTGCGGCGCGAAGGAAATCCTGCGGAACATCTCCTTCGTCGTCTCGGGGGACAGCTTTTGTGCATGCCGGCGCAGCCGGCTGCGGCAAGACCACGGCCCTCTGCCGGAATGAAGGGCTTTATACCCAACCAGGGAGGGGCATTCCTTGATGGTTCCCCCGGCTTTACCGCTCTGCATACCTCTTTGCGCGGGCGATCATTCTCGGGTCCATCGGGCTAAATATCCTCACCGAGGCGCGCGTCTTGCGTTGGTGTGAGCGCGGGCATGAGAAAGCGGAGACGTTTGCCGCCTACCCCCGAACCGGTTACACTTCGCGCATGCGGCTTTTGGTGGTTGAGGATGAGCGGGATCTGGCGGGGGCGGTCGTGGACCACCTGCGCGCGCAAGGCCATGCGGTGGACTGGGCCGATGACCTTGGCGCGGCGGAAACCGCGCTCGGTGTTGCGGATTACGATCTTGTCATCCTCGATCTGCACCTGCCCGATGGCGACGGACTCGACCTGCTCCGGCGACATCGCCGCGCAGGTCATCGCACGCCAGTGCTTGTCGGCACCGCGAGGGACCGGATCGTGGAGCGCATCGCGGGGCTGGAGGCGGGTGCCGACGACTATCTTGTGAAGCCCTATGACCTCGATGAAATGCTGGCCCGCGTCGCCGCGATCCGCCGCAGGGCCGAAGGCCGGGCGGAGCCGGAGCGGCGCTTCGGCGCGCTCTGCCTGTTGCCGGAACGGCGGGCGGTACTGCTGGACGGCCAGCCGGTGCGTCTGACGGCGCGGGAATGGGCGGTCCTCGAACGGTTGAGCCGCAGACCGGACACGGTGGTCAGCCGGGCGCAGTTGGAAGACGCGCTCTACGCCTTCGGGGAGGAGGTGGAGAGCAACGCCATCGAGGCCCATGTGAGCCGCCTGCGCGCCAAACTCGGTCGCCCCACCATCGAAACGGTGCGCGGTCTAGGATACAGGATGGGGCGGGCATGAGCCTCTCACGCCGGCTGGCGGTGTTGGTCAGCTTCGCGCTGGCGGGGGTCTGGCTGCTTGCGGTGCTGGCCATGGCCGCGATACTGCGCGGCGAGCGCGACGAACTCTATGACCAGCAGCTTCAGGTTTCCGCCACCGCCTTTCTTCCGGTGCTCAGCCGCGCATGGGAGGCGGGGATGACGGAGGGGACCGGCTATGGTGTCGTCCCCCGGGGACCCGGTCCGGATGAAGCGCTGCTCTACCGGCTGCTCGATGCGCAGGGTCGGGTGCTCATCGCCTCCCGTGGCTCAGAGACCTTGCCGCAGATTGCGCCCGGTCGCATCGAACGGACATCCACCCATGTGGTCTACACCACGCCCGTCAGCCCCCGCGGTTTCGCCATGCAGTTCGCTGATCCGCTGGCCGAACGCCGGGAGGCCTATTTCACGAGTCTGATAAGTTTTCTTCTGCCGATGCTGGCGGTGCTGCCGGCAGGATTCCTGCTCGCGGGCTGGGCGGCGCGGGTGGGTCTCCGCCCGCTGGAGACGCTGCGCCGCGCCATAGCGGCACGTGACAGCCGCAGCCTCGACCCGATAGACCCAGCGGGCGCCCCGGCGGAGTTGGCGGCCATCGTCGCCACGCTGAACGGATTCATCGCCCGGCTCGGTCAGGCGCTGGAAGGCGAGCGCGCCTTTGCCACCAACGCCGCGCATGAGTTGCGCAACCCGGTCGCGGTTGCGCTGGCGCAGATCCAGCGTTTGCGGCAGGAGAATGCCGATCCCGCCGCATTGTCCCGTATCGCGGCGGTGGAAACGGCGTTGAAGCGGATGTCGCGACTGGTGACGCGGCTTCTCCAGCTGGCCCGGGCCGATGCCGGGATCGGAGCCGCAGCGGAGCCTGTGGATGCCGCGCGGATCCTCTCTCTCATCACACCGGAGGAGGTTCGGCTGACCCTGCCGGACGGGCCGGTGCCGGCGCGAATGGATGCCGATGCGCTGGCCATCGTGGCGGGCAACCTCATCGACAATGCGTTCCAGCACGGCAGTGGCGACGGGGTGGAGGCCGATCTGTCGGAGGATGGACAACTGCGCGTCCGCAATGCCTGCGCGGTGATCCCGGCAGAGGCGCTCACGACGCTCACCACCCGGTTCCGGCGCGGTGGTGGGGTGGGCTTCGGCCTCGGTTTGCATATCGCGGACCAGATCCTGCGGCAGGCGGGCGGGCGGCTGGAGCTTGCCTCCCCCGTGCCCGGGCGCGTGGATGGTTTCGAGGCACGCGCCATCCTGCCGCGCTAAGCAGGAAGGGGGGCGGCTCGACCAACCATCGCGGGATCCGTCCGCGGGGAGGGGCGAACATCCCCTCGCCTGCCCGACGTGCCCCTCGAAAGACTCCCCGCTTCCCAGCAAGACCCCCCATGACACGGGCGAACCGCTGTCGGACTGCCGAAAAGGGTTGATGCCTCTCCTCCGGGAGTCAGCCCGGAAGCGGGCCGAATATGCAGATTTCCGAGCGGATTTAGTCAGCTCGCGAACGATTCCTGTGACGTGGACCATAAGCCTTTTCGACATCCCGCCAAAAGTGGCATCCGCTCCGTCGCGGTGGGTCACGTAAGCGTCAGGCAGAGCGGCTCGGCGCCGTCAGGTTGCCGTAAGTTTTCTGATGCTCATGGCGGGGACCATCCATTCGGAGAAGCGATGTTCCCCCGACCACGCCATGCCCTCGCGGCGCTGTTTCTCACGCTGGCCCTGCCGGGCGGCTATGCCGCTGCCCTGCAGCATCAGCATAATTTCCACCCGATCATTGCCGGTGAGGCCTATCGTTCCGCTCAGCCGGATGCCGGCGACCTTGCGCGCTGGAAGGATGAGGACGGCATCCGCAGCGTAGTCAACCTGCGCGGCGCCAACCCTGATGCGAAGTGGTATCGCGAGGAGATCGCCGCCGCGCGGACTCTCGGCCTTTCCCATGCGGATTTCGCCATGTCTGCGTCGCAGGATCTGTCGCAGTCCAAGGCCGAGGCGCTAGTCGCCCTGCTGGAGCGGATGCCGAAGCCGGTGCTGATCCACTGCCGATCCGGTGCCGACCGCACCGGGCTGGCCGCCGCGCTCTACCTCGCCATGCGGGGGCAGGGGGAGTCGCAGGCGGAGCGCCAGATCTCGTTCCGCTACGGCCATGTCTCGCTGCCCTTCACCGCGGCCTGGGCAATGGACCGCAGCTGGGAGACGCTTGAAGGATGGCTGGGCTATGCAAGTTGAACCAATGACGACCCTGTCCGACCGTCACGCCGGTTCGCTTCTCCAGCGGCTGCGCATCCCGTTGTTGCGAGCGCTGTTCGTGCTGTTGCTGGCGCCGATCCTGTTCATCCGCTCCGCCTGGACGGATATTCCCGCTATGGCGTCGCTGCTGCGGATCGCCGGAGTGTTTCTCGTCTTCGCCGCCGTCCTTGGCCGGTTCTGGGCCATCCTGTACATCGGTGGGCGAAAGAACCTCAGCGTCATGTGTGACGGACCTTATTCGATCTCCCGCCACCCGCTATACCTCGCCTCCACCATCGGGGCGACCGGCCTTGGCCTGCTGCTGCAGAGCGTCACGCTGGCGATCCTGATCGGGGGTGTCACTTTCGCCGTGCTGCTTGCCACGGCACGGCAGGAGGAGCGCAATCTCCGCGGCATCTTCGGCCCCGCCTATGACGACTATTCTCGCGTCACGCCACGCCTGCTTCCCGCTCCGCACCTCTTTCACACGCCATCCGAGGTGATGTTCCGCCCCGCTCATCTACGGGTCAACTTCGCCGATGCGCTGGTCTTCCTCGGGTTCATCCCGTTGGCGGAGATCATTTCTGTTCTGCACGTGCATGGCTGGCTCGCGGGCCCCATATTGCCCTGAGCGTTGCGGAAGAGAGCAATCCTGAGGGACGCAGGGATTTTCCGCATGTCCTGAGATCGTCCGGAACAGCGCGTGTTTTGATTTCTGCGCGGACCGATTTAGCGGTAGGGCGCGTGCGCCGGGGGGCCAACAGCGGTCCGCAACGGGGTTCACGCGGCATCACAGCCTGCGGTGCGGATTTCGAGCGGGCTTCTTCTTGGTTGCTGTCACTGGAAAGCCGCTTGTGCGGTGCTGGTGCGCATCGGACGCGAAACGGAAGGGGGTCACGGGCCCTCAAAGCGGTCATGCATCCGGTTGATCCGGAATATGCAGACCCGACGCTTCAAGAATTCTATGAGCGCTGGCGGGGAGGGGTTACCCTGTGGCCGGTAGCCATGCGTTGGGGGCAACTCCATCGTGTCAGTATCTCTCGATGGTTGCGACGAGTGCTCTTCTGCAAGCGGAACACGGGCTGCTGTGCTCCGGTCATGAACGCCCGTTGCTGGCACCATGACTGGAAGCCGAAGCGGCAATGCGGCCAGGTGTTGTCCGACAGACATAACGTGCCGACGATGAGCTTGGCGGTGTGATCGTGCGGATCTTGACCCCGCTTCGACTACGATGCCGCGCCAGTCCCATGGGACTGGCGCGG
>NZ_JFGS01000071.1 GCF_000740775.1 Haematobacter missouriensis | reverse complement strand
GAAGCCTCGCTCGAATCCTTCCCCGCCTCCGATCCCCCGGCCTGGACGGGTGTGACAGTCGTAGGGAAGAAACCGTGACGACGGCCGGCCACAGGCGCGAGGAGGCGTCGCATGTTCCCGTGGGCTGACACCGTCGCACGCCGATACCCGCCGATCGTCGTCTGGTCGGTCATTGGTATCAGCGCCCTTGCGCTCCTCTATCAGGTCGGCCTGCCGCCGCGCGTGCTCGACCGGTTCCTGTTCGACTTTGCGCTGGTTCCCTCGCGCTTCTTCGGGCAACTGAGCCTCGTCGCCCCTTCCGACTGGACGCCATTCCTGACCAACATCTTCCTTCATGCGGGCTAGCTTCACCTCATCCTCAACAGGTGGACGCTGTGGATCTTCGGCCCGGCTGTGGAGGACCGGCTCGGGCCGGTGCGGTTCGCGCTGTTCTATCTCTTCTGCGGTGTGGCCGCGGGGCTGGCCCATGCCCTTGCCTACCCCGACTCGGTCGTGCCCGCCCTCGGCGCGTCCGGTGCCATCGCGGGGGTGATCGGGTGCTATGCCCGGATGTTCCCGGCGGCCCGGATCGTCGTGATCGTGTCGATCCTGATCATCCCGCTGTTCTTCGAGGTCAGCGCGCTTGCCCAGAACGACCGCCCCGACTACCAATCTCAAACCCGCAGACTCTCGTTATGAACGAGGGACCCAAGGGGGGCAGGTCAGCGCATATCGGCGGCTTCGTCGCAGGATGGCTCGCCACACCGCTTCTGCGCAGGCCCGCCGGCGCCCATCGCCGATACTATCGCGACGAAGGGATCTACGGCTTCCTGCCGGATGGCCGAAGACAGGGAGGAGGAAGTCCATGGATCTGATGCAATTGCTATGGCTGTTCTTCATCGCCTCGGCGCTGCAGCCGGCCCTGCAGAGGAAGTATCTCGAGGCGATGCGCGCGCGGAAGATCGCCCAGATCGAGAAGAAGCGAGCAAGCCGGGTGATCCTGATGATCCACCGGCAGGAGACGATGAACCTCCTGGGATTTCCCCTGGTGCGCTACATCGACGTGAACGATTCCGAGGAGGTTCTGCGCGCCATCCAGATGACGGATGCCGAGATGCCGCTCGACATCGTGCTGCACACGCCCGGAGGGCTGGTCTTGGCCGCCACGCAGATCGCCCGCGCCATCCAGGGACACAAGGGCAAGGTCACGGTTTTCGTGCCGCACTATGCCATGTCGGGGGGAACCCTGATCGCCCTGGCAGCGGACGAGATCGTGATGTGCGACCACTCCGTGCTGGGTCCGGTCGATCCGCAACTCGGCCAGATGCCGGCCGCTTCGCTCATCCGGGTCGTGGAACAGAAGCCGATTGCCGAGATCGAGGACCAGACCTTGGTCATGGCCGATGTCGGGCGCAAGGCGATCGCCCAGGTCGAGGCGGCTGTGCGGCGGCTCTTGTCCGACAAGATGGACGCGGAAAGGGCGGCGGCCGTGGCGGCGCAGCTGGCCACCGGCACCTGGACCCATGACTATCCGATCTCCGCCGACGAGGCGCGCGAGATGGGACTGCCGGTAAGAACCGACATGCCCGAGGAAATCCTCGAGCTGATGACCCTCTACCCGCAGCCCGTGCG
Organism: Haematobacter missouriensis; assembly: GCF_000740775.1. Lineage (GTDB taxonomy): Bacteria > Pseudomonadota > Alphaproteobacteria > Rhodobacterales > Rhodobacteraceae > Haematobacter > Haematobacter missouriensis. The sequence continues at coordinate 3,314 of NZ_JFGS01000071.1, read as the reverse complement.
CCGCCAGGGCGGCGGTGTCGAATACCTGCCCGGACCGCGCCACCGGGAAGCCCGCGGGGCCTCGGCCTCGCGCTGAACGGCGCCGGTCTGCGGCCCTCTCCGAAACGAAACACGAAGGAAGAACAGAATGCCCACCGTTGCTTGCCCGAAATGCAGTTCAGTGAACCGCGTCCCGCAGGAGCGCCTGACGGACACCCCCAAATGCGGCCGCTGCGGCGCCGCCCTGTTCGAGGGCCGGCCGGTCGTGCTCACCGAGGCCAATTTCGACCGGCACGCCAATGCCGAACTGCCGCTGCTCGTCGATTTCTGGGCGGAATGGTGCGGACCATGCAAGGTCATGGCACCGCAGTTCGAGGCGGCGGCGCGTTCGCTCGAACCCCATGTCCGCCTCGGCAAGCTCGATACCGAAGCCGAACAGCAGATCGCGGGGCGCTACGGCATCCGCGGCATTCCGACCATGATCCTTTTCAGAGGCGGCAAGGAAATCGCGAGGACGAGCGGTGTAATGCCTGCCGCGCAGATAGCGCAGTGGGCGCGGTCGCACGTTTAGAGAATACAGGTATTGGCCTTTCCTGCGACATGATATCAGGAGAAGGCGTTGATGATGTAACCGCCCCCCGACGGCATCCTTATGCCAAGGTGGGTCTGCGATGATCCACATAGGAGAGCGGTTATGTCGAAGATTACCACTGTCGGGCTCGATCTGGCGAAGAATGTGTTCCAGGCACATGGTGCTGACGCCTCTGGGCAAGCTGTGCTGCGCAAGAAGCTGAGGCGCGATCAGGTGCTGTCGTTCTTCAACCAATTGCCACACTGTTGATTTTCACCCAGAACTGAGCCGGTTGGGCGCATAATTTTCACTGAGAACTGAGCCATGTGAACCTTCCCCCAAAGCGGTGAGCGGCGGGGGCAACGGAGTGATCCACATGGGACTATTGAACATCATCCGACGCATGCACTTACGGCAGAAACTGTCGATCCGCGAGATTTCGCGGCTGACGGGCGTGTCGCGCAACACCGTGACCAAGCATCTGGCGGCGAACACGATCGAGCCAAGGTTCGCGACGCCGGAACGTCCAAGCAAGATTGACCCCTTTGCCGAGAAGCTGGCGGGTTGGCTCAAGACCGAAGCCGGCAAGTCGCGCAAGCAGCGGCGGACCATGAAGCAGTTGCACGCCGATCTCGTAGCACTTGGCTTCACCGGCTCCTATGCCCGGGTCGCGGCGTTTGCACGACGGTGGCGTGCTGATCGGCAGCGCGAACAGCAGACGACGGGGCGCGGGACCTTCGTGCCGCTGCACTTTGACCCCGGCGATGCCTTCCAGTTCGACTGGAGCGAGGATTTTGCGGTTCTGGGCGGCGAGCGCGCCAAGCTGCAGATGGCCCATATCAAGCTGTCGCACAGCCGGGCCTTTTTGCTGCGTGCCTATCCATTGCAGACCCATGAGATGCTGTTCGATGCCCATTGGCACGCGTTCCGGGTCTTCGGCGGCGTCCCTGGTCGGGGCATCTACGACAACATGAAGACGGCAGTGGATCGTGTCGGCCGCGGCAAGGAGCGGCAGATCAACATGCGCTTCCTCGCCATGACGAACCACTATGTCTATGAGCCGGAGTTCTGCAATCCGGCGGCAGGCTGGGAGAAGGGGCAGGTCGAGAAGAACGTTCGGGATTCCCGTCACCAGATGCTGCAGGGGATGCCAGACTTCCCCAACCTTGCCGCGTTGAATGCCTGGCTCGAACGGCGGTGCCAGGAACTATGGAGCGAGACCGCCCATGGCACGCTGCCCGGCACGATCGCCGATGTTTGGGCTGAAGAGCGGGCCGCCTTGATGCCGTTGCCCGTGGCCTTCGACGGCTTCATCGAGCTCAGCAAGCGGGTCTCGCCCACCTGCCTGATCAGCTTCGAACGCAATCGTTACAGCGTTCCTGCGTCATTCGCCAATCGTCCGGTCAGCCTTCGGATCTATCCCGATCGGTTGGTCGTGGCAGCTGAAGGCAACATCCTGTGCGAACATGCCCGCGTGATCGCACGCAGCCACCATCTTCCGCCGAAGACGATCTACGACTGGCGGCATTATCTGGCGGTCGTGCAACGGAAGCCCGGCGCGCTTCGCAACGGCGCGCCCTTTCTGGAATTACCTCCAGCGTTCAGACAGTTGCAGGATCACATGCTGCGCAAGCCCGGCGGGGACAGGGAGATGGTCGATATCCTTGCCCTTGTCTTGCACCACGATGAGCAGGCCGTGCTGACCGCCGTGGAACTGTCGCTGGCCGAGGGCGTGCCGACCAAAACCCATGTGCTGAACCTGTTGCACCGCCTGATCGACGGCAAGGTGGTTGGCGGGCCACCACTGGACACGCCGCAAGCACTGGCCCTGCATCGCGAGCCCAAGGCCAATGTCGAACGCTATGACGGCCTGCGTGCCCAGATTGCAGGTGGTCGCCATGCGTCATGATCCAGCCGCTGGCGCCATTGTCATCATGCTGCGCAGCCTCAAAATGTATGGCATGGCGCAGGCGGTGACCGATCTGATCGAGCAAGGGGCACCGGCTTTTGAAGCCGCCATCCCGATGCTGTCGCAACTCCTGAAGGCGGAACTGGCCGAACGCGAAGTTCGATCTATCGCCTATCACATGAAGTCCGCGCGGTTCCCGGCCTACAAGGATCTCTCCGGCTTCGACTTCGCCGCCAGCGAGATCAACGAGGCCACGGTCAGGACCCTGCACCGTTGCGAGTTCATGGATGGCGCCCAGAACGTGGTTCTGATCGGCGGTCCGGGCACCGGCAAAACCCATGTCGCCACCGCCCTCGGCATCCAGGCCATAGAACATCACCGCAGGAAGGTCCGCTTCTTCTCCACCATCGAACTGGTCAACGCCCTCGAACAGGAAAAGGCGAAGGGCAAGGCCGGGCAGATTGCCGAAGGCCTGACCAAGCTCGACCTCGTGATCCTGGACGAGTTGGGCTATCTGCCGTTCAGCGCATCAGGCGGCGCCTTGCTGTTCCATCTGCTGAGCAAACTCTACGAGCGCACCAGCGTCGTCATAACCACCAACCTGAGCTTCAGCGAATGGGCCACGGTCTTTGGGGATGCAAAAATGACCACGGCCTTGCTCGACCGCCTCACCCACCGCTGTCACATCCTGGAAACCGGCAACGACAGCTTCCGCTTCAAAGCAAGTTCAGCCGCCGCAGCCCGGAAAAAGAAGGAGACAAACCCGACCTTGACCCCAGCATGAACCGAAATCCATAATCAGAGGTGGCTCACTTCTCGGTGAAAAAACCGGCTCAGTTCTGGGTGAAAATCAAC
>NZ_JFGS01000070.1:2500-5832 GCF_000740775.1 Haematobacter missouriensis | reverse complement strand
TGGTTGCGGGGACAGGATTTGAACCTGTGACCTTCAGGTTATGAGCCTGACGAGCTACCGGGCTGCTCCACCCCGCGGTGGTATTTGATCGTTTTGAGAGTTGAGCTTCTCATCAGGTCTGGCGGTGACCTACTCTCCCACGTCTTGAGACGCAGTACCATTGGCGCGCCGGCACTTAACGGCCGAGTTCGGGATGGGATCGGGTGTTTTGCTCGTGCTATGACCACCAGACCTGATGAGAAGCTCTCCGGCATGACTGCCGGTTACATCAGTTTTGTTTTCCGCGTTTTGTTTGCTTTTGACAGTGGAGGCTATTGCCTGTCTTCCACTGGATCAAATCAAGCCTATCGAGCAATTAGTACCGGTCAGCTGAACGCGTTACCGCGCTTACACCTCCGGCCTATCGACGTGGTGGTCTTCCACGGCTCTCAAGGGAGACCTTGTTTTGAAGGGGGCTTCCCGCTTAGATGCCTTCAGCGGTTATCCTGTCCGCTCATAGCTACCCAGCACTGCCGTTGGCACGACAACTGGTCCACCAGTGGAGCGTTCACCCCGGTCCTCTCGTACTAGGGGCAACTCTTCTCAAGTCTCCTACACCCACGGCAGATAGGGACCGAACTGTCTCACGACGTTCTAAACCCAGCTCACGTACCTCTTTAAATGGCGAACAGCCATACCCTTGGGACCTGCTCCAGCCCCAGGATGAGATGAGCCGACATCGAGGTGCCAAACGATGCCGTCGATATGGACTCTTGGGCATCATCAGCCTGTTATCCCCAGAGTACCTTTTATCCGTTGAGCGATGGCCCTCCCACTTGGGACCACCGGATCACTATGGCCGACTTTCGTCTCTGCTCGACTTGTCAGTCTTGCAGTCAGGCTGGCTTTTGCCATTGCACTCAACGAGCGATTTCCGACCGCTCTGAGCCAACCTTCGCGCGCCTCCGTTACTGTTTGGGAGGCGACCGCCCCAGTCAAACTCCCCGCCACGCATGGTCCCGGACCCGGATAACGGGCCGCGGTTAGACATCAAGAGTGCGAAGGGTGGTATCTCAAGGGTGGCTCCACCGGAACTGGCGTCCCGATTTCAAAGCCTACCACCTATCCTGCACATCGCAATCCTGATGCCAGTGCGAAGCTGGAGTAAAGGTTCATGGGGTCTTTCCGTCTAACCGCGGGAAGTCTGCATCTTGACAGACAGTTCAATTTCGCTGAGTCCACATTTGAGACAGCGGGGAAGTCGTTACGCCATTCGTGCAGGTCGGAACTTACCCGACAAGGAATTTCGCTACCTTAGGACCGTTATAGTTACGGCCGCCGTTTACTGGGGCTTCAATTCGGAGCTTGCACCCCTCCTTTTAACCTTCCAGCACCGGGCAGGCGTCAGACCCTATACGTCGTCTTGCGACTTCGCAGAGCCCTGTGTTTTTAGTAAACAGTCGCCACCCCCTAGTTTGTGCCCCCCACCCACAGTTGCCTGCGAATGGGGCCTCCTTCTCGCGAACTTACGGAGGTATTTTGCCGAGTTCCTTAAATGTGGTTCTCTCAAGCGCCTTGGTATTCTCTACCAGTCCACCTGTGTCGGTTTAGGGTACGGTCTCATGGAGGGCTATTTCCAGGAACCCCTAAGCAGCCCATTCAATCCGATAAGGATGAACTACCGTCGGGATCCGTCACCATCTCCTGGCCCAGGAATATTAACCTGGTTCCCATCGACTACGCCTTTCGGCCTCGCCTTAGGGGCCGGCTTACCCTGCTCAGATTAGCTTTAAGCAGGAACCCTTGGACTTTCGGCGACAGGGTCTCTCACCCTGTTTGTCGCTACTCATGTCAACATTCTCGCTTCCGATCACTCCACCGGATGCCTCACGGCCCGGCTTCACAGTAAGCTCCGAGCCTCCATTGCCCCGAAGGGCACAAGAGGCATGGAACTATATCACGGAACGCTCCGCTACCACGCACACTGAGTGTGCATCCTAAGCTTCGGCTCGTGGCTTGAGCCCCGTTACATCTTCGCCGCAAGACAGCTTATCTAGACCAGTGAGCTGTTACGCTATCTTTAAAGGATGGCTGCTTCTAAGCCAACCTCCTGGTTGTTTTGGCCGTCTCACATGCTTTCCCACTTAGCCACGAATTGGGGGCCTTAGCTGTAGGTCAGGGTTGTTTCCCTCTTGACGACGGACGTTAGCACCCGCCGTCTGTCTCCCGGATAGTACTCTTGGGTATTCGGAGTTTGGTTAGGCTCAGTAAGTCTGTGGGACCCCATCACCCATCCAGTGCTCTACCCCCCAAGGTATTCGTCCGAGGCGCTACCTAAATAGCTTTCGCGGAGAACCAGCTATCTCCGAGTTTGATTGGCCTTTCACCCCTAGCCACAGCTCATCCCGACCTTTTTCAACAGGTGTGGGTTCGGACCTCCAGTAAGTGTTACCTTACCTTCATCCTGGCCATGGCTAGATCACTCGGTTTCGGGTCTGATCCCACGAACTCATGCGCCCTTTTAAGACTCGCTTTCGCTGCGCCTACACCTAACGGCTTAAGCTTGCTCGTGAGACCAAGTCGTTGACCCATTATACAAAAGGTACGCCGTCACCGCTCAAGGCGGCTCCGACTGCTTGTAGGCGTCCGGTTTCAGGTACTGTTTCACTCCCCTCGTCGGGGTGCTTTTCACCTTTCCCTCACGGTACTGGTTCGCTATCGGTCAGCAAGGAGTACTTAGCCTTCGGGGGTGGTCCCCCGATCTTCAGACAGGATTTCACGTGTCCCGCCCTACTTAATATGTCCCGTGGAGCTTCCTGTACGGGGCTGTCACCCGCTATGGCCCGCCTTTCCAGACGGTTCCAGTCACTCTTCCAGGCTCGGCTGGTCCGCGTTCGCTCGCCACTACTAACGGAGTCTCTATTGATTTCCTTTCCTCCGGGTACTTAGATGTTTCAGTTCCCCGGGTTCGCTTCAAAACCCCTATGTGTTCAGGGTAATGATACCTGGTTTTGCCCGCTGATGATTACTTGCGTAACAACAACGAACAATCAGGTGGGTTGCCCCATTCGGAGATCTTGGGATCAAAGCCTATTCCCGGCTCCCCCAAGCTTATCGCAGGGTATCACGTCCTTCATCGCCTCTTGCTGCCAAGGCATCCACCAAACGCCCTTATCGCGCTTGATTTGATCCAGAAGAAGACAGGCTTCTTCCGGTGTCAAAAGCATGCACTTTCCCAGTTCCCGCAGACTGGTTCGTTCTGCGGCAACTTTTGGTTAGTGTACTAGACTTGGAAAACAATATCGCTTTGTCGCGTCACGCGACCGGTCAGCCCATACTCGGGTAACCAGCGA
>NZ_JFGS01000069.1 GCF_000740775.1 Haematobacter missouriensis | reverse complement strand
GAGGACGCATCCTCCCCGGATGCGCTGCTGGCCTTCCTGCTGGTTGAGCATCCGGCACTGGCGGAGCCGATCCGGCTTGTCTGCGATCCGCTCGGTTACATCTACGATGGCGCGGAATGGACTGGCATCGTCTTTGGCTACACGATCCTCGACGACGCGGAGGAGGCGGTGGCTGTGGCGGAGGTTACCCTGCCGAATGTGGACCGCCGCATCGGGCAGGCGCTGCGCGAGGTCAGCGGAGAGGCACGGTTGACGCTCTCGCTGCTTTCCGCGGCGGATTTTGACCTGTCTGTCGTCCCTCGCGTGCCGATCGGCACACCGGGCGTCATCTATCACATGCCGGGATACGTGCTCAAATCTGTGACCGGGGATGCGCTGCAGATCGCGGGGCAGGTGGGGCTGCATGATTACTCTCAGGAGCCGTGGCCGTGCATCAGCGCGACGCAAGCACGTCTCCCCGGCCTTTATCGCTGAGGATCCAGACATGTCTGCTTGGTGGGCCGATTACATCGGCGTGGAATACGGCGAG
>NZ_JFGS01000068.1 GCF_000740775.1 Haematobacter missouriensis | reverse complement strand
GGGCCGATTACATCGGCGTGGAATACGGCGAGGAGCCGGAGAAGTTTACGTGCTGGTCGCTTGTCCAGCAGGTCTATGCGGATCAGCTTGGGATCGAGCTGCCTATCTACGGCGAGATCGAGGCGTCGGACCTGCTTCGCGTGGCGCGGGCCATGGATGAGGGGCAGGCGTCGGATGGCTGGATCGAGGTCATGGAGCCGCAGGAATACGACGTGATCCTGATGCGCGCGCGGCGT
>NZ_JFGS01000067.1 GCF_000740775.1 Haematobacter missouriensis | reverse complement strand
CGGATGGCTGGATCGAGGTCATGGAGCCGCGGGAATATGACGTGATCCTGATGCGCGCGCCGCGCGGCAATGGGCGCGTCGTGCATGTCGGCGTCGTGGCGGGCGGCGGGTGCCTGCACGTCGAGCAATCCACGGCGACCTGTCTCGTGCCGCTGCAGCATTTCAGCGTCTCGGGGCGGATCAAGGGCTTCAGGAGAAAATCAGATGAACAAACTGGAAATGGCTGAAATTGAGTTCGGAACCGGTCGGAATTGCCTCACAGCATGGGTGGGGGGGAAATACCTCGCGTCGTGCATACCGACGGTGAAGGCGTTCATATCCTTCTTCATCAAAGGGTGCTCCGAACTTCCCGTCGCCGGTCATGGTCACTACCCGCTCTTGATGACGCTGTAGAGAAGCGACAAGGCGGCTCCGGCAGCCTGAGCGGCGACTCCACGACCGATCTCTGACGTTGTGTCAGCCGCCCAAGTCGCAAGCGACGAACCTATGGATTCTTGGGGAGTGATCGGGTTTGGCTTTTGCAGGACATCAAAGGACCGATCATTGAGGCGGATGTCCTGCGGAGGGATAGAGGTCAGGTACCCGTTTTCAACGAGATATCCTACCGTATCGTCAAAAAGATTCTGGTCGGCGCCAGAGGGTTCATCATCGCCAAAGATGAGCGATGCATCTGCAAACTGCGACTCTGGATGTGTTGCGTAGAGCGCTCCTAGCAGCCTCCCGGCCATGTCTTTGAAGCGCGCAATGTTCTCTGGATCTTCCATGACCGCTCTCCCGTTGTCGCCCGAAAGGATCGCCGCTTGCAGGTAATTGAGTCCATCCAGAACAATGGGGCAACTGAATGACCCTGTGCGTCTACCGTGAGCCTTTCGGTTTCACCCCGCGCGTCGAGCATCACGCGGGCACGCTCGCCCAGATGGTCGAGCGGATGCACCTGCCGGAAGATTTCGGCGAGCGGGGAGTGGTCTGCGTGAACGGGCATCCCGTCCCACGTGGGGTCTGGCCGATGGTGCGCCCCAAGGCGGACGTGACGGAGGTCACCTTTCATCTGCCGCCAGCGGGCGGTGGGGGTGGAGGCGGCAAGCAGGTGCTCGCCATGGTCGCGGCGATTGCCCTGACCGCGGGCACGGCGGCAATCGCAGGCGGATCACTTGCGACCGCGGGTGGATGGTTTGCCAAGGGTAGCATATCGGCGCTGGCCTTGGCATCCGGCACCGCGGCGGTCGGCAGCCTCCTTCTTGGCGCGCTGACGGCACCGCCCACGTTCGGATCGGCGGATGTGCGCGACACGCCGGAGTCCAGCGCTGAGGGCAATGTGCTCGCCGCGAATGGCCCGATCCCCCGCGTCGTCGGGGACCGGAAGGTCTTTCCGCCCTTTGCCGTGGAGCCTTTCCTGTATTTCGAGGGACAGGATGAGGTCGTGGAGGCGGTCTACTGTCTCGCTGGCCCGCACCGCCTGCGCGATGTGCGCATTGGGACCGCGCCGATCCACGAAATGCAGTCTGTGCAGTATCAGACCCGCGAGGGATGGGCGAACGACGCTGACCAGACGCTTGTCACGCGCCAGACCAAGACGGAGCAGCTGCAAGCGGAGCTGAAGGGCTACACGACGCAGGAGGATAATCAGAGCGCCCTCGACATCACCGACGGGATCGCATCCGCCCTCCCTGTCCCGCAGGTGGTGGCCAGCCGCATAGCGCCCAATGAGCACTGGCTGCAGCTGGTGTTTCCGGCGGGTCTGAGTCAGGGCGGTGACACCCACGGCGACCAGCATGTGCGCGTGCCGATCCGCATCAGAATGCGCCGCGAGGGTACGACGGACTGGTTGAACCTGCCGGAGTTGCACTACGAAGGGGCCTCGCTGCAGTCCCTCCGCGCCACGATAAAGATCGTGTGGACGACGGGACTAAAGCCTGCGACCGCCGATCTTGAGGGGTGGCTTGGATGGACCGAAGGGCGGATCGCTAATCCCGCGCAGACCATCGCACCCGGCTTCCCGGCGTGGCAGGCGCACCCGTGGTTCATCGGAGACGGTACGGCAGACTTCCTGAACCCGGCGAATGGCAGCAGCACCCGTGTGCGCAATCTTCGGCTGACCCGCTACGACGCCACTGTCTATCTCTCGGCTCCGGATTTCCCACGCGGTCGCTACGAGATCGAGGTCACGCGCGGGGCGGGCTTCAAGCGGTCGGAGTACAACCCGATCACCTACGCGTATCAGGGAGAGGCGGGGAACGGGGTCTATGACCTGTTTAAATACGGGATCAGCGGCACGGTGCCGGTCGCTCCGCACGGACTGAACGGCATGTCGGACCGTGTCATGCTCATGCGATCGGTGTCGGTCTGGAACGAAAAACCGATCCCCTCGGGGTCCGAATTGGCCATCATCGCGGTGCGGGCGCGGAACCGCCAGCTCGGGCAGCTCTCCGTTGTCGCGGGCGGATATGTCCGTGACTGGGACGGGGGCGCGTGGGGTCCATATACGGTCACCAGCAACCCGGCTCCGCATCTGCGCGACATCTACGTCGGATCGCTCAATGCCGCGGCGGTGCCTGTGGCCGTCATCGACAATGCGATGATGACCGGGTTCCGCCAGCACTGCATAGACCACGGGTATGCCGTCAATGCGCTGATCGAGGGCCGGTCGATGATAGAGGCAGCGCGCGTCGTGGCGGCTTGCGGCTACGGCCAACCTTATGCCTCCGAGGTCTGGGGCGTGATCTGGGATCGGGATCGCTCCGAGGAGGCCCCGATCCAGATATTCACGCCGCGCAACACTGCGAATTTCAGTTGGGAAAAGGCTTCCCCGCCGCTGCCGGACGGATTCCTGGTCACCTACGCCGACCGCACGCTCGGCTACGAGGATCGGCAGATCACCGTGCTGCGGGACGGGGTGACCGTGGCCTCGCGGCTGCTGGAGCAAGTCACATACGATGGCATAGACACGGAGGCCGCGGCGCGGAAGCGGGCGCTCTTTGATTTGCGGCAGCTGGAGCAACGCGCGGTCTACTACAAATTCGACGCCCCGGCGGAATCCATCGTGTGTCGTCGCGGCTCGCTCATCGGTATGCAGCACCACTCCTTTGACGTGGCGACCGCTGCGGGTCGTGTCGTCGCGGGCGATGGCCTGATCCTGCATCTCGACAATGTCGTACCGGGCGGCACGGGTCGCAGCATCGCCATCCGGCAGGGGGGCATTGCCTTTGCGGGCCTCGTGGACGGACCTGAGAGCGATACCGTCACACTGACACATGCCGTCCCGGTCGAGCCGGGCGCGCTGTGGTCAGCCGGGCCCGGCGACGCCGGGGTGAAGCGGATGATCGTCTTTGCCGTGGAGCCGCATGCCGACCTGACCGCTACGCTCACCTGTCTCGATGAGGCCCCCGGCCTCTGGGCCTAACCCCCGACACATTATCCTGACGCCCCGCCTGCGGGGTCTATCGACATGGAGTCCCCGATGGCCGACCGCAAGATTACCCAGATGACCCCGGCTCTGGCGGGCGATGTGACGGATGCCGATCAGCTGCTGATCGCCGATGTATCCGCCTCGCCCGGCGATCTGGGGAGCAAGTCCCTGTCCATGCTTGAGGCCAAGCGCGCGCTCGCAATGGGGACAGCTGCACTGGCAACGGAGCAATCCCTCGATGGGCTGCAGCAGCAGATCGACGCGCTTTCCTCGGGCATGCTCATCGTCGGGGCCTGGGATGCCGGGTCTGGAGCATTTCCGGCGACGCGACCAGATGGCACGCCCGTGCATGCGGGGGATGCGTGGATCGTGACCGGAACCGGCACCGTGGATGGGGAGCCTTTTGCCGTCGCGGATCGGCTCGTCGCGCTGACGGATGGCGGCGGCGCGACATACCCCGGACACTGGCTCCGCTCTCCGCACGCCGACGATCAACGGTATGATTTCGCGAACAAGGCGGCGCTGGTGTCTGCCGCTATTCCCGCCGAGGTTCTTGTCGCGCGGGTCGTCCGGAGCGGCATGGTCCTGACCTATGCGCGCGATACTGGCGGGGCCACAGAGCTTGTGGACGGCTCGCATTGGCGCCTGATGAGCGGGGCGCATTACGCCTCGGTGCTTGCGGCGCTGTCGGACAGCTACCCCTATGATGCGGGCGACGCTGTGACCGCGGGTCTGACGGTCGCGGCGATCCACGGCTACGCTGTCGTCGCCAGCGATCCTGATGTGACCACGGCGGGCGGTGTTGGCTTGCGCGTCCAGCCGGACAAGGACGGGTGGTATCACCTGGACGCCTTCGGGGCGGCGGGGGATGGCGTCACCGATGACAGCGCGCGCCTAACCCGAGCGATCAGCCGGGGGCGGGTGCAGCTCGGCGCGCGCATGTACGCCGTCGCCGGGGTCCAGCCCGTCTCGAATATGCACATCCGGGGGAGGGCGCGGAATACGTCGTGGCGGACGAGCGGGCTGGTCTGCACTGTGGCCAACGCGGCGATATTCTCCGACACCACCGCCACCGCGATCTATTCCGTGACGCTTGAGGATTTTCATGCGGATTGCACGGTTGCTGGATGCGTTTTCTATGACAGCCCGTCGCAGGTCAAATACTCCGGGGGTTTCCGCTTTTCCAGCCTTGTCGCCAGCTGCAATTTCCTTCTGCTGTTCCGCTTCTGCCCGATCTACCTTCTGATCGATGATTGCCTTTTCGGTCAGACTGGAAACCGGCTAGGCGGCACTCAGGAGTTCCGCATCATGGAAGCATGGTCGGGATCCAATGCCAGTCTCGTCAACCACAATCAGGTCCGAAACACGCGGCACTACAATGTCCACGGTGCGACGGGCGCTGTCGCTGCATACACGCTGCGTCATGGCGCAAAATGGCGTTTCGAAAACTGCTCCATGGAACAATTCACCAATGGCTATGTCGCCGATGCGGCCGCATTCATGGGTCTGAACTGGGAGGGCGGCTGGATCGAAGCCATCAATGCGCCGCAAGTGTTCCGGACCCGGATCGACGCCACGGCCCCGAGCAATATCGCGGGCGGCCCGATCCGCATCGTCGGGTCGCAGATCGACATCCTCAACAGCGCCTGCGAATATCTGGTCGCGAATGGCAACGGCACGGTCGATGTGCAGGACATCAATATCCGGGGCAATGGTCCCGCATTCAAACTGGTGTCACAGCCAAGTCAGGTCGGGTTCGTCCGCAACATCTATGCCCCCTCAGCCCCCTTGCTGCAGCAATACATGCAGGAGCGGGGCGCGATCTATCAAGGGCGGTTGACGCCTTGGCGCAACGGTCATCCTCCGGCAAGCCTGTCCGTCTCCTCAACGGGCGTGGCTCCTACGCTGAGCGGGTCTACTTCGGCATATACAGGGGAGGCCACAGCGCGAATAGCGGCAGGGGATGGCGCGCAGGTCGTGTTCCGGCAGGTGCCGACAGACATCCTCCAGTCGATCAATGACGGGCGTGCCGTCGTCTCGCTGATCGGGCGGTGGGAGACGACAGCGGCATTTTTCGCGCGAGCCTGCTACTGGGTCAATGTCACGCCCACTCATGCCAATGTCACGGCGGCGGCGGCTGATGCTGATGCGATCGGCGCGTCATACGGCACGAACATCGGTATCAGCTCCTGCCCTGTGTTCATCCCCGCCACCCTCACATCCCTCCACATTGGGTTCGTTCTTAATGGCGGCGATGTGGGGAAATTCTTCGGGCTGGAGGGGCTTCATCTTCTTGCCAGCGACCAG
>NZ_JFGS01000066.1 GCF_000740775.1 Haematobacter missouriensis | reverse complement strand
GTTGCAGCGCAGCGCTGCGCTCCAACCCAAGCCAATGAGGATCAAGACAATGACCAACACTATCGAAACGACCGCCACGGTTTCCGATGCCCTCGCCGCCGAAAACGGCGCGGTGCTGTTCGTGCCGCTGAACAAGTTGAAGAAGTCACCCCGCAACGCCCGCAAGACCCCGCACAGCGACGCGCATATCGAGGCGCTGTCAGCCAGCATCGCTGCCAAGGGGATGCTCCAAAATCTGGTAGTGGAGCCGGAGACGAACGCGGAAGGCGAAGCGACCGGCAGCTATTTCGTGACCATCGGTGAAGGCCGCAGGCTGGCGCAGTTGCTGCGTGTGAAGCGCAAGCAGATCAAGAAGACGGAAGGCATCCGCTGCGTTCTGGATACCGAGAACGACGCGGCGGAAATCAGCCTTGACGAGAACGTCACCCGCGAGGCGATGCACCCGGCCGACCAGTTCGAGCGGTTCCGGGAGTTGGCGGATAATCGCGGATGGGGGGCGGAAGAGATCGCCGCCCGGTTCGGGGTTTCGGCCCATGTCGTGAAGCAGCGGCTTCGCCTTGGCGCGGTCAGCCCGAAGCTGATGCAGGTCTATCGGGATGGCGGCTTGTCGCTGGATCAGTTGATGGCCTTCGCCATCACTGAGGATCACGACCGGCAGGAACAGGTTTTCGATAAACTGTCGTGGAACCGCGAACCCGCGACGATCCGGCGTGATCTGACCAAGACGAATGTGGAGGCGACCGAACGGCGCGCGCGTTTCGTCGGGGCGGACACCTATGCAGAGGCAGGCGGCACGATCATCCGCGACCTCTTTACCGAGGATCGGGGCGGCTATTTCGAGAATGCCGCGCTGCTCGACCGGCTTGTCATCGACAGGCTGGAAGGCGTTGCCGCCGAGGTTCAGACGGCAGAAGGGTGGAAGTGGACCGCCGCTCACATCGACTATCCCCATGCCCACGGCTTGCGCCGCACCTATCCGCGTCCGGTGGATTTGTCGGAGGAGGATGCCGCCGCGTATGACGCCGCGCAGGAGGAATTGGAGCGCCTGTCGGCGGAATGGCAGGATGCGGACGTGGACCTGCCGGAAGAGGTGGATCAGCGGCTCGCGAAACTTGAAGCCGAGATCGAGCGGATCGACGCCAAGCGCCACGCCTATGACGCCGACGAGATCGCGCGCGGCGGCGTGTTCGTCATCCTCAACCATGACGGCACGGCCCGGATCGAGCGTGGTTTCATCCGCGCCGAGGACGAAGCGTCGGAGCCGGAGGCAGCGGAAAGCGCCACCTACGAAGTGGATGGCGTGACCGTCAACAAGGATGGGGAGATCGTCGGGGACGAGGGAAACGAGGACGAGCGGGCAGATTCCGCGCTCGAGACCGAGGACGAGGATGCCGGGGATGCGGCAAAGCCGCTGTCGGACCTTCTCATCCGCGACCTGACCGCCCATCGCACCCTTGGCATGCGCCTCGCCCTTGGCGAGCAGCCGGATATGGCGCTTGTCGCCGTGGTTCATGCGCTGGCGGCGCAGACCTTCTATCGTGGCGGGGAAGCGTCCTGCCTCGAAATCCGGTTGACCAGCGCCTATCTCGCCTCCCACGCGGACGGCATCGAGGACACGCCCGCCGCGAAGGTGCTGGCGGATCGTCATGCCGGATGGGCATCGGATATGCCCCGCGACGTGGTGGACCTCTGGGCCTTTGTCGCCGGGCTGGATCATGCGAGCCTCATGGCCTTGCTCGCCCATTGCGCATCGCTGACCGTCAATGCGGTCAGGGTTCAGTGGGAGCAGAAGCCGAACGCGCGCGCGACGGCGGAGAAGCTGGCGACGGCGACGACGCTGGAAATGGCGGCGCACTGGACCCCGACCGGGCAGACCTATCTTGGCCGTGTCACCAAGGCGCATATCCTCGCCGCAGTGCGGGAAGCCGTCAGCGATGAAGCCGCCGAGCGGATCGCGGGCTTGAGGAAGCCGGAGATGGCGCAGGCCGCCGAACAGCTTCTGGCAGGAACCGGCTGGCTGCCGAACGTGCTGCGCACCGCGCCCCCTGCCGCCGAGCCGGAAGCCGACGCCTATCTGCAAGCCGCCGAGTGAGGACCGGGCCGGGATCGTGCAAGCGGTCCCGGCCTTCCTGTTTTCCACCCTCGAAAAAAATCGCGGTCGCGCGGGGATCGACCCCTCGCGACCGATCCGATGACCGTCGCCGTCATCGGTTCAGGAGGAACTTGCGATGATTGTGCTCATGTTGATGACCGTCGCGCTGGTCGCCGGTCTATGCATCCTGGCCTATACACTCGCCGTCTATGCGCTGCCCTTCATGCTCGGCGTGGAGGTGGCGCGTTGGGCCTATGCCTCCGGCTCCGGCCTGATCGGCGCGGGTCTGGTCGGACTGGTAACAGGCGCTGTCGCCTATGGTCTGCTGATCGTCCTGTTCATGGCAGTGCGCTCGACGATCCTGCGTCTCGCCGTGGCGCTTGTTTTCGCAGCGCCTGCCGCCGTTGCGGGCTATGCACTGGTTCACGGCATCACGCGCGAGGCCGTGCCGTCCGAGGTCTGGCGAACGGTCTTCTGCCTGATCGGCGGCGGTGTGACCGGTCTTTCGGCGCTGATGCGGCTGGTGGCGTCTGTCAGTCCGTCCCGATAGCGTCGGCGAGAGACGCCAACACAAAGTCGGCGCGCTGCGATGGCGTCATCTGCGGCAGCATAAGCACGTCATAGCCCAATGCCGGAA
The DNA here is from genome assembly GCF_000740775.1 of Haematobacter missouriensis. GTDB lineage: Bacteria > Pseudomonadota > Alphaproteobacteria > Rhodobacterales > Rhodobacteraceae > Haematobacter > Haematobacter missouriensis. Next base: position 3,892 of record NZ_JFGS01000066.1, on the reverse strand, counting down.
ACGCTTGCATCAACCGGCCAAATTCCGCCACCGCCGCATCAAAGCTGTGCTGCCGCTCCGCGTCGGTCAAATAAATCTCCGGCCACGGCGGGGCCATGAACATGCGCTGATGGTAGCGATGCTTGATACAGAGCGCACGCAAGGCGGCATCGCCAGTTAGTTCTTCCAAGGCTGACGCGGCATCCACGAGGCCACGGTCGAAGAACACCCACCTGTTATGGCTGGCAGCCGCCATGTCGGACAGCGCCATGTCGATGGCGCGGCGCAGGAACGCCGCCAGATCGACCCACGGCAGCGCACTGCCGCCGGAACTTTGCTCCTCATCGATGATGCGGCGACCCGGCTCCTCGACCACAACATGATCGCGCGCCTTCAACTCGGCGATCAGCGTCGATTTCCCACCGCCCGAACAGCCGGACAACACCACTAAGCGCGGCGGCATCGCCCCGTCGTTGACCGACCCACCGCTCACGTCGTCACCAACACTGTGTAAGTAAAGGCGAGCTTATTGCCGTCCGGGTCGCGGACACAAGCGGCGTAGAAGCCGTCTCCATATTGTACGCGGGGACCGGGCAGCCCTCATCATGACCACCATGCGCCACTGCCGCTGCATGGAGGCTGTCGACCATCGCAGTCAACGCCGCCCGCAACGCCAGCATCACGCCATTGCCGACTGTTGCCGGTTCGCCGTCGAACGGCTTCTGGATGCACAACGCGACCTTTGTTGGGTCGTCGAACGATCTCCAGGCCGCGCTCCTTTCCTTCGTCCAGCAGCGCGGATAGCCACGAATCGCCATCAGCGGATCATAAAACTGTTCGGCGCGTGCGACATCATCAGTGGCGAGCATCACATAATCGAACATTTAGCCTCAGCTTCAGGGGATCGAAGCCGCTCCTCATTCAAATGCGACTGCTTCTTCCTCATAATCATCGTCACGCGAAGGCTGGCCGTCCGTGTCGATCTGCCGACTGATAATGCGCTTGCCCAGTTCCTCGCTGACCAGCCGCGCGCGCTCGGCAAGAAACGTGTCGTAGTCGTTCTCCCACACGCCGAAGTCGTCGAGATCGCCAATTAGGTGCGATGCCATTGCCACATCCAGCGCCTTATTCGATTTCCTGAACGTCTTCATGTAGGTCGCAGGTGGTTTGGCGCGGATTTCCCGCTTGTTCAGATAGTCGTCAACGATGGTGATGTTTAGAATGTTGTTGATTCTCCATTCCTCAACATTCTTCTTACCGAGGTAGGCGCGTGGGAAGAAATGGTGGTAATTTTTGCTGTTCGCCTGCTTCAGCCAGTAATTGCGAATGCTGACAATAGAATTGTCGTTGAACGACTTTGGTTGATGGAAGGCATAGAGGCAAAGGATCGCCTTGATCGAACTACGCCCCGCGTTGAACCAGCCATTGTCAAGCAGGAACTCCGGCGAGATGTCCACCGCCCAATCGTAGTCGGGTGATTTGTTATCAAGGACCCGGTCGATGCGACGCACGTCTTGCGCCAGCTTGCTCTCCACAGCCGAGGAATACCGTCCACCCAGCGAGCAGCGCCAGAAGAAGTCTTCCAGCAGCGGGCGCTGTTCGGCAGACGGCTTGTCCGGGTGATGGAAGAAGAAATAGGCGAACGGCACCAGGAGCGTATTGTAGGGCAGCAATTGCGACACCGGAATTCGGTAGCTGTTGCGGAAGAACTCAACAGCACGTTCGAACGCATCGACCGCACGGGGCCAAGCGTCAATAAAGCCGTTTTGCCGAGCTTGAGGATCGTCTGCTTCTTGCAGTCTTTCGTCAGGATCAGCGACACCAGTTGCAGCAGTGTCGCATCCGAGACCGTCTCGTAATCGAGTGGTTCGAGCTTGGTGACCAACTCGTCGAACTGTTCAGCGAGATCGAATTCGCGCGGCTCGTCATAGGTCTTTGCCACCATGATTTCAAAGACGCTGAGCGGTTTGCCTCCCACATTGATGCGCGTGAAAATCTCGGTGGCAACATCGATCGGCACGTCTTTCACGAGGATGATCGAGAAGTCGTAGGACTCGATGCGGCGGCGGTATTCCGAGAGTTTTTCGTGATAGTGCGCCGGATAGGCCGCGAGCTGCTGAAAACTGCCGTGGATCAGGTCACGCAGCCTGATCCATGTGCCGTCAGCGAGATCGGTTACTTCCGTTACGACGATCTGATCCTCTTCGCCGGCTTCGAGATTGATGAACATATCCGCGAAGTCGTCTGTCTTGCCCGAATTGCGCTCGACCTTGATGCCGCGCAGCGAGGCGTAAAGACTGGTCAGTCTTTGCTGGCCGTCGAGCACGAAGGAGACGGTCTCGCCGTCTTTCGGCTCCGGCAGCGGTGTATTACCGAGATCACGAACGCTGCGCAGCCGATCCTTAGTCGACCAGAAGATGAACGTGCCGACCGGATAGCCTTTGATGATGCTGTCGAGCAGGGCTGCGGACTTTTGCATGGTCCAGACGAAATCTCGTTGGAACTGAGGAATCTTGACCTGCCCACGCTCGATGTCCGTCAGAAGATTAGTGTAGTTCGAATGCGTGGGACTTGGCAAAATCATGCAGTAGCTCCTCCTAGCCTTATTGATGACGCGCATCGCTTTTCCGAACTATCGTTCAACAAGTGAGTCGATGCGAGAGGGAATGTTAGCGTTGCCCTTCGGGCCGGGCTTTCGGCTGCGCCGGAACCACACCAAAGGCGCGTTTCCGCCATTCGGCTTCAATCCCATAACGCAAGGGGCGGCGGCGGACAATTCGCGGGAAGCTCCCATTCGGTTGGGGAGGCAGTCTCGGGAGCCGGTCACGGTCGCCACGGCAGCCCCATGATGAGGTTAGGCTTTCCGTCCGCTTCGACGGGCGGGGCGGATCAGCGCCGGGAAGCTCGGATCATCCGCTTGGCGAGGTAGTGCATGCCGCCCCGCAAACGGTCTTCCGGCCATATCGGGCACGCCAGCACCGGCGAAGGTAAGACGAAGCCGCGCCCACCAACGCCCCGCTGGTATCATACGAACTGGCCTTGACGGTCAGGGTGGAAAGGACCGCAGCCGATGCAACCGGCGCAGCGTCCCCGATCCCGGCGAGGCGCAGGACGGCCGCCATTGCCGTATTCCGGCGATTTCCTGAAACGGGCGCTCCATTCGCGTCCTCGATTGGCACGGTCTGACCGAAGACCGGCTGCGCCTCGCTCGTCTTCCCGCAACGTCCGTCGCCAGCTTTTTTCCGCCGCCTTCGGCTTTGCATCGCGAACCAAAAAAGCCGTCGTCGGCCGCCTTCCACGATGTTCCAGCCCCCAGGGGTGCGGGGCCGATCGTCCCCGGTCTCACGACCACCATCGAGGTCGCAATGGTGCGGCCCGACAGGAAAAGGAATGCGACAATGGCAACCATCGGCACCTTCACCCAGAACGAAAACGCCGCAGGCTTCACCGGCGCGGTCAAGACCCTGACCCTCAACGTCAAGGCCAAGTTCGTCCCCAGCGAGGGCGACAGCGAGCGCGGCCCCGACTTCCGCATCTTCGCCGGCGCTACCGAGTTCGGCGCGGCCTGGAAGAAGACCGCCCGCGAGACGCAGCGCGAATACCTCTCCGTCAAGCTGGACGATCCGAGCTTCCCCGCACCGATCTACGCCAGCCTGGTCGAAGCCGAGGACGGAAAGTCCCACAACCTCATCTGGTCCCGCCGCAACGGCGACTAAGACCGGCTCCCCGAATCGCCCCGCTCAACCGAGCGGGGCTTCTTTTTGCTCATGTCCGCCGCCTTTCAGGAACCAAGGAGGTCAGGATACACGGCTTTCCGGTTTTCAGGCTTTGCGTATCCCGATCAGATCTTCTCCCCGGCCTCCGCTTCGCTCTGGCCGGGCTGATTGCTTGGGGGCGCTGCCCCCTGGCGCGG
>NZ_JFGS01000065.1 GCF_000740775.1 Haematobacter missouriensis | reverse complement strand
CCGCCATTTCAGTCCGCCTCTGGGCACGCCAATCGCCGCCGATTGCCGCCCTTGACCGGCAATAAGCGTCTTTAGCAGCTCCGTTTTCGATCCCATGATGCGAATTGCGTCGTCTGCAACCTCGACGCGCTGCGCCAGGGCGCGCAGATGATCCCGCCGATACCCGCCCTCGTGGCTGCGAATGCGCTCCCGCGCGCGACGTGCAAACCCTTCGATCATTGCGGGGCTAAGGGCGCTGTGACCAGGGCTTTCAAGCATAGCTTGCGCACGGTCGGCGTCGGCCCTGGCCTGATCGCGGATCACCTTGAGGCCAGCTATCCGCTCCTTGAGCGCCGGGTCGTCCAGATTGGCAACACCGGCCTCGATGGCATCGTAGAGGCGCTTGAGACGCGACTCCGATTCGGTCGCCTGCCGTTGTAACGAGGCGATATGTTCGCGGCGGCGCTCGGCCTGATCCTCGCGGCGGCCGAGGATGCTGCCAAGCAGCTTCTCCAGACGGGCGGGATCAAGCAGCCGCTCCTCGACATGGTTGACCACCATGTTGTCGAGCTTGTCCATGGGGATCGCTCGGCCCTTGCAGCCGGTCTCGCCCTGCCGCGCCTTGATCGAGCAGGCATAGTAGCGATAGCGGCCGCTCTTTCCGGTGCGGATGGTCATGGCTCCGCCGCAGTTGCCGCAATAGCAGATGCCGGTCAGCAGGGTCGGCCCGATCACCACACGCGCGGGCAGCTCGGTCTTGGGGTTTCGAGCCTGCAAAAGACACTGAACGGCGTCGAAGGTCTCCGGCTCGATGATCGCGGGCACCGGGACGATGACGATCTCGCCGGGAGCGCGCGGGTCGTTGTGCTTGCTGCGCTTCCCCCATTCATGTTCGCCGATATAGGTGCGGCGGGTCAGGACGCGATGGACCTGGCCGATGCCCCAGCGGCCGCCGTCGCGGGTGAAGATGCCCTTGGCGTTCAGATGCTTGACGATGGCCTTGACGCCCATCTGGCCGCTGTCGCCCTGACCTTCCAGAGCGAGCCGATAGATCAACCGGATCGTGTCGGCGTGCAGCGGGTCGATTTCCAGCTTTTTCTTGGTCTTGGCCCCACGCTGTTCGGCAGCGGCGATCCGGTAGCCGATCGGAGGCAACGCGCCGTTCCAGAAGCCCTGCCGGGCGTTCTCCTTCAGAGCGCGCGTGACGTGTTTGCCGTTCTCCTTCGACTGATATTCGTCGAACAAAGACATGATCCGCCGCATCATGTCGTGGATCGGGTCGTCCCCCAACTCCTGCGTGATGGAAATGAGGCGTACGTCATTCTTGGCAAGCTTGCGATAGTAATATTCCATGTCGAAGGCGTCGCGGAAGAAGCGCGAGAAGCTGTGAACCAGAACCACGTCGAAGGGTGCGGGTTTCGACGTGCCCGCCTCGATCATGCGCTGGAACTCGGGCCGGCGATCATTGGTGGCCGTGTTGCCCGGTTCCACGAAGATTTCGACAAGCTGATAGCCGCGCGCCGCGCACCAGGCTTCGCCCTGCTTGCGCTGGTCGGGGATCGACACGTCATGCTCGGCCTGCCGTGCGGTGGAGACGCGCAGGTAGAGGGCGGCCCGCAGGGCGACATTGGGGGATTGTGCGTTCATTTGCGGGTTCCTTTCGACTTGCGCCGCTCGATCAGGGGCAACACCAGCTCCACGCGGTCATGGATGACCTTGGGGACCAGCTTGAGGCCCTTGCCCTTCTCCATGCGGACAAAACCGTAGCCGGCCATGGCCTTGAGGGTGCGGGACAGGTTGGATTTCGCGCGGCCGGTGATCTGCGCCAGTTCCTCCAGCGAGTCCGGCTCATGCTCATGGATGATGCGGAGCAGTTCGCAATTACCTGCTGACAGGAACTTGGCGAACGATATTGTTGAGGTGAACCAGACGCTCGGATCGCCGGGCGCGGGCTTTTCCTCGCCTTTGGCAATCCGCATGGTGCGGGCCTTCATTTCATCGGATGTGGCGATCCCGACCTTGAGTGTCGTCATGGTGTAGCTCGATCATTTTCTTAAGGCTTTTCGTTATCATATTTCGATAACATTCGCAAGCCTTCCGGCAGATCGAGCGAGCCGAACATCTCGTCGAAAACATCGGCAAACCAGCGCTCGAACACCTGAATCTCGGCCTCGGTGATCGGCACTTCCTCGGGCCAGTCATCAATGACGGGCAGCTTCTCCACGTCGAAGACATGAGGCGGACTGCCGCGCGACGGGCTGATGCGCGGCGGGGGATCGTCGTCATAGTCGTAGAGGTCGTCGGGGAGCGTTCCAGGGGTCGGCTGTCTTGGGCGGCCTCGTTGGGCGCGGCGGCGCTCTGCGCACATGGTATCCTCCGTGTTTCGCTGGTGGATTCCGGGGCGCTCAAGGCCCCGGAATTGAGCGAAGCATGGAGGGGGATCGGCGGAGTGTAGCGTGCCGCATTCGCGCCTGTGCGCTGGCGGCACCCCCGCCGTGATGGATCAGGAGGGTTGCCGCCGCGCCTTGGCGAAACCGCGATCCGTGGCGATGAACCGCTCCAGCATCGGCACGATAAGTCTGGCAGGCTCGATCGGCGCACCGCCATCGGCCAACAGAGCGCCATAAATCTCCAAATCGCGAAAGAGATGTGCGGGCAGTTCCACCGTCACCTTCACCGGCTTGTCGTCGGCCAGTGGGCCGAGTTTCAGCTTTGCCATGGTCAATTCCTGTAGGATTCGAGGACTAAATCCCTTGTGACGATGACCCTGACCGGGAAGCCCGGTCGGATGGTCAGCGTCGGCGCGACCTGCAACTGACGCTGGACGATCTGCTGTCCGGCCTGATTGATGGTATCCTGCGCCCCGTCGCGGATGGCGCGGATCAGTCGGTCCTCGTCATCGGTCGCTAGTTCGGTGCCGATGCCGAGCAGCGTGGAAAGCCCAGCAGCCTTCATCAGATCCCACCAGTGATAATCGACGCCATCCTCAAGCCCGGCATAGCCGGAAGCGTCCGCGCCCGGCTGGCGCTCCAGCACGATGGAGCGACCGTTCGGCAGGATCAGGCGGTTCCAGACGAGCAGCACGCGGCGCTGGCCGAAGGTCACGCCGGCATCATACTGGCCGATGATGCGCGTGCCCTGCGGGATGAGAAGCAGGCTGCCGGTCGGACTATCATAGACGTTTTCCGTCACCTGCGCGGTGATCTGGCCGGGAAGATCGGAACGGATGCCGGTTATCATCGCCGCCGGGATCACGGCCCCAGCCTGAAGGATGTAGGGCGAGGCTGGGGCGGCGATGCGGTCCAGGGCGACCGTCTGCCGATCCACCGGGCCATTGAGGAAGGCCGTATGCCGGTCCTGTGTGCCGGTTGCGACAGGCTGCGCGGCGAGGCCAAGGCCGGCAAGGCTCGGGCTGGCGGTCCCTGTTCCGGGGGCGGTCTGGAAAAAGACGCGGCTGACGCGCGCGGCCTCTTCCTCGGCAATGCGGCGCTGTTCGGCAGGATCGACGGCGGGCGTCGTCATGACGGGCGACGTGACGGGCTGGCCCCGGTTCTGCGCATTGACGATGGGGCCACCGAGATCGCCCGGCAGCGCCGGCCCGAGAACCGGGCCGGTATAGTCGCGCGGCAGGCCGGACAGGCCGTCCGCCGTGGGACGGTTCTCGGTCGAATAGAGTTCTTCGCCGCTGCCGCTCATGTCACGGGTCTGAAGCGCATAGATCAGCGCTCCGCCGATCCCGAACAGCGCGACGGCTCCGACGCCGGCCAGCATCTTGCGGGACAGACGGGTGACGCGCGGCGGCTCAGTGCGCAGCCGCATGGGTGCGGTGGTGTCCGCTGAGGCTTCTACAGGGGTCGTGTCTTCAGTCATGACGGGGATTCTCCGGTCGCTTTTGCCGGCTGTGCAGCCTGCCGTTGCTCGATGCGGACGATCCTGACCGTCTGCTGGCGGTCGCCGCTGCCAAGGCGCAATTCGGCCGCGCCGAACAGGCGATCCACGATCAGGATGTTCTGGTGGATGCGGCTGTTGACGATCTGGGTCTCGCCATCGGAACCGATGACGAAGATCGGCGGCATCTCGCCCTGCACGATGCCGCGCGGGAAGACGACATAGATGCGGCGGCCATCGTCAAAGACGGAGATAGGCTTCCAGGGTGGATTATCGCCGGTCAGGCCGTAGCGATAGTTGCGCGCCGCCTCGGCCGGGATGATCGGTGCGGCCGGAACGGTCTGGCGCTGGCCTGCCGGTTGTGCCGGATAGGCCCAGGCGACGGAGGGCATATAGAGGGCTTCGCGGGCGCGCAGCTCGATCATGTAGGTGCGCCGGTCGGTCGTCACGACGAGATTGGTCGCGATGTCCGGCCGCGACGGCTTGACGAGGATATGGACGCGGCGTGACGTTCCGCTGCCGCTCTCTGTATCGCCGATGATCCAGCGCGCGGTGTCGCCGGCTGCAATCGGCCCCGCGCCGGTCAGACTCTCGCCCGGCTCCAGCGCAATATTGGTGATCTGTCCTGGCGCTGCATAGACCTGATAGAGCGCCCCTTCCGACCAGGGATAAATCTGGATGGCGTTGTAATAGCCTTCGCGGCGCGGCTCGACGCGCGCGGCGGCATTGGCGTTCTCGACACGGCCTGCCGGTGTTCCGGCAGCGGTCCCTCCGCGTGCGACCGTCCATGCAGGCGGCGTGTGCAATGGCCGGGGCCGGTCATCGGCGACGGCGGCCGGCACGACGGGCAATGACGGCACGTCGGCGTCATAGCTGAATTGCGGCGGCCGGTTGGTGGCGCAGCCGGCGAGCATCGTGGCCGACAGCATCAAAGCCGCGAAGGCGGGTTTACGGAAATCCTGAAATGCGGCTTTGCGGAGTGTCGTGCGGGTCATTGGCTCATCTCCCGCGACCATGAGATTGCATTGACGTAGATGCCGAGCGGATTGGCGCGCAGGCGCTCGGCGTCAAGCGGGGTCTGGATCACGATGGTCAGGATCGCGGTCCAGCGTTCGGTCGTGGAAAGCTGGCCGTTCTCGTAGTGACGCTCGGTCCACGCCACGCGGAAGCTGTCGTTCGACGCCCGGATGACGCTGGACACCTCGACAGCGATCTGCTGCCGACCGACCTTGGTGAACGGGTCGTTGCTGCGCGCATAATCGTTCAGGGCCGCCGCGCCGCGATCCGTGGTCCACTCATAGGCGCGGAGCCAGTTTTGCCGGACGATGATGGCGTCGGACGGGATAGAGCGTGTCTGCTCGATGAAGCGGCCGAGATGAAACGCAATCTGGGGATCGGTCGGACGGTATTCAGCCACGGCGGGCGCAACGGCCTGCGACTGGCCGAGGTTATCGACCTGCACCACCCATGGCACCACAGTCCCACGCGCCGTTTGCCAGACGAGCGCGGCGGCGAAACCGGCCGAGAGGATCAGCGAGCCGAAGGCCATGTATCGCCAGTTCTTCGCCTGCACGCGGGCCGAGCCGATGCGTTCATCCCAGATTTGCGCGGCCTTCTGGTAAGGCGTCTCGGGTTCGGGCGATTTGCCGTAGTGGGTCGATGGACGTTTGAAGATGCTCATGAGCGGTCACTTTCAGAGAGATTGACGGAAGAGCCGCCACCGTGGCTGTCGCCGGAGCGCACCGCATGGGCCGCCATGGTGGCGCCGTGATTCACGGCCTGGGAACGGTGCATCCGCTGCGCCCAGGCCGGGGGACTGCCAGCGGGGGAAGACGCTGCTGCGGGGGCTGCGCTGGCCCCCTCGACCGTGCCTGCGGTGGATGAGCCGCCCGTCACACCAAAGGCCGCGCGCGCGCCATCGGAGAAGCTGGATTTGACGCTTTCCGATGCTTTGGAAGCGGTGCGTTTGAGGGGCGAGACGGCGGCGGAGCCTGCGGCGCGGGCAACGCCGCCAAGGCCGGACGCGACGCCTGCGCCGCCGGGCTGGCCGAGTGAACCCATGCTATAGGCTGCGCTTGCCGCGCCTGCTGTGGCAGCGCCACCCCGAACGGCCGCGGCTCCGCCGGACATGGCGGCCGCACCGCCTGCGGCAAGGGCTGCGCCTCCTACTGCAAGGCCGGTGCCGATCGCCGCGCCCGCGCCAAGCTGCGGGCCGCCGGAGACGAGACCGGAAGCGATGCCGGGGCCGAAGATGCCGAGGCCGAGCAGCGACAGCGCGGCAAGCACGATCGCCATCGCATCGTCGATGGTCGGCGTGGCACCGCCGAAGCCTGCGGTAAATTGCGAGAACAGCGTCGAGCCGATGCCGATGATGACGGCAAGCACGAGGACTTTGATCCCCGACGAGATGACGTTGCCCAGCACGCGCTCGGCCATGAAGGCGGTCTTGCCGAACAGGCCGAACGGGATCAGCACGAACCCGGCCAGCGTCGTCAGCTTGAACTCGATAAGCGTAACGAAGAGCTGGATCGCCAGAATGAAGAAGGCGAGGATGACAAGCGCCCAGGCGAACAGCAGGCAGGCGATCTGGATGAAGTTCTCGAAAAACGACCAGTAGCCCATCAGGTCGGAGATGGAGTCGAGCAGCGGCCGTCCCGCGTCGAGGCCGGTCTGCGCCACCTTGCCGGGGCGCATGAGGTCGGCGGTCGAGAAGCTGGTGCCGGAGGCTTTCAGGCCGAGACCGGCGAAGCTCTCGAAGACGATGCGGGCCAGATTGTTCCAGTTGCCGATGATGTAGGCGAAGGCCCCTACGAACAGGGTCTTCTTGACCAGCCGGGCGATGATGTC
>NZ_JFGS01000064.1 GCF_000740775.1 Haematobacter missouriensis | reverse complement strand
CCGCGCCAGGGGGCAGCGCCCCCAAGCAACCCGCCCGGCGTGAGCGGTAGCGGGAGACGGGCATAAAGCTGGATTAGGATGAGAAAAGTCCCTGAACCTGAAAGCCGAGCATCCTGATCGCCGATTTTGTTATTCTATCGCGATATAGTTGGTATCGCTTAGGAATTGATCATCGGCCATACTGACCGAATCGGTCCCCAAAGAGACTGGCGAGAGGACGCGCTTGGACATTCACGAGCTTAAACTGCTGTTGCAACAGCATCTGACAGACGGCCTAGTAACGGTTGTCGGCTCGGGTCTGTCATGTGCGGAAGGGCTGCCGGGTATGGGCGAATTAGCCACCCATCTCGATGCGACAGTGACAGCAGGCTTGGCGGCAGCGGAGGTAGATCGGTGGAACGCGATTTCACCGCTCCTGCCGACCAAGGGCCTCGAAGCGGCTCTTCTGGAAGTGCCACCGACGACAGGGCTGGAAATCGCGATCGTTGCGCGCACGGGCGAACTGATCGCTATGCGTGAGCGCCAAATCGTTGCCGAAGTTTTCTCGCGGACCCGGACGCTGCGTTTTACCGGGCTCGTCAAGCACTTGTTGAAACCTCACACCGGACTTCCGGTCGTTACGACCAACTATGATCGCTTGGTTGAGGTCGCCGTGGAAGAAGCCGGCCTCGGCGTCGATACGTTGTTCGTCGGCCATTTTGCAGGTGAGTTGAACGAGCAGGAAAGCCGCTTGAGCTTCTGCCGGGAAGTGACGCTGAAGGCCGGACGAGCACAGTATCGTTATCGTCCGCGTGCCAATATCTTCAAACCTCATGGCAGTCTCGATTGGTATCACCGCGACGGGAAGCCCGTCCGCTACTCTGGCGATCTCGATCTACCGCGGCTTATCATCACGCCGGGGTTGAACAAGTTCCGCAACGGCTACGAAAGCCCGTTCGACCGCCATCGGGAACGGGCAAATTCGGCGATCGACCGTGCCAGCCGCTTTCTCGTGATCGGCTATGGCTTCAACGACGATCACCTGGAAACTCACCTTACGCCCCGTATCCGCAGTGGCGTGCCCACGCTCCTTTTGACCTACGGACTCTCGGATAACGCGGTGAAGCTCGTAAACGAGTGCCGCAACGTCATCGCGATTCAGCGCGCCGAACAAGCTGGCGTTTCCGGCTCTGGCGTCTTTGTCGCTGGCGTCGAGACTTTCTTTCCCGGTCTGGACCTGTGGGATCTGGGCTCATTCGTTGCCGAGGTGCTTGAACCATGACTGAAGCCGCTCTCCAATTTGCTGACGAGGATAAAATCGGACGCGTCGCGTCGGTCGATACCAGCCGTGTTGCGATCGATGTGACGAACTCCGTTCTGCTCACGCGGATCGGCATCGGACAACTCATCGCCATTCGCGGCGCGACGGAGCGCGAATATCTCATCGCCATGACCGAGCGCGTCACCCGCAGCATCAGGGAAGAATTGCCCGGCCCGGACGATGAGGATGCCGATGGCGGGCTTTTGGCAGCGGTGCCGACCGACCTGATCCAGGGCGTGTTGATCGGCACGTTCAGAACGGTGGAGGGAGATCGGCGGAATACCTTCAAGCGCGGTGCGGATAGCTTTCCGCAGATCGACCGGGACTGCTTCGTCATTGAAGGCGGAAACCTCCAGCGCTTCATGGGAATCCTGGGCGCAGGTTTCTCAGCCGATGAAAGACTCAAGCTCGGCACGTTCGTCGCGGATCGGACGGCCGACGCGATCGCCAGTGGCGACAAGTTCTTCCAGCGGCACGCAGCGATCCTCGGAAGCACCGGATCGGGCAAAAGTTGGGCCGTTGCACTGATCCTCGAACGGGCCGCCAAGCTGAAATTTCCAAACATCATCGTGTTCGATATGCACGGCGAATACGCTCCGTTGGCGGATAAGGCGAACGGAGGATTCGCTACGCGCTTCCGCGTCGCTGGTCCCGGCGATCTGGAACATCCGGGCGAGGACACGCTGTTCCTGCCATACTGGCTGCTTAACCGTGATGAAATGCTGTCGATGATCCTCGATCGCAGCGACCAGAACGCGCCCAATCAGGCGTCGCGGTTCACGCTGCATGTCCGTTCCTTAAAAGGGCAGACGCTTGATGCCGAGAGGAAGGCGGACATCAAGAAAACGTACACCGTCGATTCGCCCATTCCTTACGATGTCAAACAGTTGGTAGGGCTTCTGAACACAGACAACACGACAAAAGGTATCGGCGCTAAGGGCGCGCCAGTAAAAGGCGAATGGGAAGATAAGCTGACACGGTTCCTGTCGCGCCTCGAAGCGAAGCTGGACGATCGTCGCTACGGCTTCATGTTCGCACCGCCGCCCGCTGCGATGAAATACGACTGGCTTGCAGCGCAGGTGCTCAAGCTGCTGCAATCGGGCGATGACACTGGCATCAAGGTTATCGACTTCTCCGAAGTGCCCGCCGACGTGCTCCCCGTTGTGACGGGAACGCTGGCGAGGTTACTTTATGATGTTCAGTTCTGGATGAACGGGAAGACCCGGACTCCGGTTACGCTGCTGTGCGACGAGGCGCACCTCTATCTTCCGGTTCGCGATGACGCTGATGCGGTCCAGCGCCAAGCCCTCGGATCATTCGAGCGGATCGCCAAAGAGGGCCGCAAATACGGCTTCTCGCTGTTGGTGGTGAGCCAGCGCCCCTCGGATGTCAGTCGGACGATTCTCAGCCAGTGCAACAATTTCCTAGCTTTGCGCCTGACGAACGAAACCGATCAGGGCGTCATCAAGCGCCTGATGCCGGATTCGCTGGCTGGGTTGACGAGCATCTTGCCGTTGCTTGATACGGGTGAGGCGCTGTTGTTGGGTGACGCGGTTTTGCTGCCGACGCGGATCAAGCTCGATATGCCAAAAGTGGCACCGGATAGCGCGACGCGGGATTTCTGGAAGGAATGGGGATCGGCCAAACCGGATGATGCTGCCATCGCGTCGGCTATCGAATGCTTGCGGGGGCAATCTCGAAACGGCTGATCTGTAATCATGCAGGTACAGGCACTGCTTTGGCCACAGCCATATCTTTGGCTGAAAGTGAAAACAACGCGCTGACGCGGGCTTCAATCCGTTCGCGCAGCTCAACCGCGTTGCGCTCATGGAGCGTTTTCTGGCGCGGTGTGCGTGCCGCCAGCATGGCATCGTTGGCGTCGATCAATTGGCGCACCAGCAATTCTATCTCGGTGCGCTGCGCCGGCGTCGCCGGCGGAATCGGCAGATGCTCAATGAATTGCTTGCCATGCGAATAATACCCGCCCCGGAAGGGGCTTGTATGCGTCCTGACTATAGCTTCGCTCAGAGGATGATGCAGCACCGCCAGCAGGAAGAAGTGGCTTTCTGGCGCGCCGTCCAGCGGGCGGATCATATAATAAGGGCCGTTCCCGCCGCCGGTCATCATGATGTTGCTCTCGTCGTAAGCGTAACGGGCTTCGAGCGAGAGAATGGGAAGGATGATCTTCGGGCTGTCAAATTTGGTCAGGCTTTGGGAGCGACCGAACTGGTAGAATTGCCGATCGGCGGCGGTGCCGCCGACGACATTGCGGCGTTCCAGCTCGACTTGCCGAGCCGTCAGATAGGCGAAGCACACCGGAAAGCGCCGCGCCATGTCTGCCGGCTGGATCAGTCGGGCCATGGTGCGAGTGCCGTTGTGGACGATCTCATAGGGGAAGATCATCCATGCGTTCGCTTCGGCGCGCGTGTAGGGGTAGAGCCTGGCATCATGCAGGCAGGGCCGGAGAATGCCGCGCTCGATGGGCCAATCCCGGCCGTCCCACCGCAGCGTCACCGTGTCGGCCGTCTCGGCCGCCGCACGGAAAATAAAGATCGGATCGGCGCTGGTCTGGACGCCGACGAAGATTTCCGCCGCGTTCCCCAGCTCGCGGCCGCAAGCCGCCCGCACGCGCGCGAACAGCGCGCGTGTGTCGTTGTCCGCGAACTGCCACGGATCATCCGTCAGCTCGGCCGCCGGCAGCACATTCCGGGGGCCGGGCGTCCCGTAGCGCCACGGCTCCAAAGCCTCGACGCGCTCCACCGTCACATCGGCCTTGCCCTGCCGGTCGAGGATCAGCAGGCAGGTGTAATTCGCCGCCTGCCGCCCGAAGACCTGCTGCACGCCGAAATGAACGATTTCCTCAAGGACGTGACCGGCCGTTACTAGGCGGCGGAGCGCCCGCCCTGCCTGAATCGTCATGAACTTGTGTGGGATGATGAAGCCGAGCCGCCCATCCGGCCGGACAAGAGACAATGACCGCTCTATAAATAGCGCATACTTGTCGAAATTGTCCTGCCGCGCCGTGGTGTAGGGCGAGGCGGCGTTCTGATAGAAAGCGGCCTCTTCCGGGGAGTACGCCTGCATGTTCTGGATACGGATATAGGGCGGATTCCCCACGATCACGTCGAACCCGCCCCGTGCCGTTTCGGCGGGGAACTCGTTGGCCCACGAGAACGGGTTGACCTTCTCCAGCAACCGGGCCGGCAGTACGCCCCGCGCGGCCGCCCATTCTGCTTGGCTGACGAGGCTGTTGCCCGCCCGCAACGTTCCTTCCAGCTCCGGCAGGGCCGGCGTGCCGGTGCGCTCAACGTAATCGCGCAGGCCGGCCGCGCCTTCGTCCTCGATCAGCTTCAGGAGCAGCGGCGTGATGAAGTCCGTGCGGGCCTGCGTCTCGTTATAGGCGGGCCGCAGATAGTCCGCTTCGTTGCGCCTGAAGCTCTGCACCAGCTCTTCGACACGGGCGCGCGCGGCGGCCTTTATGTCCGCATCGGTCATGCTGCATTGCCTTGCGCCGCCTTCCTGGCCCCGCGCCGCCGCGAGTTCCGGCGATCCCGCATCTTCGTCCAGACGCTTTTCAGCAGCGTGCAGTCGGCCGCTGACAGGCCCATATGATCGCGCAGAACGATGCGCGCATTCTCTTCCAGCACGGAATCCAGCCGCCCGGCGCGAACCAGTTGATCCACTTCCGTCAGCGACATCGCGCCGTTCAGCTTCGCCGGCATCATCAGCCGTTCGGCCTCAGTCGGTTCCAGCTCCAGAACGCCGCCGCCATAGCTGCGGCCCTCGATCTCGGCCGAGGCGGCTGTGAGCCAGGTGTAGGTATTGGCAATGATCCGCTCCGGCTTCGCCCCCTTACTACGGAGACGATGAATCGTGTCCGTGGACGTTGCGCCCGAGGCGTTCAACACCATGCGTGGGAAATCGTAAATCTGCCGGAAGGCAAAGCCATCCGGCACCCACACGGACGGCACCAGATACCAAGGCTCGCGGATAGAGCATTTGTAGCCGGTATGAAATTCCTTGCGCTCACCCTCTTCGATGTAACGGCGCAGCTTGGCGTTCAACTCACGAGCCTGCATACGACTGATATTCAGGAGGTGGACGCGATCCCCGGCCGCTGCGAGGGATTTCCAGTCGGCCTTGCCGATTTGACTTCCCTTCAGTTGCGCGGATCTGGAGACGAGGGGTGTCGTGTATCCTTCGAGGCCCAAGGCGGTGACCTGATCAGCCGACAGGACGAAAAATTCGTTCTTTCCCGTGACCACACCCACGTCGATGCTCGCATGGGCGGACATGGGCGCGGTGATCTCGGCTTCCCTCAGCGCCCGCATGAAGGTGATCTGCCGGTTGTCGAGGAAGTATTTCAGCCACTTTTCGCTGTCATGGCGAATCGTTTTGACTTCGGCCCGCTCCAGCAGAAGGGCCGGTTTGCTGGCCGTAATGTCGGAAACGGTTTCCGCCGCCGTGAGGGCCACGCGGCAGTCATTGCCTTCCGATGCCGATGCCAGAGCGCCGTCCGCCAGCAGCAGGATAACTTCCTGTTCTGCGTTCTCAAAGAACAACTCATTGCATGCGATTACGTCGATGCGCTTGAAATGATCGGTCAGATAGCTGCGGAGCTGCGCGGCATAGGTGACTTGCAGGATTTCCGCCGGTAGCACGAGCGCCAGACGGCCGCCCGGCTTCAGGCTGGCCGTCGCCGCGACGACGAACGGCACCCAAATGTTGGTCAGACGGTTCGGCTTTAGCCCCTGGTCGCCCATGATCGCCATAGCGCGGGTACGATGCGGTTCGGGAAAAGACTGGTAGCGAATAAAGGGCGGATTGCCCACGATCACGTCGAAAGAAGGTTGATCGACCCCCTCCCACCAGCCGAAGAAGTCGCAGTTGCGAACGACGCTATCCGCCGATTTTCCAATGCTTGGGCGCAAGCGATCCATAGCCGCCCGCGCTTCACCGGTGACGATCTCGACACCGGTGAGGTGAAGTGGAATCTTCGCAGGTGTCACGCCCAGCGATAGAAGCCGCCGTGCGGCTGCTTCCAGGAAAGCACCATCGCCGCAACTCGGCTCAAGCACAGTGTCATCAGCTGACTGGATCGCCCATCCACAGAGCCACTCTGCGACCTGCGCAGACGTATAATACCCGCCTCGCAACTTGTCTTTGTCCAGGTCAGAGAATCGGCCGCGCGGCGCAACAGTAGAGGCAGCAACCTTTGGCTTAGGAGCACGGGGTTTATTAGTGCGAGCGGAAGTCATTCTTTCCCCATATGAAGCAGAGGCATGTCTTCCTTGAGGAGACGGTCAACCGCTTCGCGGACGACCCATGCTACTGATACTCGATTCTTGCGGGCAATTTCGTTTAGCTCCCTATGCTGCTCCGCTGTCAGGCTGACTGACAGGCGGTGAGCCGACTTGTCATCGTGGTCATGTGGTGCGTTTTGCATAGCGGCTCTAAAGTGATTTGCCTCTGCACCACCATGCACCACATCGGTGCAAGGCGCAACACGATCCACTACTCGCTCTGCGGAAGGCTAACGATTTTCTGCTAGAGCCGATATCGCCCTAGGCGCCCTTCCACAATGTCTGGGACTACACACCCGCGTTTACCGCAGTGGCCCACACCTCTATGCTGCAAAGCCATCGCCAATCAGGTCTCCACCAAAGAGGGCTTTAGAGGGCTATGGAGTAGATGTAGTTCTCATCGGTATCCTGCATGGCCC
>NZ_JFGS01000063.1 GCF_000740775.1 Haematobacter missouriensis | reverse complement strand
CCAATTTCCACCACATTCGCGACACGACCCGTCCGCCAGCGCATGAACATCACGGACCAGCGCCTCATGGACAAGATGAAACGCATTATCGGATCTGCTGCCCGTCACCGTGCTTCGCATGTATGAGGTAATCAACGGCATGTGGGCGCCGCGGCAAGGCGGCGACCCGTTTCACATCGCGGGTGCCGCTCCAGCAACTCCGCCGCCGCATCGTTCTGGCCATGAAGGCAGCGAGACAGACCGGGGATTGGCTCGGACTATAACGAAGCGGCAGATCGCGTCACAGCTCCTGCGCCGCCTGCTTGATGAGTGAATTTCCACGGATATGCCGCGACCCTTCTCGGCAGTTGCGACGGAGTAAAACGGGCGATGTCGAAGGCGCTCTCCCCAAACCTCGCCGCTGCTCCATGCGCATCGATTGCACGGAGCCGGGAACCCCTTCCCGGAGTGCGGTCTCCACGAGGATCAGCGGCTCGCCTCAGGCATGGCGGGGTGAAAGACGGCGAAACAGCGTCGATCCGGAGCTAGGGATGAAGCTGCGCGGCCCTCTCAGTCGTTGATCGCGTGCAGGGCCTCATATTTGATGGTCTTCTCCAGAATACTCGTCGGCATGCCCCGGACGATCGGAAGAAGCATGAGGAAACCCCGCTGAACGGGGTTGCAAACAGGTGCTCCAAGTCGAGGTCTGTCACTCCAGCTCCGGCGCCTGCTCAAGCCACCGCAGCAAGTTCAGATGCATCCGCGCGAGCTCTTCGGTTGCTCCCGACGCCTGATGGAGCCGACGGTCGCAACTCCTGCCGCCGCGGCGCGGCTTACCGCGCCGACCGAGTCTTGGCCTTTGTATCCCATGCTGTCGGGCAGCACTTTCCATATCGGTGCGAATTCCACCTTGTAGATGACGATCGCCATGATGAGCCAGAGCACTGCCCCACGACCGCTGTTTTCGGCGTCGTGGCAACGCTACCGTAAAGCGCACGGATCACAGCTAATCCTACCGTCTGGAAGTGCATGGCACGCTGCGGGCCCTCCAGCCGCTCCCGCAGCGCATAGCGACGCGGCGAGAGGACGGTCGTTGCTCCACCGCCATCTGTCCGGATCGACAAACCTATCAACCTAAACGCCCGGATGATTCTCCGCATCGCACCGGCAAGGAACAATCGCTCCGTGGACGGATCGGTCGCGAGACCATAGATGACCAGCATGACCCGGGACCGAAGGACTATGCCCAGCGAATTGCCCGTGGCAATGGTGTCGGCGGCGACGGGATGGCGCAGCGTGGGCAGGACTATCGCCTGTCTATGAAGTTGGCCCGCTTCCCGGCATATACTGATGTTATCGGCTTCGACTTCGAGGCTTGCGAAATCGGTGAAGCCGTGACCCATCAGCGCCACCGCTGCGAGTGCGTGGGTTCTGCCAAAGGATATGGATCACAGCGCACGAGAGTCGTTGCGCTGTCACGCGGTTCAGTCACGCCGTCGGCGGCGCTTACGTCGGATGACAAGCGACGGCCTGAGGTCAGGGCTGCCGCATCCTCAAAAGGACGTAAATGTGTGGAAGGCGCGGCTGTCCCCCTCGCACCCCTCAACGCAGGTTCAGGCGGGCGGCGAGCTTCGCCAACCGACCGAAAGGCGCGTGCAGCAGCCGCGCCGGATTCCAGCGGCCCTGCGCATAGATGCCCTTGGCATGGCTCATGGCGCGGAAACCCTCGGGGCCGTGATAGGCCCCCATGCCACTGGGGCCGATGCCGCCGAAAGGTAAGTCATCCTGCGCCACATGCATCATCGTCCCATTGATGCAGACATTGCCCGAGGTGGTCTGTGCCAGGAGCTTCTCGCACTCCGCATCGCGTTCCCCGAAATAGTAGAGCGCCAGCGGGCGGGGGCGGGCGTTCACGAAACTGACGGCTTCGTCTATCGTCTCGTAAGTCCGTACCGGCAGGATCGGGCCAAAGATCTCGTCCTGCATGACCGCGCAATCGTCACCTGCATTCAGCACCAGCGTGGGCGCAATGGTCCGGGGTCGGTTCGCCGCACTGTCGGGGCGGTGTCCGACGAGAATGACCTCGGCGCCCTTTTGTCTAGCATCGTCCAGCAAGCCATTCAGCCGCGCAACATGCCGGTCGTTGATGATCGCGGTATAATCGGGGCTGGTGGGACCTGCGGGATAGAAGCGCCTGACTGTTTCCTCATATCGCGTCCGAAAGGCGTTGAAGTCATCGCGATGCACCAGGACGTAGTCAGGCGCCACGCAGGTCTGCCCGCCGTTCGATAGCTTCCCGAAGGTCAGCCCGTCCATGCTACGGCGATTGACCTGGCCACGTGCGATGATGGCGGGGCTTTTCCCGCCCAGTTCCAGCGTCAGAGGCACCAGATTTTCGGACGCCGCCTGCATGACCTTGCGCCCGACCGACGTGCTGCCAGTGAACAGCAGATGGTCCAAGGGCAGGCGGCTGAAAGCAGCGCCCACCTCAGGACCGCCGAGGATCACCGCGACCTCGTCCTCCGGGAAGGCGTCGGTCAGCATGTCCCGCAGCAATGCGCTGGTGCGCGGCGTTAGTTCCGAGGGCTTCAGCATGGCTCGATTGCCAGCGGCCAGCGCAGTGGCCAGCGGAATCAGGGTCAGCGCGACAGGATAGTTCCAGGGCGCCATTATGCCGATCACGCCCTTGGGCTGATATTCGACCCAGGCGCGGCCGGAGCGATAGGTCAGGGTGACATGGCGGCGCTGGGGTCGCATCAGGCGGCGCATGTGCTTTTGCAGATAGCCGATGGCCTGAACGGTCACGACGATCTCCAGAAGATCGGTCTCATGCGGAGAGCGATGGCTGAAATCCGCGCTGATCGCGCGCGCAAGATCGCCACGGCGCGCCAGCAGCGCGGCACGCAACCCCGCCAGCCGAGCGCGCCGCTGCGCGAGATCCGGTGTGCCTGCGGTCAGGATGGCGCGACGCTGGCGTTCCAGAACGGCGGTCATCTCAACATCTGGCATTTCAGCATCACGCATGGTCTTTTCCGTCTGGCAGCAGCGCGCCGGGGCCGGCCCCGGCGCGCCAGAGATCAGGACCGTATGAACTTCAGGATGTCGGCATTCACGACATCGGCATTCACCGTCAGCATCCCGTGCGAGAAACCAGGATAGATGATGAGGTGGCTGTTTTGCAGCAGTTCGTCCTGCTTGAGCGCCGCCGCCTTGTAGGGCACCACTTGGTCGTCATCGCCCTGCATGACCAGAACTGGCACGGTAATAGCCTTCAGATCCTCGGTCTGGTCGGTTTCCGAAAATGCCTTGATGCCTTCGTAATGCGCCTTGGCGCTACCCATCATGCTCTGGCGCCACCAGTTTTCAATCACGCCCTGCGAGACCTCAGCGCCGTCGCGATTATAGCCGTAGAACGGCCCGGACGGAACATCCAGGAAGAATTGTGCCCGGTTGGCGGCAAGCTGGGCGCGGAAATCGTCAAAGACCGCGATCGGGGTGCCTTCGGGGTTGTCGGGCGTCTTGACCATCAGGGGCGGTACCGAACTGACCAGCACTGCCTTGGCAACTCGGCCCTGTGGCTGGCCGTATTGCGCGACATAGCGCGCGACTTGGCCGCCGCCTGTCGAATGGCCTATGTGAATGGCATTCCTCAGGTCCAGGTGTTCTGCCACGGCCGAGGCGTCGGCGGCGTAATGGTCCATGTCATGACCCTCACTGACCTGTGCCGAGCGGCCGTGCCCGCGCCGGTCATGCGCGACGACCCGATAGCCCTGGGCGAGGAAGAACAGCATCTGGTTGTCCCAATCATCGGCGCTGAGTGGCCAGCCATGGTGGAAATGGATCGGCTGCGCATCCTTTGGCCCCCAATCCTTGTAATAGATCTCGACGCCGTCCTTGGTGGTGACAAAGCTCATGGTCGTTCTCCTTCGCTGGGTTAGCCCCGGTCGGGGATGGAAATCGGGCGTGGCAGGTGCAGCACCATCTGGGTGTCGCGGACCACGTCCATGCGCATGATCCGGCCCGCGCCGAGACCGTCCAGCAGACGGCTCATGGTACCGCCACCGCGGAGGATGGTGACGTCCTTGGGCATGCTGACCTCGGCGAATTCGGTCGGGTTCGACTGAACCAGCGTCTGATGCCAGGCGCCATCCAGCAGCCCGACCGAGATATTGGTGCCGATCTGAGCTTGCGAAGGCACCTTCCGTAACCGGGGCAGCGGTGCGCGGACGGACAGGTCAGTGCTGCCATCCGGCGATTGGATGCTGGCCGAGATCGCGCCATCGAGATTCAAGTCTATCTTGGCCAGCCATTTCGGCAGCTGGTAGCCCATCACGCCGCGCAGCCGCGCGATCTCGGTATCGACGGGCAGCGCCAGGACATGAGCATGGTAAGTGCGGCGGCGGATGGACTGCAGTAGTTCCAGCGGTCCGAACTGGCGCGACCCAGGGCGGCGCAGAAGCACCGCGATCGACACTTCGTTATAAGGGTCGTTGTCGCAGACACGGTAGGAGAAATAGGTCAGCGCCACCAGCCCGTATCCCGGAAGCGCATGCAGCGGCTGAAGGGGCGGAGGCAGAAGGGCCGCAAGCTTTGTCAGCGGTGACAGAAACAGCAGCTGCAGTGTGCTGGCGCGATAGTAAAAATTCGGGCTCCAGGCCGGCCCTAGCCGGGTTTGCAACTGAACCTTGGGGATGCGCCGGAAGAAGTCGATATTGCCTGCCGCCGGATCGCGGGCAACTTCTTCAAGATCGGGGTTCGAGCGGAAGCGGTCGTAATAGCCTCCTGCCGGAACCTCAACCTTGTACCCGGCGAATTCGACCTCGACCGTCTCTTGCGTCATCGCGCTTCGTTCCGTCATTCGGAGGCAGCCCGTCACGCGACAGATGCCTGATTCCTGCTTTGCCGGAAGGACTGTAATTCTTAAACATAGGTTTAAGGTCAAGCAGGAATGTTCCGGGGCATGATTGCGGGTTCAACCCAGCGGGTGGCCTTCCGGTTCCGAGGGTCCTTCTTGCGCGCTACGTTGCTGCAACTCGCGGATCAGCACCTCAATGCGACTCTTGCGCTGTTTGGCTTCGGCGATAACCGCGTCGACGGCGCTCAGTTTTTTGGACAAAAGGTGGATCGCCTCATCGCAGGGGATAAGATGCTCGCCGCCGGTGATTTCCACCCCCGCGATTTCCTTCAGCGAAAAGCCCAACGACTGAGCCTGCTCAATGAAGCGTAGAATGGCAACAAGCTCCTCCGGATAATCGCGATAGCCGTTCTCGCCACGGATGGCCGGCGCAATTATACCGCGGCGCTCGTAAAAGCGAATGCGCGAGGTGGTCACGCTGGCGGCCCTGGCAATCTCCCCGATTTTCATTCCCACCTCTTGACCTTAAACCTAGGTTCATACTCTATATGGCATTGCGTCACGATGCAAAGGATCTTGTCGCATGACCGCAACTCCTGAAATCTTGCTGTTCCAGCCGCTGCGATTGCCGGGCGGACAGATTGTCAAGAACCGCATCGCCAAGGCGGCGATGGAAGAGAACATGGCCGATACCAGCCATCTGCCGGGCGCGGAATTGCGCCAGCTCTACCGCAGGTGGGCCGAGGGGGGAGCCGGGCTCTTGCTGACCGGGAATGTCATGGTCGCCCCGGATGCGGTAACCGGGCCGGCCGGTGTGATCCTCGATATGACGCAACCGCTGCAGCCGTTCCGTGACTGGGCGCAGGCAGGACAGGCCAACGGTGCCCGATTGTGGATGCAGATCAACCATCCCGGTCGGCAGGTCTATGCCGCGACCAACCCACAGGCCATCGCTCCCTCGGCCGTGCCGGTGGCGATCGAGGGCTATGCGCATCTTTTCGCGCAACCCCGCGCCATGTCAGACACCGAGATCGCGGAGGTTATCCGCCGCTTTGCCGACACCGCCGCGCTGGCCGAAGAGGCCGGGTTTGACGGCGTGCAGGTTCACGCCGCGCATGGCTATCTGCTGAGCCAGTTCCTGTCGCCCCTGACCAACCGGCGCGCGGATCGGTGGGGCGGGTCTCTGGAAAACCGCGCCCGTATCCTCATCGAAATAATCCGAGCCATTCGTGCCCGGGTTGCGCCGGGCTTTGGCGTCGGCGTCAAGCTGAACTCATCGGACTTCCAGAAGGGAGGGTTTGAGTCGCAGGATGCGGTGGCGGTGGTGCGGATGCTGAACAAGCTACCGGTGGACTTGGTCGAGCTTTCCGGTGGCAGCTACGAAAGCCCCGCCATGCACGGCCGTCCGCAACAGGTCAGAACACGACAGAGCACCTTGGCCCGCGAGGCATATTTCGTCGATTTTGCCCGCGACATCGTGGCCGAAGCAGGCATGCCGGTGATGGTCACCGGCGGCATCCGCCACCGGGCGACCGCCCATGCTGCGCTGGAGTCTGAGGGCGATCGCGCCGGTGTTGCGATGGTCGGCTTGGGACAGGCGCTTGCCTATTCTCCGGACCTGCCAAACCGCTGGCAGGCGGGCGAGTCGGCGGTCGATGTCCCAGTGATCCACTGGAAGAACCGCGCGCTCTCAGGCCTGGCGACGATGGCGCTCACCAAGCTGCAACTGCGCCGGCTCGGCGCTGGCCGCAGCCCCCGGCCGCAGGCCTGGGCGCCTTGGGTGCTGGCCCGCGACCGGCTGCGCATGGCCCGCCGCAGCCGCCGCTATCGCAACTGGTTACAGCAACGGCCCACGGCATAGGACTACCAGAGCAAAGCGCGTCCTGAAGCCCATCGCGCAGAGCCTCAAGGGGCGAGGAAAACCCCACAAACTGGTCAGCGTCGCCATCGCCCGCAGACTGATCACCATCGCAAACGCGATCTTCAAAACCGGCACCCCATGGCAGGCTCAGCCGCGTCGATAGATACAGTTGCTAGCTATGGCCGGTCATTCCGCGGTCCATGTTCACATAGTTCGTCAGCGGTGGCTGCTCCACAAATAACGCTGCCAAGAAGATCTAGGCTCAGGACCTATTGATTTCGGGTGTTTGGGGTGATTCAGGCTCTGCAAGGAGACTGCACGATAAGCAACCTTTACTGGCTTTCCGACGCGCAGAGGGAGCGCCTCAGGCCTTTCTTTCCGAAGAGCCATGGCAAGCCGCGCGTCGATGATCGCCGCGTTCTCAGTGGCATAATCTTCATCAATCGCAATGGGTTGAGGTGGTGCGATGCTCCGAAGGAATACGGGCCCGCCAAGACCCTCTACAACCGTTGGAAGCGCTGGAGTATCACAGGCAAAGCGCCATTGGTCCAGGCGCGCCGGCGATGAACAGTGTCTTCGCCCGGATCATGTTGGGCTGGCCGCCGAGCGCGCCGAACACAAGACCATCATGATCGATGCGACCTATATCAAGGCCCACCACACGGCATCGAGCCTGTGCGTAAAAGGGGGGGCGTGCGCGCCAGATCGGACGAACCAAAGGTGGCATGAACACCAAGCTGCATGCGGTCGCCGATGCCAAGGGGCGACCGATGGGGTTCTTCATGTCCGCCGGGCAGGTCAGCGACTACACAGGCGCGGCGACGCCTCTGGGCAGTCTGCCGAAGGCTGTGAACAAGAGCGATTCCTGGCCTTAAGTGTTACCGGCTTTCGCGACTTCAATGCCGTTGTGACCCGTATTCATGAAAATATAAATATGACATAATTATCACTATAGTATTGATGACATGGTGGAGGTGTGCGTCGCCTGAACGCCGACTTTTGACCTGTGACTGATTTTGGAAACTGAGAGGACATTCTGACTGAAACGACGCCAAGGCCATTTTGACGTCTGTACCACAGCGGGGATCTTATGCCCTTCGCCATAAATTCGGACCAGTCGATGTCACTACGCTGGTCGGGCGATCATCGCTTCCTCATGCTGCCGGGCAATCCGGGAAAGCGCGCGAACCCGATCATGGTGCAGATCGCCGAAGGCCTGCGCACCAGACCCTGACGACGGCAAACCGCCCGGTGACCTTCGTCGCGGCTTGGGTTTCGTGGGACCGGTCGCTTCTGCGTGTCGGGATCGAAGCCGGCAAGACATTCTTGATGCTCTGAACCACGCCGCGGTTACGCCCGACGAGCTTCAGATGGTCGATAGCACAGTGATCCGCGCCCATTATCACGCGGCGGCTGCAAAAGGCGGATTCTTAAAAGGGTCGCGAGATGGCTTTTCGATCAGTATCCGCCTCCGCGTCAACGGCGTTGTCTTCCCAATGAGGACCAAGATCCCGTTGGGGCAGGATTCCGATTATACTGACCGGTGATGGGCCACGATCTAGCAAGTGTATCTATCGGCGCGGCTGAGCCTGCCATGGGGTGCCGGTTTTGAGGATCGCGTTTGCGATGGTGATCAGTCTGCGGGCGATGGCGACGATGACCAGTTTGTGGGGCTTGCCTCGCCCCTTGAGGCTCTGCGCGATGGGCTTCAGGACGAGATTGTGACACACTGCAGCCAGCGCTGCCTGGAACAAGACACGCCTCAGGGCGCGCCTAGCTTCCTGCGATTGCCCGCTTTCCGCGCAGCGTCCCGCTGTCATGCGGGATAGGGGCAAGACCGGTCATGGCCGCTGCTTCTCCGGACGTCATCCGCCCGAGCTCCGGCAGTTCCGCGACAAGCATGGCCGCAGAGACCGGCCCGATCCCGGGGATGGACAGCAGAAGCCTTGCCCTGACGGCCGACGCCTCCTCCTAGGCGATGACGCTTCCGATCCGCCGCTCCAGGTCACGGATCTGAGTGTCCAGCGTAGCCGCCAGGTCGGCATCCATACCCTCGAGGCCCGCAGGGATGTTTTGCTTCCTGCGTGGCGAGATTTGCGCCGAAGGCCGTTTGCGCCTATCCACGACTTGCGCC
>NZ_JFGS01000062.1 GCF_000740775.1 Haematobacter missouriensis | reverse complement strand
CGACGGCCGGCGCAGTCCCGCCCGGGACCGTGACAGCAGAGGCAGGGCTTTCTTGGCTCGCGAGGAATGACGGCACCGTCGGCAGGGGAAGAAAGTTCAACGACGCTGTTGCGCCGAGACGTCGAAGCGCGCCCGCGCGCTGGTCTTCGGCCAGATCAGCCCATCATAGAGGACGCATGCGAGCGGTCCCGTCCCCACCAGAGAGACAGGAGACAGCGGCGATCCTGAAGGAACCGCCAGGAAGATCCGACAGGCAATCACAGGCGATGTTCACCCCAGCTGTGAACAGGAGGGCTTGCGCCCTTCCCCGCCGACCTGCCGCCATGGGCAAGGCGCTGCACCAGATCGGATACTGGTCGGGCCGCCGGATCGGCACCTGCCGCCCGAGCGCTCGACCGCGAAGAGGGGCAGGGCACGAAGTGCGATCAGAGCGTGCCGCCGATCTGCGAACCCCACAATCAAAGAGGCCGGAAAGAGGGAAAGAATGATCCATGCACGGTCATAACGACAAGGGGGGGAAAACACCAACCAGAGCCTCGGTCGAATGGCCGCGTCGGCCAGAGGCCAATATGGAGCAAGCGGTCTGTGCCAACCGTATGGCAGAGCGGACGACGCCGGGAACGCAGCAGAAGCGGTGAGTGAGAGCGCGACAGGTGCCAGCCAAAGAGGAATACCCTCCGACGCAAGCGTCGAAGGGTGTAGAGGGCTCATGCAAGCATGACAGGAAAGGGGCTCAGTCGATGGCCTGAAAAATCTCTGCAGCCTCGGGATGATCGCCCGCAAATTCGTACAGCCGCACATAGCCCTCGACCAGCTGGTCGGCGGCATGGTGGAATGAGAGGTGCGAGAAGGCGAACAGGGTTGCGATAATCCCCGCCGCCTCGGCCGAGACCTCGCCCTGCCAGCCATTGCCGCTGCAGGCCATCCGGTAGCGCGCTTTGGAGGTCGGGGCCATGAAGAGCGGCCGCCCGCCCTGCTCATAAAAGTCCCAATGGCCACAACCGTAGTCCAGCGGGCTGAGACTATCCATCATGGCATAGACCATGTTCTCGGCGACAAGCATCCGGGTCGGCCCGAACAGCTCGGGTAAAAAGGTAGGGCGGCGCTCTTCGGCCACCCGGGCAACAGTGGTCATCGTGCTCATGGGATCGAACTCCTCGGAAAGTGAAAACCTCGAGCCCGGCGGCGCTCTCTTGTCTGCCGCCCGGCTCGCAGAGTTCCCGCCCCGCTCTGCCTCTCCCCGGCGCCGGTTGATTTTGTTCGCTATATGTTCTACATTCAGACTCAACCCAGCGAGGGAGATCCACGATGGAACCTGTCCCTCATGCCTTGGCGGCGACACCGCGCCAGATCGCCTATGCCCGCTCGCTCGCCCTCCGGAACAAGACCCTCCTGCCCTGGGAGGTCCAACAGGATCGCCGCAGTCTTAGCACCTGGATCGAGGCGCAGTCGCGGCTGAAACCTCTGGACGATGGCCAACCCACCTCCAAGCAGGTCGCTTTCGCCGAACGGCTTGCGCGGCTTCGGCGGCGGGCCATCCCGGATGAATACTTCCGGGATCGGCAGTTGCTGTCCCGGTGGATCGACAGCAATCGCTGAGCCTTGATCGCGGCCCGGCTGGAAGCCGGTTGATCAGGCTCTCCGCCCGCTTTCCGTGAACGTGTAGCCATTAGCGAGCACCGCCTCATCGACAGCAGCATCGGAAGACAGATACTCGTATTCCTGCTCAAGCTGTCGGTAAAGCCAACGGGCAAGATCGCGCAGCAGGTCAGTGATAGTGCTCTCGGCACCTTCGGTCAGGTCCTGGCCGACCGGGCTTTCGCGTGTGACAGCGATGTCCATGGTGAAGGCATGATAGGTGTTGCTGCGATGCCGGACATCCGCCCGGAGCTGATAGAAGTTGCGGCGCTGGATCTCCAAAAGCCCATCGGCAATCCGATGGAGTTCCCGATCCTTTGGCGCATAGGAGCGAATGGCAGTGGAAGCGCCCTTGCTGAAGGAGTATCGGCCCTCCCATGCCGCCCCATTCCCCTGCGACCAGAACCCAGTGAACCAGATGCAGGGGCTTTCGCTGATCCCGCCGCCCATCAGCCGAGATGTCCGGGTCCGAAGGTGGACCCCAAGGATTTCCGCGATGCGCTGGAAATCCTCATAGACGGCATAATACCACTCGTGATCAAAGGCGCCTTCACGGTACCATGCCCGGGCATTGTCTTTTGCCACTTCCGGCAGTTCATCGAAGCGATAGACCGTCAACTCGACGATAGAAGGCATCACGCGGCCCTCCGCTGCAGAAGCGCCAGTTGTGCGGCGTCACGCCAGAACGGATCGACCAGGCAGCCTTCAGTGGCGGCCGCCTTCCTGCGCAAGAGGCGGGCTTCGGCATGTCTGCCCAAATTGGCGAGATGCTGCGCTTCAGCCCGCTGGCGGCAGGCCAGGGTGACCACCGCCCGCGCTTCAGCATCGCTGGTGGCGGGAAGGCACCAGGTCACGCAACCGTTTGAGACTTCGCCAGCGAGCACCAACCCGTGTTCGGCATCCAGAACCGCGATCAGCTGTGGCGTGAAACGGAGCTCGGGATCATCACCGCAGGCAATGGCGTCGCACGCAAGACGTTCTGAGACCAGCAGCATCGCTGCCGCAAGGCTGTCACAGGTGCCGAGAGAGACACTACGCTCGAAAGCCCACTGCTCGAGATCCGGGTCGAGATAGCGCGCCTCGCCGGTACAGGTGATGGTCATAGGGGTGCGTTGCGCCAGTCGAAGACGGGCAAGGCTCTGATCGGCGAGGATCGGCCCAGCCCGGCGGAACCCGGCAGTGGAAACAGGAAAGGACATCGCGGCAACTCCACGACGGGCGGCGGAAGCCTCTCTCCCACCTCAGAACCCATCGCGGAAAACCACTCCGGCCTCTCGCTCTTGAATCGCCGCGCCGAGCTGCGGCCGCGGCGCATCGACTATTTCAGGCGATCCGTGATCGAGGCTTTCCCGGCCTTCGCCAGAGCAAGCAGACTTGCCCTGATCTGCGCCGCATACGCCGGGCTGAACGCCCCCATGGGCGTGCGGTCTTCCCAGACCCAGGACCGCTCGATGATGTCGGTATTGATCTCGTCGAGCATGACCCATTTGCGGACATGCAGGTCAAGTCCCACACGGCGCGCCTCGATATCCGGCACCTCAACGGCGTGGCGGCTCGCGATGGGCGGCTGCGTGGTGATCGGCAGGATAAACACCACCGTTTCACCATTCGCATTGGCAATGGTCACCGCGATGCAGACGGGTCGCGATTTGCGCCCCTCGGTCTCGCCCTGCAAATCCTGCCGTTTCCACAGGAACGGATATCGGAAGACCTCGCCCGCCTTCGGCTCACTCATTCCCGGCCCCCAGATCGCGCTCCAGCCCGGCAATCATCAGCGCCTTCAGGTCGAGCGGCATCTCATCGAGCAAATGCGCCTGCTGGCTCGCTTCGCCTGCGAGCTTCTGGTACTGGTCCATGCTCATCAGGACGAACTTCGGCTTGCGATGTTTGGTGATCGCGATCGGAGAGCGGATCGCAGCATCGAACAACTCGCTGGTATGCCGCGTGAGGTCGGCGGCCTTGAACTCGGGCAGATGGGGCATTGCGAAATCTCCTTCATACAGAATATACAGATATTTTGCATATTCTGCAAGCCTTTCGCACCTGCCTCGGAGACTCGAAACCTACGGAGCAAAGTCAATCTCCCGGGTCTTTTTCATCGGGCGCGCAATGCCGCGCGGGATCGATCACGAAGCCGAACAGACCGGGCTCATACTCGACTGACGGAACGAGGAAGCAGCGGCGCTCGATACCCGGTCCGCGCTGCCCGCCCAGGGTCGCAGTCGTTTCCACAAAGCCGGGAAAGCGATCCGAATTTACCGCGGCGATCACGATCCGGTCCCCGGCATGGTGGCGCTCGAAGGTCTGGCGATCCCGCTCTCGGGACTCACCAGGCTGAAGGGCGCGACCATGTATGGCCTCCCAGGCCTCTGGCCAGTGATTGCGCAGCGTCTCATCAGCCAGGCGGCGTTCATAACCCGTGAAGAGATCCGGCAAAGCCTGTGCAACCGCTGCCCATTCGGCGTCCTCCTCGTAGAACCCGGAGGAGGATCGCAGCAGCGGATGCACACGGGCATTTTGCTCTGGTGCGAGTTGGAACCCGCCATGCCCGGCGGTGGAATGGCAGAGGACGCCTTCTCCATAGATCGTCGCACCCTGCGATGGACCCCAGGGCGTATTGGCCCGAGAGGCGATCTCACGGCGCCCGAGTGCCACGCGCTCACGTTGGTGTTTGGCACTCTCCGCGACCAGCGCCCGAAACGCGGCCTCATCCGCCACATCGCCGGAATGGCCGTAGAAGTCCCCACGCTTCCATGTGTCCAGCGGGCGAGTAAGTCGCCAGCCCGTCGCCAGGAAATGCCGCCCCTGCCGTGTCGGCACCATGGCGAAGGCGGTGTCGCCGACACGGGCGACCAGCAGGCCGTCGGCGCTGTGCCCAAATTCGATAACGGGCAGATGCCAGGAGGGAGAAGCGGGGGTGATCGGGACCGTGGTGTTCATCCTGCGACCGCCTCCACGGCGTCGATGTCCGTGCCATTCAGAACGGCGTTCAGCCATTCATGCGTGCTGATCCAGCCGATGCTCTTGCGTGCGCCAAGGTCGATGACATGCGCCCCGCCACCGAAAGCCTCGACCCTGGGGCGAGAACAGGTATTGGCATAGTCGAACCCCCAGAGGCCGGTGAGGTTCAGCTCTTCGGCAAGGCGCAGCACGAAGTTGATGACGCCCTCGACGTCGCCCTGATCATCATCATGGATCCAGAGTTGCGAGCCGCTCGGCCCGTCTTGCTGGACAAGATCGAAGCCGTTGAACGCAAGCTCGTCGGCATCCGCCTCTTCGGCGCGCCGGCGGTGGAACAGCGCCATCGCCTTGGCGGCATTCTCAGGCGAACCCGCATCGAGCAGGCAAGAGAAATGGGTGAAATAGTCGGCCATGACAGGCTCCTTGTCAGAAATGGAAAACCCGGCACGAGGCCGGGTCTGATTGGGATTGGGCTGAAGGAATGGGTCAGGTGCCTGGGAATGTGGAAACTGCAGCCGCATGGGCGGCCAGCATCTGGCGGTAGAAACGCCGCCGGGCGAGCCTGAGACCGGAATCCTTGCGGATAGTAGGATGGAAGGCCCGGGCCGCGGCGCGAAGAACTGTGAACGCTGCGGCATCAGGTGAAAGGCCGAGAAGGGGGTAGAACGGATCGGGAGGCGCCGTCGGGGCTGCAGGCAACGGCTCCACTTCGGCCTCGATCTTCGGCGTGCGCCCCATCCAGGGTTCTGGCCGGATCGCGCGTGCCCAGTCGGCGAAGCTCGGGATGTGGCCGAGATCCTCGCGGACATGCTGCTCGCCCACCCATCGCGTCGGGATTACCCGGCCGGAGGAGAGGGTCAGCGTCTTGCCGAACACTGTTTCCAGCAAGAAGATACCTTCGGCATGGTGGCGCAAAGCTCGGTGCCTAAAGTCGGCAAGGATCAGTTTCGAGGCATCGAACCAGGAATGCAGCTCGATGTAATCCTCGACCACGCCACCCCACTTTTTCACCGAGGACAGGGCGTGATGATAGGGATGTGCCATGTTCTCCGCCCTCAGAAGCTGTGGTTGAACTGTTCGGACGAGGTGAACCGCTCGTTGTAGTCGAGCAGGATCGTCCCGGCCTCGGCGTCGAAATGAAACGCGCCGAACGCGCCGTCGCAGTTCTCCCAGCCGCCATGGCTGTCCGAGAGGAGGTCATAGGCGAGGGTCTCGACAGCGTCCGAGAGCGACATGCTGCTGGTCGAAATCTCGCTGATGCCCCAGCTGACCTGTGCGAGGGTGATCGCGGTGTCCGGTATCGGCACTACGGTTTCACCACGGCGGGCATCGATGTCTTCGACCTGCCCACTGTCGCCGGCGCCGTCGAAGGTGACGATGATCTCGGAGATCCCGGCGGCGCGCATGGCCACGAACAGCGTCTCCTTGTTCTGCGCCATTGCGGTGGTGCTGAGCGTCTGATGCGCCAGTTGCGAGGCATCAAACTGCGCCATGGCGACCGCCAGGTTGCCTTCCGGGGTGGCTGCTATCTCGTGGGTCATGGGACTTCTCCTGAGAGCGAAGGGACAGGTGAAGCCGACCGGCGCTCTCTCTGGGACCGGAAGGCTCGCCCTTCCCGGATCCCTCCTCGACCTCACCCGCGCCGGGGTTCATCCCGGCTCCTCCGTGCGGCGCGCGCCACAGGCGGGTGATCGCGCGACCCCGGTGGACGGCGCGGCCCGCCGCGCGCGGGCCGGCCGAAGGGGGGTGAGGCGCTTGCGCGCCTCACTGCCAAGGGTCGATCTCCAGGGCGATGAGCGTCTCATCGCCATCATATTCATCGGCGGGCATGGCGGCATGGCTGCCATCGCCGGCCTGAAACACGACGATCGAGACCATCAGCGTAGCGGCGAGGCTGGCGGCGAAAGCGGTGGCATCCTTCTTGGACATGGGACTGGCTCCTGTCTTTGGAGACGAGGGACCATCCCCCGCTCGACAGGCGCCCGAAGTGTCTGACCGGATCTGCAATCACCCTCGGGCGTTCGGGCCTTTTGTCCGAATCCCCGAGGGCGGCACGCAAAGCGTAAAGCCGACCCTTTACGGGTTGATTTCAAAGAGAAGGATCGGACCAAGGTTTGCGAATGGAAGCGGGGATGGGGCATTGGCTCTGACAGGGGCCTTATCCCGTGACGGCATGCCTCCGCTGCCGCCGGCCTTGGCGCTTCGCTGATCAAGGGTATCGACGTGTTACAGGCCAGATCACAGATCTGCGCCGCGCCGACGATGAATAGGGTGGCTTCCAACGGATGCCTGACAGCCCCCTGGCACTGGGCGCAAGTGCCGAGCCCGGCCCCTTCGCGCCCAGCCGAGCACACCGCTCGCACCGCCCCTGTCCGCGACCGCGATAATCTCAGTCCGCACAAGAGATATAGCTCCGTGCATCGCGCACTTGATTGGAAGAAAAACATAGCCTATTTTCTGACACATGAAGACTGTATCTGCCTCTGTTCCCGATCGGATCATGAAGCGTGTCCGCGCAAGCGGACGCGGCAGCGTCTTCACGCCCAGCGACTTTCTGGACGTGGCAACCCGTGGCGCGGTGGACCAGGCGCTGTCGCGGCTGACCAAGGCCGGAGACCTCCGGCGTCTCGCCCGCGGCCTTTATGATTTCCCGAAGATCCATCCGAAGTTTGGTGCTCTGGCCCCTTCGCCCGACAACGTGGCCAGAGCACTCGCTCGCGAAACCGGATCAAACCTGCAGATTGACGGCCCACAGGCTGCCAACGCGCTCGGCCTCTCGACGCAGGTCGCGGCGCAGAGCCGTTGGCTGACGGATGGGCCTTCGCGCCGTGTTGTGCTCGGGAAGCGGGTGATCGATCTTCGCCATACGTCGCCCAAACATTTGATTGCCCCCGGCAGCCCGGCCGGAACGGTCGTTCAGGCCCTGCGCCATGTAGGTGCTGCACGGGCCTCTGACGTGATGCACGCGGCCAGCCGTCACCTCTCGGCCAGCGACAAGAAGCTCCTCGCCAGGAATGCGACGCAGGCACCGGCGTGGATGCGGGCAACCCTGCTCTCGATTGCCGACCCAAAGCCTTCAGGATCCGGGGTGGGAGCCGCGCTTGGATAAGGTTGCCCGCCTGCCGGCCTCTGACCGTGCCGCTCTCTTTGGGGAAACCGCCGCTGGCCGCGGCGTCGCCAACACGATCATCGAGAAGGACTTCTGGGTTTGCTGGACCCTACGGCGGGTCTTCTCGCTGCCGCCCGGGGAAACCGCGTCACTGGTGTTCAAAGGCGGCACCTCGCTGTCCAAGGCCTATGACGCGATCCGTCGGTTCTCCGAGGATATCGACCTGTCCTTTGACCGGACAGAACTGGGATATGGCGGCGAACGGGACCCTGAGCAGGAAGGGCTTGGAAAGAATAAGGCGGCGAGGCTGATTGCGGATCTGGTGACGGATGTCGAAACGCATGTTGCCGAACGGCTGCTTCCCGCCCTGCAAACGGAATTCGCGCGCCATCTGGGCAATCCCGCCGACGGCGGCTGGTCACTCAAGATAGACCCGAATGACGCGCAGACGGTGAATTTCCACTATCCCCCGGCCTTCGGCGGCACGGATTATGCGGGAATGTCCTACATCACCCCCCGGGTGAAGCTCGAACTCGGGGCGCGCGGAGACCCCTGGCCAACTGAGGCGAAGGTGATCCGGCCCTATGCGGCTGAAGATTACCCTGACTTCTTCGACGCGCCTGACACCAGGGTCACCGTCCTGTCTGCCCGGCGCACCTTCTGGGAAAAGGCGACCGCACTCCATGCCGAGGCCCATCGCCCTGCCGGATCGCCGACACCGCAGTATTTCTCCCGACATTTCTACGATCTGGCCATGCTGCTCGAGACCGAAGAAGGGGCCGCTGCATCGCGCGATTTCGAGCTGTTGGCGCAGGTGGCGCAGCATAAAGCCATCTTCTTCCGTTCGGCATGGGCAAACTATGACCTAGCCAGGCCCGGCACGTTGCGACTTCTGCCCGGCGAGGATCGGATCAAGGATCTGCGAGTAGACTACAGGGCCATGGCGCCCATGATGTTCGATACGAAGCCGCCGACTTTCGATGACATTCTCGCCCGAATCCGGCGTTTTGAGGATGACGTGAACGCCTGATCCGCGGTCCGCCCGAAAGCCGTCGGGCACCGGCAGCGCCAAAGGCCCCGGCCTTTCGACCGGGGCCCTGGTTGGGGGGATTACTCCCCTCGGCGGCTGTTGGGGCGCGACCAGATCAGGCTCGAGCCCTCACCGTCCTCGTCGTCAAAGAGGTTGGCGTAGATCGGGTGCGCGAAGCTCGGATCGTCCAGCTTCAGGCCCA
>NZ_JFGS01000061.1 GCF_000740775.1 Haematobacter missouriensis | reverse complement strand
AGCAGCGCATCCGGGGAGGATGCGTCCTCAAGCGAGGCGCGCGTCGCCGCGGGAATGTCACGATCCGCCATCGAATGGGACCCCCTCCTGCACGATGATGCGATCGCCGTTTTCCTGCAGCACGTAATCGCCATTCTCCTGCAGCAGATACCCGTCTGGGACATCCGCCGGGAAAGACATGATGCTGAAAGAGAGTGCGATGCACCGGGTATCGGGCTTCTGGCGCAGCCGCGGTTTACTCACTTGATAGGCCGGATCGCCTTTCACGATCTTCCAGGCAGAACGAGCCTTGGTAATCGGGTGGTAGAATTCAAACGGCAGCACACCCTGCCGAAGGTCATTCTTGTACCAGCGTTCAAACGCCTGGAACTGCGGCACAGAGATCAGAACCAGCTGCACCGAATAAACATCTGGCGTCCACGTCGCCTTGGGCCTTTCAATGGCCGGACCGACCTCTGGTTCAAAGCTGACGCGGGCATCCTGTAATCCTCCTTGCGGCGACAGCGGCATGATGCAGTCAGGCACCCCGAACGGCCATTGGGCAACTACGACCATCAGCCTCGCCTCACCGTGCTCGGACGTGAACCGTACCGGCCACGCATGCTCTTGTCATACTTGCCCCGGGAGAGGTCCTCCGACACGATCGCACGTACTAGCGCACGGCCATCAGGGCCGGTCTCTTGGCGCTGATCCACTTGCATTTCGGGAGACCCTGCCGGGCGCTGATCGATGATCTGCACGCTAGCGCCACCCCCGCCCCGCCCGCCGGACGGAACCGTCGGCAGGATCACACCGCTCTGGCTGGGGACGAACAGCTCAGGGCGCTTCTCCCCTACGATATAGGCCCGGCCGGATTGGACCCCGCCACCGTTCGCACGAAACCCGCCGAACCAAGACGAGAAGGCGTTCAGCAGCCCACCGCCTGCACCGCCTGCGGCGCCTGTGGACGGAAGCATCTTCTCCCAGAGCTGATCGAACAGCCGGTTGGTCAAGATGGTCTGAAGGCGCGAGACCAGGTTCGACAGCGCATCGCCGAAGCTCCTGACATCTGACACCATCGAGCCGAACGCCTCGCCCGCCGCCATCCGGATATCGTCCTGCACCTGCTGCAGCTCCTCCTGTCGATCGGTTGCGAGGCGCGTGTTGCGCGCCGCCTCCGCATAGTCCTGAGCCAGCCCCTGAATCTCGGCACGGAGCTGCGGCGTCACCGCCAGCCCGGCCTTCTGCGCGGCTTCGAGAAGCTCCGCCTCGCGGCGCGCGACCTCGAGCGCGGTCTCATAATCCGTGCCGCTGAGGACGGCCTCGCTTGACAGTTTGGCCTCCCGGTTGAGGGCGGCGATCTCATCGCGGACGCGTTTGACCTCCTGCGCATATTCCGACGGACCCTTGTCCGACTTGCTGCCGCCGGAGCCGGATCGACCCTCCCGCGCCGCCAGGTTGCCTGCGGCAATGCTCTTCACCTGCTGTTCCGTCAGCGTGACCCCGTCAGCCAGCGACTGCTTGCGCACCTTGGCAATCTCATCCTCAAGGGCGAGCGCCTGTTTCGAGAGGGCGTTCCGCCGCTGCGCTTCCGCCACGTAGGCCTGCCCCTGACGGATTGCCTGCCGGTCATCGCTCGCAGTGAACCGCCCAGCCCGGTCTTCCGGAAGGGCGCGTATTCCCTGCCCGGGCGACGACGTTCCCTCTGCTGCGGCAATCTCGAGCCTGAGGGCGCGCACCGCCCCCACAGCGTTGAGCGCCGCCCCTGCGAGGGAGCCGAACTGCGTGAGCCAGCTGGTGAGGTCCGGTCGGACATGCGCGATGTTCTGCAGGGCAGCCGTCAATTCTCCCGCCGAGACCTCACCGGTCTTCGCCCGCGAGGCGAGATCATCGAGTGACGTCATCGTTTCATCCGAGATTTCCCAATCGCCCGCCATCTCGCGAAGGTATTCCAGCAGCCCATCCAGCTGCTGACCAGCGTTCGCGACGACGTTTGGCGCGATCAGTTCCTCTTCCTTCAGGCTAGCCAGATGCTCCTGCGCCTCCCGCACCGCGGCGATCTGTTCGGCGGCACTCTGCTGCACGTCCTGTGCGGTCGTCTTCGCCTGCTCGCCGAGGTCCTTCATCCGTGCCTTGAAGCGGTCGGTCGCGTCCCCGGCCTGATCCGAGGTGGAGGCGTAGAGCGTCAGCGCCGCGACCGCGGTACCGCCGATCACGAGCCCGATCGGTCCCGCCGCAACGGACAGGCCGCTGATGGCGGTCGCGACACCGCTGAGTGTGGTTGCGGCGCGGAGCGCCGATACGAACTTGACCGCTGCCGTCGTGGCAAGCCCGAGCTTCGCCACCATCGCACCGATGGACCGTCCGACCAGCGCACCGGCAATGATACCGGCCACTTTGAGAGTCACGTCCGCGACCGCGTCGAAATTGTCGGCGAGAGCGGACAGCCCTGCCACCAGGCGCTGCGATGCTCCGAGGCTCTCGTCGGTCGAGCCGATGTACTTCGTGAAAGCGTTGTTCACCTTCGTCAGGCCTTGATCGATGGTGGTCGTCGCATTGGCCGCCATCTTCTCGATATTTGGCATCCCACGGAGGAACGCCTGGAAGAAGTCACGGCCACTGACCTCTCCATCATTCACCAGCTTCTTGAGCTTACTGACCGACCCGCCGGCCTTGTCGAGACCGGCAGCAACCGCGATCAGGATCGGGCGCGCGCCCTCATTGACCGAGTTGAACTCCTCAGCCTGCACGCGCGCAGAGCCGAGAAGCTGACCGAGCTGAGTGAGCGCACCCGACGCCGCACCGGCGGAAGTGCCCGCGACCCGCAGTGCGGTGGCCACGCCACCGGAGAACTTGAGCAGCTCTTGTTGACTAGCTCCAAGATTGTCACTGGCTTGCGCTGCCTTCCCGAAAAGGTCTGCCAGCGCGGTAACCGGTGCCGCATTGGCCTGTGCCGCCTGATAGAGCCGTTCCAGCACGTCCGCCTGCTGCTCGCCCACAACACCGGCGACGGCGAGGCTGTTCTTCGCTCCGGTCCAGGCGTCCGCATAGCGCGCCACCTCGCGCACCGAAAGCGCAGCGGAGATGGCACCCAACGGGGCGATCAGGGAGCGAGCCGCGCTGCCACCGATGCTGTCGAGGTTCTGGTTCATCTTCCGGAACCGGCCCTCGATCTGGCGGGCCTGCTGGTTCGACACGCCCACCGCCTTGTTCATCTCGCGCTGGTACTGCTTGATGTCCGCGGAAAGCTGGACGACGAGCTTTTCAAGGTCAGTTGCCACTTATCCACTCCCAGAGCTCGTAGGCCTCATCGGTCGTGAGCCGCCCCGGCTCATCCGGCGTATTCGCCTCGTTCCATCCGTCGATGGCCGCGGCGAGCTCCCACATGGAGAGCGCCTTGACCTCGGTCGGGCTCAGCCCGATTGCGATTCCGGCCCCGAGGATTTTCGCGATGCGGATTTTTCCGTTCGGGAGCGTGTCGATGCGCTCGCCACCGCCCGCGGCTTTCCCACCCGTTCTTCTGGCGCCCCCATCAGGCCGGCCGCGAGCACCGCCTGTGCGAGCCGGACATTCTCGATCGGCGGGCGCGCCTCGACATAGGTGCGGGTCAGCTTCAGCGCGTCGAGCGGCGTGGTTCCGCCGCCGATGAGGCCGAGGCGGATCGTGTCGGCGATATCGCCCATCCGCCACGAGCCATCCTCGATCCGGCCGAGCACCACATAGGGGCCCGCGTCGCATTTCTCCTGCAGCTCGATCAGCTGCCCCCATTTGAGGGCGAACAGGTATGTCCCGTCCGCCCAATCAAGGGTGATCTCGGCGGATCGCGTCACGGCGTGGCCGCAGTCCAGGTGCCGACCATCTCGCCGTCGGATTGCATCGAAACGCTCATCTGGATCCGGCCGCCGGATTCTGCCGACGGGTTCAGGGTCTCGAGGTGCATCAGGCCTACCCACTGCATGGTGCCGGTGGAGAATTCGATGCTGATCCGCACCGTGCGGCTGTCGGTGCTGTCGAAGAACTCCTGCCATGTTTCGATCGACTCGGCGGCAAGGACGCCGTCTCCGGTGACGGAAGCCGTGAGACTCTGCACATCGCGACCGAGCCAGAGCGGTGCATCCGGATCATCGCAATCCGGAATAGACACTTCGGACAGGTTCTTCGACAGCGTCAGCGCCTTCGAGGTGAAGCCGCAGGGCGCGGCGAAGACCTCTGGATCCTCCCCATCGCCGATCTCTATCTTCATCTTGCCAAACTTGGCCGTGACTGGACGGGCCATTCTGTTTCTCCATAGCGAAAGGCCCGCCGTGGCGGGCTGGTGAAGGCCGGATGGCCGGAAAGGATCAGGTGCCCGCGGCGACCTGCTTGGCGGACTTGCGGACTGCAGCGCGCACCTTGCGCCGCGCGTTCCGCCGGTTCGCGCGCCAGGACACGTAGAAATACGGCTGCGCCTTCATCTTCTGCGTGCCGAATTCGACCCACCGGGCGTAGTACGCTTCGGCGTTCCCGGCGAAGATGGTCAGCGTCAGGTCGCCGCCCATGCCAGCGCCCTTGAGCGTCGAAATCACCATCGAGCCCTTGGGCGCCTGACCCCAGGTCCAACCGATGCTGTCGCGCAGCGCCCCGGTGGCCTCTGGCACAAGGCTTTTCATCATGGCGACGATTTCATCGGCGGCAGCCTCCATGGCTGCGCGAATGGTCTCGCGCGCCACCGCCGGTAACCGCTTCAACTTCCGCTCAAGCTTTGCGAGGCCGAGGATGCTGGTCTGTCGCGCCATGGCGGACCTTTCTGGGATTGACGGTCCGGGTCGCCGCGCCTTCGGATACGGCCTTGTCGGCGCAGCGGCGCGGGACGTTGTAGGTGGACCCGGAGCGATACCGGAGGCTGGCCTGCGGCGTGGCGCGCCACCAGAATTCGCGATCGAAGCGCACCCACGCCATCAGCCCTCCTCGATCACGGCCTCAACCTGCACCACGCCGTGGGTCGTGATGCCGTCAGGGTCGATGAACACCCGAACCGTCGGCACGCGCATCAAGGCAAGCGCGTGTTCGCCAAGGTCGGACTCATATCCATGCAGCGCCTTTTTTTCACCGCGTCGCAGATATCCTTGGCCTCGCGCTGGCCATCCTGAGCGATCGACCAGATATCGAGCTGGATCGTCTCCACCCGCCCTTCGATGCAATCTGCGTCGTCTTCCTGCCAATCGGACCGGCCGAAGCTGATGTAAGGCGACGCCTCTTCTCCGCGCGGCGGATCGACAACGCGGGTGCCGATGAGAGCAACCAGCGGGGCATAGGTGGTGAGCCGCTGATAGATCAACGTTTGCAGCGCATTTGACGGACTCGGCATCAGACAGCCACTCCCTTCTCGACGGTCAGTTCGATATCCGCCCGGTCGTCGCTCTCAACCATCGTGCGGATGTTGAACACGTCACCCGACCGGACGTCCCGCATGCGCCACTCCGTGGTGATCAGCCGAGCGATGGTGCTGGACGGGATGACGACGACGGCAGGCTGCCGACCGGCAAGCCGCGCGGCGATCACCGTCTCGCTGCCGCGCAGCCACATGATCCTGGCATAGGCATGCAGGCGTTCCGTCCAACCCATCAGCTGACCGCCCTGCCCGTTGGGTGTGGCGATTGGCTCGTCGAACGCCACACGGAAATTCCGCCCCCCCGCCGCGCTCACAACTGCCTCCGCCGCTTGTGGTTGATCAGCACTTCGGCCGCGAAGGGGATGGATGACACCGCCTCACCCACGGCCTCCCGGCGCACATACCAATGCGCGACGAGCATCTTCACCGCCTGCACGATGGCAGGAAGGTCGCCCGCCGGCAGGGCACAGGTGTAGACAACGGTAATGTCGCTTGCGTCCGCGGGACCGGTCGCGTCGATGATGACGACCGAACCATCGAACCGGAGTGTCGCATCCGGCACCGTCTGTGACGTGCCGGCGGCATCCTTATAGCTCACAGCCGCCGCGCTCACATCCGGCAGGGCAAGGCGCATACATCCCCACGCGGGAAAGCTCTCCTGCCAGCCCTGTGACAGGATCGCCCGTCCCAGAACACCGGAATAGCCGTCGAGCCAGGACACGGCAGCGGCTTCGTAGGCGGTGATCAGGTCGTCATCATCGGAGTGCAGCACGCGGAGGTGCTGCTTCAGATCGGTCAAGGTGACGACAGGGTCTGTCGGTGCGGTGATCCGGACAGGGTTCATATGAGACCTCTCTGCTCACAGAGATGGCCAGCGAACCGGCCACCCTTGGTCAACAGATCAGGGCGTGACCGGCGCGATATCGCCGTACACGAACGCCTCCGGCCGATAGACCGCGAGAGCAAGCCGTTCTTCGGCCAGGATGGTGACGAGGTTGCGCGTGAAATCGTCGTTCACGTAGCCAACCTCGATCCGCGCATCCCAGCGGTCGAACAGCTGTGCACCCATCTTGAAGGCCCCGGTCAGGAACTTGCCCTGGGCGATTGCTTGGGTCTGCACCACGGGAAGGCCCCAGAGGGTCGGCTGCGCGGTGCCCTGCGGGTTGGCGAGGATATACCAGCCGGATTCGTCCTTGGTCAGCTCGATCGTCGTCCAATCGATCGGGTTCAGAACGTGGCCGGTCGCGGGAAACTCCGCGAGGGTCGCCTGCAGCATTGCGATGCGCAGAACGTCGATGCTGGTCGTGACTGCCGGAGAACCGGCCGGCGCAGCGAACGGTGTCGCCTGGGGAATGATACCGAGAAGGTTCTGCCCCGTGCCCGGACCGTTCAGAAGCTGGAACTCTTCGACGAATTTCAGCCCGTAGTTGAGACGGTTGTCGATCAGGGAGCGAAGCTGCGAGATATCGGAGAGAGCCTGCTTGGAGGCCTTCATCCAGTGCGCGATCACCTTCGCCGATGTGGTGATCAGTTCGAGCTGGATATCCGACGACGGCTTCACATCGCCCTCGGCGACCGGGGCGGCATTGTTGGTGAATCCCTTCTCCTGAACATACTC
The DNA here is from genome assembly GCF_000740775.1 of Haematobacter missouriensis. Taxonomy (GTDB): domain Bacteria; phylum Pseudomonadota; class Alphaproteobacteria; order Rhodobacterales; family Rhodobacteraceae; genus Haematobacter; species Haematobacter missouriensis. The sequence goes on along the minus strand of NZ_JFGS01000061.1, from coordinate 3,972 downwards.
AAGCGAGTTGCCGTCCATGCGGCCGGCGGAAATCAGATCGCGGACCGTCAGGCGGCGCTGCGGCAACTCAAGGATGCCGGGAAGGCGGGTCGGCGTCATGGCCGCACCAACGGACCCGGCCGCATCCGCGTCCGACGTCGTGAGCGTTGCTTTGAGCCGCAGCTCGGCCCGACCGCTGGAGGGGTCAGAGGCGAGCCAGTTCTTGACACCATCCGCGTCGACGAACTGTTGACCGAACGACTTGTGCTCGACGCCGTCGCCGTTGCCACCGCGCGCGGCCTTCTGCTCCAGCTCGTCAAGCTGGGCCTTCAGGCCGTTCATTTTGGTGAGCGCTTCGTCAACCTGTTCCTTGAACGAGGTGGTCAGGGTCTCACCCGCCTTGGCCTTGCCGAGCGCTTCCTCGGCTTTGCCCTTCACGTCATCCAGCGCCTGCTGGAACGTGGCTTTCACTTCCGCTGCCAGCTCGGCAGCCGATTTGTCACCAGACATGGAATGTCTCCTGATCGGTTGGGGGATGGGGCCTCAGCCCCGCAACGCGGCCCAGAACTGGTCCGCCTCACTTGCCGCTTTGGCAGGATCCCCCTGCCCTTTCAGGTGGATGCGCGCGGCACGCTCCGCCTGCGAGTTCGAAAGGCCAAGTCCCTTGGCCAGCTTCTCGAACTCTCGCTCGGTCAGCCGGTCCCCGGCCGCGAGCTTTTCGATGATGTCGTCGCAGCCATCAGCCTTGACCGACGAAATCCGGGCCCGCTCGTTCATCGGGAACGTCACGGGCGAAACCTCGAACAGGTCGAGTTTCTCCAGGAGGCGCATGTTGCCGTCGGGAGAGGACTTTAGGGTCCGATACCCGATCGACAGCGCGCCGAGCGCACCGGCCTTCATGAGCGCAAGCACTTCGCGAGCCCGGGCAACCTCGAGCACGAGACGGCCCTTGGCGCGCAACCCCTTGCTGTCTTCGGCCAGGTCTTCCCAGACGCCGATCGGTTCGCTCGGGTTGTGGTTCCAGAGCATCTTGACGGTACGCCCGGTCTGCCGCGCCTTGGCGAGGCTTTCGACGAACGCGCCCGGCATCACCTTGTCGCCACCGTTGTCGATGTTGCCGAAGATCGAGGCATAGCCTTCGATCACGCCCTCGTCGGTGAGGTCCTTCAGTTCAAGCGGGAAGGCTTTCGTTTCCATCATCGTCCTCCTGTCCCGCCTGAGTGATGGGGACGTTCTGCATCTGCATCCGGGGCACGTCGCCACCGGGCACCGGCACCAGGTTCTCCAGCGCACGGATTTCGTTGATCGTCATCGCGCCGATACCCGACATCGCGACGTAGAAGGCTGACCGCGACGCGCTGTCACCGCGGAGCAGGCCTTCAAGATTGAACTTGACGAACAGGCCGTCGCCGCGATCAGCGGGGCCGAGAAGCTGCTGTTGCACCGCCTGCTCGATCCGCTTGAGACGGCGGCGAAGCGTGAACTTCTGGAACATGAGCACCTGCTGCTCGACACTGGTCGGCCAGGCGGTCGAAGCACCCGCATGGCCGATCATCACCGGCGGCACTCCGAAGAACCGGCAAATCTCCTCGACCGAGAACTGCCGGGTCTCCAGCATCTGCGCATCTTCGGGCGAGATGGTGATCTGCTGATATTCCATCCCGCCTTCGGCCATGAAGGGGCGACCCGCATTGATGGCCCCGATGTACTTTTCCGCGATGCGCTGTTCTGCGATCTCGCGCTGTTCGGGCGTCAGCCATTCCTTGAACTTGATGATCGCCGAAGGGCGCAGTCCATTGCGGAACGTGCGCGCTGCCGCCTGCTCCGCGGCGATCGCACCGGACAGGCTGTTCCGCGCAACAGCCAGAGTACCCATCCCACCCAGCGGATCGCCACCGGGACCACGGATATGCAGCACATCGCGGTCGCGAAGCCGGTAGCTTTCGCCGTCCTGCGACCACGAGTATTCCAGCGGCCCATCGGGCAGCCGCCGCACCGTCACGAAATCCGGTCGCACGGGTCGCAGAGACACGATCCTGCCCCCCGCCCGGATCACCCGGGCATAGGCATTGCCCCAGAGTTCCAGCGACAGGCACATGAAGTCCCAGAAATCGACTGCCGTCTGGTCGTAGTTCGGCGCGTCGTGCAGGACGCGGTAGAGCGGGTGATCCTGTCGGACCTGAGCCACGCGAGAGCCGCCGCGATAGACCTCACAGGGCAGCGACGAGATCGTGCCCGAGATCAGGTTGGCACAAGCCCACGCTGCAGAAAGGCCAAGGGTCGCACGATCATCAACGATGACGCCCGCCTCGCCAACTGCGGACCCCATGACATCCCGGCCGTCCGTCCAGGTGATGTTGGTCGCTGCCTTCCGTTCGAGGCCGACGAGCGACAGAGCGCGCGTGATCAGACCCACGTCAGGCCCTCAGCGCCGCGAAAAAACCGTCCATGTTCTGGCGGCTGTCATCCGCGACCGGATTCAGGAACATGAGCATGGCCGCATTGAACGTGGCCATCAGCAGGTCGATCTTGGCCGACCCGGCCGCCTGCTTGGTGACCATGTAGTTGCTCCCCTTGAGTTCCTGTTTCGCGTTCCCGACCTGCCATTGCATGATCGGTTGCCCCCCATGGAGCATCGTCCTGTCCTTAAGCTTTCGGGGCAGCGTCAGCACCGCGGCCTGAAGCTTCCAGCCTTGCCCGACAGCGGTGACGAGCGGCTGGGTCATGCTCTCCGCGGCGAGCGCGTCGATCAGCGTCGCGACGCCGGCACTGTCGAGACCGATCCCGCTTTGCTCCGGGAAGAGCCCCGCCAACTGGATCTGCTTGCAGATGGCGACAATCTCCGCCTCCTGCTGCTCCGCGCTTTCGCAGAAGACGAGATCACCCTGCTGCTCGAAGTCCCGAAGCCGCGGCACGATCTCCTTCCGGCGCTCGAGCACATCGGCCTGAGCCCAGCCCTTCGCCCAGTGCCACCACGCACGCGTCTTGCGGTGCCGACCGATAATCCCCAGACCCATCAGGTCGTCCAGACCACCACCATCGATCCCCGCCGTGCAGACCTCGCACTCGTCGAGCAGCCGATCGAAGGTGATGCGCGGATTCGCTGTCCTGTCCCAATATAGCGCTCCGGGCCAACGGTCGGCATGAAGGCCCGTGCCGATCTCCACATTGAAGTGCTGCGACGCGATCAGTGCCAGCTTCTCCGGCCCCTCGCGCTCAGCCTTCAGGATTTCATCTTCCAGATAGCCTCCATCGACCGACCGACCGAGGTTCGGGTTGACGAGGCCCCATGTCTCCTGGCTTTTCCAGCCGCCATCGATCGACTTCTCGATCGGCAGTTCGTAGAGCACCGCGAGCATCGGCAGATCGATCCGACCGTCGCGCACATCGCGCGCGATCGAAAGCTCCGCCCTGAACACGCCCGCCGGAGGCTTTTTCGACTGCGTTGTGATCTGCAGCAGGAACCCATCCGGCCGCGCCGCCAACGAGCCCCGGATTTCGACGAAGATTTCCGAGGCCTTGGCCATCTCCGCGAAGACATGGGTTTCGTCGATCAGGATGTAGGTCGCCTTCGACCCCGTGATGACATCGGCGGCCGCCGCCTTCACCGCGATCACGGCCAGCGTGATGCGATGCGTGATCGTCTTCAGGTGTCTCTGGATTTGGAACAGCTTGTCCAGCTCCGCATCGAGCCGGATGATACCGGCGGCCTGCTTGAAGGAGATCGACGCGATCTCCTTCGTCGGCGCGATCAGCAGCAGTTCCGCCTCTGGCCTTTCATTCAGGATGGCGGCGGTCACGATGATGGCCGCAGCTATCGACGACTTGCCGTTTTTCTTGGGGACCAGCAGGAAAAACTCCCGCAGTGCCCGACGCTTCGTCTCCGGGTCATAGCTGCCGAAGACGACCCTGACAAAGTCGAAAACCCATTCGCCACAGGCCTCGCCATAGGTCGGATTCCCGACAGGGCGCCTCTAAAAATTGCAGCAATGC
>NZ_JFGS01000060.1 GCF_000740775.1 Haematobacter missouriensis | reverse complement strand
GCGGCGATCCTGAAGGTACCGGCAGGAAGGCCCGACAGGCAACCACCGGCGATGATCGCCCTAGCCGTGAACAGGCCAGTGCGCGCCCTTCCCCGCCGACCTGCCGCCACGGGGAAGTCGACGCATCAGATTGGATACGGCCGGGACGCCGGATCGGCACCTGCCGCCCAAGCGCTCTACCGGGAAGAGGGACAGGGCAGGAAGCGCGATCAGAGCGTGCCACTGATCCGCAGAACCCACGGTCGAAGAGGCCGGAAAGAGGGAAAGACTGAGCCCTGTGCGCTCATGACGACCCTGGGGAAAAACGCCAACCAAAACGGCCGGTCGAACGGCCGGGGTGACCATTTCAAGCCACCTCATCCCACAGCCCGTCGGCGATCTCGCGCGCAAGCATCGTTCGGGCTTTCAACAGCAGGTCCGCGCCACAGGTGTCTATGTGACCATAGAATCGGGCACGACAACCGTCAGCCAGCCAGTCTGCATAGAAGCAGTATTCCCGCCGATCGAGACGGAACACCCGCAAGTCGTCCGCCCAGTGGGGCTTCGGCTCTACGACGACGGAAATACCGCTCTTGGTCTCGCGCCAGGGCAAGCACCGTTCTGTGGGCGGGTTACAGCGATCTTCGATGAAGATCGCATCTATGTCGATCGAATGCGACATGGGGACGTGCTCCAAAAGAAAAGCCCGGTCACGAGGACCGGGCAGGCTGGACTGAGAGGCTACAGGGCGGCCGGAGCTGCCCTGCGTGAGAGTCATTCGGCAGCGATGCGATGCGCCGGATCCTGCTCCTCGTCTTCCGCGGGCTCTTCGTCCTCGCTGTCGTCCGTGAGGAAGTCGGGCAAAGTTTCCGCTTCGGCGCCACCGGCGTCCGCCGCATCTGCGATGTCATCCAGAGCATCCATCCGCAGCGGCTCCGGCAGCCAGCCACTGCCTGCCAGCAGCCGTTCGGCCTCCGTTGCCATCTCGCCCTTCTTCAGATGGCCGATGAGTTCCACCGCCTGTTCGCCCACTCCTTCACGCACCGCCTCGAGGATGCGCGCCTTGGTCACGCGGCCGAGGTAATTGGCAACCGTCGGTTTCCAGCCGGACTCGACAAGATCGAGACCGGTCACGCGCGCGAGACGATCGGCCTCATGCATGCGGCGATCAAGCCCATGCTGACTGATGCCGTTGCTGCTATAGGGGTTCGGGCGTTCGTAGAGCGCATTGACCCCGAAGCTGAGGCAATGTGCCACCAGCGCCTGTCGGCTGGCCTCGTCCAGTGCATGCAGCCAGTCCCAGAGCCGGTCATCGCCATCATCAAGCGGAATATCTACCCGCCATGCCGCGTGCCGCTCGTCGATGGCCTGCGCCGGGAGCGAGTCGCCGAGATCCGGAGCCTGCACAGACAGATGCACTTCGCTGACGCGGGCCTGAAGCGCAGTGCCCGAGCTGCGGATGCCGAAGCAGTCGAGCACCAGCCGGTGCAGCAGCGCCGTCATCGCAATGCGCGGGTTGTTGGCGACTGCGTCCCGCAAAGCCAGGGTCCGATGAGCCGTCAGTTCGATCACCAGGCGTTCCGGCAGCGGCTTGATCGTCTCGCCTTCATCTTCCTCCTCCTCGGGCGCGGTGGCAGGCTCGCCCCCGAGGGTGATCACCGCACGCTGGTGGCCGACCTCCGGCTCGACGCGTTGCAGCACCTCGCCGGTCTCGGGATCGACGATCTCGGGCTCCGGTTCCAGCGGTGCCTCGTCCTCGGCCAGGACATAACCGCGCTGGATCAGCAGCGTGCCGTCGACATCAAGGCTGACGAAGACCCCGGCCCGCGCCATCTGCGCCGGATCATAGATCATCGGCCGCATCTCGAAGGCGCCGAGGATCTTCTCGATCTCGCCCAGCCGGGCATCGACCTCATCGGGGTATTCGTCCGCTTGCGAATACTCGGCCTCGAGCCGGTCGTATTCGTCGCGCAGCGCCTCGCGGGTGGCGCGTTCATCCTCGGTCAGATCGACCGTGGTGCCGATCAGCTGCCGCATGCCGTAAGCATGGCTGTAGGGGAAGCTGACCGCGACCTCGATCCACTTCCAGCCCTCGGCAGCGATGGTCTCGGCCTCGGCTTTCAGCTTCTCGTTCACCAGCCGGTCGAGCAGCACAGGATCCTGCAGCCAGCCGCCATCGTCCTGCTGGAAGAGATCGCGCAGCACATAGCCGCCCGCCGCCTCATAGGCCGCGATGCCGACGAAGGTGACGCGCTTGTCAGAGGCTCGCACCGTGGTCTCGGTCAGCATGCGCCGGATCTGATAGGGCTCCTTCGACCAGCTGTCCTTCACCGCATCCCAGACCTGCACCTGGCGATCATGATCAGAGGAGATGGTGAAGGCCATCAGCTGCTCGAGCGTCATGCCGTCCTCGGCATAGATTTCGAGCAGTGCGGGCGCGACCGAGACCAGCCGCAGGCGCTGTTTCACCACCTTGGAATCGACGAAGAAGGCGGCCGCAATCGCTTCCTCGGTCATGCCCTTCTCGCGCATCGCCTGGAAGGCGCGGAACTGGTCGACGGGATGCAGCGGCGCGCGTTCGATGTTCTCGGCGAGCGAGACCTCGTCGATGAGCACATCGTCGGCAGCATCGGACACGATGCAGGGGACCGGTGCAGTTTTGGCGAGACGCTTCTGCTGCACCAGCACTTCCAGCGCCCGGAAGCGGCGGCCGCCGGCGGGAACCTCGAATATGCCGGTCTCGACGCCATCCTCGCCCAGAACCGGGCGGACATGCAGGGACTGGATCAGCCCGCGCCGCGCGATGGACTCGGCGAGTTCATCAACCGAGACGCCGGCCTTGACGCGGCGGACGTTGGACTGGCTCAGCACCAGCTTGTTGAAGGGAATGTCGCGCGAGGACGACAGGGTGATCTTCTGAACGGCAGTGGCCATGTCAGATACTCCGAGGACGGGCACCGGGGAGACCCTCTCTCCGGCTACCAACCCGTCATGGAAACCCCCTCCCCTCTCTCCCTCTCCTGCCAGGCGGACCGATGATGCTCTGGGCCTCCATGACCGTCCCGGGCATTGATTTGTCCGGGAATTCCTTGGCCGGAGGTCTGACCTGTGCAACAACAGGACGATCCCGCCATGCGCCAGATCTTCCCTGTCAGCCAAAAGGAATGGTCATGTATCATCACATCCTGATTTCCACCGATGGATCGGAAACCGCCACCAAGGGCCTCGATCACGGCTTGACGCTGGCCAAGACCCTCGGTGCGAAGGTGACCATCGTCACCGTGACGGAAGCCTTCCCGGTCTATGCAGCGGCTGCGGGTGGCGCATGGGTTGCCCCCATCGAGGTCAGCGGCGGGTTCGAGAAAAGCCAGAAAGAACTGGCAGATGGCATCCTGAAGACCGCGAAGGAAGCTGCGGACAAGATCGGCGTGGCCGCCGAGGTTCTGCATGTCCCGAATGCCCAGCCTGCCGAGGCGATTGTCGAGACGGCGAAGGCGCGCGATTGCAGTCTGATCTGCATGTCCTCGCACGGGCGGCGCGGCCTTGGTCGGCTGCTGCTCGGCAGCCAGACTGCCGAAGTCCTCGCCCATAGCCCGGTGCCGGTGCTGGTCGTCCGCTGAGGGCGATTGATATGCCTGCGCTGCAAAAAGACCTGACGCTCGACGCGCCCCCATTTCCGGAGCCGTGCGTTGCCCGACGATGAACTGCCATCTTCATGGCTCGATCTTCTGCGCGACGCTGAGGGTCGGCCAGAAAATATCCTGTCCCTGACCAGCACCGATGCGGTTCCGGAGATCGAGCAGGTCGCCGAGCGCCTGACGGATCGCGGGCTCTTCAGAGTGGTGAGCGCGAAACGCTACCAGCTGACCGATGCGGGGCGCGACGTTCTTGCCAGGTCGCCCCGGTCAAAGCGGCGCAACGTCACCGGCAAAAGCGGGTGGTTCAGCAGGCTGCTGTCCCGGCGTTAATGCCGTGCCAGACATACCCTTGGGCGGCATCCCGCCCAGGGCCCACCGCAGATCCTTGCGAGCAGAAGACGCGCTCCCTACCTCCTGGTCGGGCGAAGATGCCAGCGACAACAAGAACATATGGGCATGCTGACAATGCGCTATCTGCTTGCATATTACTCCGGGACCACCAGCCAATGGCGGTGCCTCGACACCAATCTGCTGCCGCAGCAGATCGACAGAGCCGAAGATCTGCCAGCGGCGCTGGAAAACGCACCGATGATCGCGCTTTCCTGGATGTTGGAGCGCCGCGCATTCGGCAGCTATCAGGCCTCCGGAGCCGGCAAGAGCGATGCACGCGTGATAGTCTATGAACTGGAACCATCGGCGGCTTCACCCCTTGGCAACGGCAACGACTATGTCGGCCCCTGGCTGGAAATGTTCATGCAGGCGAACGAGCCGATCGGAACAATCGTCCTCACAGCAGGAAAGCCGATACCAGAGGAGGCGGCTATCGGCGCACTCCGGCAACTGGCGAGCACCCCGCTGCAAGCCTCAGATGAGGCATGCCAGCAGACCATAGGCCGCATGCGTGAATACGCACCGTCTGCGGCAGTGCACGCCGAAGCCCCGCCAGCAGTAACGAAGCAGGAAACGGCTTGAACGTCCACGCTGCGTGAAATTCAAGATTACGATCCTGCGCCAAAGCTGACATGGTCATCGGGATCCAACAGGAGCGACCCATATGACCACGATCAACGATATCGCCGCCAAAGTCGCGGAAGAGAATGGCCTGACCAAGGCTCAGGCCAAATCTGCCGTCGAGGCGGTCTTCAAAGCCGTGACCGACGCCGCCATTGCCGGCGAAGAAACCTCGATCCCGGGCTTCGGCAAGTTCAAGGTCAAGGAAACCGCCGAACGCGAAGGCCGCAACCCGGCAACCGGCGCAACCGTGACCATCGCCGCCTCAAAGAAGCTGGCCTTTACGCCTGCCAAGGCCGTGAAAGACGCGCTGAAAGCGTAAGGCCACAAGCAGACCAGGCACCTCTGCTGCACGGACAGGTTTCCCCTTGTAGCAGAGAGCTGTATCGCTCTCAGCCCGTCTCCTTGAGCCACTTCCGGATCCGGACTCGCGCATTGGCATAGGGAGAAGACGTATTGAACTGGATCATCCGGCCCTTGGTCCATTTCCCATACCAAGGCCCGCCGTATAGCTCGGCGTCGGGCCGTGCGGAAATCGTGTCGACCAGCCGGGTCCTGACCTCGTTCAGGCGTGCCAGCAGACTGGTCCAATCCAAAGCCTCATGATCCCGGTAGAACTTCTGGGCCAGCAGACCGAGTTCATTCCATTTGAACCCGGCCTCGGGAAAATCGACCCGCTCACCCCGGTCATCACGATCCAGCCACTTGAGCACCAGATCGTTCCATCCGATCAGATATGCTACCAAGTCGGCTGGGCTCATCATGGTCCCCGCAGCGTGCCCCACGAGTGAGTCTTCCCTTACACGGTCAGTTGGAACTCTCGCGAGATCGGCGGTGAGGCGATCAAATGTCGTCGCAATCGCTGCCAGTAGCTCGGCTTTTGAACTGGGAACCGCCATCCGGCTCTTCTCCGTCAATCAGCTGAAATTCTTCACAGTGTGTCTGACTGGCGATCCAGGTGAAGGATGGCTAGCCAGACCTGCCCGGTGAGAATTTGTCAACCTGACACTCAGAGATCTCCGCGGGCACGCAGGCTGACCTCCCGCCCTGCCCCGACGATGATATGGTCGTGCAGGGTGAGGCCAAGCGTCTTGCACCCCTTCTGGATCTCCTTGGTCATCTTCAGGTCGGCATCCGAAGGCTCGGGATCACCACTGGGGTGATTGTGGACGAGGATCAGCGCCGACGCGTTCATCAGCAGGGCGCGCTTCAGCACCTCGCGCGGGTAAACCGGCACATGGTCGACGGTGCCGACCGAGACCAGAACATCCGAAATCAGCCGGTTTTTCCGGTCAAGGTAGAGTACGTGAAAGCACTCGACGTCACCCCGTACTGCGATAGCACAATAGTCCAGCACAGCCTGCCAGGAGGTCAGCATCGGATTCTGGTTGAAATAGCGCGCAAGGATCTCGCGCGCCTCAAGGATGGCGGTCTGTTCCTGTTCAGTCATCGGCCCGCCCTCCGGACCCGCCGGCAAGCGTTGCGCCGCCATCGTCGTCATCATCAGACACGACGAGTTGGAATTCCTGGGTGATGAAGTCGTTGAGCCGGATCGCCAGCTCCATATTCGTGGCAACCGAAAGGCCAAGTGCCATGAAGGCGGTGTAGACAGCTGTATCCACTTTTTCGTCAAAGGTTTGCAAAAGGGGTCTCCAGGAATGAGAGGTCCGCCGCCCGCGCCCATGGGACCGCGAGCGCTTGGGTCGGGAACGGGAAGGGACGCGGCAACCGAGGACCAGATGCCGGGCTGCCGCGTGATGATGGGAAGAATGGGGTTGCGACTGGCTTCAGCCCACGCGCTCCAGCAGTTTCTTGGCCTTGCCCTCGAGCTCAAGCCGGGTGTCCTGCTGGGTCTTGTCCCGCGCGAGACGCGTGATCCCCTGAACAAAGTCGAAGATGCTCTCAGGCGGATGGCCCTCCTCGACCAGCACCTTGTCGATGATCTTCCCCGCCTCGAGCTTCGAGAAACCCCGCTTGCGCAGGAAGGTCTCGCGGTCCTCATCCGTCCGTGCCACGATCTGCTGGCGGGCCGCCTTGATCCCGTTGATGAAGCCCGAGGGTGAGGAATTGGCGAAGCGGGTCAGCGCCGGGGCTGCCTCATGCGCGAAGCGGGAGGCGGCATATTTAGAGTGGCGGATGGTGATCTCCTGGAATTCCTCCTGCCCCCAGATATTCCGGTTCTGGCACACCGCACGCAGATAGAAGCTGGCAATTCCGAGGGTCTTGGCCCCGACCTCCGAGTTCCAGCAATAGAAGCCGCGGAAGTAGAGATCCGGCGATCCGTCGGGCAGCTTACCTGCCTCGATGGGATTGTGATCATCCACGAGGAAGAGGAACACATCGCGATCTGAGGCATAAAGCGTGGTCGTATCGCGGGTGATGTCGACGTCCGGGTTATAGACCCCGGTCGACCAGTCGAGCGTGCCCGGCACCTTCCAGCGGGTATCACCGGTGCCGTTGCCCGCGATGCGTTGCACAGCCTCGACCAGCTCATGGTCATAGATCCGGCCATAATCCGGGCCGGTCACCGCGCGCAGCTCTGTCCTGCCGTCTTCGGTCTCGAAGGTCTTGATCTGCTCGGCGCGGTGACCCGAGAGGCCATACTGCAGATTGATCCCGGCCAGAGGTGCCGGCAGTTGGCGCAGATACGACGCCGGCGCACCAACCAGGCTGGCGAGTTGACCAAAGGCCCAATGGGTCGGTGCCAGCGGTGCATCCGCCTTCGGCAGGATCAGCTGCAGCCGTTCGGAATTGTCGCGACTGGCCTCGACATGGATCTTTGCCGTCTCGACGATCCGTGACGTGCTGCGCTCCGAGCGCGCCTTGACCGAGGCCCAGAGGTCATCGAGCGAGAGATAGCGCTCATCATCGGGCCGGTTGAACCATTCGGACGACACCCGGCCGTTGCGTGCTCCCCGGCTGACATCCACCTTGTAGCCGCCGCGCACCGGGCGCGCGGGTTCCAGAATCTGCATAGTGTTCATGACAGTCACTCCGCGACGGGCCGCCGGAGGCCTCTCCTCCAGCCCTGACCCGTCACGGGCAAACCAGCCGCTCTCTCACTCTGGATCCGACAGGACTGCCGTTACCAGTATCGGCCGCACAATCCTTCCCGGATCATCTGTGCGGCCACGTCGCGTCCATCGGGCAAAGTGCAGCGCCCGATGCTGCGGTCGTAGCTGGTGCGACCGTTCAGGGCGCAGCTGAGGGACTGCGCAGCAACCAGACCCCGCATGCGCCTGGTAGCCGCATCGCCTCGCACTGTTCCGCGCTCAGCACAGTCCAACGACCCGAACCGAACCGGCGTGCCCGCCACTTCAATTGTGTCGCCATCGCGAATATGACTGACAGGCCCCTCAATCAAACGACGGGCTGTCAATTCAGGCAGCGCGCCGAGACGCTCGGGAATGCGCTCCACCGCCATAAAACCAAGTAACAACGCACCGCCCATCACAGACAAAAACTGTAGAGGCCGGTTACGACTACCCGCTCGTCTCCGAGGCCAAGGTGCCGATCGCAGCGCAGTGACGCGCGTGGAAGGCCTAGACTGTCTTCTTCTGCTCATGCGGCAGCATTAGAGCACGCAACCATGTCTGACCATGTCCCCGAATGGGAAATTGCCCATCACTGCACGCTGCCCTATCAATGTTAAAGAACAAAGGGGACCTTGATGACCGATATCAACCTCGACGCGCTTTCGCTTAGCGAACTGAAACAACTGGAAAAGTCAGTCGCCAAGGCGATCACCTCCTTTGAAGATCGCCGCAAAGCCGAGGCCCGCGCCAGGGTCGATGAGTTGGCCCGCGAACTCGGTTATTCGTTCGAGGAACTTGCCGATGCGGCAACCGCGCGCCAACGCTCTCCCTCGGTAGCGAAATATCGTCATCCAGAAAACCCGGAACTGACCTGGTCCGGGCGGGGACGCAAACCCGGCTGGATCGGTGACGCGCTGGCCTACGGAAAATCGCTCGAAGATTTCGCTATCTGATCAACAGGGCGGGGCACGACAGGCCCTCGCTCGCATTGCGAGACGAGGAAGCCATGACCAACGACCTTGTGCGCAAGAATGCCTCTGTCATGTCCAAGGCGATGACGCTGATCTGTGTTCGGAATACGTGTCTTGAAACCCTGCATGCAGGCCCGGGAGTGGTCAGCCATACAGGGGACTATTCTGATGTGCTCGTGACGGACGCCAACGGCCGACAAATCCCATGGTCGGAGGTTTCCAGGATCAGCGATGACGAAATGCGCGACTTGATGCGCGAAATCGTCAATCCGCTCTACACATTCCAGTTGCGTGTCGGCGAACAAGAGTTTCGCGACTACCTGGACCTACAACTCACCTCGACCCAAAGCTGGGATGAACCCAGGCACGACTGGAACCTTGCACCGGGCACTCTGGCGGAACTGGAGCGGGTACCACCGGCGCAGCAGGGTCGAGACGAAAATGAACTGCGTGAAGCTGCTCGGCCAGCGGCTGATGTCCCGGGAATTCGACCGCCAGGTGGCGGAGGTCCAGATCAGGGTGGCGGTCCTCAACCGCTTCACGGCACTTGGCATCCCGATGACCGTGGCCGCAGGATAAGTGTGCCCGGGGAAAGGGGGATTGCGCTCGCCAGCTGATTTATCCAACAGCGCCGGGAGGGTTCCACATGGGTCAATTCTCAGTGACATTTTCTATCGTGGCTGGGTCAGTTCTCAGTGACATCCAACAGCTTATTTTGCGGTTGTGGTTTTGACCTCGATTTTTGCACCAGGGCCATGGCATTTCCTTTTCTAAAATCGCTGCTACGATAAGCGCGCTATTTTACTCTTTGACTCGGGAGCCGCTCGCCAGGTGACGACAGTTCTTGCGACAATACTGGCTGTTTTTGGCGCCTTGGCAGTCGCCTATTGCGTCTGGGCCGCGATTGCATCGGCGCGCACACCACAGGGTGCAGCCGCTTGGGTCGTCTTTCTCGTTTCATCGCCGTGGTTCGGCGTTCCAGCCTTCCTTGTGCTCGGTCGCCGCAAAGTCCGCGACTATCGCGCGGCATGGCGAGAAAGCCATGACCTGTTCAGCATACAAGATACCGAAGCGAGCAGAGGCACCCTCCCGTTTGAACGGGAGAAAACGCTGCGCGCGCTCGAACGCATCGGGGGACTGCCCTTTACCGGCGGAAATGAGGTCCGGCTGCTGATCGACGGCGGCGCGACCTTCGATGCCATCTGCGCAGTGGTCGACAGCGCGCGCGAAAGCGTATGTGTGCAGTTCTACATCATACGAGACGACGGGCTTGGACGGCGCTTGGCGGATCACCTCGTTGCTGCCGCCGCGCGCGGCGTGAAGGTCCGCGTGATGTATGACGGGGTGGGCAGCCAGAAACTGCCGGAGGCCTGGGCCGCCAGATTGCGCGACGCCGGTGTCGCCGTGCTGAACCCGGATCACTCCAGAGGTCCAACATCGCGGTTGGAGATCAACTTTCGTAATCATCGCAAAACGGTTGTCGTCGACGGTGACGTGGCCTTTGTCGGCGGGCACAACGTGGGCGACGAGTATCTCGGCCTTGACCCGCAGTTCGGCCGCTGGAGAGACACACATGTCGAGATCCGGGGGCCGGTCGCGGGGCAGATACAAGCCGTTTTCGCGGAGGACTGGCATTGGGCCAGCGGCGAGTCCCTGACGGACGATTTGCCATGGGAGGCGGGTGACGCGACGGACCCGGAAAACGCGACGCTTGCAGCCCTAGTGCCAACGGGGCCCGGAGACCCGATCGACAGCGGTAGCCTGATGTTCTTCACCGCGATCACGGCTGCCCGGGACAGGATCTGGATCGCCTCGCCCTATTTCGTACCGGACACCGACATCATGTCCGCGCTCGTCTCTGCGGCCCTTGCAGGTCGGGATGTGCGGATTCTGCTCCCCTCCACGATCGACCATTATCTGCCGTGGCTCGCTTCGCACGCCTATTTCGACGAATTGCGTGCAACAGGCGTGCGGTTCTTCCGCTATTGCGACGGCTTTTTGCACCAGAAGGTCATTCTCGTGGATGACGATCTGGCAGCGGTCGGGACCGCGAACCTCGACAACCGTTCCTTCCGGCTCAATTTCGAGAGCATGGTCTTCGTCGCAGACGGGGCCTTTGCGTCCGACGTGGAGCGCATGCTGTCTGACGATTTTGTACAGAGCGATGAACTGATCAGCGCGCTTGTCGATCAGCCGCTTCACATCCGGATCAGTTCGCCTCTTGCGCGGCTTTGGGCACCGCTTCTTTGAGAGTAATGAGGATTGTCAGCTACAACATACGAAAGGCGGTCGGACTGGATCGCAGGCGCGACCCGGAGCGTATTCTCGCCATCCTGCGCGAGGTCGATGCCGACATCGTTGTCTTGCAGGAGGCCGATCGCCGTCTGGGCAGGCGATCTGCCGCCTTGCCGCCGGAGATGATCCGGGGAGAAACGGATTACCGCATCGTCGATCAGCGGGCAGCGACGTGAGCCTCGGCTGGCACGGAAACGCGATTCTCGCGCGTGATGGTTTTGATGTAGAGGCGATGGACAGGCTTGACCGTAAGCGGCGCCTGTGCCCCACCTTCCT
>NZ_JFGS01000059.1 GCF_000740775.1 Haematobacter missouriensis | reverse complement strand
CCTCTTCGACGACGAGGACGGCGAGGGCTACAGCCTGATCTGGTCGCGCCCCAACGGCAACCGGGGGGATTGATCCCCCCCACCACAAGGCCCCGGTTGGAAGACCGGGGCCTCTGGAGTTTTGCGAAAAAATGGGCGGATCGATGGCTCCTTCAACAGCAACTCCAAAGGTCGCGCGCCGGCATAAGCATCGAGGCGGCGGTGTTCCTTTGCCTTCTCAAGGGCTTTCGTTCGGGTGCCGATGGGTGAACACATCCCGAAATGCATTCCGCCAGATATGGGCGTTCACCGAAGCGCCGCCGTCTTCCACGCCGTAATACGCCCCCTCCGGTTCGTCCTTCTTGTGGTCCATCATCAGGATGCGTGTCGGGCACAGAGGGTAGATCACCCGGGTCTCGGTGTTCGGGATTCCTCTGAAAACGCCGTCGCCGTCTGTGATCACCACCGGGTCATCTGAGGTGATGAATGACGATGTCTCGGAGATGAGCATGGACCAGCGCAATTTCATCAACTCTGTGGCCAATCCCGCCGCATCGCCAACCCAGTCATTCCAGCCTTTTTTCAGCTCTTCTTCACTCCTGCTGGTGAAGGCGCCCCAACCCTCTGCATCGAGTTGGGTTCTCTGCCCGTTGATCGTGAGAAAGTCCGGCAGACCATGTTCAATGCTCTCTGTTTCCACAAAGGTGACCAGGTTCTGATGAACCGTTTTCCATTGCTCAAAATGCCGGGGAGTTCGCAGAAAGGATGACGCTGCCAGCAGGGACAGCATCATCCGCATGTGCCGATTTGTCAGGTCCGGACTGCCGCAGCACACGTGATCCCAAACCGGCTCGCCGAACCATCTTTCCAGCATGGAGAGTTTCTTCTCCAGGGGATCGGATCGTCTGCCATCGGGTCCCATCGGCGCGTAAAGATGAGCTCTGACAGGAACCTTCTTGATCGGTTTCGACTCGATTTCACCAGTTTCGGTATTGGTTCGCCTGACTTTTGTGCGAGCTGGGTCATAAGTCCACCGTTTCAGGTAGCCTTGTGGCACCCAATGGTTCTCACGGGTGACTTGCGGGTTCTGCGCCAATATGAACCTCCCACACGGCCAAATCTGGTAAGAATCTATCGCAGGTTCGACGCTTGCGTTGCAACGCATGAAGGGGGGCCTGCTTTTGCCCCCAGAATAATTCTGCCTTGATCCAGCTAAGCTTCGTCAGGCTGCGGGATTGTGGCTATTTGCAGCGATCGAAGAATTACCGGTTCATCCACAGGCATATAGCATTCGGTTTGAGCCGTCTCCCGGCATTGCCGGGACCGGGCTCAGGTCCTGACGGACGGAAGCCAGCGTCGCCGTCTTCACCCTTCCGGGCATAGATCCCTGACGCATGGCCCGCCTGAGGTGGGGCGAGCCGAATGAAGTGCCGAGGCGATCGCGCCGAGGTTACGGGCCTGTCTCGATCAACGTGAGAGGTCGAGAGGGGGCCGGAACGGGCAGGTTCCGGGCGGTTGAGAGAGAGCGCTGTCCGGGGCAGTCCCGCGTTCCGCTCTCCCGAGGATCTCCCAGATGAACGACCTGTCCCCCGCGACCACGGCGCAAGCGCCGGTCGCGCCCTCTCCTGTTTTGTCCGCGCCCTGCATTCTGGCTGCAGCGCAGGCGCTTCTCCCGCATCTCGAACGCGGCCAGCGCACCGACAGCACGATGCTGCGCGGTGCCATGGAAACCGCTTTCGGCGCCTCAGACGCTTCCGGCCTCTGGGACTGGAAAGACGCCTACGAGGCCTGCGAAGTCGCCACGATACTGTTCCTGCGCAAGTTTGGCCGCGCGCTATTCCGCAAGGCGGCAGCGCCCGAGGCGCGTCTCGCGGCGCTGACGAAGATCGCGGCCCTGCTGCCGAGCCATACAAGGCGCTCTGAGGAGAGCCAGGCGCTGCAGCAGTTCAGCACGCCTCTTCCGCTCGCGCTTGCGGCCCTCACCGCTGCGGCGATCACCCCCGCGGATGTCGTGCTCGAGCCTTCGGCCGGCACCGGCCTGATGGCAATCTTTGCCGACATCGCTGGCGGCAGCCTCGCGCTCAACGAACTGGCCGCGACCCGCGCGGATCTCCTTTCCGCCCTCTTTCCGGCCCTGCCTGTCACCCGGTTCGATGCCGCGCAAATCCACGACCATCTCGACGCCGGGGTGGTGCCCTCGGTGGTCCTGATGAACCCGCCGTTCTCGGCGCTGGCCAATGTCACCACTCGCGTGGGTGATGCCGCTTTCCGCCATATCGCTTCGGCTCTGGCGCGGCTCGCCCCTGGCGGGCGGCTGGTCACGATCACCGGTGCGGGTTTCGGCCCTGAGGCACCGGCCTGGCGCGCTGCCTTCATCCGGCTGCAAGAGCATGGCCGGGTGGTCTTCACGGCGGCCGTGGATGGCGCGGTCTATGCAAAGCACGGCACCACTTTCGACACGCGGCTAACGGTGATCGACAAGATTCCGGCCGAGGATCCTTCCTCCTTCCCGGCCTCTTCGGGCATAGCGCCCGATGCCGCGACCCTGCTCGGTTGGGTCACCGCCCAGGTGCCGCCGCGCAGTGCGGTCGATCTGCCCCAGCCACCGGCACCGACAGCACCGGCCGCCGCCCGCACGGCGCGCTCCTATCTCGCCCGCGCCACTACGACGCAGCCCGTGCGGGTTGTGCCAACCGCCCCCAATGCGGTTGAGCTCGCCTATGACACGCTGGACTGGACGCCGCCCGAGACCGCCCGGCTCTCGGATGCGATCTATGAAGAATACGCCCTCCAGGTGATCCGCATTAACGGCGCGGCACCGCATCCGACCAAACTGGTGCAATCCGCTGCTATGGCCTCGGTCGCGCCACCCCGACCCTCCTACCGGCCACTTCTGCCCGCCGACATCTGCGCCCGCCTCTCGGATGCGCAGCTCGAGACGGTGATTTATGCGGGTGAAGCGCATAGCGACCACCTCGCCGGCAACTGGACGCTGGACGAGACCTTGGACACGGTCAGCGCTGCGGCAGCGGGTGCTACCGGGGCTGTCCGCTTTCGGCGCGGGTTCATGCTTGGGGATGGCACCGGCGCGGGCAAAGGCCGGCAATCGGCCGGGATTATTCTCGATAACTGGCTGCGGGGACGGCGCAAAGCGCTCTGGATCTCCAAATCCGACAAGCTGATTGAGGACGCACAGCGCGACTGGTCGGCGCTCGGCCAGGAGAAGCTGCTGATCACGCCGCTTTCCCGCTTCGCGCAGGGCAAGGCGATCACCCTGTCGGAAGGCATCCTCTTCACCACCTATGCGACGCTGCGCTCGGATGATCGGGGGGAGAAGGTCTCGCGTGTCCGCCAGGGCGTGGACTGGCTGGGATCGGATTTCGACGGGGTGATCATCTTCGATGAAAGCCACGCGATGCAGAACGCCGCCGGTGGCAGGGGCGAGCGGGGCGATGTCGCCGCCTCGCAGCAGGGCAGGGCGGGTCTGCGGCTACAGCACGCGCTGCCCGATGCGCGCGTGGTCTATGTCTCCGCAACCGGCGCGACGACGGTGCACAATCTCGCTTATGCGCAGCGCCTTGGCCTCTGGGGCGGTGAAGACTTCCCGTTTGCGACCCGGGCCGAGTTCGTCCAAGCGATCGAAGCCGGCGGCGTCGCTGCGATGGAGGTGCTGGCGCGCGATCTGCGTTCCCTCGGGCTTTATACCGCGCGGTCGCTCTCCTATGACGGGGTCGAATACGAGCTGATCGAGCACCAGCTGACCGAAGAACAGCGTAGGTTCTACGACTCCTATGCCGGGGCCTTCGCGGTCATCCACAACAATCTCGACGCGGCGATGGAGGCGGCTAACATCACCGGCTCGGATGGAACATTGAACCGGCAGGCCAAATCCGCAGCACGCTCCGCCTTCGAGAGCACCAAGCAGCGCTTCTTCGGCCATCTGCTGACTTCGATGAAGACCCCGACCCTGCTGCGCTCGATCACCGAGGATCTGGAGGCGGGCCACGCGGCCGTCATTCAGATCGTCTCGACCGGCGAGGCGCTGATGGAACGGCGGCTGGCGGAGATCCCCACCGAGGAATGGAACGATCTGAACACGGACTTGTCGCCCCGCGAATATGTCATGAGCTACCTGCAACATTCCTTCCCGGTGCAGCTCTATGAGCCCTTCAGCGATGGCGAGGGCAACGTCAGCTCGCGGCCGGTGTTTCGGGATGGCCAACCCGTCGAGAGCCGCGAGGCGGTCTCCCGGCGCGATGCCATGATCGAACATCTGGCTGGACTGCCGCCGGTGCCGGGGGCACTCGATCAGATCATCCAGCATTTTGGCACCGACACGGTGGCGGAGGTCACGGGGCGTTCGCGGCGGATCATTCGCAAGGGCGAAGGCCCGGCGGCGCGTTTGGCGGTCGAGAACCGCGCACCCTCGGCCAACCTCGCCGAGACTCAGGCCTTCATGGATGACGGTAAGCGCATTCTCGTCTTCTCAGATGCGGGCGGCACCGGGCGGAGCTATCACGCCGAGCTCTCGGCGCGGAACCAGCGTCTGCGCGTGCATTACCTGCTGGAACCGGGTTGGAAGGCAGATACCGCCATTCAGGGTCTCGGGCGAACGAACCGCACGAACCAGGCGCAGCCGCCCCTGTTCCGGCCGATTGCCACCGATGTGAAGGCCGAAAAGCGCTTCCTCAGCACTATCGCGCGCCGCCTCGACACGCTCGGAGCCATCACCCGCGGACAGCGCCAGACCGGCGGGCAGGGGCTGTTCCGGCCCGAAGACAATCTGGAAAGCCCCTATGCCCGCGCAGCATTGCGTCAGCTTTACCTCCTGCTGGTGCGCGGCAAGGTGGATGGGTGTTCGCTCGAGCGGTTTGAATCCGCCACCGGCCTGAAGCTGATGGATTCAAACGGCATCAAGGATGAGCTGCCGCCGATCACCACCTTCCTCAACCGCTTGCTGGCGCTGACCATCGAATTGCAAGGCATTCTCTTTACCGCTTTCGAGCAGTTGCTGGAGGCGAAGGTCGAGGGCGCAATGGCAGCCGGGATCTATGATCTGGGCCTCGAGACGCTGAAGGCCGAGAGCTTCACCGTCACCGACCGTCAGGTGATCTACACCCATCCCGGCACCGGGGCCGAGACCCGCCTTCTGACCATTACCGAACGACGGCGCAATACGCCGCTGCTGGTTGATGCCGCGCTCGACGAGTTGGATGACCCGCGCGCGGTCCTGTTGGTCAACAGCCGCTCCGGTCGCGCAGCCGTGCAGGTGCCAACCACCTCGATCATGCTTGACGATGGCGAGATCGAACGCCGTGTGCGCTTGATCCGGCCGATGGAAGCCTTCAGCATGTCCATCAGGATGATGAGTGACACGCTTTGGGTTGAGAGTGACAGAAAGACCTTCGCGGCCGCCTGGCGCGCGGAGGTTGCCGATGTGCCGGAATTCTCGGATGCCACGCTGCATGTGGTTTCCGGACTGCTTCTTCCGGTCTGGAAACGGCTGCCGCAGGATGAGACCCGCGTTTACCGTCTGCAGACCGATGATGGCGAGCGCATCATTGGCCGCCGGGTCTCGCCCGCCTGGGCCGCGAGTGCCACCATGAGTGGCGCGTCCAGCTTGGCGCCGGAACAGGCCTATATAGCTTTGCTGGAAGGTCGGACGGTCCTCGATCTTGCCGAGGGTCTGCAACTGCGCCGCTCGCGGGTGATGGGCGCGAACCGGATCGAACTGACCGGTTTCTCGGAAGCCATGCGGGATCGCCTGCGGGCCTGGGGGCTCTTCAGCGAGATCATCTCCTGGAAGCTGCGCTTCTTCGTGCCGGTGGGTGCGAATGGCACCGACATCCTTGGCAAGCTGCTGGCGGTCTATCCGATCAGCCGTATCACCGAGCGTGAGGCGGCATGATGACTTATCCCGCCAGCGCTTTCCGCAGCGCCTCGGTGACGAAGGCGCTCTTGTTGCCGACCTCGTTCAACTTCGCGGCGATGTCAGCGTCGATCATCAGGTTCATGCGAACCTTCTTGTCGCCCGGCAGCAATGCCGGGCGACCACGCCGGGCGGCGGCGAAGAAGCTGTCGCCGAGATCACCGACTTCGCCTTCGCTGTCGATCAGGGACTTATTCTTGCTCATAGCGCTTCCTTTCCCGTGCATTGGCTTTGCGCAGGCTGATCACCCGCAGCCCCTTGCCGCGGATACACCAGGCAACCACGCAAAGCCGGTCCTGGATCGGGACAAGGCTGACAAAGCGGCGCTCGCCGTATTCCTCCCGCTGATCCTCGGCGGTCAGGGCGTTATCCCAACGCGCCGCGGCAACATCGACAAAGTCGAGGCCCCGCTCCTGCAGGGTGCGCTCGCGTTTGTCTTCGTCCCAGTCCAGATCCATGCGCTCAAGATAGGGAAACTTGCCTCGCGGCACAATAAAAGTGTGTATATTTATTTTCGGCAGGGGGCGGCGTAATGGCTCGCATCGATGCCGCCGATCTGTCGCAGCGTCTTGGCCAACAGGCCGAGGCGGTGTGCCGGCACTATCTCTCGAATGGCCGCAAACAGGGCAATTACTGGCAAGTTGGCGATGTGCGCAATGAACCGGGGCGGTCGATGTACGTCCGCCTCACCGGCTCGGCCTCAGGTAAAGGAGCCGCCGGCAAGTGGACTGACGGACAGAGCGGCGAGCATGGCGATCTGCTCGATGTGATCCGCGAAACCCTTGGCCTCAGCGACTTCGCCGATGTCGCCGAGGAGGCCCGGCGGTTCCTCAGCCTGCCACAACTGGAACCGGCACCGGAGCCGAGGAGGCTCAGATCAGCACCGGCGCCCTCTGGATCATCTGACGCTGCAGACCGGCTCTGGCGCATATCCCGGTCTATCCGGAGCACGCTGGCCGGCACCTATCTGCGCAAGCGTGGACTGACGGATCTGCGCGACACCGACAGTCTTCGCTTCCACCCCGACTGCTATTACCGTCCGGAAGGCGAGGGTCCGACCGAGACTTGGCCCGCGCTGATCGCCAAGATCACCGACCTCGACGGCAAGCTCACCGGCGTCCACCGCACCTGGCTTACCCGCGATGGCAGCGCGAAAGCGCCTCTTGATCCTCCGCGAAAGGCGATGGGAGACCTGCTCGGCAACGCGGTCCGGTTTGGCCACGCGCAAGATGTCATGGCGGCAGGGGAGGGGATCGAGACCGTGCTCTCGTTGCGCCAGATCTTGCCAAAGATGCCGATGGTCGCGGCTCTCTCAGCGGGACATCTCGCAGCCATCCTCTTCCCGGCAACTCTGCGCAGGCTCTATATCATCCGCGACGACGATCCCGCCGGCGATGGCGCGCGGGACAGCCTGATCGCCCGGGCGCACGAGGCCGGTATCGAGGCCATCACGCTCTCGCCCATGTTGGGAGATTTCAACGACGATCTCCTGGGGCCGGGTCTGGGGGCACTTCGGGCGCAGGTCCGGGGGCAACTCGCCCCCGAGGACGTCAGCCGCTTCATGGCCCTTCGCTGATCTGCCGGGAACGGGAGGTGATCGGGCGGGCGCGCTCCTGCCCGGGCGGACAGGGGAAGCAACCCCCTTCGGCAAGAGGACCGCGCCGAGGCCTTCTCAGAGGGCGAGCGGCCCACAAGCGCTCCGGCCCGGCAATGGCGGCGCCCGACTGATTTCCGTCGGCGGGGCAGGCCCCGCCTTTACATCGCGAAGCAAATCAGCCGGGCTTTGCCATCAAGGCCCGCGGGTGCGCGGGCTGCCCGGCCGGAGCGCCCGTGGGCTTGTCGTCGCCAGAAGGCCGCGACGGTCGCGGTCCAAGCCGAAGGATGCATCCCATGTTTGCCCAGGATAGTTTCGAGCCCGATCACACCATTTCCCCGACCGGCCATATCATCGAGGACATGCAGCTCTATGGCTATCGTCCCGCCGAGGGCGAGGCAGATCCCCGGCCCACCCCTGAAGACCAGGCCATCCAGACCGCGGTCTCCGACATCTTCGACGCCCTCATCTCCACCATGGCCGATACCAGCCTCGATTTCGACCTCGACGAGATCCTCTGGTCGACGGTCAACACCTTCCACCGCGCCGCAGAGCGGATCGAGCGCAAACTGGATGACAACGAGCAGGCGCAGAAACGCCTTCAGCGCGAGCAGGATGGCAGCGAAGTTAAATCCGTCCAGCTCGAGAGCCTGATCGGCATCGGCGGCAATCTGATCGAACGCCGCGAGAGCCTGGAACTCTTCCGCGAAACCGCCGCCGACATCTTCCTGCGCGTGACCGGCACCCATTGGGCCCCGCGTTCGGGATCGCGCACCAACCATCGCCATCTGACGGCAGCAATGATCGACAGCCGCGATTTCCTCGCCGCTAAAAAGATCGCGGAAACCGAGATGCTGGTGCCGCCGGGGCCGAAAGTTGCCTTCTCGGGCGGCGATACCACCGATCACCGCACGATCTGGGACCGTCTCGATCAGATTCACGCCAAACATCCGGATATGGTCCTGATGCATGGTGGCAGCCCGAAGGGCGCCGAGCGCATTGCCGCCACCTGGGCCAGCAACCGCAAGGTGCCGCAGGTCGCCTTCAAGCCGGACTGGACCAAGCACGCCAAGGCCGCGCCCTTCAAGCGCAATGACCAGATGCTCGACTGCCTGCCGATCGGTGTCATCATTTTCCCCGGCACCGGCATCCAGGAGAACCTCGCCGACAAGGCCCGCAAGATGGGCATCCCGGTTTACCGTATGGCGAAGGGTGGCGCGTAAGCGCCACCCCAACCTGTCCACAATCTCAGCACTGTGCGCCAGATTTTTGAAAATTCCGCCGGTAACAGCGGCGACCGTGAACCGGGTCTGTGGAAACCATAAACCTTGTCCAGGTCTCGCTATACCCGCTAGGCAGCAAGTATTTCGCATCCATTTCGCTATAGAAAGATCATTTGCCGCTCTTCTCCCGCAAGCTGCCTCCATGCGCCGGCAATCAGATCCTCGGGCAAGTGTAGTTGCCCCAATCTTTCGCGATGTAGCGCCTCAACATGGTTGCCACAGGCTGCAAACATGCGCCGCACCTGATGGTATCGGCCCTCGGTAATCGTCAGATATGCTTCGGTCGGTGAGAGGACTTGTAGAACTGCGGGATCCAGAGGTTTCGTTTCCCCTTTCAATATCAAGGTGCCAGAGGAGAACAGCGACGCCTCATCCCCATTCAAAGGGCGGGAAAGGGTCGCGCGATAGGTCTTGCTGACCTTCCGTTTCGGGCTGGAGACGTAGTGCAGGAACTGGCCGTCGTCGGTCAGCAGCAACAGGCCAGAGGTTTCCTTGTCGAGCCTGCCGACAGTCGAAATCGCCGGATCCCGCCTTCGCAAGCGGATCGGGAGCAGATCGTAAACCAGTGGACCGGCATCGCTGTGCGAGCATGTCACACCGGCGGGCTTGTTCAGGAGGATCACCAGTCCTGCAACGGGATCAAGCTGTTCCCCGCCCACGGTCATGCGCCTGGGCAGCTCCGCCGTGACCGTAATACGCCGCGTCACGTCATTGACCTTCTCGCCGTCCAATATGATGCGGCCCGCTTGCGCCAGCCCGCCGATCTCGCGGCGCGATCCATAGCCCATCGAGGACAGCAACTTGTCGATACGGGCGTTTAGCGCTTTCGACATGAGGTAGCCCTCCGATCTGGTTGGATGGTGGGTGGGATGCGGTTCGTCATGCCGTCCCCTCAACCAATGGCTTCAGGCTTATGCCCTTCTCACGCAGGGCGGCGTCGATCCGGCTGAATACCTCGTTGCGGCAGGCCATCTCGCGGTCATGCTGGGGAACCCAGTATTTCACGCGATAGGTGATGCCTTGAGGCGCGAACATCGCCACCTGTACTTCAGGCGATTTGCCGGTGGCGATGGTCTCCGCGCCGACAAGCGCTTCCGTTATCAGTATCCGCGCCTCTGCGACTGGAAGCGTGGCCGGGAGTGTCAGTTCGGCATGGTCGCGATACTCTGGCCGAGGGGCGCTGTAGTTTGTGATCCTCTGGCGGGAAATCTGGCTGTTGGGCAGGATCACATGGGTGCTGTCGCGGGTAATCAGCCTTGTGCTGCGCCAGCCGATCTCCTGAACCCGCCCCTGCGCCAGCCCATCGATCGCAACCCAGTCGCCGATGCGGAACGGTGCCTCGAGCCCAAGCGCGAGGCCCGAGAATGTGTCGGCGACCACATTGCGAATGGCAAATCCCAGCACCGCCAGCAGAAGGCCGGAGCCGGTCAGGATCCCCGACAGATCCTGGCGGAAGAACAGCGACAGGCTGGCCAGCGTGGCTGCGGCAAAGAGGGCGAGGCGAAGCAGGTCCAGCGCGACTTTCGGCACGGGGCGTCGGCCCTTCCGTCGTCGTGTCAGGCGCGCGGACGAAATGGCATGCAGAAGATGCGCGCCAAGGAACAATACGCCCGAAAGCGCGGTGTTGCGCATCGGCTCCCACCATGCCGCGCCACCCTCGACCATGGCAGGCAGGGCTTCGCCGAAAAGCGCGAACAACAGCAGTGCCAGCAATGCTCCGATCTGATGTTTAGGGATGTCGGGCCAGATCATTCGCCGTCTCGGTGCATCGGCCGCCTGCGCATCTCTGGTTTGGGGCGCGTTCGCGTCTGATCCAGAGGCATGCGCGAAAACGGATTCAGGCAGATCGGGCAGCGGTGTGCTGCGGCGCGTGGGACTTCCTCGCCGCAGGCATGGCACTGGGCGGGCAAGAGATTGCGATACATGGGACTATCCTTTTGGCGGGACATTGAAACAGGGCATTCTCCCCGGTCCCTGTCGCCCGCCGAAAGGCAGGGGCTAACAGGGCCGGGGCGGAACATGCGCCTGTTCGGCGCGCAGGATCGCTGGCATGGGACGTGACCTGTTCATGGAGAAACCTTCATCAGGCGGCACCGCGTGGCAGAGCCTGAGTGTGATATGGATCTTTATAAAAATATTTCAATAGGTTGGCTTCTGTCGTGTCCGCGACGTTCGGCCTTCTGCCGGAGAGGCTTTTCGGGGCGGAAAGATCGAGAGCCAGCAACAACAGCGGCTTTCTCCGGCCGCGTTGCCTGTTTCACCGTGATCGGTTTGTCGTAAAAGACGGCAGGATGATTTTTCTCGACAGGGGGCTCAGCATGACGATTGCACTTTGGCATAGCGATGAAGACCTTGATCGCCTCGATGCGGTGCTTTCGGCACTGCCCGAAGACAACGATCCGATGATCCTTGCCGAATTCGATGGCTTTTGTGCGGGTCTCATCACCTGTCCGGAAATGATTTCGCCCTCTATCTGGCTTGCCAAGGTTTGGGGGACTGGCGGCCCGCCGGAGTTCGACAGCGCCGAGGAGCTTCAGGCGGCTCTCGATCTCATCATGGCGCATTACAACCGCGTCGCCGGAATGCTGATGATCCCGGGGGAATATTTCCCTGTCCTCGACGAGGATCAGCGCAACGGGGACATCATCTGGGAGTTCTGGATGATGGGTTTCGTCGCGGCGATGCGACTGCGGCCTGACGCCTGGGATCTGATTGAGGACAGCAAGGACCGGCGGGCGAAGAAGGCGCTGGATCTCGCAGGCAAACTCTCGCGTATCTCGACCGGGTTCGCCGAAGGGAAAGGCTGGAAGGCTACGAAATTGTCGCGCGAGGCCCATGATCTGATCCCCGATATGGTCGAGGATCTGAACGCCTTCGCCAAGGCGCATACGGCGAAATCCATGCCCGGTCTGCCGCTGGCCGCCAATCTGACTGCTGCGCCCTCAGCGGCATCGAAGCCCGGTCGCAATGATGCGTGCAGCTGCGGTTCAGGGCGCAAGTACAAGAAATGCTGCGGCGCTGTTCACTGACCTCAGCCTTGCGGGAACAGGACCGCGTCAACGTCCATCGCGCCGTTCAGGACGTGCAGCACTGTCACTTTATCCCTGCGGATCTGGTAGAAAATCAGGTAGCGCCCGTGCACGCGGCGCTGGATGTCTTGTGTCTCATATCGTGGGATGACCGGCCAGGCCTCGGGGAAGTCAGCCAGATCCATGCAACTGCGCCCGAGTTCGCGGACAAAGCTGACCGCGCGGGCGGGATTGTCCCGTGCGATGTAGTCGCCGATGGCTTCCAGATCCGCTTCGGCCTCGGCGGTGATCTCGACGATCATTTCGCCGGTTTGCCCATCGCCTGATACTTGGCCTCGAGCTGCGCGAATACGTCACCGGCCGGTTTGACCCGCCTGGAATCAGCATCTGCGAGCCCCCGGGCTAAAGCCTGATCCAGCACGGCAAGGCGGGCTTCGCGCTCCTGGATCAGGCGGATGCCTTCGCGCAGGACCTCGCTCTTGGAATTGTAGCGGCCGGTTTCGACCAGCTTCGCCACGAAGCTCTCGAGCTGTGTTCCCAGATCGGCACTGATCATCGCGGCCTCCGCTATTGCCGGTTTCACAATGGCATGCTTGATAACTGTTATCAATCCTTGCGGCGTTCATGGCGCGGCCTTCCTGCCTATCGCCGGAATGGTTGTCGGTCGGATTTTCCCGTCGTCATGGGCGCGCAGGGATCACTCTTCCCCTCTTTCCGGCTACCTTGGTCGTGAGTTGCGCGGACCAGTGGCACGCTCTGATCTCGCTTCCGGCCCTGTCCCTTTTCCCTGTCGAGCACTTGGGCGGCAGGTGCTGATCAGGTGGCCCGCCCAGTATCCGGTCTGATGCGGTGCGGTGCCCGTGGCTGCAGGTCAGGGGGAAGGGCGCGCACTGACATGTTCGTGGTCTTGGTGATCATCGCCGGTGGTTGCCTGTCGGGTCTTCCTGCCGGTACCTTCAGGATCGCCGC
>NZ_JFGS01000058.1 GCF_000740775.1 Haematobacter missouriensis | reverse complement strand
ATCGCTCACCTCTCTTTGCGCTATGGGGCGCCGTTCGGTTCGCTCATGTGGATTTCTCCGGCTCCCGTAGCGCCCCTGATCCTCCGCCCAGATGGCTGGGGCGGGCAATGGGTCTGATGGTAGGCCATGGAGGTGTTGCCCCACCGCTTCATCACGCACATGATGCTCGATGAAGCGATTGGTGATAAGATGGTGACATGAAGCGAGATGACAAAACGGACCAACCTGTGCCTGCGATCACATCAATGGACACTGCGCTTGAAGCACTTTGCTACCTTCAGCGCAGGGTAGCAGAGGATGGATTCGTGTCATGCGGTGACGCAGATTTGGAAAAGAAGTTCATGGACGATCTGTCGGGCGACATTTGATTTATGGCCTAAGCAGTTAATCTGAAATTTTTAAACGGGCACGAATTGTTTCGGCAATTTTTTCATCATGTAGCTCTGCCAACATAAGGCAAAAAATAGCCTCGTGTTCAGGCATAATCTCTATCGCCGCTGGAAGCATGTCGATGTAGATGGTCCAGCATTTATGCCCGGATAATTCTAGCTGCGCAGTTCTGTTTCTAATATTTTTGTATAAAATAGGATAATCTGGAATCCAGTGTTTGGCGTATTCCAGAAAAATCCTGTCGTTAAATCGAGATTTTTGGTGTGATGACATCACCTTCTTTATTGCCCTAATCTTGAGGGAGTATATGTCCTCAAGATTGGTGGCGCTCAATGTTCCCTCTATTATTTCATTAAGTGAGCCTATTAGGTCTTCTTTGGCTTCGGATAAATCTAGCTCTGCCCGCAGTGAAGTTAGTTCGTCAAGGCTTGGTTTGAGTTTAAAATTCCTGTGAGCAGAAGGAATTTTTGGCATTACCAGTTTCCCAAGATTAGGCCAGCAAGGAGCATTGATTGCGAACGCGCATTGCTGCTATTTCCTGCGCCAACACGGGCAGCACCGATTGCGGCTTGCCCGTATTGGATCGAGGCATCACGCCCATCAGATGCAGCCATGTTCGTCAGCGTTTGCATGTTCGCCATTGCTGCCACGCCGAACTCGGACCATCCGCCCCCCGGCGTCGATCCGCCATTGCTGGAAGCCATGCCGCCTTGCATCAGCATATCGTTGCTCGGCGCGCAGGTTGGTTCCAAGGTCAAACCGTCCGGGCGGTTCAGGCCCTGTGACGCATAGGCCGTAAGCAAGGCCGGCCGGAACGGAATACGGGTTTGTAGATAGGTTTCAGGGTTCACGACATAGAAGGGGTCAGGTGCGATTCCTTGGAGTGTGGAGCCGACAAGGCCGCTGGAACCTTTGTCCCCAAAGAATGCGCTTCTGTCGCCAAGAGGCCATACCCGGCCCGCTGCTGCTCCTAGCGATGCCATCACCTCGCCTGAAACATGGACTTCAAGGTGCAGGTGAACAGCGCCGGGGGAGCCAGTGTCCCCCATGGTGATGATACCTGTATCTGACAGCACTGTGTCGCCTACAGCAACCCGCCGTGCCTGACCGTGCAAATAGCCCACACGCTGCCGACCATCGCTTGTCTCAACAAACACAGTATTCGTGTTATCTGCACTGGATCGCACCACGCGACCCTCAACTCCTGCAAAAACAAGATCATTTCGACCGGCAGCGTTCACCAGATCGAGACCCAAGTGATAGCCTGCGGAGGCGCGGCCGGTGCGGTCTACGCCAAACGGCGAGGAAACTGCCGCGCCTGCCATAGAAAATGGGTCGCGCATCAAGCAGGTTGTGGCACCGGCGACCATGACACTTGGCTCTGGCGTTCCCGTGATAGCGGCTACATTATAGGTCGAGCCTCGAATGAGATAGGAGCAGACGGACACGCCATTACCGTCAAGCGCCTGCGAGCAATCCCTGCTGCGGTAGAACTCCCCGAGCGCGCCAAGCGAACCGCACCCAAACTGACACGCCTTTATGATCGAGCTGGCGGTTATCATGGCACAGCTACCATCATAGCAAATTTGCCGTCCAATCAGCTCATCATAGCCATTTCGAGTGGCTATTCGCCACTGATCGGCCATGTAGCGCCTATATGCACTGACTTGAGCCTCCCGGCTTTCGAGGAAGTCAGCGAGCGATCGAGCGTCATATTGAAGTCTCGTATCGGGGCAAAACTGAAAGGCACCAGCACATCCGTATTCGTTGACAGAATCCCAATTACCTTCCGAAGCTGAAACCGCCGCTGCAAAGTCGGCTAGTTCAGCAGGCATTCCCGCAGAAACAAGCTCAGAAGTCGAAACGCCTGCATGGGCTGTGGTTGAGATTGTCGCCGCAGTTAATATGGCGATGCCAAAGGTTCTGATCGTTAGCATCAACGCAGCTCCTTTAGGTCGATTGTCTGTGCGCAAGCAGTGACGGTTAGGTCAATAGGGTCATAGGTGAAGATGTCTCGTGCTTGGCAGGCCATACCTTCTCCCCGAAGTTCCACGCCAAGAGCTGGCGCCGTAAGGCGGATGCGATAAGGACATTCCGTCATGCTACACCAATGATCGACAAGAACGCTCATCGTGACCTCTCCGCCGTCAACGGGGAAAGTTGAATGCCAGATTGATGGCTGGACTACAGAGCCGCCTTCTAGAATTTCAGAAGGAGTCCATAGCTCTGTCGGATCGGCGGTCTCGTTTATTTCAACGTGGTTGAAATATATTGGGAGTTGCTCTGCTAAGGCTGCTTCAGCGGAAAACCATATGACTACCATGATTAGCGGTAGGCGACTCATGTCAGATGCCTCCACAGGATCGGCATCACCTGACCGTAATTGTATCCGCTTTGAATGCCTATGTGCTGGATGTTATTAAAGCTATCGCGACGCTGAAGGGTATCTTCGTATGAACAAAATCTATGATGAATTCTATAAAAGCGTGGCAAATTCATGGCTCCGAACACCTCGACATGGAGCTTTGCCATCATTTCTCGCCATACTTTCTGCATGAGCGCCTGAAGCATCCGATCCTTGCTATCGAGGGGCCAATCCATCGTAAGAGGTTCTAGGTAGTCACGAATTCTAACCATTTCATCGCGCAGGAGAATTTCGGTTGGTTCTGGATGCTCGTGCGTTCGAGAGTTCAGATCACTTTGGGTTAGGGTTGGTCGATAAGACGCGCACAGCGTATCAAGCCGTGGGTCTTGAAGAGGCAAACTTGCCTTGAAAGAATCGTATTCTTGCCTGCGAGCGTGAATTTTATTGCGGCTTGCCTCTAGATAATCTGAAGCATAGACGGCAATTTTTTGAACTATATTCATTACTTGCCCTCTTTAGGAGACGGTAGAGCGGGAGGTAAGTTGCGGCCGCTTTGGCGATGAATTTTGGCTTGTTCCTGACGCATCAAACCCATTCGATTTCCGACGTTCCTTAGACCTCCATAGCTCAACCCACCAGCAAGAGCAGTGCGATCAGCGATGTTAGAGGCTTGGTTGTATCGGTTCACGCCAGCTCCGATCAGTTGCATAGCGAAGTCGCCAAATTCCGAAATGAGCTGTGATCCATAGAGAACGGTGAGGAAGGCCATCAGAAGATATATCCCCAAGAAAAAAAGCATCTTGATTAGGCCCATCATTCCGTATGCGGCATTTGCAGCGGCACCAACGGAAGTCGCTCCAGCCAATCCACCTGCACCTGTTCCGCCCGGATAGATGAAAAACACCAAGCTTGTGAACAGCTCATGGAGGTATGTAAGGGCCACAGCTAAGAGCATCATCGTCAGGATAAGACCAATAATCATGAAGAATGGCCGCAGAAAAACACTGAATATTGCTAATATAACCTGCGAAAAATTCCCTATTAGGGTTGCGTCTCTGGACGGCGTGAAGAGCTGTAAGATCGCCAAAGGCAAGGCAAACATCAGTTCAACAATCTGAAAGAGCCAATTCAGAATTGCCGTGTAGAAATAAAACATGGGTATCAGGGGAAGGATAATCATCATGACCATGCCCGAAAGGATCATAGTCGTGCCCACTGAAACTAACGAGCCTGCTACCCCATCTAGCACATCTGACGTCCCAAAAATGAACCCAGAAGCTCGGCCGAGGATGGAGTTGTTTGCGATGTTTACTGTGGTGCCAAGCGCAAGTGCTCCGCCCCCGCCCGCTGCTAAGATTTGTCCTTGCCGCTGAACCTGAAGCATCGGATCAACAAAGGCATCACCCGCATCTGTGGCACTGGCGACCGGGCTGAACAGGTCCAGAACCGTTGTGTAGAGCCCCTGCGCGACCTGATCTGAAACGTCAGGAGTTCCGCCAAGTGCCATAGTCTGCGGCACGGCGGCATCTGGCGGAGGAAGCGCCCTTACCGCACCAGAAATCTCGTCCCATGTGTCCTGTCGCGCGTTGGCACCCGTGAGAAGATCATACGTTGTTCCCCTGTCTGTGGAATAACCTTGACCAGACAAAAAGTCGGTAATCCGGTTCTCGCGCACCGCAGCCAACTGCATCGAGTCCCCCGGCATTTCGAGATTGCCGACAGTCTGAGCGACACCACGCTGCCAAACGGGTGCTAGCATCCATCCTTGCAGCGTCACCTGCCCCATCAGCTCTTCGTGGACAGTCGCGATTGTGCTGCTTTCGTCCAGACCTGTGACGCTTTCCCCTGACACTGACGCATATGACGCGACGGCCTCATACACGGCCGCGCGCGAAGGGATGAGCAAACTCTGTTGATCGCGCTCCCCTTGGTAGATCGACATAGCAACGGCATGTGCTCGGTTAGAAAGGTTGGGGAGAACAGTGTTTGCGAAGTGCTCGAACTGCCGTTGCGCTCGCGCCTGCAGGAAGCCAGTTTGAAGATCGCCGGAGCTGCTGACGTTCCCAGAATAGCTGTCCGTGACCAGAACAGACCCACAGTAGACATTGCGACCACCGTAAGACGCGCCGCCAGCCCCCTCGCCAAAGGTCACATGCGCTTGCATCAGCCCGGTCGCAACATTGCCAGATAACAGGCTCCACTCTTCGGAAGTCTCAATCTGCACGGGAGTGCGGATTTCTTGTATAGGACCGCCAGAGCTACCCTGCGTCGAGACCATATCAGGCTCTAGATCCGGGCTTCCTTGAAGCGTCAGGGCGATTGAGTTGGCATTGATCCCGCACAGGTGGCCCGTGACAAGCGTGTCGAAGACTTCACCGAATTGGCGGATGCGCGCCGCTTGCGCCGGTGGAACGGTGCTGATCGTCCCTGAAACAAGCGGCGTCCCGGCGAGCATTTCATCCGCCACCCGCCGCCATGTGGTATCCGCCAGCGCCGATCCTTGCAGCACGAGCCAGAGCAAGCCTACCTGCGCAAGCGAGTAGCCCCCCACCACCGGCACAAACCCGATGACGCCAAGAACCGACCGTAGAACCGTATACTTGGTATCAGCGTTCTGGCCGAAGGTCTTACCATCAGCGGCTGTGTCGAAGATCATGGCGTAGATCGTGTAGCTCAGGACAACCAGCATCCCGAGCAAGAGGAAGGTGTTGAACACGACGAAAATCGTCTCAAGCCAGTTTCCCCCAACGATTGAGACGGTATCCGGGTCATATCCGCCGTGAAGCTGCGGAACAATCGAGCCGAAAAGCCGCGTCAGAATACCTGTCGCGTAATCTTCGTTCAGGCCAGTCGGGACGAAAAGCTCATCAAACTCCACCGTTACGACCTCCGTTGGTGATCATGCACCAGCATGATCCGGGCGCGAGCGGGGATAGGAGCCTCAAACAGAATTTCGCCCCAGTCAGTTTCTACCGCGCCGCAGAGGCGCTCAACTTTGCCGTTCCGCTCGACCAGAACCGACCAGAACATTGCCGCGCCGTCCTCGGCGCAGCGATCTTTCGCACGCTGGAAGATCGAGCGGACTTGCGGGCGGGGTAAAGTTTTGAGAGCTGTATCAATAGCCATCGTGACCTCTATCCAGGTTGCATGGTTAGTGGCGTTGGCGCGTTGGCGCGCGCCAGTGCCACGTCCATTTTACCTGCTAAAGGCAGTTATTCAAACAAAAAATCTTTTATTTTCAACGGTTTAATCTAGAGTCTAGATTAGACAGGCCTATGGCGAACAACGCACTGAATAACCAGAGTAAATTGCGCTAGGCCGCGTGATGAGCCTGATTATTTTTTGTTGGTGTGCGTCTCGATTGCTTCACGGTGATACAGGTCCATCTCTTGGGACATTTTGTAAGATTCCACAGCCATCTCGACCTCTGAGCGGCGACGAGTGACAATTTCACCAAAGCTGTTGCGTGTTGAAACTGATGTACCAATTATCTGATTCCACTGGTTCCACTCTTCCACGCGCGCTTCTTCCAACCCTTTCCACCAATGGATAGCGCGCGCCACATCTTCAGGAATGGGCGAATAAGGCGCTTTTTCTGGGGCTGGGGATGACGCTGGTAGGTCAGGCTCCATGCTTCCCAAAAACGGCTGTGATGGAGGAGGTAATCCTTCGCCAGAGGGGATCTGAAGCTCTCCCAGATATGGAAGCTTTCGAAGAGGCTTCTGGCTTTCGAGCTGATCCCTGTCTGGCTGCTCCTCATCAGACACGATGACTGCGGCAGTGAACAGGCTGTAACGAATGCCGTCGCGCTTGCCGCTCCATGCTACGCGATCATTTATGATGTGAGCGTTTACAGTGCCGTTCTCACCAATCTGGCGAACCTCGATCCAGCGATCTTCCACCAGCACTTCAACCGCCCGCTGGACGGTCCGGCGGCTGCACTTCATGAGGGCCGACAACGTTTTCTGGCTCACGACAACCGCGTTGTGCTCCCCGACCCGTGCTGTAAGGATGTGCATGAGCTTAGCAGCTTTCGGAGCTTTCTCGATCAGGCTGGCCCAAGCCTCATGTGCTGCTCTCTCAGTCTGAACCCACTGGCCTGCGGTCCTTTTTTCTGGAAGTGCTGACATTTTCTCTCGCTAAACTATGCTTGTGGTGGCGCAGGGGTGCGCCATTCGTGTCAAACTTTTGGACAAGAATGGTGGGGCGCGCACAAGCGGTCAAGTCAAAAAAATTGACAGGCATGGCGGAAAAGAGGTCACAGATGACGCACCCCTACGACATAAATTATGACGCACCCCTACGACACGAGCTATGACGCACCCCCCCTATGCAAGCTACTGTTTATAGTGAGTTATTTTTTTGGGCCTTCTTATGATCTTAAGGCATGCAAAAAATGCACAGTCCGGGCGCGCTTGCGCGCCGGGGGGGAGCGCCATTCATGGGGCTGGCGACCCCCCGCCTACGGACGGGCTGTGTAGTTTTTGTTTGCCGACCGCCCGCGAAGGGGCTGGCCCCTGAGCGGGTGGTTAGGGGGGGTCTGGGGGGGATAAATGTCCAGCTCCGCACATATGATATATCAGATAAGCTACGAGTATGGTTGTAATGAGTTAGCCCGATGGCTCGATCTGCTTAGAGTAATATTCCCACATTAGCTCAATGAGCTGACCCTGTGTAATTCCGAGTCGTTCAGCTTCGACCGACAACGCTTCTCCAATCTCAGGAAAAACCTTGGGATGAAGTTGATAGGTTCTGGGTGAAGGTTTACGTCCCGGCTTTTTTCGCGGTGTTCTGTCCAGAAATCCCCTTGCTTCCCCTACTTCATCTACTCGCCTAACATCCTCAACAGAGGCCGATTTAGGGCGAGATTTCAGACCTGCAAGCCTATTTGAGACGGTCATATACTGCCTCCGCGAATGCCCGAGCATTCTCTTGTGCTTTATCTACCTTACCACCAGTTGAAATATCTGGGTTTGTCATCATCCCAGTCAGATCACCTCCGTAAGCAAACAGCTCGGAAAAGGCTGAACGTGCGACAAGAGAGGGTTCAATGAGGTCGATCCCTGCCCCTCTAAGCTGTTCTTCCAGCTCCTTCTGCACTCGACTTTTGACCGCCGCAGAAGTTTTCGTCAGCACAACTGCGTGGCGAATTTGACGACCTAGTGTGTCCTCTTCCTCGTGGATAAGCGCTAGCGCTTCTGAACCGATTTCAGCATCAAGCGCGGTTGCTTGCATGGGAACAATCACAAGGTCTGCTTGGGAAATAGCGCGACTGACCAACTGTGAGGCTATGCCTTCAAGGTCTACGATAACAATGCGGCCATCACCGTCAGCTTGACGGATTGAAGGAACTATATCAGATCGGCCAATGTCCCCTACCAAGGTAACACCGTTGGGTGTGCCGTGTGATGCCCAACGGGTCAGAGACTTGTTAGGGTCGCAGTCTAGAACGGTTACCTCTGCGCCCATACGCGCAAACTCTGACGCCAACAGAACAGCGCAGGTAGACTTCCCAACCCCCCCTTTGGGGCTAGCCATGACAATTACAGGCATTTCGACCACCGGATTTATTTCTGGTTCATTTTATATATCCGTTACCGGATATGTATCCATTACCAGAAATAAATCCGGTAAATCAAATGCTTTTCTAGAAGTGGGCAGCTACGAGCGCCAACGCAAGAATGTGTTTGTCTTGAATGCTTTTCCATGTATGGTTCCGTATGTGGTTCCACATGTGGGTTCATGTGTGGAGCGAGTATGGAGATGCGATCATGGATGATGATGATGAACTCGGGCTGCCTCCTTTCACGGCTCGAACCCCTGAGCAGCGCAGGAAGGACTTGGTTGAGGGGTTGGCAGAGTTGCGCCTTACGCCAGCGGGGATGGCTGGTAAGTTAGAAAAATTTGGTGATGACCGTTCATTCAAAGCAATACTGCGCAGCATCGAGCGCATGATTTCAGGCGAGACGAAGGTCTCGCCTGAAATGTCGGTCATTATGGAAATGCTGCTGCGTCAGCATAGAAGGCTTAAGAAGCGCCATCAGGACCTGCAATGGACGGTAACAGAACATGGAACTCATCAGGCGCAGGTCGATGGTTGGTATGTCTATCTGTCACCTCAGACACGAGGGCGTTGGATACTATCCTGCGCCGCAGGCCCATCGAGGCAAGACTATAGCCCCCCCTTCGGCCGCTGGCTGGATAGCCTAGAGGAAGCTAAACACAAAGCATTGGTCGAGGTTGAAGAGGGCATGAACGAGCTAGCCGAGATAGAGCACGAAGTAAGCCTGCGGCAAACAGAATAGGCTGTCCCGAAAACGGTCGTTTTTGGTCACTAGGTTGGCATGTTGCCTTATCATGCGATTGCATGGGACAAAAACATGGGGCAAAACCAATAGTGTTTTGGGAGGTTTCTGTCCGTGCTCATCGGCTATGCCCGTGTTTCTACTGAGGACCAGAGCCTCGATGCGCAGCTCGACACCCTGACAGAGGCAGGGGTGGAGCGCATCTTCTCTGACAAGATCAGTGGCGCACAGCGAAACCGTCCCGAGCTAGACCGGCTGCTCGACCAGCTCCGCAGCGGTGACGTGGTGGTGGTGACGAAATATGACCGACTTGCGCGGTCGCTCCGCGATCTGCTGGATATTGTTGCTGCGGTCCAAGAACGCGGGGCCGGATTTAAGTCGTTGACCGAGGACATAGACACTACGACTCCTGCCGGGAGACTGATTTTTCACGTGTTTGCCAGCATTGCTCAGTTTGAGCGCGAACGAATTTCGGAGCGGACACGCGAGGGGCTGGAAGCCGCGAGACGGCGAGGAAGAGTAGGGGGCCGCCCCCCGGCTCTTACACCGGCTCAGCGTGACGAAGTACGTCGAATGCGCGATGTAGAATTGCGACCGTTGCCAGAGATAGCCGCACTGTTTCGTGTCAGCACGAAAACAATAAGGCGAGCCTGATTAAAGTTCGGTCAACCTCACGGCGATTTCTCGGCTGTTGGCTCGACTCTCTGCAAGAGAGTTCAACCCTGCGTCCTCGATCCGATCAAGCATCGCTTCGTATTCGTTGCAAGGAACACAGTAAAACACGACCTTCTTACGGTTCGTGATAGCAACCGCAGCGCCGTTGCCTGACGCCACAGTTCCCATTGGATCGTGTTTCAGGTCTGTAACTTTGGCGGTTGCTGTGCCGGGGATCGTATTAACCATGACTTTATCTCGAAAAAGGAACAGTTAGGCCATCTGTTATCAGCATTCACCCTGAAATTTCAGGCAGAAAGGCACTGCTCACGGTCGCTGTTTTGCTACATGCCATAGTCCGATCCTTTGGTGCGGGAAGCTGGCAGCAGCTTTTCAGCAGGCTTCTCTTCTGAAGCAAGCGTTGGTTTCGGTTTCGGTTCTGGCTGTGGCACGGTGAAGGTGTCGCGAGTAATGCGCTCAAACACATCTTGCACAGGTCTCGGCCACTCACGGGAGCCAACCGCCGCATTAACCTCACGCCGGATCGCCTGCCGTGCCGCCTTCTGGGCTTCGCTGTGGTCTGTAGGATGATCCTGTTGCGCCTTTGCCCAGACCTCACTGGCCTTTGCCTCGACCAACACGCGCACATCATGGGCCAGCCGCTCAAGCTGATCGGCCTTTTCCATCTGCTGGCGATGAATGATTTCGTCCTGCCTGCGGCGGGCCAGTTCCTCTGGCGAAGGCGGGGGCGGATTGTCACGGCGGTAGCGCTCCGCGGTCTCTGCCGCTTTGCGTTCGGCCTCGTGGCGCATCTCGGTCTGCTTTGGGCTTTCGCTCGCCCGCAAATCTGCTTCACGCCGAAGCGCGGCAAGCTGCTCCTGATGTTGGGTGATGTAGCGCTCTGCGCGCTCGATGTCGCGCGGGTCTCTCAGGTTCGTCAGAGACAGCTTCAGGTGGTCAATTGTCTGGCGGTGATTGCCCGCCTCTGCTTGGGCCTCAAACCATGCTTCTGCCGCTTGCTTGCGTCGCCCCCATGGAGTGACGGTGGGCAAAGCCCCCCAGACGGCTCCCAGAGCGCCTGCTGCGGCCGCGAGAGCTTCTTTGCGCGCCTCGGCTCGCTTTGCCTTGTCTCGGTCCTGCATGGCCCGTTTTGCGGCCTCTACGGCGCGCGCAAGCTCTGCAATGATGCTTCCAAGGCGGCTTTCCTCGTCAGTAAGCTCTCGATATTCGTTTTTTTTTGAGCCACGGCGTTGTTGAGGCCGTCGAGTTCTGACGTTGTTTCGGCCCTTCTGGTTTCGACCTCCGCCAGATCGGCACGAGCTTCAACCTGCTGGCCCTTAATCTGGCTCAACTCGTCTTGGGCCTTCTCTTTGCCCCGATTGATCTTGTCCAAGGCTGCTTGCTGTGCGGCCTGTTCCAAGGTCAGACGTTCCAGCTCTGCCTGTGCCGTCTTAACCCGTTTTTCATAGGTTGCGGCCCGCTTGCTGATCGTTTCGACCTTGGCGCTTTCCTCTCCGGTCTGGGCAATAGCCTTTTCCAGATCGGCTTTGGCTTTGGTGAGGTGACGCTGGTGCTTTTCCAGATCGGCCTGCACAGCGTCCCGCTCGGCCTCTTTGGCCGCGATCTCGGCAGGCAGTTCGGCGTGGAGCTGGTTCACCTGCCTGTTGACGACATCGGCAGGAGATGCCCCGGCTTGGAGCCGGGACGCCTTGGAATTGCCGCGCTCGATGCCGGGGGCGTGGCGTCCCATGATTTCGCCGGTGAGCGTCTGAATCTCACGCAGGACACCGCGCTTGGCGGTTTCACTGATCGGGTGGCCGGTCAGATCATAGGCAGGAAGCTGGAAATGCGCATGAGGAGCGCTTTCGTCGGCATGGGCGACAAGACCGGTCAGCGGGCTGTTAAGGCGCGTGGCAATCGCCTCGGCGGTTTCCCAATATGCTGCGTCCTGCTGTTCGGGCGTCAGCTTCTCGAAGATGATCTGGGCTTCATGGCCGAAGGTGATGATGCCGACGATAGCGACCGAAGCGTTGGATTTCATGCCGCGAGCGGTGTCGCGCAGTGCGCGGCGTTTCTCACTGATGGCCCGAAGCTGCGCCCCAGTCTTCGGCTCCATGAGCACCCGGTTCAGGTGGCTGCGGCTCTGATCGACATAGGCAGGCTGCGGCCCCATGCGCATATCGTGCGCGCGCTGCCCACCTGCCGCCGTGGCGTTGCGCCCCTTGATCCGGGTTTGCGCCGCCCTTGGGTTTCCACCCTTTTCTGGCCGCATCACCTCGCCAGACATGCCGTTACGCCTCCGATGGATTTCTTATCCTCTAACCTACTAGAGATAGCGTTGCTATCTCGTAGGCAAAGGGAGGATGCCACAGCATCCCCCCTTTTGAAACCCCCCACGCCTTCCGCTGGACCAAAGAGCCTGCGCCCCTTTGGAAACCCTGCCCTCCGGCTCGTCTCGGGCTGTCGCCCGAGACAAACCTGCGCGGTGTTTGCGACCTGCGGCCAGCACCCCTTGCCAGTCGGCCCAATCCTCCCCACCCTGACCTGAACGGCAGGTGGATCGGAGGGCCGACGATGGCGCACCCCAAACGGCGGATGACGATGCTGGAAATGTATGCTCACCACGGATCGACCAGCTATGGTCCGATCACGGCGGAGCGTTTGCGCTCGATCCTTCTCGGCGACGAGCCGTCCGACGCAGAGCGGGCGCGGGCGGAACAAGCCGTGTTGGAGATGCCCCTTCATGAAGCTCGCGTATTGGCCGACGAACTCGGGATCACCTTCGCCGCGCTCGATGCGCGGGCGGTGGCCTTGTTCGGGCGAGGGATCGAGGATAGCCACAGCATCGTATCCGAACTGATTAGCCTTGGCTTGTCGGCACGCTATGGCAATCGTGATCCCGAAGGGCTGGCATGGGCGCGGCAAGAACTCGTGCGTGAGCTGACCAAGCGGGGATGGGTCCTGCCGCCGCATCGTCACGAGGGGGATGACCCCGAGGCGCGGCAACCCCCGTTTCCAGAAGACTGATGGACCGCACCCCCTGCCCGCCCCAGCCATCTGGGGGGCGGTCGGTCAGGGGGCGCTACGGAGCCGGATAAATCCACATGAGCGAACCGAACGGTGCCCCATAGCGCAAAGAGAGGTGAGCGAT
>NZ_JFGS01000057.1 GCF_000740775.1 Haematobacter missouriensis | reverse complement strand
CGATGGTCGGCTCTGGCTCGGCCTTTGGGATTCCCCGAACACACCGGTCGCACCCTCCAGCAACTGATCCCGCCACTGCTTGAGCTGGTTTGGATGGACGTCAAACTCCTGCGCCAACGCGATCATGGTCTTCTCGCCCGTGATCGCGCCAACCGCCACTTTTGCCTTGAAGGCCGGGCTGTGGTTCCGGCGCGGGCGTCTTGCCATCGTCTTCTCCTCGCTCGCAGCATCATGCCACCGCCCTTGCGCGAAAAATCCACTTATCCCGGCTGAGCAGATTTCCCGAACCACCTCTGAGGTGACGCCCGCATTGTCGGCGGGAAAACTATCCCTTCGGGCGGGAGAGGCGCTCCCTGAGTTGCTCGGCAAGTGTCGCCAACCGGCCGGCAGCGACACTTCCCTTGCCCAGAATACTCGCCAGCTCGGTCTCAACCCGCCCCCTGGCGCTTTCCCTTTCTGGCAGCGGGGGAAGGATGTGAGCGTAATAGGTTCGGTCGAGCAGGCGGTGCAGCAACCGCTCCCCCGGAAAGGGGTCGTTGTTGTTGATGGCCCGCGCGGCCTTGAGCAGATTGCGGATGTCATATTGGCTCGGGTCGATGTCGGTGACCATCTTGGGCAGGCCGAGCAGCGTATAGACCCCGATACGCGCGGTGCGGACCGAACTTTCCATGGTGAAGATGATATCGTTCGAGGTTTCCACGAACTGCCCCAGCAGGGCGAGATTGGCGCATCCTTCGGGCACGACGCGCGGCCTGTCGCCGGCTGCGCGGGGCATGAACTGCGCGGTGATATAGGGCATGAGTGACAGGCGCACCTTGGTCGCCGCAGCTATCTCGTCAATATGGTCATCAATGCCGAGATGGTAGCACATCTCCGCGAGCACTTCCCGCCCGGTGCATTGCGGCATCGGCTTCTTGATGTGATTGCCGTCCTTGTCCATCAGCAGGGCATAGACCCAGAGCACGAGGACATCCTTCGGCTGATCGGGAAAATGCGGCTGACGGTTGCAGGTGAAGCTCAGCACCCAGTTGGAGTCCGTGAACGTGATGACACCGCCCGTCACCGTCTTGCCGGAATAAGGATCGTTGACGGACAGTTCCTTGAGCTTTTCCGTGAGCGGTGAGGGTCGGCAGGTCAGCGTGGCGGATTCCCACATGGAGCCGGGAATGTTGCCGCAGAACTTTTCCGGCTTGCCGAAGACCGGCGATTTCCGCGCGAGGTTGAGCCACAGATCCCAGTCGCTTCCCTTCGGTGGCAGGCCGGGCCGCGCCTCAAGTTTCGGGGCGGTCCCGTCATCGCCATAGGCGGTGGCATCGGTCATGGAGCCGGTAAGCGCGAAGACCACGTCCTTCGGTCCGACGGGAATGACCTGCTCGCCCCCCTCCACGGTGCAGCGAAGCCCGGTCACCCTCCGCTGCCCGTCCTCCTCCTCCATATCCAGATCCTGCACGCTGACGCCAAGGCGGATCTGCACACCCAGTCCGCGCAGATGACGGGAAAGCGGTACCACAAACGTATCATACTGATTGTACTTAGGAAAAACCAGTGCCGACATGTCGGCCAACCCATCGATCGCATCGAGGAACCGGTGCATGTAGAGCTTCACTTCCAGCAGGCTCTGCCAGTTCTGGAAGGCGAACATGGAGCGCCAGAAGAACCAGAAGTTTGTCTGCAGAAAGCTCTCGCTGAAATACTGCTCGATGGTGATGTCGTCGAGCTCCTCCTTGCGTTTCAGCAGCAGCCGAAGGAGTTCCCATTGATGCGCGCGTGTCAGGCCAAGCGTGGAGAAATCGCGGATCTGGCCACGGTTGTGCAAAAGCCGGGCCTTGGACCAGTTCGGATCGTTGTCGTTTATCAGCCGGTATTCATCCAGAACGCTGTATGGTTCCGGCAATTCCAGCGCGGGAATGTCCTGAAACATGTCCCAGAAATTGTCATAGGTCCAGTTCATCTCCCGGCCGCCGCGGATCAGGTAGCCTTCCTCCGCATTGCCCGAACCGTCAAGGGAGCCACCTTCGATCCGCATCGTGTCGATGATGGTGATGTCCTCGCCCTTCATGCGACCGTCGCGGATCATGTAGAAGGCCGCTGCCATGCCCGCGATGCCGCCGCCGATGATCCACGCCTTCCGTCCTTCGACTGGCGTGACAGGCAATGGTCGATTGCGCATGTAGGGGCCAGCGAAATCCGGGGGCGGCAGGGTATCCTGCGGCCCCTTGTGCCAGTAGCTTTTCCCGACATCCGCCTCAACCACCGGGGCGGACAGGGGCCGCTGCTGGCCGGATTTCTCGTTGGTCATGACCATCTCCAACATACCCGCACGGCAGCCCCGCGCCCGGAGGATTTAGCGTCGCGCCGGAAAGGGGCAAGCCGCGTCATCGGCAGCACTGCCGGGCAGGGCAGCAGCTTCCCGCAGGGCTACTGCCACATGCCGCGCATCTTGCGGGCAATGTCGATCCTGGGCGGCGGCGCGGCCTCGGCGGCAATCGGGGGAGACCAGTAGGTCACGTCGAAATGCTCCAGCATGTCCCGCGTGATGAAACGGGTGCGGGCGGCATAAAGGTGACGGTCGCCGTTGCGGCTTTGCTGCGTGACATGGAACTTGAGCGGAATGCCCAGCGTCAGCCGGTCCTTAGCGCGCGTCATTGCGACGTAGAGCAGGCGGCGTTCCTCCTCCAGTTCAGCCGTATCGCCAACTCCGAGGTCGGAAGGGATGCAGCCATCGACCGCATTCAGGACAAAGACGGAGCGCCACTCCTGCCCCTTGGCGGAGTGGATGGTGGAGAGGATCACGTAATCCTCGTCCTTGAGCGCCACGCCGGAGGGCCCGCTGGTGGCATCCGGCGGATCGAGGGTGAGATCGGTCAGGAACCGCTCCTGCGAGGGATAGGCCATAGCGATCTGCTCCAGCTGAAGAAGATCGGCGCGGCGGAATTCAGCATCCTCGTGCAGCCGGTCCAGGTGCGGCTCATACCACAGCCGCGCCCGGCCCATCGCCTCCGGCCAGCCAAGGGGGCGCAGGGTCTGAACCAGCTCAGCCCAGCCGGTCACGCGGGCCGGAACCGGGAAATCGGACAGCGCCTGCAGCGGTTGTGGCGCTGTAGCCATCGCATCGAGCACCTTGCCCGCCGTTCCCGGCCCGAGGCCGGGCAGTAGCTGCAATGCCCGGAAGCCCGCCACCCTGTCCCTTGGGTTCTGCGCGAACCGGAGCACGGCGAGCAGGTCCTTGACATGCGCGGAGTCAAGGAACTTCAGGCCGCCGAATTTCACGAAGGGCACGTTTCGCCGGGTCAGCTCCACCTCCAACTGGCCTGAATGACTGGACGTGCGGAACAGCACGGCCTGATCCCGGAGGCGCATCCCGTCCTCCCGGTTGGCGAGAAGCTGATCGACGACATGCCGCGCCTGATCCATCTCGTTGGCCACGGTGACGAGACGGGGCTTCTCGGCGGAGGCCCGGTCGCTCCAGAGGGTTTTGCTGAACCGCTCCCGCGCTTCTGCGATCACGGCATTCGCGGCGGTGAGGATGGGCTGCGTCGATCGGTAGTTCCGCTCCAGCGTCACCACGGCGGCGGGTGGCGTGAAGGTGGCGGGGAAGTCGAGGATGTTGCGCACGGTCGCCGCACGGAACGCATAGATCGATTGGGCATCGTCACCCACCACCGTCAACCCCGCCCCATCGGGTTTGAGCGCCTGGAGGATGCGCGATTGCAGGCGATTGGTATCCTGATACTCGTCGATCAGCACGTGATCCCACATCGCGCCGATATGGGCGGCAAAGGCTGGCTCCTCCATCACCTCCGCCCAGGCCAGAAGGAGGTCGTCGTAATCCAG
This sequence comes from Haematobacter missouriensis, assembly GCF_000740775.1. Taxonomy (GTDB): domain Bacteria; phylum Pseudomonadota; class Alphaproteobacteria; order Rhodobacterales; family Rhodobacteraceae; genus Haematobacter; species Haematobacter missouriensis. The sequence goes on along the minus strand of NZ_JFGS01000057.1, from coordinate 10,278 downwards.
CACGTTCTGCGCCTGCTTCGCCGCGACATAGGCCGCGAAAAGCCGCTTCAGTTCCTCCTCCCACATTGCACACCATGGGAAATGGCGTTTCAGGACATCCGCAAGCCTCTCGCCCGAGTTCACGGTGCGGGAGTATATGGCGAGGCAGGTGCCCTTGCCGGGAAAGCGCGCCTCGGTGCGCGACAGGCCGATCCCATGGCGGGAGAGGTTCATCAGATCGGCGGAATCCTCCCTGTCATGAATGGTGAAATCTGGTGTCAGGCCGATCTGCGGTGCATAGTCGCGCAGAAGCCGCGCGCCGATCCCATGGAAGGTTCCCGCCCAGGTCAGGGCATCCGCGGCATAACCCGTGGAAAGAGCGGAAGCCGCAATGCGCTCCACCCGCCGCGTCAGTTCCGCTGCCGCGCGGCGCGAAAAGGTCATCAGCAGGATACGGCGCGGATCGGCGCCTCGCACAAGCAGATGCGCCACGCGATGCGCGAGCGTGTTGGTCTTGCCCGATCCTGCCCCGGCGATGACCAGAAGCGGTCCCGCCCCATGCTCCACCGCCTGCCGCTGCCGGTCGTTCAGTTTTTCCAGATATCCCATACGCGACTCCCGGCTTCGCGCGCAGGTTAACGGTTCGTGAACGTAAGGGGAACGGGTATTGCGGCGCCTCCCTCGGGAAGCGCCGCGCGTTTTACGTCACGGAAGGAGAGCGGTCACTGAAGGTGATGGGGTGCGTTCATGCCCCAGACGGGTGTGTCGATCCCTTCCGCCCTGGCCTTCAGCTGCAGGGCGAGATAGCGGGAATAATGCCGCGACTGGTGCAGGTTCCCGCCGTGGAACCACAGCCCTTCCTGCTGGGTGGGCTTCCACATGTTGCGCTGCTCCCCCTCCCACGGACCGGGATCCTTGGTGGTCTCGGAACCCAGGCCCCAGCATTTGCCGACCTTGTCCGCCACTTCCTGACTGATGAGATCCGCCGCCCAGCCATTCATGGACCCGTATCCCGTGGCATAGACCACCAGATCGGCGGGCAGTTCCGTCCCGTCGTCCAGAACGACCGCATCTTCGCTCAGATGGCTGATCCCCTTGCCGGATTGCAGCTTGATCGACCCGTCGATGATGAGATCGCAGGCCCCCACATCGATGTAATAGCCCGACCCGCGGCGGAGGTATTTCATGAACAGCCCGCTCTCGTCATCGCCGAAATCGAGCATGAAGCCCGCCTTTTCCAGCGCTGCGTAGAAGTCGGCGTCGCGTTTCTTGATCTCGTCATACTGGGGCACGTGGAAAGTGTGCATGATCCGATAGGGGATGGAGGCGAAGATCATGTCCGCCTTGTCATGCGTGATGCCGTTTGCCACCGCCTGCTCGGAATAGAGCCCGCCAAGACAGACCTCCATCAGGCTGCCGGACCTGACGATATGGGTGGAGGACCGCTGCACCATTGTCACATCCGCGCCGTTTTCCCAGAGCGCGGCGCAGATGTCATGAGCGGAGTTGTTGGCGCCGATCACCACCACCCGCTTGCCGCGGTAGGCATCGGGGCCGGGGTGGCGGCTGGAATGCTGCTGCTCTCCCCTGAACACGTCCTGACCGGGGATTTTCGGAACATTCGCCTTGCCGGACATGCCGGTCGCCAGCACGAGCTGCTTGGGATGGAGCACGATTTCCTTGCCGTCGCGCTCAACGGTGACGGTCCATTCCTTCCGCGCCTCATCCCATTGCGCCGATTTGGCCGTGGTGCTGGACCAGTAATTCAGCTCCATGACCTTGGTGTACATCTCCAGCCAGTCGCCGACCTTGTCCTTGGGCGCGAAGACCGGCCAGTTGTCAGGAAAGGGGATGTAGGGCAGGTGGTCGTACCAGACCGGGTCATGCAGGCAGAGCGACTTGTAACGGCTTCGCCACTGATCCCCGGGACGAGCGTGACGGTCCACGATGATCGTCGGCACGTTCAACTGCCGCAGCCGTGCCCCGAGCGCGATGCCGCCCTGTCCGCCGCCGATGATGAGGACGTAGGGCTGCTCCTCATAGCCCAGACGGGCGGTTTCCGCCTCCCGCTTCTCCTTCCAGCTCTTGCGGTCCGGGTCATGCCCATGCTCGGCACCCATCGGGCGGCGGAGGCCGCGGGGTTCCTCATGGCCCTTCAATTCGTGGAGCGTCGTCAGAAGCGTCCATATCCGGCCGTCCTTCATGCGCAGATAGCCCACGCCGCGGCCCGTTGCCGTTTCGAACCGCAGCCAGCCCTCCGTGACGTCGCCGTTCTCGCCGACCTCCTCCGCCGGGTCGAGATGCAGGGATTCCGGCTTGATCGCGGCCAGCTGCTCCGCCGCCATGGCGCGGATCTCCTCCCGCCCCTCACAGGTGCGGATGTTCCAGGTGAAGGCGGCCAGATCGCGCCAGAAGCCCGTCTCCAGAAACAGATCCGCCACCGCATCCGCGTCCTGCGCGACAAGCGCGCGTTCCAGATCGCGGATGAGCGCATCGAATGCGGCATGTCTTGTCGTGTCGAGCATGGTGTCCTCCCTCTGCTTCGCCATGATGGCCGACCCTCCCCGGCCGGCCCTTCGCCGAATCGCCCCGTGAGGGTGCGTTGTGGCGGTAAGGCAAGACTGGGGCGGGGGACGAGAAACCGGAAACACAAATACGACATCAAGTCTTTTCAACAGGTTAAGAGAACGGGCGTTGCCGCGCCCTGCAACAGGTGTTGCATCGCCCTGCAACAGGCTTCCCAAGCGCTGCGCTTCCGCTAACCTTGTTCCTCCGGAGGAGGGGCCGGCACGGGGAGGAAGAGGGGATGGAGGATCTCCACCACATCCGCGAGATCGAGGAGGTCTCCCGCGGGAGGGCCGGGCAACGCGCGCCGGTGGTCGTGCAGAGCTGGCTGCGCTGTTTGAACCAGCACCGGCTGGATCCTGCGGCACGGTCGGAGGCCTATATCCTGCCCGACAGAGCGCTCCGGCTGCACAGGCAGCGCTCGGAGGACCTCATCGCGATCGCGCGGAGCGGTATCGAGCATCTCTACTCGCTGGTGGCGGGGCAGAACTACGTGCTCATGCTGGCCGACGGTGCAGGCGTGACCGTGGAATATCTGGGCGATCCCGCGCAGAAGGCGGCGCTGCGCCGGAGCGGGCTCTACCTTGGGGCGCAATGGTCCGAGGAGCGGGCGGGCACCTGCGCGCTCGGTGCCTGTATCGAGACGGGAGAGCCGCTCATCATCCATCAGAGCGATCATTTCGACCTCGCGCATACCGGGCTGTCCTGCACGGCGGCGCCGATCTACGATACCGGCGGGCGGCTGGCGGCGGTGCTGGACATCTCGCTCCTCTCCTCTCCCCTGCCGCGGGCCAGCCAGTCGCTGGCGCTGAACCTCGTCCGGCAATCGGCGCGGCGGATCGAGATGGCGAACCTCATGGCGGAAAGCAGGCGCGAATGGGTGCTGCGCCTGTCTGCCGGCGCGGATTTCCTGGATGTGGACCCGGAGGCGGCGGTCTCGCTCGATACAGCCGGCCGGGTGATCGGCATGACCAACGGGGCGGCACGACTGATGGCGCGGGCGGCGGGGTTGGACTGGCGGGGGCCGGAGGCGCTGATCGGGCGGCCGATCTCGGACTTTCTCGACGTCTCGCTGGACAGGCTGGAGGGGTTGACCCGGCAGCGTCAGGCGGCGGAGCGGTTGGTGGAGACCCGGGACGGTCATCGCCTGTTCGCCCATGCCATAGAGCCGCGGCCCGCTCCGCTCCGCGCGTCCCCGCGTCCGGAGCGGCTACCACAGGGCCTCCGGGGCCTTGCGGGAGCGGATCCGGTGATGGAGCTGGCGCTCGGCCGCGCAGCGGCGCTCGCGGCCTCACCCCTGCCGCTGCTGATCGAGGGGGAGACCGGCACGGGGAAGCTGACGCTCGCGCGGGCGATACATGCGCTCGCGGGCAAGGGCCCGCTGGTCGTGCTGCCCTGCGCCGGACTGGCCGAGGAGGACGGCGCGCTGCTCTTCGGCCGGGCAGGGGAGCGGGGCGGCGGAATGATCGCGGAGGCCGGTGGCGGAACCCTGGTGCTCGACAAGGTGGAGGAGCTACCGCCCGCATTGCAGCGCCGGTTTCTCCGCCTTGCGGCGGAGGAGGGAGCCTTGCCGGTCGGCGGAGTGCGGGCCGCGCCCCTGCCTTTGCGGATCATCGCGACGAGCCAGTGCGATCTCGGTCAGGCCGTGGCGGAGGGGCGCTTCCGCGCGGATCTGTTCCACCGGCTGAACGGCGCGCTCATCCGCCTGCCGGCGCTGCGCCATCGACAAGACGTTCTGTGGCTGGCCGAACGCGCCTTCGGGGAAGCGTTCGCGGCCCCGAAGGCGCTGTCCGTGGAAGTGTTGGAGGCATTGTCCCGCTACGACTGGCCGGGGAACCTCCGGGAGCTAGGACACCTTGCCCGGGCGCTGGCGGTCACCACCGCGGGGCGAGCGGTGGTCCCATCGGATGTCCCGCGCGCGGTCGCCCATGTGCCGCAACATGCAGAGGGGGATGCAGCCCAGCTTCTTCGTGCACTCGAGGACTCGGGGGGCAATATCTCGGAAGCGGCGCGGCGGATGGGGGTGAACCGTTCCACGATCCATCGGCAGATGCACCGCTTCGGGTTGAAGGGCGGCGCGGTCCGATGACAGCCGGGAGCTGGCAGCATCTCCCGGGAAACCGGCGCCCGAGACCCGGAGGCAGGCCGAACCTTCTTCCCATCGAGTCGTTGGGCGATGACGGAGACCGCTTTCGGCGGGCAATGCTATCGGGTAACCCGCCATGGAAGCCACTTTCTGCCCCTGACCCGGCTGCCACCGTGCGTTGGATCGGACATTCTGTCGCATTTCTCCGTTGCAAACGGCGTTTCCCCTCTGCTCCTCGCGACCGCAGACCGGAAATTTCATCCAAACGGCGGGTCGTCCTTTACAAGTCAGCGGGTTCCTGCTGAACACGCGAACGGCACCTTCCATGAGGGCGCCGGTTCATGACAATGGATCTTCAATAAGAGCGGAGCGGCTACGGTCGTCAGCTGCCACACAGAGCAGGAGCAGTTTCGAGGTGTCAGATCAAAACGTGCGGACAAGGCATGATCCCGCGCCGGCGGAGGGTGCCGCGTTTCAGGTACGTGGCCGCTTTCTGACGGCGCTCGCGCTTCGCATCGGCACCGATCGCGCGGACGGTCCGTTCTATGCGCAACTCGACGAACAATTGCAGCAGACGCCCCAGTTCTTTCTCGGGGCGCCGGTTGTGCTCGACTTCGTCAATACCGCCTCCTTTGCTGATCTCGCAGCGCTGCGCGAACTGGTCGAGAACCTTCGCGCCCGCGAGCTGCGCGTGTTCGGGGTGCAGAACGCCCCGGGGATGGATCCTGCAGCGCTGCAATCCCTTGGCCTGATCGTGCTGAATTCGGGCAAGGAGGTGCCGCTGCCACGTGACGCCATGCCCGCTCAGACGACAGGCGCACAGGCGGCAGACCCGCAAAGGGTGGATGCGCCGCCCCCCGTCGTGAACAAGGTGATCCGATCGCCCATCCGTTCGGGGCAGCTTATCGTGGCCGAACATGGAGATCTGACCATCATCGGATCGGTCGCCTCTGGCGCGGAGCTGGTCGCCGCCGGGAACATCCATGTCTATGGCGCCCTCCGCGGCCGGGCGATGGCGGGCTGCCACGGCAATACGGATGCCCATATCTTCTGCCAGACGCTGGATGCCGAACTGGTCGCGATCGCGGGCCTTTACCAGACCAATGAGGGTCTTGAAGACGCGGCACGCCAGCGCTGCGCACATATCTATCTGAAGCAAGAAAAACTCTTCATGGAGGTGGTCGGGTGACGAAGGAACTGAAGGACAAGCCGCCTCTGGGGCGGGTTATCGTGATCACATCCGGGAAAGGCGGCGTCGGCAAGACGACATCGGCCGCTGCGATCTCGGCCGGTCTGGCAAAGCAGGGTTTCAGGACTGTCGTGATCGACTTTGACGTGGGCCTGCGCAACCTGGACATGATCATGGGCTGCGAGCGCCGGGTGGTGTTCGACTTCATCAACGTCATTCAAGGCGACGCGAAGCTCAAGCAGGCGCTGATCAAGGACAAGCGGCTCGACAATCTGTCGATCCTGCCGACCTCGCAGACCCGCGACAAGGATGCGCTGACGCAGGAGGGTGTGGAGGAGATCCTGAAGGAGCTGAAGGCGGAGTTCGACTACATCGTCTGCGACAGCCCCGCCGGGATCGAGCGTGGCGCGCAGATGGCGATGTATTTCGCCGATGAGGCCGTGGTCGTCACTAACCCGGAAGTGTCCTCGGTGCGCGACAGCGACCGCATTCTCGGCCTGCTGAGCAGCCAGACCAAACGGGCGGAGACGGAAGGATCCGAGCCGATCAAGGCGCAGGTTCTGCTGACACGCTACGATCAGGCGCGCGTCGATATCGGCGAGATGATGACGGTGGAGGATGTGCTGGAGATCCTGGCCGTGCCGCTGCTCGGGGTCATACCTGAAAGCAAGGCGATCCTGAAGGCCTCCAACGTCGGCACCCCCGTCGTTCTGGATGGACCCTCCGCCGCCGCTCAGGCCTATGAGGATGCCGTGACGCGCCTGACGGGCAACAAGCTTGAAATGCGTATCGCGCAGGAGCCCCGGCCCGGACTCTTCAAACGGATCTTCGGGCGGGCGTCATGAACATTTTTGGCTTTGTTCGGAAAACCCGACCCGCGCCGTCGGCTCAGACGGCGAAGGAACGCCTGAAAATCCTTCTGGCGCATGAACGTGGCAGCGGCAGCAGCGCCGACCCCGATTACCTTCCGATGCTTCAGCGCGACATCGTTGCCGCGATCCGCAAATACGTGGCCATTGGCGACAAGGATGTCGAGGTCAGGATGGAACGCGGTGATCAGATGTCGAGCCTTGAGATCAACATCGAGCTGCCGAAGGCCGCAACTCCTGCGTCCTGAACAGCCTCGTCTCCTGAACAGCACAGCGCAACCGGCAGGCCGCGACGCTGCCGGTTGCCCGCGCAGCAGCCTGCCGGTGTCTGGCAGTGCCGGACTCCGGCGTCCTGACGGCAGGCCCTTCTCCTCCCGACGACGGTGTGATCCTGCATCACACCCGGATACTGGCGGCGCGGCGGCTCGGTTTCGCTATTCCTGCTGAGCACACGGGTCTTAAGCGCATAAACCTCGGGCTGCCGAAAAGTTCTTGAATCTCAGACCGGTGCTCTGATGATCCGGGGATCTGTCCCTGCATGATGGGGATTATGTGGATTCCGGCTCGATGCCGTCAGATTGCAAGGGACTTCCGCTTCCGCACAGAGCCGACAGCATCTTCATCGCTGGCAAAGGAGCGCCTGGTCCGGGCCGAAGGCCCTGCCACGCGTGGGAGGGCGAACCGCGAGGCCAGCTCTGCCCATAGTGCCGCGATGGCGCGGCGGATGAACCGGACCGCCTCTAGCGGGCTGGGGGGAAAGTCGGGCGTCTCCCCAGGCTTGCGTTGAAAGCCAGACGATCGGCTCGGTCACGCGCCAGAACCTGCGGTTTCCGGGGCGCTCCTCAACAATGTGGGAAGACCTCCGCCCCAGAGCAACCGCGGAATTTCTTTCCGCACCTTGTTAACGATTGCAGCATACCGCTCCGGCAACGACAGCGTTCAGAACCTCCAGAACTCGACAAAGGCCGTGCGCCAAGACGATGGCGCGCCCCGCGAGGCGTCAGAGAGCGATATCCTGCCGCATATCGCGAGCGATCATCGCCTGTATGCGGGCCACGATCTCATCTGCATGGCGCCGGGCGAGCCTATCGCAAAGGTCGATGTCCTGCGCTTCGATGGCAGCGATAAGGGCCTCGTGCTCAAGGATGTAGGGGTGGGGGCTTTCGGGCTGGAAGCCCGGGTAGTAATACATCCTCAAGATGCGCCGCCCCTCATCCAGCAGCCTTGAGAACAGCGCGAGGTAATAGGGATTGCGCCCCGCCTCTGCGATGGCCACGTGAAAGTCGCGGTTCGTTGCGATCATCGCGCCCTCGTCGCCCGCTGCCACCGCCATGGCGAACCGCTGCTGCGCCGCGCGGATGCGGTGCAGATCATCGGGCTGATGGAATTGTGCGGCCAGACGGGTCGTAACACGGTACATCAGGGTAAGCGCGTCGAAGAACGTGTGGAGGTTGGGAAAGTCGATATTCGACACCATGGTGGAGCGGTTCGGCAAGGTGTCTATCAGCCCTTCCGCCGCCAGCCGGACCAACGCCTCGCGGATAGGGGTGCGGGACATGCCGAAGCGTTCGGCGAGCTGTATCTCATCTATGATGCTGCCTGGCGGAAGATCGAGATCAAGGATCTGATTGCGGAGCAGGTCATAGACCAGCTTCACGCCCGAGCCGCGCCTGCGGTCGGGCGGCGCGGCGGTGTCCTTCTGCGTCATGATGCTACTCCGCCTGTCGACAAAGAGAATACCGCGCAGGGCGACGGCAATCAACCGCAGCTCGAAACCCGTGGGGAAATGCTCCGAGGCAACGGTTCCGCCCTTGCGCCGCGGAGATTGCACCGAAGGGCGTTGATTGCCGGATTGGCAGGAAGGGCGCACCCCGTACAGAAGGCGGCGCATGCCCACGTTCTCTCGACCGCAGAGGATGGATCGTGAGGAGCAGCTGCGCTCCACCACCGGCTGGGACAGCGCGGTTGAGAAACGCTGGATGCCATCATCTGTCGGTCGGAAATGGGGAAGCGGCACAACTGTCTTCGACTTTACCTCGCCGATCGGGCACGCGGCATGACCAATAACCCGGCGGGTGCGGGCGCATACTGGCGCAACGCCCTCACGCTCGCCGACTGAACTACTTCCCGATTCTTGGACAGTTTTCGGGGATATTTAAGCTACTGCCTGTGCCCGCTGGTCGGTTTCGATTTTGTTGAAGTAGACCACAGCGGGAGGCAACGCACCATGGCAGTGTTTGGCCGCCGATGATTGTAGAATGTGATCCAATATCCGATGGCAGCCTTTGCCTGCGACCCGGTCTGCCAGGCGTGCAGATAGACGCATTCATACCGGAGGGACCGCCACAGGATCTGGATGAAGACGTTATCGATGCACCGCCCCTCGCCGTCCATCGAGATGCGGGTGCCGGCTGCGCTTCGACCGGTCTGTCCAGGCGAAGGACGTGAACGGGCGACGCTGACCGGTGTTCGTGATCTCGGGCGCACCGAATAGGCGGATGACCTCGTTCAGTGCCGCGAGACAGAAGTCGGTCGAGCGTGTTGGAGATGCGCCAAGCCAGAACCTTGCGCGTGAACCAGTCCATGATGGCAACCGGATACGGAACCCCCGTCGCATCGGCAGATAGGTGATGTCGGCGCACCAGACGACCGCGGCGATCCGCGCGCATCCCGGCCAAAAGACAGGGACAGGTGTCGTGCCCCTTCCTCGGATTGCTGGTGTTGGTCTTCGGGTCGATCTGCATCAAACGCTCTGCCCCGCGGTAATCTCTGTCATGGATGGCTCCCTTCACGGGTTAGCGTGACAGCACCCAATGGGGCACGTGCGATGCCGGGAAGGGGAGCCATCTATTCCATCAATGGCGGGTTCGCCCTCATCATTGCTGCTGGGACAGCCCGCGTGTCGGGGCGTCTAACATTGGCGTCTCTCAAGGTCACCAGCGAGTCATCCCGGCAGTGATCAAACCGAAATCGACAGCGGGCAGAGCGACCGGTGCTCGGGAAGCAACTCTTCAATTTGTCCGGAAAACTCTGCAGGCTCACTTCAGTAGTCATGAGTAGTCATGGTCAGATTGTCTCGCCAACAGCGTTCCAACTGCAAGAGAGTGAGTCACACTCTGAAAGAACGGAGATTGAACCCGAGGAAACAGAGTGCTACGAGGAAGCGCTTAAACCGGAGACGGTGCGCCGCGTTAGCTCAGTTGGTAGAGCAACCGCCTTGTAAGCGGTAGGTCGTCCGTTCAAGTCGGACACGCGGCACCAATCGTCGGCTTCTTGCAATGCAGGATAATCCTGCACTTTTCCTACGCATGATACTAGACCGTTGAGCGGTTCGTCTGCGGTTGATCACCGGTGATGGTCTTTGAGTCTGCTTGAGGAAAATGGTACGGCGGGCAGACGGGTCAGTCATCGACCCTGCAAGCAATGACAACCTCCGTAAGAATATAACCTGCTCTGGGATAGAAAGCGCATGGGTTCAGTTCATCGCCCGCTGGCAATAGGCTGACAGGATAAACCTCGCCACAGCGCGCTGACAGGTCCACGCTATGCCGCCTGCGTCGTAAAAATTCATTCGGATGACTTGGTGGCGT
>NZ_JFGS01000056.1 GCF_000740775.1 Haematobacter missouriensis | reverse complement strand
TGTGCCTCGAGCGCGTTTGCGGCCCCGCCTGCGTCGGACCGACAACCCTTCTTCGCGGTAAAGACGATACAGCTTTTTCGGGTTCATCAGCAGGCCTCTGCGCTCCAGAAGCAGCCCGATCCGCCGATAGCCGAACCGGCGGCGCACAGCCGCGATCTCCTGCATGGCTTTGCGGATCTCCGGATTGTCGGGCGGCCGCTCGCGCCGCACCGTCTTCGGATCGACACCGATCAGGACGCAGGCCCGGCGTTGCGAGATATCGTGATCCCGCATCGCCCTGAGCACCGCGTCCCGCCGCGCTCTCGGTGTCGTCAGGGCTTTCCCAGCAGATCCTTCAGCACGATGTTGTCCAGCATGGCATCTGCCAGAAGCCGCTTCAGCTTGCCGTTCTCATCCTCGAGCGCCCTCAGCCTTTGCGCGTCGGACACGTCATGCCGCCATACTTGGCCTTGAGCTTGTAGAACGTGGCCGGGCTCAGGCCATGACGGCGACACACCTCCGCCGTCGCCATTCCGGCTTCCTGCTCCTTGAGCATTCCGATGATCTGCGCCTCGGTGAAGCGGCTTTTCCTCATGTCGTCTGCCCCTTCGTGTTGAAGCAAACTCTACATCACAGCGAGGGACC
>NZ_JFGS01000055.1 GCF_000740775.1 Haematobacter missouriensis | reverse complement strand
TGCTCCTTGAGCATTCCGATGATCTGCGCCGCGCGGAAGCGGCTTTTCCTCATGTCGTCTGCTCCTTCGTGTTGAAGCAAACTCTACATCAAACCGAGGGACTCACAGGGGCCAGGTCAGGAGGAATGCCCAAGCATCGCTGAGATCGAACTCGTGAAGTGAAGTCAACGTAGAAAGGGGGCGTGCACGCGCCCCTCAGACCCCTGAACACAACGATTAGAAACAAGACCCCTTTCCTAGTGCGCCATTCTGGGTGCTTTCCGGCTGACGGATTAGAAATCCCAGTCGTCATCCTCCGTAGCAACGGCACGACCAATGACGTAGCTTGAGCCGGAGCCAGAGAAAAAGTCATGATTTTCGTCGGCATTAGGAGAAAGCGCAGACAAAATCGCGGGGTTCACATCGGTCACGGATGTGGGGAAAAGTGCTTCATACCCTAGGTTCATCAATGCTTTATTGGCATTATAGTGCAGGAATTTCTTTACGTCTTCCGTGAGACCCACACCATCATAGAGCTCGGCGGTATAGCGGGATTCGACCTCATACAGATCGAACATCAACGCGAAGGCAAAGTCCTTGGCTTCGGCACGCTTCGCTTCGGGAAGCCGCTCAAGCGCGCGTTGGAACTTGTAGCCGATATAATAGCCATGCACCGCCTCGTCGCGTATGATAAGGCGGATAAGGTCGGCAGTGTTGGTCAGCTTTGCCCGGGACGACCACCACATCGGCAGGTAGAAACCCGAATAGAACAGGAAGCTTTCAAGAAACACGCTGGCGATCTTGCGGCGTAGCGGGTCAGAGTTGGCGTTATATTCGTCAAGGATCAGGCGCGCTTTTCTCTGAAGGTGCTCGTTTTCCTCAGCCCACCGAAACGCTTCATCCACTTCCGCAGTCAGACAGAGCGTGGAGAAGATAGAGGAGTAGGATCTCGCGTGCACCGCTTCCATGAACGCGATGTTTGAGAGCACGGCTTCCTCATGCGGGGTGGCGGCATCGGCCATGAGTGCGGGAGCGCCCACGGTGTTCTGTACGGTATCAAGCAGCGTCAGCCCGGTGAACACCCGGATCGTCAGCCGGCGCTCCTCCGCAGTCAGCGTCGACCATGAGGGGATGTCGTTGGACAGCGGAACCTTCTCCGGCAACCAGAAGTTGCCTGTCAGGCGATTCCAGACTTCCAGATCCTTATCGTCTTGCAGGCGGTTCCAGTTCACGGCGCGCGCGACGACGCGGGATTGCACGTTGTCCTTCATGGTCTTGTTCCCGGAGTTGGAGGGCTTCCCGCGGCGGGCATCGCACCCGCTGCGCCGATTCGATCTATCTTATCGCAGACATCTGGCGCTTGCGACCCATCGTCTAGATGTGGTGGCTGAAATTACAATTTCAGCTAAATGAAGAAGCGCCGTCCCGAAAACGGCGTCCTCCATCACTGCAATCGGTCAGAGCGTACAGGAGACGCAGCCCTGCACTTCCGTCCCTTCCAGCGCCATCTGGCGCAGGCGGATGTAGTAGATCGTCTTGATACCCTTCTTCCAAGCGTAGATCTGCGCCCGGTTGATGTCTCGCGTCGTAGCTGTGTCACGGAAGAACAAAGTCAGCGACAGGCCCTGATCAACGTGTTCAGTTGCCGCAGCATAGGTGTCGATGATCGCTTCCGGCCCAATCTCATAGGCGTCGCGGTAGTATTCGAGGTTCTCGTTCGACATGAAAGGCGCGGGGTAATAGACGCGGCCGATCTTGCCTTCCTTGCGGATCTCGATCTTGGACACGATCGGATGGATCGAGGAGGTCGAGTTGTTGATGTAGCTGATTGAGCCCGTCGGCGGCACCGCCTGAAGGTTACGATTATAGAGCCCGTCCCGCATGACCGCCGCCCGCAGCGCGGCCCAGTCCTCGCGCGTCGGAAGCGGCAGGCCGGCGAAGATCTCCGTCACGCGATCCGTCTTGGGCAGCCAATCCTTTGTGGTGTATTTGTCAAAGAACGACCCGTCGGCATACTTAGAATTCTCGAAACCCTTGAACGACTGCCCGCGCTCACGCGCCAGCAGATTGGAGGCGCGGACGGCGTGATAGAGGATCGTCGCGAAATAGACCGAGGTGAAGTCGATACCTTCTTCCGAACCGTAGTGGATCCTCTCCCGCGCCAGATAGCCGTGCAGGTTCATCTGGCCCAGACCGATGGCATGGCTCTCGTCGTTCCCACGCCGGATGGAGGGCACGCTATCAATCGACGACATGTCCGACACAGCCGTCAGCGCACGGATCGCCGTTTCCACCGTGGCACCGAAATCCGGGCCATCCATCGTTGCCGCGATGTTAAGCGACCCAAGATTGCAGGAGATATCCGTCCCCATGTGATCGTAGGACAGATCGTCGTGATAGGTCGATGCTTCGTTGACCTGAAGAATCTCCGAACACAGGTTGGACATGGTGATGCGGCCAGCAACCGGGTTCGCGCGGTTCACCGTGTCCTCGAACATGATGTAGGGATAGCCGGATTCGAACTGGATCTCTGCGATGATCTGGAAGAATTCGCGGGCCTTGATCTTCTTCTTGTGGATCCGGGGGTCGTCCACCATCTCCCGATACTTCTCCGTTACGGAAATTTCGGAGAACGGACGGCCATAGACCTTCTGGATATCGTGCGGAGAGAACAGGTACATGTCCTCGTCCCGCTTCGCGAGTTCAAAGGTGATGTCGGGGATCACCACGCCTAGCGAGAGCGTCTTGATACGGATCTTTTCATCCGCATTCTCCCGCTTGGTGTCGAGGAACCGCAGGATGTCGGGATGATGCGCATTCAGATAGACCGCGCCGGCGCCTTGCCGCGCGCCGAGTTGGTTGGCGTAGGAGAAACTGTCTTCCAGAAGCTTCATGACGGGGATCACGCCGGAAGACTGGTTCTCGATTCCCTTGATAGGCGCACCTGACTCCCGCAGGTTGGTCAGCATCAGCGCAACCCCGCCCCCGCGTTTCGACAGCTGCAGCGCGGAGTTAATGGAGCGTCCGATCGACTCCATGTTGTCTTCGATCCGCAGCAGGAAGCAGGAGATCAGCTCCCCACGCTGCTTCTTGCCTGCGTTAAGGAAAGTGGGCGTCGCGGGCTGGAAGCGGCCGGAGATGACCTCCTCCATCAGGCGCATGGCAAGGTCTTCGTCCCCTTGCGCGAGCGCCAGCGCAACCATCACCACCCGGTCCTCGTAACGCTCGAGGTAGCGTTTGCCGTCCCAGGTCTTCAGCGTATAGCTGGTGTAATATTTGAAAGCGCCGAGGAAGGTCGGAAAACGGAATTTCCGCGCAAAGGCCGCGTCCCAGATCTGGCGCAGGAAGGCGGACGGATATTGGTTCAGAACCTCCGCCTCGTAATATCCCTCCTCCACCAGATAATCGAGCTTCTCCTCCAGCGAATGGAAGAAGACGGTGTTCTGGTTCACATGGTCGAGGAAGTACTTGTGAGCCGCATAACGGTCTGCGTCAAAACGGATGCGGCCCTCGTTGTCATAGAGGTTCAGCATCGCGTTCAGCGCGTGATGATCGAGCCCGCGGAATTCCTCCGGGATCGATTTTTCTTTTCTCACTGGGCTGGAGAGAGCTGCCGTGTCCAAAACCGTTCCAATCCTGATCTGACGCGCGCCACATCCTCATCCGTACCCGAAAGCTCGAACCGGTAGAGGAGCGGGACTCCGCATTTCATTGCGATGACATCGCCCGCACGGGCGAAGAATTCCCCGAAATTCCTGTTGCCCCCAGCGATCACACCCCGGATCAGCCTCCGGTTGGCGGGATCATTGAGGAAGCGGATAACCGGTTTCGGCACTGCCCCCCGCCCCTCGCCATCCGCATAAGTGGGCGTAACAAGAACGAAAGGTTCCACCGGCGGTTCCGCCAACCGTACCGCGGGCATATCGAGCCGCGCGATGAATCGTGCGGTGTTCCCCGAAGCGGTGGAGTAGAAGGCAATCACCGGATCGCTGCCTCAGGCCAGCGTGGCGATGCGGTCCGGCCGGAATCCAGCCCAGTGTTCGCTGCCCGCCACGACGACCGGCGCCTGACGATATCCCATGGCCTGCACCCGCTCCATCGCCTCGGCATCCTCCGTCAGGTCGATGACGGTGTAGCCAATGCCACGGCTGTCGAGCGCGCGCGTGGTGGCTGTGCATTGCACGCAGGCGGGCTTGGAATAGACAGTGACGCTCATCGCTGGTTCCTCAGGACGTTGATGGCGGAGCATGGCGATCCGACCGATGCACAGGCAACGATCGTTCCGTCAGGCAATCCGCCCGTTGATCATGGCGCCCAGGCTCGGTATCTGCCCCGACCAACGAAGGCCGGAACCTTCCGGCGCGCCGCTGATCCCGGCGAAAAGGGGCGCATCCCCCTCCTCGCCTGCCGTATCCCTAGGGGGGCCGGGCTTCCTGAACGCTACATATGGTAGCTGGTTTCGCGCTGCTGTCTACAGGAACTTTCGCCGAACTCAAGGGGCCGAATACCACTCTCCAGCATTTTGCAATTTTCGTCCAGCCGCGCCCTTCGACCGCGCATCAATCGCCCGCCCTGACGACCGAGAGAGACGCAAACTGCAAAGAGGGGGCCGTCACCAGCCCCCTCTTCCGCCCCAAGGAAACAGATTGTTGCCGTCAAGCGGCCATTACCAGATGGCCTGCCCCCAGATCCTCCCATCGCCGCCGCGGCGGTTCGAATCCTCGCGGACGCACCGGGCTCTTCAGTTCCTCAGTCATCAGGCCGCGACGCAGGTTCCGGCGGGCGGGATCTGGGACGGGAACGGCGGATATGAGTCGCTTGGTGTAGGGATGCTGAGGATTGCCAAAGATCGCCTCCCGCGGGCCGATCTCCACGATCTCGCCCAGATACATCACGGCAACGCGGTGGCTTACCCGTTCCACTACCGCCATGTCATGGCTGATGAACAGGTAAGAGATCCCGAACTCCTGTTGCAGATCCATCAACAGGTTGCAGACCTGCGCCTTGATCGACACGTCCAGCGCGGAGACGCTCTCATCCGCGACGATGACCTTGGGGTTGAGACCCAGCACGCGCGCGATGGCCACGCGCTGCCGCTGCCCTCCGGAGAACTCATGCGGGTAGCGGTCCATCATGGTGCTGGAGAGACCCACCTGCTCCAGCAGCGAGGCCGCTTTCTGTCGCGCGGCCTGGCCACTGGCAATGCCGTGCTTGACGATGGGCTCGGTCACCGCCTGCCCCACCGTCATGCGGGGGTTCAGGCTGGAGAATGGATCCTGAAAGATCATCTGCACGGAACGGCGAAGGTCTCGCAACCCTGCTGTGCCGAGGGTCAGCACATCACGACCGTCGAGGGTAACCGCGCCGGACGTCGGCTCCACCAGCCGCGCGACGGAACGCCCCGTGGTCGATTTGCCACAGCCTGATTCGCCCACCAGCGCGAGCGTCTCCCCCGGAAAGAGATCGAACGACACATCCTGCACCGCATGAACCTCTCCGGTCGGACGGCCCAGCAGATCGGACCCAACCTTGAAGCGGGTGACAAGGTTGCGGACCGACAGCACAGGGGCTGCGTCACTCACCGTATCGGCCACCGGCGGTTCTGCGGTGATCGCGCCCGTCGCCATGTCCACCTTCGGGAAACGGAGCGGCCATTTCTGTCCCTCCATCGAGCCGAGCCTGGGCACCGCGGCAAGGAGCGCCCGCGTGTAGGGGTGTTGCCCGTCGTGGAAAATCTGTGCCGTATCCCCGGTTTCCACCACGTCGCCCCGAAACATGACAACCGTGCGGTCCGCGATTTCCGCCACCACACCCATGTCGTGCGTGATGAAGAGGACAGCCATACCCTCCTCTGCCTGCAGTTCCTTGATGAGGTCGAGGATCTGCCCCTGGATCGTCACGTCCAGCGCCGTCGTCGGCTCATCCGCGATGAGCAGCTTCGGACGCGAGGCCAGTGCCATGGCGATCATCACCCGCTGCCGCATGCCGCCGGAGAACTGATGGGGATATTCGTCAAACCGCGCGGCAGCGTTGGGAATGCGCACCTTCTCCATCAGCCGCACCGTCTCCTCCCGCGCGGCCCGCCGGTCCAGGCCATGGTGACGGATCAACACTTCAGAGATTTGCCGTCCCACAGTATAGACGGGGTTCAGCGAGGTCATCGGCTCCTGAAAGATCATCGCGATGTCGTTGCCGCGTATCTCCCGCATCTCGCCTTCGGAGAGGGCGGTTAGACTGCGTCCGTTCAGCAGCACCTCCCCCTCGATGCGGGATTGCGCGGGGTCGAGCAGCCGCATGACGGAGAGTGACGTCACGCTCTTGCCCGACCCCGACTCCCCCACGATGGCGAGCGTCTCGCCAGCATGGATCTCGAAGGAGACGTTGCGCACCACCGGTTTCCAGCCCGCGTCGGTTCGGAAGGAGGTGGTGAGATTTCTGACCGCCAGAACCGGCGCGTTTTTGGCTCCCGCCATATCAGCGCCCTACCGCGTAAGCCTGCATGAGCCGCGGCGTCGCGGCGGCCCGGATCAGCCCGTCGCTCTCGCGCCGCGCCGCCGTCAGCCGCCCGATGGACCAGCCGTCCGCCACGGTGAGCTTGTGGCCCCGCCGGCGCAGCTCGGCGATGGTCGCATCGCCCATCCGGTCCTCGATCATCACGCCGCCGGGTTCCGAGGTGCGGGGATAGAAAGACGCCGGGAAGTGAGTGGAGTGGAAGAGAGGCTGGTCGATCGCCGCCTGAAGATTGCCTTCGTGATGGACGTAACGCAGAAAGAAGGCGAGCTGCCATTGATCCTGCTGATCGCCACCCGGCGTACCGAAGGCAAGCGTCGGTCGCCCATCCTTGAGTGCGAGCGAAGGCGTCAGCGTGGTCCGCGGGCGCTTGCCCGGCGCGAGGGAGGTCGGCAGCCCCGGTCGCAGCCAGAACATCTGCGCGCGGCTGTTCAGGCAGAACCCGAGCCCCGGGATGATCGGCGACGATTGCAGCCAGCCGCCCGACGGCGTGGTGGAGACCATGTTCCCCCACCGGTCCACCACATCGATATGAACGGTGTCCCCGCGCTTTTCCGTCAGGTGCGACATGGTCGGTTCGTAAACCGCCCCCTTCTCCAACCCGCCGACGACGGAGAGCGCGAGTTTCCGCTGTGCCTCGAAAGCGGGCACGACACCGGGGCGGAGCTCCATCGATGCCTCCGCCCCGATGAGCTTCCGGCGCGCATCGTTGTAGCCGTCCGACAGCAGCGCGCCGAGCGGGACATCCGCGAAATCAGGATCACCGTAGTAAACCTCGCGATCCGCATAGGCGAGCTTCATGGCCTCCACGACGGTATGCACGAAATCCGGACCCAACGGGTCCATGGCGGCAAGGTCATACCCTTTCAGCAGCGCCAGTGACTGCAGCATGACCGGTCCCTGCCCCCACGGCCCTGTCTTGGCGACCTGCCAGCCATGATAGTCATAGGTCAGCGGCTCCTCCACGGTCGCCTGCCAACCGGCCATATCCTCCGCCGACAGTACGCCCTTGTGCCGCGCGCCGGTCGCATCCATCACCTCGGCTGTATCGAGGTAGCTCTGAATCGCCTCTGCGACAAAGCCGCGATAGAAGGCGTTTCGGGCCGCTTCGATGCCCTTCTCGCGCGAGCCGGCTGCTTCCGCCTCCGCCACGATGCGCCTCCATGTCTCCGCCAACACCGGATTGCGGAAGTTCGACTCCGGCGCAGGCGCTGAGCCCCCGGGCAGCCACGTTTCATGCGAAGTCGGCCATTCCTTCTCGAAGAACTCGCCCAGCCCCTCTATGGTGGCCGAGACGCGGGCCAGCACCGGATGACCCTCCTCCGCATAATGGATCGCGGGTTCCAGCACCTCGCGCACCGTCATGGTGCCATAATCCCGGAGCATCAGCATCCAGCCGTCGAACGCACCCGGAATGACCGTGGAGAGCAGCCCGTCACCGGGGATCAGGTCGATATTTTCTGAACGGTAGTGTTCAATGGTGGCTTTCGCAGGCGCCGGCCCTTGGGCGCAGATCACGTCAACGCGATCGTTGGCGGCGGAATAGACGATGGCCGGCATGTCGCCGCCCGGCCCGTTCAGATGCGGCTCCACGATCTGCAGCACGAAGCCGGTGGCGACAGCGGCGTCGAAGGCGTTACCACCCTTCTCCAGTATGCTCATGCCCACCGCCGTGGCGATCCAGTGGGTGGAGGTGACGGCGCCGAAACGGCCGAGGATTTCGGGACGGGTGGTGAACTTGGTCATCTCTATCTCTCAGTTCTCGCGCGGGTCGAGCGCGTCGCGCAGCCCGTCGCCGAGCATGTTGAAGCCGATCACGACAAGGAAGATCGCAACCCCCGGCCATAGCGCCAACCACGGTGCCTGGCTGAGGAAGTTCTTGGCAGTGTTGAGCATGGAGCCCCAGCTCGGCGCAGGCGCCTGTTGGCCAAGGCCCAGAAAGGAAAGCGACGCCTCCGCGATGATTGCGGTCGCCACTGTCAGCGTCGCCTGCACGATGATCGGCGGGATGATGTTCGGTAGAACGTAACGGCCCATGATCTCCGTGTGCGACAGGCCGATAGAGCGCGCGCCCTCCACGTAATCCTCTGTCTTGACCGCCATCGCCTGACCGCGGGTCAGACGGATGAAGATCGGCATGGCGGAAAGCCCGATGGCGATCATCGCGTTTGTCAGGCTCGGCCCGAGGAAGGCGGCGAGCGCGATCGCCATGATGAGAAACGGCATGGCGAGCAGAGCCTCCGTCACCCGGCTGATGACCAGATCGACCCAGCCGCCGAAATACCCGGCCAGCAGACCGAGCGGCACGCCGGTCAGTACCGCGATGGCCACCGACACGATCCCCGCCATCAGGGATGCCTGTGCACCCCAGATCATGCGGGAGAACACATCGCGGCCGATCTCATCGGTCCCCATCCAGTGCTCGGCGGAAGGCGGAAGGCGAATGGCCGTCCAGCTCGTGGCGAGCGGATCTGCGATGGGCAGCAGAGGTGCCAGCATCGCGAGCGCGGCAAAGAAGGCGATGACGATGAACCCCGCCAGAGCCGCGCGGTTGCGCTTGAACTTCCGCCAGGCCCGGCTCGGGGACCGGGTGGCGACGGGGGCGATTGTGGTGTCGGCGGCGCTCACAGCGTTGACCTCATGCGCGGGTTCAGCACGACGTAGAGCACGTCGGCAATCAGGTTCATCAGGATGAAGGCGACGGCGGTGCACAGCACCACGCCCTGCACGACGGCGTAATCCCGGTTGAAAACGGCATCCACGATCAGCTTGCCAAAGCCCGGAATGGTAAAGATCTGCTCGGTCAGCACCGCTCCAGCCAACAGTTCCCCGAACAACAGGGCGGAAAGCGTGATGATCGGCAGCAGGGCGTTGCGAAAGGCATGGCCCATGACGATCTCCCGCCGTGTCAGACCCTTTGCCTTGGCGGTGCGAATATAGTCGCTCCGCAGCACCCCCAGCATGGCCGAGCGCGTATGCCGCATCAGCGCGGCCGCAAGGCCGGTCCCCAAGACGAAGGCCGGCATCACCATGGTCTGGAGCGAACGCACAGGATCGACGAAGGGCGACTCGTAGCCGGAAGCGGGCAGCCAGCCAAGATTCACAGAAACCAGCAGGATCAGCAGGATCCCCAGCCAGAAGTTGGGAATGGAAAGCCCGCTTAGCGCCACGAAGTTGGCGGCATAGTCGATGAAGGTGTTCTTTCGCGTGGCAGCAAGGATACCGAAGGGCACACCGATCACCAGGGCGAAGGCCATCGCCATCACCGCAAGCTGCAGCGTGACGGGAAGCTTTTCGAGTATCAGCTCCAGCACCGGCTGACCTGTGCGAAGCGATGTGCCGAAATCACCCGTGAGCACCCCGCCAAGCCAGCGGAAATACTGGGTGATGAGCGGATCGTTCAGATGGTACTGCTCTCGCAGGAAGTCGAGCGTCGCAGCATCACGCTCTTCTCCCGCAAGAGCGAGGATCGGATCGCCGGGCAGCAGCTTCTGCAGCAGAAACACGAAGATCGACACCAGAAGCAGCGTCGGCAGCGCCACCAGAAGGCGGCGGGCGATGTAGCGGAGCATGTCGCTCTCCCTTGCGTGGAGCGTCGCGCGAACAGGCCGCGCGACGCCAGAGGCTTACTCGACGTTGACGCCCGTGAGGCGGATCATCCCGTCCGGATAGGCGGTGAAGCCGGTCACCGACTTCTTGAAGCCGAAAACGTAAGACTGGTGTCCGAGATAGATGATGGGCAGGTCACGATCGAGGATCGCGGTTGCGGCGGCGTATTTCTCCTTCCGCGCGGCAGTATCCGTCGCGGCGCGGGCTTCGTTCAGAAGCTGATCCACTTCCGGGTTGCAGTATTTCGTGTCGTTGATCCCGCCGTTGCAGGTCACGAACTGATGAAGGTTGCCATCCGGATCCGGCCGCCCGGACCAGTCGGAGCGGCTGAGCTGGTAGTTGCCCGCCGTCTGTTCGTTCAGCAAGGTCGCGAACTCCGTCGCGCGGAGCGTGACGTCAAAGCCCGCTTCCGCCACCATGGCCTGGATCATCTGCATCACCTGCGAGACGACGGGGTTGTTGGCATGCTGGATCTCCACCTGCACCCGATCGACCCCCGCTTCCTTGAGGAGCGCCTTCGCCGCTGCAACATCGCGCGTGGGAACGGGGATGTCCTTGTCATACCAGGGGCTCGTAGGCGGCCAGGGCTGGTTGCCCGCGCGCCCGATCCCCGCGAACACGACCTGAATCAGCGCGTCCCGGTCAATGGCGAGCGAGAAGGCCCGGCGCACGCGCGCATCCTGCCCGATCGGATTTTCCGCCCGCGGCCCGTTCGCCACATTGGCATAGATCGCCATGTATCCAAGCCCCACCGACTCGGCGGTCTGGAGGCCGGCATCCCCCTGCACCGTGGCGACATCCGTGGCCGCGACGCGCTCCACCATGTCAAGGTCACCCGACCGCAGGTTCGCCACGCGCACCGAGGTATCTGGGATCGGCAGATAGGTCACCTTGTCCAGGTGGATGTTGTCGGCATTCCAGTAGTCCGCGAACTTCTCCAGAACGATCCGGTCCTGCTGCACGCGCTGAACGAATTTGAATGGCCCGGAGCAGACGGGGTTGGAACCGAAATTCGCACCCAGCTCCTGAGCGGCCTTCGGCGACAGCATCATTCCGGCCCTGTCCGAAAGCTGCGCGAGCAGCGAGGCATCGGGCGCCTTCAGGGTAAAGGTCACTTCAAGCGGACCTGTCGCTTCCACCTTCTCGATCGAGGAAAGCTCGCTCTTGCGACGCGACTCCGGCATGGTCATCGCACGTTCGATGTTGAATACGACTGCTTCAGCATTGAACGGTGTGCCGTCGTGGAACTTCACTCCGTCCCGCAACTGCATGACCAGCACCTTGCCCTCTTCGCGGTACTCCCACGAAGTCGCGAGTTGAGGCACGATCTCCACGTCCTGCGACACATCCACCAGCTTGTCGCACAGGCCGGTGTAAACAATGCGCGCGACGAAGGCGCGGGACTGGTGCGGGTCCAGCGTATCAGGATCGTCCTGAAGCCCGATGCGGATATCCGCGGCATTGGCAGGCATCGCGCCCAACAGCGCGATAAGCGCGGCGGCGGACAGAAGAGAGGTCTTCATGGCGTCGGATCTCCGTCTGGCAAGGACTGTGAAGGGTTGGAGTCGTGCTGCGCCTCGCGAAAGGGCGCAGCGTCGTAGATTGTCTGACCGATCAGCTTGTTGTGGAGGAACATCAGGTGGTCACGCATGGCCTCTCCCGCAGCGCTCGGATCGCGATCGGCGATGGCCTGTACCACCGCGCTGTGCTGCTCGAAGATAGGGACGCGGGACGTCTCGCTTCGCATCCGGTCCCGCGTCCGCTGCCAGGCCTCGTCCTGACGGATCCGGTTCACGATGTCGAACAGCGACAGAAAGAGTGTGTTTCCCGCCGCCTGCGCGATCAGACGGTGAAGAGCGCCATCCCAGAGCTCACCCTCATCGGGGTCTTGATAGTCGCGGATCCGTTCCGCGATGACCCGCATCCGCGAGACCTGCTCGGGACGCGCGCGAAGGGCGGCAAGCTGGGCGAGTTGCGGCTCCAGACGCAGACGAACTTCCATGATCTCCAGAAGATCCGTCGTCGTCACCAGGTCGCGCGTGGCCTCTGGAAGCGCGTGGAGCCCCCCCACAAAGGTCCCGGCTCCTTGCTTCCGGCGGATGAGCCCCTCCGCCTCCAGCACCTCCAACGCGCGCCGAACCGCACGCCGGCCGACACCCAGCTCCACGACGAGCTGGCGTTCCGTCGGCAGGCGTGCGCCCGGCTGATGCAGCAGGTCGTCGATATAACGGCGAAGCCGCTCCAGAGCGTAGGTGGAGCTACCGCTCGTCTCCTCCGCCGGCGCGGGTTGTGTGTGAACCAATCTCGTCATTTGGTTCTTCGTGAACCAATAACAAAATTGGTTACAACTGGTTCGCTTCTTATCGGGCTATATTCTTTTCACTCTTCTATAAAAGCCTACTTATTAGGCGTTTATGTGCGGAATATGTTTGCATGTTAGTCATAACATCTCTCCAGCCGCGCTCTTGGAAAGAATCAGATCCCAGTTCCTCGACGAAAGAAAGGTATGGCCAGAAAGGGGGGAGGGTTCTGAAGCATGCAGGTGAACCATTTGCCGGGATAGCAGGTTGCACTTTCTTCCCCCCTGCGCCGCAAGTATTGAGGGCCAGCGCAGAAGCACGCCAATTCTCCAACCACGTCAGGAGGCCTAATGCACGTCATCTCGATCCAGAGCCAGGTAGTGCATGGCCATGTCGGCAACAGCGCCGCGCTGTATCCGATGCTGGCCACTGGCGTGAGCGTGGCACCGGTGCCAACCACCCTCCTCTCAAACCATCCGCGCTATCCCACGACCCGCGGTCAGGTGCTGGACGCCGATCTGGTGGCCGACCTTCTACGTGGCGTTCAGGAGCGCGGGCTGGTCGATACGCCGTCCGTGGTGTTGTCGGGATACCTCGGTTCCGCCGAAAATGCCGAGGCGGTGGCGGATTTCATAGAACGCGCCCGGTCCCGCAATCCGGCGTTGCGCTATGTCTGCGACCCTGTGCTCGGCGATGACGGGAGGGTTTTCGTCGCTCCGGGCATCGAAGAGACCGTGGCTACGCGCCTGCTGCCCTCCGCAGATGTCATCACGCCGAACCAGTTCGAGCTTCGACGCCTCTCCGGCTGCGACACCGCGACCGAAAGCGACCTTCGTGCCGCCTGCGCCGCGCTCGCCGAGCGGGGGCCGCAGGTCATCGTGGCAACGGGATGCACGCTCTCCGACACGGGTCAGAACCAGTTGGAGACCATTCTCTGGCAGCACGGAGATCTCATCCGTATCGCGACGCCGCGCCTCCCCATCCGACCCTGCGGAACCGGAGATCTTCTGGCCGGGCTGTTCGCGGCGCATCTGGCGCTGGGAAAGCCCGTGGAGGACGCACTTCGCGCGGCGGTCGCGGCAACGCTGGAGGCCATCGACCTCACCTGGCGCTCGGGCGAGGCAGAACTGCGCCTAACGCCATCCGAGGGTGGGCCCTCTTTCGCGTCCTAAACCGCTCCGGCGGCAAACGCGGCCGGAAACAAGATCTGGACATCACAGCCAGACAGATTCATCCTGAACCGATCCATCACATGCCGGGACTGAACACCTAAATCTGCCGATGGTCTCCTGTGGTATGAGGGGGCTCACATGCTCGAGCCACATGGCATCAGCGGCTCGAAGCGGTTGAGGAAATGCGGGATCGACTTTTC
>NZ_JFGS01000054.1 GCF_000740775.1 Haematobacter missouriensis | reverse complement strand
CCAATTTCCACCACATTCGCGACACGACCTTGTACCATGTTGGTCCATTGGTCACCGATCTGCACGGCAAGGGCAGTTGCGGGGATGGAAGCGCCAAGCTGATGCGCGGCTTCCGTCATCACCGGGCCCTGAATGACCCACTGCCCCCCGCCCGAGGGCACGAAGATGTTGATGAGCCCCGCCGAGATGAAGGACCACAATGGCAGCGTCTCTGCGCTGGAGAAGGACACGAACCAGTTGGAGAAGGTCACGACCAGCCCGGACCCGGCGAGAATCGCCAGAATACCCGCATAGAACGGATACTGGATGATGATGCCCCCCACCACGCGAACCCCGTCATTCACGGCGGCGAGAAAGCGGTTGGGCGTGACGAAGAGCGCGATCCCGAGGAACAGGAACAGCAGGTTCACAAAGTTCAGCGTGATGCCACCACCATCGAGCAGGTAGAGCACCGCGTAGATCAGACCGAACACTCCCATCCCGATGCCGATCACCGGTGAATTGTTGAGCCGGTCGGCGAGAGTGTCGTATTTCTGCGGCTGCTCCGATATGTCGGGCGCGGCGGGTGTGATGCGCTTCGCCTCGATGATCTTTTCGCCCGCTTTAGGATGCAGCATTGCATTGAACAGCGGCAGCGTGACGATGATGAGCAGGTTCATCACGATGAGATAGGGCGAAAAGATCGTCTCGCTGAGCGGGACCAGCCCGATCGAGCTCTCAAGAAAATGGCCGGGCGTGTTGATGAGCAACGGCACCGAACCCGAAAGCCCCACGCCATAGACGGCAAAGCCGGAGTAACCGGCGGCAATCACCAGCGGGTAGTGAAGGCCCTTCACTTTCTGACCCAGCTTCTGGGCAATTAGCGTCCCCAGCACCAGACCGAAACCCCAGTTGAGCCAGCTGCCGATTCCTCCGAAAAGCGTGGCGGCGATGACGGCTGCCTGAGGTGTGTGGATGCCGGAGACGACCCGATCCATCAGCCAGTCCACCAGCGGCGTCTTGGCGAGGATGTAGCCCGCGAGCAGGATGACGGTCATCTGCATGGTAAATGCCAGCAGGTTCCAGAATCCGTCGCCCCAGTAGCGCGTGGCATCGACGAAACCCGTGCCCTCCCAGATCATCGCGAAGACGAGCGTAAGTCCGGTAAGGATGATCGCAACCACCAGCGGGTCCGGCATGTAGCGATTGACGATACGCGTGAAAAAGTTGGCGACTGCGGTCAATTTTCCCTCCTTCCAGGCACCGGATAGAGGCGCCAGGATTCTCCCATGATGTTCAAAGCTAATCAGTCATTGTCAGTTATGATGTCAACATATATGTTCGCGAAAGCTTCAGATGTCTTTTCTGGGGGGAGAAGCGACCCGGGCGGGAGGGATCATCCTCCTTGCTATCGCGCCGCCAGATGGTCATCAGGGATCGTCAGACGGAGGAGTGACTATGCCGGAGTGGGTGAATCGACCGGAGAAATCCAACTGGGGGGATTTCGGGCCCGACGATCAGCTTGGAACGCTGAACTACATCACAGATGCGCGCCGCATCGAGGCCGCCGCGGAAATCCAGGAGGGGCGGGCGTATTGTCTGTCCCTGCCGCTGGATGTGCCGGGGCCGATTTCCCTCAACCCGCGCCGCAAACCGCCACGCCTTGCCCCGACATGTTCGGGGGAAACGCCATACATCAATTTCCCGCTGAGCAATGTCGACCCGCTACTTCGGGACGTGATCAGCGACGATCAGGTTCTGATGTCCATGCAGTTCTCAACCCAATGGGACTCGCTTGCGCATGTCGGCGCGCTGTTCGACGCCGACGGGGATGGAGTGGCCGAGCGCTGCTACTACAACGGGCACCTTGCCGGGCGGGACATTCTGGGGCCGGATGCACGGGGACCGAACAGCTCATTTGCGGAGCGGCTATCGGTCACGGAGATGGCAAAGACCCCGGTTCAGGGGCGTGGAGTGCTGGTTGATCTCGTCCGCCACTTCGGCATGGACCGCACCGTCGTGAGCTGCGCAGCTCTGCACGACGCGATGCGGGCGCAGGGCGTGAAGACTCGCGAAGGTGACATTCTTCTGCTGCGAACCGGTTTTGCAGAAGCGCTGCTGGACATGCAGGCCGACCCGGACCCGGCGCGGCTTGAGCGTACGGGCGCAGTGCTGGACGGTGCGGACGAAGCGCTCCACGACTGGATCACGGAAAGCCGCATCTCGGCCATCGCCGCTGACAACTACGCTGTCGAAGACGCTCATGCCGATCGCGAGGATTGCTGCCTGCGGCTGCCCCTTCACCATCACTGCCTGTTCAAGATCGGCCTGCCGCTGGCCGAACTGTGGTACCTGCGCGACCTGGCGGCCGCGCTGGAAGAGCGCGGGCGGCATGCGGTCTTTCTGACCGCGCCACCACTTTACATGCCCGGCGCGGTCGGCTCCCCTGTGACACCCGTCGCGACGATCTGACGGGACACCTCTCAGGCCGTGACGGGGGTCGCGGCCTGGAAGGTTTGGCGCATCCGCCGCGGGTCGGCGTCCTTTCCGGTGAACAATCTGAAGGCGCCGACCGCCTGAAACACCGCCATGCCGCTTCCATCCACGGTGCGGCAGCCTCGCTCCCGCGCGAGCGCAAGCAGCGGCGTGACGAGCGGGAAATATACGACATCTGCAACCCAGTGGCGCGATGCAAGCAACTCGGCGGGCAGCGGCAGGCCGGGATGCGCCGCCATTCCCATCGGCGTCGTGTTGATGAGCCCGTCCGCGGCCTCCATCGCTGCCGAGAGGTCACTCACCACGTGGATATATGCGCGACCGGCGCTGGCGTTCATGCGAGCGGCCAGAGCCTCCGCCCGTCCGATGTCCATGTCAGAGAGAAGAAGCCGCTCCACCTTCATGGCCTGCGCCGCATAGGCGACCGCCGCGCCCGCGCCTCCGGCACCGAGTTGCAGGACGGTGCCGACCGGCACGTCGGGCAACGTCTGCCGGAACCCTTCGAGAAACCCCGACCAGTCGGTGTTGTGACCGACCCGCCCTCGCTCGCCGAACACCACTGTGTTGACCGCACCAAGAGCGGAGGCATTCTCGGACAGCTCCTCCAGCAGCGGCAGCACCGCCTGCTTGAACGGATGAGTGATGTTGAGACCGGCAAAACCCTCCGCCTCCGCCTCGGCGATGAGGCGCTCCAGCGAGGGGTCGGTTTGCGTCTCGACATCAATGAGATCGTATCGGAGGCGGAAGCCCTGCGCGGCCGCCTCCGCCATGTGCAGGCGAGGGGTGCGGGACTTCCCGATACCGGCGCCGATCAGCCCTACCCGGATCGGCGTGGTCATCGCGCTTCCCCCCCGATCATCTCGACAATCGCGTGGACAGCATGGACGTAGCCGCGTGCGCCGAGCCCCGCCACGACGGCCGTCGCGACCGGAGAAACCAGCGACCGGTGATAGACCGCTTCGCGCCGGTGAATATTGGAGATATGGAGTTCGATGATCGGACCGGAGAACATCTTCAGCGCATCCATCACCGGCACGGAAGTAAAGGTGAGACCCGCAGGATTGATGATAACTCCGCGCCCACCCGTATCGATCGCCTCGTGAATCCAGTCGATGATCTCGTATTCGGCGTTCGACTGATGGAACCGAAGCGGCATTTCGCCTGCCGCCTGCCGCGCCGAAGTCTCCACTTCCGCCAATGTGGTGTGGCCGTAGATCTCCGGCTCGCGCTTGCCGAGTCGATTCAGGTTTGGTCCGTTCAGTATCCAGATGGTCATAAGAGTCTCTCAGTTCAGCCGGCGTAGCCCGCAAAACGCGGCAGCCACAGCACGAGGTCGGGGAAAAAGGTGATGAGCGCCAGGCAGAGCACCATCCACGCAAGGAAGGGCAGACAGTCGCGAATGATATCCTTCATGGGCGAGCCAGAGATGTTGGTCATGATGAACAGCAACAGGCCATAAGGCGGCGTGACCAGCCCGAGCATGATGTTGACCACCACCACCACGCCAAAGTGGACAAGGTCGATCCCGAGCGACTGTGCTGCGGGAATGAACACTGGCACGATGATGAGGAGGATCGCCGTCCCCTCAAGCACACAACCCAGAAGCAGCAACAGAACGTTGACGAGCAGCAGGAACTGCACGGGTGTCAACTCCCACCCCGTCAGGACCGCCCGAAGGGTTTCCGGGATATTCTCAACCGTTACCACGTAGTTGAACACCAGAGCGCCACCGATCATCATTCCGATCGAGGCGGAGGTCTTTGCGCTGACCAATACGGCGTTGTAACCCTCGCGCCAGCTCAGACTACGGTAAAGGATCACGGAGACCAGCACCGCATACGCGGCTGCGATTGCGGCGGCTTCGGTCGGCGTCGTCACACCGGTGTAGATACAGCCGAGCAGGATGACCGGCATCAGCAGCGTGGGAAGCGCCCGCCACGTGACACGTGGAACCTCCCGAAGCGAAACGCGCGGCTCAACAGGGAAGTTGTGCCGTCTCGCATCCCAGGCGACCTGGAACATCTGCATTCCCGTCATCAGCAGGCCCGGCACCACACCGGCGAGGAACAGGTAGCCGATGGAGACATCGGAGACGAGTGCATACACCACCATCGGAATGGACGGCGGCAGGATCGGCCCGATGACCGATGTCACCGCGGTCAACGCCGCCGCATAACTCGGCGTATAACGGCCCTCCTTCGTCATCATGTTCTGCATCATGCGCCCCGATCCGGCGGCGTCGGCAATGGCGGAACCCGACATGCCGGCGAAAATGAGGCTCTGCACGACGTTGATCTGCGCCAGCCCGCCACGCATATGGCCGACCAGCACGTTGCAGAACCGCAGCAGCCGCTCCGTCATGGAGCCGGAGTTCATAATTTCCGCGGCAAGGATGAAAAGCGGCACGGCGAGGATGATGTAGTTCGAATACATCCCGTTCAGGAACTGCTCCGCGGCCGTGCCCATGTCCATCCCCGACATCCAGAGATAGAGAACGGAGCCGCAGATCATCGAAAGGCCGATCGGCAGGCCGAGCAACGCCAGCGCCGTCATCGTTGTGATGGCGAGAGAAAAGGGGCTTGCGATATTCATACGCCGGAACTCGCTGTCGTGGGATCATAGGCTTCCGGCGCCTGTCCGAAGACGGCCCTCCAGCCGATCCACAAATGACGGATGATCATAGCGATCACGAAGACGATGTAGATGGAATAGAGCCAGTCGAAACGGAGCCGCAGATACGCTGTCCGTTCCACCTTCATGAAGGTCACGTAGTCCCATGTCGCGGGAAGCGCCAGGACGAGAATCGCGATCAGCGCCGTGCAGGTTACCGCTGCCATCCAGCGCCGGGTCCTGTCCCTCGCCGCTCCGTATATTAGGTCGAACCGCATCTCCTCCTTGTCACGGATGACGAAGGAAGCCCCGAAAAGCACGAGCCAGATCCAGAGGATGACGCTGGTTTCATGTGTCCAGCCCATCGGCATGTTGAGGACATACCGTGAAACGATCTGAATGAGAAAGACGACGAACATCGTCGCGAGCATCAAGACGAGGATGTCTTCGCAACGGCGCCGGAGCCAGGGCAGAAGCCGGGTCGGCATGAGCATTCTCCGATGAAAGGAAATGGCGGCCCTTCCGGAGGCCGCCGGTCGCATCAGACTGCGGCGATCCGCTCGAGCATGCCGGAGGGCCATTCCCTGGCGAGATCGGACTCCATATAGGCCTTCTGAACATGGCTCCGGAAGCCGGCCAGATCCGGCGTATATACGTCGAGCCCCCTCTCCGCGAAGGACTTGGCAAGCTCCGTCTCTCGCGTGACATGCTGTTCCGTGCTCCAGCCGATGGCACGGTCGGCCGCTGCCTGAAACGCGGTGCGCTGTTCTTCCGTCAGCTTCTCCCAGAACCGGCCAGAGACGGCCAGAAGGTCGAAAGCGACCAGGTGCGAGGTAAGGACGATCTGGTTCATCACCTCATAGAACTTCATGTTGTCCACGTTCGGCAGGGGATTGTCCTGCCCGTCGATCGCGCCGGTCTGAAGGCCGGTATAGACTTCTGCATAGGCCATGGGGGTCGGGTTCGCGCCAAGCGCCTGCCCCAGGAACTGCCACGCCTCGCCCCCCGGCATACGCAGCTTCACGCCGGCCATGTCGGCGGGTGTCGCGATCTTGCGGGTCCCGCGAAGCCCGACCTGGCGCGTGCCATAGAAGGTGGGGCCAAGGATCTTGATGCCGAGCTGGCCTTCCGCCAGTGCCTTCATCTCCGTCCCGACATCGGAAGCAAAGAAACTGCGCAGGTGGGCAGCATCGCGGAACAAATAGCCGGAGGTCAGGATGGACCACGCCGGAACCTGGTTGGAGACGTCCTGCGGCGCGATGTTCGACATCTCCAGATTGCCACGCTGGAGGGCGACAAGCTCCGTCCCCTGCTTGAACAATGTTCCGCCGTAGAAGCCTTCGTATTTGAAGTCCGGGCCGATGCCTTCGGCAAACTGCTTCATCATTCCAGCCCGGATGTCCTGTTCCGAGAACACGGCGGAAAAACGAATGCGGCTTTGCTCGGCGGTATGGCCGAGACGCGCGAGAAATGGCGTGGCAAGCATGGCCCCGCCGAGCGCGGCAAAGCCGCGCCGGGTCACTTCGGTCATGGTGTCCTCCCTTATGGCGAAACGCCCCCTCCGCGCTTCGTCCTGCACGCAAGGATGTCATCGGAAATTTCAGTTTTCAACTAGAGATTCTCGTTTCATCTGATATTTTGTATTTTGACTGATTTTGCAGGAGAAACGGATGGGCGCGGAAATCCGGGAAGAGACCGCGGGGGAAAGTGCCTATCGCCGCCTGCGCAGCGATATCATCTTCGGCAAGCTCGAGCCGGGACGGCGTCTCCGGCTGGAGCAATTGCGCGCGCGATACGATGTGAGCATAGCGACATTGCGCGAGATACTGACGCGGCTCGTGCCCGAGGGGCTGATCGTCGCGGAGAACCAGCGGGGGTTCGAGGTCGCGCCGATCTCCATCTCCGATCTGAGGGACATCGCGGAAATGCGTCTCCTGCTGGAGCGCCATGCGGTTGCGCAATCCTTTGCCAATGGCGATCTGGAGTGGGAGGCGTCGGTCGTGGCCGCGCATCACAAGCTCTCCCGCATGGAGGATCGGATGTTGCAGGGCGATCATACCGTCAGCGAGACATGGAAACGATATGACCGCGAATTCCATGTGGCGCTGATTTCCGCATGCGGATCCGGCGAGCTTCTGGTCACTCATGACCGAATATTCGACCGTTTCCTGCGATATCAGGTACTGCTGGTGATGTTCCGAGGCACGGTGGCGGCGGATGAGCATCACGCTCTGCTCCGTGCCGCGTTCGAAAGGGACGTGACCGCGGCGCAGGAGCTGCTTGCCCGGCACATCGGCGCCTGTATTGACTACACGGTTGAGCATGGCCTGCTGCGGGGAGATGCTGCATGACGGAAGACACCCCCCCCACGCTCTATGCGCGGCTCAGGTCCGACATCATCATGGGCAGGCTGGCACCGGGCCGGAAACTCCGGCTGGAGACTTTGCGGGAAAGCTACGATGTGGGGACCAGCAGCCTTCGCGAAGCGCTGACACGCCTTGCCTCCGACGGTTTCGTGCTGGCGGAAGGGCAGCGCGGCTTTGAAGTGGCGCCGATTTCCCGCGCCGGTCTGCATGAAATTGCAGCGCTGCGACTGCTGCTGGAGGAACACGCCCTCACCCGATCCTTCGCCGCGGGAGGGCTGGACTGGGAGGCTGCAGTGCTTTCCGCACATCACAAGCTCGACGCGCATGAAGAACGGCTGGAAGCAGGGAATGCGGAGGACATCCCCGCCTGGCGACGGAGCGACTGGGCCTTTCACCAGACGCTTATCGCCGCTTGCGGTTCGCGGGTGCTGATGCAGACGCACGCGGAGGTCTTCGACAAATATCTGCGCTACCAGATGATTGCATTGACCTTTCGCCCCGAAGCGTCCCGACAGGAACACAGGGCGCTGCGCGATGCGGCCCTGCGCCATGACAGCGCTGCGGCGGTTGCCATCCTCCGGGCACATATCAACGCGGGCGTGGCTCACGCCATGGACCACATGGAAGCGCTGACGCCATAGTCGCAGCGGGAAAAGACTGGAATGACCATGAAAACAGCCATTGCCACCGTTTCCATATCAGGGATGCTTCCCGAAAAGCTGCGCGCTATCGCGAGCGCTGGTTTCGATGGAATCGAGATATTCGAGCAGGATTTCATCGCCTCAGATTTCAGTCCCCGAGAGGTTGGCCGCATGGTGCGCGATCACGGGCTGGAAATCATGCTGTTCCAGCCGTTCCGGGATTTTGAAACGCTCCCGGATCCGCTGCGGCGGCGCGCTTTCGCCAGGGCAGAGCGGAAATTCGACCTCATGGCGGAACTGGAGGTTGATCTGATGCTCGTCTGCTCATCGGTTCATCCGGCCGCGCTCGGCGGTGTGGACCGGGCCGCAAGCGACTTCAGGGCCCTTGGCGAGATCGCCGCAACACGCGGTATCCGCGTTGGGTATGAGGCACTCTGCTGGGGACGCTTCGTCCGCGACCATCGGGACGCGTGGGAGATCGTGCGCCGTGCCGACCATCCTAACATCGGGCTGATCCTCGACAGTTTCCACACCCTAGGTCCGAGTATAGACCCGGAAACGATCCGCGAGATACCGGGCGATCGCATATTCTTCGTGCAACTGGCAGATGCTCCTCGGATAGAGATGGATCTGCTCTACTGGTCGCGTCACTTCCGCAACATGCCGGGAGAGGGCGATCTGGACGTCCCGGCCTTCATGCGCGCGGTGATGGCGACGGGCTATGCCGGTCCGATCAGTCTGGAGATTTTCAACGATCAGTTCCGCTCCGGCCTGCCCCGCCTTGTCGCCAATGACGGCAAGCGGAGCCTCATCGGTCTGATGGACCAGGTGCGCCGAGAAGAACCCGATCTTCGCGTCTCCGGGCAAGGACAGCTTCCTCCTCCCATCCGGCCCGAAGACGTGGAATATATCGAGATAGCGACGGATGAAGCGACGCTCCCGGCCCTCACCACATTTCTGACCAGCGCCGGTTTTGCGCCCGTCGGTCGACACAGGTCGAAACCGGTCACGCGATGGCAGCAGGGCCGGGTGAATATCGTGCTCAACACCGGGAAAGTGGGGTTCAATTACAGCTCCTGGGTCACGCACGGTACTGCCGTGTCGGAGATCGGCATTCGCGTCCCGGATGCCGCAGATGCTGTCACCCGTGCTCTCGCCCTCATGGCTGAGTCGCATGGCGACCGGATTTCGCCCGGAGATCCGTTGGTCCCCGCAGTCCGCGGAGTGGGTGGCACCGTTCTGCGATTTGTCGATGACGGTCCAGAACTGAAAAGCCTTTGGGAGCGGGAGTTCATCCCGTGCGGCATTGCGCAGGGAAGTGGCATCACCCACACGGATCACATCGCACAGACGATGGCCTATGAAGAAATGCTGAGTGCCTCGTTATTCTACAGCACATTGTTCGAGGTGGAGCGGATGCCCATGCTCGACGTCGTCGATCCAGATGGGTTGGTGCGCAGCCAAGCGATTATTTCGGACGGGCTACGCATTACTCTGAACGGTGCGGAAGCGCGACGGACGCTGGCGAGGCGGTTCATCGACGACACGTTTGGCGCTTCGGTCCAGCATATCGCCCTCGCTTCGAACGACATCTTCGTGACCGCCGAAAAATTGGCCGAGCGGGGTTTCCCCTTTCTGGGCATCGGTGCAAATTACTATGCCGCTCTGGCTGCCCGCTTCGACCTCAAGCCAGATTTCGTCGATCGCCTGCGACGCCTGAACATCATGTATGACGAGGACGGAATGGGCAGCTTCTTTCAGTTCTACAGCACCGGTCAGGCAGGCGAGCTCTTCTTCGAGATCGTGCAGCGCCAAGGCGGATATGAGGGCTATGGGGCGCCGAACGCACCATTCCGCATTGCCGCCCAGAAGCGTCACATGCGTCCGCTTGCCGTCCCGGAACTCTGACGCCACATCGCCTGCCCGCCGAAAAGCTGCGGAACACGCCGGTCCCTTATACGTTGGGAAGCAGCGAAGCGTCACGGTCAGGAGGCTCAGGCATGACCCGGCAAGGTTACGATAGCGAGCGCGGCAACGCGGGAGAAACCCAGCAGATGGCCGCCGAGGGCAGCCCCGTTCTTACGACCAATCACGGCACGCCCATTTCAGACAATCAGAACAGCCTGCGCGCCGGCGATCGCGGTCCGACCCTCTTGGAAGATTTCATCCTTCGGGAAAAGATCTTCCATTTCGACCATGAGCGTATTCCGGAGCGGATCGTACATGCCCGCGGCTCCGCCGCGCATGGGTATTTCGAATGCACCGATCCCATTCCAGACCTGAGCCGCGCGAGCCTCTTTGCGGAAAAGGGCAATAGAGTCCCCGTATTCGCCCGGTTTTCAACAGTCGCCGGCGGGGCGGGATCCGTCGATACGCCGCGCGATGTTAGAGGGTTTGCCGTTAAGTTCTATACCGAGGAAGGCAACTGGGATTTGGTCGGCAATAATATCCCGGTCTTCTTCATTCAGGATGCTATCAAGTTTCCCGACCTCATCCACTCCGTGAAGATGGAGGCCGACCGCGGCTTCCCTCAGGCAGCAAGTGCGCACGATACGTTCTGGGACTTCATCTCCCTGATGCCGGAGAGCATGCACATGGTGCTCTGGGCGATGTCTGACCGTGCCATCCCGCGCAGCCCGCGCATGATGCAGGGCTTTGGCGTGCATACATTCAAGCTGGTGAATGCCAAGGGCGAGGAGACTTTCGTCAAGTTCCACTGGAGGCCAAAGCTGGGGACCCAGTCGCTTGTCTGGGATGAGTCGGCCAAGTTGCAGGGGGCTGACAACGATTATCATCGCCGCGATCTGTGGAACGCCATTGCAACTGGCGATTTTCCGGAATGGGAATTCGGAATTCAAGCTTTCGATGCCGCGACGGCCGAGAAGCTTCCGTTCGATGTGCTGGACCCGACCAAGATCATTCCCGAGGAAGTAATTCCGTTGAGGATCATCGGTCGTATGGTGCTCGACCGCAATCCGGAAAACCATTTCGCCGAGAATGAGCAGGCAGCTTTCCTGCCATCCAACGTGGTGCCGGGGATAGACTTCACAGATGATCCCTTGTTGCAGGGACGACTTTTTTCATATCTGGACACGCAGAAATCCCGCCTTGGGACGACGAATTTTCACCAGATCCCGATCAACGCGCCGAAATGCCCCTTTGCCAACATGCAGCGGGACGGGATGATGCAGCTCATGGTGCCGAAAGGACGCTCCAACTACGAACCCAACAGCTTGGCCGATGCAGGTGAAGACCCCGGCCCCCGGGCTACTGCGTCCGGCTTCAAAACCGC
>NZ_JFGS01000053.1 GCF_000740775.1 Haematobacter missouriensis | reverse complement strand
CCGCAACAGGTCGATGGGCCAAAGCTGCGCATCCGAGCGGAGAGCTTTAGCGACCACTTCAGTCAAGCCCGCCTGTTCTTCCGTTCTCAAACCAAGAGCGAACAGTCCCATATCGCCTCTGCCTTTACGTTTGAACTTTCCAAGGTGGAGATGGAGCATGTACGCAAGCGCGTGCTCTCCCTGTTGCGGAATGTGGATGAGGCGCTGGCGGCGCAGGTGGCAGATGGGTTGGCCATGGACCTTCCTGATCGCGCAACCCCTGCGCGGGAACCGGTTGATCTCGATCTTTCCGATGCTCTTTCGATCCAGAAGAACTGGACCTCTACCCTCAAGGGACGCACCGTCGGCATATTGTTCGACGAAGGCTCCGACAGCGCCGAACTGGAGCGCCTTATCAAGGCAGTGGAGGATGCCGGCGGCACGGCGTTTACTGTTGCCCCGAAAGTGGGCGGCCTGTCGCTTGAGGGTGGAAAGATGAAGGCCGATGGACAACTTGCCGGGTCGCCCTCCGTTCTGTTCGATGCAGTAGCGCTGGTCCTGACGGCGGAAGCGGCGAAGAAACTTTCGCGCAATGGGGCAGCGGTCGCCTTTGTCGTGGACGCTTTTTCCCACCTCAAGGCGATTGGACTGAATGACGGAGCGAAAACGCTTCTCGACCGGGCCGGAGTGGAGGCAGGGCCCGGTGTCACGGGGCTGGATGGCCTAGTAGAAGCGGCGACACAGAGGTACTGGGAGCGTGAAGCCAGTATGGAATGATGACTGTGGTGCTAACAGGCTGCTGAAAAAGGCCAAGCATCTGCCACGCTTGCGATAGAAGTCGGTTCCCCGCACCAGCCACAACCCCGTGACGTGGAGAGGGCTTCCGGATCATCGCGATCCGGAATGCTTCTTTCAGCGGCCTGTTAAGATTATTTTTACCATTCTCGCCCTAGCTTCGCGGCAAGGCAACGGGGGAGTATGCGAGGTGTGGTGGATCGGGCGCCGCCGTCGTCAGGATCAGCGCGACGCTACTCCTGCCCTCAGGCAGGATGATCGTCAAAGGCCGGGGTTCTCCGCAGAGGCGCTTCGGGGTCTGGCGGAATTGGACGCCCGAAGCGCCCCGCCCGATGTCTGGGCGCAGCCGTACTCACCTTACCGGATGACCGATCGCCTGAAACCTGACGCTGCCGCAGGAGGTGGGCTCGTCCGGGATGAGACCGGTGCGCAGCGTCCCCATTACTGGGGACATCGCGAACGACTCCGCACGCGCTTCCTTGACGGCGGGCCGATCGGTATGCCGGAGTATGAGCTATTGGAGCTGCTGCTTTTCAACGCGATACCGCGCATCGACGTGAAGCCGCTGGCAAAACGCCTTCTTGCCGCTTTTGGCGACTTGAATGGGGTCATCGCCGCTTCAGAGCATCGTATAATGCAAGTGGAGGGAGCGGATCGCTGGGTCTGGCTGCAACTTCGCCTGGTCGACGCTTTTGCGCAGCGTATGGCGCAGACACGCGTCCTTCAGAGGGAAGTCGTTTCGTCATGGGATGCGCTCGTGACTTACTGCCGCACCTGCATGGCGCATCGGGAGACGGAGCAGTTTCGCGTTCTTTTTCTTTATCGCAAGAACGCGGTGATCGCCGATGAGGCGCTCGGACAGGGCACCATCGGACACGTCCCGGTCTATCCGCGGGAGGTGGCGAAACGCGCACTCGAACTGGCGGCAAGCGCCGTCATTCTGGTCCATAACCACCCCACTGCCTCTGTTTCCTGCACGTTCAAGCACGCTCAATCACATTGAAACACTAGTAAAATTGACGATTTTCTCCATTGCGAACAGGGGGCGGTTATGTCAAATTGGGGGCGGTAAAAGGGGTAGAAAACGGCGTCCCGATCCCAACTAGCGATCCCCGTTTCTCCTCCACCGATCCCAGTTGCGGAACAGGAGGAAACGCCATGCCCGCCCTCACCGACACTGCAATCCGACACGCGCTGAAGCGCGTCGAGATGAGCCAGAAACAAGAAAACCTCGCCGATGGCGAAGGACGCGGCACCGGCCGCCTGGTGCTTGTTCTCAAGCCCATGCCGAAGCGCGTCACCGCGGATTGGATGGCGCAGCAGTGGCGCGACGGCAAGCGGACAAAGAAGAAGCTCGGCTCCTATCCCTCGATGTCGCTCGCCCAGGCCCGCGAAATCTACAAGCGCGACTTTGCCGATGTGATCCAGAAGGGACGGAGCATCAAGATTGCAACCGATACACGTCCCGGCACGGTCGCCGATCTGTTCGAGGGATATGTGGCCGCGCTCAAGGAAGCCGGAAAGCCGTCATGGAAGGAAACGGAAAAGGGTCTCAACAAGATCGCCGATACGCTCGGCCGCCACCGTCTCGCCCGAGAGATCGAAGCCGAGGAGATCATCGAACTGATCCGTCCGATCTATGAGCGCGGCGCCAAGTCCATGGCCGACCATGTGCGCTCCTACATTCATGCCGCCTTTAGCTGGGGCATGAAGTCCGACAACGACTATCGGCAACAATCCGCTCGCCGGTTCCGCATCCCCTTCAATCCAGCAGCGGGCATCCCGACGGAACCGAAGGTCCAAGGCACGCGCTGGCTCGACGACGACGAGTTCGTCCAGCTCTATCGCTGGTTGGAGTGCCCCGATACGCCGGTCCATCCGCCCTATACCCGCGCTGTCAGGCTGATCATGCTGACCGGCCAGCGCGTCGAGGAGATCGCGAGCCTGCATATCGACCAATGGGACGCGAAGGAGAAGATCATCGATTGGTCGAAGACCAAGAACGACCAGCCCCACGCCGTCCCGGTGCCGGCCCTGGCGGCGGAATTGCTCTCCTCCATCAACGTCAACGAATACGGCTGGTTCTTCCCTTCGGCGAAAGACCCCTCAAGGCCCGTCAGCCACGGCACGCTCTACTCGTTCATGTGGCGGCAGCGGGGTCGTGGGGTGATTCCCTATGTCACGAACCGCGACCTGCGCCGCACGTTCAAGACGCTGGCCGGCAAGGCGGGTGTTCCGAAGGAAATCCGCGACCGGCTGCAAAACCACGCCTTGCAGGATGTCAGCTCGAAGCATTACGACCGCTGGAACTACATGGCCGAGAAACGGGCCGGAATGGCGAAATGGGATAAATTCGTCCGTGCCATGCTGGCGAAGAAGCGTCTGAAGCTGGTCGCATGACATCCCGGCCGTGCAGCAAGGAATATCTGCCAATGAAGCTCTCTATCCCCGGGCTGGAATCAGCGCCGACCCACGCCGCTTGGCATAGACTGCCTCCGGCATCACGGCCGTCCAACATCGTGAAACAGGCCAGCCAGCCCGTCCGTGAACGGATCAAGTTCGGCAGCGCGATCCTTTGCCCAGGTCAGCCATTGCGAGGTCGTCTTCTCGCCGATGCTTTGATCGCCTTCAGCAGAAAATCTTGCCTCCAGCTCCGAGATAAAGTCATCAAGGACCTGCTTTTCGCGCCAGTTTGTCGCAGCTGATCGGAAGCGATTCCAGCGGCTATCATCCACTTCCTTCAGGCGTCGCAGCTCCCATCGCCGCCTTTCCTCTTCCTGATATCGGCGGTGGTCTTCTTCACGCTTGCGCTCCCATTCGATTAGTCGCGGAACGCTTGCCACAATCGTTTCCACAATTATCGGGATCAGGGTAGCGAAGAGCTTCTTCGGCTTCTCGACCCACTGCGGTTGCTCGCCTGGCAGCCATGTGATGATCTGAGCACGAAGCAGACCGGACGAGGTCAGCGCAGAATTGTGGTGGTCAGGATAGGCGCTCCACCTCGCTGCCTCGCCTTCAGGACGCTTCATCAGGCGAGACATCTTTTCCTTGACGGCACATTCAATATCTCGCCCCCCGATGGTGAAGATCAGCTTTCCGCGGATGTCCGCGTCCTTGACTCGCCCACCAGCGTTTTCGACAGCGTGGCAAAGGGTACTGCTGGCCCGGAAAGGTGGCGTCGCCTTAACGGATATGGATTGATCTGGGTGATATCCGCCGGTGATGACAAAGCTTTCA
>NZ_JFGS01000052.1 GCF_000740775.1 Haematobacter missouriensis | reverse complement strand
CGAATGCTCGACCAGTTGGCGGATGGTGGATCATGACGTCGGGGCTGCCATGGGCGCTTCCGGAGAAGGCGCGGCATGGCTCATTTGCGATCACCGGGCAATACGCAAATACGGCCTTGGCCATGCGAAGCCTGCACCGATGCCGCTCGGCTCCTGGATCCGCAGCGGATATCTGAAGAAGGGCAAGACGCTCGCCGAGCTGGCCAATGCCTGCGGCATCGACCCAGCGGGGCTGGAGAAAACCGTGGCGGACTACAACATCGGCGCGCGCGTTGGCGAGGATCGTCAGTTCGGACGGGGGAGCACGGCTTTCAACCGCTATCTCGCCGATCCGGACAACAAGCCCAACCCGGCGGTAGCGCCGGTGGGGGATGGGCCATACTACGCTGTGAAGCTGGAGATGGGTGATCTTGGCACTTTCGATGGGCTCGAAACTACCGTGCCGGGGGAAGTCCTGAATCGTCAGGGGCAGGTGATCCCCGGCCTGTTCGCAGTCGGCAATGATCGGGCTTCGATCATGGGCGGCAATTATCCCGGAGCTGGGATCACCTTGGGACCGGCAATGGCATTTGGCTATATCACCGGGCGTTATCTGGCGGGAATCGGTGCGAGCGCGCAACCCGAGATACCGCAGAAGGTCGCTTCCGCGTAATACCAGAACGCCGCCCGGAAGGGCGGCGTTCTTCTTTCGTGGAGATTACTGAGTGGCCGCAGCGCGCGCCCGCTCCATCCAACCATCCACGAGTTCGCGGTTTGCTTCGATCCACGCCGCCGCATGTGCTTCGATGTTGCGGTCACCAGCATTCATCTTGGCGTTCTGCGACGACATGTCTGCAAGGGGAATCTCCACTGCTTCCAGAAGTGCCCGCGCCGAAGGGTTGGCGTCGAGGAACTCCGTATTGGCAACGGAAACGATGTCGTTCGCAGGGAAACCCAGCATGCACGGATTCGCCACGCAGCCTTCGATGTCGGGCTGAACGGCATTATCCGCCAGCGGCATGAGATTTTCCGGCAGATCGATACGCGGAACTTCGATCCAGACGACATCCTCGCCGGGCTTGAGCTGGTCGATGGTCCAGTTGGGTGTCCAAGTGTAGAAGAAGATCGGCTCGCCAGCCTGATACGAGGCGATTGCATCGGCCATCGCCGCGGCATAGCCCGCCTTGATCGGGTTGACGTGGTCGAGCAGGTCATAGGCCTTCATGTGGTGCTCGATATTGGTTTCGCACGCCCATCCGGGGGGGCAGGCAACCATGTCTGCCTTCCCGTCACCATTCCGGTCAAAGGCTTCCTGCACTTCCGGCCGTTTGAAATCATCCAGCGTCTTGATGTCGAATTTCTCGGCCGAGGCCTTGTCCACCAGATAGCCTTCGAGGGCGCCACCCTTTGCAATGGCGCCGATCGTCTCGGCCTGACCTTCGAACACGGGGCGATAGATATCGTGGCCGGGGAACCAGCCATCGACCCACATGGTCACATCGCCATAGGCAACGGACTGATAAAAGGCGGGGTTGTCGAGCGTCATCGTCGCACCCGCGCTGAAACCCAGTTCGGCCATGAGTTGCTTCACGATCTCGGTATGGAACCAGCCGGTATCCCAACTCGGCTGGGCCATAATATAGGAAACGCCTTCACCGGGTCGATCCTGCGCCATTGCGGCGGGGGCGCCGAGCACCAGAGCGGCGACGGAAAGCGTGGTGGCAAGAGAAGATTTGAGACGGGACATAGGTCGTCTCCTTTCTGTTCTATGGGAAGGGAGAGGCGGTCCTGCAAGGACCGCCGTTTCGATCAACCGATTTTCGGTTCACGGGCGGGTTCGGACACAGATGCGGTGGATCCGGCCCCGAAGAAGCCTTTCAGCGTCTGGAATAGGGAAACACGGCGCCCCCCGTTTTCATCCGCCAGACCTTGCGTGATACGGTCGAGCGTGATGGCGAGGATCACGATGGCCGCACCGCCTGCAGTGGCTGAGCCGACATCCAGCCGCCCGAGGCCCGTATTCACAACAAGCCCGAGACCACCGCCCCCGATCAGCGCGGCAATGACCACCATGGAAAGCGCCATCATCAATGTCTGGTTCAGGCCTGCCATGATCGTCCGCATCGCCATGGGAAGCTGGAGATCCCAGAGCATCTGCCAGCTCGTGGAGCCGAAGGCCTGTGCGGCTTCGATCAGATCAGCCCGGACGTTGCGGATGCCCAGATTGGTCAGCCGCACGATGGGCGGCAGGGCAAAGATGATCGTCGCGATGATGCCGGGCGTCATGCCGACACCGAAAAGCATCACGATGGGCACGAGATAGACGAAGGACGGGATCGTCTGCATCACGTCCAGCACGGGCCGCATGATCTTCCACGCGATGTCGGAGCGTGCGGCAAGGATACCCGCCGGAATCCCGATGATCGCGCAGAAGAAGACCGAAGTCAGGATCATGGCGAGCGTCGTCATCGTCTGCGGCCAGAGGCCGATCATGTCGATGAAGGAAAACCCGACGATCACGAAGATCGCCATGCCCTTGCCGGCGTAACGCCAGGCCGCGGCCGCAAACCCCAGCATCATCACAAGCATGGGGACCGCCAGCAAGAAGCCGTTCAGACCGTTCAGAACGCTCGTGATCGGAGTCTGTGCCGCCCGGAAGAAAGTGCGGAAATTGGGGACAAGCCAGCCCCGGACAAATCCGTTCACCCACTCATCGAAAGGTAGCGTTGCAATATCAGCGGGGCTCATTGGCGGCCTCCCCGTTTGTTTCGGTTTTGGCGGTGGCAAGCTGGGCCAGCACGTCCTTGGGTTCGACGACACCGACAAGACGGTCATGGCGGTCCGTCACCGCAACGGGAAGACCGCTGCCCGCAGCCTCATACACATCCGCAAGCGCCGATTTCGTGTCTACGGAGGGGAAATCCTCCCGCATCGCCTCAAGCACCGCTCCAGCGCCTTCGCCCTTGCGCGAAACGATCGCCGCGAGATCGCGATAGGTGACGATGCCGACGATCCGGTCGCCGTCGAGCACATGAAGCGCGCCGGCTTCGCTCTCTTCCATCTTCTTGAGCGCGGCGGCGGCGGTGTGACGGCCGAGCTGGATCGCCGCAGGGCGGAGGGATATGTCTTCCACGGTAAAGACCCGGCCCCGGTCGATATCCGCGACAAAGGCTGCGACGTAGTCGTCGGCCGGAGAGGTCACGATCTCTTGCGCCGTGCCAATCTGCACGATGGCACCGTCCTTCATGATGGCGATGCGGTCGCCGAGCATCATCGCCTCGTTCAGGTCGTGGGTAATGAAGACGATGGTTTTGCGCATTTTGCGCTGCAACTGGACCAGCTCTTCCTGCATCTCGCGTCGAATGAGCGGGTCGAGCGCGCCAAACGGCTCGTCCATCAGCAGAATCTCTGGTCCGGATGCCAGGCCCCGTGCGATCCCCACGCGTTGCTGCATGCCACCGGAAAGATCCGAGGGGAGAGCATCCGCCCAAGCGCCGAGGCCCACACGGTCGAGCACCTCCCGGGCTTCAATATCACGCGTCGCGGCGTCAACGCCCTTCACCTTCAGCCCGTAGGCAACGTTCTGGGCGACAGTCCAGTGGGGAAACAGGCTGAAATGCTGGAATACCATCGCGATCTTGTCGCGACGGATGCGGCGGAGCTCCTTGGGGGAGGCGGATGCAATGTCGTCGCCGTCGATCAGGATGCTTCCCGAGGTGGCCGGGATCAGCCCGTTCAGCATCCGTACAAGGGTAGACTTGCCGGAGCCTGAAAGCCCCATGATGACGAAGATTTCGCCCTCGGCCACGTCAAACGTCGCGTCCCTCACGCCGACTGTGGCGCCGGTTGCTTCGAGGATGTCCTGCTTGGTGGCGCCGTTCTGAAGGAGCGC
The DNA here is from genome assembly GCF_000740775.1 of Haematobacter missouriensis. Taxonomy (GTDB): domain Bacteria; phylum Pseudomonadota; class Alphaproteobacteria; order Rhodobacterales; family Rhodobacteraceae; genus Haematobacter; species Haematobacter missouriensis. Next base: position 13,000 of record NZ_JFGS01000052.1, on the reverse strand, counting down.
GCGTGCCTCCTCCGATTTGTCGCCAAAAATCTTGCTGACGTTCTTTACACTCAGTTTGGCTTGCATGCCTCTCCTTGCTGTTTTCTCGCGTCCCGGGGCGACATGAAAATGCCTTTTGTGGCAGAGCGGAAAGGCCGCGTTGCCCCACTTGCGAATGATCACCGATATGTCAGATGCCCCTACATTTAGCGCGGAGGCCTCGATTTTACAACCAAAAGCCCAGATTTTGGTTCCCTGTGTTGTGATGGAACGTGAGCGCGCGCGTGAGCGAAGCCTGGGTAAAGGCAATCGCACGCTTGCTAGATCGGCAAATAAGCGCCGAGAACAAGCCGAAATTCTTCTCATTCAGAGCAGGGTTTGGCCGGTTTCAACCTTCACGCTGGTTTGACAGTTTGGCAACGGAGCGCCACTCTCGCCCTGCCCCGGGGAGAGGGCGGGGACTATGTGGTCCTTGGGGGGAACAGTGGCACGAATGAGGGAAAAGGCCGTGCTGGTCTTTGGCGCGGGGTCGGTCGGAGATGGCTGGGGAAATGGCAAGGCGGCCGCGGTCGCCTATGCGCGTGAGGGAGGTCGGGTCGCCTGCGTCGATATCGATGCAGCATCTGCAGAAGCGACCGCCGCCATCATCCGGTCGGAGGGTGGTGAGGCGCTCGCCCAGTCAGCGGATGTGACCTGCGCCGCGCAGATTGATGCCGTTGTGCAAAACATGGCGGATCGGTGGGGACGCATCGACGTTTTGCACAACAACGTCGGCATGAACCTGCCCGGGGGGGTCGCGGAGGCAACGGAAGAAAGCTGGAGGCGCGTGTTCGATGTCAACCTCACGTCCGTGTTCCTGACGTGCAAGGCGGTTCTTCCTCAGATGGTTCGGCAGGGAGGGGGTGCCATCGTGAATGTCTCCTCGCTCGCCTCGATAAGGTGGACGGGTTATCCGTACGTGTCTTATTGCGCCTCCAAGGCCGGATTGAATCAGCTGACGCGAAGCATTGCCATTGAATATGCGGCTCAGGGTATCCGGGCGAACGTCATCCTTCCCGGCCTGATCGACACGCCGCATGTTATCAAGCAGATCGGCGGTTATCATGCGGATGTGGAAGACATGCGGCGCACGCGGGACGCGATGGTTCCAATGAAACGCCAAGGAGACGGCTGGGACATCGCATGGGCGTCGGTCTTCCTTGCTTCCGATCAGGCTAAATTCATCACCGGAGTTGAGCTTCCTGTGGACGGCGGGCAGTCCTGTACGATGGCTGGCGTGGTTCAGTGATCGATTATTCCACAATGTGGATCTCATATGCAAGAAAATCACCTAAATCCATAAGGATCCATTGCATCTAACGTCGAGTCGCGACAGTGTAGCGTGGTGAGACCTGAATCTGGTCCACTATATGGATGTCGAGTGTGTATCTGGGAGGGTCGCGCTTGGCGTAGCGGCGCAAGGCCGCACCATCCGGCGGAGAGGAGCCGCCATTGGGGGAGGGGAGCCATGACAATGGCCTATGAAGCGATTCCCGCTGAGGAACTCGCTCAGCTGGAGGCGTCACATCCCGGCTCGCGCTGGATGCGGCCGGTAGAAGTGATCGCCGCGGCATTGCTGGTGGCGATGATTACAATGATCCTCACCAACGTCGCCTCGCGCTACGTTTTCGCGCGCCCGATCATCTGGGCTGACGAAATCGCGTCCATGAGCTTCCTGTGGCTTGCCATGCTGGGCGCTGCGCTGGCGATCGATCGTCATGAGCATATGCGGCTCGGGGTGTTCGTGGCGCTTTTTCCCGCGCGCGTCCAGGAATTCGTGAACGGCCTCGCGCTCCTGCTGGTTGTGACGTTTCTCGTGGCCTTGCTGCCCACCGCTTTTGAATACGCCTACGAGGAAAGCTACATCACCTCGCCCGCGCTGGAACTTCCGATGACGTATCGCGCGGCGGCGTTGCCTGCCGGCATGGTGCTCATGGCTCTCCTCGCTCTTGTGCAGGCGGTGCGGGAGACGCGGCTGAAACCGCTTCTCATGGCAGCGGTCTCGATTGCCCTTCTGGTGGGCGTGCTCTGGCTCGCCCGGCCCGTCTTGTTGGGTTTTGGCAATTGGAATTTGCCGCTGTTCCTTGCGCTTGGCGTGGGAACGCTGCTGGTCATGGGTGTGCCCATCGCGTTCTGCTTCGGGCTGGGCACACTGGCCTACCTGACGTTCGCGACGAATGTGCCGGTTTTCGTCATGATCGGGCGCATCGACGAAGGGATGTCGGCGCTCATCCTGCTTTCTGTTCCCGTGTTCGTGTTGCTCGGCTGCATTCTGGATGCGACGGGCATGGGCAGGGCTATCGTGGAGTTCCTTGCCTCGCTGCTCGGTCATGTAAAGGCGGGCATGTCATATGTCCTGCTTGGGTCGCTGTTTCTGGTTTCTGGTATTTCCGGTTCGAAAGTGTCGGACATGGCCACGGTGGCGCCTGCGCTTTTCCCGGAGATGAAGCGGCGGGGCCATAAACCGTCCAACATGATCGCCCTGCTCGCCACCGGTGCCGCCATGGCGGATACAGTCCCGCCTTCCATCGTACTGATCGTGCTGGGCTCTGCGGCTGGCGTTTCCATCGCCGGATTGTTTACCTCCGGTTTCGCGATCGCGATGGTGCTGCTTGTTGTGCTGGCGCTGCTCGCCCGCTGGCAGGCGCGGGGAGAGGATATGACCCATGCGCGCCGTGTTCCGCTTCGCATGATGTGGAACACGCTGCTGATTGCGGCGCCGGCGTTGACGCTGCCATTCCTGATCCGCTGGTTCGTGGGCGGCGGGATCGCCACGGCGACGGAAGTGTCCACTGTTGCCGTGGTTTATGCGGCGTTCATCGGCATGGTGCTCTACGGTGGCATCCCACTCCGGCGGATGGGAACGATGCTGGTGGAGACGGCCGCGCTTTCCGGTGCGATCCTGCTCATCCTCGGCACGGCCTCTGCGATGGCCTGGGCGCTGACCCAGTCGGGGTTCGCGGGGCAGTTGCTGCGCACGGTGTCCGACCTGCCAGGCGGAACTTTCACCTTCATGGCGGTCACGATCGCGATCTTCCTTGTTCTTGGCTGTTTTCTTGAGGGGATTCCGGCGATCGTGCTCATGGCGCCTATCATGTTCCCGATGGCCCGGGCTCTTGGCATCAATGACATCCATTATTCGATGGTGATTGTCGTCGCGATGAATCTTGGCCTGATGGCACCCCCCATCGGGATCGGCTTCTATCTCGCCTGCAAGATCGGCAACGTGCCCCCCGATGCCGCGATGGGCGCGATCTGGCCCTATCTGGGCGCGCTGTTCATCGGACTGGTCATCATCGCCGCGGTCCCCTGGTTTTCGCTCGCCTTCCTCTGAAGGCATAACACTTCGTCATGTCTCAGGGAGGAGACCCATGACCCTCAGCCGTCGTTCGCTGATCATCGGCGCATCCGCAGGTGCGCTGGCCGCGCCCTTTATTCGGGTCCACCCCGCAATGGCTGCAGAGTACACTTACAAGCTCGCGAACAATCAGCCGCTGTCGCATCCTTCCAACGTCCGTGTGGCGGAGGCGATCGCGAAGATCCGCGAGGAATCGGGTGGCCGCATGGAAATCAACGTGTTTCCGCAGAGCCAACTCGGGGGCGACACGGAAGTATTAGGTCAGCTCCGTTCCGGGGGGGTCGAATTCTTCATGCTCTCGCCGCTTATCCTCTCCACTTTTGTGCCGAATGCTTCGCTGAACGGCATCGGCTTCGCCTTCAAGGATTATGACGCCGTCTGGGCGGCAATGGACGGCGATCTGGGTGCCTATGTGCGCAAGGAGATTGAGGCGAAGGGTCTGTACGCCTTTGACCGGATCTACGACAATGGCTTCCGGCAGATTTCCAGCTCGACCAAGCCGATCGCATCACCTGCGGATCTGGAAGGGTTCAAGATCCGGGTTCCGGTCAGCCCACTCTGGACATCCATGTTCTCGGCCTTCGGCTCCGCTCCCGCCTCCATCAACTTCGCTGAGGTATATACAGCGCTTCAGACCGGCATTGTGGACGGGCAGGAGAACCCTCTGGCGATCCTGTCGAACTTCAAGCTGTTCGAAGTGCAGAAATTCGTCTCGATGACAAACCATATGTGGGACGGATTCTGGATGCTGTCGGGGCGGCGTGCCTGGGGTGCTCTGCCGGATGACCTGAAAGAGATCGTCGCGCGGAACTTCAATGCCTCCGCTCTTGATCAGCGAAAAGATATCATGACGTTGAATACCTCTCTTCAAGGAGAACTTGAAGCGCACGGAATGGTATTCAACTCTGTCGATCCGGCTGCTTTCCAACAGAAACTTCTGGACGCGGGCTTCTACAAGGAGTGGCATGGCAAGTTTGGTGACGAGGCCTGGTCGATCCTGGAGAAGGCGACAGGGCTGACCCTCGGCTGATCATGAACCAGCCCGGTCCCTTTGCCGAAACACAGGTTACCGGCGCTCAATCGGTGGAACGGGCGCTGGCACTGCTGTCGCTCGTGGGTCGCAACGGCGACAGCGGTGCCAGTCTGTCACAGATCGTCGGAGCAAGCGGCCTGAACAAGCCGACAGCCCGGCGCCTGCTGATGGCGCTCATGCGTGCCCGGCTGGTAGATCAGGATCCGGCAAGTCGTAAATACACGCTGGGGCCGGAGCTCTATGTGCTGGGGATTCTGGCGGGTCGGCGGCATGGGCTGCTCGCCCATTCCATGGACGCGCTCCGGCGTCTTTCGGAGGAAACGGGAGACACCAGTTTCCTGACTGTCCGGCAAGGCAGTTACGCGCTTTGCCTGCACCGGCAGGAAGGCTCTCATCCTGTCCGTACTCATGCGCTGCAGGTCGGCGATCAGCATCCGCTCGGAGTGGGCGCCGGCGCGATGGCCATTCTGGCGGCCCTGCCGGAGCAGGAACGGGACGCGATCATCGCGCAGATGGCACATGAATACGCCTTGATCGGCAGCTACTCCGCCGATCAGGTCCGGCTGGATGTGGAGACGACCGTCAAGGCGGGGCATGCGCTCAATCCGGGCCTGTTCGTCAGTTCGTCCTGGGGGATCGGCCGGGCGATCCGCCTGCCCGATGGTGAAGTTGCGGGCGCGATTTCCATAGCTGCAGTGGATAGCAGGTTAGGCCCGCAGCGTCAGGAAGAGTTGGCCGCTCTTCTGGCGCGTGAGGCAACGGCAATAGAGGCTCGATTGCAAAAGGTTTTTGCTCCGCAAGGGGGCACGGAGGAAGGAAGGAAGTGATGGCAGATCCGATGATCGTCGGCTGGGCGCACACAAAGTTCGGGAAGTCCGAGGCAAAGGACACCATGGCGCTGATGGCGGAAGTCACTGCCCCCGCGCTTGCCCACGCGGGCCTGCCTGCCGGGAGCGTAGATGGGATCTTTGTAGGAAGCTTTAACAATGGCTTCCAACGTCAGGATTTTCAAGGTTCCCTTGTTGCAATGGGGTTGCCTGAACTTACGCATGTTCCGGCGGTGAGATGTGAGAACGCCTGCGCAACGGGTTCCGCAGCCCTTCACGCGGCCATGGACTTCATCGCCGCGGGCAGAGGGCGCGTGGCACTCGTCGTCGGTGCGGAAAAGATGACGGGCATACCGACGGCGGATGTCGGCGATGTCCTGCTGACCGCCTGCTACCGTGAGGAGGAAAGCGGGGTCGAGGGCGGTTTCGCCGGCATCTTCGGGCAGATCGCCAACCATTATTTCCAGCAGAATGGCGACCGCTCCGAGGAGCTGGCCATGATCGCGGCAAAGAACCATGCGAATGGCATGAACAATCCCTATGCCCATATGCAGAAGGATTTCGGTCTCGCCTTCTGCAATACCGTCTCGGACAAGAACCCCTATGTCGCCGGGCCGCTGCGGCGGACGGATTGCTCGCTCGTTTCCGATGGGGCGGCGGCCCTCGTGCTGGCGGATGCCGAGACTGCGGCCTCTCTGCAACGTGCCATCGGCTTCCGCTCCCGTGTTCAGGCGAACGATATTCTCGCGCTTTCCCGCCGGAATCCCATCGCCTTTGAGGGTGGGCGTCGTGCCTGGGCGGGGGCTCTGGCGAATGCGGGCCTTGGTATCGGCGATCTGGATCTCGTGGAGACGCATGATTGCTTCACCATGGCCGAGATGATCGAATATGAGATCATGGGCCTTGCCGCGCCGGGCGAAGGCTGGAAGGTCATCCGCGAAGGGCGCACCCGGATGGAGGGCGACCTGCCCGTGAACCCGTCCGGCGGATTGAAGTCCCGCGGGCATCCGATCGGCGCGACCGGCGTTTCCCAGCATGTGATGGCTGCCATGCAATTGATGGGTGAGGCTGGCGACATGCAGGTGCCGGGAGCGGAACTGGCCGGCGTGTTCAACATGGGTGGCGCTGCGGTGGCCAACTATGTTTCCATTCTGGAGCGCGTGAAATGAAACCCTGTTCGACACGGGTGATGAACCTCGCGACCTTCGTCAGCCAGAACGCCCGTCGCGCGCCGGAAGACATTGCTATCGTCTGGCGTGAGAGCGTCTGGACTTGGACGGAGTTCGAAGCCCGTATCGACGCCATGGCGGCCGCGTTGCAGAGCTACGGCATCACCAAGGGCGACCGTGTTCTCGTCCAGTCGCAGAACTGCAACCAGATGTTCGAAACGATGTTCGCCTGTTTCCGCATCGGTGCGATCTATGTTCCAACCAACTTCCGGCAGACCCCGGAAGAGGTCGCGTTTCTGGCGGAGAGTTCGGGGGCCAAGGCATTGATATGCAATGCCACATTCCCGGAGCACGCGGCTGCCTGCACCCGCATGGGTCTGACAATCGCCATCGGTGATGCGGCATTCGGCCCCTCCTACGACGCCATTGTGGCGGATTTTCTGGGGAGAAAGCCGCAACCCGTGGCGGTGGACCGCGATGATCCTTGCTGGTTCTTCTTTACTTCGGGAACAACCGGAAGGCCCAAGGCGTCTGTGCTGACGCATGGCCAGATGGCTTTTGTGGTGACCAACCATCTGGCTGACCTGATGCCGGGTTTGACGCCCGAGGACGCGTCTCTCGTGGTGGCGCCGCTGAGCCATGGCGCGGGGGTGCATCAGCTCACCCAGGTGGCGCGGGGCGTCAAGACAGTGCTCATGCCTTCCGAGCGTTTCGATGTCGCGACCGCGTGGGATCTGGTTGAGCGCTGGCATATCTCCACGATCTTCACTGTTCCAACTATCCTGAAGCTGATGGTGGAGCATGAGAGTGTCGAGCGTTTCGATCACCGATCCCTCCGCTACGTGATCTACGCGGGCGCGCCCATGTATCGTGAGGATCAGAAGCGTGCACTGGCCGCTCTTGGTCCTGTGCTTGTGCAGTACTTCGGTCTTGGCGAGGTGACCGGCGCGATCACCGTGCTTCCCAATCGGCTGCATGCGGCGGAGGACGGGCCGGATGTTCGTCTTGCCACCTGCGGATTTGAACGGACCGGGATGGAGTTGCAGATTCAGGGCGACGACGGCCGGCCGCTTCAGCCCTTCGAGACGGGAGAGATCTGCGTGATCGGACCCGCCGTGTTCGCGGGTTACTGGGAAAATCCGGATGCGAACGCCAAGTCGTTTCGGGACGGGTGGTTCCGGACCGGCGACCTCGGCCATGTCGATGAGCAGGGGTTCCTCTACATAACCGGGCGCGCGTCGGACATGTATATCTCCGGCGGCTCCAACGTCTATCCGCGTGAGATAGAGGAGAAGCTTCTCATCCATCCTGCGGTGCGGGAAGTGGCGGTTCTGGGTCTGCCGGACCCCCTTTGGGGGGAGGTTGGCGTTGCGGTCTGCGTGGTCGATGCCACGGTGACAGAGGGAGAGCTTGCCGCCCATCTCGACGGACGCATAGCGCGCTACAATATGCCCAAGCGCTTTCTGTTCTGGGAGGAGCTACCGAAATCCGCCTATGGCAAGATCACCAAGAAGCTGGTGCGGGAGGAGATTGAGCGCCGCGGCATGCCGGAGCTGGAAAGGCATCTGGCATGACAGAGCTGCGTCAAGGGCTGCGGCATCCCGGCACCCCCGCGGCTGATCGACGGCAGGCTGTCCCGACCCGGCTTCAGCCGCTGGAAAGCGATCTGGTGGCGGGCCGCGTTCTGATGGACGAAGTCGCGCGCATCTTCGACGCGGCAGGCTGCATGGGCGGCGTCATCTGGCTCGACGGAATAACGGCGGACCCGTTCCGCTACGTCCTGCCCGCGCTTTCTACCGATGGGGTTCACGCGGCCTATTACAGCAAGACCCATGCACCTTCCGGGCGGGTGACACTTGGATCGTGTGTCGCCGTCGTCGGCTGGCGGGATGGTGCTCGCTTTCTTCACTGCCACGGCGAATGGCAGATGGAGGACGGGACGATCGCGATGGGACATCTTTTACCCCTCGAAAGCCGGGTTGCGAATTCAGTCACTATTCGTGGATTGGGCGCACCCGCAGCCTGGTTCGAGGCGCTGCCGGATGAGGAGACGAATTTCACGCTCTTTTCGGCTGTAGGTGGTGGTAGCGGGAGCTCCCTCCTGCTTCGTCTTCGCCCCGGTGAGGACGTGGTGACGGCAATTGAACAGGTCGCGGCGGCGCACGGTCTGCGTCGCGGTCGTGTCCATGGGATCGGGTCCATCTGCGATCCGGTGTTCACTGATGGCAGGCAGGTGGACTGCGTTGCAACCGAGGCCCGTGTCGATGCGGGGGATATCGTGGACGGTGTCTGTTTGCTTGCGGTGTCTCTTGTCGATGTAGAGGGTCATGTCCATTCCGGAAAGCTCACCAAAGGTGAGAATATCGTCGGAGTAACCTTTGAAATATTGGTAGAAAACCTGGAGGATCAATGAACGACGCTATTCCGGAAAAGGGCATGGTTCTGGTCACCGGCGGGGCATCCGGCATTGGTCTTTCAGTCGTGGAGGCCGCGTTGGCGGAGAATTGGCGGGTCGTGGCGATCGACCTGGCAGGTGGGCCGCTCGACCGTCTTGCCGGCAGGCTCGACAATACCCGGGCCCGCGCCGTCGCGCTCGACGTGGCCGATGAGGACCGCGTGGTGGAAACCGTTGCGCGGCTGGAAGAGGAACTGGGCCCCATCACCGGGCTGGTCAATTCGGCGGGTATCGCGCGGGACGTGGCGATCATGCAGACCGACCCGGGATTGTTCCGCCGCATACTTGACGTGAACGTGGTCGGATCCTTCCTGATGGCACGGGAAGCCGCGCGGGTCATGCGGGGGCGGGGCGGCGCCATTGTGAACGTGGCCTCCGTCTCGGGTATAAAGGGGAATGAGGGGCGGGTGGCCTATGGCGCATCCAAGGGAGCTGTCATCACCATGAGCAGGGTGATGGCGGTTGAACTTGCGCCGCTCGGCATCCGGGTGAACGTGATCGCGCCCGGTCCCATCGAAACGCCCATGGTCCGCGAGGTGCATACGCCGGAGGTCAGAGAGACATGGATCTCCACTGTTCCGATGCGACGCTATGGTGTTCCTGAGGACATCGCGCAGGCGGCGCTGTTTCTTCTGGACGCCAGCCGTTCGGGTTATGTCACGGGGCAGACGCTCGCCGTCGATGGCGGCTTCACAATCGCGGGGATCATGAGCGGCACGGCTGCACAGGCCAACGCCACGGTTTGACAGTGCGGGGTGGATTGCCCACCCCGCGAGAGAGAGATCAGAACTCCTCCCAGTCTCCGCCGTCGTCAAACCCCATGTCCGCGGGCTCGTCAGGGCTTTCGCCTGCCTCTGCAGAGCCTGCGAACATGCCGCCTATGGCATTGGCAAGCATCATGCCGCCCGCGACGCCCATTGCTGTCTGCGCCGCACCGCCCAGAAAGCCGCCGCTCCGGCCGGGTTGCGCCATGCCCGGCGCAGGTTGACCCAGGGATTGGCCGGCCGGCTGACGGGGCCGGGGCTGAGCGCCGGGCCCGCCCAGAAGACGCGAGAGAAAACCGCCCTGGCCTTGCCGCGCCGCATGGACCTGCGCCTCCAGATCGGCAATCCGTGCCTCTGCAGCGTTCAGCGCCTGCTCCTGTACGACAACTGTCTGGGCGAGATAATAGGGTGCACCGGGCTGACGGGCGACCTGCTGCGCGATGAAGGCTTCCGCCTCTCTGTCACGCTGGGGAGATTGACGCTCCACATCCGCGAGCTTGCCGAAAAGGCCCGTGATCGCCTGTTTGTCGTTGTGATCCATGAGAGCCGATGTCCTTTCGGTTATTCCTCCCGCTCGCCGGTAAGGCTCAGCAGGAGCTGGAAGATGTTGACGAAGTTCAGATAAAGCGACAGCGCGCCCATCACGGCCAATTTGCCCTGCGTTTCGCTGTCATGATGCTCGGCGTATTGCAGCTTGATGTTCTGCGTGTCCCAGGCGGTCAGCCCGACAAACACAATGATGCCGATGACGGAGACCGCGAACTGCAGGGCCGAGGAGCCAAGAAAGATATTGATGACGCTGGCGAGAACCACGCCGATCAGGCCCATGAACAGGAAGCTGCCCATTTGGGTCAGGTCGCGCCGGGTCGTGTAACCGTAGAGGCTCATCGCTCCGAACATGGCCGCCGCACCAAAGAACGCGCGCCCGATCGATACGCCGGTAAACACGAGGAATACGGAGGCGAGCGACAGCCCCATGACCGCGCAGAAGGCCCAGAAAAGAGTCTGCGCCGTGCTCGCGCTGATGGCCTCGATGCGGAAGGAGAAAAAGAAGATGAACGCCAGCGGCGCAAACATCACCACCCATTTCAAGGGGGTGGAGAAGATGGGAACATAGAGCGCCGGTACGGAGGCCACCAGCATCGCCACCGCTGCGGTAAGCACGAGGCCGATGCCCATGTAGTTGTAAACGCGCAGCATATGCGCCCGCAGACCCGCGTCGAAGGCGGCAGCGTTTGCCGCCGCGGGCGCGAAGCCGGCGCTCCGCCCGCGATAACTGTCGTTCATGGGATACTCCTGTTGGTCAATAGAGGGTTCTGGACAGCCGCTCCGCTGCGACACGCAGCCGTTCGGTATCCGTTTCGGCGAGCAGGACATGCGCTGTCTCGCCGATCTGGAACCAGACGATGGCGATGCCGCCCCGCTGTTCGGACGCTGGCAGAGTGACGGCAAAGCCACCCGGGCGCGCGGCGAAGACATGGAGGCGACCCATGTCTTCGGTGTCGAAGGTGATTTCCACACCCGGTCCCTGCGGGGAGGGAAAGATCTGCGCGTCCCGGAGGGTCCAGCCGCTGTCGTAGAGCGGCAGGATGATGCCGGTGGCGGCGCGGATTCCCTCACGGTCCATGTGCTGGAACGGCGGTTGTGACGGCATGGAAAGGCGCAGGTTGCCCGCATCGCGTGCTGCAAGGGCAGCTTCCACGACGGCCGGCGGCGGCACGGAAGCCGACAGAGGTCGGATCCCCGTATGCGCCACCCAACCCACAACGATCAGTGCGCAGGCAGGCAAGAGGCGCAGCGCCCGGCGAAGATTGCGATCACGAGCGATACCCCGTGCGAGCTTCCCTGCGGCCCGGCCCGTCCTTCGGTTTTCGCCAGCCGGTACGGCCGTTGCGAGGCGGAGTTCGTCGCGGATGCGCAAATCGGCCATCACCCGCGCGGCGGCATCCGGGCGCGCTGCGAGCCACTGCTCCACCCGCGCGCGTTGCCAAAGGTCGAGCTGGTCATCCACATAGGCGTCGAGATCGACCTGTGTCACCTGATCAGCCGCGGGCATTACGCCCTCCAACAACCTGGAGCGCCGGTCGCGCGGGCCCTTCCTCGAATTCCCGGAGTCGGGCGCGGGCGCGGGAAATGCGCGACATGATGGTGCCGATCGGAACCCCCGCGATGTCGGCGGCCTCCGCATAGCTGAGCCCCTCGATCGCGACGAGGTGCAGTGCTTCGCGCTGGTCCTGCGGAAGATCGAGAAAGGCCGCGCGGATCTGCGACAGGCGAACAACGGCTTCCTGCGGTGCCTCCGCGCTTTGCGGCGCGGCAAGACTGGTTGCCACGATCCGGCGCGCTTCCGCCGTCCGGCTGCGGTAGCGATCGACGAAGACGTTGTGCAGGATGCCGAACAGCCAACCACGGATATTGCCGCCTGCCCGGAGCGTACCGCGTGCCTCATGCCCTCTCAGCAACGCTTCCTGTACGAGGTCTTCAGCCTCTCCCTCATCGCGGGAAAGGGTCAGGGCATAGCGGCGGAGCGCGGGGAGATCGTCAAGGATCGGGTCGGTCTTGCGGGTCATCGTGCTCCATATACGGAGTCACGGGGCGAAACATTCCCTGCTCATGGGCTGACAAACTGTCGCAGGCCGCGCTGGTCAGGCAGCGACGGATTGAAGATAGGCCAGCGCCGCTTCCGAAATCGGGCGGGACCGGCGCGTTTCGTCATCCATCAACACCAGAACGGAAATGCCCGTCGCCACGCAGCGTCCATCGTGGAAGATCGCCTGCCGGAGGGTGAGCGAGCTCCGCCCCACACGAGCTACGGACGTGCCTATCTGCACCTCTCCGGGCCAGCGCAATTCCGCCCGGAAGTCCAGTTCCAACCGCGCGATGACGTATGAGGCGCCATCTTCGCGCAGGGGAGAGGCAGCATCGAACAGCAGCTCCACACGCCCCGTCTCCAGAAGCGTGGAGAACACCGCGTTGTTGACGTGACCCTGCCGGTCCGTGTCGCCGTAGCGTAGCTTGTCGCGGCTGAGCAACTGGAAATCCTCTGGCGCGGGCTCGGGGGTCTGGGTCATTCTGCATCTCCGTGGGCGAGGCTGGCGGTCGTCAGCCGTCGGACGGTAGCGGCGACGCTTTCCTTGCGCAAGCGGCGCGAAGGCGCTCCAATGGCTTGCAATGGTTCGCCATTCCGGTCTAGACGGACCATAGCCAGCCGTCGCCAGCCAATGTTCTACGCGCGTGGAGTCGCGATGACCCTGACCAGGCGCCAGTTGATGATAACACCCTTCGCTTTCGGTCTCAGCGGCGCGGCGTCTTCGGCCTCAGCCGATGCAGCGGACCTTCTTCGAAGGCTTTATTCGTTCAGTTCGTCGCCCGAACT
>NZ_JFGS01000051.1 GCF_000740775.1 Haematobacter missouriensis | reverse complement strand
GGCTCGCGCCCAGCAGGAACAGTTCCAGCGGCATTGCCAAGTTGTTTGAGCTTGGAGGCAAATGAGCGGGGGCGTCCGCTCATGCGGTCATCTGGATCGCATAGTCGTTCCACAGCGCGAAGGCGTCGGCCCGGGCATGGCGGTATGAGGCAGCGATGAGGCGATAGCGGTGAGGACAGAAAATGGTGTTGATCTGATCGTGGGCGGCGGGAAATCTCTGCGCCTGGCGTTGGGATTTGAAGCGCCCCATGATCTTCTCCCGCTTGTGGGTTGGCCTGTGTGAGCCCTCGATCCGGTTGTTCAACCCCTTGTGCGCCCGGTGATTGGCACCGGGAGCCAGTTTCCGGATCGGAGCAAAATAGCTGCGGAGCCTGTCGGTGATCACGACGCGGAGCTGCCCGAAACGTGCGATGAGCCTTACCAGAAAGCGCCTTGCCGCCTTGGCGTTCCGGCGGGTTTGCACGAGAATGTCAAGCGTTTCGCGATTGGCGTCAATTGCCCGCCAGAACCAGTGCTTCTTGCCACGGATCGGAATGACGACCTCGTCCAAATGCCATTTGTCCGAAGGCGCTGGCCTGTTTCGCCGGATACAGTTGGCGAAATGGGCGCCAAAGCGGTTGACCTAAAGCCGGACGGTTTCGCGGCTGACGATCACGCCGCGCTCTGCCAGAAGGTCCTCGACGTCGGCCGTGCTCAGGGCGAAGCGATGATAGGCCCAGACGGCATAAGCGATGACCTCGCGGGGGAAGCGAAAGCCCTTCAGGCGCGGCATGGATGATGGTGCCCTCAAAAAAACCGGTAGCAAAACCATCAGACGCAAACAACTTGGCAAGTCCGCGCATAGCCGGGGGAGGCGAGGTGCGACGCTATCTGCGCATCTCCCAGTCCTGGTCGTGGGCCAATATTGCGATGCCCAGCACACGTCTTGACCCGACCTCCAGCTTCATAAGCCGCCCCGGTGCCAAAGCGGAAGTCCATCATCGGTTTGGTCATCGGAGAAAGCCCGCAGTTCAGGTTGATCAGAAACCGCAACCTGCAGGGAAATCTGATAGAGGACGCAACCTATAATTTCATAGATGCCTTCTATTGGCACCGAATACGATACAATCTTGTCACCTATTTGCCTTACCCGATCCGTATTCAACACGGAGACTATGGATGTCACGAGTCACTTCCACCTGCGCCGCCGCCACATACGCGTTTGCCCTCGCTGCGTCGCTTGCAGCGCCAGCCAGCGCGGCCACCTTCCTTTTCATCCGGCATGCTGAAAGCACGAGCAATGCCGGGACAGCGACGACGGTCGAGGAAAATCTCGATCCACCGCTGACCCCGCTGGGCAAGGAGCAGGCGGTCGATCTTGCGGCAATACTGGACAGCTATGACGTGACGGCGATCTACACGAGCGCTTATCAACGGACCCAGCTTACCATCGCGCCCACTGCCGCGGAGTTCGGACTGACTCCCACGGTGGATGCCCGGACCAACGAATGGTACCTCGGAGACGTGATGAGCTTGGAGGAAATGGCCGAGGTCAACGCCTACGGGGTCATCGGCGCTTGGGCGGCGGGCGATCACAGTGCCAAAGCGAACCTGCCGAATGCGGAATCGCTGGACGACATGGCTGCCCGTGTCATCCCGGCATGGCAGGAAATCACGCGGGCCCACAAGGATGACAAAGGCGTCGTTCTTCTTGTCGGCCATGGGGCGGAGATCGGCTTCGTCATGCCGTATTTCGCACAGAACGTCAGTTTCGACTTCGCTTTTGCAAACGGTCTCCATAACACCGGCATCGTCCAGCTGGAGTTTCGTGGCGATCAGCCTGTGGTGACGAACTGGCAAGGCACCGATATGCCCGCGGCGGTTCCCCTGCCGGCGAGCGGACTACTCCTGCTCGGCGGTGCAGGTGTGCTGCTTGCCCGTGGCCTGCGCAGAGTGCAGTCCGGCGCGGCCTGATCGGTCTGGCGGAGCCCCACCCGGACGAACGACCGGTCCGTCGCTGACCGGGTTGGCTCGGAGACCCGCAGGCAAGACGTCGGGAGGCGGTCAAAACCGGGGTGCGCCGCTTGCCGCGACAGGCCGTGCATGACCCCCAACCTTGCTTCCCACCGACGCATTCGGCGCGACACAGCATGGATGCGTCCATTCTTGGGCCACTCGTATTGGATTGAGGACGCCTTGCGCCAGCACGGGCGGCAATGGCACCGCTAGACGGTGCGCTCCGGCGGGGTCGCGGCCCGACCCTACCCGGCCGGGTGGCTTGCGATCCGCCCCGTGCCCTCGGCAATGCTGGTGCCCGAGGAGTGACGCGCCCGATGGCCGGGCCGCGAGCAAGGGGGTGACAAGCATGAGCCTGGCGGGCGTCTGGCAGAACGAATACGGCTCTCGGATGAGCCTTTGCAGCGGTGATGGCCGGGTCTGGGGGCGCTATGCCTCCACCACCGGCTCGACCGGCAGCTATCTGGTGCTGGGCCGGGACGGCGGCGGGCAGGCCGGGCCGGCGGCGGGGGTACCGGTGGCGCTGGCGATCGCCTGGCAATCTGTGGCGTCGGGGCCCGCGGATGCCAGCTGGCACTGGGTCTCGGGCCTGTCGGGGCAGATCTGTCACAGCGCGACGGGGGAAGAGCGTTTGATCATGAACCATCTGCTGGTCGCGTCATGCGATTTTCCGGGCCTGTCGCCGGCGGGCAGCTATCTGGACAAGCTGATCTATCACCGCATCGCCCCGGCCGAGGAACTGGCCCCGCCGCCCGCCGGCACGGGGCTCGACCATCCGCTGAACGGCGCCTGGCAGGGCGGCGGCCTTGGCCTGTCGCTGCGGGTCGGCGCCGGCCAGCCGGGCGTGCTGTCGGGGCGCATCGACCTTGCCGGTCGCGTGCAGCATCTAGCGGGCTTCATCGACACGCGGCCGCCGCAGCCGGGCATGGCGGGCACGGCGCTGACCCTGACGGCGCTGGACGCCGAAACGGGCCAGACCCTGGCGCTGGCCGGGCTGTATCACCCGGGGGCGCAGCGGCTGGAATTGCAGGCGATGAGCGCCCGGTCCACCGCCTCGGCCGACAGCTACATGCAGACGGCGCTGCGCGGACTGGTGCTGGAGCCGGCCGGGGCATGAGATCCGGTCGGCGGCCTGCCACAGGAAAACCGGCGGGGGAGATCAGCTTGGTCTCGGTCGCGGGCAGAAACTTGCTATCCATTCCGGGTCGGGTCATTGTGCCCGCCCGCCATGGATGGTCCCGCCTATGCCCCCACTGCCGGTTGACAGCCCGCTTGACGCGGTGGCGCGCCTGAAGGCGCAGCCGCCGCGTACCGCTGCCACGGTGCTGGCCCGCCCCCGGCTGATGCAGGCTCTGGCCTCGGTCCAGCCCTGCCGGTTGCTGCTGCTGGTCGCGCCGGCGGGCTATGGCAAGACCACGCTGATGGCCCAATGGGCCGAGCATACGCAGGCCCAGGGTGAATGCGTGATCTGGCTGACGCTGGACGCCGGCGACAGTGCGCCGGAGCGGCTTCTGGCCGGGCTGGCCTTTGCCATGCGGCAGGCCGGTATCGCGCTGCCGGCTGGCGCCGAGCCGCTGCCGCCCGAGCAGCTGCTGGACGGCATTCTTCAGGCGCTGCACGCCCGGCCCGGGCCGGTCACGCTGATACTGGACGGCTATCACCATGTCGCAGGCCCGTCCGCCGATGCCTTTCTGGGCCGTATGGCGACGCTGCTGCCCGACACGCTGCGGCTGATCCTCGGCGCCCGCCAGCGGCCGGGCGCGCCCGGGCTGTCGGGCGCGTCCCTGGTTGAGATGGGCGGCGGGATGCTGCGCTTTGACTGCGAAGAGGCGCGGGCCTTTCTGCACGCCCCGACGCCCGAGGCGATGCACGACCCAAGCCTCGACCCGCTGCTGAACAGGCTGGACGGCTATCCCGTCGCCCTGCATCTGGCCCGCACCGCGCTGGTGCAGGGCCAGGCGCCGCAGCAGGTGCTGGCCGCGCTTTTGCACCGGGGCGGGCAAATGTGGCAGCTGTTCGCCAACGAGGTCTTGCAGCCGCTGCCCGCCGAGGCGGTGGATTTCCTGCTGGAAAGCTCGATCCTTGAACGGTTCGACACCGCCATCGCAGATGCGCTGCGCGACCGGCCGGACAGCTGGCGGATCATGGACCGGCTTGAGCCGCTGCACCCGCTGCTGACCCAATCCGGGACCGACCGGGGTCGGTTCCGGTATCAGCCGCTGTTCGCCGAATTCCTCCGCAGCCTGCTGGTGCAGCGCCGGCCGGGCGACCTGCCGGCGCTGCATGGGCGTGCCTCGGCCGCCTTCGAGCGCGCCGGGCTGGTGGTCGAGGCGGTGCGCCATGCCGCCGCCGCCGGGGCCTTTGACCGCTGCGCCGCGCTGGTCCAGCAGGCCGGCGGCTGGCGGCTGGTGCTGTATGGCGGTCAGGACCAGCTGGAGCAGCTGTTGGACGCCATCCCGCGCGCGGCGCGCATGGCCTATCCGCGCCTGCTGATCGCCGAGGCCTATGTCAACCTGAAGAACGGCGAGCTGCGCGACGCGCTGATCACCTACGAGCTGGCCGCCGGCGAGGTGCCGCCGATCCGCGACGATCCCTGGCCGCTGGACGAGGTGACACGCGACGTGCTGACCATCGGCACCATGGTCCGCGCCTATACCGATCGGGGCATCGACGAGGATTTTCTGGAATCCGTGGTGCTGCTGGACCGGAAAAGCACGCGCGAGGACGGGCTGGCGGTCGGCACCATCGGCTGTGCCGGCGCCATCTGCGCCATGTGTCTGGGCCGCATGGAGCAGGCCGAGCATCTGGCCCGCTCGTCGATGGATTTCGTGCGCGAGGCCAATTCGGTGCTGGCGCTGAACTATTGCTTCATCCACGCCGGCATGGCCTCGCTGTATCGCGGCGAGCTGCGCCGGGCACTGGCCTATCTGATGCGCGCCCGCTCCATGGCGACCGAGAATTTCGGCATTGACAGCGGGCTGAGTGCCAGCAGCGAGTTGGCGCTGGCGCTGGCCACGGTCTGGCAGACCGGCGAGATCGGGCTGGGCGTGGCGGAATTCGATCAGGCGCTGGATCAGGTCACCGCTCTGGATGGCTGGTTCGAGATCTATGCCGCCGGGCTGGACAGCGCCGTGCATGCTGCGCGCAGCAGCGGTGATCTGGCGGCGATGGACCGGCTGATCGGTATCGGCACCCGGCTGACCGGGGCGCGGCAGCTGGACCGGCTGGAGGATATCGTGCTGGCCCATCGCCTGCTGCGCCATCTGGCGGCGGGCGACCGCCCCGCCGCCGATGCCGCGGCCGAACTGCTGATGCGGCGCCTGCCGCCGGGCTGCTGGCAGCAGGCGGCGCGTCATTGGCGCCCGGTGCAAGAGGCGGGGTTCGCGCTGGTGCATTGGGCATTGCCGCATGCCCCGGCGCTGGCGCTGCAACGGGCCGACGACGCGCTGGCCTGCGCCCGTCATCTGCGCATCCGCCTTTATGAGTTGCGCGCGCTGGTGCTGCGCGCCGAGGTGCTGACGGTCCTGCAACGGCTGGACGCGGCCGAGGCCGACATCCGCGCCGCTGTCGAACTGGCCTGCGACGCAGCGATCCGCCGGCCGTTTCTGGACGCGCCGCGTCTGGCCGGGTTGTTCGCGCGGATGCAGCGCGCCTTCTGGCAGGGCGGCGGCCGGCCGCTCGAGGCGGATTTCCTGGCCAGCATCCTGGCCCGCCTGGGCGAGTTCCGGGACCAGGACCCCAGCCCCTCGCCGCTGAGCCCGCGCGAGCATGAGGTAATGCAGGAGCTGGGGCGCGGCCTGACCAACAAGGAGATCGCCCGGGTGCTGGACATGACCGAGAACACCGTCAAGTTCCATCTCAAGAACATCTTTCCCAAGCTGGGCGTCGATCGGCGCGCCCATGCGCTGGCGGCATATCGCGCGCTGACCGCCCGGCCCGGCCAGGGCCCCGACAGCCGGGGGCAAGGGTAGGGGCGGCCCCCGGCGCGCGCCCCTTCTTGAGGGTAGCTTGTGCGAATCCCCTTCGGCGCGTCGTGTTTCTTCATCTTGTCCCGACAGAAGGCCGGCGAACGGTCCAGCGGGAACCGACATGGAGGACTGATGTCAGACCTGAGCAACCTTGCCCGCCCCGCTACCCAGCCGCTAAGGCTGCTGTGGGTGAACCCGGTGAACAGCCCGGATTATGATGCGGCCATCGCGGCGCTTATCGCCAGCGTCAAGCGCCCGCAGACCGAGGTGCATGTCGTCTCGCTGGACGTCCCGGGCCCGGTGCGGCTGACCAATCTGGAATGGCGCGCGCTGGAGGCCCAGATCTGGCTGCCGGTGACCGAGATCGCCCATTACGCCGGCACCAACGGTTTTGACGGCTATGCCATCGGCTGCTTTTACGACACCGCGCTGGATGAGGCGCGCGAGGTCTCGGGCGAAGCGGTGGTCTGCGCGCCCTGCCAATCGGCACTGCAGATCGTCTCGAACCTGTGCAACCGCTTTTCGGTGGTGATCGGCAAGGAAAAATGGCGCGTCCAGATGCAGGACCGCATCCGCCATTACGGCTATGGCGACAAGCTGGCCTCGTTCCGGGCGGTGGATCTGCATGTCGATGAATTCCAGGCCGATACCGCCCGCACCGAGGCCGCGATCCGACAGGCCGTGCGCGAGGCGGTTGAGATCGACAAGGCCGAGGCGGTGATCCTGGGCTGCACCATCGAGTTCGGCTTTTACGCGCAGTTGCAGAAGGAATTCGGCATCCCGGTGATCGACGCGGTCTTTGCCTGTTTCAAGGCCACCGAGGATGCCGCGATGAACAAGCGCCAGTTCGGCTGGGCACCCAGTCGGCGCTACAGCATGGCACCGCCGGACCCGGGCCGCCGCGAGGCCAGCGGCATCTTTGCCGGCCCGGCCCCGATCGGCAACCGGCTGATCGTGCCCCGCGACTGACGAGCCGCAACTGAAACCTGCGACCGAAACCCCGCCTCCGTCCCGGTGACGGGGCCGGCAACCCTCATGGCAAAGAGCCAACCCCATGCACAAGACGCTTTTCGCTATCCCCTGTCTGGCCGCAGCGCTGGCGTTGCCGTTTTCCGCCCGGGCCGGCAATTTCATCGGCCATTCCCAGCCCGGCAAGCCCGGCTATGCGGTGCAGTTTTGGCCCAGCTTTTCGCACGACCGCGATGGCGTCGACACCGCCCGCAGCTTTTTCCAGCTGGCCTGGTTCAGCGAAACCGGCGTGACCGGCACCACGCGCGACCAGTTCGAGCTGTGGGGTGCCATCAATGCCGGCTATCAGACCACGCCCAAGGGCTCGGACGAGTCGCGCTGGGGGCTGTCCGTGCCGCAGCTGGGGGCGGAATATTACTACCAGATGTACAGCTCGCAGGCCGCGCCGGGCGAGACGGGGTTCCGCAGTTGGTGGATCAGCCCGACGCTGATCGTAAACGGCCCGAATGGCAGCAGCAAAAGCGCCGGCATGGGCGCCGGGGCGGATCAGTATTCCGTATCGCTGAACGTGAACAACTATGTCGGCTATAACCGCTGGGAATTCACCGTCTCGCCGGTCTCGGCCTTCTACGCCTTTCGCAACCGCAGCAAGACCGCGCTGGCCGAAGGCGAGGATCGCGCCCTGCGTGGCGGGCTGTCGATGACCTTTGCCGATGTCGCGGTCGGCTACCGGGCCGGCAACGGCTTCAGCGTCGGGACGCATCACCAATACGACGTCTACAACATGTCGGATTCGGATTTCGACCGGGCCGAGCGCGGCATGATCGGCCCCAGCGTCACCTATACCGGCGCCGCCGATCGGGGCCTGTTCTTCGCCGCGACGCTGGATGTGGATTACCACAACGAAAACACCAGCCGCACCACCACGCTCAACACCTGGATCGCCAAGACCTTCTAGCCCGATCCGGTCCCGACCCTGCGGGCCGGCGGATGTGCCGGCCTCACCAGCACCCGGCCTGCCCAGCACAAGGAAAAGCCCATGAACAAGATCCTGCGCGTTGCCACAGATGTCGGCGGCACCTTCACCGATCTGGTCTGTTTCGAGACCGATCCGGCCAGCGGGGCGTCGCGGATCGTCACCGCGAAATCCGACACCACGCCGCCGAATTTCGAACAGGGCGTGCTGAACGTGCTGGCCCGCGCCGGCGTCGATCCGGCCGAGGTCGATTTCATGGCGCATGGCACCACCGTGGTCATCAACGCCCTGACCGAGCGCAAGGGCGTCCGGGTCGGGCTGATCACTACCAAGGGCTTTCGCGACACGCTGCAGATCGCGCGCGGCAACCGCCCGGATTTCTTCAACCTCCATTACCGCAAGCCCGAACCCTTCGTGCCGCGCTATCTGCGCCGCGAACTGCCGGGCCGGTTGACCTATCAGGGCGATGAGATGACGGCGCTGGACCTGGCGCCGCTGCCCGGCATCGTCGCCGATTTTCAGGCCGAGGGCGTCGAGGCGGTGGCGATCAGCTTTCTGCATTCCTATGCCAATACCGCGCATGAACAGGCGGTGCTGGCGGCGCTGCAAGAGCTGTGGCCGGGCGTGCCTGCGGTTGCGTCGCATCAGATCACCCGCGAATGGCGGGAATACGAACGCGGCAACACCACGGTGCTGTCGGCTTATGTCCAGCCGCTGGCGGAGCGCTATCTGTCGCGGCTGGCCTCGGGGCTGGCCGAGCGCGGGCTGCGCAGCGACCCCTATATCATGCAGTCGAATTGCGGCGTCGATTCGCTGGCCTCGGCCAGCCGCATCCCGATCACCATGGTCGAAAGCGGCCCGGCCTCGGGGTTCTGGGGCGCGGCCGAGCTGGGCAAGCTGATCGGAGAGCCGAACGTGCTGGCGCTGGACATCGGTGGCACCACCGCGAAATGCTCGCTGATCGAGAACGGCGCTGTCAAGATCAAGACCGATTACTGGATCGAGCGCGACCGCAGCTCGGCCGGCTATCCGATCATGGTGCCGGTGGTGGATCTGGTCGAGATCGGCAATGGCGGCGGCTCGATCGCCTGGGTCGATGATTTCGACAAGCTGCATGTCGGGCCGCAATCGGCCGGCGCCATGCCCGGCCCGGCCGCCTATGGGCGCGGCGGCAGCCATGCCACCACCACCGATGCCAATCTGTGGCTGGGCCGGATCAACCGCGACTATTTCTGCGGCGGCGATGTGATGGCCGACATGGCGGCCACCGAAACCGCGCTGACCGCACTGGCCGATAGGCTGGGCAGCGATCCCGACGCGGCGGCGCGCGGCATCATCCGCATCGCCAACAACAACATGGTCAACGCGCTGAAGCTGGTCTCGGTCAATCGTGGCCATGATCCGCGCGATTTCACCCTGGTGGCTTTTGGCGGCGGTGGCGCGATGCACGCCGTCGCACTGGGGCAGGAGCTGGGGGTGAAAAAAGTGGTGATCCCGGCCGGCGCCTCGGTGTTCTCGGCCTGGGGGATGATGATGTCGGATCTGCGCCGCGACTATTTCGTCACCCGGCTTTGCGACCTGGCCCCCGGCGCCGGCGCCCGGATCGAAGCGGCTTTTGCCGGTGCCGAGGCCGAGGCGCTGGCCCAGTTCGCCGCAGAAGGCATCGGGCCGGAGCGTGTCAGCTTTCAGCGCTATGGCAAGTTCCGCTATCAGAACCAGGAGCACACCACCGAGGTGCTGATCGACGCGCGCCCGGTC
Organism: Haematobacter missouriensis; assembly: GCF_000740775.1. Classification (GTDB taxonomy): domain Bacteria; phylum Pseudomonadota; class Alphaproteobacteria; order Rhodobacterales; family Rhodobacteraceae; genus Haematobacter; species Haematobacter missouriensis. The sequence continues at coordinate 7,561 of NZ_JFGS01000051.1, read as the reverse complement.
ACCGATGCCGGGCTGGCCGGCATCGCCACCGCCTTCCACGATCTTTACGAACAGGAATACACCTACCGTCTGGACGCGCCGATCGAGATGGTCGGCATCCATCTGGTCGCCCGCTCCGAGGTCGGCAAGCTGACCATGGCGCACGCCGATCCGGGCGACAGCGACGCCAGCCCGGCGCTGAAAGGCCAACGCGCTGTCGATTACGCGCTGGAGGGCGTGCATTGGGCGGCGATCTATGACGGCGCGCTGCTGCAGCCCGGCATGGCTTTCGCCGGTCCTGCGATCATCGAGGACAGCGGCACCACCACCGTCATCCACCCCGGCAACCGGGTCGGCATCGACGGCTATCGCAACATCCACATCACTTTGGCGGCATGAGGCGCGACGACATGATGAACAAGGATCCGATCACCCTGGAGATCATCCAGAACTCGTTGCAGGCGACCGCCGACGAGATGTTCCTGGTGATGAAGAAAACCGCGATGAGCTCGATCATCTACGAGGTGCTCGACATGGCGACGGGCATCACCGATCCGCGCGGCCAGCTGGCCAGTTCGGGCGCGGGCATCCCGGCCTTTGTCGGAGTGCTCGACAAGGCCGTGAAGGTGATCGTGCAGAAATTCGACAAGCCGGGCGAGATCGAGCCGGGCGATGTCTTTGCCACCAATTGCCCCTATTACGGCGGCGTCACGCATCTGAACGACATCATCGTCGCCATGCCGGTCTTTGCCGAGGGGCGCATCGTCGCCTGGTCGGCGGCCATGGGGCACAATTCCGACGTGGGCGGCATCGCGCCCGGCTCGCTCAGCGGCGATGCGACAGAGATCTTTCAGGAAGGGCTGCGCCTGCCCGCGATCAAGCTGATCGCCCGGGGAGAGACGATCCGCCCGGTGCTGGAGATCATCAAGGTCAATTCGCGCATGCCCGAGGTGCTCGAGGGCGATCTGTGGGCCACCATCGCCGCGGTGCGCACCGGGGCGCGGCGTCTGGCCGAGCTGTCGGCCAAATACGGTGCCGACACGTTCGACGCGGCGATGACCGGCTTCATGGACATGGGCGAACGCATCGCGCGCGCCGAACTGGCCCGGCTGCCGCAGGGCCGGTTCGAGCTGTCCGAGGAACAGGATGACGGCCGCATCTTCAAGGTCGCCATCACCATCACCCCCGAGGAATTCATCGTCGATCTGCGCGACAATCCCGATCAGTCGGCCTCGCCGGTGAACACGGCACGCGACGGGGCGATGGTCTCGGCGCAGATGCTGTTCAAATCGCTGACCTCGCCCGAGACGGCGGCGAACGAGGGCTCGTTCCGGCCGATCCGGCTGCTGACGCGCGAAGGCTCTGTGTTTCACGCGCGCGAGCCGGCGCCGATCGGCTTTTACTATGAAATCGAGCTGCGCATCTATGACATGATGTGGCGCTGTCTGGCGCCGCATGTGCCCGAGAAGCTGGCGGCGGGGCATTTCGCCTCGGTCTGCGGCACCTTCATCAGCGGCACCCATCCCGACACTGGCCGCCACTACACCATCATCGAGCCGCAGATCGGCGGCTGGGGCGCTAGCCAGCAGGCCGATGGCAACAGCGCCATGTTCTGCGGGTTTCACGGCGAGACCTACAATTGCCCGGCCGAGATCAACGAGGCGCGCAACGGCGTCATCGTCGACCGGATGGAGCTGAACCTGGAACCGGGCGGCGAGGGCCGCTTTGCCGGCGGGCGCGGCATCGTCATGGATTACCGGATGCGGGCGCGCGACGGGCTGCTGACCATGGGCTACACCCGCTCGAAATTCCCGCCATGGGGTCTGGATGGCGGCCGCGACGGCACGCCGAACTATGTCGAGGTGCTGCGCAAGGCGGGCGGGCGCGAACGCTATGCCTTCGTCTCGGGGCTGAAGCTGGGGCCGGATGACGTGATCCGGGTGGTGACCGCGAATGGCGGCGGGCTGGGCGATCCGCGCCAGCGCTCGCGCGAGGCGGTGGCGCGTGACATGCGCAATGGGCTTGTGACCGCTGAGCGGGTGGCCGAGGTCTATGGCGAGGCGGTCTGACCGCCGTTCCGGCCCTCCCGCCCCGGTGGGATGGCGCTTCCTGAGGAAAGGCACAATACCATGATCGGAACTTCCGATGCCGCGACCGAACTGGCCGCGATCCGCAGCACCCGCGACCAGGCCCGGCCCATCGCCACCGCCGAGCATCTGCAGCGCCTTGCCCGGGCGCAGGCGCTGCTGCCGGAACTGGGCGCGGATGCGCTGATCGTCGGTGCCGGGCACAGCCTGACCTATTTCACCGGCATCGGCTGGTCGATGATCGAGCGCATCGTCGCGCTGGTGCTGATCCCCGGCCGTGCGCCGGTGATCCTGTGCCCGGCCTTCGAGGCCGGCTCGCTGGCGGCGGCGCTGAAGATCCCGGCCGAAGCGCTGCTTTGGCAGGAGGACGAGGATCCCTATGCGCTGCTGGGCGCGCTGCTGGCCGAGGCCGGGCTGCGCCGGATCGCGCTGGATCCGGTGCTGCCCTTTGGCATGGCCGATGCCATCACGCGCGCCACGCCCTCCGCCACGGTGCTGTCGGGCGCGGCCCTGATCGACGCTTGCCGGATGCGCAAATCCCCGGCCGAGCTGGCGCTTATCCGCCAGGCCATGGCGATGACGCTGGAGGTGCAGGAACGCGCCGCCCGCATCCTGCACCCCGGTATCCGCGCCAGCGAGGTCACGGCCTTTGTCCAAGCCGCGCATCGCGCCATCGGCAGCGACGGCACCACCTTCTGCATCGTGCAGTTCGGCGCCTCGACCGCCTTTCCGCATGGCCTGCCTCAGGACGACGTTCTGGCGCCGGGCGACATGGTGCTGGTCGATACCGGCTGCCTGCTGCACGGCTATCACTCCGACCTGACGCGCAGCTATGTCTTTGGCAGCCCGGACGCCGAACAGCGCCGGATCTGGGCCATCGAGCGCGCCGCCCAGCAGGCGGTGTTCGACGCGGCCGGGCCAGGCGTCGCCTGCGGGGCGCTGGACGACGCGGCGCGCGCGGTGCTGACCCGCAACGGGCTTGGCCCCGATTACCGCCTGCCCGGCCTGCCGCATCGCAGCGGCCACGGGCTGGGCATGACCATCCACGAGGCGCCCTATCTCGTGCGCGGCAATGCCTTGCCGCTTGCGCCGGGCATGTGCCTGTCGAATGAGCCGATGATCGTGCTGCCGGGCCGCTTCGGCATCCGGCTCGAGGATCATTTCCACATCACCGAAACCGGTGCCGAATGGTTCACCGAACCCTCGCCCGATATCGAGCGCCCCTTCGGCTGACCGGCCGGTGGCGGGGACCAAGGCCCAAACGGCCGCAACAACAGGGAAACGCAGATGACCACGCATGACACCGAGGCCGCCCATCACGGCTATGCCACCGACCTTGTTCCGCCCGACCAGCAGGGCAGCGGCTGGAAGGTGTTCTTCATCGTCGCCGGCAGCCTGTGCGGCCTGCCCTGCTTTATCCTGGCCGCGCAGATCTTTGGCAGCCTGGGCTTTCGCCAAGGCGTGCTGGCGGTGCTGCTGGGGGGCGCGATCTCGGGCGTGCTGGGGGCGCTGACCTCGGCCACCGGCTCGCGCAGCCGCATGGGGCTCGCGCTGCTGGCGGACCGCACCTTCGGGCCGCTGGGCGCTCGCGCCGTCAAGCTGGTGATCGCTTTGTCGCTGATCGGCTGGTTCGGGGTGAATATCGGCGTCCTTGGCACCACCGGCGCCCGGGCGCTCAGCCAGATCAGCGGCCATACGGTCGCGGCGCTGGCCGTGGGCCTACCGGTCTGCGTGCTGATCGCCGCCATCACCATCGCCGGCGCCACCGGGCTGGAAAAGCTGGGCAAGGTTCTGGTGCCCTGCACGCTGATCATCCTGGGCCTGTCGTTCTATCTGGTCAGCGACCGCATAACCGAAGTGCTGGGCCAGCCCGGCAGCGGCACGCTGAGCTTTGGCAGCGCGGTTTCGGCCATGGTCGGCACCTATGTGGTGGGCATCGTCATCCAGCCCGATTACGGGCGCTTCGTGCAGGTTCCGGCGGGCGCGGCGGCGGGCAGCGGGCTGGCGCTGGGGCTGTTCTACCCGGCATTGATGATCATCTCTGCCTTTGCCAGCCTGGTCACCGGCGCGCCCGAGCTGATCTCGGCGATGATCATCCTGGGCGTCGGCATCCCGGCCCTGGTCGTGCTGCTGCTGGGCGCCTGGATCGATTCCTCTGCCTGCCTCTATTCGGCCAGCCTGTCGCTGGCCAACCAGTTCCCGCGCCTGAATTTCATCGGCATCGTGCTGGGCATCACCGCGATCGGGGTGGTGCTGGTGGTGCTGGGCGCCGATACCGCCTTCATCCCGTTCCTGATCGCGCTCAGCGTGTGCTTGCCGCCGCTGGCCTCGGTCATGGTGCTGTCGGCCTGGCTGGCCGGAGGCGAGACGCCGGCCGGCGCCGGACAGGCCCGCACGGCCGCTGTCGCCTGGATTTGCGGCGCGGCAGTGGGGCTGACGTCGAATTACGGCATCCTGCGGCTTTCGCATGTGCCCAGCATCGACGCGATCCTGGCCGCAACGGCGGTGTTCATGGCACTGCGTCTGGCCAGCACCCGCAGCCAGCTGGCGCGCGGTTGAAGCAGGTCAGCGGCGGTCCCGAAAAGGCCGCCGCTGACCTGCCCATGCGGTTCAGGCCTCCGCCATCAGCCGGCGCAGGTGGCGTATCGCCGCCGGCACCGGATCGATCACCGGCACCGCAAACCCGCCGGCCAATCCGCGCGCCGCCTGCGCCAAGGGGCCAGCGCCGATGATCACCGCTTTCGCGCCAGCCTATACGGCATCCTGCATGGCCTCCGCCAGCGCCGCCTGCAGCGCCTTGGGCTGAAAGGTCAGGCTGATGGCCTCGCCCCGGGTGTAATGGCAGCCGGTGAACTGTCCCATGGTACCGCTTGCCGCCACCTGCGCCCGAATCGAGGCATCCAGCAGCGGCGTGGTTGTCACGATGGATTGGGTTCTGTCGCAAATTTCAGTGTTGGTTGAGGACATCCCTATGGCCGGGCATACTTATCCCGCGAGCGCTGCGACCTGCTGAAAGGCAGTCTTGCGGCCAGCAGTAAGCTGACCCTTGCGGATCATGTGGACTGTTTCGATCCCGGCCAGAGCGGCCTGAGCCGAAGTAAACGACTTGAAGCCCATCATCGGTCGGGTCAGCTTTTTGATAAAGCGGTGATCTTGTTCGATGATGTTGTTGGGATACTTTACCTGCACCACTTCGATCAACCGGTACCACCCGGCCATGATCAACGCGATGTTCATGTTGTCCAGTCCGGCCAAGTTCGCGCCGCTCTTGTCGATGATCACCTTATCCGGCCAGCCGTTGTTTCCGATCGTGCGGGTGAAGAACGCAGTGGCCGCCGCTTCGTCACGGTTCTCGGACAGTATGAACTCAAGGGTTTGACCGCGCTTGTCGATAGCCCGGTAAAGGTAGAACCATCGCCCCTTCACCTTGATGTACGTCTCATCCATGCGCCAGGATCGACCAACTGCCGCCTTCCGCTTCTGTGCTTCAGCGGCAACCAGTGGGGCGTATTTCACTACCCAGCGGTTCAGCGTCGCATGATCGACATCCACACCGCGCTCGGCCAATATCTCTTCAAGATCGCGGTAGGAAACGGCGTAGCGAACGTAGAAAAATACGGCATAGAGGATCACGGATTTCGGGTAGTGGCTGCCCTTGAAGTCAATCATCCCGCCGATGCCCTCTCGCCGCTTGGAACCGGCACGACATCGCAAATGCCCTTCGACGCGAAAGGCCCTCAAAAAAATTGCGACAGAATCCTCCGTCGAGACGCGTTTAGTGCTCGGCGTCTATGGGGCATGTGGGTCAAAGACGCCTCGCCGTTCCTGCATCGCGATGAGCAGCTGCGCGCGCGAGTGCGCCAGCGGCTCGAAGATGCCGAGAGCACGGCGCTGCGCATCGTCAGTGCGCATCAGGATCTGCTTATCGAAATGGCCACTGCCCTTCTCAAGAAGCGCCGCTTCGAACCCGAGTACATGCAGCCATGGCTGGCCCGCGCCACCCGTGACGCCGAGACGGCGGCAAGGCCGCCGTCACACGCATCGGTAGCAAGTCACCAGCCGGACGCCAACCGACCCCAACACGGACCTCAGAGACGACCAGAACCAGATCGCATGACGGACGGAAAACGATGGAATTCAAGGTTGTGCAGGACATGGCGGAGAGCATCCTTACCCTGCTTGATGAAATGGTGGCCACGCTGGATGCGATACAGCTTGGGCCGGCGCCGGGCGATGTTTCGGCGGCGCCGTTCCTTCAACACTGGCGTCCGCTGATCGAACGCAGAGAGATGCCATTGCTTTGGGGGGCATTGTCAGGTTTGTTGCCCGGGGGTCGTGCGGCTATGCTGGACCCGCCTGAAAGGGCATCGCTTCCCCCGCAGCGTCATCGGCTACGCAGTCTGGCTGTACCATCGTTTTGCTCTCAGCCTGCGCGACGTCGAGGATGTTTTGGCTGAGCGCGGGGTCAGCGTCAGCCATGAGACGATCCGGGCCTGGTGCCTGCGATTTGGGCCGCAGTTTGCTGCCGCGATCCGGCGGGATCGCCCCAACCCGGCCGACAAATGGCACATGGACGAGATGGTCATCTCCATCGGCGGTCAGAAACACTGGCTTTGGCGCGCCGTTGACGCCAAGGGCGATACGCTAGAAATCCTGATACAAAGCCCCCGCAATGCCCTTGCGGCCAAGCGTTTTCTGAAAAAGCTTATGAAACACTCGGGCAATCCCCGTGTGCTCATCACTGACAAACTGCGCAGCTATGGCGTCGCGATCCGAGAGCTGTGCCCCAAGGCCGACCACCGGCGACACAAGGGACTGAACAACCTATGTGAAGCTTAACATCGGCACACCCGAAGGCGGGAGAAGGTGATGGGCCGGTTCAAGTCTGACCGGCACGCGCAGATGCTCCTCTCCGTTCACGATCAGACCGCCACCCTCTTTCGCCCTAAACGTCACCGTCTTTCCAGCAATCTCATACCGCCACGCCCGGGCTGACGCGTTCAGCCTCTGGGAGCACATGACCGAAGGACTCCGCGCATAAGGACCGGAAAGCACCAATCCTGCAGCGACCGAAAACAACCTGACATTGCCGGCGCGCGGTGCCGTCGAACATCACGCGCCCTGCCCGCATGGCGACGATCCGATCGCAATAGGCGCGCGCGGTGTCGAGCGTGTGGAGATTGACGAGGACGGTGATCCCGTCCTCGCGGTTGATCCTGCGCAGCGCATCCATCACGCGCGTCGCGTTGCCGGGGTCAAGACTGGCGATCGGTTCTTCGGCCAGCATCACACGGGGTTTCTGCACCAGCGCCCGTGCGATGGCGACGCGCTGCTGCTGACCGTCGGACAGGGTGCCCGCCCGCTCCAGCGCCTTGTGGGCAAGGCCCAGCCGGTCGAGTGCCTGAGCGGCGGCCCGCCGCTCGGCCTCCGAGAAATGCATGGCCATGGAGGAGAGAAGCCCATGGTTGGCCAACCGGCCGACCAGCACATTGGTC
>NZ_JFGS01000050.1 GCF_000740775.1 Haematobacter missouriensis | reverse complement strand
CCACGGCCAGCGCCTGGCGTTTCTCCGATTGAAATGTACAGTCATAAGTCCGTTCCCGTTTCCGAGGCTCCCAGGGGGAGGAAGAGCCTGCAGCGTGGAGCAACACGATTCTGCCGTGCCAATTATGCGGTGCCGGTGCGTTAACAGAATGATTACCATTCTTTCTCGCGCCCGCAAAGGGAGTTTGGGCATTAATGTTAATCGTCCACCCTCCAACAACATGAAAATACAGTTTTTCTCACACGTGCACATTGATTATGCAGTTGCAGCATTGCGAATTGTTTCAGTTTGCCGCACATTGTCGGGAGATCAGGGTGAAGCGTCGCCGCAAAAGCAGCTAAACCGCCAAAGGGACTTCAACATAATCGTGAACACGCCCCGCCGCCTCTTGCCTTGCCACCCCCGGAACGACGAAACTGGACTCTCGCCCTCCGGTCAGGCAGCGGGCACATCAACGGGGCGGAGGATTGTGCCCATTCTGCCGCAAACTGGAGAGATCTGTGCAGACGGGTTTCTTGCCAGGGTTGCAGGGTGATTATTTGAGGGCGGGGTGCTATGGCATCCCGCAATGGACCGAGAGGTCCGGACGAGAGTAACTGAAGGCAATTCATGGCCCCACAGCAGCTTTATGCGGAATTCTTCGGCCTTCGGGAGCGCCCCTTCACGCTGCTGCCGGATCCCTCCTTTCTCTACTGGTCGGCCCAGCATCGCCGCGCCTTCTCCGTTCTCGAATTCGGCATCCTGTCCCGCGCGCCCATCACGCTCATCACCGGCGAGATCGGCTCGGGCAAGACGACGCTGCTGCGCGAACTGCTGAACCGGCTGGAGGAGGACGTGACCATCGGCCTCGTCTCCAACGCGCAGGGCGGCAGGGGGGAGCTCCTGCAATGGGTGCTGAACGCGCTCGCCGTGCCGATCACACCGGGCGAAACCTATGTGCAGATGTTCCAGAAGCTGCAGGAGTTCCTGATCACCGAATATGCCGCGGGGCGGCGGGTGATCCTGATCTTCGACGAGGCGCAGAACCTCTCCATCGAGGGGCTGGAGGAGCTGCGGCTGCTCACCAACATCAACTCCGGCAAGGACGAGCTGATCCAGCTCATCCTCGTCGGCCAGCCCGAGCTGAAGGCGATGGTGCTGCATCCCAACATGCGCCAGCTCGCGCAGCGGGTGGCGGCCTCCTTCCATCTGAACGCGATGGATGGTGATGCGGTCGCCGGATACATCGCCCACCGGCTGGTAAAGGCCGGGGGCACGGGGGCGGAATTCACCCCCGGGGCGGCCGCTGCCGTTCACGCCGCGACGCGCGGCGTGCCGCGGCTCGTCAACCAACTGTGCGATTTCTGCATGCTCTACGCCTGGAGCAGCGAAACCCCGCAGGTCACGGAAGAAACCGTTCAGAACGTTCTTGAAGATCAGGTATTCTTCGGCGCCAACGCGCTTGGCCCGGAAGAAGAGGAGACGACGGCGTGAAGGCCACTCTCAAATATTACACCTCCGTCTTTCTGCGGCGGCTGCACTGGTTCCTGATCCCGGCCGTGGCGATCACCGCCATCGGTGTCATCATCGCGATGACCCTGCCACCGACCTATGTCTCCGCGACCCGCTTCGTGGTGGAGGATCCCCAGATCCCGTCGCGCCTCGCGGCTCCTACGGTAACGACGTCGCCGCTCGAACGGTTGCAGATCATCGAGCAACGGCTGATCTCCCGTTCCAATGTCATCGACGTGGCGCGGCGGGTCAACATTCCCGGTATCGCGCAGATGAGCGCCGATGATATCGCGAACTACATGAACGACCGGACTACGACGAAGATCATCGCCCCGCGCGAAGGGGCAACACAGATGACCATCTCGTTTGACGCGCCCACTCCCCAACTGGCGGCCGCCGTGGTCAACGAATATCTGAGCGTCATCCAGCGGGACGATGTGGAATCCCGCACCGGCATGGCGGGCCAGACTTACGACTTCTTCCAACAGGAGGTCGAACGGCTCTCGACCGCACTGAACGAGCAGAGCGCCAAGATCCTCCGCTTCAAGGCGGACAATGCCGACGCGCTCCCGGAAGATCAGTCCTATCGCCAGCAACAACTCATCACAATGCAGGCGCGGCTAGACCAGCTTGGGCGGGACATCTCCAACCTGACCGAACAGCGGGCCCGCGTCATCCAGGTCTTCCAGTCCACTGGCCAGATCCAGTCCGTCACCTCGCAGAACGCAAGCCCGCAGGAACACCAGCTTGCCCAGATGCGGACCCAACTGAACCAGGCGCTCGCTGTCTATGCGCCCGACAATCCCCGCATCCGCATCCTGAAAAGCCAGATTGCACAGCTTGAAGCGACCATTGCCGGCACGGCCCAGCCGGACCAGAGCGACCCGCTCAAGGCCCAGATGGCCGAGATCGACGGACGGATCGCCACCCTCAAGACGCAGGAGGAGCAGCTTCAGGGCGAAATCGACCGCCTTCAGGATGCGATCAGCCGCGCTTCGGTGAACAGTGTCGCCCTCGCCGCCCTGCAGCGCGACTACGACAATATCCAGAGCCAGTATTCCTCGATCCAGAACCGGCTTTTCGACGCCTCCACGGGCGAAAGGATCGAACGCCAGGCGCGCGGCCAGCGCATCACCATCCTGCAACAGCCGGTAGTTCCCAGCAACGCGGCCAAGCCCAACCGGGTTCTGATCGCGGGCGGGGGTCTTGGTGCCGGCATCCTCGCCGGCCTGGCTCTCGTAATGCTCCTGGACCTCTTGAACCGCTCGCCGCGGCGGCCGGAGGATATCGTCAAGAAACTCGGGATCATGCCGATCGCGACCATTCCCTACATCCGCTCCTCGCGGGAGGCGGTGGTGCACCGGAGCCTCAAGGCGGCGCTGATCCTGCTCATTCTCATCTGTATTCCAGCCATCGTCTGGAGCATTCATACCTATTATCAGCCGCTCGACGTCCTCGCCGAGCAGGTCAAGGAACAGATCGGCCTCTGACAGGCCGAGAAACGATCGTGACGGAGACATTCTGATGGAACGCTTGCAGGCAGCGATCGAAAAGGCCCGGGCCCAGCGGGAGGATACACGGCCGGAGTACACTCCGCCGCCGCCCATGCAGCCCCAGGGCGCGGCGCCCCCCGTGGAGGGCCATGGGGTCGATGCCGCCTGGGCTGCCCTGCGGCCGCTCGACACATCACGACCGGCCTATTCGAAACAGAGCGATCTCATCGCCTTTCACCCCGGCGGCCCAGGGGCGGCCTATGACATTCTGCGTACGCGGCTCGTCCAGCAGGCCGAAACCCATGGCTGGCGGCGGATCGCCGTCATCTCGGCCGGGGCCGCGGCGGGCAAGACCACGACCGTCGCCAATCTTGCCTTCAGCCTTGCCCGGCAGAGCGATTACCGCAGTCTCGTCATCGATTTCGACCTGCGGCGCGTGACGCTGGCCCATGCTCTGGATCAGCAGGTCAGCCACACGATGGAGGATGTGATCGAAGGCCGGGTGCCCTTTTCGGAACACGCGCTGCGCTATGGCGACAACGTGGCCTTCGCGCTGAACGGTCAGACGGTGCGCCATCCGGCCGAACTCCTCCAGAGCCAGCGCACCAAGACCGCGCTTGCGGAGATCGAGGCGCAATACAAGCCGAACTTCACCATCTTCGATCTTCCGCCGCTGTTCACCGGGGACGATTCCATCGGCTTCCTGCGCAATGTCGATTGTGCGCTGATCGTGGTCGCGGCCGAGGAAACCCCGATGTCCCAGATCGACACCGCAGAACGCCAGGTGTCGGAGCTTACGCAGGTCATGGGCGTTGTGCTGAACAAATGCCGGATCACGAGCGATGACTATTCCTACGACTATTCAGGCTACTGAACCGGCGGCAGACGGCGGCGAGACGGCTCCCGGCACCGCCGCGCCCGACCTGGCGGTCATCATCCCCCATTACAACGATACCATTCGCCTGCGGCGCTGCCTGTCCGCACTTGCCTCTCAGGATCTGGAGGGAGTGGAAGTGGTGGTGGTGGACAATGGCTCCACCGAGCCGCTTGCCCCCATCGCCGAAGCCTTTCCCTTCGCCCGCTTCGTGACCGAGGCCGAGAAGGGGGCGGGCCCAGCCCGCAACCGCGGCGTGGAGGAGACGACCGCGCCGGTGCTGGCCTTTCTCGATGCCGACTGTCTGCCCGCGGACGACTGGATCGCGCAGGCCCGGGCCGCCGGCATGCGGCAGGACGGTGACCTCTTCGGCGGGCGCATCGACATTTTCGACGAAACGCCGCCCCCTCGTACGGGCGCGGAAGCCTTTGAGGCGGTCTTCGCCTTCGACTGGCAGGGCTATATCGAGAAGAAGGGCTTTTCGGTCACGGCCAACCTCGTCACACGGCGGGAGGTATTTCTTCACACCGGGCCGCTCAGGAACGGGTTGTCCGAGGATCTCGAATGGTGCCGTAGGGCGACATCCAAGGGCTGGCGCCTTGGTGCCGCACCGGACCTGCGCGTCTCGCATCCCTCCCGCTCCGACTGGGCGGCCCTTCGCAAGAAGTGGAACCGGATGACACGCGAGGCCTATGAATTCGAAGGCGCCGGGTCACACGCCAAATGGGCGATAAAGGCGCTGGCCATGCCGGCCAGTGCTGTCGCCCACCTCCCCAAGGTGATGACCAGCTCCCAGCTCACCGGGCCGGGTGAGCGGGCCCGGGCCGCGGGCACTCTGTTCCGCCTGCGGCTGCAACGCATGGTCTGGATGCTGCGCCAGGCAGGAGGCGGAACGATATGACGGCGCGTACGGCAGGCGATCAGACCATTGGAGCGACGAAGGAACGGGCCCCCTGGCCGGTCGTCGTGATGCTCATCTGCGTCATTATGGTGCCGATCGAGTTCAGTTTCCGCGTGGCAGGGTTGTTCCTGACCACGTCGAAACTGTGCATGATCGTCATGACTCTCGTCATCCTGCCGAAACTGCCGTCTCTCAAGATGAAGCCCTATGACTGGCTGATCGTCGCCCATGCCTTCTGGACCGCGACCGCGCTTATCCTTGTGTACGGTACAGCGAGCGGCATTCAGTCTTCCGGCTTCTATCTGCTTGAATTCCTGGTGGTCTATCTCGTCGCGCGTATTTATTTGCGCACACCGGGGCAACTGAAGGCAACCATCAACGTCCTGTTCGTCATGGTGGCCATATCAGCCGCCTTCGCGATCCCGGAAGGACTGACGGGCAAGCCGATCGTCCATGAGATCGCCCGCTCCATGACGGGGAACTACTACCCGCTGAACCATGAGACGCGCATGGGGATCTTCCGCGCCAAGTCCTTCTTCGAACACGAGATCCTATACGGGGTATTCTGTGCCTCGACGCTGGCGTTGGTCTGGTTCGCGAGCACCCCGGAACAACGTGTCTGGAAAGCGCCGCTCATCGGTGTGGCCACGTTCTTCTCTGCCTCCTCAGCACCTCTGATGATCTTTACGTTGCAGATCTGGCTGCTGCTGCTTGAGCGGCTCACCCGGACCGTCAAGAACCGGCTTCTGGTGGTCGGCAGTTCGATCGGGGTCGTTCTCCTGATGCTGGACACCTTCACCGGACGAGGCGTGATCGGCATCATCACCATGGTCTCACTGAACCCGGGGACGGCCTGGAACCGGCGTGCGATCTGGCAATTCGGCATCGATGACGTCATGCGCCACCCGTTCTTCGGGTTCGATCCCATAACCTATTCGCGTCCGAACTGGCTGGGGGCGAGCGTCGACAATTACTGGCTGCTCATCATGATGCGGTCAGGGATTCCGGCGCTGGTATTCCTGTTCCTTGCCCTATTGCTCATCTGGTTGGCCGCCTGCCGTCTTGGGAACAAGAACGAGTTGGTTGTCCGGCTGCGAAACGGGTGGGGAATGGCGATCGTAGCGCTCCTGCTCACCGGAGCGACGGTGGCCTTCTTCGGCAAGCTGCAACCGCTCTTCTCATTCTTCATCGGCTTCGGCGCAGCATTGGCCAATTCCTACCGACCGGAGGAGGAAACCCCGACCGAGAAAGCCGCCGAACCGGTGCGGCGCGGGCCGGTCTTCTCCCGGTTTGGGCCAGAAGCCATCGGCGCGATGCGGCAGCGGCCCGAGCAACCTGTCGTGAGCGCACGGGCGGAAGCGTCCAATGCGCGGGGGGAAAGCCTGCCCCTTCGCCGCCAGCCTGCTGCAGAGCAGGGGCGAGAGCCCGGACCGGAGAGAAACAAGCCGACCCTGTCGCGCTTGGGCTGACCTTACCTGTAAGGCGGGGCAATCCCTGTGCCCCGTGCCCCCAGCCTTGCCAACAGGCTCCCTTCGCGACAAGCGGAGGCTCCCGTCAGGGAGGGGTTCAGCGCTCCCGGAAGGCGTGCATGATCTGGCTGACCAGCGGCTGGACGAGATAGCTCATCACTGTATGCTCCCCCGTCTCCAGGAAGGCCTCGATCGGCATGCCTGGCACGATGGCGGAGCTTTTCTCGTTCAACCGCTCCAACTGGCCCGGCTCCAGCTCCAGACCCAGTCGATAGAAATTGTGCTCCGTTCCGCCCGGCGTCCCGGTAGAAACGACGGTGGGCGAAATCCTGGCCACATGCGCCTCCAGCCGGGGTGTCGCGCGATGGTCGAAGGCGGTGAAGACCACCTCGGCCTTCTGCCCCGGGTGCACCCGGTCGATCTCGCGCGGCTCCAGCATCAGTTCGAGTTCCACCTCGTCATCCACCGGGATCACCTGCAAAATCGTGCCGTTCGGTGGCACGACGCCGCCCAGCGTGGTCACCTGCATCTCGTGCACGATGCCGGTGGAGGGCGCACGGATATCCACCCGTTCGAGCTGGCGCGAAAGGGTGACGATCTGGATCGTCGATTCCTCGATCTCGGTCTGGGTGCTGCGCAGATCGGTCACCACGTCCTCTCGGAATTGTCGCTCCGCCTGATCCACCCCGATGATCGCATCCTGCATGGAATTGCCGACGCGGGCGCGGTCGGCCTCCGCCTCGGCCAGCGTGCCCTTCATTTCGGCGCGGGCACGCTGAAGCTGAAGGATCTGCGGCTCGCGCATCAGTCCCTGATCGAAGAGCTTCCGGCTGTTGGCGAGTTCCTGCTCTATGTAGCCAAGCTGCTCGGCCTTGGCGGTGATGGAGGCCTCCAGCCCGTCGATCTGGCGGCGGAACTGTTCGAGCTTCTCGTCAAGCTGCGCCCGCCGACCGGTATTGAGATGCTGACGGGCTTCGAAGACCCGCATCTGGCCCGCCTCCGGCTCTGCCATGGGCGGACGCTCGAAGGGCAGCGGGGGGTAGGTGAAGACCGGCGCGGCAAGACCCCGATCCTCCGCCTCCAGCCGTGCCTTGCGGGCCGAGGCTTCGGCAAGCCGGGTCCGGGTGATGTCGAGATTCACCCGGATCAGCGTCGGGTCGAGCCGCATGAGCAACTGCCCCTCTGTCACCCGATCCCCGTTGTGGACGAGAATTTCCTCCACCACCCCGCCGTCGAGGCTCTGCACCGTCTTGGGCTTGCCGCGCACCACGACCTGGCCTTGCGTGGCCACCGCACTGTCGATCTCCGTTGCATAGGCCCAGAAGCCGAAGACGGCGAGCAGCGCCACCGCCGCCACCACGCCGACACGACCCGTCAGGCGCAGACCGGTTTCAGGCCGGATATGATCAGGTGCGGCATGGGCCGGGACGGAACCGGACAACATCGGTGTCATGGTCATTGCTGGCCTCCTGCGGTGATGCCGGGGAAGGGGGTGTTGCCGCCACTCCCCTCCTTGCCGGTGTCGGGAACCGGGCGCAGCAACAGGCCGCGCAGCACCTCGTCCCGGTCGCCGAACTTCACGACATTGCCGGCAGAAAGCAGCATGATCTTGTTCACCTCGGCCAGCGCGCTGGTGCGATGGGTCATCAGGATCACCGTGGAGCCTCCCCTGCGGAGGGCGTGGATCGCCTGGGCAAGCGCCGCCTCCCCCGCCGCGTCGAGATTGGAATTCGGCTCGTCCAGCACGATGAGCCGCGGCCCGCCGAACACCGCCCGCGCGAGGCCGAGCCGCTGCACCTGCCCGCCGGAAAGCGGCTGGCCTGGGACACCCACCCGCGTGCCATATCCTTCCGCCAGAGCGAGGATCATGTCATGCACGCCGGCCAGCCGCGCCGCCGCGATCATGTCGCTGTCCCGAGCCGTGGGGTCAAAGCGGGTGATGTTGTCGCGGATGGTGCCGGGGAGCAGTTCCACCGTCTGCGGCAGATAACCGATCGCGCGCCCCAGAACCTCTGGATCCCACTGATCGCGGGTCGCGCCGTCGAAGCGGATATCGCCACCATCGGGCTTCCAGGCGCCGACAATCAACCGCGCGAGCGTGGATTTACCAGCCGCGGAGTTGCCGATGACACCCAGCCCGTCGCCCGGCTCCAGCGTGAAGCTGACCTGGCTCAGCATCCGCGGCCGCTCTCCCCCTGCGCCCGGTATGGGGCCGAGACAGGTCAGGCGGTTCGCCACGACCTTGCCCGTGGGCTGAGGAAGGCCGACCGGACGCGTCTCCTGCGGCTCCCTCTCGAAGAAGGCGATGAGCCGCTTGTGTGCAAGGCTGGCCGCACCGATGATCCGCCACTGGGCGATGATCTGGTCAACCGGCGCCAGCGCCCGGCCCGAGAGGATGGAGGTGGCGATGATCATCCCCGCCGTCATCTCATGGCGCAGGACAAGCAGCGCCCCCACCGTCAGCATGGCCGATTGCAGCAGCATGCGGAAGGATTTGGAGAAGGCGCCCGTCACCTCCGACACATTGCTCGCCCCCTGGCCCGTCGCCAGCGCACGGGCATGGTCCTGCTGCCAGCGCTCCGTCACGCCACGCTCCATACCCATCGCCTCGATCAGCTCGGCATTGCGGCGGCCCTGCTCCGAGAAGGCGCGCGCTTCGCCCTCTATGACGGCGGAGGCCTCCTGCGGCGCGCGGGTCAGGCGCCGGCCCAGCACCGCCACCAGCGCCACGATGCCTGCGCCGGCCAGCGTCAGCCAGCCGAGCCACGGATGGATGAGAAACAGCAGGCCGAGATAGAGCGGGATCCACGGCACGTCGAAGATCGACCCCATCGCGGGCGAGGAGAGAAACCCGCGGATCGCGCCCAGATCGGCCAGCGGCAGCGGCGAGGCGCCCGGTTTCCGCGCGGCCTGCTGCCCTCCCGAGCGGAGCCAGGCGCGAAAGGCAGTCGGCCCCACCTCTTGATCGAGCCGGATTGCCGCGCGTGCCAGCAGCCGCGAGCGGAGGAATTCGTAAAGCCCCAGGAAGGCGTAGAGGACCACCACGATCAGGAAGAGCCCCTGCAGCGTCGCGATCGATCCCGAACCCAGCACCCGGTCATAGACCTGAAGCATGTAGAGCGGGCCCGTCAGCATCAGGATGTTGATCACCGCGCTGAAGAAGCCAGTCATCAGAAAGGTGCCCCGCAACCTGCGGAGCGCCGTGCGATAGGCGTTGCTCCCCAAAGGGGCCCGAGGAGGTGTATTCCCGTCGCTCATCCTGCTGTCCTGCTGATCCCGTCTACTGTCGACGCGCCCCCGGATCGTCATGGCGCGCCGGAGCGCTATCGGATCCGGATATCCGCCAGTCTGCTCCTGAAACCCTACCGTATCATGAATCACGTTATGATTGTAGAAACGGTATTCCTGCCTGCCTTATCATGCCCGGCAGGAGGGGCCATCGCAGTTCCCGCTCGAACCTGTCTGTTCTGCGGAAACATGCTCATGGAATAGACAGAATCCGGATCGCAATGCCGCAATGCAGCACGAAACTGTGTCACGGACTTCCCCTGAGGCGATTCACGTATTAAGCAAGACGTAACAGCACCCTGGCTGAGGAATGCGGATCATGAAGATGGACCCTGTGGGCGCGCGCGCCCCCGCCGCATTCGCGGAAGCCGCGAGCCTTGCGCGCGTCCGCAAGGGCGATCTCTGTGCCGGTTGCGGCGCCTGCGCCGCGATCGCGCCCGGCTCCGTCGCCATGCGCATGACCCCCCCCGGCTGGCTGCGCCCGGTTCAGGAAGGGCCGGTCAGTGCGGGACAGGATGCGATGATCGCGCGCGTCTGTCCCGGCCTTGGGGAACGGGTGGAGCCGGCGGGCCGCACCGACGACCCGCTCTGGGGGCCCTACGATACGATGCAGATCGGTCACGCTCGGGACGAGGCGCTGCGCTTCTCTGGCTCCTCGGGCGGGGTGCTTTCCGCGGTACTCGTGCATCTGCTGGAGACGGGTCAGATCGACGCGGTGATCCAGACTACGGCCGACCCGGAGCAGCCGATCGGCAATGTCGCCACCATCTCCGTCACCGAGGCCGAGGTACAGGCCGCGGCCGGATCGCGCTACGCGCCCTCCGCCCCGCTCGCCGGGCTGAACCGGTTTCTGGAGAACGGCAAGCGCTACGCCTTTGTCGGCAAGCCCTGCGACGCGGTGGCGATGCGCGCTTGGCAGGAGGCCGATCCACGCGTCCGCGCCAGCTTCCCCGTGATCCTGTCCTTCTTCTGCGCGGGCGTGCCCTCTCAGACCGGAGGGCGGGCGGTTCTGAAGGCGCTCGATGCAGACCCTTCGGAGGTCGTGAGCTTCCGCTACCGCGGCAACGGCTGGCCGGGCTTTGCGACCGCGGTGCTGCGCGACGGCTCCGAACGAAAGATGAGCTACCACGATAGCTGGGGGAAGGTGCTCTCCAAGCATGTCCAGCACCGCTGCAAGATCTGCGCCGACGGCACCGGCATCGCCGCCGACATCGTCTGCGCCGATGCCTGGGAAAGCGACGCGCGCGGCTATCCGCTGTTCACCGAAGGCTCCGGCACCAGCCTGATCGTGGCGCGCAATGCCTTCGGGCGTGGCATCGTCGAGGCGGCGGTGAAAAGCGGCCATGTCGAGGCCGGACCCTTCGATGTGAGTACGCTCGCGGGGATCCAGCCCGGTCAGCGGGAACGCCGGCGCGCGCTTCTTGCCCGGCTGGCGGCGCTGCGTCTGTGCCTGCGCCCGGTTCCCGATTACCGTGGCCTCCTGCTGTGGCAGGCCTCGCGGCAGAACCCGGTATCGCGCAATCTGAAGAACTTCCTCGGCACGCTGCGCCGCACGCTCAAGGGGCGCGGCAAGCGGGTCTCCTGACTTTCGCTTGCCCCACACGCAGGGACTTGCCCTTTGCCCGCCCGCTCCGGCAGGATATCGGGACCACCTCCGGGACGGGCTTGACGGGACGGGCTTGAAATCCTTCCCGGAATTCGTGATGCTGCATCGCAGCGCGATCTCTGCGACAGGTCCGGCTCCCGGTCGCTGTTCCGAAAGAAGGAAAAGGCAGGTTGAACCAGCTGACCCAGACCCCCACGGCCTCCAACGCGACATCCGCCACGCCGTCACCTGCGGGCGAGGGACCGGATAAGGGGACGCTGCCTGCCGAACTCACCGTCATCATGGTCAGCTACAATACCCGTGACCTGACGCTGGCTGCCCTCCGCACACTTTACGAGACGACGAAGCGTACCCGCTTCCGCACGGTCGTCTACGACAACGATTCGAAGGACGGGTCGGTCGAGGCGATCGCGGCCGAATTTCCGCAGGTCGAACTGATCGCCTCCACCGACAATCTGGGCTTCGCGCGCGCCAACAACGTGGTGGCGGCCGATGCCGGCACCGAATGGCTGTTGCTGCTGAACCCCGATACGGAGTGCCATCCGGGGGCGATCGACAACCTGATGGATTTCTCCCGCGCCCATCCCGACGCCGGGATCACAGGCGGTCGCACCGTCTTTCCGGACGGGCGGCTCAACATCGCCTCCTGCTGGCGGCGCATGACGCTCTGGTCGCTGTTCTGCGCTTCGGTCGGGTTGACCGCCGCCTTCCCTAAGTCAGGCCTGTTCAATCCCGAAGCCATGCCCGACTGGAAGCGCGACAGCGTGCGCAAGGTGGACATTGTCGTCGGCTGCCTGCTGATGATCCGGCGCGACCTGTGGAATGAGCTCGGCGGATTCGACCTGCGCTATTTCATGTATGGCGAGGAGGCCGATCTCTGCGCACGCGCACGCGCGATGGGCTACCAGCCGATGGTCACGCCGGACTCGGAGATCATGCATATCGTCGGCGCGGCTTCCAACAGCCTCGCGCGGAAGCGCATCCCGCTTACCAAGGCGCGGGTCACCCTGATGCGGGATCACTGGCCGGCCTGGCAGGTTCCACTCGGTCTGGGACTTTTCTGGTTCTCCACCGCACAGCGGCTTCTGGCCGCCACTGTGATGAACAGGCTCCGCCCCAGCGAGAAATCCCGGAGCCGCAAGAGCATGTGGGACGACATGTGGCGAAGCCGCAAAGACTGGCTGCGCGGCTACTGATCACGCGGCGGTGGGAGCTCAGTGCTATCCGCCCCTTCCTTGGGGCGGGCCCCGTTCAGGTCCGATCCCGTTCAGACTTGGCCTGGTTCAGGCCTGGCCGCTCCGGGCAAGCGCATCTTCCGTTGCATCCGCCGTGCTGAAGCGACCATAGGGTCCGACGTCGATGTTGGAATAGAGAACGCGGGCCGGGTTGCCGGCCACGACGGAATTGGGAGGAACCGATTTCGTCACTACCGATCCGGCCCCCACCACGCAGTTGTCGCCGATCTCCACCCCCGGCAGGACCATGCTCCGCCCGCCGATGAAGCAGTTCCGCCCGATGCGGGTATGCAGGTAAAGTCCCCGCGTCCGATCATGGGTCAGGATGCGGCTTTCGAAAGCGAGATAGGAATTCTCCCCGACATGGACGCCGATCGGGAAAGTTCGGTCCAGCTTTGCGGACAGCGACAACTGCACGGTGGGATGCAGGTCCATCCCCCACATCCGCGCCAGCCAGGCGCGACGCATCCCCACAAGAAGATTGCGTAGGCCGGAAAGCTTGTTCAGGCCGCGCCGACGCACCTTGGCAGGTTGGAAAGGCGCATTGGGGATACTGGGGGTAATATCGGTCATCAGCGCAATCTCCGATAAATCTAAGCGAACGTTTTGCAACCATAACGATTATTGCTATTCTTAATACCACCCTCTGAATATGCAACAGGGTTAACAGCGGTTGAACGACTCAACTCAAAGAATATTAATCCACCCTCTTCACCCGCAGTGCGCAGGTCATTGCCGCCTGACGCCGGGGTCCGGCAACGTGCCGTTTTTTATCTGCAAAAAGATTGTGATGCTGCAATGCAGCGGCAGAGGTGATTGCGGATTGAGTGTCCGGCAAGATGCGTGGATACTCCTGCTATCAAGGCATCGCGAAAGCGCGGCCCGCCCCTCGTGGCCAAGCCGGGAGCATTGGGAGCATGCAGCACATCACTCTCGCCGACGGGGCCCTGCGGGGCCGGAACAACAATTTCAACCTGATCCGTATGATTGCGGCTACGGCTGTCCTCGTCTCGCATGCTTGGCCGCTCAGCCTCGGGCCGCAGGCCGCGGCGCCGCTGGAACATGTCTTGGGGACGATATCGCTCGGTTCCACAGCCGTGGCGATCTTCTTTGGCCTGTCGGGCTATTTCATCACGGCGAGTTTTCAGAACAGCCGGGGCGACCGGATGGTGTTCATTCAGGCCCGCCTTCTGAGGCTGTTCCCCGCTCTTGCGGTGGTAGCGGTCGTGACCGTGGTTGTGGCCGGGGTCGCGCTCACCACCGCTCCCGCGTGGCAATACTGGCCCTCTGCGGTCAAATACGTGTTGCGCACCCTGAGCCTCGCCCTGCCGATGCAACCGCTGCCCGGCGTATTCGAGGACAATCCCTTCGGGCCGGCAGTCAACGGCTCCCTCTGGACGCTGTTTTACGAATTCCTGTGCTACATGGGCGTTCTTGCCCTTGGCATCGTGGGCCTCTTGCGGCGCGACGTGCTGCTTCTGCTGGTCACGGGACTTTTCCTGATCCACGCCTTTCCGCCACCCGAATGGTATCATCCGCGCCTCATGCGGCTGGCAGAACTCGGCTATCCCTTCGCCATCGGCATGAGCTTTCGGCTCTGGCAGAAGCAGATACCGCTGCACTGGTTGATCTGCGTGGCGGCTATCCTGCTTTCTCTGCTGGCCCGCTTCACTCCTTGGTTCAACGTCGTCTTCATTCCGGCGCTCGTCTACTGCACCTTCTATATCGGCCACCTGAATCTCGGGCGGCTGCGGGAATACAACCTGCTCGGGGACTATTCCTACGGCACCTATATCTATGCCTTTCCCATCCAGCAGTTGGTGGCGCACTGGGGGGTCCGGGATCCCTTCGTCAACATCGCCATCGCCCTGCCGATCACGCTGATCTGCGCCGTTCTGTCATGGAAGTTCATCGAGAAACCCGCGCTCGACCTGCGCCGATCGGCTCCGCCCCCGAAACCACAGCCAGGCGCGCTCTCGACAACTGCCAGCACCGCAGCAAGCGCTCCTCAGGAATCCCGTGCCCTGAAATAGCCGGCCTCTATTCCCCAATAACCCATAAAAACAAGGCTGCGTTCCCCCCGACGCGGAAAGGACAACAGTGAAGAAGAACATTACGGTTGGACTGATCTGGCATTCGTCCAACTCCCCGAACCTCGGCGTCGGCGCGCTGACCGTCTCGCAGATGCATATCGTCGACAGCCTGGCACATGACCTCGGCCTGTCTGTCCGCTACATCATCATGACCGCCAAGGACAATTTCCCGCATTACATCCAGGGCGACAATGTCGAGCTCTTCGGGATGCGGACGGTGGATCTCGTGCGGCCGGACCGCCTGCTCGCACGGGTGATGAAATGCGACTTTATCCTCGACATCGGAGCAGGCGACAGTTTTGCCGACATCTATGGCACCGGCCGGATCCGGCGGATGCTGACCTCCAAATTCGTCATCCATGCCGCGCGCAAACCCCTCGTGCTCAGCCCTCAGACCATGGGGCCCTTCGAACCGGGCCGCACGCGCGATTTCGCCATGGCCTCGGTCCGGCGGTCGCGCGCGGTCTTCACCCGCGACAAGCTCTCGACCGACTTCCTGCGCGAGGCGGGGTTCAAGGGGACGATCGGCGAAGCGACCGACGTGGCCATGCGCCTGCCCTACACCAGACCGGAACGGGTGCCGGGGGACAAGGTGAAGGTCGGACTGAACGTCTCCGGCCTGCTCATGCGCGGCGGCTACACCGGCAAGAACATGTTCGGCCTGACCGTGGACTATCCCGCCCTGATCCGCAGCATCATCACCGACTTTCAGGCGCGGCCGGAGGTGGAGCTGCATCTCGTGGCCCATGTCCTGCCCGGAGACCGCTCGGCCGAGGACGACGCCCATACGAACCGGGAAATCGCTGCCGAATTTCCAGGCCTCATCCTGGCCCCGGAATTCCGCAGCCCCTCGGAGGCGAAAAGCTACATATCCGGGCTCGATTTCTTCATGGGCGCGCGGATGCACGCCACTATCGCCGCCTTCTCCAGTGGCGTTCCGGTGATCCCCATGGCCTACAGCCGGAAGTTCGCGGGCCTGTTCGGCACGCTGGGCTACGACCGGACTGTCGACCTCAAGGCCCTCGACAACGAGACCGTTCTGGCCCGGATACGCGAGGGTTATGAGGGGCGCGAGGCGCTTGCCGGCGAAGTGGCAAAGGCCTTCGGCAATGCCGATGCCCGCCTCAAGGTGTATGAGGCGACGCTGAGCGACCTGCTCACCGAAGCGAGCGCCAAACGTCGATGATCCGCTCCGCCATTGCTGTTCTGGGCAGCAACATGGGCATCGCGGTGCTCAAGTTCCTGCGCAACATCGCCCTTGCCAGGATGCTGACCGTCTCGGATTACGGTACGGCGAATACCTTTGCGGTGATCTTCGCACTGATCGAGATGATCGGCTACCTCGGCCTCGACAGGCTTCTGGTTCAGGACAAGGAGGGCGACACGCCACGGATGCAGGCCGTCCTGCAGGCCGTGCAGGTGATCCGCGGTATCCTGCTGGCGCTGCTGCTGTTCCTTACCGCGCAGCCGCTTGCCGACCTGATGGGCGTGCCCGAGGTCGGTTGGGGCTTTCAGGTGATGGCGGTCATGCCACTGATCCAGGGGTTCTGGCATCTCGACATGGCACGCGCGGAACGTTCCTACCGCTTCGGCCCTGTCATCCAGGTTATGCTGGGGTCGGAACTGGGCGCGCTGCTGGCCATCTTCCCGATGTACTATCTCTTCGGGGATTATCGGGTGGCTCTCTGGACGCTGGTGTTCCAGCAGCTGCTGCGCTGCATCATCTCCCACATGACGGCGACCCGTCCCTACCGGCTGGCCTGGGACTGGGGGATTTTCCGGCGGGCCATGTCCTTTGGCTGGCCGCTGTTCCTGGCCGCGATGATGCTGTTCATCGTCTTTCAGGGCGACAGGGTCATCATCGCCAACCGGCTTGGCATCGAGGCGCTCGGCCAGTTCTCCGTTGTCTTCATGCTGACGCTGACGGCCAGCAACGTCCTGATGCAGAGCGTGCAGCGCCTCCTGCTGCCCCGGCTTTCCGCCGTTCAGGACCAGGAGCACGCCTTCATCCGCCTCGCGCATGTCACGACAGAACTCGGCATGGCGATGGGCGTGCTGGTCGTGCTCGGCTTCTCGCTGTTCGGCAACGATCTGGTGCTGCTGCTGTTCGGCACGAAATATGCCGAGGCGCTGGACATCCTCGTCTGGCTGGCGCTGGTTCAGGGCATCCGGCTGGCCAAGACCGGTGTTTCCGTCGTCGCATTGGCGCGGGGCGAGACCAAGAACATGTTCCTCGGCAATCTGCCGCGGGTGCTGATGTTCCCCTTCGTGTGGTACGCGCTCGATCATGGCTACGGGCTCATCTTCGTGGTGGTCACGGCGGTGATCGGCGAGCTGATGGGGCTGGCGCTGTCCCTGTGGATCCTGCGCAGCTGGCTGCACGTGCCGCTTCGCAAGCTGACGTGGCCGTTCATGTGGTGGGCGCTGGCCCTGGGGGCACTGGCGCTCGATACCTGGCTGCTGCCGCCGGTGCCTGTGGTGTTCGGCAATTTCAACTGGCTCCAGATCCCGCTTGTCGCCTTGGTGGCGGCCTCCCTTCTGGGTCTGGGCAGTCTCCGGGGCTGGCTTCTGGGCAGGTGGCACCTGCAAAGGGGGCACAAGCAAAGTCCTGCCTGAGCAGGAAGCGGGGAAGGATTACTCTTTACCTTGTGAGCGATCTGGGGAATTCTATTTATGGTTGAACGTCATTAACCATTTTCATCCCGGAATTTCCTCAGGAGGTTACATGAGCTCTTCCCCCAGCCGGCTCTACTACCTCGACGCCCTGCGTGCCTTCGCGATGCTTTACGGCATTCTCGTCCATGTCACCACGCTCGGGCTGCCCGAAGGGCTGCGCTGGATCCCGGTGACATCGGGATATTTCCGGATGGGCCTTTTCTTCCTGGTTTCGGGATTTTTCGCCGCGATGATGCTGCGGCGATATGCTGCGGGGGATTTCCTACGGCGGCGGACGGTTGCTCTTCTGGTCCCCCTGGCAACGGGCCTCGTTTTCCTGAACCCGGTCACCAACTGGCTCGTGGCCACCTATCACAATGGCCCGGTCCCGCTTTCCACGGCCATCCTGAACCCGGAAAGCGCGGGCCTGAAGGGGCCGGGCGTCTGGCATCTGCATCTGTGGTTCCTGATCACACTCTTCTTCTTCGTGGCCACAGCTCCCGCGCTCATGGCGCTCGGCCGACATCTTGCGAAACCGGGGGGGCGGATCGTCGCGCGGCTCGCGTCACTGCCGCCGACGGCGGTCATCCTCTTGCTTGCCCTCGCCATTGCGGGGACCAGCGTGTTTCTCCGAGTGGGCTATCACGTCGCTCTCGACCCGCTGCTCAAGGCAACACCTCTCGCATGGATCGGCCCCACGACCATGTATTACTGGCCCTTCTACATGACGGGGATGATCCTCTTCGCCTATCCGGCGCTGTCGGACCGCTTCCAGTCAATGAGCATTCCGGCCCTCGCGCTCGGCATCCTCGTGGCAGTCGCGGGCCTGAAGATCGCCTCGACCGGCGCTGCGGGCGAGGTGGTTCGGATCGTGGCGAAGGCATTCTGCACCACAACAGCAGTGGCGCTCTTCATGGCAATCTTCCGACGGTTCCTGGATCATCCCACCTGGCTCTCCAAGGCGGCAGGATACGTCTATTCCGTCTATATCATGCACTTTCTGGTCATCTATGCAGTGGCCTTTGCCCTGCGTCCACTCGGCCTCGGTCCCTATTCGACCTTCTTCGTCGTCGCGACCGTTACCTATGTGATCGTCTTCGCGCTGCATCGCCATGTCATCAAGCCGGTGCCGCTCCTTGAATTTTTGCTGAACGGCAAACCGATGCGGACCCAGACAGCCGCCAGCCCCGTTCGGCAGAACTGATCGCACGCAAGACCGCTCCCGCCACAAAGGAGCCTCATTTGGATCCGAGACTGTCTTCTTCAACGAAGGAGACAGTCCATGGCCACGATCCACGTATCCGATACCGAAGCGCTTCTTGCCGCCCTGAAGTCGGCAACGGGAGGCGATACCATCGTCCTTGCGGACGGCGATTACGGCGCGCTCAACCTGAAAGGCCGATATGGGCCGAACGTTCTGCCCTATGACAGCCCCGTCACCATCACCTCCGCCACGCCGGGGGGCGCGCGTTTCGACACGGTGACGATTCGGGATGCCCAGAACCTGACCTTCGACCAGGTGACGATAACGGGCGAATTCCGCGCCTCTTTCTCCAGCAACATCGCGGTCACGAACAGTGTGGGGCATGCGCTTTACTTCCGCGATGTGGCGGGCGCCACGATCACCGGCAACCATGTGTCGGAGGGCAAATACACGCTCAATCTCTTCTCCGTTTCGGATTTCACCATCACGGACAACGTCTTCGAGCGCGCAGGCGCCGATCTGATCCAGATCAGCCGGAACAGTTACAACGGCCTGATCGAGAACAACGTCCTGTGGGATACCGTGGCGGCCACACCCGACATCCATCCCGACCTCATCCAGATCTACGGCTATGACGGCATGACCCCGCATGACATCATCATCCGGGGGAACTACCTTTACGATGATCCGGCGACCGGCCTGATCATTGCGCAGGGCATCTTCCTGTCCGGCCCGCAGGAGACCGGGTTCCGCAACATCCTGATCGAGGACAACCTCGTCTCCGTCCGCAGCCCGAACACGATCTACATCGATGGCGGGCAGGAGAACGTCTTCATTCTGAACAATTCCCTCATCGCCGGGCCGGAAGTCTTCAAGGGCGGCGTGATCCGCCTGACGATCAAGAACGGCTTCGACAATTCCGGCGTGACGGTGGAGGGCAACCTCGCCAGTTCCATTCTGGACGAAACCAAATCCTCCATCATCGGGGATAACTACCTCTACAAGGGTTATCAGGCTGCGGCGGAACTCTTTCAGGGGGCGGGCGGCGACTGGCGGGATTTCCTTCTGCGCGATCCCGACGGACCCGCGGCCGGTTTCGGTGCACTCGACAAGCTGGCAGAGCTTCTGGCCGGGGAAGGGATCACGGCCCCACCGGAGGATCTCCCCGGGGATCTTCTGGCAGCTTTCCGGCTTGCGGGGCTGCGCGATCTCGAG
>NZ_JFGS01000049.1 GCF_000740775.1 Haematobacter missouriensis | reverse complement strand
AAGGCTGAGGGCGGGGCACCGCCCCCGCCTGTATCGCCAAAGGGCGCCGCTCCGAAAGGGGTGGCGCCTTTGCCGTTGGGGCAGCGCGCTGGCGAAAGCGCCTGCCGCACGGTCAATCCCGCTCAGGCGCCTCGGGTCCGGGGTATCGCTGGCGCGAGATGACAGCGCTTTCGCGGGTTGGAGTGAGGTGATCGACGGCCCGTTGTCCTGGAAGCTTTCCCTGTGATCGGGCGTTTCGGAAGAGTGCGATTTCGCGCTTGCTTTCCCCCGGCCGCTGCCTTAGCAACCGCCCTACGGCATAGGGGTATAGCTCAGTTGGTAGAGCATCGGTCTCCAAAACCGAGGGTCGTGGGTTCGAGTCCCCCTGCCCCTGCCAGCCGTTTCCAGCATCGCGGGACAGAGGGAGAGGCGCTCAGGTGAGCGCCTGGTTACGTGTTTCCGCGTTTATCATGAGTGCGGCGACGGCGCCCAATACCAGTAGCGCGGCGAACATCCCCACGGTGACCCCGAAGCTGTAGGAAACCACCATCCCCACCAGGGTTGGAGCGCAGATGCCGCCAAGCCGTGCCATCGCGCCCGCAGCCCCCATCCCCGTCGCGCGGACGGAGGTCGGATAGAGCTCTGGTGTGAATGCGTAGAGCGCGCCCCATGTTCCCAGCAGCGCAAAGCTCATGAGCAGCAGCGAGGTCGCGACGAGGGTCGAGGTTCCGGCCACGGTGAACAGCAGGCAGCCAAGCGCGCTGAGCAGCAGGAAGAGGATGAGCGTCGGTTTCCGCCCCCAAGCTTCCACTCCATAAGCAGCGAGCGCATAGCCAGGGATCTGGGCCAGTGCGACCAGCACCAGGAAGCCATACCCCCGGACGAAGCCGAACCCGCCTGTGGCGAGCTGCGCGGGTATCCAGGTGAAGACCCCGTAGTAGGAGATCGAGACGAGGAACCACAACAACAGCACCCCGATGGTCCGCGACCGGAGAGCGGGGGCGAAGATGCTGCCCCCTTCGGGTGCGCCGGGCAGGGTGATCGCAATGTCCCGGGGCAGGGGGGTGGCGCCGTTGGTGGCCCGAACCTTGTTCAGCACATCACGCACCTCTTCCTGTTGGCCGGTGCGCAGCAGGTAGAGCGGCGATTCCGGCACCCAGAGCCGCAGCCAGAAACCGATCAACGCGGGAATGGCGGCTATCGCGAAAATCCAGCGCCACGCCTCCGTCACTCCCAAGGAGGATGCGATCCAAGCCGTCAACGCCACGATGACTGTGCCGACAGCCCAGAATCCCTCCAGGTAGACCAGCCACCGGCCCCGGTTCTTCGGCGGAAGGAATTCCGCCATCATCGCGTAATCGACGGGCAGGGTGCCGCCTACCGCCATGCCGGTCAGGAATCGGGCGATTAGCAGCAGTTCGAAGTTTGGCGCAAAGACGGAGGCCAGCCCGAATACAGCATCGCAGGCCACGGTCACGATCAGCACCCGGCGCCGCCCGATCTTGTCGGCGATTCGCCCGAACAATGCCGCGCCGATGAACATGCCCAGAAAGAACAACGTCCCCGTTTGGAGCGCTTGCGGCACCGTCAGGCCGAAGCTAGCCGCTATCGAAGGGGCGCTGAAGCCGATGGAGAGAACCTGCATCGCATCTGCCGCCCACACCAGCCCGAAGATCCCGAAGAGCCGTTTCTGGAATCTTCCTACCCCGGTTTCCGAAAGGATTGCGTCCACTGTGGTCGCCATGAAATCTCTCCACACTTCAGAATGAAGCGCACTCTCTCCGCCCCGGGTGCAAACGCAACCCCTTCTTACTTGTATTCTGCGCGGGGAGGGCGTATCTGCACCGCGTCCAGCCCGAAGGAACCGCAATGGCAAAGGCCAACCCGCTCCAGTTCATCCAGCAGGTCCGAACCGAAGTCGGTAAGGTCGTCTGGCCGACCCGCCGCGAAGTGCTGCTGACCACGACGATGGTATTCGTGCTTGCGGCAGTTGCGGCAGTCTTCTTCTTCCTCATAGATCTGGCGATCCGCTACGGTCTGACGTGGCTGCTGGGATTCTTTGCCCAATAAGGCGGTTTCCGCGCGCTGATGCACAGTCGCCGCGGTTGCATGGTCATTGTTGTGCATCTGCGGAAAGACCTGCTCGCCCTTACGCTGCATTGCCTCGGAATTCTCGCGTTTAAAGAGATATTTCTTGAATTTTAGCTATTTGTAAGGCACCTCTCTGCCTTGTGTATCTTCGTGCGCATGCGTCGCTCCCCCAAGCGAAACGGTGCGCAAGCGGGCTGTCCGCGCGGAGTGCATGTGTTTTGGCAAGGATAAAAATATGAAAGCGCTTCTCGCAGCTGTGGCCATTTCGGCCCTTCCGTTCGCCGCGTCCGCGGCGACGTACTATATCGACGTCGATTCCGAGGGTCCTTACACCTCCGGGTTCCAGACGCTGAGCGTTGGCGACGAACTGGTCTTCGTGGTTACGCCGAACACCACCTACACCTTCGACTTCGGCATCTCCGCGCTCGGTCAACGTGGGTCTCTGGAAAAGGTGACTTTCGGTAGCAGCGTGTCCGGCGACTACTCGACGGTGTTCAACACCTATGGCGACCAAGGTTCCTTCTGGTCTGCTGGCGGTGATCTCCCGGATCTGACCACGGGCGAAACGTTCTCGGTCGCCTTCCTGTCCAATGGCGCGACGTCCAACGTCTCCATCGCGCTCGCGTTCACCGCGACGAAACAGGTTGAGGAAAAACTCCCGGTGCCGGCGCCGGTTCCGCTTCCGGCCGCGGGTGGCCTGCTGGTCGCCGGTGTGCTCGGCCTCGGCGCTCTCGCCCGTCGCCGCAAAGCCTGATCGGCTTTGTGAATCGCTGAAACGACAGGCCCCGTCCATGTGGCGGGGCTTGTTCTTTTGTGGAATGACTTGCACTCGCGCTCTCGCGCGGGTAGTAGATCGCAGTTCCAGGGCGCAGGCGGCGTGCAGCGATTCGGCGTGCGCGCTGTTTTTTGTTCTGGAAGCGGACACAGGAAGGGTATCGCGGCATGGCGAAGCGTTGGTATTCGGTGAGCGTCCTCTCGAATTTCGAGAAGAAGATCGCCGAGCAGATCAAGCAGTCGGTCGCCGACGCTGGCCTCGAAGAGCAGATCGACGAGGTTCTGGTCCCGACGGAGGAAGTGATCGAGATTCGCCGTGGTAAGAAGGTGACTTCGGAGCGGCGCTTCATGCCGGGCTATGTGCTCGTGCATATGGAAATGTCGAACCGCGGTTACCATCTGATCACTTCGATCAACCGTGTCACCGGGTTCCTGGGCCCGCAGGGCAAGCCGATGCCCATGCGGGACTCGGAGGTAAACACCATCCTGAACCGGGTGGAGGAGGGCGAGGCGCAGCCACGCAATCTCATCAGGTTCGAGGTCGGCGAGCAGGTCAAGGTGTCGGACGGGCCTTTCGAGGGCTTCGCCGGCATGGTCGAGGAAGTGGACGAGGCGGCCAACCGCCTCAAGGTTACCGTCTCGATCTTCGGCCGGCCGACGCCGGTGGAGCTGGAATTCACTCAGGTGGCCAAAGTCGCCTGAGCGATCCCGTGGGAGGCGTGATTGCGCCGGACCACTAAACCGCCCGCTTGCCGGGCTGTGAGAAGAGGAGAGGCCATATGGCCAAGAAAGTTGTCGGGCAGCTCAAGCTGCAAGTGAAGGCGGGGCAGGCTAACCCGTCCCCGCCGATTGGTCCCGCGCTTGGTCAGCGCGGCATCAACATCATGGCATTCTGCAAGGAATTCAACGCCCGTACGCAGGAGATGGAGCAGGGGTCGCCGATCCCCACCGTCATCACCTACTACGCGGACAAGTCGTTCTCCTTCGAGATGAAGACGTCGCCTGCGTCGTTCTACCTCAAGAAGGCGGCTGGCCTGAAGCCGGTCGGCAAGCGGAACCGTCCGAAGGGCTCGGTGAAGCCGGGCCGCGAAGTGGCTGGCACGGTGACCGTCGCGCAGATCCGCCAGATCGCGGAAGCGAAGATGAAAGACCTCTCGGCGAACGACGTCGAAGCAGCGATGCAGATCATCCTCGGCTCCGCGAAGTCGATCGGTATCGAGGTTAAAGGGTAAGCCATGGCCAAGCTCGCAAAACGCACCGCCACTGCGCGGGAACTCTTCGACGGCAAGGCGAACCTCTCGGTTGAGGATGCGCTGTCGCTGGTCAAGCAGGCGGCCACCGCGAAATTCGACGAAACAGTCGAGATCGCGCTGAACCTCGGCGTTGACCCGCGTCACGCCGACCAGATGGTCCGTGGCGTCGTTCAGCTGCCGAACGGCACGGGTAAGACCGTGCGCGTCGCCGTGTTTGCCCGGGGTGCCAAGGCCGATGAGGCCAAGGCTGCCGGCGCGGATATCGTCGGTGCCGAAGACCTGATGGAGACGATCCAGTCCGGCAAGATCGAGTTCGACCGTTGCATCGCGACGCCGGACATGATGCCGCTGGTCGGTCGTCTCGGCAAGATCCTCGGCCCGCGCAACCTGATGCCGAACCCAAAGGTCGGGACGGTGACGATGGATGTCGCGAATGCCGTGGCCGCTGCCAAAGGCGGTGAAGTGCAGTTCAAGGTCGAGAAGGCAGGCGTCGTCCATGCCGGTATCGGCAAGGTGTCGTTCGAGCCGGCGAAGCTGGCCGAAAACCTGCGTGCCTTCGTTGGCGCGGTGAACCGTGCGAAGCCTGCCGGTGCCAAGGGAACCTACCTCAAGAAGGTGTCGGTATCCTCCACCATGGGGCCGGGCGTGTCTGTCGATCTGACCTCGGCCACGGCTGAGGCCTGACAAAGAATTCCTGGGCTTCGGCCCGGTGAATGGCAGGGCCATCGGGAGCAGTCCCTCGGCCCTGTCCTGTCCGAGACGGCGGGTGATCCGAATGGATCTTAAATCCTGCCTGAGATGGGGAACGAGCGAATTCCGGGGCTTTTCCCGGGCGATCTCTCGGGACCATCGCGGACCCGACGCCTGCGCAAGCAGGCAGAACTGAGCCGGGGGGAAACCCCCAAACTTGGAGTGGAACTGTGGATAGAGCCCAGAAAGAGAAAGTGGTCGAGGAACTCGGCCAGATCTTCGAAAGCTCTGGCGTCGTGGTGGTTGCCCGCTACGAAGGTCTCACGGTTGCCCAGATGCAGGATCTCCGGGCGCGCATGCGCACGGTCGGAGGTTCCGTCCGCGTTGCCAAGAACAGGCTCGCCAAGATCGCCCTTGAGGGCAAGCCCAACGAAAGCCTGGGTGACCTCCTCAAGGGCATGACCGTGCTCACCTATTCGGAAGACCCCGTCGCTGCGGCGAAGGTGGCTGACGAGTACGCCAAGACGACGGAGAAATTCGTCATTCTTGGTGGTTCCATGGGCAGCACGGCCCTCGATCCGGCCGGTGTCAAGGCCGTGGCGTCCATGCCGTCGCGTGAAGAGCTCATCGCTCAGATCGTGTCCTGCATTGGCGCTCCGGCTTCCAACATCGCCGGCGCGATTGGCGCACCTGCATCGAACATCGCGGGCATCCTCTCCACCCTGGAGGAGCGGGAAGCCGCCTGAGCAACCTATGGCCTTCGTAGGGTTGAACACCCGCACGTTGGAACCCATCTAACTTGGAACGGAACAGAGAAATGGCCGATCTGAAAGCCCTTGCCGAGCAAATCGTGAACCTCACGCTGCTGCAGGCTCAAGAACTGAAAACGATCCTGAAGGACGAATACGGCATCGAGCCCGCTGCTGGCGGCGCTGTGATGGTTGCCGGTCCGGCCGCTGGCGGTGCTGCCGCTGCGGAAGAAGAAAAGACCGATTTCGACGTGATCCTCGTCGATGCCGGCGCGAACAAGATCAACGTGATCAAAGAAGTCCGCGCTATCACCGGTCTTGGCCTGAAAGAAGCCAAAGACCTCGTGGAAGCTGGCGGCAAAGCGGTGAAAGAAGCTGCGCCGAAAGCGGAAGCCGAGGAAATCAAGAAGAAGCTCGAAGCGGCTGGCGCCAAGGTCGAGCTCAAGTAATCGTGCCGGGCGCATCCTGCGCCTGACGGTTTCGTGCGGCTGGAGAGGGTTTTCCCTCTCCAGCCAATCGCGTCTTGGCAAGGGCCTTCAAGGGGGCCTTTCCCAGGGCGCGGCAAAGGGTTCGGGAGCGATCGGTGGGACGGTCGCATGAATGGAACTCTTGGCCCCCTGTTTCTAGAGCGGTCCGCGCCGGTGCCCCGACGGTGATGGATCCGCAGATAGAAAGGTGACGACGAGCATGGCGCATTACGTTGGCCAGAAGCGCATCCGCCGCTACTACGGCAAAATCCGCGAAGTTCTGGAGATGCCGAACCTCATCGAGGTTCAGAAAACTTCCTATGACCTGTTCCTTCGCTCCGGGGATGGTCCCAAGGCGCTGGACGGTGAAGGCATCCAGGGTGTCTTCCAGTCTGTCTTTCCGATTAAGGATTTCAACGAGACCGCCGTTCTCGAATTCGTGAAATACGATCTCGAGAAGCCAAAGTACGACGTTGAGGAATGTCAGCAGCGCGACATGACCTTCTCGGCACCGTTGAAGGTCACGCTCCGCCTCATCGTGTTCGATATCGATGAGACAACCGGCGCGAAGTCGGTCAAGGATATCAAGGAACAGGACGTCTACATGGGGGACATGCCCCTGATGACGTCGAACGGGACGTTCATCGTGAACGGGACCGAACGTGTTATCGTGTCGCAGATGCACCGCTCTCCGGGCGTGTTCTTCGACCATGACAAGGGCAAGACCCACTCCTCGGGCAAACTGCTTTTCGCCTGCCGGATCATTCCCTATCGCGGCTCCTGGCTGGACTTCGAGTTCGACGCCAAGGATATCGTCTTTGCGCGTATCGACCGTCGCCGGAAGCTCCCGGTGACGACGCTGCTCTATGCCCTCGGCATGGATCAGGAAGGCATCATGGACGCCTTCTACGACGTCGTCGGCTACCGTCTGGAGAAAAACCGCGGCTGGGTGACGAAATTCTTCCCCGAGCGCGTGCGCGGCACCCGTCCGACCTTCGACCTCGTGGATGCCGACACCGGCGAGATCATCTGCAAGGCAGGGGACAAGATGACCCCGCGCATGGTCAAGAAGCTGACCGACGAGGGCAAGGTCACCGAGCTTCTGGTTCCCTACGATTCCATCGTGGGCCGCTATGTTGCGAAAGATATCATCAACGAGGAAACCGGCGCGATCTACGTCGAGGCCGGGGACGAGATCACGCTCGAATACGACCGTGATGGCGAAGTAAAGGGCGGCAGTCTGAAAGTGCTGCTGGACAACGGGATCACCGAGATCCCGGTGCTGGACATCGACAACATCAATGTCGGCCCCTACATCCGCAACACCATGGCCGCGGACAAGAACATGAACCGCGATACCGCGCTCATGGACATCTACCGCGTCATGCGTCCGGGGGAGCCGCCGACCGTTGAAGCCGCTTCCGCGCTCTTCGACACGCTGTTCTTCGACAGCGAGCGCTACGACCTGTCCGCCGTGGGCCGCGTGAAGATGAACATGCGCCTCGCCCTCAATGCCCCCGACACGCAGCGCACGCTTCGCAAAGAGGACATCATCGCCTGTATCCGCGGTCTCGTGGAACTGCGCGACGGCAAGGGTGAGATCGACGACATCGACCACCTTGGCAACCGCCGGGTGCGTTCTGTCGGCGAGCTGATGGAGAACCAGTACCGCGTCGGGCTGCTCCGCATGGAGCGCGCGATCAAGGAGCGCATGTCCTCCGTCGAGATCGACACGGTGATGCCGCAGGATCTCATCAACGCGAAGCCGGCGGCTGCGGCGGTGCGGGAGTTCTTCGGCTCCTCGCAGCTCAGCCAGTTCATGGACCAGACCAACCCGCTCTCGGAAGTCACGCACAAGCGTCGTCTCTCCGCGCTCGGGCCGGGCGGTCTGACGCGTGAGCGCGCGGGCTTCGAGGTGCGTGACGTTCACCCGACCCACTACGGTCGGATGTGCCCGATCGAGACGCCGGAAGGCCAGAACATCGGTCTGATCAACAGCCTCGCCACCTTTGCCCGCGTCAACAAGTATGGTTTCATCGAGACCCCTTACCGCAAGGTGAAGGAAGGTCAGGTGACGGATGATGTGGTCTACATCTCCGCCACGGAGGAGATGCGCCACACCGTCGCTCAGGCGAACGCGAGCCTCGATGAAGACGGGCGCTTCGTGGATGAGCTGATCTCCACCCGCAAGGCGGGCGAGTTCATGCTCAACCCGGTGGAGGCCGTCGATCTGATTGACGTGTCGCCGAAGCAGCTCGTTTCGGTGGCCGCGGCGCTGATCCCGTTCCTTGAGAACGACGACGCCAACCGCGCGCTGATGGGCTCCAACATGCAGCGTCAGGCCGTGCCGCTCCTGCGGTCGGAGGCGCCGTTCGTCGGCACCGGCATCGAGAGCACCGTGGCCCGCGATTCCGGCGCCGCGATCATGGCACGCCGCGGCGGCGTCATCGATCAGGTGGACGCGACGCGTATCGTTGTCCGGGCGACCGAGCTTCTGGAACCGGGCGAGCCGGGCGTGGACATCTATCGTCTGCGCAAGTTCAAGCGGTCCAACCAGTCGTCCTGCATCAACCAGCGTCCGCTGGTGAAGGTGGGCGATACGGTGGCGCGGAACGAGGTGATCGCCGACGGCCCGTCCACCGACATGGGTGAACTGGCGCTTGGCCGGAACATCGTCGTCGCCTTCATGCCCTGGAACGGCTACAACTATGAGGACTCGATCCTGATCTCCGAGCGGATTCTCCGTGACGACGTCTATACCTCGATCCATATCGAGGAATACGAGGTCGCCGCACGGGACACCAAGCTCGGGCCGGAGGAGATCACCCGCGACATCCCGAACGTCGGTGAGGAAGCGCTGCGCAACCTCGACGAGGCGGGCATCGTCTATATCGGTGCCGAAGTGGGGCCGGGGGACATTCTCGTCGGCAAGATCACCCCTAAGGGCGAAAGCCCGATGACGCCGGAGGAGAAACTGCTCCGCGCCATCTTCGGGGAAAAGGCGTCGGACGTGCGGGATACCTCGCTCCGCCTGCCGCCGGGGGCCTACGGGACCATCGTGGAAGTGCGGGTCTTCAACCGCCACGGCGTCGACAAGGACGAGCGGTCGCTTCAGATCGAGCGTGAGGAAATCGAGCGCCTGTCCCGCGACCGCGACGACGAGCTTGAGATTCTTGAACGCAACTTCTACGCCCGCCTGCGGCAACTGATCCTCGGCAAGGCCGCGGTGAAGGGTCCGAAGGGCGTGAAGCCGGGTTCGGAAATCACCGAGGAACTGCTGGGCACGCTGTCGCGCGGCCAGTGGTGGCAGCTCGCACTCGCCGACGACGCGGAGGCCAAGGAGGTCGAGGCGCTCAACGACCAGTTCGACGTGCAGAAGCGTGCGCTCGAGAACCGGTTCGAGGACAAGGTGGAAAAGGTCCGCCGCGGCGACGATCTGGCGCCTGGCGTGATGAAGTCGGTCAAGGTGTTCGTGGCGGTGAAGCGCAAGCTGCAACCGGGCGACAAGATGGCCGGTCGTCACGGCAACAAGGGCGTCATCTCCAAGGTCGTGCCGATGGAGGACATGCCTTTCCTCGCCGACGGGACTCCGGTGGACTTCGTGCTGAACCCGCTGGGTGTGCCATCGCGGATGAACGTCGGTCAGATTCTCGAAACCCACATGGGTTGGGCTGCGCGCGGTCTGGGGCTCCAGATCGACGAGGCGCTGCGCGAGTATCGCCGGAACGGTGATCTGACCCCGGTCAAGGAAGCCGTGCGGTTCGCCTATGGCGATGAGACCTATGAGGATGCTTTCTCCGGCATGGACGAGGCCGCGCTTCTGGAGGCGGCGGGCAATGTGACCCGCGGCGTTCCGATCGCGACTCCGGTCTTTGACGGGGCGAAGGAAGCGGACGTCAACGACGCGCTGGTCCGGGCGGGCTTCGACAAGTCCGGCCAGTCCATCGTGTTCGACGGCCGCTCCGGCGAGCAGTTCGCCCGGCCGGTGACGGTCGGCGTGAAGTACATGCTGAAGCTTCACCACCTCGTCGATGACAAGCTGCACGCCCGTTCCACCGGACCTTACAGCCTCGTCACGCAGCAACCGCTGGGCGGCAAGGCCCAGTTCGGCGGCCAGCGGCTCGGCGAGATGGAGGTCTGGGCGCTCGAAGCCTACGGCGCGGCCTACACGTTGCAGGAAATGCTCACCGTCAAGTCGGATGACGTGGCGGGGCGGACCAAGGTCTATGAGTCCATCGTCAAGGGTGAAGACAACTTCGAGGCCGGCGTTCCCGAGAGCTTCAACGTGCTCGTGAAAGAAGTCCGCGGCCTCGGCCTCAACATGGAACTCCTGGATGCGGAGGAAGAGTGAGGGCGGCCTTCGCCCTCCTCACCCACCCCAGTTTTAAGGACTTGGCATGAACCAGGAACTCACCACCAATCCGTTCAACCCGCTCGCGGCGCCGAAACAGTTCGACGAGATCAAGATCTCGCTGGCCTCGCCCGAGCGGATCCTTTCTTGGTCCTATGGTGAGATCAAGAAGCCCGAAACCATCAACTACCGGACGTTCAAACCTGAGCGCGACGGTCTGTTCTGCGCACGCATTTTTGGCCCGATCAAGGACTACGAATGCCTGTGCGGCAAATACAAGCGCATGAAGTATCGCGGCGTCGTCTGTGAGAAATGCGGTGTGGAAGTGACGCTCCAGAAGGTGCGCCGCGAGCGGATGGGCCATATCGAGCTCGCCGCGCCGGTCGCCCACATCTGGTTCCTGAAGTCGCTGCCGTCCCGCATCGGCCTCATGCTCGACATGACGCTCCGGGATCTGGAGCGGATTCTCTACTTCGAGAACTATGTCGTCATCGAGCCGGGCCTGACCGATCTGACCTATGGTCAGCTCATGACGGAGGAGGAATTCCTCGACGCGCAGGATCAGTATGGCGCGGATGCGTTCACGGCGAATATCGGCGCCGAAGCGATCCGCGAGATGCTGGCTGCGATCGACCTTGCCTCCACGGCGGATCAGCTCCGTGAGGAGCTGAAGGAAGCCACGGGCGAACTGAAGCCGAAGAAGATCATCAAGCGGCTGAAGATCGTCGAGTCGTTCCTCGAGTCGGGCAACCGTCCCGAGTGGATGATCCTGACCGTGCTGCCGGTGATCCCGCCGGAACTGCGCCCGCTGGTCCCGCTGGACGGCGGCCGGTTCGCCACGTCCGACCTGAACGACCTCTACCGCCGGGTCATCAACCGGAACAACCGTCTGAAGCGGCTGATCGAACTCCGTGCGCCCGACATCATCGTGCGCAACGAAAAGCGGATGCTTCAGGAAGCCGTGGACGCGCTGTTCGACAACGGCCGCCGGGGCCGCGTGATCACGGGCACAAACAAGCGCCCGCTGAAATCGCTTTCCGACATGCTGAAGGGGAAACAGGGCCGGTTCCGTCAGAACCTTCTGGGCAAGCGGGTGGACTTCTCCGGCCGTTCGGTCATCGTGACCGGGCCGGAGCTGAAGCTGCACCAATGCGGCCTGCCGAAGAAGATGGCGCTCGAACTGTTCAAGCCGTTCATCTACTCGCGGCTTGAGGCGAAGGGCCTGTCCTCCACCGTCAAGCAGGCGAAGAAGCTGGTCGAGAAGGAGCGCCCGGAGGTCTGGGATATTCTGGATGAGGTCATCCGCGAACACCCCGTCCTGCTGAACCGTGCGCCGACGCTGCACCGTCTGGGCATCCAGGCCTTCGAGCCGATCCTGATCGAAGGCAAGGCGATCCAGCTTCACCCGCTGGTCTGCTCCGCGTTCAACGCCGACTTCGACGGCGACCAGATGGCCGTTCACGTTCCCCTCTCGCTGGAAGCCCAGCTTGAGGCCCGCGTCCTGATGATGTCCACGAACAACGTGCTGTCGCCTGCGAACGGCGCGCCGATCATCGTGCCGTCGCAGGACATGGTGCTTGGTCTTTACTACACGACCATGCAGCGTGAGGGCATGAAGGGCGAAGGCATGGCCTTCACGTCCATCGAGGAAGTGGAGCACGCGCTCGCCGCCGGCGAGGTGCATCTGCATGCCAAGATCATCGCTCGGATCAAGCAGATCGACGGCGAAGGCAATGAGATCGTCAAACGCTACGAGACGACCCCCGGCCGCCTTCGCCTCGGCAACCTGCTGCCGCTCAATGCCAAGGCGCCGTTCGAACTGGTGAACCGCCTGCTCCGCAAGAAGGACGTCCAGAACGTCATCGACACCGTCTACCGCTACTGCGGCCAGAAGGAATCGGTGATCTTCTGTGACCAGATCATGGGGCTTGGCTTCCGCGAGGCCTTCAAGGCCGGCATCTCCTTCGGCAAGGATGACATGGTCATCCCGGTCAAGAAATGGGAGATCGTGGAGAACACGCAGGAGCAGGTGAAGGAGTTCGAACAGCAGTATATGGACGGCCTGATCACCCAGGGTGAGAAGTACAACAAGGTCGTCGATGCCTGGTCGAAATGTTCCGACGCCGTTGCCGGTGCGATGATGGGCGAGATCTCGGCCGTCCGTAAGGACGACATGGGCCGGGAGATGGAGCCGAACTCGGTCTACATGATGTCCCACTCCGGGGCGCGGGGTTCGCCTGCACAGATGAAGCAGCTCGGCGGGATGCGCGGCCTGATGGCCAAGCCGTCGGGGGAGATCATCGAGACGCCGATCATCTCGAACTTCAAGGAAGGTCTGACCGTTCTTGAATACTTCAACTCGACGCACGGTGCCCGGAAAGGTCTGGCGGATACGGCGCTCAAGACCGCGAACTCCGGCTACCTGACCCGCCGTCTCGTGGACGTGGCGCAGGACTGCATCGTCCGGTCGAACGACTGCGGCACCGACCGTTACATCACGGCCTCCGCCGCGGTGAACGACGGTGAGGTGGTGGCGTCGCTGGGCGAGCGTGTGCTGGGCCGCGTCGCTGCCGAGGACGTCTATGTCCCCGGCACCGACGAGGTGATCGTGAGCCTTGGTGAGTTGATCGACGAACGCAAGGCCGACGCGATCGAGACGCTGGGCGTACCCACGGTCAAGATCCGCAGCCCGCTCACCTGTGAGGCGGAGGAAGGCGTCTGCGCCACCTGCTACGGGCGTGACCTTGCCCGCGGCACGATGGTGAACGTCGGTGAGGCCGTCGGCATCATCGCGGCGCAGTCCATCGGTGAACCCGGCACGCAGCTGACGATGCGGACCTTCCACATCGGCGGCATTGCGCAGGGCGGCCAGCAGTCGTTCCTCGAATCGTCGCAGGAAGGCGTGATCGAGTTCCGGAACCCGAACCTTCTTGCCAACGCTTCGGGCGAGCAGATCGTCATGGGCCGGAACATGTCGCTCGCCATCATCGACGAGAACGGCGTGGAGCGGGCCTCGCACAAGCTGCTCTACGGGTCGAAGGTTTTCGTGAAGGAGGGTCAGTCCGTCAAGCGCGGCAACAAGCTCTTCGAATGGGACCCCTACACCCTGCCGATCATCGCGGAGAAGGCCGGTCAGGCGAAGTTCGTCGATCTCGTCTCGGGCATCTCGGTGCGCGAGGAGACGGACGAAGCAACCGGCATGACCCAGAAGATCGTCTCGGACTGGCGATCGGCGCCGAAAGGCAACGAGCTGAAGCCGGAAATCATCGTGATGGATGGCGAGACCGGCGAACCTGTCCGCAATGAGCAGGGTCACCCGATCTCTTATCCGATGTCGGTGGACGCCATTCTGTCGGTCGAAGACGGGCAGGATGTGAAGGCCGGTGACGTGGTGGCGCGTATCCCGCGCGAAGGCGCCAAGACCAAGGACATCACCGGGGGTCTTCCCCGTGTGGCGGAACTGTTCGAGGCCCGTCGTCCGAAGGATCATGCGATCATCGCCGAGCTGGATGGCTATGTGCGCTTCGGCAAGGACTACAAGAACAAGCGCCGCATCGCCATCGAACCGGTGGACGAGACGCTTCAGGCCGTTGAATACATGGTGCCGAAAGGCAAGCACATCCCGGTGCAGGAAGGCGACTTCGTGCAGAAGGGTGACTACATCATGGACGGCAACCCGGCTCCGCATGACATCCTGCGGATTCAGGGGATCGAGGCGCTCGCCAACTACCTGATCGACGAGGTTCAGGACGTCTATCGGTTGCAGGGCGTGAAGATCAACGACAAGCACATCGAGGTGATCGTTCGCCAGATGCTGCAGAAGTGGGAGATCCTCGACTCCGGCGAGACGACGCTGCTCAAGGGCGAGCATGTCGACAAGCAGGAGCTGGACGAAACCAACGCGAAGGCGGAGGCCCAGGGCATGCGTCCGGCGCAGGCGGAGCCCATCCTGCTCGGCATCACCAAGGCCTCGCTGCAGACGCGCAGCTTCATCTCCGCTGCCTCCTTCCAGGAGACGACGCGGGTGCTGACGGAGGCCGCGGTGCAAGGCAAGCGCGACAAGCTCGTCGGGCTGAAGGAGAACGTCATCGTCGGCCGGCTCATCCCGGCCGGGACGGGTGGCGCGACCA
Source organism: Haematobacter missouriensis (assembly GCF_000740775.1). Lineage (GTDB taxonomy): Bacteria > Pseudomonadota > Alphaproteobacteria > Rhodobacterales > Rhodobacteraceae > Haematobacter > Haematobacter missouriensis. The sequence continues at coordinate 274 of NZ_JFGS01000049.1, read as the reverse complement.
GCCGGGTGCGCCGCATCGCGACGGATCGCGACCAGAAGGTCATCGATCAGAAGCGGGCGGAAGCCGAGCAGGCCGTGCAGCTTGCAGCTCCGCTGGACGTGGTCGATCTGGAGAACGATGCCGGTTTGGTGGAAACCACCGAAAACCGGGATTGATCTCCGGCATGAATGTGAAACGCCCCGCTCAAGCGGGGCGTTTCGCTTTTGTTAGCCTGCTGAAAAAGTCCTGAAGTGTCATGCCGATGTGCCGAAGTCGAAAATCGGCACGGAACGCT
>NZ_JFGS01000048.1 GCF_000740775.1 Haematobacter missouriensis | reverse complement strand
GTATATGGATTTCCGGCTGGATTTCGTCACATTGCAAACGATTTCCACCCCAAAGCAGGCCAAAAAAATCTTGTTTTAACAGCCTATTAAGGAGCCGACAGGCTTTCCGGTGCCTTCAATGGAGGTCGATCAGGCTCGCAGGCCGGATGTCCGTTTCCTGGTGGGACGGTTTCGTGATGTGGCTTGCTCGTTGAGCCGATCCGTAAAGGTGCTGGCGTCCCTTTCCCTCTGGGAGGAGTGCGTATGCTGCACAGCACCGTGCTGCTTCGGGAAGCGAGGCCGATCTTGTTTGAGAGGCCACCCTTCCGGACCAACGCCCTTTGCTTTCCATTCTTCGCTTCGGAGGTTGTGAAGGTTCTGGATGTCATGCCGACGATGCCCAAGATGGGAAAATCTGCGTCGGGATGAGCGGCAGAGCGTATATCGACGGTCATATTTGTTGGATTGCAAATGATTTCCGCTCCAGCATGCGCCCCAGACCTCTTCCAGAATTCTGTCGCTGCTCTTCCTTCGCAGGGCAGGGGCCTGCTGCTGCTGCAAAAGCCCCTCGCGCTTTCGGTCAGAGGACACGCCGTGACATCCTGGTCAAACCAGGCCACGGCGAACATCACGGTGACGATCAGCGCCAGCTACCATCCTGCATGGGACAGCATCCGATTCAGAAAATCCAGCGAACCCCGCTCCCTTTTCTCAAGGAGGGAGAGCAGGCTTGGGGAGGAAGCCTCCGCCCGATCGCAAGAATGGGGGCCGCAAATACCCATGCCCACCTTTTCGCCGACCTGCGTCAAATGCGACATCAAATGACGTAAATACGCAGTCTGCTTTCACGCGCTGTGCTAAGGCGTCCTGAGAGCCGACGGATTATTACTGTCGGTTTCCGGGGGGTTGAAGGCTTACCAGATGCCGAAGACGGCCAATATGCGCGGCGCGCTGCTGATGATTGCAGCAGTGGGCGCCTTCACGGTGAACGATGCGCTGATGAAGGCCATCCTCGGTCACGTACCGCTTTTTCAGGCTCAGTTTCTGCGCGGGCTGGCGGTTCTCCTGATGCTTGCGCTTGCCTCCGGCTTCTTTGCGCCGCCGCGGTTCGACCTGTCGCGGCTGGACTGGACGCTCTGCCTCGCCCGGAGTTTTGCGGAAGCGGTCAGCGCGGTGCTGTATCTGGAAGGTCTGTCCCGCATTCCACTGCCCAATGCCACGGCGATTCTGCAGTCCGTGCCGCTGTTCCTCACTTTGGCGGCGGCGATCTTTCTCAAGGAGCCGATCGGCTGGCGGCGGCTGGGGGCGATTCTCGTGGGATTCCTCGGAGTGCTGCTCATTGTCCGGCCGGGGCCGGAGGGATTCTCTCCCGGAGCGCTTTACGTCTCTGCCTGCGTGGTGACGGTTATCCTGCGGGAGCTGTGTACGCGGAAGCTGTCCGCTGCTGTTCCGTCCATGACGGCGGCCCTCACCATGGGGGTGGTGTTGGTCGTCTTTTCAGGCGCAGGCGCGGCGGTGGCGGGCGAGTGGACACCGTTGGCGGCCGTGGACATCCTGCGGATCATTGCAGCTTCCGTGGCGGTTTCCTTGGGTTATGTGCTCAGCATAGGGGCAATACGGCTCGGTGACCTCTCTGTCGTGGGTCCATTCCGCTATACGGGGATGGTGTGGTCACTGCTTCTCGGGCTTGCATTTTTCGGTGTGTGGCCCGATCCGCTGACCCTAGCGGGGGCGGGGATCGTCATTGCCGCAGGCCTGTTCACCATCTATCGCGAGCATGTGGCGGAGCGCGCGGCATCGCGGCTTTCGGGGGGCGTCGCGGCCGACTGACCCCTTGCGACGCGGCGTTCGGGCGGGGACACCTGTTGACATCCCCCCCGACTCCCCATATACGGCGCGTCACCCGGGTGGCGAGGTGCGTCTTCTGCTGCCCCTGCTCATAAACTGATGTGGTCATGATCCGGGCGAAAGCCCCGATCCTCTGGAATTCCACCGCGTCGTTCCCCGCGAAGGGGAACGAATGCGGTTTTGGCGTTTGCGGACAGGCGCGACGCCGATGACGAGAACGGATGCAACACGGGGAACCGGAATGCCGACTATCCAACAGCTGATCCGCAAGCCGCGGCAGCCCAAGGTGCAGCGCTCCAAGTCGCAGCACCTCCAATCCTGCCCGCAGAAGCGCGGCGTCTGCACGCGCGTCTACACGACGACGCCGAAGAAGCCGAACTCGGCCATGCGGAAGGTCGCCAAAGTGCGGCTGACCAACGGTTTCGAGGTGATCAGCTACATTCCGGGCGAAAAGCACAACCTTCAGGAGCACTCGGTGGTCCTGATCCGTGGCGGCCGGGTGAAAGACCTTCCGGGCGTCCGCTATCACATCCTGCGCGGCGTGCTCGACACGCAAGGCGTCAAGGACCGTCGTCAACGCCGTTCGAAATACGGCGCGAAGCGTCCGAAGTAAGGAGATCTGGGCATGTCCCGTCGTCACGCTGCCGAGAAGCGCGAAGTTCTGCCGGACGCCAAGTTCGGCGACACCGTGCTGACCAAATTCATGAACAACCTGATGATCGACGGCAAGAAGTCGGTCGCGGAAGCCATCGTCTACAACGCGCTCGACCGCGTCGAGGGCCGCGTGAAGCGGGCCCCGGTCGAGGTGTTCCACGAGGCGCTGGACAACGTGAAGCCGGCCGTCGAGGTGCGCTCCCGCCGTGTGGGCGGTGCGACCTACCAGGTTCCGGTGGAAGTCCGCATCGAGCGCCGTGAAGCGCTGGCGATCCGCTGGCTCATCACGGCTGCCCGCAAGCGCAACGAGAACACCATGGAAGAGCGCCTCGCCGGCGAGCTTCTGGATGCCGCGAACAACCGTGGCACCGCGGTGAAGAAGCGCGAAGACACTCACAAGATGGCCGACGCGAACAAGGCGTTCAGCCACTACCGCTGGTAAGCGGCAGGAGCACCGACCATGGCACGCGAATATCCCCTCGAGCTCTACCGTAACTTCGGGATCATGGCTCACATCGACGCGGGTAAAACCACGACGACGGAGCGTATCCTGTACTACACGGGCAAGAGCCACAAGATCGGCGAGGTGCATGACGGCGCCGCGACGATGGACTGGATGGAACAGGAGCAGGAGCGGGGGATCACGATCACCTCTGCTGCGACCACGACCTTCTGGCAGCGGACCGAGGACGGCACCCATGAGGGGCCGAAGTACCGGTTCAACATCATCGACACCCCCGGCCACGTCGACTTCACCATCGAGGTGGAGCGCTCGCTTGCGGTGCTCGACGGGGCCGTGTGCCTTCTGGACGCGAACGCTGGCGTCGAACCGCAGACCGAGACGGTGTGGCGTCAGGCCGACCGCTACAAGGTTCCGCGGATCGTCTATGTCAACAAGATGGACAAGATCGGCGCGGACTTCTTCAAGTGCGTGCAGATGATCAAGGATCGCACCGGCGCCACTCCGGCTCCCGTCGCGCTCCCCATCGGTGCAGAAGACAAGCTCGAGGGCATCATCGATCTGGTCACTCAGGAAGAGTGGACCTGGAAAGGTGAAGACCTCGGCGCGTCGTGGACCCGTCAGCCGATCCGTGAGGAGCTGAAGGATGTGGCGGACGAATGGCGCGGCAAGCTCGTCGAGCTTGCGGTGGAAATGGACGATGCGGCGATGGAGGCCTACCTCGAAGGTGAGGAGCCTGACGTCGATACCCTGCGGAAGCTGATCCGCAAGGGCTGCCTCTCCATGACCTTCGTGCCGATTCTCGCCGGCTCGTCCTTCAAGAACAAGGGCGTCCAGCCGATGCTGAACGCGGTGGTCGACTATCTGCCGAGCCCGCTCGACGTTCCGGCCTATGTCGGCTTCGCCCCGGGCGACGAAACGGAAACCCGGAACATCGAGCGTCACGCCTCCGACGAGGAGCCCTTCTCGGCTCTGGCGTTCAAGATCATGAACGACCCCTTCGTCGGCTCGCTGACCTTTACGCGTCTCTACTCCGGCGTCCTCAAGAAGGGCGACCAGATGCTGAACGCGACGAAGGGCAAGCGCGAGCGCGTTGGCCGGATGATGATGATGCACGCCATCAACCGTGAAGAGATCGATGAAGCCTATGCAGGCGACATCATCGCTCTCGCGGGGCTGAAGGACACGACAACGGGTGACACGCTCTGTGATCCGGCGAAACCGGTGGTTCTCGAAACCATGACCTTCCCGGAGCCGGTGATCGAGATCGCGGTGGAACCGAAGTCGAAGGCCGACCAGGAGAAGATGGGCCTCGCGCTCGCTCGCCTGTCCGCCGAAGACCCGTCCTTCCGCGTCGAGACCAACTTCGAGTCCGGCCAGACGATCATGAAGGGCATGGGCGAGCTTCACCTCGACATCCTCGTCGACCGCATGCGTCGCGAGTTCAAGGTCGAGGCGAACATCGGCGCGCCGCAGGTGGCTTACCGGGAGACCATCTCCCGTGAGGCGGAAATCGACTACACGCACAAGAAACAGACCGGCGGTACCGGCCAGTTCGCGCGCGTGAAGCTCGTCATCACCCCGACCGAGCCGGGCGAGGGCTACTCGTTCGAAGCGAAGATCGTGGGTGGTGCGGTGCCGAAGGAATACGTTCCCGGTGTCGAAAAGGGCATCAAGTCGGTCATGGACTCCGGTCCGCTGGCGGGCTTCCCGGTGATCGACTTCAAGGTCGCGCTGATCGACGGTGCGTTCCACGATGTCGACTCCTCGGTCCTCGCGTTCGAGATCGCGTCCCGTGCGGCGATGCGCGAAGGCCTGAAGAAGGCCGGTGCGAAACTGCTGGAGCCGATCATGAAGGTCGAGGTGGTGACCCCGGAAGAATACACCGGTGGCATCATCGGCGACCTGACCTCCCGCAGGGGGATGGTGACGGGGCAGGAAAGCCGCGGCAATGCCAACGTGATCAACTCGATGGTGCCGCTGGCCAACATGTTCGGCTACATCAACACGCTGCGCTCGATGTCCTCGGGTCGCGCCGTCTTCACGATGATTTTCGATCATTACGAAGCCGTGCCGCAGAACATCTCGGACGAGATCCAGAAGAAATACGCCTGATCGGCGGGGTGGCGGTCCCCGCCACCCGAACCCATTCCGCCGTGAGCGCATCCGCGATCCGGTGACACGAAACAGGAGGCCATCATGGCAAAGGCAAAGTTTGAACGGACGAA
>NZ_JFGS01000047.1 GCF_000740775.1 Haematobacter missouriensis | reverse complement strand
TCATTTTCTGATCCCTCCTCACCTGCAACCATGGCATCTCGCGTCTGCCAGAGGTGGCAGGCGACAAGCCGAGGCGATCAAAGTTCAAGCGCTATCCGATCGGCTTCTTCCACATCGATATTGCCGAGGTGCAGACCGCTGAAGGGAAGCTCTACCTGTTCGTCGGCATTGATCGCAGCAAGTTCGCCTGCGTTCGCCTCGTCCAGAAGGCGGGGAAGATGGCTGCAGCCCAGTTTCTGCGCGACCTGATCGCAGCTGCGCCATACCGGATCCACAAGGTGTTGACCAAGCGAGCCATTGAAGTCGCCATCGGGCCGAGCCCAATGACAAGAGTGCAGTTCGCAAATCGCAGCGTCGATACCAGCGCCTTCGAGCACATCTTCGGGCGCGTATGCCGTGAGCACGACATCGATCACCGGCGGACCAAGGTGAAACACCCTTGGACCAATGGCCAGCTCGAACAGATGAACCGCACGATCAAGGAAAGTGAAGCGGATCAGAAAACGATCCGGATGTAAGCGCGAGGACGAGGCGCTATTCGGCGAGGCTTGACGGGTTAGTGCGTTGCCACGGCATGAGGTCTTCGATGCGTGATCTGGGGTGCGCTTCCCGGATGGCACGGCGGGTGTCGGCGAGGTCGTCGACTGGGTTCACGCCGGACAGTTCGCATGTGGCGACGAGCGAGGCAAGCATGGCCCAGTTATTGGCGCCGATCTCGTTTCCGACGAAGAGGGCGTTCTTTGGGGTCAGCGATGGGGCGGATCTGGTTCTCGACATGGTGGTGTCGAGTTCGAGGGTGCCATCGTCGAGGAAGCGGATCAGGCCGGCTCGTGCGCGAGGGTATAGCGGATATCCTCGGCGAGTTGGGACTTGCGCGGGATGCGCGACAGCTGGGTTTCCAGCCAGGGCTTGAGCGCGGCGATGATTGGGCCGGAGTGCCTACGTCGGGCGGCGAGACGGTCGGCAGGGGCTTGCCCGCACACGGTCGCCTCGATCCGATGGAGCAACGCGATCTGGCGCAGCATTTCCTCGGCGATGGACGAGCCGTCGCTCTCGACGCGTTTGACGATGCGGCGGCGGACGTGGGTCCAGCAATTGACTGGCTGCCATGGCCCCTCATCGCGCGTGATCTCGGTCAGCGCGTTGTAGGACTGGTGGGCATCGCGTTGCAGGAACCTGCCTCGGTATCCGGCCAGGAACCTAAGCGGATGTTGCCGCCCCCGGCCGGGGGCGTAGTAGAACAACACGATGGGCGGTCCAGCACCACGATGCCCGCGATCGTCGGATACGACGGCCCAAAAGTAGCCGCTCTTGGTGGCCTTCACGCGAACAGATCAACGTCGCACTGAAGACTCTGTTGCCAGAAGAAGAGCAACGAAGGAAAGCTATCCGACGGTGGGCAGTGGAGGGCCTGACCGAGCCACGCATAACACGACGATGAGAACGGTGCTGATGCCCCGGATTCGGACAGGGCGGTCGCTAACGTCCAGATTGTCACGGAGGCAGGATGATAGATCACCGGTCTTCTCCACCACCATCCATATTGGGCAGGTCTTCTGGGCGCGGTCCAGCAGGGCAGTCTGCCGACGCGCGGACCGTTCACCATTTCCAGCGACTATGCGAGGAGGCCGCGGAAGTCTGGATGAGCCTTGCAGGGATTGAGGCTGCTATTCCGACACACCACGCAATCGCGCGACTCTTCGCTGCTAACGAGATGGTGGTGTTCTGGCAACGGCAGCTTCGGCTGGAGCGTGAGCGCGCCGATAGCATTCCTTCCCCGGGATGTCCGTTCGCATATGGTGATGATGAAGATGGCTAAGCTACGCACCGTTAGGCCGAAGGTTGCCACGCTGCGCCCGATACTACAGGCAGCCCGCGTCATTGCCGAGAAGCAACGCCTCGCCGAGCGGGATGAAACGAACGATTGGAGGAAGTGGTATTACAGCGCCCGGTGGCAAGCGCTCAGCGAACAGGTTCTGCGCGATGCGGCATGGGGTCCTGCTGATGGGCAAGCACCCGGCTCCCGATAGCCCCGTGGTGGACCACATCAAACCGCACCGCGGCAACCCGGACTTATTCTGGGATCGCGGCACTCTCCACGCGGTTTCGAAAGGTTGACATGACAGTAGCAAACAGACCATCGAGAACGCCGACAAGGTAGCCGCGGTTCACCCGAATTGGTTGACGCCCTCAGTGGTGCCGCTCACCATCGTCTGCGGCCCACCCGCCTCCGGCAAGAGCACCTAACGCTGGGAGCGAGGAACGCGACGTGGCGCAGGCTCAGACCGGCGAACGCGCCCTTCGGGCAATGTATCGCCGCTGGCAGGAGGTGAAGGCGGGCCACCGGGCAACGGACGACGAAGGCGAAGAGGACAAACTGTTCGATGAGATGCTCGACCTTGAGCTACGAGTCGCCGACTTTGAACAGCAGACCATGGAAGACATGGCTTTCAAAATCATCTTTGCGGACGACAACGGCGACATGAACATCCACCAGACTGCGCTTGTGGCCATGTCGTATCGCATCGTGGGCATCGAGCAGCTGGACAGGTTCGGCAAGCGGCTCTGAACGTTTGGGCATCAGCCATCCCGCGCCCAACACGCGACAACGTCTGAATCCATCGCTATCAGAGCAAATCAATTGCTTTCATTTTGATGGGTAAGAAAGAAGGTGAACGTCAGGGAAATAAAAAATTCACCATCAATATCAATATATTACGAACTAATCTGGTGGCCGCTGTGGGACTCGAACCCACACGGGCATGGCCCGAAGCATTTTAAGTGCTCTCCGTCTACCGGTTCCGGCAAGCGGCCTCCAGTCTCTCCATTCCATTCCCCCGCGGGCAGCGCAAGAGGTCAGTTCCATCCCGACGCAATCCAGATGACCGCAACATACCGTCCGCCCTTCGCAAGCGTCACGAGCAGGAGGAATAGCCCCAGCCGCTCCCGCAGCATTCCCGCAACGACAGTAAGCGGATCACCCACCAGCGGCAGCCAGCTTGCCAGCAGCGACCAGCGTCCCCAGCGCCGATACCAGCCCTCTGCGCGGCGGATTTGCTCCGGCGATGCCGGAAACCATCTGCGCCCCTCAAAGCGCGTAAGCCAGCGCCCGAGGCCGTAATTCACCGCCGATCCGAGCACGTTGCCCACCGTTGCGACAGCCCAGAGCAAAGCCAGCGAATGCGCCCCGCGATAGGCGAGGGTTCCCAGCACCGCCTCCGACTGCATGGGAAGCAGGGTGGCGGCGATGAATGCCGCGGTGAACAGGCCGAGATAAGCGATCATTGCACTCCCATCTTGCTTGCCCTTACCCCACATGTCCGTCGAAGGGCAGCGCGCAGAGCGCCGCATGCTGTGGAGCGCATCGCCATCCCTGCGCTCCGAGCCAACGCGCTGCACGATGAGGCCTGGATACCCGCCGGCAGCGATTCCGGCGGCTTTTCTGCTGACCCTGGTCGGCCCGGCCTGCCCTCCCCGCAGGGTGCCGAGGGTGTGACGTCCTCTGCGCGGGCGCAGGCCGAAGGTCTCAATGACAGTGCGTTAACAGACTGCCAAAAGAGGCTTTCAGGTCGCCGTGTGAGCGACAACTGTCTATGATCTGATGGAAACCAGCCGGAAATATACACGTCACGGGCCTAATTCCCGATTTACCAAACAGAAGGCGGTACACTTCGGAACCTTTTCACCCGCAGCCAGAATGGTCGGCTGCGAGCGCGGTCGGACGTTTGCCGGCGCCGTACAGGGAGCGGAGCCGGAGCATTGCGGCAAATACCGCGGTGAACCCCTCCCTTCGGAGCGGGTTTCGACACCCCTCGGCTCCGCACGCGGACTGCCTCGTCATCCCGGTCCGCCATCAGCAGTATGCCGCGCCACGGGAGGCCGCGCATTGCGAACCGGCTTCAGGGCAAGGCCCTGCCGGGATGCTTCCCCGAGCTCTGTCTGTCGATCCAGATCATCAGAATCCGCAGGATCATTTCCTGCTCCGCCTCATCCAGCGGGCGTCCGACAGGAATACCATGCCACTTTGCCAGACATCCCCGGCAGCACGTGGCGGTCGCATGCTGGGCGATGAACACAGGATGACCCCGCATCGGCGTCTGCCGCCCATCGTTCACCGGCGCGGCGGGGGCAAGGCGGCGGCCCACGAAGTCGGCCGCGTGGCGGGCGACGGTTTCCCGGCCTTTCGCGGCCACATAGGCCTGCTCCCCCTGCCCTAGCCGGAAGCGGCTGCGGAAACGCGACCTGTCCAGCCGGGCAAACAGTCCTGCGATGTCTTCGGGCAGCTTTTCCATCCCGCGTTCCTGCACTGATTTGAAACGGGAGGTCTCGCATCCAGGATCGCCTGCGTCCAGCCCGGAAGGGGGAAGATTATCAAATCCCGCCGGGCAAGCGCATGGCTCCTTCAGTCCCGCGCGCAAGACGGCGATGCATGGAAATACGGACAGGTCGGCAGAAAAGGGACGGATCGGCATGACTTCCTCCCTCCGGCCCGCGCGCCTCAGAGGCACCGAACCCCGCCCAAGGCGGTCCGCTCTACAAGGTCGCGGTCCAGCCGTGCGCGCATCGACAGGCCGCGCAGCATCCGACGTGGCACGCGCCGCGACTTGTTGCCCGGGCTCGCGGTTTCCCGTACGTCCCCTCTGGCCATGGAGCGTCCTTTGCGTATCTTTACGCATAACTGTCAGCGAGGCGAGAAATGATAGCACCAGCCCGAATCCTCACCTCGATGCTCGCCGCGGCGCTTCTGCTGTTGCCCGCCTGCCGGGAGGAAGCGACGGCGCCCCAGGTCGAGGGACCGCGCTTGGTCAAGACGGTGACGGTCGCCTACACGGTGGTGAACAGCCCCGGCTCGCTCGTGGGCGAGGTGGCGCCCCAGATCGAAAGTGACCTCGGCTTCCGGGTGGGCGGCAAGCTCGCCCAGCGGCTCGTCGATGTGGGCGACGTGGTGACGGCGGGAGAGGTACTGGCCCGGCTCGACATCGCCCAGGCCCAGAACAGCGTCCGTCAGGCGGAAGCCAGCCTCGCCGCGGCAACGGCTCAGCGCGAGAATGCGGAGCAGACGGAGAAACGCACCAACGACCTGCTCACACGCGGTTTCGCGACGCAGGCGGCGGCGGACGCGGCGACGGCGCAGGCCAATATTGCCCGGGCCAATGAACTCGCCGCGCAGGCCAGCGTCTCGGATGCGCGGGACGGGCTGGGATATACAGATCTCGTCGCGCCGGAGCCGGGCGTGGTCATGTCGCGCGGGGCGGAGGTGGGTCAGGTCGTCTCCGCGGGACAGATGATCGTCAAGCTCGCCCGCACCGACCTGAAGGATGCGCAGTTCCAGGCCCCCGGCGCTGTTCTGGGCATCGGGGCGGAGAATGCCGCCGTCACCATCACCCTGCTCGATGATCCCTCCATCGTGGCCCATGGCAAGGTGCGGGAAATCTCTCCGGCAGCGGATCCGGTGACGCGCACCTTCCGGGTGCGCGTGCGGATCGACAATGCCCCCGCGGCCTTCCGCTTCGGATCGGCCGTACGGGGGATGCTGGAACTGCCGGGGCCGAAGGCTGCCGCGCTGCCGCTCTCCGCGCTGTTCAACACCGCAGACCGTCCGGCGGTCTGGGTTGTCAATGCGAACGGCGTCGTTGACCTGACTCCGGTGGATGTGCTGCGCTATGAGGGCGAACGCATCCTGATCTCCGGCGGTCTTGAGGAGGGCGCGAAGGTCGTTGCGGCGGGGGTGCAGCGTCTCCGTCCCGGAATGCAGGTGCGGCTGCCCGCCGGTGATGCCTGATGGGCGGCTTCAACCTTTCTTCCTGGGCGCTCGCGCACCGTTCCTTTGTCACGCTGATCCTCGTCCTCGCCGCGCTTGCGGGTGGGCTGTCCTACCTGCGGCTCGGGCGGAGCGAGGATCCGAGCTTCACCATCAAGACCATGGTGCTTCAGGCGAACTGGCCCGGCGCGACGATGGAGGACACACTTCATCAGGTGACGGACAGGTTGGAGCGCAAGCTTCAGGAGCTCGGCGACCTCGACAACCTGAAGAGCCTCACCACGCCGGGCCAGACCATCATCTATGTGACCTTGAGCGACGAGACACCACCCGAACGGGTCGATGACGACTGGTATCAGGTGCGCAAGAAGGTGGCCGACATGGGCCGCGAGCTTCCATCGGGGGTGCTCGGCCCATTCTTCGACGACGAATTCGGCGATACCTACGGGATCATCTACGCCTTCACCGCCGACCCCGGCTTTTCGGAGCGGGAGCTTCGGGACGTGGTCGATGCGGCGCGCGACAGGGTTCTGCGCCTTCCCGGCATCGGCAAGGCCGAACTCATCGGCACGCAGGATGAAAAGATCTGGATCGAATTCTCCACCCGCCGCCTTGCCAGCCTTGGCATAGACCCGGAAGCGGTGATCGCCCAGATCCAGAACCAGAACGCTGTCGTTCCCGCGGGAGAGATCGTGACCAGCGCCGACAGCACCCGGCTCGAAGTAACCGGTGCCTTCGGCAGCGAGGCGGAGATCGACAACCTCACCATCGCCACCCAGTCCGGCGTCGTGCGGCTCGACGATATCGCGACGGTCCGCCGCGGTCCGGTCGATCCCGCCCAGCCGATGTTCCGCGTCGCGGGTCAGCCCGCAATCGGCCTCGCCATGTCGATGAAGGAGGGCGGCGACGTGCTCGCCCTCGGGCAGCAGATCGACACGGTCATTTCCCAGGTGAAATCCGACCTGCCCATCGGCATGGAGGTATCGCAGGTCTCCAACCAGACATCCGTGGTCCAGCACGCCGTCTCCGGCTTCACCCGCGCGCTGACGGAGGCGGTCGTTATCGTCCTCGCTGTCTCCTTCATCGCGCTGGGGCTCCGGGCGGGGCTGGTGGTGTTCGTCTCCATTCCACTGTCGCTGACGCTCGTGTTCCTCGCGATGGAACTCCACGGGATCGCGCTGCAGCGCGTGTCGCTCGGCGCGCTCATCATCGCGCTGGGGCTGTTGGTCGATGATGCGATGATCACCGTGGAGATGATGGTTTCCAAGCTGGAGGAGGGCATGGAGAAGACCAAGGCCGCCGCCTATGCCTGGACCTCCACCGCCTTTCCGATGCTGACGGGCACGCTGGTGACGGTCGCCGGCTTCGTGCCCGTGGGCTTTGCGAAAAGTTCCGCCGGGGAATATGCCAATTCGCTGTTCTGGGTGATCGCCTTTGCGCTCATCCTGTCGTGGATCGTGGCGGTGCTGGCCTCGCCCATCGTCGGGGTCTGGGTTCTTCCTGCTCAGATCAAGCGCAAACATGAGGGGGAGGGCCGGTATGTCGCGGCCTTTCGCCGCTTCCTGACGCGCGCGCTGCACTGGCGCTGGCCCATCGTCATCGGCACGCTGGTGCTGTTCGCCCTGTCCATCCTGGCCGCGACGCGGTTGCCGCAGCAGTTCTTCCCGCCCTCGGACCGGCCGGAGCTGCTGCTGGACCTCAACCTGCCGCAATCCTCCTCCATAGAACGCACCCGTCAGGTCGTGACGGAGGTGGAAAAGATCGTCGCGGAGGAGGCGGAGGTGGAGAGTTTCAGCTTCTACGTCGGCGAAGGCGCGATCCGCTTCTACCTGCCCATGGATGTCCTCCCCCCCGCCAGCTACACCGCGCAGGGCGTGCTGGTCACCGCTGCCGATGCCGACCGCACTGCCCTGACGGCGCGGCTTCAGAAGGTGCTGGACGACCGCTTCCCAGATGTCCTCTCCCGCGTCGCTCCGCTGGAGCTCGGCCCGCCGGTGGGCTGGCCCGTGCAGATCAGGGTGAGCGGCGAGGATCTGGGCGCGGTCCGCGATCTCGCCTGGCAGGTGGCCGACGTGATAGGCGCAGCCCCCGGCGCGGTGAACGTCAACCTCGACTGGAACGAACCCGCGCGGCTCATCCGCATCCGCGTGGATCAGGACCGCGCGCGTATCGTCGGCCTTTCCTCGTCCCAGCTCGCGCAAGCGCTGCTGGCCGTCACCAGCGGCGTGAACATCACCCAGATCCGTGACGACATCTACCTTGTCGATGTCGTGGGCCGCGGGGCGGAGAACGAGCGGCGCGACGTCGACACCCTCCTCGCCCTTCAGATCCCGCTGGGCAGTGGTCGCACAGTGCCGCTGATCTCTGTCGCGAGCTTTGATTACGCCACCAGCCAGCCCGTCGTCTGGCGGCGAGACAGGCTCCCCACGATCACCGTGCGCGCCGATGTCGTCAACATCACGGCAGAGGCGATGGCCGCGGGCATCGCCCCGGCGATAGACCGCCTCGCCGCCGCCAACCCGGAGATGCGGCTGGAAACCGGCGGCGTGGTGGAGGAAAGCGAAAAGGGCCTCGGCTCGGTGGTGGCGGTGTTTCCGCTCATGCTCATCCTCATCCTCGTCATCCTCATGGCGCAGTTGCAAAGCGTGCAGTTGCTCATCCTCGTCCTTTCCGTCGTGCCGCTCGGGCTGATCGGGGTGGTGGCGGCACTGATGATCACCGGCCTGCCGGTGGGCTTCATCGCGGTGCTGGGGATCGTCGCGCTGATCGGGATGATCGCCCGGAACTCCGTGATCCTCGTCGAGCAGATCGAGCAGCACCGCGCGGCGGGAGAGGATGGCTGGTCCGCGCTGATCGACGCGACGGTGAGTCGTGCGCGCCCGATCGTGCTCACCGCCGCTGCGGCGATCCTCGGCATGATCCCCATCGCGCGGGAGGTGTTCTGGGCGCCGCTGGCCTTTTCCGTCATCGGCGGGCTGACGGTGGCGACCGTGCTGACGCTGGTGTTCCTGCCAGCCCTCTACGCACTCTGGTTCCGGCTGGAGCCGCAACCCCCCGCCGCGTCGGCGTCACTGCCACCCTCCGCGTCGGCCTGACGGCCGCCACTCAGGGCGGTCACTCATCCCTGCGGCGGATGCTGCATCTTCGCGGGCAACCCGAGGACGGCAGCGCAATGCAGACCACCGGCCCCCGTCCCTCACCCGGCCAGGCTCCGACGGCTTCGCGGACGGTCCGGCGTTGGCGCGCCCACGGTAACCGCGTTCGCCTGAAGCCGCCGGTGACCCCCGAACAACGGCAGCTCGACGACCTGGCCCAAGGTAATCGCGTTTGCCCGAAGCCGCCGGTGCGACACCCGGCGGGCTGCTGAAAAGGCGCCGAAATATCAGGCCTGTCCTCTGGAAAATCGGCCCGGGAAACACCCGGAACAGGGAGAGCTCCGGCGGGATTTCCCCAGATTTCTGCTCCGGCGCAGACCACGCTCTCTTTCAGCAGCCTGCCGCCCCCCCCCTACGCGGGGATCCGACGCTGCCGCCCCTCGCCTACGCGCAGCGCCAAGGACATTTCCCAAGGCCCGCCAGCGGAGCCGCAATCTCCCTCGCCCCGCCTGTCCCACACGCCCGGGGCATGCCTGACCTCCTCCAAGCTGCGTGCCATGTAGCTGGCCTAGGTCCCAAGCGCCTCCGGGCACGCCTGCTCCGGTGCAGCCGGACCGATAGTATCGCCCGCCCACGCGCGACACACCAATCATCACCGTGACGCCTGGGGTCCATGCTAACCCATGGTATCGCCCGCCCCCCGCGCGCGAGACGCCTGCCTTGCCACCTGACCGCCCCTCGCCCCGGGCAGGACACGCCAGACCGGGCCGGGGTCACGGGCGCATCTTCGGCCTGCGCCCGTTCGCCCCACGACAAGCGCCGCACTCCCCGGGCCGAAACCGGCGGTTCCCCCTCGCCCCCGCAGGGGGAAACGTCTATGACGGCGCGATGACCACGCCCTTCGAGATCTTCCTCGCCGCCCCGCCGGGGCTTGAACCCGTCCTCGCCGAAGAAGCGGCGGAGGCCGGCTTTCCCGCGCCCCGCGTGCTCGAGGGCGGGGTCGCCTTCGACGGCGGCTGGGAGGACGTGATGCGCGCGAACCTCGTGCTGCGAGGGGCCACCCGTGTGCTTGCCCGGATCGGCACCTTCCGCGCCTTCCACCTTGCCCAGCTCGACAAACGCGCGCGCCGCTTCCCGTGGGGAGAGGTGCTGCGCACCGATATGCCCGTCCGCGTCGATGTCACCAGCCGCCGGTCGCGCATCTATCACGCAGGCGCCGCACGGGAGCGGATCGAAACCGCGCTCAGGGAGGGCGCGGGGATCCCCGTCGCCGCCCCCCGCGACAAGGAAAGCGAAGACCCGTCCGAAGACGCCATCGCCCTCAAGATCCGAATCGAGGACGATCTCGTCACCATCAGCGTCGATACCTCCGGCCTTTCCCTGCACAAGCGCGGCCACAAGGAGGCAGTGAACAAGGCCCCCCTGCGCGAGACGCTGGCCGCGCTGTTGCTGCGGCAATGCGGCTATACCGGTACGGAGCCGGTGGTGGACCCGATGTGCGGCTCCGGCACTTTCGTGATAGAGGCAGCCGAGATTGCCGCAGGCCTGTTGCCCGGACGCAGCCGCCGCTTCGCCTTCGAGGATCTCGCCTCCTTCGATCCTGAACGCTTGGCCGCGCTGAAGCAGGCCGCAGTGCCCCGCCTGCCCGCCTTCACCTGTCACGGCAGCGATCGCGACGATGGCGCGATCCGTATGAGCGGCGCCAATGCGGCCCGCGCCGGAGTGACGGACTGGACCACCTTCAGCCGCCTTCCGGTGAGCGAGGCTCGCCCTCCCGAAGGGCCACCGGGCCTTGTAATGGTGAACCCCCCGTATGGCGCGCGGCTCGGCAATCCAAAGTTGCTTGCGGGCCTTTACGGCGCGCTCGGACAGACGCTGAAGCAGCATTTCACCGGCTGGCGCGTGGGTCTCATCACGTCGGAGGAGCGTCTTGCCCGTACCACCGGCCTCCGTTTTCTCCCGCCCGGACCGCCGGTGCCGCACGGCAGCCTGCGTATCCGCCTCTATCGCACCGACCGGCTCTGATCGCCGGCCGGCGAGCGCAAATCACCGGCCAGCACACGACAACGCGCAGCCCCCGACCACAGAGGTAATGAACCCAAGACCGGCCATTGATCGTCCCCGATGCGGGGAACCAGTCTTTCAGGCTCCGGGAGCCTGTTGTCAGGACAGCGTGCAAAAGGAAACGGAGGGCATCCATCCCTCCATTTCCGCCCGCTTTCCCGCACAATCTGTCTGTTAGATCGCCCGGCTCGCTCAGGGAGCACCGCCGCCACGCCGCTGGAGGGGGAGAGACGGCGTGACGGCGGGGGTCCTGTCCATGCGGACCGACCGGTCTCCACTCTCGCCCGGCCCCACCCGGAAGCGAGCCTTCGAAGGCATCAATTCGCCTTGCCGAACTTCTGGACCAGCGCATCGATCCCCATCTGGTGCGCCGCCGTCACCGTGGCGATGGCAGCCTCGTCATTCAGTTCGGGCGGGGGATCGTTGTTCGGAAAGCCCCGGTAGAAGGCTCCCGTCCACTCGACCTTCGCCTTGCCGCCCTCGTCCTTCACGGCGATGATGCCGGAATAGTTGGTCACTGCCAGCGCCTTGATGTTGTCGGTGATGGTCCGGTACGAATAGGTATGACCCTCCGGGTTCCACTTCGTAAGCTGCTCCGTCGTCTGCTCGCCATTGTCCCAGGTGACGGTGCGCTGTTCGCCCGGCTTGACCTCCGCGCCCGGTTCGACCTCCACGGACTTGGCCCGCGGATACCAGGACAGGTCGTCGAACTTGCCGATCACTGCCCAGACTTCATCGGGCGTCGCGTTCAGCGTCACCTCTTGTATCACCTTCTGCCGTGAGGGGCCGTGCGCCTCCGCCAGTCCCGCTCCGAATACCAGCGCTGCACCCGCGGCGAGCACCATCACAAATTTCCGCATCAGTTCCTCCCCCGGATCCCCCTCCGGAATAGCCCGTTCAGCGTAACCGCAGCGCAGCCAAGAGCAATGCAACGAAAGTCTTACCCGCTCCCGCGCCGCGCAATCCTGCCTGCAGGGCCAGAACATGCACCAAGGCGCGGCTCGTGCCCGGCAGCCCCTGCCCGGTCGGGACGGGCCGAGAGCTTCACCGCCATCGGCGCGGGTTCTCCCCGCGGGCGCGGCCATCCATCTCGACCATGCCGAGTTTCTTCAGTCCCGCCTGCGCGATTCCTGCTCCCGCAGCGTTCTCTGCGGGTGGCATTCCGTATCCCGAGATCGAAACGGGCGCCGTCGAGGCGGCTGCTCGCGCGCCACCGTCCGCTCAATACCGGGATCAGACCTCTTTGGTCATCGGCTTGCGTGATTCATCCTCCGCGCGGAGACTGACCGGTG
Organism: Haematobacter missouriensis; assembly: GCF_000740775.1. Classification (GTDB taxonomy): domain Bacteria; phylum Pseudomonadota; class Alphaproteobacteria; order Rhodobacterales; family Rhodobacteraceae; genus Haematobacter; species Haematobacter missouriensis. The sequence goes on along the minus strand of NZ_JFGS01000047.1, from coordinate 7,862 downwards.
AGCAACCTCTCTGGCTGACAGAGGCGCGATGGCTTCGCCGAAATCCATCTTTCCCAAGAGCCACGGCAAGCCATCGACCCCGCCCCCTCTTCCCCGCCGGGCGCCACCCCGGAAACAGCGGTTTGGGCGCGCATGATTCCGGCAAACGCTTGCGAACGGTCGTCTGCAATGTTCTCCCTCGTTGCGCTTGGCCATCGAATTCCGTAACTCGATCTGGCAAACAGGAGAAACACACCACATGCGCATGACCGATACCGTGTTGAAGCCGATGCATCCCGAAGGGTGGCGCTTCGTCGGCATTTTCGCGGTGATCACCGCCCTGCTGTTCTGGCTCTGGGAGCCGCTGGGCTGGATCGGCGTGGTGCTGACCATCTGGTGTTACTACTTCTTCCGCGATCCCGTGCGGCAGGTGCCGGAGGGAGAGGGGCTGGTCATCAGCCCGGCGGACGGCATGATCTCGCAGATCGCGACGGTCCTGCCGCCGCCGGAGCTGGGCATGGCGGCCGAGCCGATGACGCGCATCTCGGTCTTCATGTCCGTGTTCAACGTCCACGTGAACCGATCGCCGGTTTCGGGCGTTCTTAAAAGGATGGCTTACACCAAGGGAAAATTCGTCAACGCGTCGCTGGACAAGGCGTCGGAGCATAACGAGCGCAACGCCCTGCTCATCGAGCTGCCCGATGGCCGCGAAATCGCCTGCGTCCAGATCGCGGGTCTGGTCGCGCGGCGCATCCTGCCCTTCGTGAAGGAGGGAGACATGCTCTATGCGGGCCGGCGCTTCGGCCTGATCCGGTTCGGCTCTCGGGTGGATGTCTATCTTCCGCCCGGCGTGTCCCCACTGGTGGCGGAGGGCCAGACGATGATCGCTGGTGAAACGGTCATGGCAGACCTCACCGGCAGCCTCCCGCCTCGTCCGGCCCGCGCGGAGTAGTGCCCATGTCCCGCCGCCCCCGCGCCAACCGTGTCCGCCAGCTCGCCCTGCCGCAACTGCTGCCGAACCTTCTGACGCTGGGCGCGATCTGCGCCGGGCTGACATCGCTCCGCTTCGCCATCGCAGGACGCTTCGGCGAGGCGGTGGGTCTCATCATCCTCGCCGCGATTCTGGACGCGCTGGACGGACGGATGGCCCGGATGATGGGCAGCGAAAGCGCCATCGGCGCAGAGCTCGACTCGCTCGCGGACTTCCTGAACTTCGGGGTGGTGACGGGGATGCTCGTCTATCTCTCCATGCTGTCGGATATCGCGAACCTCGGCTGGATCGCGGTGCTCGTCTATGTGGTGGGCTGTGTGCTCCGGCTGGCACGGTTCAACGTGGATGCCCGCTCCCCCGCGCCCGGCCCCTCGCTGGGCGGCTTCATCGGCGTGCCCTCGCCCGCGGGCGCCATGCTGGCCATGCTTCCGCTCTTCCTGAACGAAGCGCTTCCCGCAGGCACGGACGTCCCCGATATCCTGAGCGCGCTCTGGCTGGTGATCGTGGGCTTCCTGCTCATCAGCCGCATTCCCACGCCCTCGCTCAAGAAACTCAAGATGCGGCCGGAATACCTTCCCTACTGGGTGATCCTGCTGGTTGCCATCATCGCCGTCCTGTTCACCTGGCCGTGGTGGACATTGATCGCGGCGGATGTGGCCTATCTCTGCGTGGTGGGCTGGTCGGCCCTGCGCCGGTTGTCGAAACAGGGGAAGAGTGACCATGAGGCCTGATGCCGTTACCTCCACCTACCGCCGATGGGCGCCGATATACGACGCCACCTTCGGACGGGTGACGAACGCAGGGCGGCAACGCGCCGCCGCGCATGTCAGTCGCCGGGGCGGCGCGGTGCTTGAAGTCGGCGTCGGCACCGGTCTCGTCCTGCCGCTCTATCGGGGCGGTGTGCGGGTGACGGGCATCGACTATTCGCCGGAGATGCTGGCCAAGGCGCAGGAGAAGGTCACCGAACTTTCGCTCGGCCATGTGGAGGCTCTGCACCGGATGGATGCCCGGTCGCTCGACTTCCCGGATGCAAGCTTCGATACCGTGGCCGCGATGCATGTGCTCTCCGTCGTCCCGGAGCCGGAAAAGGTGCTGTGCGAAATGGCGCGAGTGTGCCGCCCGGGGGGCCAGCTGGTGATCGTGAACCACTTCACCGCGGAAGCCGGGCCTCTCCGCGCGCTGGAGCGGATCTCCACCCGTTTCGAGGATCTGCTGGGCTGGCAATCCGATTTCCCGATCGAACGCGTCCTGGGCCATCCCGATCTGGACGTCGCGGAACGGGAAAGCCTGCCTCCCTTCGGCATGATGACCTGGCTGGTGCTCGACCGCCGGGACTGCTGAGCCCTCGCCCCCCGCGCCGACCATATACCCCGCCCGCCCCAGCGACGCGACCCGCCGGGCAGGGGCGCGACAGGAAGGCATGAAACCGCTCCCCGATCCGGTCCGGAGGCGCTCCCGCCCGTCAGCGGCGGCCAAGGCCGCACTCGCCGGTTGGGCCCGGCGCCGCACTGATGCGCGGCGCGGTCGCTACGAAATGCAGTCAGCCCGCTCCCTGATGCAGATAGAATCCAGATCGCGGAGAATATCGCCTTAACAGGCGGCCGAGGGCTTTCGGACCTGCGCTGAAGCGGAGATCGTTCGCAATCAGACGAAATCCAGACAGAAACCTCCACAGTAAGGATCATTTGACAGCGGCTTTCCCCGGGCAGATTTCCCGATTCCAGAACACAAGCGTGAGATTTCAGAGCTTTTCGCAGCCTGTTCACGGATTTTGTGGCCGAGATGGATCTCCCACACAGGATGATCGACGCGCCACCCCCGGCACTAACCCCGGGTGGACCAGCCAACACGGGGCCAATAACGAGCGATTCAGGGCGACACAACTGCCATGAGCGGCGGAATCACCCCGCATCACCCCTCGTCAACTTCCCCTCTCGCCTCCACCCCCGCGTCATTCCTACCTGGCAGGAACCACCCTGCCCCGGCCCGGTCAACAACCTCGCGGACCAACCCCGCTCGCCCGTGCAACATCACCAAAACGCCAACGCCAACGCCAACGCCAACGCCAACGCCAACGCCAACGCCAACGCCAACGCCAACGCCAACGCCAACGCCAACGCCAACGCCAACGCCAACGCCAACGCCAACGCCAACGCCAACGCCAACGCCAACGCCAACGCCAACGCCAACGCCAACGCCAACGCCAACGCCAACGCCAACGCCAACGCCAACGCCAACGCCAACGCCAACGCCAACGCCAACGCCAACGCCAACGCCAACGCCAACGCCAACGCCAACGCCAACGCCAACGCCAACGCCAACGCCAACGCCAACGCCAACGCCAACGCCAACGCCAACGCCAACGCCAACGCCAACGCCAACGCCAACGCCAACGCCAACGCCAACGCCAACGCCAACGCCAACGCCAACGCCAACGCCAACGCCAACGCCAACGCCAACGCCAACGCCAACGCCAACGCCAACGCCAACGCCAACGCCAACGCCAACGCCAACGCCAACGCCAACGCCAACGCCAACGCCAACGCCAACGCCAACGCCAACGCCAACGCCAACGCCAACGCCAACGCCAACGCCAACGACCGCTGTCCCGCCCGAGAACCGAAGGCCAGCAGAAAAATCCCGCCCGCTCGATTCCGCGCCCCGTCACGCCGTGATCCGTCCGGCGCCCCGCCCCCCAGGGGTAACGCTTGCGGGACTGCCGCCGGGGCATTACTTCTGGAAGAAGATCGCGGCGCAAGAGGTGAGAAAGCCCATGTATACCGGCATCGTTCAGGCCGTCCGTCCCGTCACGGAGATCGCCGCCTACCCCGGTGGGCAATCGCTTACCGTCGATTTCACGCCGGAACTGCTGGCAGAGCTGAGCATCGGCGCCTCCGTCTCCGTCGAGGGTGTGTGCCTCTCCGTCACGCGGATGGAGGGAACGCATGTCTCCTTCGATGCCATGGATGCGACGCTCTCCCGCACCAACCTCGTGCGGCTCGCCACACAGGGGCGCGCGAATGTGGAGCGTTCCGCAAAACAGGGTGCCGAGGTCGGCGGCCATATCATCGCGGGCCACGTCGCCACCACGGCAGAGATCGTGGAGATCGAGACGGAGACCGATCAGGCCTTCCTGCGCTTCCGCGTGCCCGCCGAATGGGCAAAATATGTCTTTCCCCGCGGCTTCCTTGCCGTCAACGGCTGCTCGCTCACCGTGGCGGACCGGGAAGACGGCGGGCCGGAGGGCGACGTCTTCCGCATCAACCTCATTCCCGAAACCCTCCGACAGACCACTTTCCGCGACTACCGCCCGGGTGACCTGCTCAACATAGAAGTCGATCACGCGACGATGGTCATGGTCGATACGATCGAGCGCACCGTCTCCCGCGTGCTGCCCGAACTCATCCGCCGCGCCGCCTGACCCTTCCGAGGACCCATTTTCATGACTGCCAGGATCCTCTGTATCGGCGAGGCGCTGATCGACATGGTGCCGCGCGACCTCCTTGGCCGCACGGCCTTTCTTCCACTCGCCGGGGGCGCGGTGTTCAACACCGCCATCGCGGCACGCAGGCTCGGGGCGGAAGTCGCCTTCTGCTGCGGCCTCTCCAGCGACATGTTCGGGGAACAGCTCGCGCAGGCGTTGCTGAGGGACGGGGTGGACATCTCCTCCTGCCCGCGGAGCGACAGGCCCAGCACCCTCGCCTTCGTCTCCCTGACCGATGGGCAGGCGCGCTACAGCTTCTTTGACGAGAATACCGCCGCCCGGATGATACAGTTGGCGGACCTCCCCGATATCGCGCCGGACGTTGGCGCGGTGTTTCTGGGCGGGATCAGCCTCGTGTCCGAACCCTGCGCCTCAACGATAGAAACCTTCGCCACCCGAGCGGCGGAAGCAGGCCGGCTCATCATGCTGGACCCGAACATCCGTCCTGGTTTCATAAGCGACGAGGCAAGCTACCGCGCGCGGCTCGACCGATTGATACGCAGGGCGCATGTCGTAAAACTCTCGGTGGAGGACATGGTCTGGCTGCTCGGCACCGTCTCGCCCGCGGAGGGAGCGGCAGAGCTGCGTGACCTCGGCCCCCGCGTGGTGCTCGTCACCGAAGGGGCTGACGGCGGTTCCGCCTATCTGGCGGGCGGCGTCGCGCAGATCCGGCCTCCTGCCGTGACTGTGGCGGATACCGTCGGCGCGGGCGATACGTTCAACGCGGGTTTCCTCGCGAGCCTTGCCGACGCGGGCCTGCTCTCGCCGGAGGGGATCGCGGGCCTGACGGCGGCGACGGTGGCCCAGCATCTGGAACAGGCGGTCCATGCCTCCTGCCTCTCCGTCACCCGGATCGGTGCCGATCCTCCGGCGCGGGAGGAACTGGCGGTCTTTCGGCGTGGACTGGCCCGGCCTGTTTGACGCACCGGCACCGCGCCGGCCCTCATCCACAAGGCGCGCCGAAGTTGATGACCCAGACCGGCCCCCGGCTGCCGCGCACCATCGCGGCACCGGCTTCGTAACTTGACCGCCGCAGATTGTTCGCCCGGTGTCCCGGGCTCAACATCCAACCCCGCACGACCGCCTGCGCGTCAGGCTGCCCGCGCGAGATATTCTCCGCATAGTCGCACCCCCAATAGTCCCGCGCCGCCATCCGGTCACGGGCGCTCGAACCGCCCTCCCCCGTGTGGGAGAAGGTGCCCGAGCTTGCGATCCATGCCGCGTGGTCTGCGGCGGAGGCCGCGAGCCGATCCGACCAGGAGAGCGGATGCAGCCCCTGGTTCTCCCGTTCCGCATTGATGAGCCGGAGCACATCCCCCGCCTGCCCTGCGGGCGCGGTCACGTAGCTCGCGGGCGCTGAAGGGCCGCGACTGCTGCCGGGTACCACGATGGGCACCGGAACGATACAGGCGGACAGCGCCAGAAAACCTGCCAGCCCGAACGCGGGCGCGAGACTATGTCGGATCATCCGTTCCCCCTTCGGGAGCAACTCTCACCCGGCATCCCTGTTCCGCTTGGATACGCCAATCCTTCAAACGTCATCGAACAGGCCGGGCGCCATTTCCTCCCAGAAGGCGAAGATCGCGCGGGCGTTCAGCGCGCTGGACCAGCCGAAGCGGCGGAAATCCTCCCGCTCGAGCTCCCCCTCAAGCCGGGCGAGGAACAGGCGGCGGTCCGCGTCGCGCTGGGTCGGGTTCCGCCGGGCGACGGCCGCTTCCACCGCGGCGAAGCGCGCGCGGCGGGCCAACCGCTCGGCGGCCCTCGCCTCATCCTCGGCATCCGTCTCGGCCCGCACCGTCGCGCGTCGGGTCGCCGCCAGCCGCGCCGCCTCCGACGGTTCCTCCGCCGGTACCGTGACCGGCTGGCGCAAGGCGACCCGCAGGTACCCCGCGGGGTTCCGAACCCCGCTCCGTCCCGCGACCGCCGCCAGCTTCTCCGCTATGACGTCCTCTCCATGCTCGCCGATCCACTGCCGGGCCAGCCGGTCGGAAATCCCCTGCCCCAACAGCCGCTCATAGACCGGGCTGTGCCTGAGGCCCTCCCCCTCCTCGGCGTCGATCACGCCGAGCTGCGGGTTTTCCCGGATCAGGAAGCGCAGCTCCGCGACCGCCCGCCCCTTGCGGTGGAACTCCGGCGTGATCTCGATGTTGGAGGTGCGGTTGACCTCCTCCACCGCCGGCCGGATCACCTTGGCGTTCAGGTGTTTGAAGGTGCGGTAGTAGTCGCTCTCCTCCACGCCCATAAGGCGGCGGAACGTCTCCAGCGGCCACCATCCGGTGCTGCCGGTCCGCACGAAGCGGTAGCAGTTCTCATAGAGTGCCAGCCCGTGCCCGGATGTGAACCGCTTCTGGATATTGAGGTTGATGAGCGCGAAGACCTTCGGGTCGTGCAGCTTCTCCGCCAGCGCGGGCGAATAGGCGTATTCGCAAATGCCGCCCTTCAGCTTCGCATAGGAGAGGAGCGAGGAGACGCCCCATTCCTGCCGCCCCTTCTCATCCAGCATGTCCCATTCGGCCACCGTTTCCGCCAGCCCGCGGAGCGCATCGCGGAGCGTCGCGGTATCGTTGGAATTGTAGCCGATCATCAGCGAGAGAGTGCGCGCGTCGATCGTGTGCTTGGGCCGGGTGATGAGCGTGTCATAGGCATTGAGCAGCAGCACATTGGACAGCTTGCGCTGCAACAGAGTCAGCTTGCCGGAAACGTGGATCGCCGCCACGTTCTTCTTGACCGACTGCCGGCGCAATGCTCCTGTGAGCCGGTCGCTGGGAAGCGTATCGCCCGATTGTCTGTCGGGCCCGCGGGGAGCGAGGGTGCGCTGCATCACGGTATGCCGAGCCTCTGGTCTGCTTGCTGCCATCGATTCGCCACCTCTCGCGGGCGGCTCTGGCGGGACTATCCTGCCATAGGCACCCCACCGCAAGTCATTTTCGGGTACCTTTCACTTCCCCGAAGCATCTGAGGCGCCATAGCGTTTCCGTTTCCTCTACCGTCGGCCATAGCATTGTCGATGCCACGTCCCGCAAACGGGTGCCTTCTGCCACGGCGTGGCTTCAAAGGTACCCATCTGCGGGGATGACATCCTCCTCCCACCGCCCCGGTTCCGCCTGACTCCTGCCCGCACCCTCGATCCGACACTCTGTCCCGAAGACGGGTGCCTGAGCGGTCCGGGACAGGCAGGCCGGCGCGTAATATCCCTCCTGCAAACGGGTGCCATTCCAGCTCGCCCGACGCAAAGGGGACGGGCTGCGTTCACAGGAGCCGACTCAGCCCGTAAACGGGTGCCCATCCTCCGCTCGCAGCCCGCCCCTCCCCCTGCAAACGGGTGCCTTTTCCGCCGGTAGCAATCCTGAAAACGGGTACCATGGCCGATATATCTCACAAGGGCGCCTCTAAAAATTGCAGCAATGC
>NZ_JFGS01000046.1 GCF_000740775.1 Haematobacter missouriensis | reverse complement strand
CCACGGCCAGCGCCTGGCGTTTCTCCGATAACGACCTTACTGCTCGATAGGTTTCTTGCCTGTATGAAACCTGCCTCATACTACGCCCGCCTTGTGCGGGCGTTTTTTTTATTCCTTCCCGAGCGGTGCGACGATCGTGAGCGCAACGTCATCTGGCCTTTGCGTCCCCGGGACCTATTCTGCTCCCTGCGTGGAACATCTGGGAGAGACGCATGACGCTCAAGGGTAAGACGGCCATCGTGACGGGATCGACTTCGGGCATCGGGCTGGCCATCGCGCAGGAACTCGCGCGGCGGGGTGCGGACGTGGTGCTGAATTCCTTCACCGACCGCGAGGAAGACCATGAGATTGCCCGGCACATCGCGGAAGAAACCGGAGTCGCCGCCCGCTATGTGCAGGCGGATATGTCCAAGGCCGAAGATTGCCGTGGGATGATCGAAACCGTGGGGGCCTGCGATATCCTCGTTAACAATGCGGGCATCCAGTATGTCGCGCCGGTCGATGAGTTCCCCGTCGAAAAATGGGACGCGATCATTGCGATCAACCTCACATCCGCGTTTCATACGACGGCAGCGGCGCTTCCCCTGATGCGGGCGGCCGGCTGGGGACGGATCATCAACATCGCCTCCGCGCACGGGCTGCGGGCCTCGCCCTATAAATCGGCCTATGTCGCGGCGAAGCATGGTGTGGTTGGCTTCACCAAGACGGTGGCCTTGGAAACCGCGCGGGAAAAGATCACGTGCAACGCCATCTGTCCGGGTTACGTCCTGACCCCGCTGGTGGAAGCGCAGATTCCCGACCAGATGAAGACCCACAAGATGGATCGAGAAACGGTCATCAAGAACGTGATGCTGGAGCGCCAGCCTTCCCGCGAATTCGTCACCGTGGACGAGATCGCCGGCACGACGGCCTTCCTGTGCAGCGACCATGCAGCCCAGATCACCGGGACGACCATATCGGTCGACGGTGGATGGACAGCGGAGTAATCCTATGCGTGACACCTCCCACGAACCGCCGCGCCGCAAACGCATCAACCTTGCTCTGCAAGGGGGAGGCGCGCATGGCGCGTTCACCTGGGGGGTACTCACCCGCCTTTTGGAGGAGGAGGAGATCGAGATCGCCGCCATCTCCGGGACGTCGGCGGGCGCCTTGAACGGAGCCGCGCTGAAAGCTGGTCTGGCGGGCAGTGGCCGGGCGGAAGCCCAGGAACATCTGGATTGGCTCTGGGCCCAGATGGGTGCGGTCACCGATATGCGCCTGACCAACTGGATGACCGCGCTCTGGCCTGCCGCGCCGCTGATCGCCCGCATGGCGGAGGTCTGGCTGAGCGTCGGCGCGGTGGATTATCTGAGTCAGATCGTCAGCCCCTATTCCTACGGGCCGGCCTACATGAACCCGCTGGAACGCGTGGTGAAACGGCTGCATTTCGAAAAGGTCCGGGCCGACAGGGGACCGCGGCTTTACGTTTCTGCGACCAATGTCCGCACCGGCAAGATCCGTATCTTCGACAGTTGCGAGATTACCACGGATGTCATTCTCGCCTCCGCCTGCCTGCCGACGATCTTTCAAGCGGTGGAGATCGACGACCCGCATACCGGCCAACGTGAGGCCTACTGGGATGGCGGCTATGTCGGAAATCCGGCGCTCTTTCCGCTCTACGATCCAGCTCTGCCGGATGACATCGTCATCGTGAACATCAACCCCATGACGCGGGAGGCGCTGCCCATCACCCCGCTCGACATCGAGAACCGGGTGAACGAGATCAGCTTCAACGCGTCCCTGCTGCACGACCTGAGGGCGATCGCCTTCGTGAAAGAGCTTATCGCGGAGGGGAAGGTCGCGCGCGGGGCGATGAAGGATGTGAACATCCACATGATCTCTGACGACGCGCTGATGAACGACCTCTCGGCCACCACAAAGCTCCTGCCGACGCCGTTCTTCCTCAATGGTCTGCGGCAGGCGGGTTGGGCTGCGGCCGACCGGTTTCTCGCCGAGCACATGGAGGACCTCAACCAGCGATCGACCGCCGATATAAGCGCGATGCTCTAAAGGATGCGGAAAAAGTCGCGGGTTTATCTGGCCTTGAGCTGAACACCGGAAATCGGTCCGGTCATGCGCCAGAACCTGTTTCCGGGGCGTTCTTCAACCGTGTAGCGAAGATCCGTCCCGGAGCAACCTCGGAATACTTTTTCAGCGGACTGCTAGCCCTGCGGGGAGAGGGCGCGGGAGATCGCCGCGGCAAGGCGCGCATTGGAGAGAACGAGCTGGATATTCGTGGCGAGCGAGCGTCCTTCCGTCAGATCGAAGATGCGGGAAAGGAGGAAGGGCGTCACTTCCTTGGCGGCGATGCGCTGCGCCTCCGCTTCCGTGAGGGCCTGTTCTATGGCGGGGATCATCTCCTCCCGCGGGATTTCGTATTCCGCAGGTACCGGATTGGCGATGAGCTGCCCTCCGCCGAGTCCCAGTCCCGTGCGCATGGCATGGGCGGCCGCGATCTCCTCCGCCGTGTCCATGCGGAGCGGCGAGGGCAGGCCGGAGGAGCGTGACCAGAAGGCCGGGAAGTCATCCTGCCCGAAGGTGATGACCGGGACGCCTTCGGTCTCAAGAACCTCCAGCGTTTTCGGCAGGTCGAGGATGGCCTTGGCGCCGGCAGCGACCACCGTCACGGGAGTGCGGGCCAATTCCTTCAGGTCGGCAGAGATGTCGAAGCTGGTTTCTGCGCCGCGATGGACGCCGCCGATGCCCCCGGTGGCAAAGACTGCGATGTCTGCCATATGAGCCGCGATCATCGTTGCGGCTACGGTGGTTGCGCCGGTGCGGCGCTGTGCGAGACAGGCCGCGAAATCGGCGCGGGAGACCTTCATGACGTCATCCGCGTGCCCAAGCGCCTCCAGCTCTGCCTCCGTCAGCCCGATGTGGATCATGCCGTCGAGCAGGGCGATGGTGGCGGGAACGGCTCCTGCGGCGCGCACTTCCGCCTCCACCGCGCGCGCGGCTTCGACATTCTCGGGGTAGGGCATGCCATGAGTGATGATCGTCGATTCGAGCGCGACGATGGGCAGGCCACGCGCCTTCGCATCGGCGATTTCGGGGGCATAGATCAGGGGCAGGTCCACGGGGATCATGGCGTCTCTCCGGTTGCGGCGGCGGGCGCCGAGATGTGATGGGCCGCGGCAGCGAGGGCGGCGGCAAGTGCCGCTTCCACGGGCAGGCCCCGAAGCTCAGCCGCCATATGGGCGGCCACGAATGTGTCGCCTGCGCCGGTCACGCGCGCAACCCGAACCTGCGGGGGAAGGGCGCTGCACTCGCCCTCCCGGCTTGCGGCAACGACTGCGCGGGGGCCGTCCGTCACCACGACACGGCATGCACCCGCCGCGCGAACGGCCCGGGCCGCATCCGCTGCATCCTTCAGCGGACGCGACATGATCTCCTCCGCTTCCGCGCGGTTGAGATAGACCGTCGCGCGGGGATGGCCGAGCAGGGGAAGGAGACGCCGGGCCTTGCCTGGCCCGGCGGGCAGCAGGCGCAGATCAATGCGCGCCAGCGCAGGCACGGCAGAAAGCGCCGTGAGCGTGGCGGCGGGCAGGTTGCTTTCCACAAGAAGGGCCTCCGGCGGATCCGAGAGGCAGGCAACCGCCACGGTGAGGAGGGCGGATGCCGCGGCTTCCAGCGTACGGCTGTCGGCCACGGCGGCGACGAGGCCGGTTTCATCCTCTATGGCAAGATAGCGGTCCGCCGCATCGTCAGGCCGACGGAGGATATAGTCCACCCCGACACCTGCCCGCTGTGCTTCGTCAATCAGCGCATCTCCCTCCGAACCGCTGCCCGTGGCCGAGATCAGGCGCGCTCGCAGACCCTGTCGGACAAGAGCGCGGGCGACATTGAACGCTACGCCCCCCGGCAGACGTGAGATACGCCCCGGCACGTCCCCTCCGCGGGTAAGCGGAAGCGCCGCATGGGCAATGACATCCCAGTGAATCGCGCCAAGGCACAGGATGAGGGGAGTACCACCGGTCATGCTCCTTCAATGGCAGGGAGGCTGCACGCCGGCAAGGGATCGGGAGAACCTCTCTTGCAAATGTCCCGCACAGGTCTTATATGCGCGCTCACTTCACAGGCGAGGCTCGGGCCATCGGGGGAGGAATCCCCGAAAGGTCCACCGGTTGGGGAAACCCTATTGGCCTCGCTGCGGCGTAAACCGGAAAGGAAAAGACATGGCGCTTCCTGATTTCTCCATGCGTCAGCTTCTTGAAGCTGGCGTTCACTTTGGTCACCAGACCCAACGCTGGAACCCGCGCATGGCGCCGTATATCTACGGCGAGCGGAACGGGATCCATATCATCGACCTGACGCAGACCGTGCCCATGCTGGATGCGGCGCTGAACGTCATCCGTGAGACTGTCGCCAAAGGCGGCCGCGTGCTGTTCGTCGGCACGAAGCGCCAGGCTTCCGGTGCGATCGCGGAAGCTGCTGAAAAATCGGCACAATATTACATGAACCACCGCTGGCTGGGCGGCACGCTGACCAACTGGAAAACCGTTTCGCAGTCGATCCAGCGTCTGAAGCAACTCGACGAAGTGCTCTCCACCGGCGCTGAAGGTCTGACGAAGAAAGAGCGTCTCCACATGGAGCGCGAGCAGTCGAAACTTCAGGCTTCCCTCGGCGGTATCCGCGAGATGGGCGGCGTGCCGGACCTGCTCTTCGTCATCGACGTGAACAAGGAAGACCTCGCCATCGCGGAAGCCCAGAAGCTTGGCATCCCGGTCGTGGCCGTGGTCGATACCAACTGCTCGCCGAAGGGCGTGGACTACGTGATCCCGGGCAACGACGACGCGGCCCGCGCGATCGCTCTCTACTGCGACCTTGCGGCGCGTGCGGCTCTGGACGGCATGTCCGCTCAGCTCGGCGCTGCCGGTGTTGACCTCGGCGCGCTGGAGGATGCTCCGGCCGAAGAGCTCGACGAGACGCAGGACGCCTGATTTCGGTCCGGCTCCGGCCGGATCGTCATACCTTTGTTGCCGGGAGGGCTCATCAGCCTTTCCCGGCATTTTCGAGACAGAAGGAGAGCCCCGATGGCGATCACCGCCCAGATGGTTAAGGAACTGCGCGAATCCACCGGCGCAGGCATGATGGACGCCAAGAAAGCCCTGACCGAAACCGATGGCGACATGGAAGCGGCCGTTGACTGGCTGCGCACCAAGGGCCTCGCGAAGGCGGCGAAGAAATCCGGGCGCGTGGCTGCCGAAGGTCTTGTCGGCGTCGCCGTTGACGGCGGTCGCGGCGTTGCGATCGAGGTGAACTCGGAGACGGACTTCGTCGCGAAGAACGCCGACTTCCAGCAGCTCGTGCGCGAGATCACCAAGGTTGCGCTCGAAACCGGTGAGTCGGTCGAAGTGGTCAAGGCTGCTGATCTGAACGGCAAGACGGTGGACGAGGTGCTGACCGAAGCGATCGCTCGCATCGGTGAGAACATGACTCTCCGCCGGCTGCACGTTCTGGAGGGCGATACGGTCGTCTCCTATGTGCATAACGCCGCGACCGATGGCATGGGTAAGATCGGTGTGCTCGTCGCGCTGAACGGACCTGCCGACAAGGCGCAGGAGATCGGCAAGCAGATCGCGATGCACGTCGCCGCGACCAACCCGGCCTCGCTCTCCGACAAGGACATCGATCCGGCACTTGTTGAGCGTGAGAAGCACGTCCTGAGTGAACAGGCCCGTGAGTCCGGCAAACCGGAAGCGGTGATCGAGAAGATGATCGAGGGCCGGATGAAGAAGTTCTTCGAGGAGGTCACGCTCCTCGGCCAGAAATTCGTCATCAATCCCGATGTGACAGTGGCCGAAGCGGCCAAGGAAGCGGGTGTCGAAGTGACCGGTTTCGTCCGCGTCATGGTGGGCGAAGGCGTCGAGAAGAAAGAAGAGGACTTTGCTGCCGAGGTTGCCAAGACCCTCGCGGGCTGAAGTCGTTTCATATCTTGTCTAATGTGCGGTGCAGCCTGAAAAGGCTGCACCGCTGGCATTTCGGCCCCTTGGGAAGACCGATTTACCAGACGAAATGACGCCATGAAAACGACACCTTTCCGCCTTGGAGAGGATGGTCCTGAAATACCCAGTTTCCCCGCCCCACCATGTCCCACGGCCAAAGCCGCCACTCTCGGAACAACTGTAGGTTGGCAGGTCAGGCGGGAAACTAAAGTGGGGAAATCCATACCCTTTGCTGTATTGCAGCAAAAAGTTGGGGGAATACTCACTACCTGGGCGTTTCTTCGGCATACGCACAACTATTAGGCAAAAGGGCAGGCGGTCCGGACTGAATGAGCTGGGAGGAGAGCGCTTTCGCCACCGCCTGGGCCGTTGTTTCGGCGCCCAGCATCTCTCGGGCAAGCCTTAGGTGCTTCTCTGCTGTGGCTCTGCTTATCCCGAGAAGAGCCGCAATGTCCTGGACCGATTTCCCCGCCGCCGCCCATTCCAGAACTTCCCGCTGCCGCTTGGTCAAAATGGCAGTCACAATGGAGGGCACCGTTAACGCCTTCAGGTAAAAGATGCGGGTAAGAAGCAGAAGGAAGTCTTTCCTCTGCCCCCAAATCCGTTCCACATCGGCTTGATTTGCAGTATCGCGACAGGTCATCAAGTCGATTGCTGCACGTCTGCGGCTGCCTGTTTCGCCTAGAGCGATCGTGATCCCTCCGCGAATGCCATAGTTTCTCTGAAGGTCGAGCATCTTCTCTTCCTCGGGGCTAAGCTCGCCCCGATGGCGCTTGCGATAGATTTCGGACCACAGCAGAACACCGGAATTACTGGTGACCCATTTTACAATTGGGGAGCAGAAAAAGTTCTTTCCGCCATATGCGTGGCAAAAGCTCTTGTCGAGGTTGCTGATGAGCATTGTGCCCATCGGCGATGTCCGGAGAGGCAAGCCCGATGCCGGCCTTGCCTGGCCAAACAGGATGGCGTCAAATCCCTCTGCCACCAGGATCCTGGTATAAATTTCCCAGAGATCTTCGAAGTTTGCGGAATCTAGAAGTAAGTTAATCTTGTTGAAATCTGTCATTCGAATTTTTTAGATCTGAGAGTCCAGCCCCATCTTCACGATGGCACCGGCTTCTTCAAGAGTTTGCTAAAATTTTGGTAAACTATGCAAAGAAAAGTCGATAAACGGTGCAAAGCGGGTGACTCGAGCGTCACCCCAGGGCGGCCTCGGCTGCCGAGCGAAGCGCCGATATATTGCGGCCGTAAACCTCCGGCTGCTCCACGGAGCCGCCCCGGAAGGCAGCGGAACCGGCGACGAGCACATTTGCGCCAGCCGCCGCGACAAGTGGCGCTGTTTGCGGGTCAATTCCACCATCAACTTGCAGATGGATAGGCCGGTCGCCGATCATTTTCCGTGCATCGCGCACTTTGTCCACCAGTGCGGGAAGGAACTTTTGCCCACCGAATCCAGGATTGATCGTCATGACGAGGATAAGGTCGATTGCGTCGAGGATATGCTCCAGCCCGGCAAGAGGTGTCGTGACGTTCAGCGCAACGCCGGCCTTTTTGCCTTGCGCCCGAACGGCCTGAAGTGAGCGATGAAGATGCGGCCCGGCCTCCGCGTGGATGGTCAGGAGATCGGCTCCCGCCTTTGCAAAAGCTTCGATATAAGGGTCTGCCGGGGAGATCATCAGGTGAACATCCATGAACGTCGTCACATGGGGCCGGATCGCCGCTACGACATTCGGCCCGATGGTCAGGTTGGGCACGAAGTGGCCGTCCATAGGATCGACGTGAATCCAGTCTGCGCCCTGATCCTCGATCGCGCGTATTTCCGCGCCGAGGTTTGCGAAGTCCGCCGAAAGGATGGAAGGCGCAATCTTGATGGAACGGTTGAAGGTCATGGTAAGATCCTCTGCGACGAGTCCGAAAAGTCCATGCCAGATACAGAGCGGCAACGAAAGCTGAACCTGCATAGATTACATAATCTACGCTATAACAACTTTGGATGACCATCGAGTGGCTTCCATTCTGAGCGCGACATGCCCCACTTTCTGGCCTTTGTGGCTCAAGCATCATCCAGATTTCTCATCTGTCTTTCGAAGAGCGGCGCGCGTTGGCGCCGCTCGTGCATCAGAGGGTTCCGGCTGCGGCAATCGCGGCGCAACTCGATGGGCACTACTCTGCCATCTACCGCGAGATCCGGCGCAACTGCTGGCATGATCGTGAGGCATCCCAGACCGAGGTGTTCTCCACCAAGAACTTCGACTCTTGAGCTGTGACCGTGTCGGATCGAAAGGACATCCTGATGAAGCGACGTACAGCCCCTTGACGCTTGTCGAGGCGCCTAACTGGACCGCTGGCGGCTGATGAGGTCAGCTATCAAGCCGAAGGTCGCCCATCAAGGAGACACAGCGAAGATTGAGTAGCTCAAACTGCGGGCAGAAAGAAGAAAAGCACCCCTTCGTACACGGAATCGAAAGAAAATGTCTTCTCAGCGAAAAATTTTACCATACAGTCAAATTATCCGAACAGGGAGAAACCGAAATGGAAGTGGGTGTCTTCATTCCAATCGGCAACAACGGCTGGCTGATCTCCGAGACAGCGCCGCAGTACAAGCCGACCTTTGAGTTGAACAAGCAGATCACGCTGGCGGCCGAGCGGCATGGTTTCGACTTTGCTCTGTCGATGATCAAGCTGCGGGGCTTCGGCGGCAAGACCGAGTTCTGGGACTACAATCTGGAGAGCTTCACGCTGATGGCTGGCCTCGCGGCCGTTACCTCGCGGATCAAGCTGTTCGGCACTGCGGCGACGCTTGTAATGCCGCCTGCCATTGCGGCGCGCATGGCAACGACAATTGATTCAATATCCAATGGACGTTTCGGCATAAACCTTGTGACGGGTTGGCAGCGACCGGAGTATAGCCAGATGGGGTTGTGGCCGGGGGACGACTATTTCGGCGACCGTTACGAATATCTTGGAGAATATGCGACTGTTCTCCGGGATTTACTGGAAACTGGCCAATCCGACATGAAGGGCCGCTATTTCCAGATGGACGACTGTCATATGAAGCCCGTGCCGCAAGGGGATGTGAAGATCATCTGTGCCGGTTCTTCGGATAAAGGCATGGCATTCTCCGCAAAATATGCAGACTACAGCTTCTGTTTCGGCGTCGGCGTCAATACGCCTGCCGCCTTTGCCCCAACAAATCAACGACTGCTCGCTGCCACTGAAAAGACCGGGCGCGACGTGCGTTCCTTTGTGCTGACGATGATCATTGCGGAGGAGACGGCAAAGGAGGCCTGGGACAAATGGGAGCTTTATAAATCCGGTGCGGATGAGGAGGCGATCAAATGGTTGGGACTCCAGAGCGCCGCAGACACGAAATCCGGCTCCGATACCAACGTGCGGCATATGTCCAGCCCGGTATCCGCCGTCAACATCAACATGGGCACGCTCGTCGGCTCCTATGAGGAAGTGGCGGCGATGCTGGACGAGATGGCGGAGGTGCCGGGAACCGGCGGCGTCATGCTCACCTTCGATGATTTCCTGGAGGGCGTGGAAAAGTTCGGCACGCGCATCCAACCGCTGATGAAATCCCGCCGGCATATCCATGCGGAGGCGGCAGAATGAGCGCGCCTGTGGATACGCGCGGCGGCCGTAAAGGCGGACGCAGCGTGACCCTTCCCTCCCGCCCCGAGGCACTGATCGTCAATCCCGATGAGACGGCGGTCGTCGTGGTGGATATGCAGAACGCCTACTCCACGCCCGGCGGTTACGTGGATCGCGCGGGCTTTGACATCTCCGGCTCACGCTCTGTGATCGAAAATATAGCGCGGGTCGTGGAGGCCGCACGGGCGGCGGGCATGCCGGTCATCTACTTCCAGAACGGTTGGGATCCCGACTATGTCGAGGCAGGCGGCCCCGGCTCCCCGAACTATCACAAGTCTAACGCACTCAAATATATGCGGGCCAATCCTTCGGCAAAAGGTGAGCTTTTGTCAAAGGGCGGCTGGGATTACGCCATCGTCGATGAGCTGGTGCCTCAGGCGGGTGACATCGTGGTGCCGAAGACGCGTTATTCGGGATTCTTCAACTCCACCATGGATTCCACGCTGCGTGCGCGGGGCATCCGCAATCTGGTGTTCGTCGGCATCGCCACGAATGTCTGCGTGGAATCGTCGCTCCGCGATGCGTTCCATCTGGAGTATTTCGGCGTGGTACTGGAGGATGCGACGCATCATCTGGGGCCGAAGCTCATGCAGGATGCCGCGATCTATAATATCGAGACCTTCTTCGGCTGGGTCTCCACCACTGCTGATTTCTGCGGTGCGATCGGTCAGATCGCGCCCAGCGACGCGACCGTCTGAGAGAGGATCATCATGCCCACGGAAATCGTCGTCCCCGCAGGCAGCGGCAAGCCGCTCGCCCCCTATTCGCCCGGAACCAAGGCGGATGGGGTCGTTTATGTCTCCGGCACCCTACCCTTCGACAAGGACAACAATGTCGTTCATGTGGGCGATGCAGCGGCCCAGACGCGGCATGTGCTGGAACTCATCAAGTCGGTGATCGAAACGGCGGGCGGCACGATGGAGGATGTGACGATGAACCACATCTTCCTGACGGACTGGGAAAATTATGGCGCGATCAACAAGGTTTACGCCGAGTTTTTTCCTGGCGACAAACCGGCGCGGTACTGTGTGCAGACGGGTCTGGTGAAGCCTGATGCCTTGGTCGAGATCGCCACCGTCGCGCATGTCGGCAAGTAGATTGCACTTCGACATCCATGAGGGACCGGAGGGGGCGGAGACCGTCGTCCTCTCCTCCGGGCTTGGCGGATCCGCGGGGTACTGGTCGGCTAACCTGCCCGCGCTCACAGCGCGCCACCGTGTCGTGACCTACGATCATCGTGGCTGTGGGCGGACGGGCGGCTCTGTGCCTGATGGCACGACGATCACCGATATGGCCGATGATCTGGAGGAGGTGCTCGATGCCTCCGCCACGTCACGCGCCCATGTTGTGGGGCACGCGCTCGGCGGGCTGATCGGGCTGGACCTGGCCCTGCGCGGTCCGGAACGTGTGGCAAGCCTGACGCTCATCAACGCGTGGAGCCGGGTGGATGGCCAGTCGCTGCGCTGTTTCGAGGCGCGGCTTTCCCTGCTGGATCACGCGGGTGTGCCCGCCTTTGTGAAGGCGCAGCCGCTGTTTCTCTATCCAGGCGAGTGGATGGCCGCGCGTCCGGAACACATGGCGGCGGAGGAGGCGCATGGCGTCGCCCATTTTCAGGGAGCAGAGAATGTGAAACGCCGCATCGCCGCCCTTGCCTCCTTCGATCGCGACGACCGGTTGGGTGAGGTCGCCGTCCCGGTTCTGGTTCTGGCGACGCGGGACGATCTGCTTGTCCCATGGAGCCGCTCCCGCCGGCTGGCTGAAGGGATAGCAGGTGCTCGTTTCGTGCTGGAACCGGAGGGCGCGCATGCGGTGAACGTCACGCGGCCGGAGCGGTTCGATACCATACTGGCCGACTTCCTGCGCAGTGTCTGATTACTTGCTCTCGCGGCGTTCGTCGCGAGAGCGTTTCGGGCCACTCTCCAGCCGCTCGGCAAAGGCGGAGCGGGCCTCCGGCGTCATCGCCGCGATCCGGTCGAGCAGCAGGCCCTGCCCCATCCGGAAGCCCTCGTCGGCCCGCTGTCGCTGTGCCTCGAACAGTCGCTGGACCGCAGCCCGATCGAACGGTTCCGCGCGCAAGAGGCCGGAGAGGGCCTGCCGTTCCTCCTGCATTCGCCCGCGGAAATTCGTGTCCCGGCTTTGCGTGATGAAAGCGCGCCTGAGCGCTTCGCGATCCTCCGGGGCAAGCGCGTAGGTATAGGGTCCAAAGCCGATCCCGCCCGGCGGAGGGCCTCTGTGGAAGAGGTAGGCACCCACCAGAAAGCCCGCGACGATAAGGTTGAGTCCAAGCGAGGCCACGAGCACAAGACGTGTCGTACGGCTCATGCGGAGCGGGGGTTCGGTCGTCATCTCATTCCTCCGCCGCTGCCATGTCGAAGGGCGCGGCCATCAGATCAATCGTGGTATTCTCGGCGGTGTCCGGCAGGGCCTGTGCAGCGAGGCCGCGCACGGCTTCCGGCATCGCGATTCCGAGCCAAAGACCTGCAACGGTTGCCGTTGCCAGCCCGGTGAGGCCCTGCCATCCGCCCAGCAGGGCGAACCACCTGCGCCGCAGGGGGGGCTCTGCCCGTGGCGGGGGCGCCGTGGCGGTATCCCGGCGTTCGTGCTCCGCGTCCGCCAAGACCCGCGCGAGCAACTCCCCGTCGGGGGTGGGAGGCGCCATCCTGCCTGCCGCGAAGAAGACATCCAGCTCGGGAAAATCGTCCCCGCCGGTTTCCGTGTTGCGATCAGCCATGTCGATACCCTAGTTCTTCACGTCTCCCGGCGAGCCGCGAGGCCAGCATACGTTTGCCCCTTGCCAGAAGGCTTTCCACCGCTTCCACCCCTATTTCCATCACCGCAGCGATCTCCGGGTTCGACAGGCCTTCCAGATGGCGCAGCACCACTGCCTGCCGTTGCCTTTCCGGCAACAGGGTCAGCGCATTTTCCAGCGCGCGCGCTCTGTCTGCCTCCATCAACCCCTCATCCACGCCGGGGCGGTCGTCCTCAGGTTCCGCGATCTGGTCCAGCGCCACGCTGCGCCGCCGCCGGAGACGGTCGGTGCAGAGGTTGGAGGCGACGCGGTAGAGCCAGGTGGAGACCTGCGCCTCCCCCCGTCGCCACTCTGCAGCGACGCGCCAGAGCCGCAGCATCGCCTCCTGTGCGACATCCTCCGCTTCCGCGCGGTCTCCCAGCATGCGTGCCGCGAAGGAAAGGACGCGCGGCGTGAACCGCAAGGTCAGCGCACGCGCAGCGGCGGCATCGCCGTTGGCGTAGAGGACGAGCAAGGTCTCGTCCGGCACGTCAGCAAGGTCGTCGAGCGGCATGGACATGTCCGAAAGGCGTATTCGAGGCGGAGGGCAGGCTCAAGGTGCGGAAACCCGCCCCATGAGCCTGCTCATCCTCAGTTCGCGTCCGGTTCCGGACGGGCGGGAGGCTGCGGCATGGGATGCCGTCCCTCGCCCTTGCCCCAGGCGTGCGGGCCCTTCGGACCGCGTTGCGCCATCCGCTCCTGCATCCGGGTACGGGCCGCGTCCGCCTCCTCCCGGGTCACTACACCATCGCCATCGGTGTCGATCCTGTCGAACAGGCGACGCGTCATCTGCATGCCGCCCCCCTCCCCGAACCCGCCGGAGGCGAGCAGTTCATCGGCGCCGAGCCGGCCATCGCCATTCGCATCGCGGCGGTCGAAAAGTTCATCGACTTGGCGTTCGATCCGCTGCTTGGCAAGCGCGAGGCGGAAGTTCACGATCTCTTCCTTGGAGAGATAGCCGTCGCCATTGGCGTCCAGCCCCGCCACTGCGGCGGCGCGGGCGGCCTGGACCTCGTCCCATGTCACCCGGCCGTCGCCATTGGCGTCAAGCCGGTCGAACATGCCGTGCGGTCCGCGCGGCCCCTGCTCCGGGGGTCGATCCTGCGCGACGGCAAGGCCCGGTAGCGCGAGCGTGGCAAGGATCAGCGCGGCTCCTGCTGTTCTGAGTTTCATCGGTCGCTCCTGTCTGAAGGACGCCGGATCGTTCCGGCTGTCCTCCTCCTAACGGACGAGACGCGAGGTTCCGTCGCTCTCCCCCCTTCCCATTGTCCGAGGGATGGGCCACCTTGGTGCTGAGGAGACGCGTCATGACCGAAACCACTGCTTCCATCCTGCCAAAGTCGGCTTCCGATTCTGATGTCGAACGCCCCTTCTGGCCCGCGGTTCTGCGAGGCTGGCGTGGGCGCTGCCCCGCCTGTGGGGAAGGACGCATCATGGAGGGGTATCTGAAGGTGCGTCAAACCTGTCCTTCCTGCGGCGAAGATTTGAGCCATCAGCGGGCAGATGACGGGCCGGCCTATATGACGATCCTTGTGGTCGGTCACATCATGGCGCCGCTGATCCTTGTGGTATTCAACACATGGAGACCTTCCCCGCTTGTGCTGATCACGACCTTCTCCATCGGTACGGTCGCCCTGTCGCTCTGGCTTCTTCCACGGTTCAAGGGGGCGCTGGTGGGTCTGCAATGGGCCAAGCGGATGCATGGTTTCGGGGGCCGCAGATGAGCGCGGATACCCTGCCCGTCCGCATCCGCGACGCCGCGACCACCATCGTTGTCCGGGCTGATGGTCCGGTCCCCCGCGTACTCATGGGACAGCGGGGCAAGAGCGCTGCCTTCATGCCGGAGAAATTCGTCTTTCCGGGGGGCGCCGTCGATCCCTTCGACGGCAGCGTGCCTTTTGCCACACCGCTCGATCCGCAGGTTGCCACGCGTCTTTCCCATGATTCCAACGAACGGCTGATCCCGGCGCTCGCCGGTGCGGCAATTCGTGAATTGTGGGAGGAGACAGGTCTTGCCCTTGGGCGGCCCGGCACCTGGACGGGAGAAGTCCCCGATGACTGGGCGGGTTTCGCGGCGGCGGGGCTGTTGCCCGCCGCGGGGTCGCTTGATTTCGTCTTCCGTGCCATCACCCCTGACGGGCGCCCCCGCCGCTTCGATGCGCGGTTCTTTCTTGTGGACGCTACAGAGCTGGTGGGCGATCTGGACGACTTCTCCCGAGCCTGCGACGAACTTTCAGATCTTCAGTGGATTCCCCTGCCGGAAACCCGCTCCTTCAACCTGCCGTTCGTGACGGAGGTGGTTCTGGGCGAGATTTCGCGCGCTGTTCGCGAAGGTGGGCGACCAGCGAGTGTGCCTTTCTTCGACAACCGCACGGCGCGATCCGTCTTCTCCCGCATTGGCTGATCAGCGAAGCGTGAGCACCAGAAGCAGGATGCTTCCCAGCACCAGCGCGATGCCGAGGTATTCGCGCGGTGTGATACGCTCCCGAAAGACAATCCATGAGGCAGCGATGGTAAAGACCATCTCCACCTGCCCGACAGCACGCACATAGGTAGCATTCTGCAGCGCGAACGCGGTGAACCAGCATAGCGAGGCCATCATGCCCGACAGGCCGATCACCGCAGTTACCCGCCAAGCTCGTGCCACGCGCAAAATGGCGCCCCGCTCCCGGAGTGAGAGCCAAAGGCCCATGGCGAGGGTCTGAAAGCTGGTCACGCAGGCCAGCGTGAAGGCGGCTCGGAGAAGCGCGCTCCCCTCTCCCAGCGCCAGCGTTGCGCCCCGGTATCCTATGGCAGAAACTCCGAACCCTGCCCCGGCCGCTATGCCGAGCGCGGCCGAGCGGCTGAGAATGCTGGCACTGCCGGGTTTGCGGGAAAGAGTCAGGATCCCCGCGACACCCAGAAGGATCGCACAGAGCGCGAGCGGAGAGACCGCCTCCCCCAGCGCCACGGCGGAGAACAGGGCGACCTGCAGCGTTTCCGTCTTGGTGAATGCCATGCCAACCGCAAAATTTCGCTCTCCGAACAGGGCGAGCGTGGCGAGCGTCCCGAGGATCTGCCCCACGCCGCCGCCAAGCGCAAAGACCCAGAACATCGCGGGCGTTTCGGGCCATCCTAGCCCGGAACTTCCCCAAGCCAGCGAAGCGAAGATGATGGCAAAGGGAGCGGCGAACAGGAACCGGGCGTAACTGGCGGCGCCTGTTGAAAGGCCAGTGTCCTTCAGCCGCTTTTGGAGCAGGAAGCGCACTGTCTGAAGAAGTGCGGCGGCGACGGTAACGGGGATCCACAGCATGCGGCTGCTGTGCCATGTTGTCGCAGGAATGGGAACGGCTTATGACTTCGGTGACGCCTCTTGCGGCAGATTGTGGAGCGCCTGCCGCAGCAGATCTCCCAGCAGTGTGATCTGCTCCTCCTGTTTGGAGACGATCGCACGAAGCTCCTCGTTCCGCATCCGGTCGAGCTTTTCGTGCAGGGCCATGATCTCGATTTCCGACTTCAGGTTCACCTCATAGTCATGGCTGGCGTTCAACCGGTCCTTCTCGGCCTGCCGGTTCTGGCTCATCATGATGATGGGTGCCTGAAACGCGGCGATCATCGAGAGAATCAGGTTGAGAAAGATGAACGGATAGGGGTCGGGCGCCTCGCCGCGCGCCAGCGTGTTTCCGAGCGTCCATAGCGTCAGAAAACCGGTGAAGCACAGAATGAAGGTCCAGGAACCGCCGAACCGTGCCACCTCATCCGCCAGCCGGTCGCCAATGTCGCGCCGGGAGTCGAATCTTCGGTTCATGTCCGTGGCGACGGTGCGCCGGCTGAGTAGCCGACGGATGACGTTGCGTTCCCGTGGACCTATCTTCTCTGGCTCAAGATAATGGGCCGCAGTGGCCTCTATCTTGCCCGGGTCCGGGGTTTCAGGCGTTCCGCCGGGGGGGATGTCGCAGTCGTCCTGGGTCATCGGGGTCTCCGCTGCTTTGGCGGATGCTAGCCTGGAGTTGGCCCGGAGCGCTACTGCACCCGTGCAGCGGCCAGTATGGGCCCCTGACCCGCCCGCTGAAACAATACCGCCGCTGGCTCTGTTCCTTCGATACGGACGCGGAAGCGCAGCGTACCTGTGCCGTTCCATCGTCCGAGCGTTTTCCAATCGCTGACGATATTGTGGTAGCTGATTGTCCGTCCGGCATTCTCGCCGTCGTCGATCCTCACCGTTTCCTCTGGTTTGTAGCGCACGAGCTGCACCACGATCTCCCCCGGCGCAGGTGTGCCCTGCGGCCCGTCGAGACTGGCAATGGACGCCGCCGCCGTCGCATCACGCGGATCGCTCGCCACCGCTTCGACCAGCGCCGTATCCCCGTCCACACGGATGCGAAGGCGGAGTGTCGATGCCTGCGCGAGATGCGCCCGGATGATTTCCCCGATGGCGGCGAAGTCATTGCCGATAAGCTGCTCCTGCCCGCCGACGATGACCTGCGGCGTATAGATCATCTTGGCTCCGGCAACGCGGGCGTAGGTCTTTTGCCGCTTCGTTGCCTCTGCCCGGGCAAAGCCGTCCGCCCAGCCGATATAGTCCCAGTAGTCCACATGCAGCGCCAGTGCGATCACGTCGCTGCGTTCCGCCAGCTCGCCCAGAAAAGCATCGGCGGGCGGGCAGGCAGAGCAACCCTGCGCGGTGAACAGCTCGACCACGGCAACACGCGGTGCCTCGACTGCACCGGGAAGCGGATCGGCGGGTTGGGGTGAAACGGGCTGGCCTGACGCATGATCCTGCGCCAGAAAGTTCATCGATGGTGCCTCGCTCCAGCCGCCTCCCGTCTCCTGCGCCGCGACCGGCCCGCCAAGACCGATGACGAGGGCGAAAGCGGTGCAGATTCGGCGATGCATCTTCTGTCCTCCGACCATTCTCCCTGACTCGGTGGTAGTGAAGCGACCGTGGCAAGGCCAATCAAGGTTTTGCGAGGGCGAAGCGATGGCTTTTCACGGCGTTGCGCGCAGGCAACACTCGCCCGTCCATGCCGTTCCGGCAATGATCGGCCCCTCCTGATAATGCTGCTTCCGCTCTGGCGGTGGGCAGTGCACAACGGTATACATTAGCTCGCCGCCCCTTGAACAGAGGGCGCCATTGCGGCATAGCGGCATCAGCGACACCCCCTGAAGACGGAAGGGAGCCAATATGCCCATCATGGTCGGTAAAGACACCGCCGGGACGCGCAAGACGCTGACCGCTGGCGGCAAGACGTATTCCTACTACTCCATACCGGCAGCGGAGGCGGCAGGGCTCGGCGATTTCTCGAAACTCCCCGCCTCGCTGAAGGTGGTCCTCGAGAACATGCTCCGCTTCGAGGATGGCGGTTTCACCGTCTCCGTGGAGGATGTCAAAGCCTTCGCCGAATGGGCGAAACTCGGCGGCAAGAACCCGCGGGAGATCGCCTATCGTCCGGCGCGCGTGCTGATGCAGGACTTCACCGGCGTTCCCGCCGTAGTGGACCTCGCGGCGATGCGGGACGGGATCATCGCGCTTGGCGGCAACGCACAGAAGATCAACCCGCTGAACCCCGTCGATCTGGTCATCGACCACTCCGTGATGATCGACGAATTCGGCAACCCCCGCGCCTTCCAGGTCAACGTCGATCTGGAATATGAGCGCAACATCGAGCGCTACCAGTTCCTGAAATGGGGCCAGAACGCGTTCAACAACTTCCGCGTTGTTCCGCCGGGCACTGGCATCTGCCACCAGGTAAACCTGGAATATCTTGCGCAGACCGTGTGGACCGACACCGATCAGGACGGCAACGAGGTTGCCTATCCTGATACGCTGGTCGGCACAGACTCGCACACGACCATGGTGAACGGCCTTGCTGTGCTTGGCTGGGGCGTTGGCGGGATCGAGGCGGAAGCGGCCATGCTGGGGCAGCCCGTTTCCATGCTCATCCCCGAAGTCGTCGGATTCAAGCTCACCGGCAAGATGGTTGAGGGCAC
The DNA here is from genome assembly GCF_000740775.1 of Haematobacter missouriensis. GTDB lineage: Bacteria > Pseudomonadota > Alphaproteobacteria > Rhodobacterales > Rhodobacteraceae > Haematobacter > Haematobacter missouriensis. Next base: position 2,405 of record NZ_JFGS01000046.1, on the reverse strand, counting down.
TACCGCGACCGACCTCGTGCTGAAGGTCGTGCAGATGCTCCGCAAGAAGGGCGTGGTCGGGAAATTCGTCGAATTCTACGGCGAGGGCCTGGATCACCTGCCGCTCGCAGACCGGGCGACCATCGCCAACATGGCCCCGGAATACGGTGCGACCTGCGGCTTCTTCCCCATCGACAACGAGACGCTGAGGTACCTGCGCAACACCGGACGGGATGAGGACCGGATCGCACTGGTCGAAGCCTATGCCAAGGAAAACGGCATGTGGCGCGGCGCGGATTACGAGCCGGTCTATACCGATACGCTTCATCTCGACATGGCGGAAATCGTTCCGGCAATCTCCGGCCCGAAACGCCCGCAGGACTACACGCCGCTGAGCCTCGCCGCCCGTTCGTTCTACAAGACGGTGAGCGAATACCGCGGCATCGACATGTCCGTCGCCGCGGATGAAATGGCGGAAGAAGGTGGCGGTGTCATCTCCACCGGGCAGGACGTGCGCAAGACCGTGGCGGTCGAAGGCACGGACTACACCATTCGGGACGGCTCCGTGGTGATCGCTGCCATAACCTCCTGCACAAACACGTCGAACCCCTATGTGATGATTGGCGCCGGTCTTGTCGCGCGGAAGGCGCGGGCTCTTGGCCTGACGCGGAAGCCCTGGGTGAAGACCTCTCTGGCCCCGGGATCGCAGGTGGTTGCCGAATATCTGAACGCCGCCAATCTTCAGGAAGATCTGGATGCGCTCGGCTTCAACCTTGCCGGCTTCGGCTGCACGACCTGCATCGGCAACTCCGGCCCACTGGGCGATCCGGCGATCTCCAAGGCGATCAACGAGAACGATCTGGTCGCGACCGCCGTGCTTTCGGGCAACCGCAACTTCGAAGGGCGGATCTCGCCGGACGTGCGGGCGAACTATCTCGCCTCTCCGCCGCTGGTCGTCGCCTATGCCATCGCGGGTGACGTCAACATCAACCTGACCAAAGACCCGATCGCACAGACGCCGGATGGCAAGAATGTCTACCTGAAGGACATCTGGCCGACCAATGAGGAGATCGCCGAACTGGTCGAAGCGACGGTGACCCGGCAGGCGTTCCAATCCAAATACGCCGACGTGTTCAAGGGCGACGAGAAGTGGCAGGCGGTGGAGACGACCGACTCCGAAACCTACGACTGGCCGCCGACCTCCACCTACATCCAGCATCCCCCCTACTTCCAGGGTATGGCGCGGGAGCCAGGCGTCATCACGGATATCAAGGGTGCCCGCATCCTCGCCGTGCTCGGCGACATGATCACGACCGACCACATCTCCCCCGCAGGGTCTTTCAAGCCGACGACCCCGGCCGGGAAATATCTGGTGGAACGGCAGGTCGCCCAGAAGGACTTCAACTCCTACGGCTCGCGCCGCGGGAACCATGAGGTCATGATGCGCGGCACCTTCGCCAACATCCGCATCAAGAACGAGATGCTGGACGGGGTCGAGGGCGGCTATACCAAGGGCCCTGACGGAGAGCAGACCTCCATCTTCGACGCGGCGATGGAGTACAAGGCGGAGGGCATTCCGCTCGTCATCTTCGGCGGTGTGGAATACGGCGCCGGCTCGTCGCGCGACTGGGCGGCCAAGGGCACCAACCTGCTTGGCGTGAAGGCGGTGATCGCGGAGAGCTTCGAGCGGATCCACCGGTCGAACCTCGTCGGCATGGGTGTCATCCCGTTCGAGTTCACCGAGGGTCAGAACCGCAAGAATCTCGGCCTCAAGGGCGATGAAACGGTGGAGATCGATGGCCTTGCGGGCGACTTCAAGCCGCTCTCGCTCGTGCCCTGCACCATCACCTCGCCCGATGGCTCGGTGAAGAACATCACGCTCAAGGCCCGCGTCGATACCGAGGTGGAAATCGAATACCTCAAGAACGGCGGCGTGCTGCACTACGTGCTGCGGAACCTCGCCAAAAGCTGAACCGAGCCGCACAGGGTTCGCCAGATATCTCCCCCCGGAGGCAACTCCGGGGGGTTTTGTATTAAATCCGGGGGGTTTTGTATTAAAGGAAAGCAGAAAACCGCTCCCGCCCGCCGCTGTGTTCCGACTCCTATTCGGTCTTTTAAAGGGAGCGAGAACGGTTGAACTTACTCCGGCATTCGCGAGATCGGTTTCTGAATGGTCGGACATGTAAAGACTTCCGACTGGATTCGGCCATATCGTGAGAGATTTTGGTCACACGCAGACCTGAAAGGCTTTTGGCAGCCTGTTAAGCGCTGTTCGCTGCCGTCGAAATAGAGCCTGTCACTTCCTTTCAAACGCCTGTGAGACGCAGATCCAGGGAAAAGGCAGCGGTCGGCTTTTTCGTGGATAGTCATCGCATATTCCTCGTACACGCCCGCGATTGCGGATTCCAATGAAGTCGGCCAGGGAT
>NZ_JFGS01000045.1 GCF_000740775.1 Haematobacter missouriensis | reverse complement strand
ACGCCACCAAGTCATCCGAATGAATTTTTTACGACGCAGGCCGCATATGGTGGACCTGTCAGCGCGCTGGCTGGCGAGGTTTATCCAGTCACCGTATTACTTGGGGACAGTGCACTGAACGCGGGCTGAGACCCATAGGGCGGATAGATGCGCCTTCCACGGGGCTACCCGGTTCCACTTCAATACCTGATGAAACGGTTTTCAGGTCTGCGCTGGAGCGGAAATCGTTCGCAATCTGACGGAATCCAGCCCGAAATCCACGCGATCCTGAACACTCCGGGGCAGATTTTCCGATTTCCAGAGCAGGGAATGCGGCTTCCGAACGTTTTCAGCAACTCGCCACTGACGCTGTGCAGGCATTCGCACGGAGCGACGCGCCAGCCCCGCGCGTCATGTCGGTCGGCGCGGAGATCTCTGGCAGCGGCCTCGCCCGCGCGCTAGCAGAAGGCAGGCAGCAAGGGAGAATGCCATGCCCGTCATCGAACGCATCGCCGGCTATGCAGCGGATCTGACCGCGATCCGTCAGGATTTCCACGCGCATCCCGAGATTGGTTTCCAGGAAACCCGCACATCTTCACGGGTGGCGGAACTGCTGGAAGGCTGGGGTATCGCGGTCACCCGCGGCGTCGGTGGAACCGGGGTCGTGGGTGTCCTGCAAGGGCGCCGCGCCGGGCGGACCATTGGCCTGCGCGCCGACATGGACGCCCTGCCGATGGAGGAAATGACGAACCTGCCCTACAGCTCGCGTCATCCGGGGGTCTTTCACGGCTGCGGGCACGACGGACATACGACGATGTTGCTGGGGGCCGCCCGCTATCTGGCGGAGACCCGGGATTTCGCCGGGCAAGCGGTATTCATCTTCCAGCCTGCGGAGGAGGGTCTCGGCGGGGCGCGGGCGATGCTGCGGGACGGGCTCTTTGACCGCTTTCCCTGCGACGAGCTCTACGGATTGCACAATTCGCCCTACAATCGCCATTCGGAAGTGACGATCCGGCCTGGGCGCGCGCAGGCCGGGGCGAGCTTCTTCGACATCACCATCCACGGGCGCGGCAGTCACGGAGCCATGCCGCAGGCAAGCCGCGATCCGGTCGTGATCGGAGCGGAGCTGGTATCCGCGCTCCAGACGATCGTCGCGCGCAATATTGATCCCACGCATGCCGCCGTCGTTTCCGTCACGCGGTTTCAAGCCGGCTCAGCCTACAACGTGATCCCGGCGGAGGCCCAGCTCGCCGGCACCTTCCGCTATTTCGAGGAACAGGATGCCCGGTTGATCGCGGAACGGATCACGGAAATCTGCGCAGGTCTCGCCACGGCGCATGGGGTGCAGATCGACACCGACATCCGGCAGGTGTTCGACGTTCTTATAAACGACCCCGAACGTGTCGAGAACCTGATCTCATCGGCAAGCGACATCGTCGGCGGCCAAGCGCGGGCGGATGCCGAGCTGACCATGGGATCGGAGGATATGGCCGATCTCCTCCGCATCGTGCCGGGTGCCTTCTTCAACCTCGGACACGATGGAGAAGTACCGCTCCACAATCCGGGTTTCCTGTTCGACGACACCATCTTGCCCGTCGGGGCGAGCCTCCTCGCCCATCTGGTGGAAAGTCGCGGCGAGGCCTGACGACGCCGCCCCCTTCGGCAATGACCAACGCCGCCCACGGGCGGCGTTTCCCGTTCGGGAACTGCCCAAATTTCCGGCAGAGGCGATGCTTCACCGGTGGAAACCCGATCGTGCAGTCAAAGCCACGTCTTTTTCATTGACCGACTCAAAATTTTTACATTTTGTCTCATATAACGGAACCGATGTTCCATAAAACGGAACTATCAGATGTCGATACTCCAAAACGCCGCAGAGGTTCTCCGTTGCTTCAGCACGGAAACACCGGAATTGACGGTGACGGATGTCGCCGTCCGCCTGGATTTGCCGAAGGCCAGTGCGTCACGGCTGATGAAAGCAATGCGGGAAGCAGGAATGCTGGAAACAGTCGGCCTGTCCAAGCGGCATCGGCCGGGGCTTCTGCTGCTGGATCTCGCCGCGGCGTTCCGCTCCTCCTCCCGGCTGATCACACGGGCAAGCGCCGCGGTGGCCAAGGTATCCCGTCAGTTCGGCCATACCGGCTATGTCTCCATACGCGACCGCCGGGAGGTGACTGCCGTCGTGGATTTCGAGGGGACGAACGCCCTGCGCGTCGTCAGCAACATCGGTCGCCGTCTGAAAGCGCATGAAAGTGCGACGGGGCGCACCCTGCTGGCGCGGATGCCTGATCCGGCAATTGCCGCGCTCTACGGCGATCATCCCGGACTGGCCGAGGTGATGCGCCATGTGACGCGGGTCCGCGAAAACGGGTTTGCCTATTCCAATCAGGAAGCCACGCGGGGGGTCGATGCCATTGCCCTCTCCGTTGCCGACCCCATGAGCCATGAGGCCGTAAGCCTTTGCGTCGTCTTTCCCCATGCGCTCGTCGATGAGGCAGCGCGCATGGAGATCGTCTCCAGCCTTGCCGAAGAAGCGGCGCGGATCGCCGACGAACTGGGCGATACCGCCTTTGTCGCGCCCCGCTCCGCCACCCCTGTTACAGAAAAAGGACTGCCCGAATGACCTTCTCAGCCAACCGCTGGCGTGTCGGTTTCGACATCGGTGGCACCTTCACGGATTTCGTGCTGTACGACGCGCAGGATGCGTCGGTAACGCTGCACAAACGGCTGACCACTCCGCACGATCCTTCGGAGGCGGCGCTGAAGGGCCTGAAGGAACTGCTCGACCTGCGCGGCATCTCTCACGCCGATGTGGCGGAGATCGTGCACGGCACCACGCTCGTCACCAATGCGGTGATCGAACGCAAAGGCGTGCAGCTCGGCCTCGTCACCACGCAGGGGTTCCGCGATGTGCTGGAGATGGGGACGGAACAGCGCTACGACATCTACGATCTGTTCGTGACCTTCCCGGAGCCGATGGTCAGCCGTGATCTGCGGCTCGAAGTGGCGGAGCGGCTGGATGCCCGCGGCCACGTCGTGACACCGCTCGACGAACCCGCCGTGCTGGAGTCCGCGCGGGAGCTGGTCGCGCAGGGCTGCGAGGCGATTGCCGTCGTCTTTCTACACTCCTACATGAATCCAGCGCATGAACGCCGCGCCGCCGACATCATCCGGGCGGAGTTCCCGGAACTGGCCGTCTCCGTCTCCTCCGAGGTCGTGGCCGAGATGGGGGAATACCAGCGCTGCGTGACGACCTGTGCGAATGCCTTCGTGCAGCCGCTGATGCACCGCTACCTCACGAAACTGGAAGCCGCGCTCAGGGCCGACGGCTTCTCGGGGTCGCTGCGGCTCATGCATTCCGCCGGCGGACTGGTATCGCTGGAAACCGCCCGCGATTTCCCGATCCGGCTGCTCGAAAGCGGCCCGGCGGGGGGTGGCCTCGCCACCGCGCTGTTCGGAGAGAAGGCCGGGCTTGCGGATGTCATCTCCTTCGACATGGGCGGCACCACCGCCAAGGCGTGCATGATCGAACACGGCCGCGCCGAGGTGGCCCCGATGATGGAAGCCGCCCGTGTCCACCGCTTTACCAAAGGCTCTGGCCTGCCCATAAAGGCGCCCGTCATCGAGATGATCGAAATCGGCGCGGGCGGCGGTTCCATCGCTGCCATCGACGAGGTGGGGTTGCTCAAGGTCGGGCCGCATTCTGCCGGATCCGATCCCGGACCTGCCTGCTACGGCATGGGCGGCAAGAAACCGACCGTGACCGATGCCAATCTCGTGCTCGGCTATTACGACCCCGGTTTCTTCCTGGGCGGGCGCATGACGCTCGACCTTTCCGCCGCACGGGCGGCGGTGGCGCGGGTGGCCGAGCCGCTCGGCCTCACGGTGGAGGAGGCGGCGCTCGGCATTCACAAGGTCGTGGTGGAGAGCATGGCCGCGGCGGCGCGTGTCCATCTTGTCGAGCGGGGCAAGGATCCGCGCGCCTATGCGATGGTTGGTTTCGGCGGAGCCGGTCCGGCCCATGCCGTGGATGTGGCGCGTGCCATGGGGATCGGTCAGGTGCTGATCCCGCCCGCGTCCGGGGCGGCTTCCGCCCTTGGGTTCCTTGCCGCGCCGCTGTCCTTCGAGGGGGTGCGCTCGCTCCGTATCGAGCTCGCTCCGGGGTTCGATGCAGAAGCGGTGAACACCGTGCTCGGCAAGCTGGAGGAAGAAGGACTCCACCACCTCACGCGCGCGGGCATCGGCGCCGGGGAGGCCGTGGTGGAGCGGACGGCGGACATGCGGCTTGTCGGGCAGATGCACGACATCTCCGTCCGTCTGCCCGCTGGCCGGATCGGCGAGGCTGAACTCCCCGAGATCCGCGACGCCTTCGTCGCCGCCTATTCCGCCCGCTATGCCGCGCCCTTCGACGGCGCGCGGTTCGAAAGCGTGAACTTCCGCGTTCGCGTGGCCGGACCCACCCCCGCCCTCGCGCTGACCGGCGCGGCGGGTGGCGGCGACCTTGCCGCCAAGGTGAAGGGAAGCCGCACCTGCTGGTTCGATGGCGGCGCATTCGAGACGCGGGTCTATGACCGCTATGCGCTGACCGGCGGCGATGAGATCGCCGGACCTGCGATCATCGAGGAGCGTGAATCCACCACCGTCGTCGGGCCTCTGGACCGTGTCAGCATCGACGCGGGCCTGAATCTGTGCGTGCATGTCGGGGCGCTCAAGACCGCCGAAGCCGTGATCACCGCCGACATGGACCGGGCAGACGCCGTGGCCCGTATCCAGTCCGACCCCATCGGGCTAGAGATCATGTGGTCCCGTCTCGTCAACGTGGTGGAGGAGATGTGGCTGACCGTCTGCCGCACGGCCTTCTCCCTCGTCATCGCCGAGGCGCAGGATTTCGCCTGCGAACTGCTGGACAAGGACGGCGAAACGCTCGCCCACTCCCCCCGCGCCATGCCGGTGTTCAACCTGACCCTGCCCCGCGCGGTGAAGGCGCTGCTCGCCCGCTATCCGGCAGAAACGCTGAAGCCGGGGGATGTCCTCATCACCAACGACCCCTGGCTCTGCGCGGGGCACCTCTTCGACATCGCCATCGTGACGCCCGCGTTCCGCAACGGGCGGCTGGTCGGACTGATGGGCACTGTCGGCCATGTCTCCGACATCGGCGGCACCAAGGACAGCCTGCATGCCCGTGAAATCTATGAGGAAGGTCTGCAAATCCCGCCGATGAAGCTGTTCGACGCCGGGCAGCCGAACGAGACGCTAGTCGAGATGATCCGCCAGAACGTGCGCAACGGGGAACAGGTGCTGGGAGACATCTTCTCCTTCGTGGCGGCGAATGCGCTTGGGGCTGAGCGGCTGACCGCCTTCATGCGTGATTACGGGATGGACGATCTGGGCGCGCTGGCCGAAGTGGTGCAGGGGCTTTCGGAGAAGGCCATGCGCGACGCGATCCGCGCCATCCCGGATGGCGATTATCGCAGCTTCATCACCAACAACCCGCTGGGCGAAAAGATCGAGTACCCGGTGCTGGTCAACGTGCAGGGCGACAGCATCACCGTCGATTTCGACGGGGTGCCGCCGCAACTTCCGCAGGGTGGGCTCAATTCCACGCTGAACTATACCGCCGCGCATGCCACCTATCCGCTGAAGTGCATGCTGACCCCCACGGTGCGCGGCAATGCGGGTTGCTACCGCCCGTTCACGGTGACCGCACCTGAAGGCTCCATCCTGAACCCGACCTACCCCGCAGCGGTGAACCTGAGGACGCGGACGGGCTGGTACATCGCGCCGAACATCTTCATGGCGCTGGCCAAGGCGGCGCCTGCACAGGTGCAGTCCTTCACGGGTCTCGCCGTGGCCGCGAACGTATATGGCCGGGACGCGGAGGGGCGGTTCTACTCGGACATGCTGTTCTGCGGCGGCGGTCAGGGCGGATCGGCGCGGGGCGACGGGCATTCCGCGCTGCTTTGGCCCACATCGGCCGCAAATACCTCCATCGAGTTAATGGAAAGCCGGGTGCCAATTCTGATCACCGGCAAGGGCTACCTGCCCGACAGCGGCGGACCGGGCAAGGCCCGCGGCGGGCTGGGCCAGATCGTGACCTTCCGCAAGCGGGACGACGATGGACAGCCGACGCTTGTGTCCCTCTACCCGGAAGGTGTGGACAATCCGATACCCGGCCTCTTTGGCGGCCAGCCGGGCGGCGGCGCCCGCGGACGGATCGTCTCTCCCGACGGCACGGTGATCCATGACTGCGGCACCGGGGCGCTGGTGGAGATCCGCACGACGGGAGAGATCGTGGAGTTCGTCCTGGCCGGCGGCGCGGGCTACGGCAACCCGGCAGAGCGCGATACTGCAGCCATCTCCCGCGATATCGCGCTTGGCTATGTCACGCCCGCCCATGCAGCACGCCACTATCGCGTGGAGGATGAAAAACCCGCGCCCGCAGATCACGACAGGGTGGGCGCGTAGGCGCCCCACTCCAACCATAACGCTCTTCCAACACGGAGACCTGAGATGACGACCCCTGTCTCGCTTCCCCTGACCCGCCGCAGCCTGCTCGCCATGGCGGGGGCCGGTCTGGCGGCAGCGACATTCCCGCGCGCTCTTTTCGCCCAGTCGGGCAAGGGCGTCCTGATCATCGCGTCCGGCCAGGACATCCCGAATTTCGATCCGCATACCGCAACCGGGTATTCGGCCTCCTTCTTCCTGCGCAACACCTATGACCCGCTGGTACGCGTCGCGGGCAACCCGCCGGAGCCGGTGCCAGCCATCGCGCAAAGCTGGGAAATCAGCACGGACGGGACCGAATACGTCTTTCATCTGAACCCGGCCGCAAAGTTCCACAGCGGCAAGCCGGTGACGGCAGAGGATGTGGTCTATTCCTTCCAGCGTGCGCTCAAGCTCGCCAAGGGCAATGCCTGGATGATCCGCGGCATCGTCACGCCCGAAAACGTGACGGCGGTCGATCCGCAGACCGTGCGCTTCAAGCTCTCCTCACCTTTCGCTGCCTTTCTCCAGGTTCTGCCCTGGATGTTCATCGCCGAGAAAGCGGCTGTGGAGGCCAACCTTGGCAGCGATAACGGCGAAGGCTGGCTGATGAAGAACCTTGCCGGTTCCGGCCCCTTCGCGCTGAAGCGGTCGCAGGCGGGCACGCTGCACTACCTCGCACGGGTGGAAGATGCCTGGCAGTCGGGGGGCGGCAACCTTCAGGGCGTAATCTGGCAGATCGTGCGCGAAACGGCGACCCAGCGCCTCATGCTGCAAAGGGGAGAGGCGCATATCGCCGTCGATCTGACCTCCGAGGACATGGACGCGCTGAAGGACGCCCCCGGTGTCGTCCGCGTGATCGAGCCGGAATACCGGACCTTCTCCATCAAGATGAACACGGTCAAGGGGCCGCTCTCCGACCCCAATCTGCGCAAGGCCATTTCATGCGCGACGAACTATCAGGGGATCCTTGACGCCGGGGGCTATGCCGATCTGATGCAGGGGCCGCTCCCCTCCACCATCTTCGGCTTCGATCCCACGCTGGAAGTCTATCGGACTGATCTGGCGAAGGCGAAGGAATACCTCTCCAAGACCGCCACGCCGGAAGGGGGCTTCACACTCCGCATGGTGCATGTCTCCGGCCTGGAGCAGCAGCGCCGCTGGTCGCTCATCCTGCTCGACAGCCTCAAGCAGCTGAACATCGGCCTCGACATCCAGCCGATGAACTGGCCGGATATGGTGGCCGCCTGTCAGTCGCCCGACACCTTCCCCGATCTGTTTCCGGTCTATCAGACGGCCAACTACGGCGACCCCGACAACATCGCCTTTGCCGCCTACCATTCCTCCCGCAACGGAGGCTGGCAGAACGCGGTTTACAGCAACCCGGAGGTGGATGCCCTGATCGAAAAGGGCCGCACCACGCTCGACCCCGAGGAACGCAAGGCGATCTATGCCGAGTTCCAGCGCAGGGTCGTGGCCGATGCACCCGATATCTTCGGCGTCATCGAGCGGCGCAAGCTAGGTATGCGGGACGCGGTGAAGGGCTACAGCTTCAGCCCCATCGCCTCCAACGCGATCGAGGCCTGGCCCCTCTCCCTCTGACAGCCCCAGGGGGCGGTGCCCCCTGCCTCTGCCCCGCCAGCCGGGGGCGCAAAGCCCCTCTTCCAGCGAAAGGACAGCGCGATGGTCCAGTTCATCCTGCGGCGGCTGCTGCTGCTCGTGCCCGTTCTGATCGGGCTTACGATCATCATGTTCGCCATCGCGCGGCTTCTTCCGGGCGATCCCGTGGGGCTTGCCGCCGGCCCCAACGCCACACCCGCCGAAGTGCAGGCACTGGCGCGGGAATTCGGTCTCGACCGGCCGGTTTGGGAGCAGTATCTCCATTATGTCGGAGGCCTTGCCCATGGCGACCTCGGCACTTCGCTCTCCACCCGCAGGCCGGTGGCGGAGGACATCGCGGCCTATTTGCCCGCCACGCTGGAACTCGTGCTGGCAGCGCTGACACTCGCCATCGTCATCGGCATTCCTCTGGGCCTCGTCACTGCCGTCTGGCGCAACCGCTGGCCCGATTATCTGAGCCAGGTCGCAGCGATCGGCGCGATTTCCATGCCGCGGTTCTTTCTTGGGCTGCTGCTTCAGCTGTGCCTCGCCATGTGGTTGATGTGGCTGCCGCTGGGGGGGCGGTTACCGATCATTCTCGACCCGCCACCGACCGTCACGGGGTTCTACACCATCGACGCACTGCTTTCCGGTGACTGGGAAACCTTCGTGATCGTGCTGAAACACCTCGCGATGCCCGCCGTCGCAATGTCTCTTTCCCCGCTGGCCACGATCATGCGGATGATGCGTGCGTCCACGATCGAAGTGATGGGGCAGGACTATGTGACCACCGCCCGCGCGCTCGGCCTGCCCCGCGGAAAGATCATCCGAAAATACGTGGCCCGGAACGCGGTCTCCGCCACGCTCACGGTGATCGGACTTTACTTCGGCTGGCTGCTGGGCGGCACGGTTCTGGTGGAAACGGTCTTCGACTGGCCCGGGCTCGGCCTCTATGCCACTAAGGCGATCCTCGCGCAGGACATGATGCCGGTGATTGCCGTTGCGCTGGTGATCGGGCTTCTGTTCATCATCGCCAACCTCGTCATCGATCTCGCCTATGGCGTCATCAATCCGAAGGTCCGCTATTCATGACCGACGTCCCCGATACCTCCTCCCTCGGCTCTGCCCCGTCCGAAACAGGGCCTGAGCCGGCACCCGGCACCGACCGGCTGCGGCGCGCGCTGTTCCGCTTCCGGCAAAGCAAGCTCTCCGTCATAGGCGCGCTGCTGGTCGCGGCGGTGGTCTTCCTGACCCTCTTCGGCCCATGGCTCGCCCCCTACCCAGAGCATGTCGCGGGCGGTGTCGATACTGCGGCGCGGTTCCTGCCCCCCTCCCTCGCGCATCCGTTCGGCACCAACGAGCTTGGGCAGGACGTGCTGTCGCTCGTCATGGCGGGCACGACGGTTTCGGTGCTGGCAGCGTTCAGCGTGGTGCTGATCGGCACGATCATCGGCACCCTGATCGGCGCTATCGCCGGGTTCGCGGGGGGCTGGGTCGATGAAGCGCTGATGCGCTTCACCGATCTGGTCCTCACGATTCCCTCGCTGATCCTCGCCATGGCAATCGCCGCGGCGCTGGGTCCGGGTTTTCTGAACATGGTGATCGCCATCTCGCTCTCTTGGTGGCCGGGCTATGCACGACTCGTGCGGGGTGAGGTTCTGGCCACGCGGGAGGAGAACTACGTCACTGCCGCCCGCGCTCTGGGAGCCAGACCTTCCCGCGTGCTGTTCCGCCATGTGCTGCCGAATGTCGTCTCGCCGGTAATCGTCAAGATGTCGCTCGACATGGGTTTTGCCATCCTGACCGTCGCGGGGCTTGGCTTCATCGGTATCGGGGTGCGGCCGCCGACACCGGAATGGGGCACCCTGCTTTCCGTCTCCCGGTCCTACATGCCGGACTACTGGTGGACGGCGATGGCGCCGGGGGTGGCGATGTTTGTCGCGGTTTTCGGCTTCAACCTGCTGGGGGACGGGCTTCGCGACGTGCTCGATCCGAAGGGGAGGCGCTGAGATGCCGGATACGCTGCTGTCCATCCGGGGCCTTCGCCTGGCCATGCGGAGTTTCGAAGGCGAGGCGCAGGTGCTGAATGGCATCGACCTGACCGTGGCAAGGGGCGAGATATGGGGGCTGGTCGGCGAATCCGGCTGCGGCAAGTCGCTGACGGGCCTGTCGATCTCCCGCCTTTTGCCCTCCCCTCCCGCGCGGTACGCCGGGGGCGAGCTCCGCTTCGCCGGGCGCGACCTGCTCAAGCTTTCGCAAGCAGAGATGCAGCCCCTTCGCGGCAAGCGTATCGGCATGATCTTTCAGGATCCGACCACCAACCTGAACCCCGCGTTCCGCATCGGCGAACAGCTGGCCGATGTCGCGCTGGCAGCCGCACGACAGGAGCCGTCGATCCTTGACTGTCCCTCCAATGCCTCGGGGCGGGAGCGCAAGCGTGCCGCGTGGCGCTTGGCGGCACGCATGCTCGTCAGCGTCGGCATCCCGGAGGCGGAGACACGGCTCCAGTCCTATCCGCACCAGTTCTCGGGCGGGATGCGACAACGGGTGCTGATCGCAATGGCGCTCATCGGACAACCCGACCTCCTCATCGCCGACGAACCCACAACGGCCCTCGACGTGAGTGTGCAGGCCCAGATCCTCAACCTCATCAAGCAGGCGGTGGCGGAGCGTGACATGGGTGTCATCCTGATCACTCACAATCTCGGCGTGGTGGCCGAGACATGCTCCCACGTCGCCGTCATGTATGCGGGCAACATCGTGGAGGCGGGTCCGGTAGCAGAGGTGATCGGGCGCCCGGTGCATCCCTATACCCGCGCTCTCATGGCCGCGATCCCGACGCGGGAGACGCAACGGGGTGACCTGAAAGGGTTGGCGGGACAGGTGCCGAACCTTGTCACCCCGCCGCCCGGGTGCCGTTTCGCACCTCGCTGCGCGCTGGCGGTCTCTGCCTGCCGCGACGGCCTGCCGCCGCCGGTGACGGTCGGGCCGGGTCATATCGCGGCCTGCCTGCGGGCGGGCGAGATCACCGCTCATGGCAAGGAAGCCGCCCATGCCTAACCTCTCCCCGACCCTGCGAGCCGCATCGGCAAGCCCCGGTGTGCCGGTGCTGGAGATTTCCCATGTCTCCAAGGTATTTCCCGGCCGCCGCGGCCTGTTCGGCCGTTCGGCCGAAGTGGCGGCACTGAAGGATGTGTCCCTGACCGTAAACCGGGGCGAAAGTTTCGGCCTGGTAGGCGAATCCGGCTCCGGCAAGACAACGCTCACCCGGTCCATCCTGCAGCTCGATCTGCCGACATCCGGCAGCATCCGGTTCGAGGGGCAGGATCTGTCGCACCTGTCGGCAGCGGAGCTGCGTCGGCTACGGGCGCGGGTGCAGATCGTGTTTCAGGACCCCTATGCCTCCCTCAATCCGCGCATGTCGGTTCATGACATCGTGACGGAGCCGAGGGTCATCCACCATGACATCCTGAACCTCACCCCACGCCAGCGGACCGAGCGGGCGGCAGAGCTTCTCGCGCTTGTCGGCCTTGGACCCCAGCATATGCACCGCTACCCTCACGAATTCTCGGGCGGTCAGCGGCAGCGGATCTGCATCGCACGCGCTCTGGCCTCCGGGCCTGACCTGCTGCTTCTGGACGAGCCGACCTCCGCGCTGGATGTGAGCGTGCAGGCGCAGGTGTTGAACCTGCTCATCGACCTGCAGAACCGTCTCGGGCTGACCTACCTCTTCATCAGCCATGATCTCGGCGTCGTGCGCTATCTGTGTGATCGCGTGGCGCTCATCTATCGCGGCGAGATCGTGGAGGAGGGCGATTGCCAGACGGTCTTCGATGCGCCACGAAGCGACTATGCCCGCATGCTCATCAGCGCGATGCCGGAGGTCAGAGTGCCCCGCCGGGATAAACCCGAGCAGCGTCATCCGACCCCGGCGCCGGGCGCGTAGAATCTGCGGGATGGTTCCATTTCCGGTCATCCCTGCCAACGCCTCCCCACGGCAGCCTTTCATGGGGAGATGCCCATGCTCCATGGCCGGGTTGAGCTGCGGGCTCATATCCTGTCCCCGCGAAAATCGGACGCGCATCGCGCCGCAACCGAAGGGATCGCTCCCTGGCGAGGCGCATCTCCCTGGCATCATGATCACCGGCGGGCGTACCCGCCATCCACAACCCGGAAGACGATGATGGCGACGCTCGGCAAGGCGGGAAGGTCGGCGGCCAAGGCGCTGGCACGCGCCACCTTGACACGCGCCCGAATGCTTGCTCGCATCTCGTCTCCAGCATTCGGGCTCGTCCCGAATTCGGGAGGCCGCGCGCGGTGGCGGACCCTTGGGAACGAGCATCAAAAGACTGACCAAACGAAATGGCGGAGCATTGCAGTCCAAGGGAGCCTGATCCCGGCACGGAATGCCTCCGCCGGCGGCAGCCTTGCCGCCGCGCCGGTCTCGGTGTCCGGTGTGTTACGGGCCGCAGGGCCTGCCCCGGCCCGATGATATGGGAGGCCGCCGCGCAGCGTTATGAGCACCTCGGCTCACAGGCGGCGTTGGGCCGCTCCGCCCCCGGCAGCGGCTGGCACGGCCCAAGGGCGCCCTACCCGGTAACAGGTGGGGCGAGGTAGCGCTCGCCGCTATCGGCGAGGATCGTGACGATCAGCCGGTCGGCCATTTCCGGCCGTGCCGCGAGGCGAGCCGCCGCGGCAATGGCCGCCCCGCCGGACAGGCCGACGAACAGGCCCTCTGTCCGGCAAAGCGATGTCGCCGCCGCGCGGGCCTCGGGCGTGCCCACTTCCAGCCATTCATCGGCAAGACCCGGATCATAGACACCCGGCAGGGCTTCCACCGGGATGTCGGAGACACGGTGCACGCCCTCGATCTGATCGGGATAGGGATCGGCCTCCGACGGCAGGGAGGCGAGCGAAGGCTCCACCACAGCCACGTGGAGGGCGGGATTGCGCTCCCGGAGATATCGGCCCACCCCTGAAACGGTGCCGCCCGTCCCGACGGTCGCGACCAGCGCGTCGATACCGCCCCCGGTGTCGCGCCAGATCTCCGGCCCGGTGGTTTCATAATGGATGCGGGGATTGGCGAGATTGCCGATCTGATCAGCAAAGAATCCATCCGGGTTCAGCGCCTTTATCTCCGCCAGCAGGATGTCTCTCGCATTGGGATCGAGAAAGCGCCGGTTCGGTATCTGCACCACCTCCGCGCCATAGCTGCGCAACAGGTCGATCTTGCCGGGATTGATGCAGTCCCGGGTGTAGAAGCGCGTGCGATAGCCCCGTGCAGCCCCGATGGCGGCGAGACCGATGCCGGTATTGCCGCTGGTCAGGTCAAAGATCAGCGCCCCCGGACGGAGCTTCCCGGACCGCTCCCCCTCCCGGATGATGGCCCAGGCGGTGCGGTCCTTTATGCTTCCCGCCGGGTTCAGATATTCCACCTTCGCGACGATGCGCGCACCAAGGTCATGAGCGCGGCGAAAGCGATGAAGCTCCAGCAGCGGCGTGTTACCGATGAGCGCAGTGATATCGCCGTGGATTGCACCCGCCGGATCGGCATACGGGTGGGCGGACGGGGACGGGGTCTGCCGGGAAATCGAACCGGGTTCGAACATTAGACGGCCTCCTTCTGCGTCGTTTGATCTGCGCTGCGCCATTCCGGCAGCAGCCTCGCCATGTCGGTCAGGATTTGCTCGTAATCCTCCACCGCGAATTCGTAGGGGAGTTCGAGACGCAACTCACGGGCGGTCGCCGCTACGGGATCGCGGGAAAGGAGAGCGGCGATCTCCTCTACCGTGCCGACGATATCGGGAAGGAACAGCGTTCGCCGCGCGCCCTGCGGTTCCACCGTTCGGGCGTGGCGGCTGCGGGCGAAATCGACATAGCGGCGTCGCGTTGCGAAATCGGCGCTGTCCGTCGGCAGGATCACACGGCCAAGGCCCACGCGCCCTCCTCCTGCGCGGCGGAACGCGTCGATGAGCCGCCGCTGCGCCGTCAGAAAGTCATCTGTTCCCTCGCCCGACACGATGTTGCCGGTCAGCAGATGAAACCCCGCGCCGCCCGCCCAGACCGCGGAACGCTGCGAACCGCCACCATACCAAAGCCGTTCGGACAGCTCGCGAGCCACGGGTTGCAGCCGTGGCACCTGTGCGCCGGAGGCATTGCCTGCGACCCGTTCAGGGCTGAGCGGCGGGCTGGCGATCAGCCGTGCCAACGCCTCCGCCCGCGTGTGGCCGTAGTCGCCCTCCGCCGGATAACCGCCGATCAGCGCCGCAAAGGAAGGGTATCCGACGGACACCCCCACGTTCAACCGCCCGCGGGAGAGCACGTCCACCGTGGCGAGATCCTCCGCCAGCCTGAACGGGTGCTCATAGCCGAGCTGGATCACCGCCGTGCCGAGGCCGATGGAACGCGTCCGCTGGCTGGCGGCGGCAAGAAACGTCGCCGCCGAGGAGATCCCGCGTTCCAGATGCCGCTGACGCACCCACCCGCTGTCGTATCCCAGCCGCTCGCCCAGTTCGAACAGGCGGAGCGTCGCCTCCAGCCCCGTGAAGGGATCCTCCTCGGCGTAGTTGCCGGGAACGAGGAAGGCAATGTGATCGAAATCCATGCTCATCACCTCATCAATATCTGGGCAGGCCGGGCGGATTGGTGCGGCTTTCGGGAAGGCCCTCCTCCGTCAACTGCCAGCGCTCCAGAACGGCGGCATAGGTTCCGTCGCGGATCGCGCCGTTGATGGCCTCCGTCACCGCTTCTGCAAGGCCCGACCCCTTCCGCGTCGTGACCGCCACATCGGACCGCTCCGGCCAGCCAGCGGAGAGCGTGCCGACCCGGCGGATATCCCCGTCCCGCGCGGCGATATAAACAAGCTGGGCATTCGGCTGAACGATCACATCCGCCCGGCCAGCGCGGAGCGCGATGAGCCGCGTGGCCTCGTCATCGAAATACTGCAGTTCCGCCGGGGAAAGCCCGGCTGCCCGGTTCAGCTTGTCCCAGGCGAGCAGGATGCGCTCCTGATTGGTGCCGGCGCCGACGATGATCCGCAGCCCCGCGATGTCCTTCGGTTCGGCGATAGGGCCGTTTCCCCGCCCCTCAAGCGTGAAGAACCCGTGCAGCCCCTGCCGGTAGGTGGAAAAGTCGAACTTCTCCTTGCGCTCCTCCGTCACTCCGACGTTGGAGATCACGGCGTCGTATTTGCCGGAGACAAGCCCCAGCGGCCAGTCCGCCCAGGCCACGACCACGGTCTTCAGTTCCAGCCCCAGCGCATCGGCGATCAGTCGTGCGATGTCAGGATCGGCGCCCACCACGGTCTTTGCGTCATTCGCATATGTGGAAAGCGGCGGCCCGCCGGAGGCCGTGTTCGCGATGGTGAAGAAGCCCGGAGTGGCGAAGACGAAACCCTCGGGCAGCCTGGCAATGGCCGCCGGATTTTTGGCCGTATGGATCAGATCGTCGCGATCAGGGTCAAGATCGAACACATCCGCCGCGGCCCAGCCCGGCCCCCAGGCGGAGGTGAAGGCCATGCCAATGGCAAAGCTGGTGATGAATCGGGTGAAACCACGGCGGGAGAAAGCGGGGATCATGGCATGGTCCAATCGTCTGATGCTGTGGAAGAAGAAGGGCGCTTACTTCTTCGGAAGGCCGGGCGGGTTGACACGGCTTTCGGTGATGGCCTCGGCCGAGAGGTTCCAGCGCGCCAGTGTCCGGGCATAGGTGCCGTTCGCGATCTGCGCGTTCAGAGCCGTGGCCACCGCGGAGGCAAGGCCGGACCCTTTCTTCACCGCCACTGCGATCTCCGCCGTGACAGGCCAGCCGCCGGAGAGGGTGCCCACGGCGCGGGTCTTGCCCTCCTGCGCGGCCTGAAAGGCGGAGGTGGCATTGGGACCAAGGTAGGCATCGATGCGCCCGGATTGGAGCGCGAGGTCCAGCACCGGCTGATCGTCGAAATAGAGAACTTCCGTCGTGGGCAGGCCTTGCGCGCGGTTCTCCTCGATCCAGCGCAGCAGGATCTGCTCCTGATTGGTACCCGAGGAGACGGACACCTTCAGCCCAGCGATGTCTGCCGCCTTGTCGATACGGGTGATGGGGCTGGCGGCGGCGACATACCAGCCAAGCAGATCGGTGCGGTAGGTGGCGAAGTCGAACTTCTCCTTGCGCTCCTCCGTCACGGTGACGTTGTGGATCACCGCATCGTATTTCCTGGATGCAAGGCCGAGGGGCCAGTCGGCCCAGGCCACAGGGATCAGCTCCAATTCCAGACCGAGGCTGTCGGCCACCAGTTGCGCGACGTCCGGCTCGCCGCCGACGGGCGTGCTTGTATCCGTCGCATAGACCGCGAAGGGCAGCCTGCCCGGCACGGAGGCCACGGTGAGCTTGCCCGGCGACACAAAGCGGAAACCGGCGGGCAGCGCCGCGATGGCGGCCTCCACCCGGTCTGTGCGGATGCGGTCAGGTTGCTCGGGGCTGAGATCGACCGCAGGCGCGGCGGCATGGGCCGGAAGCAGGGGGAACAGAGCGGTCGCAGCGATCAGGGCCGCGCCTCTCAGCAGGGAGGGAAACATGGGAAGCCTCTTTGCAAGACAGGAGATCATGAGATTTCGGGCGGCAGGTCGCGGTCATCGGCGATGAAGCGGTTCGGCCCCAGCTATTTCGGCTGGCCCGTCTCCGCACCAGGGAGGGCGGCGCGGAGACGGGGCAGCACGGCCGCGACGGGAGGGGCCGCGGCCACGGGGGCGGGGATCAGAGCACGCGGCCCAGAAACTCCGCCGTGCGGGGATGCTCGGGACGGCTGAAGATCCGCTCGGGGGGGCCGGATTCCACCACCCTGCCCCGATCCATGAACACGATGGTGTCGGCGACCTCCCGCGCGAAGCCCATCTCGTGCGTCACGATGATGAGCGTGACGCCGGAGCGCGCGAGTTCCCGGATCACCGCCAGCACCTCCCCCACCAGTTCGGGATCGAGGGCGGAAGTCGGCTCATCGAAGAGTAGCACCTTGGGCTTCAGGGCAAGCGTCCGCGCGATGGCCACCCGCTGCTGCTGGCCGCCGGAAAGCTGGCGCGGATAGGACCCGGCCTTGTCGGCCAACCCGACGCGGGCAAGCAGATCCCGCGCCAGCCGCTCCGCCGCTTCCCGGGACAGGCCGCGGACGGCGAGCGGAGCGGTGACGATGTTCTCCAGCACCGTCAGATGCGGGAACAGGTTGAAATTCTGGAACACCATGCCGACATCGGCCCGCCGTTTCAGGATGTCCCGCTCCCGCAGCTCATGAAGCGCGTCGCCCTCCCGCCGGTAGCCGATCAGCTCTCCGTCGATGGAGATGAAGCCCTCGTCCACCCGCTCAAGGTGATTGATGGAGCGCAGCAGCGTCGATTTGCCGGAGCCGGACTGACCGAGGATCGCGGTGACCGAGCCCGCGGGAAAGGTCAGCGACACGTCGTTGAGCACCTTGTTCGCCCCATAGCTCTTGGAGACATGCTCGACATTCACCGTGCCGCCGGACGGGAGCGCCTCCGCCCAGCCGGCAGAAGACGCGGAAGGCAGGACGGCTGCCGTCTGCGCTGAGCCTGTCCTTCTCGGTGAGAGGACCCCGCCGCGTTCCAGGACTGCACGGAAGAGGTTGGGCGGGGGATTGCGCAGCGCGCCGCGGGCGAAATGACGCTCCACGAAATACTGCACGAGCGAGAGGACCGACAGGATGACGAGATACCATACCGTCGCCACCATCAGCAGCGGGATCACCTCCAGATTGCGCCGATAGATGATCTGCACGGTATAAAAAAGTTCGGGTATCGCAAGGACATAGACCATGGACGTCCCCTTGGCCAACCCGATCACTTCGTTGAAGACGGTAGGCAGGAACGCCCGCATGGCCTGAGGCAGAACGATGCGCCGCGACTGAAGACCCTTGGGCAGGCCGAGCGCCGCCGCCGCCTCATGCTGACCCTGATCGACGGAGAGAATCCCGCCCCGGATCGCTTCGGCCGAAAATGCGCCGAGGTTCAGGGTGAGGCCGATCACCGCCGCCCAGAACGGCGTCAGGAACTGGGTCGTCGGATAGCTCCAGAAGGTGATCGAGGTATAGGGAATGCCGATGGACAGCGTCTCATACAGGTAGCCGAGATTGTTGAGCAGCAGCAGCAGGACGATCAGCGGAATGGACCGGAACAGCCAGATGAACCCCCAGGCGACAGCAACCATCAGCGGCGAGGATGACACCCGTGCCAGCGCCAGCACCGTGCCGAGGGCAAAGCCGAAGATCGACCCGAGCAGCGTGAGCCACAGTGTCCGCCCCAGCCCCACCATCACAGGTTCCGAGAAGAACCATTCCGCAAAGACCGGCCAGCCCCAGCGCGGATTGCCCAGCACCGAATTCAGCACCGCCACCAGCACCACGGTGCCGGCCAGAGTTCCGAAGAGACGCCCGTAGTTGCGGGAGGGCACGATACGCAGCCCGTCGAAACGCCCCGGCTGTCGCGGAGTTGCGGTGGGGGTGGGGGTGGGGGTGGGGGTGGAGAAATCGGTGGCGGTCATTTCTTGTCCTTTCCTGCCGCACGGAAGCCGGGCCGGAGGGAGACGGCGGCGCGGCGGCGCCGCAGCGGGAGGGACGCGGCAGGGCGACCGGGAGGACGCGCCGGCGCAAGGACCGCGCGCTTCATTCCGCAGCCTCTCGGAAAGCGTGGTCGGCGGCGACCTTCGCGGCATGGGCCGCCTTGGCCGCACGGGTGCGTTCGGTCGCTTCCTCCGGGGTGGCAGCCGGTTCCTTCAGCGGCGTCGTGCCCGGCTGACCGGCCCTGGCGCCGATATGTTTTTCGAACGGCAGCGTCCGGTAAAGGGCGCGGTCAACCGCCGGGTCGAAAAGCCGCCGATAGCCGAGCGAGACGTAAAGCGCCTCCGCCTCCGGTTGCCGGAACCCGGTGGTGAGATAGAGACGCGTGTAGCCGAGCGCCGCGGCGCTTTCCTCCAGCGCCAGAACGATCCGCCGCGCCAGCCCCTGCTTGCGCAGATCGGGCCGGGTCCAGATGCGCTTCAGCTCGGCCGTATCGGCGTCATGGCGCATGAAGGCCCCGCCGCCGATCGTCTCGTCCTCGCGCCGGATGAGGAGGAAATCCCCGGACGGGGGCGCAAAGGCGGCGGGCGGATAGCGATAGACCTCGGCCCGCGCCCCGGCGGGGTCGAACGTGGTGCCGTAACGGATGTCGTATTCGCGGATCAGATCCTCGATCAGCGGCTGGGCCTCCGGCATGTGCGGAGAGGACCGGAGGATGACGATGGATGTCATTGGATGTCTCCCGAAAGAAAACCTTCGACCAGGGCGGCCCAGAGGGTGGCTCCCGGCAACAGGATGGCGTCGTTGAAGCGGTATTCCGGGGAATGGAGGGGCGCGCCCTCACCATTGCCGAGGATCAGGAACGCGCCCGGCACCTCCTGAAGGTACCACGCGAAATCCTCGCTCGCCGTGCGCGGCGCGAGGGCGGGCAGCACCCCCTCCTCTCCCAGGGCAGCCAGCGCGGCATCCCGCGCGATGCGGAGTTCGGACGGGTGGTTGACCACCGCCGGAAAGCCCGGACGGTAGTCGATATACGCGGTGGCCCCCAGCGCCTGCACCACGCCGGTCAGCAGTGCGGGAACACGGGCGGCAAGCACTTCCCGCGTTCGGGGGGAGAAGGAGCGGAGCGTCAGCTTCATCTCCACGCTGTCAGGGATGACGTTGGACGCGGCCCCCCCGTGGATCGTGCCGACCGTC
The DNA here is from genome assembly GCF_000740775.1 of Haematobacter missouriensis. GTDB lineage: Bacteria > Pseudomonadota > Alphaproteobacteria > Rhodobacterales > Rhodobacteraceae > Haematobacter > Haematobacter missouriensis. Next base: position 1,886 of record NZ_JFGS01000045.1, on the reverse strand, counting down.
ACCACCGCCGCCTCCAGCGGATCGACATTGCGGGCGACGACGGATTGAAGCGCGGTGATGGCATGGGCGGCGGCCACGACGGGATCCACGGCCTCATGCGGGGCGGCACCGTGGCCTCCCTTGCCGCGCACACGGAAATCCACCTGATCTATGCCGGCCATCGCAGGCCCTTCGATGAAGCCGAAACGCCCCTCCTCCACCCCCGGCCAGTTGTGCAGGCCAAAGATGGCATCCACGGGAAAGCGGTCGAACAATCCTTCGCCGATCAGCCGCCGGGCGCCCTGCCCTATCTCCTCGGCGGGCTGGAAGATCAGGTGGAGTGTGCCTCGGAAGCGCCGCGTTTCCGCCAGATAGCGCGCCGCAGCGAGCAGGATCGCCGTATGCCCGTCGTGGCCGCAGGCATGCATCACCCCCGGCACGGCGGAGGCGAAGGGCAGACCGGTCGCCTCATGGATCGGCAGCGCGTCGATGTCGGCGCGGATCGCCAGTCGCCGCCCCTTCCCGTTGCGGAGCGTCCCGATCACCCCGGTCCCGGCGAGGGGGGTGACGTCGTAGCCCCAGCCCTCCAGCAGCGCGGCAATCCGTGCGGAGGTCCGGCGCTCCTGAAAGGCCAGCTCGGGGTGATGATGCAGTTCCTGCCGCAACACCACGAATTCATCTATGGTTTCGGCAATCCTCTCCCGTGCGGCGCCTTGAGACGCCGTGATCCGTTCTGCCATGGTCATGACGTTCTCCTATACGGCTGCGGCCTGCGGGAGCGGCCCCGCGCGATAGCGGCTTTCCCGGAATGGCAGGCCGAGATGGTCCCGCAAGGTCTCTCCCGGAAGCTCGCGGTTGTACCGGCCCTGCGCCTCAAGCTCCGGGATCACGAGGTCGATGAAGTCCTGAAGCCCCTCCGCGATGACGGAGAAGCCCAGGATGAAGCCGTCACACGCGCCCGCGTCGATCCAGCGGGTGATCTCCCGCGCCACATCCGGCCCGGTCCCGATGAAATTCGGCCGGGGCGTGGCGGCGGCAAGGGCCGCTTCACGCAGGGTCTGACCCGTTTCGCGGGCCACGCGCTTGATCCGATCCGTGGTGGAGCGGAAGGAGTTCCGGCCGAGATCGCCCAGATCGGGAAAGGGGGCGTCCGGGTCATACTGGCTGAAATCGTGGTGCTCGAAGTAACGGCCCAGATAGGCCAGTGCTTCCTCCACGGAGATCAGGTCGCGGATGATCCGGTATTTCTCCTCCGCCTCCGCAGATGTCCGCCCGATGATCGGGGCGATGCCGGGAAACACCTTCACGTCGGAGCGCGCCCGGCCATGTGCCTGAGCGGCGTCCTTGACGCGATTGGTGAAGGCGCGGGTTTCGTCGAGATCGGGGGAATGGGTGAACACGGCATCGGCATATTTCCCGGCAAGCCCGATGCCCGCATCCGACGATCCCGCCTGGAAGATCACCGGCTGCCCCTGTTTAGAGCGCGGCGCGTTGAGCGGCCCTGCAACCTGGAAGAAGCGTCCCTTGTGGTTCAGCGTGTGCAGCTTTTCGGGGTCGAAGAACCGGCCCGTCTCCCGGTCACGCGGGATCGCATCCTCATCCCAGCTGTCCCAGAGACCCTGCGTGACCTCCAGATATTCGTCGGCGATCTCGTAGCGCAGCGCGTGTTCGGGATGGGCGCGCGAATAGTTCAGCGCGGAGCCTTCCAGAGGCGTCGTCACCACGTTCCAGCCTGCGCGCCCCCCGGACAGCAGGTCGAGCGACGCCAGTTGCCGCGCCACGGTGAACGGGTCCGAATAGGAGGTGGAGACCGTCCCGGCGAGGCCGATCTTTGTCGTTTCCCGTGCGAGTGCCGAGAGCAGCATCAGCGGCTCGAAACGGTTGAGGAAATGCGGGATCGACTTTTC
>NZ_JFGS01000044.1 GCF_000740775.1 Haematobacter missouriensis | reverse complement strand
AGCCACTTGACTTGCCTCTGCCTTCGGAGGGCAGCACTCTATCCAGCTGAGCTACGGGTGCGCGTCTGGTGCGTCTCTTAACCGGCCTCCGGGGCGGGCGCAACGGGTTTTCTGCGGTCAAGCGTCAAGCTCGATCCAGATCGGGACATGGTCGGAGGGTTTCTCCCCCGCCCGCACCTGCTTGTCGATGCGGCAATCGGATAGCAGATCGGCGGCCTGCGGCGTGAGCAGCAGGTGGTCTATCCGGATACCGTCATCGCGATTCCAGGCGCCCGCCTGATAGTCCCAGAAAGTATACTGGCCGGCGGATTGATTGCGTGCGCGGAACGCATCGGTGTAGCCCAGCGCCAACAACTTGCGGAAGGCGGCGCGCGTCTCTGGCAGGAACAGTGCGTCCTTTACCCAGGCCTCCGGGCGCTTGGCGTCGCGCGGGTCTGGAATGACATTGTAATCACCCGCCAGCACCGCGGGATCCTCCAGCGTCAGCAGGTCGCGCGCGCGGGCCTCCAGCCGCTCCATCCATGCGAGCTTGTAATCGTATTTCGGCCCCGGCGCGGGGTTGCCGTTTGGTAGGTAAAGCCCGCAGACCCGTACAGGCCGCGTCGCCGCCACCGTCGCCTCGATCCATCGGGCCTGCTCGTCGCTGTCGTCGCCGGGCAGACCGCGGGTCACATCCTCAAGAGGATATTTCGACAGGATCGCTACACCGTTGAAACCTTTCTGGCCGTGAGTTTCCACGTTGTAACCCATATCCTCGATGGCTTCGCGCGGGAAACCTTCGTCCACGGTCTTGATCTCCTGAAGGACGACGACGTCGGGACGCGCCTCGCCCAGCCAGGCGGTGAGGGCCTCGATCCGTGCGCGAACCCCGTTTATGTTGAAACTTGCGATCTTCATACGGCACCTCCGACGCATCGTTGTATCCTTCTCGCCGCGGAAGGCCAAGAAGATGAACCTTAACGGGACGGCGCGCATTGTTCCCATGCAGAAGGAGACGCAGATGAACGAAAGCGACATACGTTTCCCCGAGGGCGAAACGGTAGCCCGGCTTGGTCAGGGCACGTGGATGATGGGAGAAGACCCATCCCGCAGGAGCGAGGAGATCGCCTCGCTGCGGAGGGGGCTGGATCTTGGACTCACGCTCATCGACACCGCCGAGATGTATGGCGACGGCGCGTCGGAAGAGATGGTGGGCGAGGCGATCCGCGGCCGGCGAGAGGAAGTGTTTCTCGTTTCCAAGGCCTACCCGCAGAACGCCTCTGAAGCCCGCCTGGCGGATGCCTGCCGCCGCAGCCTCAAGCGTCTCGGGACGGACCGGCTGGACCTTTACCTGCTTCATTGGAGAGGAGCCGTGCCGCTGGGCGAGACGGCAATCGCCATGGAGCGGCTCAAACGCGATGGGCTGATCCGGAATTGGGGCGTCAGCAATCTCGATACCGATGACATGGAGGAACTGATGGCAGTGGATGGCTTCGGCTGCCAGACCGATCAGGTTCTCTACAATCTCACGCGGCGCGGAGTAGAGTGGGATCTGCTGCCGTGGCTGTCTTCCCGCGGGATACCCGCAATGGCCTATAGCCCGATCGAACAGGGACGGCTTCTTGACCACCCGGAATTCACTTTGCTCGCCGAGAGTCTCTCCTTGTCACCCGCGCGTCTGGCGCTGGCATGGCTGCTGGAACGGCCGGGCGTCATTCCCATCCCGAAGGCCGGGAGCGTGGCACATGTGGAGGACAATGCGGGCGCGCTCGAAGTCAGGCTGGATGAGGAGACACGGACCTTCCTCGACACGCTGTTCCCGCCGCCTACCCATCGGACCGCCTTGGAGATGATCTGACCACAGTCTGTCAGGGTCTGTCGTCTCTGCTCTCCGGCGGGGCGATCTCGCCCTGCCAGCGGGCGACCGTCGCTGTGGCAAGGCCGTTTCCGATCACGTTGGTGGTGGTCCGGCCCATGTCGAGGATCTGGTCGATGCCGAGAATGAGGAGCACGCCCTCCGCGGGAAGCCCAAACATCGGTGACACCGCCGCGACGACCACCAGTGACGCCCTCGGCACCCCCGCGATCCCCTTTGACGCGAGCATCATCACCAGCAGCATGGTGACCTGCTGGCTGAAAGTCATCTCGATCCCATAGGCCTGCGCGATGAATAGCGCGGCAAAGGTCTGGTACATCATCGACCCGTCGAGATTGAAGGAATAGCCGAGCGGCAGGACAAATCCCGTCACCCGCCCGCTCACCCCGAAGGCCTCGAGCTGGCTCACGGTTTTGGGATAGGCGGCCTCGCTCGACGCGGTGGAGAAAGCGACGAGCATCGGCTCCTTCAGCAACGACAGCAGATGGAACACGCTCGGCCCCAGAAACAGCCGGCCCGCACTGATCAGACAGGCCCAGAGCAGCATAAGACCCAGATAGAACCCGCCGATGAACCGGCCGTAATCGATCAGCACCCCCAGCCCCTGCACCGTCACCACCGCCGCCATGGCAGCAAAGACGGCCAGCGGCGCAAGACGCATGACATAGCCGGTGACGATGAACATCGCTGCGGCGACGGCCTCGGCAAGCGCGAGTATCGGGGCGGCCCTTTCCCGGGGCAGCGCCCCCACGGCAAGACCGAAGAACACCGCGAAAACGAGGATCTGGAGCACCTCGTTTCCCGACATCGCCGCGACGATGCTGTCGGGAAAAACATGGGTGAAGAACTGCGCGAGGCTCAGTGTATTCGTTTCAACGCCCTCAGCGCCGCGCCCCGCCGGCAGGGGCAGGTTCAGGCCCGCCCCCGGGCGCACAATATTCGCCATCGCCAGCCCGATCAGCAGCGAAACGAGGGAAGCCGTGACGAACCAGCCCATGGCCCTGAGCGCCAGCCCGCCCACAGCCTTCGCATCGCCCAGACTGGCGATACCCGACACGATGGTCGAAAGGACAAGTGGCGCGATGATCATCTTGATGAGCCGCAGAAAGATGGTCGTCACGATGCCGAACCGCCCCGCGATGACCTCCGTCATTTCTGGGCTCGCCGCCGATGCGTGGCACCAGCCACCGACGGCGACGCCCAGAACCAGCGCCACTCCGATCCAGAGTGCGAGGTGACCTTTTCGCCCATCGGACGTTTGCTCCGCGCCCGATGCCGCACCTGCGGGTTTCGTCACTCCGGCCATGCACCTCCCCCGGCCATGTCCTTCCCTCGCGGCAGGACCTTTCACAGGCTGTCAGCGAATGTTTCGGGGTTGCCCTGAGAGGGAGACCTTCCCCGCATTGTTAAAAGGCGCCCGGAACAGCGGTTTTGCCTCATGACCGAACCGATTTTCCGGCTTTCAACGCAAGCCCAGGTGAGCGCGCGACGTTTCAGTAGCCTGCTAGCAAAGGTATCGCGCAGGTCGCAAAGGCCAAGTTGCGGCGAGGAAAAGGCATTCGTGCGGCCATTCTGCGGAGAGCGGTCTCCCGCCCGTGCTTCGATTTACTCGGAGATCAGCCGAATGAAACCCGGTCCTGTTCTCTGGAAAGCAACCTGCAAGCCAGGCGTGGCGACTATTGCCCTCATCCACCCGATGAAGTCGCCAGAAGCCCATGCCTTCCGAACAACCGGACTTGGCCGTTGTCATCCGCTATCTGCCGCCCGGGCCGACGGCTATCACGCGCGCCACGTCGGGACGGCACCGGCTCCTCGCCAGCGAGCGTTGTTGAACAGTCTGCCGTTGCCCATGCAAACCACGACCGGAACACCCCAACTTCAGGAGCAGGCGGCGCAGGTCTTGAGAATTTGCACGGAAACGGCACCCGTGGTTGTCACGCCAGCGGCTTCCCCTATCCTAGAACAAGCGCGCGGGTGCCCGCCCGCGACACCATGGCCCGGAAGATCGCCCAACGGCAATCGGAGAAGTATCATGCGTTTGTCTCTCGGCTTTCTCTCGGCGCTGGTGGTCGTCGCAGGGACAACCATGCTGCCTGCACAGGATATGGTGCCGGAGCGGCGCCTCGCGCTCACCAGCGGACAGGATATTCCGGGCGGAGATATTCGTCAGATTTTCGGCACCACGCTCGACGCCTGCGCACGCGCCTGTCTTGTCGATGCCCGCTGCGTGGCCATGACCTTCAATGCGCGCTCAGGCGCCTGTTTTCCAAAGTCCGCCGCCGGCCCGGCCTCTCCCTATTCGGGCGCGATCTCCGGCCCGATCATCACCCTTTCTGCCGCCGCGCGAAGCCGTGGCGCCGCGCGGGCGACGGAACTTGCGGCGTTCCTGACCCCCGATGATCTGACAGAAGCCCGGTCACGCGCCGCCGCTTTTGCCGCGCGCCATCCGGCAGAAGGCCGCGCGCTCCCCACGCTGCTGGACGAGGGGGAGGCCGCGCGCGCCGCAGGCCAGTGGCAGACAGCCGCGGAGCTTGCCGCGCAGGCAATCACCCTCGCCGATGACAGCGCGGACTGGACCCGCTACGCCCTGCTCACCCGCCGCGCCGCGCTTGCCCCGGAGGCGGAGGATCGCTGGGGTGGCTTGCAGGAGTCGCTCTCCGCCGCAATCAACGGCTACCTCCGGGCGGAGACCCCTCCTGCCCGCGCAGCATCCCTGACGGAACTCGCCGCGACGCTGGAGCCGATGGGCCGGGGGCGTGACATGATCCCGGCGCTACGGCTGGCCCAGACGCTGGCGGCGCGCCCCGAAACCGCCGCGGCGCTGGACGAGGCCATCGGCAAATACGGCTTCCGCCTGACCGATACGCAGATCGACACCGCCACCGACCGGCCCCGGATCTGCGCGGTGTTCTCCGAGCCGCTTGCCCCCGCCGGCGTGGATTATGCGCCCTTCGTCCGCCTGCCCGATCCCGCGCTTTCGGTGGAGACGACGGGCCAGCAGATCTGCATCGGCGGTGTCCGGAATGGCGAGCGTTACACCCTGACCTTCCGGCGCGGTCTGCCCTCGGCGCGGGGCGAGGTGCTCCGTGCCGATACGCCGCTCACCGCCTATGTGCGCGACCGCAGCCCCGCCGCGTGGTTTCCGGGACGCGCCTATGTGCTGCCCCGGACGGGAGAGGCGGCGCTTCCGGTGACGACGGTGAACGCGGGCCGGCTCGACCTCGTCCTTTCGCGTGTCAGCGACAGGACACTCGTCCGCGCGATGCAGGAGCAGATCTTCGCGACGCCTCTGCCTCCTTGGCGGATCGAGGATTTCGACGCGCAGCTTGCCCAGGAGATATGGCGCGGCACGGCAGAGGTGCCCGCCCCCCTGAACCGGGAGGTCACCACCCGCCTGCCGCTCGCCGCGGCCGGACCGCTGGAGCCGGGCGTCTATGTCCTTCGCGCCACCGTCGCGGATACGGCAGACAGCGACACGCCCCGGCCGCAGCAATGGTTCGTCATAAGCGATATCGGCGTGACCAGCATGACCGGAGCGGACGGGCTGACGGTCTTTGCCCAGAGCCTCGGCACGGCGGAGCCGCTGGCCGGGGCACAGGTCTCGCTTATCTCGCAGGGCAATGCCGTGCTCGCGGCAGCGGAGACGGATGACACGGGCCGCGCCGTCTTTGCCCTGCCCCTGCTGCGCGGAGCAGGCGCGGGGGCGCCTGCGCTTCTCACGCTCCGTCGGGGGGAAGACCTTTCGTTCCTGTCGCTGACGGAGCCGGAGTTCGACCTGTCGGACAGGGGGGTCGCGGGGCGGGAGGCACCGCCACCGATCGATGTGTTCGTGACGACGGAGAGAGGCGTCTATCGGCCCGGCGAGACGGTGAACGTCACCGCGCTCGCGCGGAACGACAGGGCGGCGGCGGAAACCGGACTGCCGCTCACGCTCCGCCTGACGCGCCCGGACGGGGTGGAATATACGCGGCAGACCGGCGCGGATCTGGGCGCCGGGGGCCATGTCTGGTCCGCCCCGCTCGGCCCGGACGCGGCGCGCGGCTTGTGGCGGCTCGACATTCTGGCCGAGGCGGATCGCCCGCTGGTCAGCCGGACCTTCCTCGTCGAGGATTTCCTGCCCGAGCGGATCGACGTGTCGCTGACGCTTGCCCAGACCCCGCTGCGGCTCGGCGCGGTAGCGGAGGGAAGCGTGGCCGCACGTTATCTCTTCGGGCCGCCCGCGCCCGATCTGGCAGTGGAGGGAGAGGTGCGGCTGCGCGCAGCCTCTTCGCTTGCCGACTGGCCGGGTTATCGCTTTGGATTGCAGGATGCCCCTTTCGCGCCGCAGATGGCCCCGCTCCCCTCCGGCCTTCGCACCGGGCCGGACGGAACCCTGCCGCTCACCCTTACCCTGCCGCCCGTCGATCTGCCGCCTGCACGGCCGCTGGAGGCGGAGATCGTCCTGCGCGTCGCGGAAGGCTCCGGCCGGCCGGTGGAGCGGCGGACGGTCGCCCCCGTCCTGCCCGGGACGCCGGTCATCGGCATCCGTCCCGCGAACGAAGGCCCGGTGCCCGAAGGCGGCGAAGCCCGGTTCGATGTCATCGCGCTGGACCCGGCGTTCACCCGTGCTGCCCTGCCCGTGCGTTGGACCCTGGAACGGGTGGAGACGCGCTACCAGTGGTTCAATCTTGACAGCGCATGGAACTGGCAACCCGTGACAACCCGTGCACGCGTGGCGGAGGGAGAGGCGCGGATCCCGGCCGATGCCCCCCTCGCCCTTGCTCCCCGTGTGGACTGGGGCCATTACGAACTGCGGGTGGAGGCGGCGGATGGCACCCCGGTGGGAAGCTCCGTCGGCTTCGACGCGGGTTGGTACGGCGCAGTGGAGGGCAGCGGCACCCCGGACCGGCTGGAGGTCTCGCTGGACCGGGAGAGCTACAGCCCCGGCGACACCGCGCATTTCCGCATTTCCTCGCGGGAGGGCGGGCAGGCGCTGATAACCGTTTTGGCCAACCGGGTGATTGCAAGCCGGGCCGTCACCGTGCCCGCGGGCGGTGCCGTGGTCGACCTCGCCGTGACGGAGGACTGGGGCACCGGCGCCTATGTGACGGCCTCGCTCCTCCGCCCGCTAGACAAGGCGGCGGGACACAACCCGGCCCGTGCGATGGGCCTCGCCCATGCCGCCATCGCGCCGGGAGCCAAGCGGATCGTCGCGCGCTTCGACATGCCCCCCGGCACCGAGCCCCGTGGCCCGATGGAGGCGGTGCTGCGGGTGGATGGCGCGCCACCCGGCACTTATGCCACCATCGCGGCGGTCGATCTGGGGATTCTGAACCTCACCGGTTTCACGCCGCCCGACCCGGAGGGGCACTACTTCGGCCAGCAGCGGCTGGGCGTGGGGATCCGCGATATCTACGGCCGCCTCATCGACGGGCTGAGCGGCGCGCCCGGCGTCGTGCGCTCGGGCGGCGATGCGGGCGCCCAGTCCCGTATGCAGGGGGAGCCACCCACAGGTGCACCCGTTTCCTTCTTCTCCGGCCCTCTCGCCGTGGAGAATGGCGTCGTGCGGGCCAGCTTCGACCTGCCCGCCTTCAACGGCACGGTGCGGCTGATGGCGGTGGTCTGGTCCGACACCGGTGTCGGGCAAGCCACTGCCGATGTCAGCGTGCGCGACCCCGTCGTCGTGGAAGCAAGCGCCCCCCGCGTGCTCGCTCCGGAGGATGAGAGCCGGCTGCTCCTCCGCTTCACCCATGCGGGAGGGGCGGCGGGGCGGATGCCGCTTACCGTCACGGCCAGCGGGCTGACGCTCTCCGCACCGGTTCCCGAGGCGATCGAACTGGCCGAAGGCGCCACGGCCGAGGTGACGCTCCCCCTCTCCGCCCTCGCGCCGGGCGAGGCGCGGATCGCCGTCGCCCTCACCACGCCCGACGGTCGCACGCTCACGCAGGAGGTGGCAATCCCCGTCCGCCGCAATGACCCGGTGGTCAGCGAGACGCGCCGCCTCACCCTCGACCCCGGCCAGACGCTCCGCTTCGACCGCGACCTCTTTGCCAACTACGTTCCCGGCACGGGGAGTGCCACGCTCGCGGCGGGGCCACAGGCGCGGCTCGATGTGCCGGGACTGTTGAGGCTTCTGGCAGACTACCCCTATGCCTGCACGGAGCAGACGGCCTCCCGCCTGCTGCCGCTGCTCTACTTCACCGATACGCTCGCCCGGATGGGCCTGCCGCCCGCGGAGGACGCGACGCGGAAGGCCGTTGCGCGTATCCTTGCGAACCAGTCGGCCAACGGCGGTTTCGGTCTTTGGCAGGCAGGATCGGGCGATCTCTGGCTCGATGCCTATGCAACCGATGTGTTGCTCCGAACTCGGGAACAGGGCGTCACCGTGCCGGAGCGGGCGCTGACCAGCGCGCTCGACAACCTGCGCAACCAGCTTTCCTTCGCACCCGACTTCGATACCGGGGGCGGGCCCTGGGCCTATGCGATGCTCGTGCTTACCCGGGCGGGCCGCGCGCCAGTGGACGATCTGCGCTACTATGCGGATGTGAAAGCGGCGGCTTTCGACACGCCGCTCGCAGCGGCCCAGCTTGGCGCGGCCCTGGCCACGACCGGAGACCAAACCCGCGCGGACCGCCTGTTCACGCAGGCCGGCAAGGCCGCGCTGGAGCGCCTCACCGCAGCCGGCAGCCGCACGGGCCGTGGCGACTACGGCTCGGACCGGCGCGACGCGGCGGGGGTAGTGGCCCTTGCCGCCGAGGCGGGCAGTCGCGCGGCCCCTCTCGACCTGATCGTCGCAAGGCTGGGAGAGGATGCGACCGGCTCCGCCTCCACGCAGGAGGCCGCATGGACCTTGCTGGCCGCCCACGCGCTCTCGGTCGAAGGGGCGCAAGACATCACCATCAATGGCGCTCCGGCCTCCGGCAGCGTTGCTCGGGCGCTGTCCGACGACGAAGCCGCGGCGCCCGTCACCGTCAGCAACACCGGCGGCGCGGCGAGCCTGCTCACCCTCACCACCTTGGGCGTGCCCGCGGTGGCGGAACCCGCGGGCGGCCAAGGCTATGCGATCACCCGCCGCTACACCACTCTCTCGGGAGAGCCGGTCGAAGGCCGGATTGCCCCCGGAACGCGGCTGGTCGCGGTGCTGGAAGTGACGCCCACCGAAACGGTGCCCGCCCGTCTCATCATCGACGATCCGCTGCCCGGAGGGCTGGAGATCGACAACCCGAACCTGCTCCGCGCGGGCGATCTTTCCCAGCTCGACTGGCTGCAACCGACAGAAACCGTTGCCCATGCGGAGTTCCGGGAGGACCGCTTCGTTGCGCAGATCGACAGCGACGGGGTGGAGGTGCTGCGCCTTGCCTATATCCTTCGCGCGGTGACCCCGGGCCGCTATCACCATCCTGCCGCCAGCGTGGCCGACATGTACCGGCCCGACTACCGCGCCGTGACCGCGACCGGCGTGGCCGAGGTCGGACCCTGATGAAGCGGCTCGCCCGCCTGATCCTCGCCCTTGTGGTGATCGCGGGCCTTTCTGCCGGCGGGCGGGATGCGTTCGACGGCTGGATCGACGGGACGGTGCTGCCGCCGCTGACCGTCGCCACCGGGGTGGAGGTGGTCGCGCGGGATGGCACGCTCCTGCGTCCCTACACGGTTGCAGACGGCATATGGCGGCTTTCCGCCAGCGCGGCGCAGGTGGATCCGGCCTATCTCGCGATGCTGCGCGCCTTCGAAGACAAAAGGTTCGACAGCCATCCGGGCGTGGATCTCCGCGCGCTGATCCGGGCGGGAGGCGAGTCCCTCCGCGCGGGGCGTATCGTCTCAGGTGGTTCGACCCTCACCATGCAGGTGGCTCGCCTGCTGGAAGACAGCGGCACGGGCGCGTGGCCCGGCAAGTTTCGCCAGATCCGCGTGGCGCTCGCGCTGGAGCGGCGGTTGAGCAAGGCGGAGATCCTGAGCCTTTACCTCGACCTCGCGCCGTTCGGGGGCAATATCGAAGGGGTGCGTGCCGCCTCTCTCACCTATTTCGGCAAGGAACCGCGCCGCCTGACCGCCGCCGAGGCGGCCCTGCTGGTGGCGCTTCCGCAGGCTCCCACCCTTCGCCGTCCCGACCGCAACCCGGAGGCTGCCCGGATCGGGCGGGACAACGTGCTCCGCCGTGCCGCGGGAGCCGGATTGCTCACGCCTGCTGCGCTCGCGGAGGCGCTGGCCGCGCCCGTTCCGTCCGCGCGGCTGCCCTTCCCCGCCCATGCGCCCCATCTGGCGGACCGTATGGTCGCCGCGGAACCCGGTGTCTCACCACTCCGCCTGACCATCGACGCACCGTTGCAGATCGCGATGGAGAGCCTTGCCGCCCGCGCCGTCGCACCCCGGGGCGACAGGGTGTCCGCGGCTATCGTGATCGCAGATCATGCCACGGGCGAGATCCTCTCCTCCGTCGGGGCCGCGGCCTTTGGCGCCGAGGACCGGCAGGGCTACATCGACATGACCCTCGCCGCCCGCTCCCCCGGCTCCACGCTCAAGCCTTTGATCTACGGGCTGGCCTTTGACGCGGGACTTGCCCATCCGGAAACCTTGATGGAGGACCAGCCCACCCGGTTCGGCACTTACGCGCCCCAGAACTTCGACCGGCAGTTTCACGGCACCGTCCGCGCGCGCGAGGCCTTGCAGATGTCACTGAACATCCCCGCCGTCGCGCTGACGGAGGCGCTCGGCCCCGCGCGCCTCATCGCCGCCCTGAAGCGCGCGGGGCTGGAGCCGAGCTTTGCCGGGGCGGAGCCGGGGCTGGCGATAGCGCTCGGCGGGATCGGACTTTCGCTGGAGGATATGGCCCAGCTCTATGCGGCCCTGGCCCGCGGCGGCATGGCGCTCGGCCTTTCCGCCCTCCCCGGACAGACGGAAACACTGCAACGTGTGCTCAGCCCGCAGGCGGCATGGCAGGTGGGCGACATCCTCTCCGGTCTCGCGCCGCCGCCCGGTGCGCCCGCGAACCGGCTGGCCTACAAGACCGGCACCTCCTACGGGCACCGCGATGCCTGGGCGATCGGCTATGACGGGCGCACCGTGATCGCGGTGTGGATGGGCAGGCCGGACGGCACGCCGGTTCCCGGCGCCTTCGGTGGGGATTTCGCGGCTCCCGTGCTGTTCGAGGCCTTCTCCCTCATGAAGCCGCAGCTCGACCCGCTGCCGCCGCCGCCGCCCGCCACGCTGCTCCTGCCGACCGCAGATCTCCCGCTTCCGCTCCAACGGTTCCGCTCCCCGCAGGCCGCACGTCGCGACGGGCCCGTTCTTGCCTTCCCGCCGGAAGGCGCTGTGGTGGAACCGCTGGACGGACATGTCGCCGCGCGGGTGGAACGCGGTCAGCCGCCGTTCACATGGCTCCGGGATGGCAAGCCCATCGTGAAACAGGGAAGTGCGCGGGAGTTGCTGCTGCCGCTCGATGGCCCCGGAACCTTCCGGCTGTCGGTGATCGATGGCCAGGGGCGGTCTGCAGCCGTGACATTCAGCGTACCCCACTGAGGCTCACTCAACCCAAGCTCACTCCACCGCGCGGATGAGCTTGCGTTCCAGAACCTGCAATACCTGCCGCAGATCGTGTCCCCGCTTGAGGATCTGTCCATCCATGCCGATCACAGCATACATGCCCTGCCGCCCGCGCAGGCGCGGGCGTTTCTCGATGCGGTAGAGCGGGTGTTCCGCCGTGCGCCGAAAGACGGAAAACACCGCCACTTCGCGCAGAAAGGACAATCCGTAATCCCGCCATTCCCCCGCCGCCACCATCCGCCCGTAAAGCGACAGGATCGTGCCGAGTTCCATCCGGTCGAAGCTCACCTGCTCCGGTACGGAGCTGGGATGGCTGGTGGGAAAAGGAGGGATCTGCGCCGTCATTCCGGAAAGGTGTGCTGGAAACCGTCGCAAATCAAGCACTGTCATGAGCAGGGGGGAAAGAACGACCTCAGCCCATGACGGTTCATGGCAGCGGAGGCGGGGAAATCTCCCTCCGTGGCATCGGCTTCAGCCAGAAGAGCGGCATCATCGGTATCTAACAGGCTGCTGAAAAAGTCTGGCACCTACCCAGGCCTGTATCGAAAACCAGAAAATCTGCCGGTCACGCACCAAAACTGGCTGTTTCCGGGGCGCAATTCGACGGTATGGGACAAGACCTCCGCCTCAGGGGAGGCGAGGAATGCTCTTTCAGCAGCCTGCTAAACCGGCATCTCACGCCGGAAGCATCCGAAAGGATCGGACCCCGGGCCACAGGTTGCTCGGCCCTGTCGTCGACATGTTCGCCTTGACGCAATGGCTCGGTCTTGCAGCAGCATCGCATCGGCGCAAACAGCGTCGGAAACCATGCCGCCAAGTATCATGATCATACCGTGGCCGAGGAAACCCGTGCCGTGGGGAACGCGATCACATCCCGCCTAAAAGCCCAGGGATCAACCGCGCCCGTGGTTTGCTCCTCAACCGGGAAAAGTCCCACCGTGCGGACATGTCTGTCTCCGCGGGGCTCGGTGGAAGCCAGTTCGATTGCGCGCTGGCCTGTCCCGCGACAGCCCTCGCACCACTTCTTTCCGATTCAATCCGGATCACCCAGCGCCGGTTGCAGAGCGGCGCCATCGCGGCGCGCCCATCGATCCCCAGAACGCGCCGCATGCAAGCTTCCGGGTGACCACGGTGTCAGGGCCAGCGGCAACTCATCAGGACATGCGCTTCGCGGTCTGCCGAAGCGCCCTTCCATGGGCCGCATGGCATGGCATATCCGGCAGTTCAGCCCGTGATCCGTCAGACGGCGTTCCAGCTGTCGCTCGTCGAATCGTAGCTCTCCAGCCCGCCCTCGCCGATGTCATTCCATACGCCGTGGAGAGAGAGCCGCCCCTCCTCCACCGCCGCCGCAACGAAGGGAAAGCCCAGAAGGTTGTCGATGCCGGTCAGAACAGCCAGCTTTTCCAGCGCGGGAACGCGTTCCGCTTCGGGCAGGTCCAGCACCTTGGCATAGGCGGGGCGGAGAATGTCCATCCAGCGCCCGACGAAACTCGTCTTCTCCTCAAGCTGCGGGGCATGACCCGCGCACATGTCGTAGCATCCCTGCACCCCGCCACAGCGGGAATGCCCCATGACGATCAGATTGGCGACGCGCAACGTCTCCACCGCATATTCGACGGCAGCGGAGGTGCCGTGATGATCCCCGTCAGGCGCATAGGGCGGCACGAGATTCGCCACATTTCGGTGGATGAACAGCTCGCCCGAATCCGCGCCGAAGATGGAGGCCACGTCCACCCGGCTGTCGCAGCAGGCGATGACCATGGCTCGGGGCCGTTGGCCGTCCTCAGCCAGACGGCGATACCAGTTTTGGTTGTCATCCCAGATCGTCGCCCTCCAGCCGTGATAGCGTTGCACGAGGTAACCGGGCAGAGGGCGGATCGGCAGCATCGGGTTCTCCTTTGACGAAGCGGGCGGACTCCATCCTCTTTCGCGGTGAAGTGCAAGCCCCGAGCTTCCGCATCGCGACGGCGGGCTTCCGCGCGCGGAGAGGGATCTATCGGTGTGCGTGGAGCAGACTTCCAATCGCGCCACCTAACCTGTCACCTAGCAGGCTGCTTAAATTTTCCTGAAATGGGTACCGCGGCCTATGTTCCGGAAATCGGAAAATCGGCGCAAAAAGGCCCGGGAGTACATGGATTTTCGGCTGGATCTTGTCCGGCCGTGACCGATTCCGCTCCACGACAGGCCAAAAAGCCCTTTTCATCAGCCTTCTAGGCGCTCTGTACGCGGGTCTGGCTCCATCGGATCCCAGCAATGCGTCGGGTTGGACGATTTGCGCCGAACGCCGTCACCTGCCATCCCAAACCCCTTAACCCCCGAGGGCCCACCCGTCGGCAAAGCCGATATCAACCGCAAAATCTTGCTCGGGATTGCGAAGCGCCATTCCCCTCGGGGCCGTCTGGGAGCTGACACCCGCCACCCCACGGGCGCGCGCTCAAACGCTCCCCATCAGCCCCGGCGTTCCATCGCGCATTCGGACGCGCGAGCGCCTTGCCCAGCACGTCGTTGGCATTCGCGCCTTGGCTCCCGCTCGTCACACAACCTTGGCGCGGCATCCATCGATGTACCGTTTCTTCTTCATGACCTGAGAGCGGATACGACGATGCTCCGCCACACCCGTTCAGACGGGCTACGTGGGGGCATTTGACATCACTATCACGGCCTTCCGAACGCCGATCCGACTCTCCTGCTCTGCTGCCGCGTGCCGGGGCAGGTCAGGACCCAATCCTCTTGTCGTCACCGATTTCCGCGGCCAGCGCTGTCGAACATCCCGTCCGCTCCACTCTCCAGGCATGTCCGAAGCTCGTCGTGAGGCCGGGGTTTGCTCTCCCGGCAATGAGGTTTAGGGTCACCCGCAGAGTCGTAGCAGACTGACACCGGAGCACCCATGAGCCAGACCTTCGCCACCGATGATGAAGCCGCCCTGCCCCTTCACCTCGTAGAGCAGGCGACCTTTCGCGACTGGCTGGGGCAACAGCCGGCCCCGGTGGCCGCTTGGCTGACGGCGACCGGATTCGAGGGGCGTCTCGGCGATCTGCGCCTTGTGCCGGGAGCGGATGGCGCGCCCCTTGGCGCGGTGCTCGGCCTTGGCGATGCGGCGGGCCGGAAGCGCGGGCGCTTTGCCGTTGCCCGCGCGGTGCCGCACCTGCCGGCAAGGGTCTGGAAACTGGAGGGGCTGGCGCCGGAGATGGCGGACGAAGCCGCGCTCGGCTGGCTTTTCGCGGGCTACAGTTTCGACCGCTACCGGCCGAAGAAACCTCTGGCCGACAAGCCGCGCCTCGTCGCCCCTGCGGGGATCGACGCGGCCCGGCTGGAAACGCTGGCAGCCAGCGAGACCATGGTCCGCGATCTCATCAACACGCCCGCCTCCGACATGGGACCGGAAGAGCTTGAGCTGGCCTTCCTGGCGATGGCCGAACCCTTCCGGGCACAAACCCGCGTGATCCGGGGGGAGGAACTTCTGTCGGAGAACTTCCCCATGATCCACGCCGTGGGCCGCGCCAGCCCGCGGTCGCCGCGGCTTCTGGATCTGCGTTGGGGCGAGCGGGGGCCAAAGCTCACGCTTGTCGGCAAGGGCGTATGCTTCGATACCGGGGGTCTGGACCTGAAGCCTTCCTCCTCCATGCTGCTGATGAAGAAGGACATGGGCGGCGCGGCAAACGTCATGGGGCTGGCGCGCTCGATCATGACGCTTGGCCTGCCGGTGCAGCTTCGCGTCCTCGTCCCTGCGGTGGAGAACGCGGTCGGTGGCTCGGCCTTCCGGCCGAAGGACATTCTCACCTCCCGTAAGGGGCTGACGGTGGAAGTCAACAATACGGACGCAGAGGGACGGCTCGTGCTCGCCGATGCGCTGGCACTGGCGGATGAGGAGCAGCCCGATCTGGTCATCTCAATGGCGACACTGACCGGGGCCGCGCGGGTGGCTCTGGGCCCGGATGTGCCGCCCTTCTTCACGGATGACGACGGGCTTGCCGCCGCACTCGCCGCCGCGGGGGAGCGCGTGGCCGACCCGATCTGACGCCTGCCCTTCTGGGAGCCTTATGAGGAGATGATCGAACCCGGCATTGCCGATCTGGACAACGCCCCCTCCGGCGGCATGGCGGGCGCGATCACCGCGGCGCTGTTCCTTCGCCGCTTCGTCGCCGCGCGCTATGCCCATTTCGACATCTACGGCTGGCAGCCGGCAGCCGCGCCCGCGCGCACGAAGGGCGGCACCGGCCAGGCGGGCCGCGCCATCCTCGCCGCCCTTCCGGAGGTTCTGTCGCTGTGAGCGATCCCCGCCTTACTCCTGCCAACGGCCGCGTGGCGCTTGAGTCGCTGCGCGGCATCGTGCCCGCCGAACGCTATGTGGCGGGGGAGCCGCTGCGGGTGATCCGTACCGCCGCCGACCTGCTGGACGCGCCGGGCGGCACCAGGAACCGGCAGATGATCTTTGGCGAGACCTTCCTTGTCATCGACCGGCAGGACGGCCACGCCTTCGGTCAGTCCGGGCGCGACGGCTATGTCGGCTGGATGCGGGAGGAGGCTCTGGGCCAACCCGCGGGGCAGGCGACCCACCGCGTCGCGACCTCCGCCACCCATGCCTACTGGCACCCCGACATCAAGCGAGGCGAGGCGAGGCTCCTCTCCCTCGGCAGCCGGCTTCATGTGGGGGACGAACGCGGCGCCTTTGCCGAGACGACGGACGGCTGGTTCGTGCCCCGCAGTCACCTGCGCCCTGCCGACACGCTCGAGCCTGACCCGGTCGCCGTGGCGGAACGGTTTCTTGGCACGCCATATCTCTGGGGCGGCAACAGCCGGGAGGGAATCGACTGCTCCGGTCTCGTGCAGGTCGCGCTGCGTTCCGCCGGGATCGCCTGCCCCGGGGACAGCGATCTGCAAAGAGAGGCGGCGGGTGAGGCGATGGGCGCGGAACTGCCGCCCGGAACCCCCTTGAAGCGTGGCGATCTGGTATTCTGGACGGGGCATGTCGCGATGGTGGCGGACGAGGGTCGGCTGATTCACGCCAACGGTCACGCCATGGCAGTCGTCCATGAAGGCATCGAAGCCGCTTTCGCCCGCATCCTTGCAAGCGACGGCCTGCCGGTCAGGAAAATGCGCCGCCCCACCCTGCCCTGACGCCGCCCCCACTCCTGTAAAACTCAGTACTGCACACTTCACCTGCGGTTTGTCATGGACAGTCCGACATCAGACGCAGGCCGTCAAAACGCGATGACCCGGCTCTACCCCGAAGGCAGGTCGGGAACTGCGCTGCCTTGCCCGCCGCGGCATTACGCTCCTGACGGAGGCGACACCGCGTACTTCATGCGCCGCTACTGCGGACAGGCCCACCCCGGATGCGGGCCGCTGAACCGTCATGACCCGGCGCTGCGCGGAGGGCAGGTCGGGAAACTACCCTACCCTGACCGCCGGTGCTTTGCGCTCCCTCCTGAAAGAGGCGGAACTGCATACTTCGCCGCGCTAGCAAGAAGAGGGTCACTCTGGAGGCAGGCCGCTGAACCGTCATGCCCGGCTCTGCCCCGAAGGCTGGTCTGGTACTGCGCTACCTTGCCTGCCGCTGCATTACGGCCCTGAAGGAGGCGGCACCTAACAGACTTCCGGAAAAGGCTTTTGCCCCCTCTTGAAGCGGAACTCGTTCGCAATCTGATAAAATCCAGCCAAAAAACTGGCCAGTTAACCGCCATGACCCGCCTCCGTGCGGAACGGCAAGGAAACTGCGGCCCCCAGCACAGACCGCGCCTCACGCCCATGAAGGGAGCGGCGGCGCATCGAGCTTCGCCCCCCGATAGCGCGAGAAAGGAAGCGTGCGACAGACCCGCCGGAGTCACGGGCCGCCGAAATGTCACGATCCGGCCCCATGAGAGGGCCGGGAAGTCAGCCCGCGGACCTGCCGGAAGCGCCCGGAGTCCCGACGGTGTCGTCTGGGGCGCCCCGAAGGCTTTCCCCGAACGCAGGTCGGGAGCAATCCGCCGTATCCGCGTTGCGCTTCCGCGGCATGGCTCCCCGGACATCGGGCCCCGCTTCAACCCGCGCCCACGCGGCGGCGGAGATTCGACGGCGATCCTCCAATCCCCGCCGCTCCCGCCCCGATCCTGCGCGCGAGTTCGCCTCAGATGGCTTCGAGCGCGATGGCGATGCCCTGGCCGCCACCGATGCACATGGTGACAAGCGCGCGGCGCCCGCCCGTCCGCTCCAGCTCCGCCAGTGCCTTCAGAGTGATGATCGCGCCCGTGGCGCCCACCGGATGGCCAAGCGCGATCGCACCGCCGTTCGGGTTCACCTTCGCTGCATCGAAGCCAAGACCGTCGGACACGGCCAGCGCCTGCGAAGCAAAGGCTTCGTTCGACTCGATCACGTCGAAATCGTCCGCCGTCAGCCCGGTGCGCTCCATCAGCGCCCTTACCGCCGGGATCGGGCCAAGGCCCATCACCTCGGGGCGCACCCCCGCATGGGCATAGCCCAGCACGCGCGCCCGCGGTTTCAGCCCGGCTTTCTCCGCCGCATCCGCCCGCGCCAGCACGATGGATGCCGCGCCGTCGTTGATGCCGGAAGCATTGCCCGCCGTCACCGTACCGTCCTTGCGGAAGGCGGGGCGCAGGGCGGCGAGGCCCTCACCGCTCGTGGCTTTCGGGTGTTCATCGGTGTCGAACACCGTCGTACCCTTGCGGGTGACGATCTCCACCGGCACGATCTGTCCCTTGAACCGGCCCTCGGCAATGGCGCGGGCGGCGCGGGTCTGGCTCTCCAGCGCGAACGCATCCTGCGCCTCGCGCGTGATGCCGCATTCCGCCGCCACGTTCTCCGCCGTGACCCCCATGTGGCCGGTGCCGAAGGGGCAGTTCAGCGCGCCGAGCATCATGTCCACCGCGTTCACGTCGCCCATCTTCTGACCCCAGCGGGCGTCCTTGAGGATGTAGGGCGCGCGGCTCATCACCTCCACGCCTCCCGCCAACGCGAAATCGGCATCCCCCAGCATCAGCGCCTGCGCGGCGGAGACGATGGCCTGAGCGCCGGAGCCGCAGAGCCGGTTCACGTTCATCGCGGGCACCGTGTCCGGCACACCGGCGTCGATGGCGGTCACACGGCTGACATACATGTCGCGCGGTTCGGTGTTGATGACATGGCCATAGACCACATGGCCGATCTGCCCGGGCTCAACGCCCGACCGCTCCAGCGCGGCCCTCGCCGTCAGCGCGCCGAGCGCGGTCGGCGCAAAACCGGAAAGCGAGCCGCCAAAGCCGCCGATAGCAGTCCGCGCACCGTCGAGGATCACGATATCCGTCATATTTCCCTCCCGGAAATCTCCTAGGTCCGGGGGGCAGTTGTGCATGGCAGCGGGGTTACTGCAAGGTATCGTCAGTAGGGCGGACGCAGCGGAATACGCCCCTCGTCCGTCAGGATGAACGCATCCCTACCCTCGAAGACCGCGGCGGTGATCGGCCTGCCATAGCCCGCGCCCGTATCGAGATTGACCCGGTTGCCGTGGTGGGTGGCCGCATCCAGCGCGGTGTGGCCATGCACGATCAAGGCGCCGTGGTTGCGCGTATCCTCAAGGAAAGGCGAGCGGATCCAGACAAGATCGTCCTCTGCCTGGGCGTCGAGCGGCACGCCCGGCCGCACGCCCGCATGGACGAACATCAGGTCCCCCCGCCGATAGGACGTGGGTAGTCCGGCAAGGAACTCCCGATGCGCCTCCGGCACACGTTGAAGCGCGTCGGCCTGTATCTGCGCCACCTCCCGCCCCTCGGTGCCTACCCCGTAGGAGGCCAGCGTATCCAGACCTCCCAGCGCGGGGGCGAGCCACGTATAGCGCTCGGACAGGCCCGGATCGCGCCGCGCAGGATCCTCCATGAACGCTGCGAACATGCGGTCGTGATTACCTTTCAGCACCACCCAGGGCTGCCCCGCCGCAATGCCCTCCGAGAGCAGGTCGATCACGCCCGCCGTATCCGGCCCGCGGTCCACCAGGTCGCCCAGATGCACGACGGGCGCATCCTGATCGCCGGTCCGCGCGCGATCCTCCGCGATCAATCGGTGGGCGCGGCGCAGCTCGTCGATATAGCCATGGATGTCGCCAATAGCGTAGGTGCGTATCATGATCGCGTCATCGCTCCGGGATCACGCCCTGCCGACCCGGATCGCCAGCGCCAGACGGTCCAGCGTGGCGCGTTCCTCGGCGCTTACCTGCTCGCCGCCGAATCCTAGGAAGCCGCCTTCCGTCGCCGCCTCCGCCACCTGCCGCGCTATCTCGATGAGCCAGCGGCCGAAGCCGGGGGCTTCCTCGGGAAGTTTCACCGTCGCAAGCAGCATCAGCCGCTCCACCTCCGCCACGATATCCTCGACGATTTCCGGGGGCCTGCGGTTGCGCACCTCCGCCCGCAGGATTTCGGTGACCACCTGACGCTCATCCGCGCTGTCATAGGCGGCAACCACCGCTGCGATCAGGTCGTTGTCCTCGGGATTGGCTTTGGCGCGGCGGAGTTCGCTCGCCATGGCGGCGCTTTCCTTGATCGCGCCCCACAGCCCGCTGGGATCCGCCGCCGTGACCGCAACGCCTACGAGCATGGGCAGCGCGGTGATGCGCTCCCAGTCGCGGCTCTCGAAATGTTCCTTCACGGTCATGTCCTGTCTCCGTCAGCGCATATCTTCCGCCCTGTCAGCGACCGGGGCAACATGGTGAAGCTACATCGCCGGGCGGGTTCGGCAAGGCGTCATCGGCTCAACGTATCAACCGGATAGGCAGTGGTTGCCTTGATGCTTTCCATCACGAAGTGCGACGTGACGTTCTTGAGCATCACCGCGTCGGTCAGCCGTTTGTAGAAGGCGTCGTACGCCGCCATGTCGGAGACGGCAACACGAAGGAGATAGTCCATATCTCCGGCCATGCGCAGCACCTCCATCACCTCCGGCAGAGCGCTGACGGCGGCGGCGAATCGCTCCCGCCATTCGGCGGAATGGTCGGGCGCCTCGATCCCCACCAGCACGGTGAGCGCACAGCCGATCTTCATGCCGTCCATCAGCGCCACGCGCCGCAGTATCACGCCGGACTGTTCGAGCTTCTGAATCCGTTTCCAGCAAGGGGTTTGCGACAGGCCGACCCGATCCGCGATCTGGGCGATGGGCAAGGTCGCGTCCTTTTGAAGCTCACTGATAATCTTTCTGTCGATCAGGTCCATTCTCTCCCCCATACAGAGAAACATATTCTCCAAGACCCGGCGAAATCGAAACAACGCCACCATTGAAAATAACGATAATGTCTGTCGTGATTATGGTGTCAACCGGTCCAGTGGCAAACGCCCGGACCAACGGGAGAAGACAGATGAAGCCTTTCCTTGCCTTCAAGGCAGCGGCGGCCGTTGCGGCCTCCCTTTTGCTGGCCGGGCCGGCGTTGGCCCAGAGCACCCTCCTTAACGTTTCCTACGATCCGACGCGGGAGTTCTACCGGGCCTATAACGATGCCTTCGCCAAGCACTGGGCCGAACAGGGTAACCCTGCGGCACAGATATCCACCTCTCACGGCGGCTCCGGCGCACAGGCGCGGGCGGTGATCGACGGGTTGGACGCGCAGGTGGTGACGCTGGCGCTCGCCGCCGACATAGACGCGATCGCGGAGCGGACGGGCAAGCTCCCCGCAGACTGGCAGGGCAAGCTACCGCACAATTCCTCGCCCTACACCTCCACCATCGTGTTCCTCGTCCGCGCCGGTAACCCCAAGGGGATCAGCGACTGGGGCGATCTGGTGAAGGATGGGGTGGAGGTCATCACCCCCAATCCGAAAACATCCGGCGGGGCGCGCTGGAACTATCTCGCCGCCTGGGCCTGGGCCGAAAAGACCTATGGCGACGAGGCGAAGGCCCAAGAGTACGTGAAGCAGCTCTTCACCCATGTTCCCGTCCTCGACACCGGCGCGCGCGGCTCCACCACCACCTTCGCCCAGCGCGGTCTGGGCGATGTGCTGCTCGCCTGGGAGAACGAGGCCTACCTCGCGCTGGAGGAGCTTGGTCCCAGTGAGTTCGAGATCGTCGTGCCCTCGCTCTCCATCCTCGCAGAGCCGCCCGTGGCGCTGGTGGAGGGCAACATCAAGTCCGACGCGCAGCGCAAGCTTGCCACAGAATACCTGAACTGGCTCTATTCGCCGGAGGCGCAGGCCATCGCCGCGAAGAACTACTACCGGGCATGGGACACATCGAAGGCCGCCCCCGAAGACGTGGCACGCTTCCCGAAACTCGATCTCGTCACCATCGAGCATTTCGGCGGCTGGAAAAAGGCGCAGGCCACGCATTTCGCGGACGGCGGCATCTTCGACCAGATCTACAGCGCGAAATGATGCGCGGCACCGCTCTTCGCCGATCCCCCATACCGGGGTTCGGCCTGTCGATGGGGGTGACGCTGGCGATGCTGTCGATCATCGTCCTGCTGCCCATCGGCGCCCTGCTTCTCCGCGGCGCCAGCTACGGGCCGGCGAATGTCTGGTCGGTGGCGACGGAGCCCCGCGTTCTCGCGGCGCTCCTGCTGTCGTTCCGGCTGTCGCTTTACGCCGCGCTGTTCAACCTCGTGTTCGGGGTGCTTCTGGCCTGGGTGCTTGTGCGCTACCGCTTTCCGGGCCGGCGGCTCATAGATGCCGCCGTGGACCTGCCCTTTGCCCTTCCGACGGCGGTGGCGGGCATCGCGCTCACCGCTCTCTATGCTCCCAAGGGGGTTTTCGGCGCATTGGCGGTGGAATATCTCGGCACCCGCATCGCCTATACCCAGATCGGCATCTTCATCGCGCTGGTCTTCGTGGGGCTGCCTTTCGTCGTCCGCACCGTGCAACCGGTGATCGAGGAAGTGGACCGCCAGTGGGAGGAGGTTTCCGCCACGCTGGGCGCCTCCCGCTTCTACACGATCCGGCGCGTCGTGCTTCCGGTGCTGCTGCCCGCCGCGCTGACCGGTTTCGCGCTCTCGCTGGCGCGTGCGGTGGGTGAATACGGCTCTGTCATCTTCATCGCCGGCAACCTGCCGATGAAGACCGAGATCGCCCCCCTGCTCATCGTCATCCGGCTGGAGC
This sequence comes from Haematobacter missouriensis, assembly GCF_000740775.1. Lineage (GTDB taxonomy): Bacteria > Pseudomonadota > Alphaproteobacteria > Rhodobacterales > Rhodobacteraceae > Haematobacter > Haematobacter missouriensis. Next base: position 752 of record NZ_JFGS01000044.1, on the reverse strand, counting down.
AGTTCGATTACGATGGGGCGGCGGCCATCGGCATCGCCATGCTGCTGATCGCCTTCGCCATGCTGTTCCTCATCAACATCATCCAGGTCTGGAGCCGGAGGAGAAGCGGCCATGTCTGACATATCCGCCCGGTCCGGGTCTCCTTCCTCCCCGAAAAGCCACTTTCGGGACCCTGCCAACGAAAGCCCGGTTTTCCGCGTCGGGCTGACCGTCCTTGTGCTCGGGGTGCTGGCGGTACTGCTCGTGGCACCGCTTGTGGTGGTGTTTTCCGAAGCGCTGGCACGTGGCTGGTTGGCGGCCGTCACCTCCCTGTCCAACCCGGATGCATGGTCGGCAATCCGCCTCACGCTCATCGTCACGGCGATCTCGGTACCGCTGAACGCGATCTTCGGCATCTCCGCCGCCTGGGCGATCACCAAGTTCGATTTTCCGGGAAAAGCCTTCCTCATCACCCTGATCGACCTGCCCTTTTCCGTCTCGCCCGTGGTGGCGGGGCTTTGCCTCGTGCTGCTGTTCGGGGCAAACAGCCTGGTTGGCGGATGGCTCGTGGCGCAGGGCTTTCCCATCGTCTTCGCCCTGCCGGGGATCGTGCTGGCGACGATGTTCGTGACCTTCCCCTTCGTCGCTCGGGAACTGATCCCGGTGATGATCGAACAGGGCAAAGATGAGGAAGAGGCCGCCTTGACGCTGGGCGCCTCCGGCTGGCGGACCTTCATGACGGTCACACTGCCGAACATCCGCTGGGCGCTGCT
>NZ_JFGS01000043.1 GCF_000740775.1 Haematobacter missouriensis | reverse complement strand
CCCTGGCCGACTTCATTGGAATCCGCATTCAACTTTGAGACAGGAACGCTCTTTGGTGTGGTAAACCGTCCGGCCGAGATCGTGGAGTTGTCACGCTCTGGCGCGCTTTTACGCCGCATACCTCTGAAAGGCATCGATGACCCGGAGGGCATCGCCCATATCGAGGGCACGCGCTTCGCGCTGGCGGAGGAAGCTCGGCAGCGGGTCGTGTTGTTCGATCTCCCCGTTGGGGCCACCCAACTCGACCTGTCGGGCACAGCAGGCACCGTGCTGAACCTCGGTCTTTTTGGAAACATGGGGATCGAAGGGCTTCATTGGGATGCTGCGAACCGGCGCCTGCTGGTGACACAGGAAATGCTGCCCGTCCGGGTTCTGGAAATCACCGGGCTTGAGCAGGCAGCCGCGGGGGAAGCGCTGGCTGTCGATATCCGGGAGTGGAAGCCCGGCCACAGCTTTGGCCATGCGGCAGGCGATCTCTCATCGATCACGCAGGACGAAAGGACAGGAAATCTCCTGCTGCTGAGCGAGATGAGCGGAACGCTCTCCGAATACCGGCGGGATGGAACGCCGGTCTCCGTCATGCCGCTGTGGAAGGGCTGGCATGGCCTAGCGGAGACCGTTCCGCAGGCGGAAGGTGTCGCCGTGGGACCGGAGGGGGAGATTTACCTCACCTCCGAACCCAATCTCTTCTATCGCTTTGACCGCAGCCCACGTCAGACGAAGGTCGCGGCCCGGGAAGATTAGGCGATCACTGTGCCGGCAAGTCCAGCCAGACCTCCGGGTTCAGCGCGGTGGCAGGACGCTCGCCCCGAAGCGCTGCGATCACATGGCCTGCGGCACCCTCCGCGACGCGCCGCAACGCCTCCTCGGTCGTCGCCCCCAAATGCGGGGTGAAGATGACGTTCGGAAATGCCGCCAGTGGTCCGGTCGGCGCGCCATGCTCATAGACGTCAAGCGCCGCGGCGCCAAGGTGCCCGGAGGCCAGCGCCGCCGTCAGCGCCGCCTCATCTATCAGCCCTGCCCGCCCCGTATTCACAAGAATGGCGCCGGACTTCACAAGCGCCAGCCGCTCCGCGTTCATCAGATGCCTCGTCTCCGGGCGAAGGGGCGTGTGCAGCGAGATGGCATCCGCAAGCGGCAGCGCATCCTCCAGCCGCTCCACCCGTTCGAACGGGGGCGGGACATCCCCGCGCGGCGAATAGACCATCACCCGCATCCCGAATGCCGTGGCCAGCATCTGCCCCAGCCCGCTGCCGATCGCCCCCCAGCCGACGATCAGCGCAGTCTTGCCGGAGAGTTCGCTGAACGACGCGGCTTCCCGAAATCCCGTCACCCCCGCCCGCTCGGCGCGGTCCGCCGCCGGGATGCGCCGCGCCGCTGCAAGCAGCAGGCCAAGCGCCAGTTCCGAGACGGATCGGGCATTCGCACCAGGGGTGTTGCAGACCAGAACGGACTGCGCCGCCGCCGCTGCCTTGTCCACCGCATCATGCCCGGTGCCGTGGACGACAACCACGCGAAGCTGCTGTCCGCCCGCGAAGGCCGCTGCCGACAAGCCATGATCACGGGTAATGACGGCGTCGCAATCCGCGATGAGCGGCAGGATCGTCGCCAGCCGGGTGTCCGGCGCAAGAACCGGCATGATGCCCGCCTCCACAAGAAGGCGTTGGCCAGCGGCGTGGATCGGCTGAAGGATCAGGCATTTCATGGGCAGTATCCCGCTCAGGATTTCGCAAGGCCGGCGCAGATGACCCGCGCGACCGCCCTCCTTTCTGGCATAGCGGGGCGAATGGCAAGAGGGCGTACGGTCAGTTGAAGCAGGTCATCTCCGCCTCGGCCTGCGCGCGTCGCAACTCTGCAACAAGGGAAGTCGTCGGTGCATTGCCCCGAAACACCGCGGCTCGCTCGCCCGTGGTCTGACGCATGCGCAACACGGTTTCCGCTTCGACATAGCGGTCATAGGGGATGATCTGGGCGATTTCGTCGATGGAGCAGGAGCACTTCTCCAGCGAGACCTGCGTCTGACCGTTCGTTGCCATGCAGGCGAAGACATACTCCGCGCGGGCATTGGTCGGGTAATCGTTCACGACCGGCGCCACGCCGGCCGTCAATGCCAGCGCGAGCGGTGCAAGAATAAAGGACGGGCGCATCTGTCACTCCCCCATGAGATGCATCGTGTCATGATAACCCCCCTGACCATCCGGTGTATCCGCCGAAAGGCTGAGAAGCCGGGTCGGTGCATCGCTCTGATAGGTGATGGTCAGGGTCAGATCTCCGAAGCTGCCCATATGCGCGCGGTTAGGATCACCGGCAAAGGGGGTAACGACGGCAGTGACCCGATCATCCACGACCTCTCCCGCAGGAGCTGCGACCAGAGCGTCCCGAACGCGGTTGCGGATATAGAACGGGCTGCCTCCCGTGGCCTCCGCCATCGCATGTACCACGCCTTCCAGATAATACAGCAGCACCGGGTTCGCGCCCTGCGCCGGAAAGGCCGCAATGGGCCGGGTCTTTCCGTCATCCTCCTCGAACAGCGACAGGACCGGGCCATGCTCGCCCGGATCGGACTGCAGCCAGACATGCGTATCGATCAGGTTTTTCTTTGCCGCGCTCGGCGGCAGGGTCCGGCTGTGGCTGTAGTTGAGCAACACACCACTCTGCGCGCCTGCGAAGCCGCCCGGCGCCATAATGGCATCCGTCAGCGCACCAGCCTGCAAGGGCAACGAAAGGACGGCTGCGCCGACGGCACCAATAACGATACGGCCGGTCATTTGCACGAGGCACGGTCTCATTCATCCTCCAGCGTCAGCACGAACCCCCGCCCCCGCATCGTCCGCAGCGCAAGCCCGTATTCGGTGAAATTCCCCAGCTTTCGTCTCAGATATCCCAGATAGACATCCACGACATTCTCCGTAGACCCCCCCAGGGGCGCCCAGAGCGCGTCGAAAATCTCAGCCCGTTTCAACACCTCGCCGGGGCGGGCCAGCAGATAGGCGAGCAATTCGCCCTCCCGCTCCGTCAGCAGCACGGAGCGGGAGGCCCCGTTTACGGTTCGCGTGGCAACATCATAGGACAGCCCGGCGAGGCGCATCGGCTCCACCCGCGGCGCGGCCCGGACGAGCTGCACCTCCAGTCGCGCAAGCAACTCGCTCATCTGGAATGGCTTCACGACGTAATCCTGCGCGCCGGCGGAAAGCCCCTCCGCCCGCTCTTCCACCCGCGAAAGCGCCGAGAGCATGATAGCTGGCAGCCGGTGACCGCGCGCCCGCATGTCGCTCAGCAGCGCGGCACCACTGTCATGGCCGAGCATCATGTCGATGATCGCCGCGTCATAGGCCGCCTCGGCGAGTCTGTCCATCGCCGCCTCCGGGGTTTCCGCCCAGTCGGTGGCATGCCCCGCCGTGCCCAGCCCGCGCGCAAGCAGCGAAGCGATATCGGCATCGTCCTCGACGATCAGGATGCGCGTCGTCATGTCTCCTCCTTCCAGAGCGGAAGGGTCAAGCAAAGACGCGTCCCCCCGGGCTCCGTATTCGGCAGGAGTTCGAGCCCGCCGCCCTGAGCCTCTGCCACCCAGGCTGCAAGTGCAAGCCCCACACCAAAGCCGGGCGCTTCGCCTGCACGGGTGAAACGGTCAAAGAGGCGCGCCCGCATCTGTGGTGGCACACCTGGCCCGTCGTCGGTCAGTGTGAGGGCCGCCATTGGTCCCGCCTCTGCCCCGCGGATCGTCAGCGTCGCCCCGCGTCCGGCATATTTTACGGCGTTTTCCACGATGCCGGAGATGACCTGCCGCAGCCAATCGGGGTCGGCGGTAACGACAAGAGACGGGACATCGGTGATGATCGCCAACCCTCCCCGTTGCGCCAGAGGCTGAAGATCGGCGACCGCCATCGCCACCACGTGTGACAGATCCACCTGCTCCTGCCGCAGCTCTAGCTGACCGCTCTCGGAACGCGCGATCCGAAGAAGATCCTCGATCCGGCGGAAAAGACGCAACGCCCGCGCTTCTATCGTGGCAAAGGCGGCCCGGGTCTCCTCATCGCCCCGCCGCGCGCCCAACTCTGCCTCTCCCAGAATGACCGTGAGCGGTGTGCGCAACTCGTGGCTCACGTCGGTGAAGAAACGCCGCCGCTGCCGGTCAGCCGCCTCAAGCCGCTCATTGGCGTGGGAAAGCTCGGCCGTCCGTTCCTCAACCAGCTGGCCCAGCCGCTCCCGGTCACGCAGGAGAGCCTCTCTCCGCCGGTCAAGCCGCGCGGCCATCTGCCTAAGCCGCGCAAACAGCAGGCCCAGCTCGTCATGGTCGTAGCCCTTCCTTCCGATCGCGCCACCGGCGACCAGCCGCTCCGCTGCGCGGCTGGCGCTCTGCAGTCGGCTGAACAGCGGCCGGAGAATGGCGAGATAGAGCACCCCGAGCACCAGGGGAGCGGAGATGCCGATGGAGAGAGCAGCGCGCCGCATCCCCCGCCGTGCAGCCTCCATCTGGGAGAGGGCCTCATCGCGACGCTCCGCCTCCCGCGCGATCTGCTGACCTATGATCGCAGGGGCGGATGCAGCGTAGAGTTGCGCCGCGGTCATGCTCGCCGCGCCGTTGGCAGATTGCGTCATGCTCCGTGACAATTGCCCGAATTGCGCGCGGAGCCGCGCCGGCACATGCCCTTGAGTGCGCTTGGCGGCTTCCGCCTCCGATTGTGCCGCCGCGATATCTTCCTCGGTCAGCCGGTCGAGCGCATCCAGCGCGGCGATGACCCCCGCGTCTCCGGCCGGAGCTCCGGACATCAACGACAGCGTCCACTCGTTCACCCGGCCGGAATAGGTCGCATAGGCCTCCAGCCGCCGCTGTGCCCCCATGGCCTCCGCCGCGAGCCGCGCCGTCCGGTCCAGACCATAGAGCGCGACGCCCGCCGCCGCGACAGTGAGCAAAGCCAGCGTTGCAGCAGCAAGCGCCAACCGCGAAGACAGGTTGAGTTGGTAACGGCGCGGCAGGCGCTTCACTCCGGCAGATGGGCCGCGATCAGTCGGCCGAGCGCGAAGGCCCGCTGTTCGAGGATGACAGGTGTCTCACAGACATAGGTCAGGGATTGCTGCCGATCACGAAATACGCGCGTCGCCCAGTCGATCTGCGTCTCCAGCGCATCGAGCCGGTCGAAATCCTTGGGTTCCGCGGCATTTGCCGTATCGAACTCGTTGCGCCGGGCGTTGATGTCGCGATCCAGATCCTCCTGCTTGTGGGCATAGCGGGTAATACCGCTCATCACACGGTCCCGCGTGGTGTCGATATCCCGAAACGTGGCCACCATGAGAGCCGTCAAATCCGTCGCCGAGCGGCCCGGGGCAAAGCTGTCTATCGCCTCGCCTGCCTCCTTCAGATCGGTCCGGCGCAAAGAAATCACCCGGGCGAGATCCCGGATCTCCGCGCTCTGTGACCGTTCCGTCGCCGCGGCATCCGGCACCGGCCCGGACCAGACCTGACCAAGCGACAGATGCGGCACCCGGCGCTGGATGCAAGGCCAATCCGGGTCCACCGGTCCCGCGGCCAGCGCGGGCGTGCCCGCAAGACAGATGACGGTGGCGATCCAGCGGATCATGCTCCCCCCTTTCCCCGGCCACGCCAAAGACCTTTGGCCGGATCATACATGAAAACGGTCGCGCCGAAGAACGCCGCGAAGCAGCCCAGCACCACCCAGAAAGACTGCGGGTCGAACCGGCCGTAGAGCGCAAACCGGATCAGTTCGACCGCATGGCTGAATGGGTTTAGCGCGCATATGTCGTGCAGCAGAACACTCGCATCCCGCATCCGCCAGAGCGGGTAGAGGGCGGTCGAAGCAAAGAACATGGGAAAGATCACGAAGTTCATCACACCCGCGAAATTCTCCAACTGCCGGATGGTGGATGAGATGAGCAGTCCCAGCGACCCAAGCATCAGGCCTGCAAGGATCAGCGCCGGAAACACCGCAACATAACCCCACACCGGCGGTTCGATCCCCCAGAACCAGGCGATGAGCAGAAAGGTATAGACCTGAAGCGTTGCCACCAAAACGGAGGCGAAAAGCTTCGACCCGAGCAGGAACCACCGCGGATAGGGGCTGACCAGCAGCGTCCGCATCGCCCCGGTCTCCCGGTCATACACCATGGAAAGCGACGACTGCATCCCGGCGAACAGAAGGATCATGCCGCAAAGACCCGGCGTGACGTATTCCTCATAAAGAACATACGTCTGGTAGGGCGGCGTGATGGAGAGCCCGAGCACCGACCGGAAGCCCGCCGCAAAGATGAACAGCCAGACCAGCGGACGCACCAGCGCAGCAAAGAACCGCTCACGCTGATGGAAGAAGCGCAGGAACTCCCGCCGGGCGATACCACGGAATGCGACACCCGAACCGTGGCGGAAAAGCCGCGGTCTCCGCATCCGGCGGGATGGAGCGTGACGCTCCTCGACCGTGGTCATGCCGATGATCCTTGGTTGCCGTTCACGCCGCCTCTCCCGTGAGGGCAAGGAACGCCCGTGTCAGTCCACCCTCGCCGATATTCTCCGCAAGGCCATCCGCAAGCACGCGCCCCTTGTGGAGAATGACCACGTGATCCTCCGGCGCGATCTCCTCGAATACATGGGTGGCCCACAGGGTCGAAACCCCCTCCTCGCGGATCAGCCGCCTCACCAGCGCGAGAACCTCTGCGCGGGAGCGGACATCCAACCCCGCCGTCGCCTCATCCAGAAGCAGAAGTTCGGGTCCATGCAGCAGCGCGCGCGCAATTTCCGCCCGTCGCTGCTGGCCACCGGAGAGTGTGCCCGCCCGCTGCCCCTCCCTGTCCTGCAGAGCGACAAGGCGCAGGACATCGGCGATCCGCGCCGCCGCGGCCTTACCGCCCATGCCATGCAGCGCCGCGTGATACCTGAGGTTCTGCCGCAGCGTCAGATCAAGGTCTAGCGCGCGGCTCTGGAATACCACGCCCAGCCGCGCCAGCGCCTCTCCCGCATCCCGGCGCGCATCATGACCGGCCACCTCGATCACGCCGGAGCTTGAATCGTAAAGCCTTGTTATAATCGAGAAAAGTGTTGTTTTACCCGCACCGTTCACGCCCAGAAGCGCCGTGAAGCTCCCGCGCGGGACGGTGAAGCTCACATCCTCCAAGGCAACCACGTGGCCAAAGCGATGGCTTACCCCCCGAACGGAAAGTGCGGGCGGCAGGCCGGTCGCGACACTTTGCACCCTGCCGCCCACAGCCTCACTCCTTCCGGCGGTTCGTCACATTGTAGGAAGCGTCGAGCTTCATGTCATACTGACCGTCCGCGCACATGACGTCATCGAGATCGAAGACCCCCTTCTCCACCTCGACGTTGTCATGATCCACCTCGCAGTTCATCGACTTCAGCACCTCGTCGATGCGGGTGAGCTGTTCCGGCGTCGGCTTGTCATCGGCCAGCGCGGGCCCCGCCATCATCAGGATGCCGACTGCAATCAGGATAGGTTTCATTCTCGTACTCCTCCCTCAAAAAAACTCAGCGAATGGTAAATACGGCCTTTTGCGACTCTCCGGACGAGCCCGGAATATGAAGTTCGTACTTGCCCGGAAGCACCGCTATGAACGACACCTCTGCAGTGCCCGCCTTGTCGAACTCGATGGAATGAACGCCCATCGGCCGGATTTCGATACCGTTGATGACGATCTCGTTGATCCAGATCGCTCGGAAGAAATCTCCCCCAGACAAAGCCAATTCCTGCGACCCGTCGGCGTTGATCTTCATCTTGTAGTAGCCGCCCGATTTCAGTTCGATCGGTCCTTCGGCCACCGGTTTGCCTGCGGCCAGCGTCAGGTCGGGAAGCTGCGACCGGTTGGCCTTCCCCATCAGACCGGCGAAACCATAGTCGAACTGCTGCGCTGCGACAGGCGCCCCGAGCGCCGCGGCGATGAGCGCCGCACCGGCGATCCAGTGTTTCATTGCATCCTCCCTTACTACTCAGATTTGACTGCCACGACGCCCCACGGCTGTTCGCCCACCTGCACCGATTTCACCACCTTGCGGTTGGCGACATCGATGACGGAGATGTCGTTGGAATTACCGTTCGTGCTGTAGAGCCATTTGTGGTCGGGCGAGAATCCAAGCTGCCAGACCCGTTGACCAACCAGCAGATAGTCCTCCACTTCCCACGTGTCGCCGTTCACCACGGCGACACGGTTGGCCGGGCCGAGAGCGACGAAGATAGTCTTGTCGTCCGGTGTAAGGCGCAGGCCGACAGGTTGCAGCGCTTCCGGCAGTACGCCCGGAACGGCGAAGGTGATCGTATGGACAACCTCCGACTTTGCAGGGTCGATGACGCTCACCGTGCCGCCGATCTCCGCGGTGACGTAGAGCATCGAGCCATCCGAATTGAATTGTGCGAAACGCGGACGGCTGTCCACCAGCACGTTCTCGTAAATCTCGAACGTCTCGGTGTTGATGAAGTGCGCCATGTTGGTGGTTTCGGAGGTGTTGACCACCGTCTTGCCATCCGGCGATACGCCCATACCCTCGGGCTCGACGCCGACCGGAACCTCCGCCAGCACCTGCCGCGTATGGACATCGACCACGGTGACGATGTTGTCATCTTCGTTGGCGATGTAGAGCGGGTTGCCTGAGGGATGCAGCACGAATAGTTCCGGATCCGGCCCGGAAGGCAGCGAGGGAAGTTCCTCATAGGTCGTGGCATCATAGACGCGCACCAAGTCATCGTCGGAAGCGCAGACATAAATCGTCTTGCCATCGGGACTGGCGGTGATGCCGCGCGGCCGTTGCATGCCCGTTATGGTATGGATGACCTCCAGACTTTCGGAATCGAGCACGCTGATCGAATTGCCCTTTTCGTTGGAGACGAAAATCTTGTCCGCGAAGGCCGGCCCTCCGGCGAGCGCGGCTGTGCAGAGCAGCAAGGCCAATCGTGTCATCATTCCCCCCTCAGCGTTTGCATTGCGTCTCTGGCCGGTCGATCCCAAGCGTGTCGAGCTGACTGACCTGATGCAGGAACTCCGCCTGCGGTGAGACAGTGGCGACCACCGGTCCCGCAACCAGCAGGATGGGCTGGCGCAACTGTCCGTCCCAGTCGCGGAAGGTGAGCTTCTGACCCTTGAAGGCCGCAAGCTCCATCTTCCCGCTGGCGATGTAGTCGCGCAGCGTAACGAAATCTTCGGATTTGGTGCGGGTCGCGGCCTCTCCGAGCGTTCTGAGCGCCATCCAGACCTGATAATCCTCCGGGCGTGCCGGGCGGTTGGAGATTTTCTCGAACCGGCTCTGGAACTGCATCCCGGCCCAGGCCTCATGCGCGGGCGACCAGCTTTCGGGTTCAAGGCCGGCGGAGCCGGTCACCGGACGCGGTTCCCAGGTGTGGTAGGGTAGATAGTCCGCGAAGTAGCCGCTATGATCGGCGACGACCACCACGTCATGTTCCGCGGCACGCTGGGTGAAAGCAGGCATTTCCTGCTGACCGGGCACTTGGCCGGAATCCGTCCGCCGCGCACCGCCGCGATCCTCATAGACGCGCTCCTCGACGATGCGTGCGCCGAACTTCTTCGCTGCGCGCTTGTAGGATTCAGCAAGCGCCTTGTCCTCCGGGTGGCTGCCTTCGATCAGGAACCACCGCGTCCAGCGCTTCCACGCAAGGAACTGCGCCAACGCATCCGTCAGCATCGCGTCTGAAGGCGCGGTGTGGAGCAGGTTCGCCCGGCAATCCGCGCCTCGGAGCCTGTCACCCGTAGCCGAGGCGTTGATGACCAGGACGTCCTCTCCGGCCGCATCGGCCAGCTTGAGCGTCATGTCCTCATCCGCCATGGTGACGATGAACCGGTTACCCTCAGCGATCAGGCGCTTCATCTCTGCTTCCGCCGTCTCCGGCGTGGCAACGACAGCCTCCGTGGTAAAGGTCTGCTTCATAAAGCTGCCGGTCGTCATGTTATCGGACGTGGCCAGTGTCGCTCCCGCCAAGCCCAAGTCCGGCGGTGGCAGGTCAAGGCGAGAGATCGGCAACGGTTTCGGCGCATCGACCCGGAGCACTGCCGCACGATATTCGCTTTGTGCGACAGCGGGTGTCGCGCAGAGCAGGCTGGTGCCCAGACATAGTGCCAGCGCGCGCACAGGCGGCGCGGCATCTGTCCAACGCTCAGGTATCATCCCAAGTCCTCCCCGAACCCATCGGACAGCAAAGTGCGGACTCCGCAAAGCAATTTTTCATGATAAGTAAATTATAATAATGCCTTAGCGGGGTTTTCATACTTTTGTATGATGGTTCCGTCCCTCAGCCCTCCGGCTTCAAGCGCTTGCCGTAGTCGTCCAGAATCGGCACGCCAGCGTCCCTGAGGATCGCGTCGACATCGGACTGACTGCGGCGGATGAGGCTGTTGAGCTCCCGCTTCCAGTTATCCTCTCCGGCACGAACACCCATGGTGATCCGGTAGAACAGTCGGGGCGGTCCTTCATCTTTCAGCAGAGGGGTAACCTTGAGCGCAGGATCACCCTTCGCAAGCGGGCCACCGATCGGACCCCAAAGGACAGCGGCATCTGTCTTGCCGCTCTTGACGTCCTCCAGCATTTGTCCTGCGGGATTCTCAACCCGCCTGTCCACCATGAGCGCATAGGGCTCCGCATCCTTCATCAGGCCTGCGCGAGCGATTTGTGTGGTTGCGGGGGCGCCTACGACCACTCCGATCCGATGCCCTTTCAAACGGGGATCGAAGAGACTGTCCACAGCGGCGAGTTCGCTGTCCGCACGGGTCACAAGAATATGTGTCGAGGTGTAGTAGTGATTGGTGTTGAGCACGAGATCATCACCCTGCGCAAAGCCAATCACCACATCACACTTGCCCGCTCCCAGCGTGTTCCGCACGAATCCGGTGACCTGCGGAAACCACGTGTAGTGTAGGGGAACTCCAAGGCGCTCGGCGAGCAGCGCCGCTATACGGTTCTCGAAGCCGGAGCCATCCTCCGCCGAGAGCGGCTTGTTGGCCGGGTCTGCACAGACCCGGAAGCTGTCCCGGTCCACCAGATCGGCAACCTGGGCGCCAGCCGCTCCGGCGCCGCAGAACGCCGCGCAGAGCAGGCCGATTATAATGGAGCGGGTCATTACTGCTCCATGCAGGCTTTTTCGGCGGCCGCGTATCCTTCGCTCTTGTCCTCGCGCTTGGCGGGACGCCCCCGTGGAATCGCATCGGTGCCGCGGGCGAGCAGGTATGTATAGATATCATCAGCATAGCACATGACGTTCGGGTTCGTCGCGAAAGCAGGCATGACCTGGTTTTCCGCGTTTCCTACCTTCTGCCGACCGCTGGCGATGGTGCCGACGAAGTCGTAATAGTCCATCTTCAGCGCTGAATTCTTGAGTGCGGGTGCATAGGTCGAACCCTCGCCATCCGGGCCGTGGCAGACGTGACATTCCGCGTGATACCGGCGATAGCCTGAAAAGGTCGGCCAATCGACGACGCCATCCTCAACCTTGAAGGTAGGGTTGCCTTCAGCGTTTCTGTAACGTGTGCCGTCAAACTCAGCGACAGCGGTGTCCGGGGCGGCCTGAGCGACAAGAGGCAGGCTGATGACGGACGAAACAAGGGTAGTGGCGAGCGCAAGGGGGCGCATTGCTGACAGCATAATCTCTCCTCCCAAAGAGCTGGGTCGAGGCTACCGCAGTGCCTTCCCCATCGGAATCAGACTTTAGTTTCGGCATCGAGTTTCGCCGCGAAACGGTCATGTCAACGCCGCCGAAAGATGTCCGGCGGCGTTGACTGACATTTGTCAGATTTTAGTTCGGAACCTCGAACACGGTAAGCTGGCCACCGAGCACTGTGTAGTCGTGCAGCGCAGCATAGCCGCCTACCGCGCCCAGGCCTTCGTTCGAATTGGTCAGCCCGGCTGCAAGACCGATCCCCGCCCAACCCCCGACACCGGAAAGCACGCCGACATACTGCTTGCCCGCACTTTCATAGGTGAAGACGTTGCCGATGATGCCGGACGGCGTCTTGAACTTGTAAAGCTCCTCACCCGTCTTGGCGTCCACGGCCTTCAGATAGCCCTCGAGCGTGCCATAGAACACGATGTCCCCGGCTGTGGCGAGCGCGCCGGACCAAACCGAGAACTGCTCCGGCAGCGACCAGACAATCTTGCCCTGCACCGCGTCCCAGGCGACGAAGTTACCCATGCCGCCATGGCTGTTCGGAGCGGGATACATCGACAGCGTCGCGCCCACGTAGGGCTGACCCGCGGAATAGCTCACCCTGAAGGGCTCGTAATCCATACAGACGTGGTTGGTCGGCACATAGAAAAGGCCGGTCTTGGGCGAGTAGGCGGAAGGCTGCTGGTCCTTTGTCCCGAGCGCGGCCGGGCAGATGCCGGTCGTGTTCACATCCTCGCCGTTCTGGGAGGTCGAATATTCCGCGGCGACGAGAGGGCGCCCATAGGTTGCGGAACTCTTGTCCATGTCCACTTTCGTGGCCCAGTTGACGGCGGGATCATATTTTTCGGCCACGAGGAGTTCGCCAGAGGCCCGATCCAGCGTATAGGCAAAGCCGTTCCGGTCAAAGGTGACCAGCAGCTTGCGCATCTTGCCGTCGATCTCCTTGTCAACCAGCAGGTTCTCGTTCACACCGTCATAGTCCCACTCGTCATGCGGGGTCTTCTGGTAGAACCATTTCGCCATGCCCGTGTCAGGGTCACGCGCCATGATGGTCATCGACCATTTGTTGTCACCCGGCCGCTGCGACGGGTTCCAGGTGGAAGGGTTACCGGTGCCGTAGTAGATGAGGTTCAGATCGGGATCATAGGTGGTCCAGCCCCAGGTTGTACCGCCGCCGATCTTCCACTGATCGCCCTCCCAAGACTGGAGCGAGCTGTCCTTCCCGATGGGTTTGCCGAGCACCATCGTGTGTTCCGGGTCCACGAGCATTTCTGCATCCGGGCCGGTGGAATAAGCCCGCCAGGCGAGAGAGCCGTCCTTGATATTGTAGGCAGTCATGGAGCCGCGCACGCCGAACTCGCCGCCCGAAATGCCGGTCATCACCTTGTCCTTGACCACAAGCACGGTGGCCGTGGAGGTTTCACCCTTGGAAGGGTCGCCGTTCTTGACGCTCCATTTCACCTCTCCGGTCTTGGCGTCCAGAGCGACAAGCGTCGTATCGGCCTGATTGAGGAAGATCATCCCGTCCGCATAGGCGAGCCCGCGATACACCGTATCGCAACACATCACGCCGATCACGTCCGGGTTCTGTTCCGGGTGATAGCGCCAGAGGATCTTGCCCTCGTTCTTCAGATCGAGCGCATAGACAATGTTCGGGAAGGGCGTGTGAACATACATCACATCGCCGATCACAAGGGGGGAGCCTTCGTGGCCCCTCAGCACGCCAGTGGAGAACATCCAGGAGACGCGCATATCCTTGACGTTCTTCGCGTTGATCTGGTCAAGCTCGGAATACCGGATCCCGGCATAATTCCCGAGCTGCGTTCCCCATTGCTTCGGATCCTTGGTGATCTGCATGAGGGAATCGTTGGCAAGCGCCGGCATCCCCACGGACGCGAGCAGCAAAGCCAAACCCGCCATTTTCATAGTCATCGCGACCTCCTCCCTTGAGTGCGATTCCGTTGACCGCCTGCCCTGCCCGCATGGGCATCCTCCGATCAGGCTATCATCTTATGAAATTATTATAAAACTCCTGACGCGGCCAGTAAAATATCATTTTCCCAGTCTCCCCCCTAAGTATGAAGGCTTATGAGATACGGTCGCTCCCGCGACATAGAAAGCACAACTCGCTGTTGGCGGGCGCAGTGACCGAGGCGAAGATCACCGCGCCGTCGTAAGGCGCAACAATGGCGCGACCGTCGGCGCGCGCGCCCAGCACGTCACCTTCGCGGATCACCTCGCCCGCGGCGAAGCGGCGAGAGAGGCGGTCGCCCGGCGATTCAGCGAGGATGGCGTCTGCGATCTCGATCACGCGCGGACGAGTTCTGGTCCCAGCGGGGCCGGTAATAAGCCCCAGATGAACGAGTCCGTTGACCGTCACGTCATAGGCAATGGCCGGCCCGTCGGCCTGCAGGTGCTGCCCGCATTCAACGGTAACGCCATACCCGCCGACCGCACGCATGTATTCCGTCGTGCCAACGCCGGTGAGGGGCGAAAGGCCCGCGACACCCTCCCGCTCCTTCATCGCGATTGCCTTCTGATGTGCCGGGAGCCAGCCGTGCACGAGCAGCGGCAACCCGAGCGCGGCGGCCAGAGCCTCCTCCTCCGCGGCGCGCCGAAAGGGTTCCAGCGGGCCATCGTTGTTGGGCGGGCCGAAGCAGGCGAACGGCTCCCCCTCGGAACCGAAGCTGTGCAGGTCGATCAGCACATCGTTGTCACGCAGCAGCGGGCAGAGCGCGTTTGCCACCCTGTCCTCATTATCCTGCGGAATGGCGCTCTCGGCCAGAAGGCGGTTCAGGTTCCGATCACCGCTCCGGGTGTTTCTGGCGAAGGCAAGAGGATTGGTCACGGGCAGGAAGGTCAGCCGACCGCGAAGCAGCCTGCGCCTGCCGGAGCGGAACTCCTCTATCAACCGGCGGATGGCCATAGGGCCGGAGGGCTCGTTGCCGTGAACGGCCCCGGTCACGATCACACGCGGCCCCCGTTCCAGCCCGTGGAATGTCACAGTCTCCAGCGCGCGGGCGTCGTCGCTGTCGTGAGGCGGTGCGGTATCGACGGGTGCGATGTCGATATGCATGCCGGGCAGAAGGCGACGGGCGAACTCTGCAAGCTGGTCATGCGCGATGACGACACAGCCCGCGGTGGCGCTGAAATCCTCCCGTGCGGCGTGAAAGAAGATGGCGGAGCCGCCGCCCACCCGGACCTCCGCATCGTTGAAGCCGATGGGCACGATGAGGTCGAACAACCGCTGGCCCCGGCGCTTGGGGCGGGTGTTATCGGTCTCAAACACCAGCCGGTTGTAGAACGGGGAGGCCGGATCCTCCTCCCAGTAGTAGCTGTCCGGCTTTTCGATAAAGGGAAAGGCGAGGCCCCGCATATCAGGCCCGAAAACCTCCGGGTCATACATGCCGTAGCGAAGGGGGAAGCGTCCGATCGGCGTCGCGCCGTCGCCCTCGCGCTTTTCGGCCGGCCAGCGAAGCCCACCCCGCCCCGTGGCGCAAGGCACGCTCCATTCTCCGATGGAAAGAGTTCCCATGTGCGGGCGGGCCGGATCGTGACCGACGCGAACGGTGACGACGTTCTGCATGAGGGTTCCGTAGTGATTCTGGCTCATCTCATGATCCTTGGCGAAGCAGGTGACAGCGCGCGCGGTGCATGTCGCTGCCTGCTGCGGAAATTGTGGTGAAAGCGGGAATGTCTCCCGTTCGGCACGGCCCGAACGCCTTTGGACAGCGGGGATGGAAGGCGCATCCCGGCGGCGGAGCAAGGGCTGAGGGCGCCTCTCCCGTCATGCGGTTTTCCAGAAACGCGGGCGACAACGGATCGGGAATGGAGGCGATCAGCGCCTGTGTGTAAGGATGCGCCGGACGGGTGAAGATGTCCGACCAGCGCCCCTCCTCTACGATCCGGCCCAGATACATGACGGCGATCCGGTCGGACATGTGTTCCACCACCCCCAGATCGTGCGAGATGAACAGCAAAGCCACACCGGTTTCGTTCTTCAACTCCAGCAGCAGGTTGATGATCTGCGCCCTGATGGAGACGTCGAGCGCGGAGACGGGCTCGTCGCACACGAGCAGCCGCGGCTCCACGATCAGGGCCCGGGCGATGCAGATACGTTGCCGCTGGCCGCCGGAGAATTCATGTGGGCGCCGCGCTGCCCCGTCCGGCTTGATGCCGACCCGGTCCAGCATCGCGATGACGCGATGCTCGATTTCCGCCGCGTCCCGAAGCCCGTGAAGCCGCAACGGCTCAGCCAGCGCCTGACGGATGGTCTTGCGCGGATTGAGCGAGGCGAAGGGATCCTGGAACACCATCTGCACGCGCCGCGCCTGCGCCAGCGGTTCGGTGCGGACCGCCTGACCGACATCCTGCCCCGCAACGGTGACGGAACCTTCGGTGATCCGGGTTAACCCCATGATCGCTCCGGCGAGGGTGGATTTGCCGCAACCAGACTCCCCCACCAAACCAAGGCACTCCCCCGCGCGGAGCGTGAGATCAAGGCCGTTCACCGCCTTCAACTGGCGACGGGAGAAGCCTTCACGGACCGGATAATGCACCTTGAGACCCGAGACGCGCAGGACCTCCTCGCTGTCGGGCGTTGCAGGATCAGTCATGATGGTAGCACCTGATGAGGCCGCCTTCCGCAAGCCGCTCCACCGGAGGCGGCGTCGTCCGGCAGAGGTCGGTCGCGAGCGGGCAGCGAGGAGCAAAACCGCAGGCCGCCACCCGCGCGGAAAGCGGCGGCACGATGCCCGGTATCTCCGCCAGCGGACGCTGCCCCTCCGCCAGCCGCCGCCCCATGCGGGGGAGCGAGGCGATCAGGCCGCGGGTATAGGGATGGCGCGGGTCCAGAAACACCTCCCGCGCGGGGCGCTGTTCGATGAGATCGCCCGCATACATGACGGCGACCCGGTCACAGATCCGCGCGACGAGGCCAAGGTCGTGGGAGATCATCAGCACCGCCGTCCCCCGCTCCCGGCAGAGGTCGAGGATGAGCTGCACGATCTCAGCCTGGATCGTCACATCGAGCGCGGTCGTCGGCTCATCCGCGATCAGCAGATCGGGGTTGCAGGCGAGAGCGATGGCGATCATCACCCGCTGCCGCATCCCGCCGGACAGCTGGTGCGGATAGTCGCGCACGCGCCGCTCCGGGCTGGGCACCTGCACCTGCTCCAGCGCCTCCACCGCCCGGCGGCGGGCCGCACGCGCGCTCAGTCCCTCATGCAGCACGAACATCTCGCCGATCTGGTCGCCGATGGTCATCAGCGGGTTCAGGGCGGTCATCGGCTCCTGAAAGATCATCGCAATGCGATTGCCGCGAAGCTGACGCAGGTTGCGGTTTGACAGCCGCGCGATATCGGCTCCGTCGAAGGACACGCGGCCGCCCGTGATATGCAACGGCGGTCGGAGGAGGCCCGCTATGGTCAGCGCGCAGATGGACTTGCCGCAACCGGACTCCCCCACCAACCCGAAGACTTCGCCCCGGTCGATGGAGAAGCTCACGCCATTGACCGCCCAATACTCCGTCCCGTCCGCACGGAGGGCGAGCTGAAGGTCGCTCACGTCGAGGATCGGCCCACTCATGCCCGGCGCGCCTTGCCATGCGGATCGAGCAGGTCGCGCAGACCATCCCCCAGCAGGTTGAACCCCAGAACCGTGACGAACAGCGCCAGACCCGGAAAGATCGCGACCCAGGGCGTTGTCATCAACTGCTCCCGTGCGCGCGACAGCATGGACCCCCACGACGGATCGGGCGGGACCACGCCGAGACCGAGGAAGGAGAGCGCCGCCTCTGCCATGATTGCGGAGCCGATGCCCATGGTCGCCACGACGACGAGCGGCCCGGCGATATTCGGCAGGATCTCCCGGAACATGATGTGTCCGCGCCCGAAGCCCATCGTACGTGCCGCCTGCACATAGTTCTGCCCCTTGTGGCTGAGAACCTGTGCGCGGGAGATGCGGCAGGAATAAGCCCAGTCCGTCAGGCCGAGCGCGATCAGCAGCGACAGGATCCCCGGCCCGAGGATGGTCATTAGGGCGAGCGCGAAAACCACCGTCGGGATGGAGAGCATGAGGTTGGTCAATCCCTGGACCACCTCGTCCCACCAACCGCCGAGATAGCCCGCGGAAAGGCCGAGACAGACCCCGATCACCGTGTTCATGAGCTGGACCGCCAACCCGATGGTCAGCGAAATGCGCGCGCCATAGACGATGCGGGAAAAGATGTCCCGCCCCTGCTCGTCGGTCCCGAACCAGAACCGGGCGGAGGGAGGCTCCTCGGAGAACATGAGGTTGCTGTCCGCCACCGGATCGAATGGCGCGATGATCGGCGCGAAAACCGCGAGGATCAGCACGATGAAGAAGATCGTCAGGCCGATCAGCAGATTGGGTGACAGCTTCATCCCGGCCCCTCAGCGATAGCGGATGCGCGGATCGATCATCAGATAGGCGATATCGACCAGCGTGTTGATGACGAGGAAGAAGCCGACGATGAGCAGGATACAGCCCTGTACCGTAGGAATGTCGCGCACCGCGACCGACTGGGTGAGAAGCGACCCGATACCCGGCCAGGCGAACAGGTTCTCGATAACCACCGAGCCGCCCAGCATGGAGCCGAACTGCAGCCCGATGGTGGTGAGCACCAGCACGAAGGCATTCCGCGCCATGTGGCGTGTGATCACGCGCCTCTCCGGGTTGCCCTTGGACCGCGCGGTGCGGATGAAATCGGCATTCATCGTCTCCAGAACAGCGGCACGGGTGGTGCGGGCCAGCAGGGCCATCGGGGCGATCCCCAGCGTCACGGCAGGCAGGATGAGGTTTCTGAACGCCCCGTTGCCGTAACCGAAAGTCGGCAGCAGACCGAGCTGGACCGAGAAGAAATACATCGCCAGCAGCCCGAACCAGAAGGCGGGGACAGACAGGCCGGAAACCGCGAATGTCATCGCCAGCGTATCCACCCATGTGCCCTGCCGGACAGCCGCGATGAAGCCGAGCGGCAGGCCGACCGCCACGGCAAACAGGATCGCCGCCACGGCGAGCGAAAGCGACGCACCGATCCGGCCCGCAAGCACGTCGGTCACGGGCCGCTGTGTAGCAAAAGAAGTGCCGAGATCCCCCCGGACCAGCCCTGCCACGTAGCCCACGAAACGCTCATGCACCGGCTGGTTCAGCCCGAGCTGCGTTTCGATACGCTCCAGCACGCGTGGATCCACATCCGTCTTGTCGCCCAGAAGTGCCGAGGTGAACGACCCTGGTATCACGCTGAACAGCAGGAAGACGAGCGTCACCACCGCGCAGATGGTCACGAGGGATTGCAGCAGTCGCCTGCCGATCACCGGTAGCATGGCATATCCTTGCTCTGGCTGGGATGCCGGCGACCCTTACGGGTCGCCCCCGCGGTCAGCGGTTGGGCTTGTTCTCGTCGACCCAGATGCTGTCCACCTCGAGGATCGCGGCCTCGGTCACATTCGCATCGACCCCGTGTATCCAGGGCTGCGTGGCAAGCACCGCCTTGTTGTAGTTATGAAACCACACCGGCGCGTCGTTGAACACGATCCCTTCGGCCTCGCGGATGAGCGCCACGCGCTTGTCCTGATCGACCTCGGCGGCGGCGGCGTCCAGTACCTTGTCGAATGCGGGGTTCTTGTAGGCGGAGCGATTACCCGCGGCGCGGGAGACACGGCTGTCGAAATAGCGCAGCGCCGCGATATCGTCCGGCCCTGTTCCCGTGGAGCGGAACCAGGCCAGGGCCGTCCCGTCGGTCATCGCATCGACCAGAACGTTCTGTTCCACCACACGCGGTTTGGCGGTAATGCCGATCTCCCGAAGATAGGGCATCATCGCCTGCAGAACGCCCAGCGACTGGGTGCTGTCCACCACCATCACCTCGATCTCGACGCCATCCGCATACCCGGCTTCCGCCATGAGCGCCTTGGCCTTGGCCGGGTCGTAAGGATAGGGCGCGCGCGTCTCGTCAAACGCGGCGGAGGTCGCGGGCAGCCAGCCGTTGGCTTTGAACGCCTTTTCCTTCAGCAGCTTCTTGATGATGAGATCGCGGTCCACCGCATAGTTGATCGCCTGCCGGACGCGAGCATCGTCAAAGGGCTTTTTCTCCGTGTTCATGCCCATGTGGCGGGTGAAGACCTCGGAAACCTCGATCAGACCCTTGGAAAGCTCCGGGTCCGCCTTGTACTGCGTGTAGACATTCTCCGACAACACCGTCACGTCGATTTCGCCCGCCCGGAAAGCCATGTCCATCGCGGAATAATCGGAGGTGATGACATAGCTCACCCGATCCGCATAGGGCTTTCCCTCCTTGAAGTATTTATCGAATTTCGTACCAGAAATAGCTGATCCTTCTACATGTTTATCAAACACGAAAGGACCCAGCCCCACAGGATGGGACAGGAACTCCGGTGTGTCGGCAACCTCTTTGGGCAGGATCGCGGTGATCGCTTCGAACAGCAGGTTTCCCGGCTCTACATGCTCTGCAAAGGTGATGGAGAAGGTAAGGTCGTCGATCTTCTTCAACCCGGCCACATGCGCTGCCTCACCCCGCGCATATTCCCGGGCGCCGGCGATGGGTTCCAGCTTGACCGATCCCGGAAATGCCTTCTCGGGGTTGAGGATGCGCTCATAGGACCAGATGATATCTTCCGCCGTCATCTGTCGCCCGTTGTGGAAATAGATGTCGTCGAAGAGTGTATAGGTATAGGTGAGCCCGTCCTCTGACACCGCTACCTTGGACGCAAGATCGAGCGCCGGGGCATTCGCAGCGGAATCCCATGTATAGAGCGCACGGTGGAATGCCTTGGACACAGCCATGTCCTGCGAGGCATAAGTCGCGTGCGGATCGAGAGACTTCAGCGCCGAGCCATAAGGCGCCACGAGGCTCAATGTCCCGCCTGCCACCTGCGCCAGCGCAAAGCTGGAGGTAGTAGCGAGTGCCAGCGCGCCTGCGCCAAGCGCGATCTTCCAGCGATTGTACATGGTTGTTCTCCCTGTTGTTATCGTTGCTTCAGCAAAAGACTCTGCGATGGAACACCCGTGCGAACTCCGTCAGCAGCGTTTCATCCCCGGCGGCCCGCGATCCTTCCGTCATGATCGCGATGAGAAGGGAGCGCCCATCAGGTCCCTCGCCGTACAGCAGGTCATGGCGCGCGGTGGAGGTGTTTCCCGCCTTCGACCAGCAGCGCATTTCATCCGGGAGGCCACCCGCGAGGTAGGTCGTCGCCTGATCCCCCTCATGCGGGCCACCCCGTCGCTGGAAATCGCGGGACAATAGGTCCTGCATCCATTCTGCTCCGGGTAAAGCGCCCCGCATCACGTCGTGCATGAGCGTCGCCGCAGCGAGCGCGGTCAGACGATTCGCGTTCTGCGGGGTGCGAACCTGAAACGCGCGGCCATACGGGCTGTCCTCGTATGTCCCATGAATAATATTTATTCCTTTGAATTCAGGTAATTCAATGCGTTCATAAAAGTTTCGCATGAACTGTCTTCGCGCGAACCATTCTTCCAGTTCGGCGCCATGGAGCGGCCCGCCATCCTCGGCTCCCGTCATCCGCCCGATGAGGTAGACCGTCGCTTCGTTGGAGGAGATGGCAATCATCGCGCGTGCGGCTCGGTCGTCCTCAGCATCGTATTCGATCTCTCCTTTGGCGCGGAGCGTCGCGAGCATATTCAGGACGAAAAGTTTCATCACGGAGGCCGGATAGCGCGCCTGACGGGGAAGATGACTCATTACCTCTCCGTCCGCGAACCGTCCGGCTGCCCCCGCGCGCAATGGACGGTCGTAAAGGCGGATAGCGAAGCTTACATCCGCGGGTTCAATGCCCGCCCGAGCGCACAACACCTCATGAAGCGCAGCGTGGGCAGGAGACGTGGCTGGATTGAACTGTTCCATGAACGGGCCTTGCTGTGGTCAGGCAAGGGATAGCGATCCCTTCGATTTTCGATACAGAAAATGCGAGGCAAGTTTATGCACCGGTGATATGAACCCGAAGAGCTGCAGGAGAACCGCCATGATCCAGCCTGATACGCCCCTCACCCTTCGCGAGATCGAGGTCTTTCGCGCGATGATGCGCTTTCATACCGTTACCGCGGCGGCGCATGCACTTGGCTCATCGCAACCCACGATTACGCGAGAACTTCATCGGTTGGAAAAACATATCGGATTCGCATTATTTGAGCGAAAGCGGCAGCGCCTGTTTCCCACCCTCCGGGCCCTGCGGCTTTGGGAGGAGGTGGATGAGGCCTATGCTGGTTTGGCGAGGATCAATGCCACCGTTGAACGTTTGAGGGCCTCGGATACCGGCACGATGACCATCGCAGCCCTACCCGCCCTTGCGCAGACCCTGCTCCCCGACGCGATCCTCCGCCTTCTGGAACGGCAGCCCGGCATGACCGTGGACATCGCGACTCAGGATCCACGGAACGACTCCGTGCTGACCGGCTTCAACTTCGACCTCGGGCTGACCGAGAGCTTTCATGTGCAGCGGAAGGTGGAGGTCGTGCCGCTCGGTGTGTTCGACATGGTGGTGGTCATGGCTCCGGGTCATCCCCTGTCGGAGCGTACGATCTGCACACCGCAGGATTTCATCGGGATCGACTATATCTCGTTTCCCGTGCACGATCCCTATCGTGCAGGATTGGACCGGATGTTCGATGCGGCCGGGGTCTCGCGGCGCATCCGCGTGACAGCCCAATCGGCTGCCGCGGTCTCCGAACTTGTGTTGCGGGGCCTCGGGGTGGCGATCCTGAACCCGCTGACCGGTCTCGCGCTCGCGGAACGCGGCGCGGTTATCCGGCCTTTCAGCCCGGCGCAAAAGTTCAGCGTGTCGGCCGTCCGACCGGAGGACCGGCCTGGGTCCGATGCTGTGGATGCGCTGGTCACGATTCTGCGTACAATCTGCGCCGAGACCCATGTCCGGATCGCGGCGGCCGTCCATGCCGCATCTGCATAAGCCCTAGAGCGGAGCGGCGGCCAGAGCGGCGATCCGATCTGCCAGGCCCGGAATTGCTTCCGGGCGTAGGCAATCGACCCGTACATCCTGCACGCCTCCAGCCGTCCGCGCACGATGACGGTTGTAGCGCGGATCGTAGTGATGGAGCATCAATTCAGCCGCCAGTTCGCGCCATGCGCCCCGCAGGATGAGCGCCTGCCACTCTTCCACCCTTGCCGCCGGATGGAGAGGGCGGAGGCTTTCAACAATGGCCGCGAGCCTGCCCGGATCCGCCAGCAGGTCACCATAGGCACGGATGAGATAGTCGGCACGCGCCGCCGCAGACGCGACAATGGCGATACGTGGCGCAGCCTTCATCGCGCGCCAGAGCGTCGGAGGCAGCAGGCAATTTCCGATACGCGAACTCTCGGCCTCTACCACCACTGGCCTTGCGGGGTCGAGCGATGCGAGGGTAACGGCCAGCCGCCCCTCGAAGGCGCGCTGTGAGGGCTGCGGTCCCTGCCCTCCGAAAAGCGAGCCACGGTGATTGGCCATTCCCTCCAGATCGAGCACCTGCACCCCGCGTTCGGGCAGGAGGCGGAGCACTTCCGTCTTGGCCGAACCCGTGTTGCCGTCGAGCAGGATGACCGGGGCCGGAAAGGGCCGGTCATGCAGGCAGGTGATAACCTCCCGACGCCATGCCTTGTAGCCGCCCTCCAACCGCGCGACGCGCCAGCCGACTTCGGAAAGGATGAGAGAGATTGAACCCGACCGCTGCCCGCCCCGCCAGCAATAGATCAGCGGCCGCCAGCCTCCCGGCATCTCGGCAAGCGCCGTCTCCAGATGACGCGCCGCGTTCCGCGCCACAAGCGCGGCACCAAGCTTTCGGGCCGCGAAGGGCGAGACCTGCTTGTAGAGCGTGCCGACACGGGCACGCTCCGCATCATCAAGGGCAGGCAGGTTGATGGCACCGGGCAGATGGTCTTCGGCGTATTCCGAAGGGGAGCGCACATCGATGATCGTGTCAAAGCGCATCTCCGCCAGATCGGTGACCGCTGTGAGGCGGAAAGTCATGAAAGCGTAGTCCTCCGGGGCTGGACGCGGCAAGACGGAGCGTGCACACAAAGCGGACCGCCCCAGGCAGGAGAAAGACCGATGACGCGTCCCATGCAAGCCAAAAACCCGCTTCGGGAAACGATCACCCTGCCGCCACCCCTTTCCGGCCCCGCGCGGGAAATCACCGTGCTGCGGTTCGGCACGCCGGGCGCACGGCCCAAGGCCTATCTTCAGGCAGGGTTGCATGCGGATGAGTTCCCCGGAATGCTGGCGTTGCACGAGCTTGTCCCCCTGCTTGCCGAGGCTGGCAACCAAGGACGGATCACGGGCGAGATCGTCGTGGTTCCGGTCTGCAACCCGGTAGGACTGTCGCAGGCGGTACATGGTCTGCTGCGCGGGCGTTATGAAACGGTGGGTGGCGAGAACTTCAACCGCGGCTGGCCGGATCTGGCGGAGGACGTGGCGGGACGAGTGGCGGGGCTGCTGGGAGGGGATGCGGCCGCCAATGTCGCGATCATCCGGCAGGCGATGGGAGAGCTGGTTGCCGCGATGCCGCGGGAAACGGAGATCGCAGCGCTGCGTCAGGCCCTGATGACGCTGGCGCATGATGCGGATTATGTGCTCGACCTGCATGCCGACAGCGAAGCGGAAGTGCATCTCTATATCGGGACGCCGCTTTGGCCGGACGCTGCCGATCTTGCGCAGGAGGTCGGTGCGCGGGCCGTGCTGCTGGAGGAGGTGTCCGGTGGAAATCCGTTCGACGAGGCCTGCTCTGGCCCGTGGTGGTCGCTGGCGCGCCGCTTTCCCGGGCAGCCCGTGCCCCCGGCCTGTCTTTCCGCCACCGTGGAACTGCGCTCCAACAATCAGGTGGACGAGGCACTCGCCAAAAAGGACGCCGCCGCGCTTCTATCTTTTCTGGTGCGGCGAGGCGTGGTGCAGGGTGAGACAGGGCCGCTGCCCGAGCCGCTCTGTGATGCCACGCCGCTGGATGGGATGCAGCAGCTCACCGCGCCCGTCGCAGGGCTGATCCTCTACCGGGCGGACCTTGGAGAACGGGTGGAGGCGGGGCAAGTCGTGGCGGAGATTGTTGACCCGCTGGGCACGACGACACCCGTTGCGGCGGTGACCGACGGCGTGCTCTTCGCCAGACTGGAGCAGCGTTTCACTTGGGAAGGTCGGATCATCGGCAAGATCGCCGGCGCCGAACCCCTCGCGTCCCGTATAGGCACTACGCTCTTGCCAGCCTGACATACACACGCGACTGGACTGATCTGTAAAAGATCCTGCTTTCTACGAGGGGTCTTTTTTATTCTGAAGTAACGGTCAAGCTCTTTTACCGAGCAACCAGAACAAAAAAATACATCTTAAGGGCACCTCGATTTTTCACTGAATTCCT
>NZ_JFGS01000042.1 GCF_000740775.1 Haematobacter missouriensis | reverse complement strand
TGCTTGGGGGCGCTGCCCCCTGGCGCGGCACAAGGGCGGACGGGTGGTATCCCCAGCCTTCCGCGCGGATATGTGCTGCGCACTCTCGTCACGACTTCGATCCGCTTGTGCAGGCCGGGTGATCCCCCTCCGCCCGTCCGCCCTTGCGCCTTGCACCCCCCGGTCTCGGCGACGGCCAGGGTTGCAGCGCAGCGCTGCGCTCCAACCCAGACCCATAAGGATCAAGATCATGACCTATCATCACCTTGCCACCCGGTTCGGCCGCAACAGCCATCAGATCAGCGGGCGCGAAGCGCTCGACAACGAGGCGCTTTATCGGCACGTCCCGTCGATCTTCGCCCGCGAGGCCCATGACAGCCGCTCCGAGCGTTACGTCTATGTCCCCACCATCGACATCGTGGAGGGGCTGCGCCGGGAAGGATGGTTCCCGTTCTTCGCCGTGCAGTCCGTTCCGCGTGACGGGAGCCGCCACGGCCACGCAAAGCATATGCTACGCCTGCGCCGGGATGATGGCATCGGCAAGCAGGAGGCGGCGGAAGTCATCATCGTCAATTCGCATGACGGGACCAGCAGCTACCAGATGTTCGCCGGAATGTTGCGTTTCGTCTGCACCAACAGCCTTGTGGCGGGCGAGCGGTTCGAGGACGTGCGCGTTCCCCACAAGGGCAATATTCAGCATGACATTATCGAAGGCGTCTATACCGTCGCGGAGGACTTCCCCCGGCTGATCGACGCCAGCGAAACCATGAAGGAAATCCAGCTTGGGGAAGATGAGCGCCGCGTTCTGGCCGAGGCCAGCCTTGTCGCCCGCTATGGCGCGGAGGAAAGCCCCGTTCGCCCGGATCAGATAATCCAGCCGCGCCGCCGCGAGGATGTCGGGCAAAGTCTTTGGATGACCTACAATGCCATTCAGGAGAACATGATAAGGGGCGGATTGCATGGACGCCGCCAGACTTCGGACGGCCGCATTCGCCGCAGCCAGACCCGCGCCATCAACGGCATCGACCAGAATTTCACCCTCAATCGCGCGCTCTGGACGCTGGCCGAAGGAATGCAGCGCCTTAAGACGCGATGACCGCCAATGCGTAGAGCCGGGAAACCGGCTCTACGGCTTTCCGCTTTTCAGGCTTTCAGGTTGCCCGATTTTCCGCCGATCCGGTTCAGCGGATCGGCGGCGCGGCCATGCCGGGACACGGCCGCCGCTCGCCGGGCTGCGCCCGGCTCGCGAATCAAGGTAAGCACCGTTAAGATAAAAATAACCAAATAATTTATCGAGTTACCGGCACCACTTATACTCTTGGTGCAGCTACAATCGCCGCCTGAAATCCAGCAGGCTTCCAGTTCGGGTCTGCCCTGCGCGACCCGCCATTGGGAGAAGGCGCCATGCTTAGCATCGACTGGCGTGCCCCGGCGGCATACAAGCACACCAAGAATTTGCCCGCCGCCGGTTTCGCCTGGGAATATCTTCGTCGCAACGACGAGTATCGCCATGACTTCAACGCCATTGCCCTTACCGGAGACCCCGGCGCGAGGCAATTGGAGCGGTTCGCGCAGCGCTGGGGGTTGCGATTTCCCAAGCGACCCCGACGCGTCGCCTGATCGCCAGCCCCCATTCTGGTCTCCGCGCCTTCAGCCGCAGGCGGTCATGCTGTCGCCTGTTGAACAGGAGGCCGCAGAAACCGAGCTGCTGGTCGCTCTCGCCCATCTCGATGGTCTCGATCTGCGCCGAGCGGCCGATGGCTGGCATGGCTTCTGGCAGATCGGCGACATCGCGCACCAGTTCTGGTTGCCGGATGCGGTGCCCGACGCCGCCGCTTTCTATGCCGTAACCTTGCCGATGGATTCGCTTCTGGAGCTTCGCGTCTATTCCGCGCGCCGCCTCTGGCGATCCCTGACACGGCGACCGCCGGGACCGCCTATCGGCATTTTACCCGATCAACTCCGAGAATGGCACATCCTGTCGCTGCGCGCGCTCGACGCCCGGCTGCGCGGCGAAAGCTATCGCACCATTGCCGAAGTCCTGCTCGGCTTTCGTGGCACCAAGGAGGACTTCGAGGGCGATTCCTCCAAGAACAAGGCGCGCAGGCTGGTTGCGCACGGCATCAAAATGATGCGCGGCGGTTATCGCCTGCTGCTGCATTATCCGATCAAACCCGGCAAAACCTGAATGCAGCCAGTATTTGCGGTTGCCGCCGATACCGAGCGTCACGCCTTATTGGCGGCAGCCTGCTCCAGAATCCGTTTGTAGCCCTCGCGCGAGAGCCATTGCGCGCGTTCGAGATGGCTTTGCCAGCAACGATAGGTTCGCAGTTCCTCGGCGGCAGGATCGCGATGCAGCACGATTCGCGCGACTTCCTTCCAGTCCGCATTCTCGGCCTTGGCGTCGAGTAAACGCAGATAGGTCACGAAATGTCGCTCATCATAGGTGGTGATCTCGTCGCCTGTCGGCGCTACGTCATCCACATCGGGATCAAGTTCGACAGATGTTTTCATTATTGCTCCCTTCATCCAGAAGAGTTCTGCGGTGCGCCCCCGCAAATAAACTCTCTGACTCCTGGTGATCGGGGAGTTAGTAACCGTGACTAGACGGCCCCATGGCCTTTAGCTCGGAAAGCCTGTTGTATACGCCACAGGCTCCCCGACCATAGGGTCAAGGAGTATGGTGCCGTCACGGCCGGCACCAACCGCTAGTCAGGGGTTACTACGCCCCCGGAGCAGCGCGTCTGCTCCATCTGCATTCTTAGCCGAACCGGGCGCGAAAGTCTTTGGCAATTCTGCGCGGCGGGCAATGAACCGCTGAAATCTCTCGCCTTTTCCGGCTGACTATCACCCGTCAGGGGGTGCCGCCAGCGCATAGGCGCAACTGCGGCACGCTACAGGCCGCCGATCCCTCGCCATCGTCCGCCACAGCCCGCTGTCGCTGCGACAGCCGCCTGTCTGACGAACCGGAGAGAGATTCCACATGGCCATCCGCCCCAATGCGGACCTGCCGCCGCGCCTGCTGCGCACAAAAGAAGCCGCGCGCTTCCTCGGCCTGTCCATCCGCACTCTTGAGAAACATCGCACCTATGGCACCGGCCCGACCTATCGCAAGGTCGGCGGCCGCGTCCTCTACGCCGTTCGCGATCTGGAAGCGTGGAGCGCTATCGGCACCCGCAAATCCACCAGCGACAAGAATGCCGGCAAGGTCTTCGCCGCACGTCCGCTGACGCCGCAAGAGCGGGACGAACTGTAGATGCTGCGCGACGATCCCAGACCCGCGCAGTCGAACGAAGACAGCGAGCGCACCCGCCTGGACCCGTTCATCGTAGCGACCGGCGACGCCGCCCCGCGCGACCAGCGCGATTTGATGGAACGGCCCTTCTTCTCGCTGGCGAAGCGCCCCCGCACCACGCCGATTCTCTACCGGGCCGCCGATGTCGAGGTGCAGGTCTTCGGCATGCCCGAACATGGCATGGCGACGATCTGGGATGCCGATGTGCTGATCTGGGCCGCCTCGCAGATCGTCGCGGCCGAGAACAACGGCATCCCCACGTCGCGGTTCTTCCGCTTCATGCCCTATCAGCTTTTGCGTTCGATCGGGCGCGCTACCGGCAACCGCGAATATCTATTGCTCAAGGCCGCGCTTGCGCGCCTGCAATCGACCGTCATCGCCACCACCATCCGCAACGGCAAGCATTGGCGTCGGCGTCAATTCTCATGGATCAACGAATGGGAAGAGATGACGACGCGCACCGGCCGCGTCGAGGGCATGGAGTTCGTCCTGCCCGAATGGCTCTACAACAGCGTCATCGACCGCTCGCTGGTCCTGACCATCGACCCGGCCTATTTCCGCCTGACCGGGGGCATCGAACGCTGGCTCTATCGCGTCGCCCGCAAGCATGCCGGACGCCAGCCCGACGGCTGGGCGTTCGAGGTCTCTCACCTTCACCAGAAATCCGGCAGCGCGGCGCGGCCGTCCGACTTCGCGCTCGACCTGCGGCGGATCGCGAGCCGCCAGTCGCTGCCCGGATACCTGCTCCAGACCGAATGGGAAGACGGGCGCGAATTGCTGCGTTTTCTGCCCGAAAATCTATCCACAGTGCCTGTGGATAACCATGTGAATCCTATCGGGACATTAGGCGCACGCAGTATCGGGACATTAGGCGCAAATCGCGCGCCGGACTCTATAGAAGAATCTAACAAAGAATCTAACTCTTCTTCTTTGACGCGCGCGCACGCGATCCGTGGTGCCGGTGCCAGCGCCGATAGTCGTGCTGCTTCCGGCCGCAGAGGTGCGCCATGATCGTCGCGCTCCTCAACCAGAAGGGCGGCGTCGGCAAGACCACGTTGGCGCTGCATCTCGCCGGAGCGTGGGCGCAGCGCGGCCAGCGCGTCATCCTGATCGACGCCGATCCGCAAGGTTCCGCGCTCGACTGGTCACAGACACGCGGCCACGAGGGCCTGCCAAGGCTGTTCAGCATCATCGGCCTCGCCCGTGACACGTTGCACCGGGAGGCCCCGGAGCTGGCCCGTGACGCCGATGTCGTCGTCATAGACGGGCCACCCCGCGTTGCCGGCCTCATGCGCTCGGCGCTGCTCGCCGCCGACCTGGTGCTGATCCCGGTGCAGCCATCGCCGTTCGACGGCTGGGCCTCGGCCGAGATGCTGGCGCTTCTGAAGGAAGCGCGCATCTACCGGCCCGAGCTGGCCGCCCGTTTCGTGCTCAACCGTTGCGGCGCGCGCACCGTCATTGCTCGCGAGACGGCGCAGACGCTGGCCGACCACGATCCGCCCTTGCTCGCCGCCACCATCGGCCAGCGCGTCGTCTTCGCCGACGCGGCGCAGACCGGCCGGCTCGCCTCCGAGATCGACGCCAACAGCCCGGCTTCGCGCGAGATCGCCACGCTGGCCGCCGAGATCGACCGGCTGCGGGTCGGAGGGATCGAACCATGACCGGACGCACCCGCAAACCCGCCTTCGCGTCCCGGCCGGGCGATCCCGATAACTGGATCAAGGCGGCCGACACGCCGCCGGTCGCCAAGGTCGCCGGCGAGGCGTTCACCGCCCGCCTGACGATCGACATCACGCCCGAACTGCGCGGGCGCATCAAGGTCGCGGCCTTCCGGCGCGGCATCACCGTCGCCGACATGCTGCGCGACCTGCTCGCGCGCGAATTTCCCGCCTCCGAAAGAGATCCGACATGACCGGCAACGCGGCCCGCCGCTTGCACGGCCGTCCGCTGCCGGACGGGCCTGCGCCCTTTACCACATTGGTCGAACTGACCTTCGACAAGCGCAAGATCGAGCGCTGGATACGGTTCGGCCGCAAGAGCTACGAACAGATCATCGACCGCCGCCGCAGTATCGTCGGCTTCGCGCCGGAGAGCGTCTTCGCCTTCGTCCGCTGGGCGGCGGGCGAACACGGCACGGTGATTTCACGCATCGACATCGTGCGTGCCATCGGCCGCGGCGAACCCTTCCAGACGCTGCCCTTCGTGCGCCCCGGCGGTGACATCCTGCTGCGCCTCGATAGCTGGGCGAAGGTGCAGGGCGCACTAGCCGCCATCGACGCGGTGGAAGCGCTTGGCCTCGATCCGGCCGACGCCGCGCCCCATCACTGGCGGCATGTCCACAACCGGCTGATCGCCGGTCTGGAGCCGCGCGACTACACGCCGGAGCGACACGCCGCCTGGCTCCATCGCCGGAGGATCGAGCCATGACGCGGTTCGGCTACGTCATGGTGACGTATTTCGCGGCGATGGGCGTTGGCATCGCCGCGCTGATCCCGACACCCACGAAACTGATCTGGAACGCGACGGCGAGCGCGCCCATCGGCTTCTATACCGTCGAACCGGCCGACCGAATCGAGGTGCCTGAGCTGGTCGCGATCATGCCGCCCGAACCGCTCGCCGCCTTCATGGTCGAGCGCGGTTATGTGGGGCGCGGCGTGCCGCTCCTGAAGCGCGTCCTCGGCCTTCCTGGGCAACGAATTTGCCGCAGCGGCCGCACCATCACCGTGGACGGGATCGAGATGGGCGAAGCGCTGGAGCGCGACCGGATCGGCCGTGATCTGCCCGTCTGGCAGGGCTGCCGCGTCGTCGGCGACGGCGAAATCTTCCTCATGAATTGGGAAGTCCGCGACAGCCTGGACGGCCGTTACTTCGGACCCATTCCCGCAAGTTCCGTCATCGGTCGGGCGCTGCCGCTCTGGACCGATGAGGAAGGCGACGGCCGCTACGAATGGCGCGCGCCAACGCAATGACCGCTTTCCCATCGACGGGAGCGGTGCCCGCCGATGGCGTTTCCAACCTCACCGCCAAGGAGACTGCCATGCCACAGATCGGTCAATTCACCGCCGAAAACGAAACCTTCGTGGGTCGTGTCCATACGCTCACCCTTTACCGCGAGCTGACCATTGTTCCCGCCGAGCCATCGGACGCGGAGAACGCGCCCGCCTATCGCGTCCTTCACGGCGCCGAAGATGGGCCGGAGGTCGGCGCGGGTTGGAAGGAAGTCGGAGAAAAGGCTGGCGACTACATTTCGCTGGTGATCGACGATCCTGCCTTGCCGCAGCCGATCCGCGCCAACCTCTTCCAGAACAGCAACGACAAGACGGCCTGGTCGCTGCACTGGAGCCGCCCGAAGCCGCGCGGCGGGCGGGACTGAAAGCCATGCGATCCTGCGTCATCCCCGCGTTCAAAACCCTCATCCCGTTGTTCGCGGAAAGGCCGTCTCATCCCGTCGTCCCGCTCGGCCACCGGACGGCCGGCGCGCACAGCGAAGGTCAGGGGCGGCCTCTGGCCGGCGCTCGCGCCTTGCCCTTGACCGCAGCGAGCACGCTGACAGGCTGGAGGTCGAACGGAGGCAGGGAGATCGCGCGATATGCCGGTCTGCTGCTGGCTGGCGTGCTCGCGGTCGCCGCCTGTCCGGTCGCCGTATCGGCGCAGGCCGCACCCGTCACGCGCGCGAATCCCGCCGATCCCTATGCCGGCTTCATCACCGAAGCCTCGCAGCGCTTCGGTATTCCCGAGCACTGGATTCGCGCCGTGCTGCGCGCCGAGAGCGCGGGCGACATGCGCGCGATCTCGTCGGCCGGAGCCATGGGATTGATGCAGGTCATGCCCGACACCTGGGCGGGCCTGCGCGACCGCCATGGCCTCGGCCGCGATCCCTACGATCCACGCGACAACATCATGGCGGGCGCGGCTTACCTGCGCGAAATGTGGGACCGTTACGGCAATGTCGCGGCAATGCTCGCGGCCTACAATGCCGGTCCTGGCCGCTACGACGAACATCGCGCGACCGGCCGGAGATTGCCCGCCGAGACGCGCGCCTATGTCGCCGCGCTCGCGCCGGTTCTCGGCGGCTCGGTTCGGCCTGAAACACCCGCGACAACACCGCCACCGCCGCCCGACTGGCGCGCGGCTCCGCTGTTCGTCTCGCGCTCGACCGACATGCAAACTGCCGCCACGTCGTCATCCGAAGCACAATCCGGCGGCGCTCGCGCAACCGTTCCGGTGCGCGATCCCGCCGATGCGGAGCCGCCAACCGACAGCATTTTCGTGGCTCGCGCCGATGACGGGGGAGCGCCATGAGGGGCGCGTTCCCGCGCTCGGTGCGATCCGTCCCGGTGTCCAGTCGTGCGGGGTTTCGCCTGGCTGGATTCCCGGCAGGAAGGGCGGAAAGGGCAGTAAAGGCGGAGGGCAAGATAAAGGAAACCGGCACCCTGTCGGGCCGGTTTCTGGGCAAGCCTTTGTCTGCACACTGTTTTGGGGCGCGGCGCACGGCACCCTGCTTTTGGGGCTCGCGTGCCGCGATATGTCGCAAAGCCTTGGCTTTACTGGGTTTTGACCGGCACTATAGCCGAATAGCTGCCGTTTGCGTGCCTAAACGTCATGGGATGCGCTCATGAGCGCCGACGACGAGAACCGCTTTCGCCCGAAGCCAGGTCGCATCAGGTCGGACGTGCCGAAGGCGGGCAAGGCGAAGAGCTTTCTGACGCAAGCGAAGAAGCTGGCGCGTCAGCATAGCAACGGTCCCGGTCGATCATCATCATTCGCATCACGGACCTCCTCGTCGTCTTCATCTGGTGCGGCCGGAAAGAGCGGGAAGGCTTCACGCGCTGGCAAGGGTCCGGGCGTCAAGCGTGGCCGTGGCGCGGCCTATGTTCGCGCCCGAACCCTGTCGGGCGGGTGGAGGCACAGTGCGGCCGGCGTGCGCCGCGTCGTCGTCAAAACCCGTTATGTCCAGAGCGCGGGGAAGAACGGCAAAGGGGCTGCCCATCTACGCTACATCCAGCGCGATGGCACCTCGCGCGATGGCGAACCTGGCCAGCTTTATTCCGCCACCGAGGACCGCGCCGATGGAGATGCCTTCCTTGATCGCGGCAAGGATGATCGCCACCAGTTCCGCTTTATCGTTTCGCCCGAAGATGCCGCTGATCTTTCCGACCTTACCGAACACACCCGCGATCTGATGAACCGCATCGAGGCCGACCTTGGCACGAAGCTCGACTGGGTCGCGGTCAATCACCACAATACCGGCCATCCCCATGTCCATGTCATCGTTCGGGGCAAGGACGATCTGGGCGAGAACCTGGTCATCAATGGCGACTATCTCGCCAACGGCATTCGGGAGCGGGCGAGCGAACTGACCACACTGGAACTCGGCCCCGTTACCGAGATTGAGCAGAGCCGCAAGCTGTCTCCCGAAATCGATCAGGACCGCTTCACGCGCATCGACCGCGCCATGACCGAGGAGGCCGACG
The DNA here is from genome assembly GCF_000740775.1 of Haematobacter missouriensis. GTDB lineage: Bacteria > Pseudomonadota > Alphaproteobacteria > Rhodobacterales > Rhodobacteraceae > Haematobacter > Haematobacter missouriensis. The sequence continues at coordinate 17,536 of NZ_JFGS01000042.1, read as the reverse complement.
AACGGTTCCTCGATCTGCGCCATGAACCGGCCGATGCACGCCGCCAGTTCAACCGTACGCTTCGCCTGCGCCGTCTCGCCAAACTGGAAAAGATGGGGCTGGCCACCGAACACGTGCCGGGCGTCTGGGAGCTTGGCGCGAAGATGGAACCGGCACTGCGTGAACTGGGTGAGCGCGGTGACATCATCCGCAACATGCACAAGGCGCTGAAGGCTGATGGGCAGGAACGTGATCCCATGACGTTCCAGCTTCATGATGCCGCGCCCGAGACGCCCATCGTCGGCCGCGTCGTGGACAAGTATCTGACCGACGAGATGGGTGAGAACCTGACCGTCGTGGTGGACGGGATCGACGGGCGCACGCATCATGTGCCGGGCATCGACCCGGCCCGCGTCGGGGATGCCCGGATCGGCAGCGTCATCGAGATCGGCCCGGCCGACACGGCGCAGCGACCATCCGACCGGACCATTGCCGCCATCGCCGAGGATGGTGTCTATCGGCCGAGCCGCCATCTGGAGCAGGCGAAGTTCGAGGGCCGCGTTCCGGGCGACGATTATGAGGGTTTTGTCGATGCCCATGTGCGTCGGCTAGAGGCGTTGCGCCGCGCCGGGATCGTCGAGCGGATCGACACCGACCAATGGCGCATCCCCGAGGATTTCGAGAGCCGCGCCGCTGCCTATGACGCCGGTCGGAACCGACAGGCCAGCGTCCGCGTCCTCTCGGCCTTCGATCTGGAAAAGCAGATCAGCGCGGAAGGCGCGACCTGGCTCGACCGGCGGATGCTCGCCAACGACGCATCGGATCTCGCGCCGGCCGGATTCGGCCAGCAGGTGCGCGAGGCGATGGATCAGCGCCGCGACCATCATATCGAACAGGGCGACGCCACCCGCCAGCAAAACGGCCGCATCTTCTACCGGCGCAGCCTTCTCGCCACGCTGCGCGAGCGCGAAGTCGCCCGCGTCGGGGCGGAGATGGCCGAGAGCAAGGCGCTGCCATTCCGGGCGGCGGCGGACGGCGAGAAGATTAGCGGCAAGTTCACCGGGACTGTCCAGCTATCGAGCGGCAAGTTCGCCGTGGTGGAAAAGAGCCACGAGTTTACCCTTGTCCCATGGCGGCCGGTCATCGACCGGCAGCTCGGCCGCGAGGTCGCGGGCACCGTGCAGGGCGGATCTGTATCGTGGCAGTTGGGGCGGCAGCGAGGGATGGGACTTTGAAAGCCTGCACCCAGCTATTCCATTCGTTTGCGGAACAGCCATGCTGCGGCCGAGAGTGTAAGAACCGCTATCGCCACAAGCGGGATCGTGTTGGCGAGAACTTCCTCCACCGGAATGTCCTTGAGGAACACTCCCCTGACGACGACAAGGAAATATCGCAGCGGGTTGGCGAGCGTTATGGGCTGTAGCCATTCCGGCATGTTCTCGATGGGCGTGGCGAAGCCGGAAAGTAGCATCGCGGGGACCATGAACAGAAATGCGCCGAGGATGGCCTGTTGCTGCGTCATCGAAAGCGCAGAGATGAACAGGCCGATACCGACCACCGAGCCGAGGAAGAACAACGCGCTGCCATAAAGCAGGAAAAGCGATCCTCGCAGCGGAATCCCGAAGATAACCACTGCCGTGATGACATAGACGGTGATGTGAAACAGCCCGATCAGCATCGGCGGGGTGAGCTTGCCGATCAGGATTTCATGTGTGCGCAGTGGCGATACCATCAGTTGGTCGAACGTGCCGAGTTCCCGCTCGCGGGCGATGGACAGCGCCGTAACGATCAGGCCGATCAGCAATGCGATTGCCCCGACAAGGTTCGGCAACATGAACCACTGGAATTCGAGATTGGGGTTGAACCAGTTACGCGGCACCACGCTGATCGCACTTGATGCAGCGCGTTGCCCTGCGGGCGTTTCGGACGCTACCGAGTTGACGATCTGGTTGAGATAGCCGCGCACGATCTGCGCGGCATTGGAGCGTCTGCCATCGAGAATGATCTGGATATCGGTCGGGCGCGCGGCCTCGATGTCGCGCGAGAACGTCGGGCCGATCTGGATCGCAGCCAGAACGGTCTGCTGGTCTATGGCCTTACGCAGTTCTTCGGGTGATGCCGCGTGCGCGATGCTTCGGAACGTCGGCGCCCCGTCAATGCGGCGGACGATCTCATGCCCCCAGCGCCCGGCGTCGCGGTTCAGCACCATGACATCCACATTCCGCACTTCGAGCGTCGCCGCGAAGGAGAAGACGACAAGCTGGATAATAGGGGGAACGATGACGATGATGCGGCTTTTCGGATCGCGAAGGATCGCGAGCAGTTCCTTGACGATCAGCGCCCTCAGCCTCGTCCACCACATCTCAGCCGATCCTCTTGCGGGTACTGCGGGCGGCGATGAGGAAGAACACGGCTCCGATCAACAGCATCATGGCGATGTTCTTTGCAAACAGCGGCCAGATATCGCCTGCGAGGAAGACCGATTGCAGGCTGGGGATCAGATAGCGGGCCGGAACGATCCTTGAGACCTGCTGGATGGGCAGCGGCATCGAGGCGATCTCGAAGATGAAGCCGGAGAGCAGAAAGGCGGGCAGAAAAGCCGAAAGCAGCGCGACCATCGACGCGAGGAACTGGTTTTTGGTGACGGCCGAGATCAATAGCCCCTGACCGAGGGCGGGGATCAGGAAGGCGGAACACAAGGCATAAAGCGCCAGAACGGACCCACGAAACGGCACGCCGAAAAGGAACACGGCAATGACGACGCAGAGCGTCATCGCCAGAAGGCCCAGAATGAAATAGGGCAGTATCTTTCCAGCAAGAAGTTCGGTGGCAGTGATCGGCGTTGCCATGATCGCCTCCATGGTGCCGCGTTCCCATTCACGCGCCACCACCAGCGAGGTCAGCAATGTGCCCACCAACGTCATGACGATAGCGATGGAACCGGGCACGAGAAAGAAACGGCTGCTGAGTTCGGGGTTGAACCAGAACCGCTGCTGAACCGTGATGGACGAGCTGGACGTGGAAAATTCCGCGTTGCGAATGGCCAGCCAATTGCTCACCGTAACCTGCGTATAGTTCTGCACGAAGTTGGCGGTGTTGGGGTCGGAGCCGTCGACGATAACCTGCACCGATGGACTGCGCCCTGCCGCGAAATCAGCTGTGAAGGTCGCGGGCACGACCACGATGCCGCCGATACGGCCGAGCGTCAGGTCGTCCTCGAATTCCCGCCGGTCCCGGCCGAGGGTCGCCTCGAACGAGGATGAGGCGTTGAAGCTGGCGGCAAGGTCCAGCGTCAACGGCGTCGTGGTCTCGACCACGAGTCCGATCCGCGTCCGGTTGGCGTCGAGCGAAACGCCGTAGCCGAAGATGAACAGGAGCACCATCGGCAGCACGAAGGCGATGAGAATGCTGCTCGGATCGCGCAGCACCTGAATCGTTTCCTTGCGCACGAGAGCCGAGAAACGCCGGATATGGGCGAAAGTGGTTGTGATCGGAATGTCGGGGGCGCTCATACCGCCATGCCTTCGTCTGAGCGCCGCACCAGGTCGATGAAGGCGTCCTCCATGGTGGGATCGGGGTTGTCCGAGGTCGCCACGCTGGCCTTCAGTTCGTCGGGCGTGCCGAGCGCGATGGAGCGCCCGCGATAGATCAGCGAGATGCGGTCGCAGTATTCCGCCTCGTCCATGAAATGCGTCGTGACCAGCACGGTCACGCCTTTCTCGACCAGTGCGTTGATATGGGTCCAGAATTCCCGCCGGGTGATCGGATCGACACCGGATGTCGGTTCGTCGAGGAATAGGGCTTCGGGCTCGTGCAGCATGGCGCAGGCTAGCGCCAGACGCTGTTTCAGACCCAGCGGCAAATCCTTGGCCGACATGTCGATGATCGGCGCGAAATCGAAAATCTCCGTCATCAGCGTGATGCGCTCACGTTTGCGCTGGCCGGACAGACCATAGACCCCGGCAAAGAAGGCGAGGTTCTGTCCGACGTCGAGATCGCCGTAGAGCGAGAATTTCTGTGCCATGTAGCCGAGCCGGTTGCGCGCCTGTGCGCCGTCGCGGCGCAGGTCGAAACCGGCTACGCGGCCTTCACCCCCGGTGGGCTTCAGAAGGCCGCAGAGCATCTTGAATGTCGTGGACTTTCCCGCACCGTTCGGCCCCAGAAGCCCGAATATCTGGCCGCGCGGTATCGTGAAGGTGATATTGTCCGACGCGGTAAAGTCGCCAAAGCGCTTTGTCAGGCCATGTGCCTCGATGACCTGCAATCCGTCCTCTGCCGGAAAGCTGCGCGAAGCTTCGGCAAGTTTGGATCGCCCGCCCGGCCCCCCGCCGAGCATGTCCACGAAAGCATCTTCGAAACGTGGCGAAGTCGGCACGATGCGTGCCTGCGGCCCTGCATCCGCCGGGATAACGGATGCGGCCTCGATATCAGGCCGGACCACCAGCCGGATCGCTTCGCCCTGAATCACACCGTCGATCACGCCATCGCGGTCGAGCGCCTTCGCCAGCACCAGCCGACGACGCCCGCCGGTATCGGTAAGCTTCATAACGCGACCCTCGACACGCCCGGTCAACGCGCCGGGCGGGCCATCGAACAGCAGTTTGCCCTGGTTGAGCAGAAGAACCGTGTCGCAGGCTTCGGCCTCGTCCAGATAGGCGGTTGCCCAGACGACGCCGATCCCTTCTCGGGTCAGGTTCTCGACCATAGCCCAGAGGTCGCGCCGCGAGATCGGATCTACGCCGACGCCGGGTTCGTCCAGCAGCAGCAAACGGGGTTTTTTCAGCAGCGCGCAGGCCAGCCCGAGTTTCTGCTTCATGCCGCCGGAGAGCTTACCGGCCAGCCGCGATGTGAACCGCTTGAGGTCGGTGAAGGTCAGCAACTCGTCGAAAACGGCGGGACGCTCCGCAGGTGCTAGACCACGCAGATCGGCATAAAGATCGAGGTTCTCGGTGATGGTGAGGTCTTCATAGAGGCCGAAGCGTTGCGGCATATATCCGATGGACGCCTGAATCGAGGCTGCGTCCGTCTGTGTGTCGAAGCCCAGCACCGAAGCCTTGCCCCCGTCAGGCTGCATCAGCCCGGTCATCAGGCGCATCAGCGTCGTCTTGCCCGCTCCATCGGGCCCGACAAGGCCCGTGATCCGGCCACCCTCGATGGAGCCGGAGACCGTATCAAGAGCAGCAGACCCCTTGCGTCCGAAACGCTTTGTCACCTCCGACAGAACGACGAGCGGGGCCGAGGGATCGGGCGAGGTCATGTGGACGATCCCGAAAGCGGTATTCTGACGGTCACGGGCATGCCCTGCCGCAGACCTTCGTCCGCTTCCGTAACCGTGATGCGCAGCCGATAGACGAGATCGGTTCTCAATTCCGGCGTTTCTACCGATTTCGGAGTGAATTCCGCGACTGGCGAGATGAAGCCAATCACGCCCCGGTATGGGCGATCCGGCGCGGTATCGGTCATGACCTCCACCGCCATGCCCGGATAGATGCGACCGAGATCAGGTTCGGCGATGTAGGCGCGCACCCAGACCGGTTGCACGAGCGACAACACATAAACTGTATCGCCTTGTGACAGGATCGCGCCAGATTCTTGTGCGCGCGAGAGGACAACACCATCTGAAGGCGCGCGCAATTCGGCATCGGCAAGCGATGTGCGGGCTGTGGATAGGTTCGCCTCTGCTGTATGAAGGTTTGCTCGTGCCGCAGCAATATCTTCTGCGCGTTCACCGTCTTCCAGAAGGCGCAACGCTTCGCGTGCAGAAGCGGCACGCGCAGCGGCCATGTCACGATTGGCTTGCGCCTCGACCAGACTAGATCGGGACACCGCTCCAGTCGGTGCAAGTGCGGCTACACGAGCCAACATCTGTTCGGTGTTCTTCAGGTCGGCGAGACGTTCTGCATGGGTGGCGCGTGCTTGTGCTATCTCGGCAGCGCGCGGGCCTGCTTCCAGCTTCTCCAGCGTTGCCCGCATGGCTTCGACCTGAGCCTCATAGGCTCGCACGCTGTCTTCAAGCGGTTTCATGTCGAGACGGGCCAGCACATTTCCTGCGACGATGTGGTCGCCTTCATCGACCAGGGCTTCCGCAAGGCGACCGCCAACCCTGAACCCGAGCCGCACCTGCCGAATATCGACATTGCCGTAAAGCGTGAGCGGTTCGGAGGCGGGAGAAGCCGTCCAGCCCAACCGCGCAGGCACATCGAGAAAATATGCGGCGGCTCCCGCGCCTGCGATGGCGACAACAACCAGCACGCGCAAGACCTTCCTGCTCATGGTCGCTCTCCCCGGTTGAAAGATTGCACGAGGTCGGTGACATGAGCGCGCATGGCATCAGCTTCCCGACCACCAATGTTTTCCCAGCCGAGCAACCGAAGCGCCGCCGCCCGTGCCATGCGGAACACGAGGATGCCGCCGACCAGAGACAGGGCGCGCAGCCGCACATGCTCGCTTGCTGGGTTGTCCGCGATGATTACCCCCACAAGACGGCAAACGATGCCGAGCATCGGTCCCATAAGGGCTTCATAAATCCGCTCGAAAGCTTCCGTCGGGGCCATTTGCTCCCTGACGATAAAGCGTGCCCCAGGCTTCGGATTGATCGCTGATCATCAGTCCCGCAAAGGTCTGAAGACCGAGATCTAGCATTTGCCGGGCCTCATCCTCCCCGACTTCGCTTCCGCCTTCATCCACCTGCGTCAGGCGGTCGAGGAGCGTTGCACGAGGGCCAGCGAGTTTCGCGGAAATGACTGCTCCGATATGTTCGGCTGCCGCGATGTAAAGTCCTTCCTTGCCGCCGAAATAGTAAGGTATGGCCTGCTGATTGACCCCGGCCGTCTCACTCAGCATTCGGGTGGTAGTGCCGTGAAAACCGTTTAGGCCGAACACGCCGATCGCCGCGTTCAGCAGCTTTTCTTTCGTAATATCACCCCGTTCGGCTTTCGACTGCTTCATCGCTGGCTCCTTTTGTCAGCATTGACTATCCCATGCGATTGATTAAGTCAATCAAATGAATTAGTTTATCCATGTCGACTCGCTTGTTGTCCGGGGAAGGGAGCGTTGATGCGGCGACTGAGAAAGGCATCTGATCTTGAAGAGCCATCACCCTTACTGCGAGGTCGCGTCCCCATGGCCGCGCTGGTCCAGACACTCGCCGTCGCCGAATACCTCAGCTTCCATCGCGCAGCCCGGGCGCTCGGCACCAGCCAGTCGAGCGTCAGTGCCCGGATCAAGGCGCTGGAAGCCGATCTTGGAATCACGGTCTTCGACCGCAACACGCGCGGCGTCCGCATGACAGAAGCTGGACGCCGTTTCGTCGATCAGGTTCATGATGCCTTGGGCATTCTGGACAGGGCAATTCAGACGGCCGGAATGCAGGCACGGGGCGAGGATGGCGAGATTCGTATCGGCGTTCATGCAATCACGCCGGGCTGTTTCCTTAACCGCCTGTTGGAAAGCTTCCACACCGAGCATTCGGGCGTCCGCCTCAGTATCACCGAAGGCACCGCACGCGACACGCAGCTCATGGTCCGAGAAGGACAACTGGATGTCGCCTTCATGGCCGGCGACCATCAAATTCCCGACCTAAATTGCCGCGTGATCTGGCATGACCGCATGATGGTGGCGTTACCGGCGCGGCATACGTTGGCAACACAACCGGATATCGAATGGAGTCAGCTCGCAGAGGAAACCTTCCTCGTTCGCCATAATGGCACCGGCCCGCAGGTGCATGATCTGATCGTGGCCCGTTCGGCCGGAAAACGGCTGACGCCATCAATTCAGCGCGTTGATGTCGAGCGCAGCACGCTGATGTCGATGATTGCCGCAGGGCATGGCATTTCGCTTTTCGTCAAGGAAAGCACCGCTGCCGCTATGGCAAATGTCGTTTTTCTGCCGATCCTTGACGAGCTTGAAGCCATCCCGTTCTCGGCGGTCTGGTCGCCGCGTAACCGCGATCCCTTGCTGTCGAACCTTCTCGCCCTAGCGACGAAAATGGGCCGCTCGCATCCAAAATCCGATTCGAGATAGATCGGGATGCACAGTGCCGAAATAGTGCTGCTCTCACCCGTCCTATTTGCCGCCGATCGTATCCCGTAGCCCTACGTCCGAACCTTTATTGTTGCCTCTCGCGGAAACACCTATTCTCTGATCGGCTTCGTCTCTCTTGCCGATTGGAGCCAGTATGCGTGGAGGCCGAATACTCTGGGGCCAGATCACAGTTGTCTTCATCATTGTTCTAGTGATGACCTGGGCGGCGACGCAATGGGTGGCGTTCCGGCTCGGCTTCCAGCCCCAGCTTGGCAATCCCTGGTTCGATCTGGCCGGTTGGCCGTTCTACTATCCGCCCGCCTTCTTCTGGTGGTGGTTCTCCTTCGACGCTTACGCGCCCGCGATCTTCATGGAAGGCGCGGCCATCGCCACGTCCGGCGGCATCCTCGCCATTGCCGCCGCCATCTTCATGTCGATCATCCGGGCGCGGGAAGCGCGCGGGGTGGCCACCTACGGTTCGGCGCGATGGGCAGAAGACAGGGAAATCCGTGCGGCCGGGCTGCTCGGCCCCGATGGTGTGCTGCTCGGCCGCTATACCCATGACTATCTGCGCCATGACGGCCCCGAGCACGTCCTATGTTTCGCCCCGACCCGGAGCGGCAAAGGCGTCGGGTTGGTGGTGCCGACGCTGCTGACCTGGCCGGGAAGCTGCATTGTCCACGACATCAAGGGCGAGAACTGGACCCTGACGGCGGGCTTCCGGGCGAAGCATGGCCGCGTGCTGCTGTTCGATCCGACCAATGCGAAGTCATCCGCCTATAACCCGTTGCTGGAGGTGCGGCAGGGTGAATGGGAAGTCCGCGACGTGCAGAACATCGCGGACATATTGGTCGATCCCGAAGGCAGCCTCGACAAGCGCAACCATTGGGAAAAGACCAGCCACAGCCTGCTGGTGGGCGCGATCTTGCATGTCCTCTATGCCGAGCCGGACAAAACCCTTTCCGGCGTCGCCAATTTTCTGTCCGATCCCCGCCGCCCGGTCGAGGCGACCTTGCGTGCGATGATGGACACGGCGCATCTCGGCGAAGCTGGGGTTCATCCCGTCATCGCCTCATCGGCGCGCGAGCTGCTGAACAAGAGCGAGAACGAACGGTCGGGCGTGCTGTCCACTGCCATGTCGTTCCTCGGCCTCTACCGCGATCCGGTCGTGGCCCGCGTCACGGATCGTTGCGACTGGCGGATTGCCGATCTGGTCGGCAGCCGCCGTCCGGTCACGCTCTACCTCGTCGTTCCGCCGTCCGACATCAACCGGACGAAACCGCTGATCCGCCTGATCCTCAACCAGATCGGCCGCAGGCTGACCGAGGAACTGACGCTATCCGGCAAGCGGCATCGCCTGCTCATGATGCTGGACGAGTTTCCCGCGCTCGGCCGTCTCGACTTCTTTGAATCGGCATTGGCCTTCATGGCCGGCTACGGCCTCAAGTCCTTCCTGATTGCCCAGAGCCTCAACCAGATCGAGCGCGCCTACGGGCCGAACAACAGCATTCTCGACAACTGCCATGTGCGCGTCGCCTTCGCCACGAACGACGAGCGCACCGCCAAGCGCGTGTCGGACTCGCTCGGCACCGCGACCGAGATGCGCGATTCCACCAACTATGCCGGCCACAGGCTCGCGCCCTGGCTTGGGCATCTGATGGTGTCGCGGCAGGAGACTGCAAGGCCGCTGCTCACGCCGGGCGAGATCATGCAGCTTCCGCCCGCAGACGAAATCGTGATGGTCGCGGGAACGCCACCGATCCGGGCGAAGAAGGCCCGGTATTTCGAGGACGCGCGATTGCAGGAACGCATCCTGCCGCCGCCCGAGTTGCCATCCGCACAAGCGGCGAAGCCAGTAACCGACGACTGGACGAGCCGCGTCATCGTCTCGGCGAACAAGCCAGCGACCAGCGCTGCCAGCGGAGCCGAGGGCGATCCCGACAATGCCGGCATCCGCCGCGAGCCGGAATTGCCCGAGCACGAGGAGATCATCCCGCCACCACCAACGCCCGCCCAGGAGTTCGACATTCTGGACGACGAGCCGGACGTGGACGCGGCCAAGGCCCGCGCGCTGCGCTCGCGGTTGCGGATGATCGCCCGGCAGGCGTCGATGAACCCCGATGACGGCATAGAGCTTTGAGAGGCCGCCCATGACAACCCGCACCCGCATGAATGTCTATTTCGACCCGGAACTGCTCAAACAGGTCGAGGCGCTGTCGTTGCGCCGGCAGGTCTCGAAGTCCGCCATCATCGAGGCGGCGGTCGCATCCTTCCTGTCTGGCGACACATCGGATCGGCTGGAAGCGGCCATGTCGCGCCGCCTGGACAAGATCGGCAGGCAGATCGGCACGCTGGACGAAGATCTCGCCGTGCTCGGCGAGACCCTTTCCTTGTTCGTCCACTTCTGGCTGACGATGACCCCGCCATTGCCGGACAGCGCCAAGCAGTCCGCCCGCATCAAGGGCAACGAGCGGTTCGAGGGCTTCATGCAGAATCTCGGCCGCAGGCTGGCGAGCGGAGACAGGTTTCTGAAAGAGCTGTCGCGCGACATCGAACGGGATAGCGATGCGGATGCCAACCCCGAACCGGACCCAAGCTGACGGCCTATCGGGATCAGGAACCCATATTTGCCGCCGCCAATGCGATCCCGAAGCCGACCAGCAACAGGCCGAAAATCCGGTCGATCCAGTGGCGCACCCCGAAAATCCGTTTCTGGATACGCGGAGCGCCAAAGAACAGGCTGACAGCGGCAAACCACACCACATGGGCCAGTGAGATGAACAGCCCATAGGCGATCCGCGTCGCCAGCGGTGTATTCACCTGAACGACCTGCATGAAGAGGCTGACGATGAAGATCGTCGTCTTCGGGTTCAGCGCGTTCGTCAGGAACCCGATCCGCAACGCCCCGAAATCCGACAGCGCCGTTTCGTTCGTCGTAACCGGCCCCTCGGCCTTGCGGCTGAACAGCATCTTCGCGCCCAGCCAGACCAGATAGGCCGCGCCGACCAGCTTCAGGATATTGAACAGCGCCGGCGACCCGCGAATCAGCACCCCGATGCCGAGGAGCGTGTAGGTCACATGGACCAGCACGCCCACGCCGATGCCGAGCGCCGTCAAAATGCCCGCGCGTCGGGAGAGCGATAGCGAGTTGCGCGACACCATGGCGAAGTCCGGCCCCGGACTGATGACGGCGAAGATGGTGATGCTGATGACGGCGAGCCATTCGGCCATAGGCGTATCCTTTCGGTTTTTCCCTTGGGTAACGCCGCGAAGGCCCTGACAAAAACGATGACTTCTGACCGAATGTGTGAGAAAAAATGACACATGAGGCAGCGCATCACATCGCTCCCGGCACTTGCCTGTTTCCGGGTTGCTGCCGAGCTTGAAAGTTTCAGCAAGGCAGCGGATCGCCTGAATCTGACACATGGCGCTGTCAGCCGTGCGGTCCGGCTACTTGAGGAAGACCTTGGCACGGCCCTGTTCGAGCGCCGCAATCGTGCGGTTTTTCTGACTGATGCCGGGCGCAGGTTGGCGCAGGTGGTGGCGCGGGGTCTCGGCGAGATCGAAGAGGAAGCGCAGCGCATCAAGGCCGAACACGCCAACGTGCCCGTCACCGTCTCATGCGAACCGACCCTGATGATGCGCTGGCTCATCCCCCGGATGCCGCAATTTCACGCTGCGCATCCGACCGCCGATGTCCGCCTGCTGGCGGGCGGCGGGCAGGTCGCCCTTGGATCGGGTATTGACCTTGCCATCCGCCGAAATGACTTCACCTGGCCGGAGACCTACATCGCGCAGCATCTTTTCGACGAACGGATTGGCCCGGTCTGCCGCCCTGACAAGGTTGCGACGTTTTTCGATACTGGCCGGATGAACGCGGCCGCGATCCTGCTGCATACGCGCACCCGGCCATCGGCCTGGACGACATGGGCTGAAATCATCGGCGAATCCTATCCGTCCAACCCCGGACAGGACTTCGAGCATTTCTATTTCAGCCTGCAAGCCGCCGTTGCGGGTCTCGGCGTCGCGATGGGGCCGTGGCATCTCGTGCAGGACGATATTCGTGCCGGTCTGCTTGCCGCGCCACGAGGCTTCAGTTTGGATGGCAGCGCCTATTGCCTGCTTTCGGCGGGAGAGCCGGAAAGCGACTCGGCGGCCGCCGAGTTTCGGCACTGGCTGGCCGATCTGGCGTCCAGTGAAGCGCAGGCGTAACCGTCGCCGCTTTTTCAACCCATCCTATTTACCGCCGATGGCCGCCGATCACCGCCGTCGCTTAGATAGTTGTTGAATCAGCCCAATTTCGGGCTTTCTTAATCGACCCCGATGCGGGGACCGTCTGTTGCGCCCCGCGAGAAATCGGGGCCGACATGACTGCACATCACCAAAAACCGGAGGCGATTGCGCGCGGCGCGCGGATGCTGCGCACGGCGCTTGGGGCCTCCATCGCCCGGTTTCTGGAAGACCCCGCCGTCATCGAGGTGATGCTGAACCCGGACGGTCGCATCTGGGTCGACCGGCTCTCGGAAGGTCTGGCCGATACCGGCGAGATGCTGTCCGCCACAGATGGCGAGCGCATCGTCCGACTGGTCGCCCATCACGTTGGAGCAGAAGTCCACGCCCGATCCCCGCGCGTCTCGGCCGAACTGCCTGAGACTGGCGAACGGTTTGAAGGCTTGTTGCCGCCCGTTGTCGCCGCGCCCGCCTTTGCCATCCGCAAGCCCGCCGTCGCGGTCTTCACGCTCGACGATTATGTGGCGGCCGGCATCATGTCCGCCGATCAGGCCCAAACGCTGCGCGAAGCCGTAGCGTCACGCGCCAACATCCTCGTCGCGGGCGGCACGTCCACCGGCAAGACCACACTGACCAATGCGCTCTTGGCCGAAGTGGCGAAGACACAGGATCGCGTCGTCATCATCGAGGACACGCGCGAACTGCAATGCGCCGCGCCCAATCTTGTCGCCATGCGGACGAAAGACGGCGTGGCAACACTTTCCGATCTGGTCCGTTCCTCGCTACGCCTGCGCCCCGACCGCATCCCCATCGGCGAGGTGCGCGGATCGGAAGCCCTCGACCTGCTGAAAGCATGGGGCACCGGCCATCCGGGCGGGATCGGCACTATCCACGCGGGCACAGGCATCGGTGCGCTCCGTCGTCTTGAACAGCTCATCCAAGAGGCTGTCGTCACCGTCCCGCGCGCGCTGATCGCCGAGACCATCGACCTCGTTGCCGTCCTCGCCGGACGCGGTTCCGCGCGCCGGCTGGCCGAACTCGCCCGCGTCGAAGGGCTGGGGCCGGACGGCGACTACCGCATCACCCCCGCAACTAGCACCAGCCCGAAAGGAGACCCTTCATGATCCCTGCATTTTCCCGCGCCTGCCGTGTCATGGCGACATCGGCGGCAATCGTTTCCATCAGCCTCATGCTCGCCCCGGCCGCGCATGCGTCCGGCTCGTCGATGCCCTGGGAAGCGCCGCTCCAGAGCATCCTTCAGTCGATCGAGGGGCCGGTCGCCAAGATCATCGCCGTGATCGTGATTATCGCCACCGGCCTCGCGCTGGCCTTCGGCGATACCTCGGGCGGCTTCCGCCGCCTGATCCAGATCGTCTTCGGCCTGTCAATCGCCTTCGCAGCGTCGAGCTTCTTCCTGTCGTTCTTCTCCTTCGGCGGCGGGGCGCTCGTCTGATGGCGGGCGGACTTGAACAACTCGACGCGGTGCCGGGCTTCACTGTCCCGGTTCACCGGGCGCTGACCGAGCATATTTTGCTCGGCGGCGCTCCGCGCTCCATCGCCATCATGAACGGAACGCTGGCCGGGGCCGTGGGCCTCGGCCTGCGCCTCTGGCTGGTCGGCCTCGCCCTTTGGGCCATCGGCCACTTCGCCGCCGTGTGGATGGCGAAGCGCGACCCGCTCTTTGTCGAGGTGGGCCGCAGGCATCTGCGCATTCCCGGCCATCTGTCGGTGTGAGGGCGCAGCCATGATGAACCTTGCCGAATATCGCCGCACCGCCAGTCGTCTCGCGGATTTCCTGCCCTGGGCCGCACTGGTCGGCTCCGGCGTCGTCTTGAACAAGGACGGCAGTTTCCAGAGGACGGCGAAGTTTCGCGGTCCCGATCTGGATTCCGCCGTCGCCGCCGAGCTGGTCGCCGTCGCAGGCCGCATCAACAACGCCGTCCGCCGTCTCGGATCGGGCTGGAGCATCTTCGTCGAAGCGCAGCGCTCCGAAGCCGCAACCTATCCGGCGAGCCAATTTCCCGAAGCCGCATCCGCGCTGCTCGACGCCGAGCGCAAGGCCGGTTTCGAGGAAGCCGGGACGCATTTCGTGTCGGGCTATTTCCTGACCTTCCTCTGGCTGCCGCCCGCCGAGGACGCCGCCCGCGCGGAAACCTGGCTCTACGAGGGCCGCGAGCAATCCGGCGTGGACCCGTGGGAATTGCTGCGCGGTTTCATCGACCGCACCGACCGCGTTCTGGCGTTGCTCGACGGCTTCATGCCGGAATGTTGCTGGCTCGATGACGCCGGCACGCTGACCTATCTCCACTCCACCATCTCGACCAACCGGCATCGCGTGCGCGTCCCCGAGGTGCCGATGCACCTCGACGCGCTGCTCGCCGACCAGCCGTTGACCGGCGGGCTGGAGCCGCGTCTTGGCGACCAGCATCTGCGCGTCCTGACCATCATCGGCTTCCCGACCGCGACGACGCCCGGCCTGCTTGATGAGATGAACCGGCTGCCGTTCCCCTATCGGTGGAGCACCCGCGCCATTCTGCTCGACAAGGTGGATGCCACCAAGCTGCTGACGCGCATCCGCCGTCAGTGGTTCGCCAAGCGCAAGAGCATCGCCGCGATCCTCAAGGAAGTCATGACCAACGAGGCAAGCGCCCTCGTGGACACGGATGCGGCGAACAAGGCGGCCGATGCCGACATGGCCCTGCAGGAACTCGGCGCAGACATGGCAGGCATGGCCTATGTCACGGCGACCATCACCGTCTGGGATGCCGACCCGCGCATAGCCGACGAGAAACTGCGCCTCGCCGAAAAGATCATTCAGGGCCGCGACTTCACTGCGATGCCCGAAACCGTCAACGCCGTCGATGCCTGGCTCGGCTCGATCCCCGGACACGCCTACGCGAACGTCCGGCAGCCGCCGGTCTCGACGCTGAACCTCGCCCACATGATTCCCCTGAGCGCCGTGTGGGCGGGGCCGGAACGGGACGAGCATTTCAGCGCGCCCCCGCTGTTCTTCGGCAAGACCGAAGGCTCGACCCCGTTCCGGTTTTCCCTTCACGTCGGCGATGTCGGCCATACCCTCGTCGTCGGCCCGACCGGCGCGGGCAAGTCGGTCTTGCTCGCGCTCATGGCCTTACAGTTCCGTCGCTACACAGGCTCGCAGGTCTTCGCCTTCGACTTCGGCGGCTCGATCCGGGTCGCATCGCTCGCCATGGGCGGCGACTGGCACGACCTGGGCGGCGGCCTGACGGAAGGGGACGAGGCGTCCGTTTCGCTCCAGCCGCTCGCCCGGATCGACCAACCTCACGAACGCGCCTGGGCCGCAGATTGGATCGCCGCCATTCTCGGCCGCGAGGGCGTGCCCATCACGCCCGAGGCCAAGGAATATATCTGGACGGCGCTCACATCGCTGTCGTCCGCCCCGGTCGGGGAACGCACTATCACCGGCCTCACGGTCCTACTGCAATCCAACGATCTGAAACAGGCATTGCGGCCCTATTGCATCGGCGGCGCTTATGGCCGGCTGCTCGACGCCGAGGTCGAACATCTTGGGCATGCCGATGTGCAGGCGTTCGAGATCGAGGGGCTTGTCGGAACCGGCGCGGCCCCGGCCGTGCTCGCTTACCTGTTCCACCGGATAGGCGACCGGCTCGACGGGCGGCCCACGCTGCTCATCATCGACGAAGGCTGGCTGGCGCTGGACGACGAGGGGTTCGCCACCCAGCTTCGGGAATGGCTGAAGACGCTGCGCAAGAAGAACGCCAGCGTCATCTTCGCTACGCAGTCGCTATCGGACATCGACGGCAGCAACATCGCGCCCGCCATCATCGAAAGCTGCCCGACGCGGCTGCTCCTGCCGAACGAGCGGGCCATCGAACCCCAGATCACGGCCATCTATCGCCGCTTCGGGTTGAATGACCGGCAGATCGAAATCCTCGCGCGGGCAACGCCCAAGCGTGACTACTATTGCCAGTCGCGGCGCGGCAACCGCCTGTTCGAGCTGGGCTTGTCTGAAGTCGGCCTCGCGCTCTGCGCCGCATCCGCAAAATCCGACCACAAACGCATCGCCGAACTTATCGCCGAGCATGGTCGCGACGGCTTCCTCGCGGCGTGGCTGCGCCTGCGCGGCGTTGAATGGGCGGCCGACCTCATCCCCGATCTTACCAATCTTGCCGACCTGACGGAAATCGCCCCGCCGGTCGTGCCTGATGCCCCCCAAGCAGAGGAGACTTTTCCATGATCCGTGTTCCCGTTCCCCGCTTCACCAGCGCTTCGGTGCTCGCGCTGGCGCTTGCCATGCCCATCGCGCTGTCGCCCATGCTGACCAGCCCGGCCCACGCGCAATTCGGCTTCGGCCGCATCGTCTATGACCCGACCAACTACGCGCAAAACCTGCTCACCGCCGCGCGCACGCTGGAGCAGATCAACAACCAGATCACCTCGCTTCAGAACGAGGCGACCATGCTCATCAATCAGGCGAGGAATCTGGCGAGCCTGCCATATTCATCGCTTCAGCAGCTCCAGCAGAACGTGCAGCGCACGCAGCAGCTTTTGAGCCAGGCGCAGAACATCGCCTTCGATGTCCAGAACGTCGATCAGATCTTCCAGAGCCAATATGGCAATGTCTCGCTGTCGGCGACCGATACGCAGCTCGTCGCCGATGCCCGCTCGCGCTGGCAGAACACGGTCGGCGGCTTGCAGGACGCCATGCGCGTGCAGGCCGGCGTCGTCGGCAATATCGACACCAACCGCACGCAGATGTCGGAGCTTGTCGGCCAGAGCCAGGGCGCGACCGGCGCGCTGCAAGCCACGCAGGCCGGCAACCAGCTTCTCGCCCTGCAATCGCAGCAGCTTTCCGACCTGATCGCGCTGATGTCCGCCAACGGAAGGTCGGAAGCGCTCATCGAAGCCGAACGCGCCACCGCCGCCGAACAGGGCCGCGTCCAGCGTGAGCGCTTCCTGACGCCGGGATCGGGCTACCAACCCGGCAACGCGCAGATGTTCGGCAACGGCAACAACTGATCGGACAGGAGGGGCGCGACATGGACGGCAAGATGCTGGCCCGGCTGGGCGCGATCATATTCGTCGCCATCGCCATCACCGCCACGGTGATCGAGATGACCCGCAACGACGAGCCGCCGCGCGGCACGCCCGCGCCGGAGCTACAGCGCCCCGCCGATCCGCTGCGCCAGAGCCTGCGCGATTGCCAGCGCCTTGGCGAGGCGGCCGCGAGCGATCCCGGCTGCCTCGCCACCTGGGCCGAGAACCGTGATCGGTTTCTCGGCCGGACGCCGGTGCCCGCCGCCCC
>NZ_JFGS01000041.1 GCF_000740775.1 Haematobacter missouriensis | reverse complement strand
TGCCTGATATGGACGGCGACAAGCCGAAACGGTCGAAGGTCAAGCGCTATCCGATCGGCTTCTTTCACATCGATATTGCCGAGGTGCAGACCGCCGAAGGCAAGCTCTACCTGTTCGTCGCAATTGATCGC
The DNA here is from genome assembly GCF_000740775.1 of Haematobacter missouriensis. Taxonomy (GTDB): domain Bacteria; phylum Pseudomonadota; class Alphaproteobacteria; order Rhodobacterales; family Rhodobacteraceae; genus Haematobacter; species Haematobacter missouriensis. Next base: position 28,119 of record NZ_JFGS01000041.1, on the reverse strand, counting down.
AGGAGCAAGTTCGCCGTGACCCAACTTGTCTACAAGGCCGATAGGAAGACAGCCTGGGAAGTTCTTTCAGCACATGCTCGAAGCCGTTGCCCTACCAGGTTCACACCACTCTCACCGATCGAGCCATTGGACTGCCGTTGGTCCGAGCGACAATGGCGAGGGGCATCCAATTTTCCGAGCAGCCTCGGAGTCGGAACACCATCTCCTCCAGGCCCACGCGCTTCGACATGTGTTGCGAGGCCAATGGCATTGAACACCGGCTGACAAAGCCAAATCACCCTTGGACCAACGGGCAAGTCGAGCGAATGAACCGAACCATCAAGGAAGGTGAAGCGGATCAGAAAACGATCCGGGGGATCGCTTTCCCGCTGAACGTCAAGCGCTTCCATTATGACAGCAGGCACGAACGACCGATCTCGCTGCCAGTTCTGCAGGGCTTTTGCCTCCCCGCAGGAGGGCTGTCGGCAAACCACGGGGTTAAACCCGGCGACGTGGCAGCGGGATCCTTCCCAATGGAAAAGGAAAACGCGGGTTCGCTGCAGGTCGGCAGGATCGCAGGGACAGCGGGCACCGCAGTTCATCGAGACATGATGCCCGCTGCGGCTGAGAAACGGGCCGAAGGCGATCCGGGCTACATCTAAAGCCGCGCGCTTCAAGGCGAGGGAGGCGAGAGGCAGGAGGAACGATCCGTGGCCCCGACCCCTGTCGCCGAGCGCACCATGCGGAAACACCACTGGCGACGGGCCGCAGGACCGGGCTAGATGGCAGGGGGAGGACCGTCATGAGCCATATCCTTGCCATCGACCAGGGCACCACCTCGTCGCGCGCAATCGTTTTCGACCGCAACCTCGCCATCCGCGCCATCGCGCAGGAGGAGTTTCCCCAGCATTTCCCCGCTCCGGGCCATGTGGAACACGATCCCGGCGACATCTGGCTGACGGTCGCGGGCACCATGCGGCAGGCGGTGGAAAAGGCCGGGCTGACCGGCGCCGACATCGCCGCCATCGGCATCACCAACCAGCGCGAAACCACGCTGCTCTGGGACAGGCGCACGGGCCAGCCGTTGCATAACGCCATCGTCTGGCAGGACCGACGCACCGCTCAAAGCTGCGCCCGGCTCCGCGATGCAGGCCATGAACGGCTGGTGACGGAGCGGACGGGCCTGATCCTCGACCCCTAATTCTCGGCGACGAAGCTCGCCTGGCTGCTGGACACAGTCCCCGACGCCCGGGAACGCGCCAGGCGTGGGGACCTCGCCTTCGGCACGGTGGACAGTTACCTCGTCTGGCGGCTGACGGGGGGTGCGGTGCATGCGACCGACGCCACGAACGCCGCGCGTACCATGCTGTACAACATCCATGAAAACCGCTGGGACGAGGAGATTTGCGGCCTGCTCGACATTCCCCTCTCCCTGCTGCCGGAGGTGCGGGACTGTGCCGCCGACTTCGGCACGGTGCGGGAGGATCTGCTGGGCCGCGCGATCCCCATCCTCGGTATCGCAGGCGATCAGCAGGCGGCGACCATCGGGCAGGCTTGCTTCTCCCCGGGCATGGTCAAGGCGACCTATGGCACCGGCTGCTTCGCGTTGCTGAACACCGGCGATATGCCCGTGGCCAGCCACTCCCGCCTGCTCACCACCATCGCCTACCGTCTGGACGGGCAAACGACCTATGCGCTGGAAGGGTCGATCTTCATCGCCGGAGCGGTCGTGCAATGGCTCAGAGACGGTCTCCGCCTCATCCGGCGGGCGGAGGAGACACAGCCCCTTTCCGAAGCCGCCAACCCGGCGGAGCGGCTGATCCTCGTCCCCGCCTTCACCGGCCTCGGCGCGCCCTATTGGAAGCCCGAAACGCGGGGCGCGATCTTCGGTCTCACCCGGGCATCAGGCCCTGCCGAATTCGCCCGGGCCGCGCTGGAAAGCGTGGGCTACCAGACGCGCGATCTCATGGAAGCGATGCATGCCGACTGGGCGGGTTCGGGAACCCCGCCCGTTCTGCGCGTCGATGGCGGGCTTTCCGCCTCCGACTGGGGAATGGCCTTTCTGGCCGACATCATCGGCGCGCCGGTGGATCGGCCGGAGGTGCTGGAAACGACCGCCCTCGGTGCGGCATGGCTCGCGGGGCAGAGAGCGGGCCTTTGCCCGGGACAGGAGGAATTCGCCCGGGCCTGGGCGCTCGACCGCCGGTTCGAGCCGCAGATGGCGGCCGAGGAACGCAACAGCCGCTATGACCAGTGGAAGGCTGCGGTGGCGGCCGCCATCGCCGTCCCCTTCGCCTGAAATCAGAGCAACCGAACCTGTGTGCCGATCGGTGCCAGGCCGTAAAGCTCCTCGATGTGCTCGTTGTAAAGGCCGACGCAGCCGGAGGAGGAAGGCCGCCCGATCTTCCGCGTATCCTGCGTGCCGTGGATCAGATAGGCGGGCCACGTCAGATAGAGCGCATGGGTGCCGAGCGGATTGTCCGGCCCCGGAGGCATGTAGTGCAGGCTCGGATCGCGTGCGATCATGTTGGCCGTCGGCGTCCAGTCCGGCCCGATACGCTTGCGGACGACCTCGGTGAAGCCGGTGCGGGTCAGTTCGTCGCTCATCGGCACGGAACTGGGATAGATCCGGTATTCCAGCCCGTCGCCAGACCAGAAGTGCACAGCACGGGAATTGAGGTCGGCGACGATCACCCCCTTGCCCAGCGTGGCGAAATGGTCCTGCCAGCGGTGGGTGACAAAGCTGGAAATATTGCGCCGGTGGCTCGGTGCGCGGACGTTCGGCTCCTGCGCGCGCGCCAGCGCGGGCGCGAGGAACGGCATGGCAAGCACCCCGAACAGGAGGCCGCGTCGCGTGGCTGGAGTGGTCATGATAGTCCTCGGTTCTGTCCCGCCTTTCGTGGCGGTGTGGTGGCGATAGTCGTATCCGTTTGTATTCACAAGGTTTGGCACCGCCCCGACCCCCTTTTGGCTCCCTTGCTGGCATGGTCGGCGCGAATATTCCCGTCTTGGCCGGAAGCTATCTCCTGCGGCGTGGGGGGCCATGCGGCGAAATGTCCATCCCGATCACATCTGCGGGTCTCTTGCGCCTCTTTTCCGCCCGGTGGATCGCCGCCCTTGACGCCCTCCGTCTCCGTCTTACCCTTGGCGCGCGCCCGAAGGAAAAGGCAGAACAGATGACCGACCAGAATCGCCAGCCCGACGGCGCGATATCTCGTCCCTCTCCCGATGAACCGGGATATCCGGGGGCCGAGTCCGGCGGGGGCACCCGCCGCGATCCCGCCACAGCGCAGCCGGGCACGGGCGCAGCGGATGATCACGCCGGTCCGCATCCTGCCCGGGACGATCCCCCTGTCCATACTGGCGCGCACAGCCATGGGGAGCACGACCGGCTCGAGCACAGCCACGACACACATTCCTCCGATTCGGACGGCGGGCATCCCGATCACGGCGCGCTACATCCCGGGCCGGCAGCCCTCGATCCGGCACCCTCAGGGTCGGCACCCGCAGGACCGGCACCCGCAGGACCGGCAGCACCCTCCGCGCGGGCAAGCCACACCGCAAGGGATGACGCGGCACATGGCCACGGATCACACGGCGACGGATCACACGGACACCAAGGCCATGACCACTCCCACGCGCCGGCGGTGACGGGCTCCAACGAGAAGCGGATCCTCGTCGTTCTCCTGATGACGGCGGGATATGCGCTGGTACAGGTGGTGGGCGGCCTGCTTTCGGGGTCGCTCGCGCTTATCGCCGATGCGGGGCACATGGTGTCCGACGCGGCGGCGTTGCTTCTCGCGCTCGTCGCCTACCGGGTTGCGCGGCGGGCGGCGAATGCGCGGGTCAGCTACGGCTACCACCGGGTCAGGGTGCTCGCGGCGCTGGTGAACGGCGGCTCGCTCCTGTTGCTCGTCGGCTGGATCGCGTGGGAGGCGGTCCTGCGCTTCCGCCAGCCGGTGGAAGTACTGGCAGGGCCGATGCTCGCGATCGCCGTGGTGGGCCTGGTGGTCAATATCGCGGGGGCGCTGATCCTGCATCGTGGTGGCCAGCAGGATCAGAACCTGCACGGCGCATTCCTGCATGTGCTGGGCGATCTTCTGGGATCCGTCGGCGCTATCGCCGCCTCCATCGGCATCATGCTCACCGGCTGGATGCCGCTGGACCCGCTGCTCTCGCTTCTGGTGGCGCTGCTGGTGCTGCGCTCGGCATGGCTGCTGGTGAGGGAGTCCGTGCTCGTACTGCTGCAGGCGACCCCGAAGAACCTCGATCCGGATGAAGTTCTGGCCGAAGCCATCCGCATCCCCGGCGTGGCGGAGGCCGCGCACTTCCACGCCTGGACCCTGACCGACACCACCATCGTCGCCACGCTGCACGTCACGCCCGCGCCCGGTGTCGATCCGCTGGACCTGCCGCCCCGCGTCAGCGCCCATCTGCGCAAGCGGTTCGGCATCGACCATGCCACCGTGGAAGTCGACCGCCCCGGCGCCATCCGCGCCGCGGCAGAACACGCGCGCGCGCCTTGACCGCCTGATCCCGTCTCCTAACAGGCTGCCGAAAAAGTCCGAAGCGTCATGCCTCCGCGCCGGAAATCGGCCCGGAAGTATGTGGATTTCGCCAGGTTGCCAACGATTTCCGCTCCAATACAGGCCAAAGCAAACACGGGCCAAAGCCTTTTTCAGCAGCCCGCCAAAGGCGCGCGCAGGCTCACTTCCGCTTCATCGCCTCCAGCAGTGCTGCACCAAGCGCGCCGTTGCCCCCGCCGTCTGAGCGATCCACCATGCCGCTCCGCGGGCTGCCAGCCTTCTTGACATCGGACGGGCTGCCCTTGCGCGGCCCGTTCTGGCCCGGTTTCCCCCTGCCTCCCGCGCCCCTTTCCCCCGGGCCCCTTTCTCCGGGGCCCCTGTCGCCGATACCCCCGCCGCTCCGCTCCGCAGACCGCTCCCGTCCGGCTTCCGCCCCCGCGTTGTCCTTCCGCATGGTCAGACCGATCCGCTTGCGCGGTACGTCCACCTCTGTCACCCGGACGGAGACCACATCCCCCGCCTTAACCACCTCATGCGGATCCTTGATGAACCGGTCGGCAAGCTGGCTCACGTGGACTAGCCCGTCCTGATGCACGCCGATATCCACGAACGCTCCGAAGGCCGCGACATTGGTCACCACCCCTTCAAGCCGCATGCCCGGTCTGAGGTCGGAGATCGTCTCCACCCCCTCGGCAAAGGTGGCGGTGCGGAACTCCGGGCGCGGATCGCGGCCGGGTTTCTCCAGCTCCGCCAGAATGTCCCGCACCGTCGGCAGGCCGAACCGCGCGTCGGTGAACTCCGCCGGGTCCAGCCGCCGCAACGCCTCCGGCTCCCGCACCAGCGCCCGCAGGTCGCGCCCGCTGGCCGTGACGATCCGGCGCGCGACATCATAGGCCTCCGGGTGCAAGGCGGAAGCGTCGAGCGGCTCCTTCCCCTCGCGTATCCGCAGGAAGCCCGCGCATTGCTCGAACGCCTTCGGGCCAAGGCGCGCGACCTTCAAAAGCTCCCTCCGGCTGGCGAAAGGCCCGTTCTCGTCCCGGTGCTGGACGATGGCCTGCGCCAGCCCCGGCCCGATCCCCGCCACGCGGGAGAGCAAGGGGCGCGAGGCGGTGTTCAGATCCACTCCCACCCCGTTCACCGCATCCTCCACCACACCGTCCAGCGCGCGGCCCAGCCGGTGTTCGTTCACGTCATGCTGATACTGGCCGACGCCGATGGATTTCGGCTCGATCTTGACCAGCTCCGCCAACGGATCCTGAAGGCGCCGCGCGATGGAAACCGCGCCCCGCAGCGACACGTCCAGCTCCGGAAATTCCTCCGCCGCCAGCGCCGAGGCGGAATAGACCGACGCCCCTGCCTCCGACACGACCACCTTCATCGGCTTCTTGCCCGGCAGTCCGGCCAGCAGATCGGCGACCATCTTCTCCGTCTCGCGGCTGGCCGTGCCGTTGCCGATGGCGATGAGGTCGATGTCATGCCGCGCGATCATCGCCCCAAGCACCGCCTGCGCGCCCCGCAGGTCGCTTTTCGGCGGGAAGGGATAGACCGTCGCCGTCTCCAGAAGCCGCCCCGTCGCATCGACCGCGGCGACCTTCACCCCCGTGCGGATGCCCGGATCGAGTCCCAGCGTGGCCCGCCCGCCCGCCGGCGCCGCAAGCAACAGATCGCGCAGGTTCCGGGCAAAGACGCGGATAGCCTCCTCCTCCGCCCGGTCGCGCAGCTCCCCGAACAGGTCGATGGAAAGCGTCGTGCGCAGCTTCACCCGCCACGTCCAGCCGGCCACATCCGACAGCCACAGATCGCCCGGCCCGCGCCCCGCGACACCCAGCGCCGCGCGCACCATCCCCTCGGCCCGGCCTTGCCCCGGCGCGGCCTCGCTGTCCACCTCGAGGTCGAGCGTCAGGATCTCCTCGTTCCGGCCTCGGAACATGGCCAGCGCGCGGTGACCGGGGACGGATTTCCATGGCTCCACATGGGTGAAATAGTCGGAGAACTTGGCCCCCGCCGTCTCCTTGCCCTCCACCACGCGGGAGGCGACGCGCGCCTCCGCCCGCAGATGGTCGCGCAGCCGCCCGATCAGCGCCGCATCCTCCGCCAGCCGCTCGGCGATGATGTCGCGCGCGCCTTCCAGCGCGGCCTTCGGCTCGGGCACGGCCTCGCTCACAAACCCCGCGGCCAGCTCGGCGGGAACGGCCCGCCGGTCGGCAAGGATCGCATCGGCCAGCGGTTCCAGCCCGTTCTCCCGCGCGATCATCGCCTTGGTGCGGCGCTTGGGCTTGTAGGGGAGGTAGATATCCTCGAGCGCGGCCTTCGTCTCCGCGCCCGCGATCTCCGCCTCCAGCGCCGGGGTCAGCTTGCCCTGATCGCGGATGGAACCGAGGATGGTGATGCGCCGCGCCTCCATCTCCCGCAGATAGGCCAGCCGTTCCGCCAGCGTGCGCAGTTGCGTGTCGTCAAGTCCGCCCGTCGCCTCCTTGCGGTAGCGCGCGACGAAAGGCACGGTGGCCCCACCGTCCAGCAGCGCCACCGCCGCCGCCACCTGATCGGGCCGGGCCGAGATGTCGCGGGCGATGGCTTGCGCGATGCGGCGGGCAGGGTCGATAGGTGTCATTGCGGTCTCCTTGGCTCTCCCCTTCTCCATGACAGTGAAGAGCGCGGAGACGCAAGGCGGCTCGGTGGCCGGACGGCAAAACGCCGCCATCGGGAAGAGCGTCGGTCATATGCCGGAGGAAGCCGCCGGGGGGGTCGCTCCATCGCTAGGAGCAGGACGACCCAAGGCCGTGGTAAAATGTGAAAGCGAGCGCCTCCTCCCGCGCGGGGGCGCAGGATCCGCATCTCGTCCACAGATCTCAGCCCGCGCGATATCCGGGCTATGTGTGATAGAACGTGGGATGCCTGTGAACGCCGCCGCAGCGAGGGCGACGCCCCGCCCTCTACCGCTACCGGAGACCGCCCCGCCCGCCGGAAGCGGACATGGCGCGATGTCCATCGCGCCGGATTTCAGTCGAAATGCTCGACCGCATCGGCGGCACCCGCCACCCAGTAGCCCGAGGCCTTGACCCAGTGCTTCGGCAGGCCAAGCTCCTCCAGAAGATAAGCGCGGAGCGCCCGCGTCACCGACGCCTCCGCCGCGATCCAGACAAAGCAGCGCGGGCCAAGCTCCATCTCCCGCAGCGGGGCGAGCAGCCGCTCCGCCAGCACGGCCTCCGCTTCCGGGCGGTGGATCCAGCGGATATCGGTCGCGGCGGCGGTCTCGAAGCTCTGCTCGTCCTCCGGCCCCGGCACGGCGATGAGCGCGGCAACGGGCGTGCCCGCCGCCATCTCCTCGATCCGCCGCCCGATCGCGGGCAAAGCGGTTTCATCCCCGATCAGCAGCCAGCGCTCGATATCGCCCGCGATGACCTGCGACCCGCGCGGCCCGCCGATGGTCAGTCCCGACCCCTCCACGGCTGAGAGCGCCCAGTCCGTCGCAGGGCCCGCCTCGTGCAGGGCGAAGTCGATCACCAGCTCCCCTTGGGCCGCGTCATAGCGCCGGGGCGTATAATCCCGCCGTTGCGGCTCGCCCTCGGCCGGAAGCATGATCTTCACATGATCGTCCGGCGCGGCGCTGTAGAACCCCTCCAGCTCAGGACCGGTCAGGGTGATGCGCTGCATATGCGGGGTCAGCCGCTCCGTTCGGGCCACGGTCAGTTCGCGGCGCTTCAACTCGTGGCGGATGCGCTCGATCCGCGGCTCGGCGTGCTGCCCGGCGATATCGCTCATGGTCTTCATCCTTCCTGCCGCAGCGGCGCGGCCAATCCGTCAGGACCGGCTGTTCGGCAGATCCCGTCCTGTTGCCGCCTCTGCGCGACAAAATCGTAGTATTATTGTCAACAATACAGGACCGCGTCAAGCGGATGACTTCCCCGCCCCACCTTCCGCGATCCGCAGGCACACCCGAACCGCCGCGGCCATATCCTGTACGCTGACCCATTCGAGCGGGCCGTGGATCTCCTGCATCCCGGTAAACACGTTCGGCGCGGGCACTCCCATCTCCGTCAGGCGCGAGCCGTCCGTGCCTCCGCGGATAGGCACCGAAACCGGCTCCAGCCCCTCGGCCCGCACGGCGGCGCGGGCGATCTCCACCGGCGTCATGTCCTTTTCCAGCCAGTAGCGCATGTTGCGATACTGCGGGCGGATATCGCACACCACCCGCGCCCGCGGCTCCGTCGCCTGCACCGCGGCGGCCGCCTGCCGCAGCAGATCGCCCTTGGCCGACAGGCCCTCCAGTTCAAAGTCGCGCAGGATCAAGCGCAGCTCCGCCTTGGCCGCGGTACCGGTGATTTCGTAGAGATGCAGGAACCCCTCCCGCCCCTCCGTCACCTCTGGCGTCATCGTCGCCTGCGGCAGAAGCGCCACCAGTTTCGCCGCCAGATGCAGGGCATTCACCAGCTTGCCCTTGGCCCAGCCGGGATGGGCGGAGACCCCGGTGATGCTGACAATCGCCCCGTCCGCCGAGAAGCTCTCATACTCGATCTCGCCCAACCCGGCACCATCGAATGTATAGGCGAAATCCGCGCCGAGATCGGCGGGCAGCCGCTTGTCCACACCGCGGCCCACCTCCTCATCCGGCGTGAAGGCCAGCCGCAGCTTGCCATGCCTTATCTCCGGGTGCGACAGCAGATGCCGCGCCGCCGTCATGATGATCGCCACCCCCGCCTTGTCATCGGCGCCGAGCAGCGTGGACCCGCTCGCCGTGATGATGTCGTCGCCCATCTTGGTTCCAAGATAGGGCGACACCTCCGGCGACAACAGCAGATCGGGCGCATCGGGATAGGTGATCGGCCCACCGTTGTACCCCCGGTGGACGCGCGGTTTAACCCCCGTCGCGTTATAGGCAGGCGCGGTATCCACATGGGCAAGCAGCCCGATCACCGGAGCCCCCTCCGCACCCGGAGTCGCCGGAACGGTGGCCAGCACGACACCATAGTCGGTAATGGTCACATCCGACGCGCCGATCTCGCGCAGTTCCTCCGCCAGCAGACGCGCCATGTCGAGCTGGATCGCCGTGCTGGGGGAACTCTCCGAGCGTTCGTCGCTCTGGCTGTCCACCTGCACATAGCGGACAAGCCGCTCTTCCACGTCACGGTCGAAATCGGTCATTCTGTCCTCCGGGCATCTCAGGGGATGAGCCGCCGAAGCGCGGGCGAAGTCAACCCGCCCTGCCCCGCCCTTCTTCCGAAACCCCGGGGCCGTACGCGGAGAGGGCGGCATCCCACTGGCCCGGCGCAAACTACCGCGTGGCCCGATCCTGTGTTGGAGCGATGACACAGAACGCCCCCGAAGCCCGGCTCTCCCCTCGCGGAGGAGAGCAATCGCCCGCCGCGCGAAGCTCCCCAATGGCGCAGCGTGGCGGGCGATTGCGGGAGGCAAAGGTGAGAGCGTCACCAGAGTGTGCCCCTGCTGACGCAGATCGAAAAGACGGCGAAGCCCGGTGAACCTACAGCTATCCCCGACCTCAAGAAATCGGACATGGTCCCGGAGGGATCCGTGATAGGCAGATATCCCGCCGAATTCCGTCAGATCGCGAAGGATTTTTGCTCCTCCGCTGATCTTCGGTCTGCTAGCGGCTATCCGACAGGATCATCGCCGCCGCCTTCTCCGCGATCATGATCGTCGGAGAGTTGGTGTTGCCGCTGGTGATCGTCGGCATGACAGAGGCATCCGCCACCCGGAGCCGGCCAATACCTCTGAGCCGCAGCCGGGGGTCCACGACGGACCCATCGTCTCCGCCCATGCGGCACGTGCCCGCCGGGTGAAAGATCGTCGTGCCGATCTCTCCCGCCGCACGACGGAGGTCAGCATCGCTCTGGTAGTCCGGGCCGGGGCGGTATTCTTCCGGGCGGTATTGCGCGAATGCGGGCTGGCTGGCAATCCTGCGCGTCAGCCGGATCGCGCGCGCAGCCACCGCAAGATCGCCCTCGGTCGAAAGGTAGTTGGGCCGGATCGCGGGAGGGCTGCGATAGTCGCCATTCACCGCCCGGACCTCTCCCCGGCTCTCGGGGCGCAGGTTGCAGACGCTCGCCGTCATCGCTGGGAATGCGTGAACCTTGTCGCCGAACTTGTCGAGGCTCACCGGCTGGACATGGTATTCCAGATCGGGCGTCGCCTTTTCCGGGCCGGAGCGGGTGAAGATCCCCACCTGGCTTGGCGCCATCGACATCGGGCCGGAGCGTTTGAGCGCATATTCCAGCCCGATCGACGCCTTGCCGAACAGCGAGGACGCCTTTTCGTTCAGCGTGGGCACGCCCGTCACCTTGTAGACAAGCCGCAGTTGCAGGTGATCCTGAAGGTTGCCGCCGACGCCCGCCACCTCCCGGATCGGATCGATGCCCGCATCGCGCAGCACCTCCCCCGGTCCGATGCCCGAGAGTTGCAGGATATGCGGAGAGCCGACCGCGCCCGCCGAGAGCACGACCTCCGCCCGCGCCCGCGCCACCTTCTCCTGGCCTGCGTGGTCATAGACCACGCCCGTCACCTCGCCGCTTTCGACCTGCAGCCGCTTGACCTGCGCCCCGGTCAGCACACGCAGGTTGGGTCGGCTCATCGCGGGCCGCAGGAAGGCTTTCGCCGCGCTCCAGCGGATGCCGGACCGTTGGTTGACGTCGAAATAGCCGCCACCCTCATTCGTGCCCGTGTTGAAATCGTCGGTGCGCGGAATGCCCGCCTCCACCGCTGCGTCAAGAAAGGCGTCCAGCACCTTCCAGCGCACGCGGGCTTTCTCCACCCGCCATTCGCCGCCCGCGCCATGCAGGTCGGAGGCACCCTTGTAGAAATCCTCCTGCCGCCTGAACACCGGGAGCACGTCGTCCCAGCCCCAGCCGGTGCAGCCGAGCTGCCGCCAGTGGTCGTAATCCGCCGCCTGCCCCCGCATGTAGATCATGCCGTTGATGGAGGAGGATCCGCCCAGCACCTTGCCCCGCGGATAGCCCAGCCTCCGCCCGTTCAGCCCCGGCACCGCATCCGTCTGGAAACACCAGTCGGTGCGCGGGTTGGCGATGCAGTAGAGATAGCCGACCGGAATATGGATCCAGTGGTAGTTGTCCCTGCCCCCCGCCTCCAGCAGCAGCACCCGATTCCGTTGGTCGGCGGAGAGCCGGTTGGCCAGCACGCAGCCCGCCGATCCCGCGCCGATGACGATATAGTCGTATTCTTCCATCTCGGCTCTCTGGATCAGATGTCGGGGAGGCCGTGACGGCCTCCCTCCTTGCGGTGTCCGGGGGCCGCGACGCCCCCCGTCGAAAGGATCAGTTCTCCGCCTTGAACCCGAGGCTCCGGCCGATGCGGGAGGCATAGAACTCCCCGATGATGCCGCGGCGGAACAGCAGCACGCAGACCATGAACACCAGACCCGTGACGATGGTCACCGGGAAGTCGGAGGTGGCGAGGTAGTTCTGCAGCGTCACCACCAGCCCTGCACCGAACACCGGGCCGAGGAAGGTGCCGATCCCGCCGAGCAGCGTCATCAGGATGACCTCGCCGGACATCTGCCAGGCCACGTCGGTCAGCGTCGCGAACTGGAAGACCAGCGCCTTCAGGCCGCCCGCCAGACCCGACAGCGCCGCCGACATCACGAAAGCGCCGAGCTTGTAGCCCGCCGTCGAATAGCCCAGCGAGATCGCCCGGTTCTCGTTCTCCCGGATCGACTTCAGGATCATGCCGAAGGGCGAATGCACGAACCGCCAGATGATCGCCATGCCGATCAGGAACACCGCCAGCACGAAGTAATACATGTTGAGCGGCTGGTTGAGGTCGATCATCCCGAACAGATGGCCACGCGGTACCGACTGGATACCGTCCTCACCATGGGTGAAGGGCGCCTGCAGACAGTAGAAGAAGAACATCTGGCTGAGCGCGAGGGTGATCATCGCAAAGTAGATGCCCTGCCGCCGGATGGCGATGGCACCCATCACCAGCCCCAGCAAAGCCGCCCCCGCGACCCCGGTCAGGATCGCAAGCTCCGGCGAGAAGCCCCAGACCTTCGCCGCATGGGCGGTGAAGTAGGCCGACCCGCCGAAGAAGGCCGCATGCCCGAAGCTGAGCAGCCCCGTATAGCCGAGCAGCAGGTTGAAGGCCGCAGCGAACAGCGCGAAGCACAGAAGCTTCATCACGAAGATCGGATAGACATAGAACGGCGCGGCCAACGCCAGCGCGAGCAGAACCAGCAGAAGCACGATGCGGATCGCGCTGGCCCGGGGATGGACCGCGACGGACACCGCCGCGGGAACGGAAGAACCATGTGCGGACATGTCAGGCATCCTTTCCGAAAAGTCCCGCCGGTCGCAGGAGCAGGACGATGGCCATGATGACGAAGATCACCATGTTGGAGGCTTCCGGGTAGAAGACCTTGGTCAGACCCTCGGCGATGCCCAGCATGTAGCCGGTCACGATCGCGCCCAGGATGGACCCCATCCCCCCCACGACGACCACCGCAAAGACGATGATGATGATGTTGGACCCCATGAGCGGCGAAACCTGGTACACCGGCGCGGCCAGCACACCTGCCAGCGCCGCCAGCCCCGCGCCGAGAGCATAAGTGAAGGTCAGCAGCAGCGGCACGTTCACCCCGAAGGATTGCACCAGCACCGGGTTTTCCGTCGCCGCGCGCAGATAGGAGCCGAGCTTGGTCTTTTCGATCAGGACCCATGTCGCGATACAGGCGACGAGCGAGGCTACGATGACCCAGCCGCGATAGATCGGCAGGAACATGAAGCCGAGGTTCACCGCGCCGGTCAACTGCGGCGGCGCCGGGTAGGGCTGGCCGGATGCGCCGAAGAAGTAGCGGAACGTCCCCTCGATCACCAGCGCCAGCCCGAAGGTGTAGAGCAGCCCGTAAAGGTGGTCGAGCTTGTAGAGCCGGGACAGCATGGTCTTTTCGATGATAGCGGCGAAAGCCGCCACGATCAGCGGGGCAAGGAGCAGCGCGAACCAGTAGTTCAGCCCCAGCTTGGTCAGCAGCAGCAGCGCCACGAACGCACCCAGCATGTATTGAGCGCCATGCGCGAAGTTGATGACCCGGAGCAGACCGAAGATCACCGCCAGCCCAAGCGACAGCAGCGCGTAGAAGGAGCCGTTGATGAGGCCGATCAGCAACTGGCCCATGAGTGCCTGGATCGGCACGCCAAAGAATGTCGTCATGTCAGACCCCCAGCTCCTGGTTGAGCAGTTCCATCTTGTCGGCCAGTTGCGAGACGGGGAATTCGGCCGTCATCTGCCCGTGGTCCATCAGGTAGAACCGGTCCGCGATCTTGGAGGCGAAGCGGAAGTTCTGCTCCACCAGCACCACGGTCATCCCGCGCGCCTTGAGTTTCACCAGCACCTCGCCGATCCGCTGGATGATGACGGGAGCCAGACCCTCCGTCGGCTCGTCCAGCAGGATGCATTTCACGCCCGTGCGCAGGATCCGCGCCATGGCGAGCATCTGCTGCTCGCCCCCCGACAGTTTGGTGCCGGGCGAGTTGCGCCGCTCCAGCAGGTTCGGGAACAGGTCGTATATCTCATCGAGACTCATGCCGCCCGGCGCCACCACCGGCGGCAGCAGCAGGTTCTCCTCGACCGAAAGGGTGGCGAAGATGCCCCGCTCCTCCGGGACGAAGCCGATGCCCGTGCGCGCCACCTTGTAGAGCGGCATGGCCATCAGGTTCTGGCCGGCAAAGGTGATCTCGCCCGTGCGCTTCCGCAGGATACCCATGATCGTGCGCAGCGTCGTCGTCTTGCCCATGCCGTTCCGGCCGAGGATGCAGATCATCTCGCCTTCATCGACATGGAGGTTCACGCCGTGAAGAACATGGCTCTCGCCATACCAGGCTTGCAGGTTCTTTACTGTCAGCAGCGCGGCCATCTAGTCCTCCGTGCCCATGTAGGCCGTGCGCACGCGGGGGTCGCGGCTCACGGTCCCGTAATCGCCCGAGGCGATGATCTCCCCCCGCTGGAGCACCGTGACGTGGTGGCAGATGTCGGCCACGACCGACAGGTTGTGCTCCACCATCAGCACGGCACGGTCCTTGGCCACCTCGCGGATGATATCGGCCACCATGTGCACATCCTCCTGCCCCATGCCGGCCATCGGCTCGTCGAGCAGCAGAACCTGCGGGTCGAGCGCCAGCGTCGTCGCGATTTCCAGCACGCGCTTGCGCCCATAGGACAGGTCCGCCGCGCGGGTGTGCAGGTAGGACTTGAGCCCCAGATGCTCCACCAGTTCCTCGGCCCGCCCGTTCAGCCGGTCGAGCGCGGACAGGGGCATCCAGAACTGCGTGGCCAGCCCCGCCGGCCGCTGAAGCGCGACGCGCACGTTTTCCAGCACCGTCAGATGCGGAAACACCGCCGAGATCTGGAACGACCGCACCATGCCCATGCGCGCGATCCTGTCGGACCGCGTGCCAGTGATGTCGGTGCCCAGAAGCTCGATCTTTCCCCGCGTGGGCTGAAGGAACTTCGTCAGTAAGTTGAATACCGTGGTCTTGCCGGCGCCGTTCGGCCCGATCAGCGCGTGAATCCGGGCGTGACGAACATCAAGATCCACGTTGTTGACCGCTGTGAACCCCGCGAAGTCCTTGCCCAAGCCCCGGGCGCTAAGAACCACCCGGGCATCGTCATGTGCCTGCTGCATCGCCACCATCGTCATTGAGCCAAGGGGCAGCCGGTCGTCTTGGGATCAGGATAGGCATCCTTCCCCGGAACCGTCGCCAGAATGTTGTAGAAATCCGAATCGCCCTTCATTTCCTCGGGCTTCTTCACCTCGATGAGATAGACATCGCTCGCCATCCGCCCGTTCGGCCAGACCACGCCGTTCTGGGTGAAGGAGTCCTTCACCGGCATCTCGTGCAGCTTGGCCGCCACCGCGTCAGGATCGTCCGTGCCCGCGGCCTCGATCGCCTTCAGATACTGAAGCACGGCCGAATAGGTGCCCGCATGGATCATGTTGGGATAGACCCCGGCCTTGGCCTTGATCCGTTCGCCCAGCTCGCGCGAGATGTCGTTGGCATCCCAGTAGTAGGATTCCGCCAGCACCAGGCCCTGCCCCGCCGCCACGCCGATGCCCCGCACCTCCGGCAGCGTGAACAACAGGGCCGCCATCCGCTGGCCGCCCTGAACGATGCCGAATTCCGACGCCTGCTTGATCGCGCTCTGCGTGTCCAGACCGGCGGAGGCCAGACCGACGACCTTCGCGCCGGAGGCCTGCGCCTGCAGCAGGAAGGAGGAGTAGTCGGTCGTGCCGATCGGATGGCGGACGGAGCCGAGCACCTTGCCACCCTTCTCCTCCACCACCTTCGTGGTCGAAGCCTCGAGGTTGTGGCCGAACGCATAGTCGGAGGTCAGGAAGAACCAGCTGTCACCGCCCTCCGCCACCAGCGCGCCGCCCACCACGTTGGACAGCATCGTCGTGTCATAGGCCCAGTGGAAATTGTAGGGCGTGCAGGCCTTGCCGGAAATATCCGCCGCCCCGCCGCCCGTGACCATGGTGATCTTCCTGGCATCCTTCGACAGCCCCACAACCGCAAGCGCCACGGCGGAATTCGGCAGGTCGGTGATCATGTCCACCTGCTCGGTATCGTACCACTGCCGCGCGATGTTCGATGCCACGTCGGGCTTGTTCTGGTGATCGGCGGTGATGACCTCGATCGGCATACCCAGAACGGTGCCACCGAACTCCTCCACGGCGACGAGCGCGGCCTGATAGGAGGTGCGCCCGGTCGTGTCCGCATAGACACCGGACTGATCGTTCAAGACACCGATCTTCACCTTGCCGTCGGAGATCTTCGCCTCCTGAGCAGCGACGGATCCCGCAAGAGAACCGGCGATCAGTGCAAGCGCCGCAACGCCGGTCATAAGTGTGTTTTTCATTCTCCCCTCCCCTGGTTGAACGTCTTACTGCGTCAGCGGGCAACCACTGTCCTTCGCGCTCACATTGGCCTGTTCACCCGGCACTGTGGCGAGAATGTTGAAGAAATCGTCGGTCCCTGACATTTCGGAGGGCTTCTTGACCTCCAGCAGGAACACGTCGCTCACCATGCGCCCGTTCGGCAGCACCTTGCCGTTGCGGGCGAAGGCGTCGTGAACCGGCATCTCGTGCAGCTTGGCGGCGACCGCCTTGCCATCGTCGGTGCCCGCGGCCTCGATGGCCTTGAGGTACTGCATCACGGCCGAATAGGTCCCCGCATGCAAGCTGTTCGGATAGACGCCGGCGCGGGCCTTGATCTTTTCGCCGAGCGCGCGGGACTCGTCATCGTGATCCCAGTAATAAGCTTCCGTCATCACGAGGCCCTGTGCCGCCTCTGCCCCGAGACCACGAACGTCGGTAAGCGTGAACAGCAGCGCCGCGAATTTCTGCCCGCCCGCCGTGATGCCGAATTCCTGCCCCTGCTTGATGGCGTTGGCGGTGTCCAGCCCGGCAGAGGCCAGCCCGATCACCTTGGCACCCGAAGACTGCGCCTGCAGCAGGAACGACGAATAGTCCGTCGTGCCAAGTGGGTGACGGACGGAGCCGAGCACCTTGCCCCCCTTCTCCTCCACGACCTTGGTCGTCGCCTGCTCGAGACTATGGCCGAACACGTAGTCGGCAGTCAGGAAATACCAGCTGTCACCGCCCTGATCGACCAGGGCGCCGCCCACCACGCGGGAGAGCATCTCCGTGTCATAGGCCCACTGGAAGGCGAGCGGCGTGCATTGCGCCCCCGAGATGAGCGCCGAACCGCCGCCGACCGCGATCGTGACCTTCCCCCGCTCGAGGCTCAGCGCCTGCACCGCCAGCGCGACGGAAGACGTGGGCAGATCCATGATCGTGTCCACCTGCTCGGTGTCATACCATTGCCGCGCGATGTTGGAACCGATGTCGGTCTTGTTCTGGTGATCGGCTGCGACGATTTCTATCGGCGCGCCCAGCACCGTGCCGCCGAAATCCTCCACCGCCTGACGCGCCGCCTCGACCGAGGTCCGCCCTCCGGTATCGGCATATACGCCCGACTGGTCGTTCATGATGCCGATCTTGACCTTGCCGTCAGAGATGCCCTGCGCCGCGAGCGGCCCTGCCGCGAGCAATGCCGCGACGGCGACGGAAGCCGCATAACCTTGAATCTTCATCCTACCCCTCCATGAAGTTCCGTGGACCTGCCATGTCGATCCGGTCTCCCCAACCGGATCGGGGCGGGCCGGACAGTCCGGCCACACCCATCGCATCACCCTGTCAGTTGACCAGCGGGCAGCCCGACTTCGCCGGGTCGGCAAACGCCTGCGCTCCGGGGATCGTCGCCTTCACCGTGTAGTAGTCCCACGGAACGTCGCTTTCGCCGGGTTTTTTCACTTCCATCAGATAGGCGTCGGTAATAAGCCGCCCGTTCGCGCCGACATGGCCGTTCTCGCTGAACACGTCATGCACCGGCAGTTCGTGAAGCTTCTTGGCCACTGCCTCGGTCTCGTCCGTGCCCGCGGCCTCGACCGCCTTCAGGTAGGAGAGCACCGCCGAATAGGTGCCAGCCTGAACCATGTTCGGCATGACCTTCGTGCGCTCGAAGAACCGCTTGCCGAACTCCCGGCTCGCATCGTTGCGGTTCCAGTAGAAGCTCTCCGTCAGGTTCAGTCCCTGCGCCGTCTCCAACCCGAGGCCATTGACCTCCGCCAGCGTGAACAGCAGCGCGGCGAGCTTCTGCCCGCCCGCGGTGATGCCGAACTCCGCCGCTTGCTTGATGGTGTTCTGTGTGTCGAGGCCCGCGTTCGCCAGCCCGATCACCTTGGCGCCGGAAGATTGCGCCTGAAGCAGGAAGGAGGAATAGTCCGTCGTGGACAGCGGGTGACGCACCGAACCAACGACCTTGCCGCCCTTCTCCTCCACTACGTGGGTTGTCTGCTCCTCAAGGCTGTAGCCAAAGGCATAGTCCGCCGTCAGGAAGAACCAGCTGTCGCCGCCGCCCTCGACCAGCGCACCGCCCGTTCCGACCGCGAGCATGTGGGTGTCATAGGCCCAGTGGAACCCGTAGGGGGTGCATTGCTTGCCCGTCAGCTCTGCCGTGGCGGCGCCGGTGTTGATGGTGATCTTCTTCTTCTCCAGGCTCAGCGCCTGCACCGCCAGCCCCACGGAGGAGGTGGTCAGCTCCATGATCGTGTCCACCTGCTCGGTGTCATACCACTGCCGCGCGATGTTGGAGGCGATGTCAGGCTTGTTCTGATGGTCCGCCGTGAGCACTTCGATCGGAGCGCCAAGAACAGTGCCGCCGAAATCCTCGACCGCCATCTTCGCCGCCTCGAAGGAGGCCTTGCCGCCGAAATCGGCATAGACACCGGACTGGTCGTTCAGGATGCCGATCTTGACCTTGCCGTCGGATATTTCGGCCAGCGCCGGGCCGGCCGTCAGCGCGCAGATCGCCGCTGTCATCAGAAGTCTTTGCATGTATCCCCCCTCGCAACCGCCCTGCCGGGACGGCGCGCTCCATCCGCCGGATCACCCGGCTCCTCTCCATCTTTGTCATCTGCGACACTGCCTCCACTTCCCTCCGGAGCGCCGCAGGGTTACTTAGCCAGAGCGTCGCGAGCCATGCAAGAGAGGCAATGCAGATATTCGCGGTAAAGGACCATCATGTGGTCTCCGACGTCCTTCATCCAACGCCATTTCTCTCAGTAGAACCGGCATTTTTCCAAATTGAAGGCAGAAGCGCGAAAACTGGGCAGGCCGAATCGTTCCACATAACGGACCTTCGGCAAGCCGGCGAGTCACCTCGCTCGGCCCGCCGGCAAAAAGCGACCTCACCCGGCTCTCAACACATCGTGGATGCTCAACGCCCGGAGGCGACGGCCCCCCGCCGCCAGAGGCGCGCATGGCACGCGGGGGGAAATGCCCGCAGAAAAGGGGAGGACGGCGACGCGCCCTCCCTTCTTCATGACCACAAGACGCGCGCCTCACGACCACCATCGCAAAGGTCAGGCCAGTTCCAGCACCAGCTTGCCCGTCACGCCCCGGCCCGACAGCCGCGCGATCGCCTCTCCCGCCCGCTCGAGCGGCAGGACATCGGCCACGGGCGGCTTCACGGCGCCCCGCGCATGCAGCGCCAGCAGCTCGTCCATCGCGCGGTGATGTGCCGCCGGGTCCCGGCGCACGGCCGCCCCCCAGAACACGCCCCGGATATCGCAGCTTTTCAGCAGCGTGAGGTTCAGCGGAATCGACGGGATTCCCGCCGGAAAACCCACGACCAGATAGCGCCCGCCCCAGGCCAGCGTGCGCAGCGCCGGTTCCGCATAGCCGCCGCCCACCGTGTCGAACACGATATCCGCCCCGTCCGGCATCGCCTCCTTGAACGCCGTGGCGAGCGCCCGCCCCGCCTCCCGGTCTCCGCCCACCGTGGCAGGATAGAGCACCGCGCCCTCCGCTCCCCGGTCACTGGCCAGCGCCAGCTTCTCTGCATTGGAGGCCGCCGCCACGACACGCGCGCCCGCCGCCACGGCAAGCTCCACCGCCGCCAGCCCGACACCACCGCCCGCACCCAGCACGAGCACCGTCTCCCCCGCCTTCAGGTCGCCCCGCTCCTGCAGCCCGTAGAGCGCGGTGCCATAGGTCATCTGCAGCGCCGCCGCCTCGACAAAACCGATGCCCTCGGTCAGCGGATGGCAACGCCACGCCTCCACCGTCACCTGCTCCGCCATGCCGCCTGATGTGAGAAAGGCCATCACCCTGTCGCCCCTCGCGAAGCCGGTGACGTCCGGCCCGACGGCCTCCACGACGCCCGCAACCTCCGCGCCGGGTGAAAAAGGACGCGGCGGACGCACCTGATAGCGGTCCTCGATGATCAGCGCGTCGGGAAAGTTCACCCCCGCCGCATGGACGCGGATCGTCACCTCTCCCGGCCCCGGCGCAGGCGCATCCGCCGTCTCCGCCACGACCAGCGTCTCCGGGCCACCCGGCTCCCTGCTCAACACTGCACGCATGTCTCTCCTCCAAGTTCCTGACATTTGTAAGGCATCCTAGCCGCGCGCGGGCCGTGCGCCAATCCCCTCCCTGCGTTTGACCCGGAAATGCCCGCGGAACTCCCGATAAAAGCTCTGGCCTCGGCCGGGCTGCGTCACCGCGCCATGCCTCCGGACTTTCCGACGCAGGCCGCCCTGCAAAGCCTCCGGCCCCAGCTTTCCCCAACTCCGCTCCCGCAACCTCCCCGCCTCCCGCGGTGGCGGCCCGACGCCCCGTCTCCACTTCGTGACCGCCGCATCCGACGGAAAGCGGCGACACCTGCGTTGAAGCTGTCACAGAATGCGGCTCGCCCGCAGGAAAATCGCCGGAAACAGGCCACATGACAGACGAGAAATTCCCCGCCGTGTTGCAGCGCCCTGCCCGCTCTGCAATGGCGAACGACCAGCCTCTGACCGGATACGCCAGACCATGACCCTCCCCCGCCTGCGACGGTTCCTCCTCCTTCTCCTGCTCCTCCTGCTGGCCGGGGGCGCCGCGTGGTGGTTGTGGCAACGCAACCAGACCCCCGCCCAACCCGCGGTGCTGACCGCAACCGTCGTGCGCGGCAACATAGAGCAGACGGTTTTGGCCACCGGAACGCTCCGCCCGGCGCGGCTGGTGGCGGTCGGCTCGCAGGTCTCGGGCCGCATCACCTCGGTCGATGTGACGCTGGGCCAGACGGTCAGCGCGGGCGACCTCATAGCCCAGATCGACAGCCGCACGCAGGAGAACGCGCTCAAGACGGCGCAGGCCGCACTCGCCGCCTCCGAGGCCCAGCGGCTGGAAAAGGAAGCCTCCCTCCGGCTGGCGGAGATCACGCTCACCCGGCAGTCGGGCCTTTACGAACGCCGCGCCGTCTCGCAGGCGGATGTGGATACCGCGCGCGCCAACGTGGATACGGCCAATGCGCAGATCGCGGCGCTGGACGCCCAGATCGAACAGGGGAAGGTCGCCGTCAGCAACGCTCAGACCAACCTCGGCTATACCCGGATCACCGCGCCGATCGACGGCACCGTGCTTGCCGTCACCAGCCAGCAGGGCCAGACGCTGAACGCCAACCAGTCCACCCCCACCATCGTCGTGCTGGGCCAACTCGACCGCATGACTGTGGAGGCGGAGATTTCCGAGGCCGACATCCTCAAGGTCTCCCCCGGTCAGGACGTGTATTTCTCCGTTCTGGGCGACAGCGGTCGCCGCTATGAGGGGAAGCTTGAAACCATAGACCCCGCGCCGGAATCCATCACCAGCGACCGGGCGATCTCCACCTCCACCTCCTCCAGCAGTTCTTCGTCCTCCACCTCCGCCATCTATTACTTCGGCAATTTCGATATCGACAACGCAGATGGGCGGCTTCGCACCTACATGACTGCGGAGGTCCATATCGTGCTGGGCCGCGCGACGGGGGTGCTGACCATCCCCTCCGCTGCCGTGAGCCTTCCGCGGGCCGACGGCAGCCGCTCCGTTCAGGTGCAGGCGGCGGATGGCAGCGTCTCCCGCCGTCAGGTGGAGATCGGGCTGGACGACAAGGTGACGGCGGAAGTGATCTCGGGCCTGCAGGAGGGCGACCGCGTCGTTACCGGCACGGCAGCGGGCGTGACGGGCGACGGCAGCCAGCGCCGTCCGCGCGGCCCCATGGGCTTCTGAGGCACGGGCAATGGCACAGGACACCCCCCTCCCCCCGCGACAGAACCCGCAAGGCGCGCCCGCTAGCCCGCCCGCTCCCGCGTCCCTGTCGTCCGCCGAGACACCGCCGCCGGGCGACACCGCGCCCCGCCCGGAGCCGCGGCACGACGAGCCTCTTCGCCACCCGCAGGATGCCTCTCCCCGGACGGAGGATGGCCCCGAAGCCCTGCGCCATCCGTCCGCGCAGGACATGGCCCGACATGCCGCACCACCGACCCGACCTCCGGCCCGGCCCCGGTCGCTGGGCGCGCCTCCCCCCGCGCGGGAACCGTTGATCGAGCTGACCCGCGTCACACGCGAATACCCCTCCGGCGACGGCACGGTCGCCGTGCTGAAGGGCATCGACCTCACCATCGCGCGGGGAGAGATGGTCGCCATCGTCGGCGCCTCCGGTTCCGGAAAATCCACGCTGATGAACATTCTCGGCTGTCTCGACCGGCCCAGCTCCGGGAGCTACCGCATCTCCGGGCGGGAAACATCGCAGCTTTCGCCCGATGAGCTTGCCGCCCTCCGGCGCGAGCATTTCGGCTTCATCTTCCAGCGCTACAACCTGCTGCCCGAACTCACTGCGCTCGGCAATGTGGAGGTGCCCGCGATCTATGCCGGGCGCTCCCGCGGGGATCGGGAGCCGCGGGCGGCAGCCCTTCTCGGACGTCTCGGGCTTGCGGACAAGGTACGAAACCATCCCAACCAGCTTTCGGGCGGCCAGCAACAGCGCGTCTCCATCGCGCGCGCGCTTATGAACGGCGCAGAGGTGATCCTCGCCGACGAACCGACCGGCGCGCTGGACACCGCCAGCGGTCAGGAAGTGCTGCGCATCCTCGACGAACTCCATGCGGAGGGGCGCACCGTCATCATCGTCACCCATGATCCCGGCATCGCCGCCCGTGCCGAACGGATCATCGAGATCCGCGACGGGGAGATCATCGGCGACCACCCGACCGGCCGGGTCGCCCCCCCTGTCCGCACCGAGACCGGCAGTCCGCTCCCCGGTGGCACACCCCCTGACGGGCCGCCGCCCACCGCTCCCACCCCAGTCGTTCCCACCCCAGTCGTTCCCACCCCGGTCGTTCCCACCCCGGTCTCGGCTGGTCCTTTCCCAGCCAGTGCCCGCTCCCGCCGCACCGGCCCCGCGATGCTGGCCACGCGCCTCCGCGAAGCCTTCCTCATGGCCCTGACGGCGATGAGCGCGCACAAGCTGCGCACCTTCCTGACCATGCTGGGCATCATCATCGGCATAGCGTCCGTCGTGTCGGTGGTCGCGCTCGGCGCGGGGTCGCGGCAGCAGGTGCTGGCGAACATCTCCAGCCTCGGCACCAACACGCTGGAGATCTTCGCCGGGCGCGACTTCGGCGATACCCGCTCCGGGCGGATCACCACGCTCGTCGTCTCCGATGCGCAGGCCCTGTCGCTCCAGCCCTACGTGGCCGCAGTCACGCCCACCGTCTCCACGTCCAAGACCATCCGCTACGGCGCGACGGAGGTCTCCACCCTCGTCAACGGCGTGGGGGAGCAGTTCTTCGATGCCCGCGGCGCGAAACTCGTGGCGGGGCGGCTGTTCGATGCGGGCGACGTGGCCAGCCTCTCCCAGGATGCGGTGATCGACGAAAACACCCTCGTCACCCTGTTCCCCGATGGCGATGCCGTGGGCAAGGTCGTGCTCATCGGCAACGTCCCCGTGCGCATCACTGGCGTGGTGCAGGTCCAGCAGGGCTTCGGGCCCAGCCAGAACCTCTCCGTCTATCTGCCCTATACCACCGTCCAGTCCCGCTTTCTCGGCTCCACCTCACTGCGCAGCATCACCGTGCGGGTGGCCGATGCGGTGGATACCAACCTTGCCGAGCAGGCCGTGACCCAGCTCCTGACCCAGCGGCACGGGAACAAGGATTTCTTCATCCTCAACACCGACGACATCCGGCAGACCATTACGGCGACGACGCAGGCGCTGACGCTTCTCATCGCCTCCATCGCGGTGATCTCGCTGGTCGTGGGGGGGATCGGGGTGATGAACATCATGCTGGTCTCCGTCTCAGAACGGGTGAGCGAGATCGGCGTGCGCATGGCGGTGGGCGCGCGGGCGGGCGACATCCTCCAGCAGTTCCTGATCGAAGCCGTGCTTGTCTGCCTGATCGGCGGGTTCCTCGGCGTGGCGGCGGCGCTGGCCTTCGGCTATATCTTCAGCCTGATGAGCACGACCTTCACGCTCATCTATTCGCCTGCCTCCATCGTCGCGGCCTTCCTTTCCTCCACACTGATCGGGGTGGTGTTCGGGTACCTCCCGGCGCGGAACGCCTCGCGCCTCGACCCGGTGGTGGCGCTGTCGAAAGCATAGCGGACCTCAGCCGCCGCGGGACGCCCGGCCTGTGGGCCGGGCTCAAAGCCACTCCACATCGTAGAGCCGATACACCCGGTCGGAGGAGAGGATCACCAACCCCTCCGCCCGCGCCTGCGCCGCCAGAAGCGGGGTGATTGGCGGCAGAAGGGACAACCCGGCCTTCGCCATCGGGAGCGGCTCAGACGGCGTCATCACCGAACGGCCGCCCTGCCCCCGACTGCCGCGCCCGTCACGCGCCCGCGCCTGCCCTCTGGCCATGGCGCCTGCAGCCGCGACATGCTCTGCCGTGACAGCCAGCATGCGGCAGCCCGCGCGGCGCAGAGTGTCCGCCAGATCGCCACGGATCTCCAGCTCCCCGGACGCGCGCCAGCCTTCGATCTGCCACAGGACGGCCGCGCTGACCACGACCGCCTCAGCCGCTGCCAGCGCCGCCCTGTGCCGCGCAGAGAGCGCCTCCTCTGCCAGAGCCGCGAGCAGCACCTCCGCATCCGGAAAGGCCTTCACACGCCCGCTCCGCCGCTCCCACGCGTGTCACCGTCAGCATCTCCGTCTCCGGTTCCGGAAGCGTCGCCCTCCGAAACCCGCCACAGGATGCGGCCCGACAGCGCCCCGATCAGCGGCACCTCCGCCCCCTGCCCCGCTGCGACGATCCGGGCGACGGGGCGGCCGTAGCGGGTCAGCTCCACCGTCTCCCCTGCTTCCGCGCGACGGATCAGGTCTGAAAACCGCGCCTTGGCATCCGCGACCGATATCCGCATCTCCGCTCCATTATGACCAAGATTATGGTCATATTTCTATGCAATCAGATCGGCTCCAGCAAGCGGCGGATTTCCTCTGCCAGAAGCGACATCAATTGGCTGTCCGCATTGCGCCCCCGAAGCCGCAAGGTGAACCCGTCATCCAGCCGCTGACATTCGAGCGTGATGCCGTTGGCAAGGCTCTCCCGCGCGGATGGCGGCTTCTCCCGCTTCGGTCGGCCGCCCCGCTCCGGCTTCACAGGCACATCGCCCTGTTGCACCACCGGCTCCAGCAGCGCCCATTCCTGCGCGGCATCCGCGCCCATGCCGGAGCCGAGCGCCTCCCGCAGCTCAGGACCAAGACCGTTGCGGATCGCTTGCGCCAGCCTGAGCCCGTTCCGCTCCGAAAGGTCGGTCGGGAAAGCCAGCAAATCGCCCAGTTCCTCATGCACCAGCGCGAAGCTGCGGATCTTTGAGCGTTTTGCCTTGGAGGCTGCAGCAAAGATCGCATCGACCGCCTCCTCCGGCGCACGGAACGCGCCCTGCTCCGCCGCGATCACCGCGATACGGCCCCGTTCATAAGGCGTGAGCGCGGCACGGACCTCGTTTTCCTCCACCATTGCGGCATAGGCGCTCCCCGAGTCGTCTGCGCCGCGAATGATCGCCTGCACGGTCTGCACACCGCCGTGCTCCGCCAGCTCCCGCAGTGCCGTAACGCGCCGCCAACCTGAGATCAGGCCGTAGCGCCCGCCTCCGACCGGCACGACCTCCACCGGAAGTCGCTGGCCGCTGGCCCGGAGCGACGCCTTCAACTCCTCCATCTCCTCGCGCGAGACGCTCATCCTGTCCCGCACGATATGGTCAAGCGCAATGGCGGCAAGCGGCAGGTTCTCCACAATGCGGCCCTGCTCCACCGCCTCCCGCCACGCGCCGGCATCCGACGCATCGCGCGCTGCCTTTACCCTTTGTTCAGGAGTGCCGGGTTCACTGAGCCTCGCAGCCTCTGCCACGACGCTCGCAATAGGCGGCACGGTGATACCGAACCGGTCGGGCACAGGTTTCGCCGCGAAACCTTCCTCGAGAGCAGCCAGTTCTGCCGCATCCGGCGCCTCAAGCTTCCTGCGCTTCGCCATGTTCCGCCTCCTCCTTCGCCATCTGCATGTCGCGCCACCAGGAGCCGATCAGCAGTTCCTTGAATTCCGCATAGGTCCGGTCAAAAGCCTCACGGCCGCGGAGATAGGTGTCCCGGTTGAACTCGCGGTAATCCGCCTCGTAGATGCCATTGATCTGCTCGCCGGCCTGTCCGACCAGCGCCGTGAATTCTTGCCGATAGGCATTCATGAAGTCGCCGAAATAGGCTTGGATCACGTTGGCAAGGTCGGTCTGCTGGCTCGCGTCGAACCGCGTGACGATGGCGCGCACCACATCCCATTCGAACTTCACCTCCGGCAGCCCCGCGATTCTGCGCTGCGCGTTCTCACCCTCCTCGATGGAGGCAAAGGTCGAATACAGCATGTCGAAAAAGCGACCCGTGGAATCGAACTCCAGAAAGGATGCGCCAAGCGGCACGAGCAGGATATCCGCCGCCGCCAGCGAGTTTATGGTGAGGTAGCCAAGCGCGGGCGGGGTATCGAGGAAAACGATGTCGTAGGTGTCGAGGACGCCGTCCGAACTCAGGAAATTGCCCAACGCATCCCATAGTGGCCAGGAGCGCAGGCCCATGCGCCAGACAGGAATCTGGAACTCCGCCCAGTAGAGGTTGAGCTGCGCACCAATCAAGTCGATATTGGGCCAGTGGGTGGATTGAATAAGGTTTCGCGGCGAAACCGTCAGCGCTTCCGTCAGGGTTTCATCCAGCGGCAGGGCAGGGGTGCCGCTTGCCGCGCGGACCTCATTCTCCGCCACGATGGCCTGGGCGTAATCCCTGGCGATGAGGGGAAAGACCGTCTTCCACTCATCGGGCACCACACCGCCCAGCAGCGAGGTCATGGAGCCCTGGCTGTCCAGATCGATCACCAGCACCCGATAGCCATCCAGCGCCGCTGCCATGGCGAGATGGGCGGCGGTTGTTGTCTTGCCCGAGCCGCCCTTGAAGTTGGCGACAGCCACGACTTTCGCGGGCAAACCTTCGGGCCGGAAAGGACGGTACTCCTTCGACGCAGAGCCTTCCTTGGCAAAGAAGTCGCGCAGTGTCAGCACCTCCTCCAGTGTGAACCACTTGGAGCCCGCATCGCCTTCGCCTTGGGGAAGGTCGGGGTTCGCGCGAAGAACACGCCGCAGATGTGCGGGCGCGACGGGAATCAGATACCGTGTGATCTCCCACAGCGAAAATTTTCGCAGGTGCTTGCGTCCGTCCGGGGCGTATCCGCGGCGGGCAAGATCGTCGCGTCCCCGTGCGCAGAAGGCCGCTGCCTTGGCGAAGCGGGCGGTATCAACCGGGCCGCCGAGACGGCTTGCGGCGCGCGCCGGGTCTATGTTCTGATAGGGTTGTAAGGGTGTCTCGGGTCGTTTGCTCATCTGTTCCCGCCTCATGTGCGCCGTTCCGGCTGTCATGCGCAAAACTATCGCACATCAATTCTCCTCTGCAAACAAGAGAGAAGGTTTCGCCGCGAAACCTGTGTGGAAAGCATGAATAATGCATCATTCAAGCGTACTCTCCGCTTTGACTTCTTTTACTACTTTGAAAGCTTTGGGCAGAATAAATGTTGATAAACCATTGTATTATGAAGTGACAGGAACCTTTCCACGGGCTGAAAGGAATCTAAACGCAGGGAGCCGGGTACCGAACTCCGGGATGGACGGTACCTGCTTTCGGGGAGGGGTGGAATGAAGCGACAGACGGGGCGTCACGGCACCATTTGTGGGCACCTCGATTTTTCACTGAATTCC
>NZ_JFGS01000040.1 GCF_000740775.1 Haematobacter missouriensis | reverse complement strand
CAAGACATCCAGGATGTCCTCCCACAGCCCGGCGAGCGTCCAGCGGCGGAACTGGCGGTAGACCGAGGACCACTTGCCGAACTCCTCTGGCAGACCCCGCCAGGGCGCACTAGTCCGCGCGGATCCAGAAAATGCCATCCAGAACTTGGCGATGATCCGCAGGTCTACGCCCGTTCGGGTGCCGGACGGCACGAATAAAGCCTTCGAAGAAGGCCCACTCATCGTCGGATATAAGGTTGCGCGCCAAGTTCATCTCCCAAGTAGAAATGAGCTTGAATCACAGGGCGCGGGCCAGCGGAATCCATTTTGTCAACACGACCTAGGCCAGCCATCAGCACGGGTGAGGGCGCCCGGCACGATCAAGCCGGAGCAGTTCTCCATCAGCGCATGCCCGATGAAGCACAACATCGCCCCTGTGCCAAGCGATTTCCTGTAAAGCCGCGCGTCCGTGACAGAGCGATGGCGGCATTCGTCCGTTTCTGGCCCCGGATGTCGACCTTGGCATTGCGGCTGCGGCTGTGGTTGCAGGGCAACGATCTTGGCTGCGGTCAAGGAGGCTGGATCGGCGACGACGGTTGGTCCGGGCGGAGCGCCCGGATCGTTATGGGGCGGGTATCCCCGGTCCGCGGTCGGACGCTCCTCATCAATGCCTTCCCCGCTATGCCATCGACCGAGAAATGACCATCCGACAAGAGTGGCGCCACCCTCGCGGTGGACCAGGATCGCGGCCATCACCTTGCGCGGCATCTCGGTGGTCAGCAGTTGGTCACGGTTCTTCGTAACATGGTCGGCACCCAGACCGGATCATCAAAGCGGAGGCCGACGAACCAGCGGAACAACAGGCTGCTGGCGCCCGGAGCCAACGGCTTAAAGGGTCTGCAGAAGGCTCGCCCGGATCAGCCGGCTCCGTCGGGATAAGGGGGTGGCCGAAGTCGGTGTGAAGCACGGCGAACGCGGTATCGAGACTGGCCACATCAGCATTCACCACCCGCCGGATCTTGTACAAAGGGTGCCGCGGGGATGGGGGCCTCAAGATCGACATAGCTGAACGACGACCCGCTTACCTCGTCCCTCCCGCGCATCTCATCACTCCGGCCCAACTGCCAAGGGTGATTATGCTCCTCCTCATTGGTCGCGCCGCTGCAACACCAACGCGGTGATGCAGTTGCCTCCGCGGACCTGCCACCTGAGCAGCCGGCGGGACACGACGCGCGTGCAGCATATCCCACCGAGACGCCCATGACCATCAAGCCAGGGATCAACAACGATGATTGCAAAACAACGAAGGTCCGCTCAGAGGACACGCTTTCATTCATGCCGATCCGTTATAGGTGGTAGCATCATCATATATTTGATGTATCGCGATACATGCCGCAAACTTCACGGGACGATGAGAAGTTTGGGGAGAGTCGGATATGTTTGATCACGGCGCAGACGATTATCAGGATATCCGGGATGCGGTTCGAGCGCTTTGCGCAGAATTCCCCGATGAATACCATCGCAAGATCGACGAGGCGCGTGGCTACCCGGAGGAGTTCGTCGAGGCGCTCACGCGCGCGGGCTGGATGGCCGCTCTGATCCCGGAGGAGTATGGCGGTTCTGGGCTCGGGCTGACGGAAGCGTCGATCATCATGGAGGAGATCAACCGGTCGGGCGGCAATTCCGGCGCCTGCCACGGACAGATGTACAACATGAACACGCTCGTCCGGCATGGATCGGAGGAGCAGCGGCGGAGATATCTCCCGAAGATCGCCAGTGGTGAATTGCGCCTGCAATCCATGGGCGTGACCGAGCCGACCACCGGAACGGATACCACCAAGATCAAGACCACCGCCGTTCGCAAGGGTGACCGTTATGTCATCAACGGCCAAAAGGTCTGGATCAGCCGGGTGCAGCACTCCGACCTGATGATCCTTCTCGCCCGCACAACGCCGCTGTCCGAGGTGAAGAAGAAATCAGAAGGCATGTCGATTTTCATTGTCGACATCAAGGAGGCGATGAAATCGGGCATGGAAGTGCGCCCGATTCTGAACATGGTCAATCACGAAACCAACGAGCTGTTCTTCGACAACCTCGAAATCCCTGTGGAAAATCTGATCGGTGAGGAAGGCAAGGGATTCAAGTACATCCTTACCGGCCTCAATGCAGAGCGGACGTTGATCGCTGCGGAGTGCATCGGAGACGGTTACTGGTTCACCGACAGGGTCGTGAAATATGTGAGCGAACGCAATGTTTTCGGCCGCCCCATTGGCCAGAACCAGGGCGTGCAGTTCCCCATCGCAGAGGCCTATATCGAGATAGAGGCCGCGAACCTCATGCGGTTCGATGCCTGCCGACGCTATGATGCGCATGAGGATTGCGGGGCGCAGGCCAACATGGCGAAGTATCTTGCCGCGAAGGCAAGCTGGGAGGCGGCGAATGCCTGTCTCCAGTTTCATGGCGGCTTCGGTTTCGCCTGCGAATACGACGTGGAGCGGAAGTTCCGTGAAACCCGTCTCTACCAAGTCGCACCGATCTCGACCAACCTCATCCTGTCCTATGTCGCCGAACACGTTCTCGGCCTGCCGCGGAGCTTCTGATGGTGTATCAGCCGCTGAAGGGCCTGACGGTCGTCGCCATCGAGCAGGCCGTCGCGGCTCCGTTCACAACCTCCCGGTTGGCGGATGCCGGAGCAGAAGTCATAAAGATCGAGCGGCCGGAAGGGGATTTCGCGCGCGGATACGATGACGTGGCCAACGGGCAGTCGAGCTATTTCGTCTGGCTGAACCGGGGCAAGACCTCCGTCACGCTCGATCTGGCGAGCGATGAGGGGCGGGAGGAGTTGGCGCGGTTGCTGGACGGGGCGGACGTGCTTGTCCAGAATCTCAAGCGCGGGGCGCTCGGAAAGCTCGGCTTTTCCTTCGAGCGTCTGGCGCGGGAGTGGCCACGGCTCATCACCTGCTCGATCACCGGGTATGGTGAGAACGGGCCGATGGCGGATCGCAAGGCCTATGACCTGCTTATACAGGCCGAATCCGGTCTGTGTTCGATCACGGGCGGCCCGGAAGCCGCGGCACGGGTCGGCATCTCCATCGTTGATATCGCGACTGGCGCCACTGCTCATGCCGCCATTCTCGAAGCCCTGATCGCGCGGGGAGTGACGGGCAGGGGCGCGCAGATCTCTGTCTCCATGTTCGATGTGATGGCCGATTGGCTCACCGTTCCGCTGCTGAATCATGAGGGTGGCAAGTCACCACGCCGGCTTGGCATGGCCCATCCGTCAATCGCGCCATACAGCGTGTTTACCTGCAGCGACGGTAAGCCGATCCTGATCTCCGTGCAAAGCGACCGGGAGTGGCGCAAGCTGGCGGATGTGTTTCTAGATCGGCCGGAACTGGGCACCGATCCGCGCTTCGCGACCAACGTTGCCCGGGTGCGTAACCGTTCGGAGACTGACAGTCTGGTGGCCGAAGGTTTTGCGCGCCGCACGGCGGAAGAGGCAAGCCTCGCACTTCTCAAGGCGGATGTAGCCTTTGCCTCTGTCAGCGACATGGAGCGCCTGTCAGAGCATCCGCATCTGCGGCGCATCACGGTGGATACGCCGAACGGACCTATCAGCTATCCTGCGCCGGCCGCCGTTATCTCCGGTGAGCAGCGCAACTATGGGCCAGTGCCCGCTTTGAACCGGGTAGAGGTCAAGGCATGACCGTGGATATCGATTACTTGCGGGAGTGGATCGGGCGCGGTGAGCGGAAATCCGAGCGTGTAACGGAGGCGCTGGTTGAACGCTTTAACGCCACGCTGGATCTGAAAGGCGATGTAAGGGATGGGGATGCCGCCCCGCTGCTCATCCATCTTTGCCTCGCGCCACCTGCTGCTCCGACTGCCAGCCTTGGGGCGGACGGACACCCCGCGCGGGGTGGTTTCCTGCCTCCCGTGCCGCTGCCGCGCCGGATGTGGGCTGGAGGAGCATTTGCATTCTACGACGCGATCCGCGTGGGGGAGCAGGTAACACGCATCTCCACCATTCGGGACGTGACCTTGAAAGAGGGCCGCACCGGGCCGCTTTGCTTCGTCACGGTGGACCACCGGATCGAGAGCGACGACAGGCTGGTGATCGAGGAACGGCAGGACATCGTCTATCGCAATGCGGACGCGCCGGGCGGCACCCCGAAGCCGGTGGAACCGGCGGCGCGGGGAATGCATAGCGTCCCGGTCGCTCCCACGCCGCCGCTGTTGTTCCGTTATTCGGCGCTGACATTCAACGGCCACCGTATCCACTATGATCAGCCCTATGTGACCGGGGAGGAAGGATATCCGGGCCTCGTGGTCCATGGGCCGCTTCAGGCGACGCAGCTTGTGCTGTTCGCAGCAGAACTGCGTGGCAGCAATCCCGCCCGTTTCGACTTCCGCTCGCTGTCTCCGCTGTATGATACAGCCGACTACACGCTCAATGCAGAGGCTGACGGCGATGGCCTGCGGCTCTGGACCGCCCGTGCCGATGGGCCGGTGGCGATGGAGGCGCGCGCGACATGGTGACCGCCATCCGAGCGCCTCTGTTCGTGCCCGCAAACCGCCCCGAGCGGTTCTCCAAGGCTGCGGCTTCAGGCACCGACGCGGTGATCCTGGACCTCGAAGACGCTGTCGCAATGGATGCCAAGGACGCGGCCCGCACCGCATTGACCGCCGATTTCACCGATCTGCCGGTTATCGTGAGGATCAATGCCATTGGAACGCCTTGGCATGAGGCGGACATAGCGGCGGTTAGGGCCGTTCGCCCCGCTGCCGTAATGCTGCCCAAGGCGGAGGAGGCGACTGCAGTAACCGCCGTCGCGGCGCGGGTTGGTCTCCCTCTTATCGCTCTGGTGGAAACAGCGCGTGGGCTGGCTGCGGCACGATCCATCGCCGCAGCGGAAGGTGTCATACGGCTTGCCTTCGGTTCGGTCGATTTCTGCGCCGATCTGGGATGCGCGCATCTGCGGGAGGCTCTGCTTCCTGCGCGGTTCGAACTGGTCCTTGCCTCGCGCCTCGCGGGGATCGCCGCACCTCTCGACGGTGTGACGGTGCAATTGGATGAGCTGTCCGTGAGCGGTGAAGACGCCGCCCATGCCCGCTCGCTCGGGATGACGGGCAAGCTTTGCATCCATCCGAAGCAGGTCGGGGTCATCCGCAACGCCTTTGCCCCCTCGGAAGCCGAGATCGACTGGGCCCGCCGGGTGATTGGGTCCGGCGATGGCGCGGTTTCTGTCGATGGCGCAATGGTGGATGAGCCTGTACGCCTTCGCGCTCGCGCCATTCTCGCAACAGCAGGCTGATACCGTCGACGGGTTTGGGATCACGGGTTTCCGCTTGCCGGAACCTTGCCGGAAGCTCGTTTGGATGCACGGTCCGTCTCCTGCAAATCGCGAGTAGCGTCGCGCCCCACACTTCACGCGTTACACGCGTAGCGGGGTGTTCAGTCGGCGCGCGATGTGCTGCCGGGCCAGTTCGTTGGGGTCACTCATGTCTGAAGATGTGCGTGGACGAGTGCCGCCGACCGGCCGAATTGGCGGCGGAAGCGATGCGCGGATACGGCTATCGTCACTCACCCAGCAGGGGTTCGCTCTGCTGGATGACCATGTGTGCGGTCCGATTATCGTCTTTTGCGCACAGGGTCGGGTGAAGCAACACCACTCCGCGACGGGCGAAGGCGCCGTCCTTCGATCCCACCGGCTGCGGATTTATGCTCGTGCCGAGATGAAGAAGTCTTGGTCCCGGTCCCCTCTCCCGTCGCACAGTTGACAAAGTTAGCCGCGGCAGGACGCCTTGGCAGACCTGAGCAATAAGCGCGGTGGAGATGTCGAGCGCGATTGGCAGGGTCATGGACGTGCTGGGCACAGCCACGCGCAGGTAGCTGTGCAGGTCAGCAAACCGCACGTTGCTGGATCCGGCCGTGCCAGCCACTGTGCCCTTCGGCGTCGTGCTGCGGGCGTTCGACGAGAGCGGCACTCAAGCGGCGTCCGTGGGACAAGTTCCACGGACGCATCCACAGGTGCAGGGGATAGTGCCTGCTCAGGACCAGCGTCCGTGGCTGTCCCTTTCAAGCAGAGGCGTGGTGAAGCAGCCGCGCACGCGGGCGCTCCACCCCTCCGCTTGGGCCGGATCGCGCCAGCGGTCTGACTGCAGCATCGCAGCGCCGATTCCGACCGGTCGAACGCCGAGCGTCTCCAGCAGTGTCAGCCCGGCGCGAATGGAACGACCGCTCGAGATCGCGTCGTCGATCAGCGCCACACGGCGGTTCACCAGCAGCGGCAGCATGCGCGGGTCCATATACAGCCGCTTCACCTGATCCGGCGTCGTCACGGAGGAAAGCGGCACGGACAGCGTCTCCTCATACCAGAACTTGCGCGAGGTGCCGAGCGGCACGTAGCGGCTGTGGCCCAGCTTCCGCGCTACTTCCGCGGCGAGCGTCAGCCCCAGCGTCGGTAGGCCGACCACAACATCCGGCTCGAATTCCGCAAGACGTGTGGCCAGATCGGTGGCGAGCGCGTCCAGCACGGCGAAGCTCGCCTGATTGACGATCAGTGATGCCAGCCCGTGCCGTCCGTCGGGCAGCGGTCTTATCGGCAGGCGGAGGCGCCGTCCGTCCGCCAGCGTAGCGGTGTAGAACCCATCGTGTTTCAGGGGCGCGGCGGGCCCGGGCGGTAATATCTCCTGCCAGAAGTGATGAGGTTCCATCATCATTCCGCCGCAAGCTCTCGTTCCACCAGCCGCGTCCAGAACCGCACGCCGGGACCGATCGCCTCATCATTGAAGTCATAGCCGCCGTTATGATGGATGGCTCCCTCCATAGCGGGACCATTACCCAGCCAGACATAGCAACCGGGTCTGTCTTGCGCGAGCGCGGCGAAATCATCCCCGGCCGTGGAGGGTGGAAACGCGGTTCGGACCTTCCCGCAGACATCCCGCGCCGCGCCGAGAGCGCGGGATGTTGCGTCGGGGTGGTTCACCACGGGCGGGATGCGACGGATGTATCGGTAGTCGGCTGTGAGGCCGAACGCCGTGGCCGTGCCTTGCGCCAGCCGCCCGATTTCCGCTTCCAGTTGATCGCGCACCTCGGCGGAATAGGCACGCGCCGTGCCACCGATCTGCACCTTGTCGGGGATCACGTTCAACACGCCCGCTTGCCCCGCCTGCACCGAGCAGGCGCTGACCACCGCCGGTTGCAAGGGATCGATCACCCGTCCCACGATGCTCTGCAAAGCGGTGAGGAAGCTGCCCGTCGCCGTAACCGGGTCGCGGCCCAGATGCGGCTTCGCCCCGTGGGTGCCGATCCCGCGGAAGGTCACGTGCCAGCTGTCGGAGGAGGCGAGCTGTGGCCCCTCCACCACCGCAATCTCATCGGGGTCGAGACCCGGCATGTTGTGAAGCCCGTAAACCGCATCGCAGGGAAAGATGTCGAAAAGGCCCTCCGACACCATGCGATCGGCACCCCCGCGACCCTCCTCCGCAGGCTGGAAAATGAAATGCACGGTCCCGGAGAAATCCCTCCGCCGCGCCAGCTCCCGCGCTGCGCCGATCAGCAGCGTGGTATGCCCGTCATGGCCGCAGGCATGCATCTTGCCAGGCACGGTGGATTTGTGGGGACGGTCCACCAGTTCCGGCATGGCCAGCGCATCCATATCCGCCCGCAGACCTATGCGACGCGTTCCGTTGCCGATCTGCAGCGTCCCGACAACCCCGGTGCCGCCAAGGCCGCGATGCACGACGATCCCCGCCTCCTCCAGAAGCGTTGCAACGATATCGGAGGTGCGGTGCTCCTCGAAGCCAAGCTCGGGGTGGGCATGCAGATCGCGGCGGAGGGCCGTCAGAAAGGGAAGGTCGGCATCTATCGTGTCGCTCATGGTCATGTCCCGGAAAGGATGTCTAGGATCGGCGACGCCAGAACGCCTCCGCGCGCGATGTCGGCGATGCCGAGATCGGTCTGATGCGGGCCGAGGTTGCAGGCAAGCGTCGCGCCGAAGCAGGCCTTGAAAATCAGGTAGGGGGGCTCCCAGTCCACGACGCGATCCATCGCCTCGCGAAGCGCCGCGAAATCGGCTGCAACCTCCACCAGTCCCGAGCGCGATACCAGACCCGAGACCGGGAGGGGCAGAAGCGCCAGAACCTCTCCGCCCGCCGCCGCGGCCATCCCGCCGCCTGCCGCGATGACGGCATTCGCCGCGACAGCCATATCCTCCGGGTTGCCGCCGAAAACGGTGAGGTTGTGGCTGTCGTGGGAGACGGTGGTGGCGAAGGCCCCCCGCCACGTACCCCATCCCCGCAGGAAGCCGACCCGCGGCGCAGGGTCGGCAAGGCCGTGACGATGCGCAACGGCGATGAGCGTCGCTCCCTCCGGCGGCACGACGACACCCTCTGTCACGGCAGTTTCCGCCTCTCCCCAACGGGTAAAGCGCGGTCTGTCGATGGTGGCGACGCGGACTCGGTCGCCAGCGGATCGGAGGCGGAAATCATCGGTCGTCAGCGCAGGAAGCCGGACGGAATTCAGAAAGGGCGCCGCCCCGACCTCGACAGAAGCGCGCAGGACTTCGCCGTCATGCGCCACAACCCTGCCGTTCGCCACGACGTGGCGCGCAACGAATGCCTTCAGATCGTCCAAGATGACGATGTCGGCCCGGCGACCGGCGGCAATCAAGCCCAGATCGTCCCGCCCGATCTTCCGCGCGCCGTTCAGTGTTGCCGCTTGCAGCGCCCATTCCGACGGCAGACCATAGCCGACAAGCCGGCGCACCACATCCGTCAGCCCGCCGCCGTGCAGGAGATCGTCGGGAAAGACATCATCGGTGCAGAGCGACACCGTCTGGGGTAGATGTCCAAGCCGGTTCAGCTCCGCCACGAATTCGGGCAGCAGATGATCGTGCGAGCCGCGGAGTTCGATGAACAACCCGGCGCGCAGCTTTTCCATCAGGTCGGAGCCGGAGGTCAGCTCATGATCCGAGCCGACGCCTGCCGCCATGAAGGCCTGCAACGCCGGACCGGTCAGCCCGCGGGCGTGCCCGCAGACCGGCTTCCCGGCAGCAAGGCCGGCCTGGACGATGCCGCTCATCCGCGGCTCACCGGCGATGACGTCGCGCATGTTCATCACTTCGGCCACGCCGCCGATCTCTGGGCGGGCGAGCAGCCCGGAGACCGTTGCCGCATCGAAATCGGCGCCCGCGTGCTCCTGCCCCGGCGCGGAGGGCACGCAGGAGGGCGCAAGCACCACGAACCGCAGCGGTAGATCCTCTGTCGCCCGGATCGCGTAATCGACCCCCGGGATGCCGTGCACATTGGCGAATTCATGCGGATCCCAGACGACGGTCGTCACCCCATGGGCAAGCACCGCATCGCAGTATGTCGCAGGCGTCACCATTGAGCTTTCGACGTGCATATGCGTGTCGATGAGGCCGGGGGAGAGAAAGGCTCCCGTCACGTCAAGAACCTCGTGTCCGTCGCTGCGTGTGCCCGGCGCATGGACGGAAGCGATCAACGGGCCGACGATGCCGATATCTGCGGGGCGGTGCTCCCCCGTCACCATGTCGATGAGGACGCCGCCCCGGATCAACAGGTCGAAGGGTCGATCGCCGCGTGCTGCGGCTGTGGCACGAAGACGGAGGCTTCCATCGGCAAGGTCAAGTGGCTGTTTCATTTCTCGGCCTCCCATTGCAGCGCCGCGAGCACTGTCTCACGAACCTGCGCCCGGTCGCAGTCGGCGGCGAAGCAGGCGTTGAAGATGGCGTGGCTCGCCCGCGTCTCCACCACCGTGCGCCCGCGCGTCAGGTGACCGCCGCATTCGACGTCGATCCGCGCGGGCTCGAATGTTATCAGATCGGGGCGGACGAAGACGACCGCCGCCGCCGGATCGTAAAGCGCCATCGCAGGGCGCGCCCGCGACAGCGCGATATCGACAAAGCCGCCAAAAAGATCGGCAAGAAGTTCAGCGTTGATGCCCTGCGCGCTCCGCAGAGTCTCTACATCCCGCGGGGTGGCGAGGATCCCGCGGCAGAAATCCAGATCGACCATGGTCAGCGGCAAACCTTGGGCGAGCACGATGGCGGCGGCCTCCGGGTCTGCAAAGGCGTTGAATTCCGCCGAGGCTGTATGGTTGCCGCGCGTAAGGCCGCCCCCCATCCAGACCAGATCATCTATGCGGGAAGCGAGGTCAGGTCGCGCCAGGGCCAGAGACGCCAGATTGCCAAGTGGTCCCAGGGCAAGAATGCGGTGCGGCCCATCCCCCTCCAGCCAGTGGCATAACCCGGCAAAGGCATCGCTCACCGGCAGCGGTTCCGCCTCTGGAAGGGTGCGCCCCCGCGTCGGGATGCCGGTTTCGCCAAGGATCGTCTGGGCTGTCTCCAGCCGGCCCATGACGGGCAGGGCGCGCCCCATATGGATGGGAAACCGCCAGCCGAAGGCCGCGGCCGCCCCGGCGGCGTTTCGGCACACCTGCGCCAGCGGTGCATTGCCGAAGGTGAGCGACATGCCGTCGATCACAAGGCCCGCATTCTGCACGACCAGAACGGCCGCGAGATCGTCAAAGCCCATGTCGGTGTCGATCCAGACGCCCATGATGCTATCCGAAACGATGGAGAGGCGCGGCGGCGTCCAGCGGCAGATCGAAGCGCACCGCATCGCCCAGCTGATGGGCCGGTTTGCCTGCATCGACCTCCGTCTTGATCTGGCCGAGCGGGGTGTCCAATACATATTCACGGCTGCTGCCGGCGAATGACGTGCCACGCACGGTGCCCGAATAGGGACCAGCGCCGAGCGGCACCGCATCGGGGCGCCATGCAAGACCTGCTGTGCCCGCCGCACCGACAGGCAGGGAGATGTCGCCGCCTTGCGTGAGCATCCTGCCGTCCTTCACCGCGAAGATATTCTCGAACCCGACGAAATCAGCAACGAAGCTGGAGGCGGGGCGGTTGTAGATATCCTCCGGCGTGCCGATCTGCTCGATGCCGCCGTCGCGCATGACGACGATCCGGTCGGCCAGCGCCAGGGCTTCCACCTGATCATGTGTGACGAAAATCATCGTCACGCCGCTTTCCTTTTGCATGCGCTGCAATTCGTTGCGCATTTCCAGCCGGAGACGGGCGTCGAGGTTGGACAGCGGCTCGTCCAGCATCAACACCTTCGGCTCCATCACCATGGAGCGGGCAAGAGCCACGCGCTGCTGCTGGCCTCCGGAGAGTTCCGGCGTCTTCCGGCTCGCGAATTTCGCGAGGCCGACGGACTTGATCGCCCCTGTGACGCGCTCGTCAAGCTCGGTCCCCGAAACGCCCTTCAGCCGCATGCCGAAGGCCACGTTCTCATAGACCGTGAGATGGGGGAACAAGGCGTAGGACTGAAAGACCAGCCCGACTTCCCGCTTGTTGGCAGGGGTATGGGTGATATCGCGCTCATCCAGCCGGATCTGCCCCGATTTCACCGGCATCAGACCGGCAATGGCGCGCATCGTGGTGGTCTTGCCGCAGCCCGATGGACCCAGCAGCGCGATCAGCTCCCCCCGCCGGATGTGGAGGTTCAGGCCGCTGACGGCAGGGTCTTGCCATAGGCCAGCGTGAGCTTGTCGAGAACAAGAAAGGACGCATCAGACATAGCGCGAGAACCCCAGAAAACGTTCGGCTGCGAAGACGATGCCGATGGACAGGAAGGCGAGAAGGG
The DNA here is from genome assembly GCF_000740775.1 of Haematobacter missouriensis. Lineage (GTDB taxonomy): Bacteria > Pseudomonadota > Alphaproteobacteria > Rhodobacterales > Rhodobacteraceae > Haematobacter > Haematobacter missouriensis. The sequence goes on along the minus strand of NZ_JFGS01000040.1, from coordinate 17,713 downwards.
AGGACAGGGCCGCGATGGAAGGATCGAACACGATCTCCATATATCCCAGCATATCCACCGGCAGCGTGCGGACCCCGGGCCCTGAGAGGAACAGTGACACCGGCACCTGATTGAAGCTGGTGACGAAGCCCAGAATGAAGGCGGACAGGATGCCGCCGCGGATATTGGGCAGAACGACGCGGAAGAAGGCCCCGATCCGCGATGACCCGAGCAGGACTGCCGCTTCCTCCATGTCGGAACGCAGGTTCGCAAGGCTGGCGGACACGACGCGCACCGCATAGGGCAGCACCAGTGCGGTGTGGGCCACGAACAGCGCCAGCGTGATCGAAATGCCGACGGGGATCACGAAATAGCGCAGCAGCGCCAGACCGACGATGATGCCGGGCACGATGATCGGCAGGGAAACCATGAACCGCACCGTCTCCGCCCCCGGAAGCCGATAGCGCGACATCGCATAGGCCGCCGGAATGCCGAGGAGCAGCGCCACAAGCGTGCCGCCGATAGCAAGGAACATCGACGTGGCGAAGCTTTGCCGGAAGCTCTCCACCGTAAAGACCTTTGCGATCCACTTGAGCGAAAACCCCTGAGGCGGGAACGCCAGCGTGTCGCCCGCCGAAAAGGACGCCGCGACGATGATGAAGAATGGCCCGATCAAGAAGATCATGACCAGCAGGAGGATCAGCGGTGCAAGCGCCTTGCGGATCATTTGCCACTCCTTGCCGAGGCGATGCGGCGCAGCAGGATGTTGGCGGCGAAACTCATCACGATCAGGATGAAGGCGATGACGCTGGCCGCGACGAAGTTGTTGGCGACCGTGACCTGCTGGTAGAGCAGCGTCTCCAGCATCAGCACCTTGGAGCCGCCAAGGATCGCGGGCGTGATATAGGCGGTGAGCGAACCGGTGAAGACCAGAGTACCCCCGATGATCAAGCCCTCCCGCGTCAGCGGCAGGATGACCTTCCAGAACACCTGAAACCAGCTGGCCCCGAGGACGCGTGCAGCAGGAACGACATCGCGGGGCAGGTTCTCCAGCGCGCTGATGAGCGAGATGATCATAAGCGGCAGAAACAGTTGGAGAAGCCCGATGAACACCGCCGTCTCTGTGAACAGGAACCGCACCGGCTCATCCGTCAGGCCGACCAGCTGCAGCGCCTGATTGACAATGCCGGTGCGGCCCAGAATGACGATCCAGGCATAGGTCCGTGCGACAGGCGAAATCATCAGCGGCAGGATGACGAGGCCGATCATACGGCCCTTGGCTCCCGGCGGAAGCGACACAATGGCATAGGCGGTAATATAGCCGATCACGGCCGCCACAGCGGTCACTGTCAACCCGAGCCGCAGGGTGCGCAGGAAGATCGTCCTGTTCAGGGGCTGCGAAAAGAAATCCACATAGGCCGAGAGCGTCCACTGGCCGGAGGAGCGGAAGCCTTCGGACAGCAGGAGCGCGACCGGGATCAGAAAGACAATGGCCGCGAAGAGCGCTGCAGGAAGGGCAAGCGCCAACGCTTCTGCCCGGTTCTGGAACATGGGATGAGCCTTTGCTACGGGGAGGGCCGACCCGGAGAAGGCGGCCCTTCTCCCGGTCTGCTGACGTCTGCTGGCAGTTACTGGCCGACTTTGGCGTTCCAGTCGGAGAGCCAGCCGTCACGATTGTCGAGCGCGATGGATGAGGGGATCAGCTTCAGGTTCTTAACCGTCTCCTCGCCATAGGTGATGTTCTGGGCCACTTCGTCAGAAACCCGGACTTCGGCATTCGCGGGGCTGTCCACCAGCTTCTCCGCGAGTTTCGTCTGCACCTCGGTCGAGAGCCAGAAATCCATGAACTCCAGCGCCAGATCCCGGTTCTGGGAACCCTTGGTCACCACCATGACGTTCATGCCGCCCGTCTGCCCTTCCTTCGGCGTCGCCCAGGCAAGCGGCAGGTCCAGCTTGGCGAATGGCGCCCAGGAGAAGCGGCCGATGGGGGCTGCCCAGATTTCTTCCTGCTGCATGAGCTGAACGAGCTGCGAGGATTTGACGTAGAAGGTCACGATCTCGTCCCGCTTGGCGCCTACAGCTTCGATCGCGCCCTTCAGATCCGGCGTGTCCTGCCCGAGCGCGATGCCCAGCATGTAGAGGGCCGGCGGCCCCTGATTGGTGGTGACATTCGGGAAGGCGATGTGAGAGACCACGTCATCCTTGAGCAGATCGGCCCACGACTCGATCTTCATCTTGTCGGTCCGATACACGATGGATGTCGCATAGAAGGTGTAGCCGACGCTCATCCCGTCGCCATTCGGATCTTTGGCGATATCGTACAGCTTGTCGTAGTTGGTGAGTTTTGCCGTATCTATCGTGTCGATCAGCCCCGCGCGGCTGGCTTGCAGCGCATCGGCCATGGAGACCACCGCCATGTCGATCACCGGTTTGGACTTGTTGGCCTCCATCTTGGCCAGACGCTCGACGCTGTTGCCCGTCTCTACGACGAGCTTGCAGCCGCAACGGGCCTGGAACGGATCATAGACCAGTTCCTTGAACTCATCCTGCGCAAAGGCATAGACGGAAATCGTCAGCGTCTTTTCCTGCGCCTGGGCACTGGAAAGGCTCAGGGCAAGGGCAGCGGCAGAAGCCAGGGCGGTCTGCAGTTTCATCAATGTCTTCCTCCGGGTTGGGCGGTTTTTCTGTCGGCGGTGGCAGCGTTGCGAGGCGTTGCCGCAGTCTCGCGCACAACAAGTGTCATGGGCACCCGCTCCAAGGCGGGGGAGGCCAGCTTGACGGAGCCGAAGGAGAGTGGACTCCCGGGCGTGGCGAGGTTGTACTCTATCGCATCGGTCAGGGCCGCGATCGCGCGTTCGGCGATCAGCGGCAGGTCCATCCGCACCGTCGTCAGCGCGGGCCGGACAACGGAGGACCACAGAAGATCATCGAATCCCGACACGCTGGCCTGATCGGGCACCGCAATACCCGCGCCCAGAAGTTCAGTGAGCGCGCGGATGGCCAGCAGGTCCGACACCGTGGCAAAGGCTGTGAACCCTTGGGCGAACTTATCCGCCAGGCGCAGGGGCTGGCCGGGGCCCGACCGCCTCTCGATCCGCTCCGCCCACATGACCTCTACCATGTTGGGATGACAGGACCGCATGCCGCCCACCCGGTCGTTCTGCACATTAGAGGTTGGATCGTTTCCGAGGATCAGCACCTTGCGATGACCGAGCGACAGCAGATGCGACATGATTAACCGCCCGCCCTGCCAATGGTCGGCGGAAACCGTGTTCCCCGGCGTGGAGGGACTGTCGATCACGGCGACAGGACTCCCGATATCCGCAATGCGGCTGCCCCGTCGCGGAACGACGACGATCCCATCCACTCCCCGTTCCAGCAGGCGCGCGATGGCTTCAGTCTGCATCGTAACGTCATCGCGGGCATCTGCAATCAGAACGGCGTAGCCGACATTTGCCGCAGCCTGCTCTATGGCGCGGGCGATTTGCGGAAACAGCGGATTGGAAATGTCAGGCAGCACGAGGCCGATGACATGGGACCGACCCGTCCTCAAGGCCCGTGCTGCCCGTGCAGGCACATAACCCATCTCGGCGGCGGTCGTCCTGATCCGCTCCGCCACCTCCGGCGAGACGCGACCCTTGCCCGAGAGGGCATTCGACACCGTTGCGACCGATACATTCAGGCGCGCGGCGATCTGGCTGAGGTTGGGACGGATGCGGGTGCTGGTCACCGACGCTGCCACAGGCTGATTAAACGATTAATCACGCCGAGACGAAACAGTTCCTCCTGTCGACCGTTTTTGATGGCAGCGTGAGCTAAAAGTGACGTGATCCCCCCGATGGCCCGGTGTGCGGCCCGGTGTCTTGGTACACCCGCGCGAGACCGCGTTGGACGGACCGGTCGGTGATGCAGAACTTCGGCGAGGTCGTGAGTTGCAGAAGTCGGGGTAGGGGGTAACAGGACGGCGACATCCTTGCGGGAACCTCCGCCACATTTCAGCCCTGCTGACGCAGAACTCCTCGCGTCGCTGGCGCATCATGCGAAGCCTTATCTTCATGGCCCGCAGGGTGAACGGCCGTCCACGACCACATTGCCTTTCTCACTCATCAGGGAGAAACGGTGCACGCACGTTATTCTCATGCAGGCAAAACGCCGCTTCCGGGGGCTGGCTGTCCGCCCTACGTCTTGCGGGATATCGGTCCCGTTCGGGACGGATGACCCCGAAACCGTGGTGTGGCATTTCCGAAGCGGTGAAGGCTTGGAAACGGCGCGTTCAAAACCATCATGAGGGAGGACACTCCTTCCGATGGAATAAAAATGTTCAGCAACTTTCGGATCAACCCGCCGGTGTTTTTCGGATCACTGGCAGTCATATTCCTGTTCGTCGGGATCGCAGTCATACTGCCGGGAGAAGCGGCCAGCATTTTTGCCAAGGTGCAGAGCTGGATCCTGAACCGCTTTGGCTGGCTCTATCTGCTGGCTGTCGCGATATTCCTCATCTGGGTGCTGATCTTCTGCATAGGGGAGGGGGGCAATCTACGGCTGGGACCGGATGAATCGACCCCGGACTTCAGCTTCTCCGCTTGGGTCGCGATGCTCTTTGCTGCCGGCATGGGTATCGGGTTGATGTTCTACGGGGTGGGGGAGCCGATGACCCATTTCCTTGCCCCTCCCACCGCCGAACCCCATTCCGTGGCGGCGGTCCGAGAGGCGATGTCGGTCACCTTCTTCCACTGGGGCATACATGCCTGGGCAATCTATGCGGTCGTTGGCCTGTCGCTGGCCTATTTCGGCCATCGCTATAACCTGCCGCTCACGATCCGTTCCGGTCTCTACCCCTTGTTGAAGGAACGGATCAACGGGCCGATCGGGCACGTGGTGGATATCTTCGCGGTCGTGGGCACGATTTTCGGCATTGCCACCTCATTGGGGGTGGGGGTCTCACAGATCAACGCGGGACTGCACTACCTCATCGGCCTTCCGATCGGTCTGTCGATCCAGATCCCGATCATCGTGGTGGTGACTGCGCTTGCGACCTTTTCTGTCGTAAGCGGCCTGGACAAGGGGGTGCGTATTCTTTCGGAACTGAACCTCGTCGTCGCGATCATGCTGATGATCTTCGTGCTCCTCGTCGGCCCCACCGCCGAACTCTTCCGCGACTTCGTTCAGAATATCGGACTTTACCTCGATACGTTGGTGCTGCGGACCTTCAACATATATGCCTATGAACCAACGCCATGGGTCGACGCCTGGACGCTGTTCTACTGGGCCTGGTGGATTTCCTGGTCGCCGTTCGTGGGGATGTTCATCGCACGGATCTCGCGTGGGCGGACCGTACGGGAGTTTGTGCTCGCGGTCCTGTTCATTCCCTCCGGATTCACGTTCTTCTGGATGACGGTGTTTGGAAATACCGCCATCTTTGTAGACACGACGGTGGCGAATGGCGAGTTGGGGCAGGCCATTGCCAATGACGTATCCGTCGGGCTGTTCCAATTCTTCAGTTATCTGCCTTTTCCTGCGCTGACCTCCACCCTCGGCGTGTTGCTAGTTGCGGTGTTCTTCGTGACCTCGGCGGATTCCGGTTCTCTCGTGATGGACACGATCGCCTCAGGTGGAGATTCGGATACGCCAGCGATGCAACGGGTATTCTGGTGCGCGCTGTCCGGCATCGTGGCGGCTTGCCTGCTGGTGGCCGGCGGACTTGGCGCGCTCCAATCCGCGACCATTGCGAGTGCGCTGCCCTTCACCTTCGTGATGCTGGCGCTGGTTTTGGGGTTGCAAATGGGGATGCGCTCGGATCTTGCGCAGAAGCGGCTCAGGACGGCAAGGCGGGCTGCTGCTCCCGCCGTTGGTGTGAGCTGGCAAAGGCGGATCGCATTGCTGCTTCATTCGCCTACAGAGGCAGAGGTGCAGCGCTTCATCGCGCGTGACGTTCGCTCCGCGCTCGATGATGTGGCGATGGAACTGACACGCCGGGGACAGGAAGCCTCCGTACAGGAGGCGGATGGAGGAAGCGTGGAACTCCGCTCCCCTGCCGAAGACATGCGCGACTTCGTCTATGGCGTCGGACCGGTTGCGCAGCCGCTCCCTTCGTTCTCCACGCGGAGTGTCGACCATCCCGGATACCGCTATGAGGCGCGAACCTATTTTTCGAGCGGAACGGAAGGTTACGACGTCATGGGGTTGACGCGCGAAGCCCTGATTGCCGATGTGCTGACCCAGTTCGAACGGTACCTGGTCCTGGTCCAGCGTCCGGAATCGCAGCTCATGCACGGCGCGCCCGAACACGCGGCGGAGCGCCCGGCCGAAGGATAACGCCCTGTGGCCCGGAACATCTGCCGGGCCGCATCCACGCCGCAGGGCGCGTATTATTTCTGCCGCCGCCGATCTGCCCAGACGGCCCATTGCGCGGGCGTTCCGGCAAAGGCGTTAAGGTCCACACGTCCGCTTACGCCCGACACGACACCGGTTCCGGTATATTGCCAGAAGGCCCACCTTTCTTCAGGATAGCGTTCCGAGGGATGTGCCGAAACTGCGCGCAACCAGAAATCATATCCGCGGAGCGCACCGAGGTTGTTGTGGGCATAGAAATCCGGCGTGGTGTAGATGACGGGGGCGGTGCCGTAATGGCGGGTGATGATCGTGGCGAACTCCCGGATATAGGCGTGCACCGTGGCCGCATCCGGCCGCCGTCTGCACGTGGGGGAGGTGTGATTCCACTCCATGTCCAGCACCGGCGGCAGATCCCCCGCCCGGCGCGGCACATTCGCGATGAACCATTCTGCCTGCTCGCTGGGCGACCGGCAGAAATAATAAAAGTGATAGGCACCCACCGGGACGCCCGCCTGGCGCGCTGGCTGGGCATTGATGGCATAGCCGGGGTCCAGAAAATCCGCGCCTTCTGTAGCCTTGAGCCATGCGAAGCTTACTCCGCCCGCTGCAACTTGTCGCCAGTCGATGCGCCCCTGATACCGGGCTGCGTCGATGCCATGGACGCGATAGTGGTCGGGCGACACGCCTGACCAGCTATGGGGACGGGTGTCTCCAAAGGACCTTGGAATACCGGGGGCGAAGTGGTCGCTCACCGTGAGTGAAGCGGGTTGTTCGAGCTTTCCGGCGCGATACTCCCGCGAACCATCGACCCCCGTTCCGCCGCAGGCCGTCAGCATCGCCATGGCGAAAGCAGCCATCCTGCCAGGCAACAATGCCCGCTTCCCCGACCGGTCCATGTCCCACCCCTCGTTTTGACCCATGATAACCGCTCGGCATCGCGGATCCATCGTGGTGACATCGGGCAGTTCAGTTATTGAGGCCCTACGGATCAGAAAGACCCAGATGCCCTCTCCAGAGTTCAAGGGGCTTACGGACGGAACGCTGACGCAGTAATGCTATCCATGCGCAACCGTTTTCCGGCTTCGGCCGGTTTGCCCCTACCACCTCGACGGAAGACGAAGATGACCAAGTATTGCCTGACCGTTGCCTGTCCGACCGGCCGCGGCATTGTCGCTGCCATCGCCACCTATCTGTCGGATAACGGTTGCAACATTACTGACAGCTCGCAGTTCGATGACTCACAGACGGAGCGGTTCTTCATGCGGGTGAGCTTCACCTCGCAGGAGGGGGCGAGCCTTGCCGCGCTGGAGGAAGGGTTTGCACATACCGCACGCGCCTTTGCCATGACCGCGAAGTTCCATGACGAGGCCGAGCGCATGAAGGTCGTGATCATGGTGTCGCGCTTCGGGCATTGCCTGAACGACCTGCTCTACCGGTGGCGGATCGGGGCACTGCCGATCGACATCGTGGCGGTGATCTCCAACCACATGGATTATCAGAAGGTGGTGGTTAACCACGATATCCCCTTCTACTGCATCAAGGTCACCAAGGAGAACAAGCCCGAGGCCGAGGCGCAGCAGATGCGTATCGTGCGCGAAACGGGGGCGGAACTGATCGTGCTGGCCCGTTACATGCAGGTGCTGTCGGACGAGATGTGTAAGGTGATGTCGGGGCGGATCATCAACATCCACCACTCTTTCCTCCCGTCCTTCAAGGGCGCGAACCCCTACAAGCAGGCTTATGAGCGCGGGGTGAAACTGATCGGTGCCACCTCCCACTACGTCACCGCCGACCTCGACGAGGGTCCGATCATCGAGCAGGATACCATTCGCGTGACGCATGCGCAGTCGCCCGAGGATTATGTCAGTCTTGGCCGCGATGTAGAGGCGCAGGTGCTGGCCCGTGCAATCCACGCCCATATTCACCGCCGTGTTTTTCTGAGCGGAAACAAGACGGTGGTCTTCGCCGCATCCCCCGGCAGCTATGCTTCAGAGCGAATGGGGTGATCGGAGACGTGCAGATCCGAGCCTGACGATCTACAGTGCTGCCGGCCCCTCGGACTTTCCGCGTCTTGGCACTTGGCAGGCTGTGAAGAAGGCTTTTAGCATTGGTGCGGAATCGGTCGACATGCAAGAAAACCCGGCGAGAGATCTACATTATGGGCTTTCGTCACCCGATTATCCGATTTCCACGCAAGGGCACTACAACGTCTGAACCTCTCAGCAGCCTGTGAGTAACGCGGCCGGATTTGCCTGCGCCCCCGCTTGCCTGAGTGCTCGTGTGTGTGGGCGCGGGCGAGCGGCGAGGGGCGACCCGGAGGCCACTGCGCCGATCGGTGGCGTGCAGACCTGCACCGCGGCATCCGCCGCAATGCCCCGAAAGCTGTTCGTTCGGGGTCGTCCCGAAGTGGTCGGCGGAGTGATGCCCCTGCGCCCCGCAGAAGATCGGTGGCCCGGCGTTCGCGTCATCATGCCCGGGCCCTGCCCCCGGGAGGAAAGCAAGACCCGGCAGCCTGCATTTCAGGGGCGCGCGAGCCCGTTCAGGAAGACCTCCAGAAGCAGTTGGGACCGGGCGGGGTCGGCCCCCGGTCCGTAGGACAGTCCGATGAGGACACGCATGAGGTCTTCGGGCGTCACATCCGGGCGCATGGCGCCCGCTGCCACGGCGCGGACGTGAAGAGCAGTAAGCGCCGACCGCATGCGCGTTGATTGCTGGGAATAGAAGGGTGCGGAGGGGTCTATCACCGGCGCCAACGCAGCGATCATTCCCTTCTTGGTCGCCATCATGTCGAGCGCGGCTGTCATCCAGCGTCCCAGGCCCTCCTCCGCTCCTATCGTCTCGGCCAGCCGCACAAGCTCTTCCACCTCCCGCTCATAGACGGCCTGATAGAGCGATTCCCGCGTCGGAAAGTGGCGATAGAGTGTTCCAATACCCAATCCTGCCCTGCGGGCGACAGCTTCGAGACTTGCGCCTTCGGCACGGAAGACCTCGCGCGCGGCGTTGAGCAGACGCTCACGGTTGCGTATCTGATCTGCGCGGGGTTTTCTTGCCTTCGGCTCACTCTCGCCCATCTGTTACCCGTCGCCTCTTTCTCATTGCAAAACGGAGGCATCCTCCGTATAAATGGATCATGGCATCGCGCCACCCCACTTCCCGACAGCTTACCGCCAGAGAGGGAAAGATGACACAGAGCCTTCATCTCAGCATAAATGGAATGGCGCGGACGATCGCGCTCGACGATCCGCGCGTCACCCTGCTTGATCTCCTGCGGGAGCGGCTTGGTCTGACCGGTACGAAGAAAGGCTGCGATCGCGGCCAGTGCGGGGCCTGCACGGTTCTCGTTGACGGGCGAAGGATGAACAGTTGCCTGAAGCTCGCGCTGAGCTGTGAGGGCGCGGAAATCACCACGATAGAAGGGTTGGAAACCGAGGACGGGCTTCACCCCGTTCAGGCGGCCTTCATCGCGGCTGACGGGTTCCAATGCGGCTACTGCACGCCAGGCCAGATCATGTCCGCCGTCGCTCTCATCGCCGAAGCGGAGGCCGGGATGGATCCAGAGCGTGTGCGGGAAGGGATGAGCGGTAACATCTGTCGCTGCGCCGCCTATGCAGGGATCACCGAGGCGGTGCTGGAGGCGACGCGGCAGCTTTCCGCGCCTGCTGAAAGGAAATCCGCATGAGACCCTTCGATTACAGACGCGCCGCGACGCTGGAGGAGGCAATGGCCGCGGGGCCCGGCGCCCTCCTTCTTGCGGGGGGCACCAATCTTCTTGACCTGATGAAGCTCGACGTGGCGCGACCCTCCGCGCTCATCGACATCGGTGGACTTCCCGGCCTTGACCGAGTGGAGGAGGCGGAGGGAGGCTTGCGGATCGGGGCGCTGGTGCCGAATGCCGATCTCGCCCGGAATGCAGAGATACTGGCGCGCTATCCTGCGGTGGCAGAGGCGGTTCTTTCGGGTGCGTCCGGCCAGCTTCGCAATGCCGCGACGACCGGCGGAAACGTGATGCAGGAGACCCGGTGCAGCTATTTTCAGGACGTCCTTTCCCCTTGCAACAGGCGGGTGCGGGGGACGGGTTGCGGCGCCATTGGCGGCGTGACGCGGAACCATGCCATTCTCGGCTGGACCGAGGGCTGTATCGCCACCCATCCTTCCGATCTTTGTGTGGCGCTGGCCGCCTATGATGCGGTGGTTGAGATCGCCGGGCCGACAGGACGGCGCGAGGTGCCGATGGAAATCTTTCACTCGGTCCCAGATGCGGAGGGGGCTGGCCCGCCACCGCTGGCGCAGGGAGAGGTCATCACGCACATCCGTCTACCTGGCTCCGGCGGGATGGCCCGTCACGCCCGGTATGTAAAACTGCGGGAGCGCACATCCTTTGCCTTTGCCATCGTTTCGGCCGCTGCCGCTCTGGATATGCGGGACGGCCGGATCCTGGCCGCGCGGCTGGCGCTTGGCGGGGTCGCGGCGCGGCCATGGCGCTGCCGGGAGGCGGAGGAGGCGCTGAAAGGTGCCGCTCCGGGAGAAGATGCCTTTGCCGCCGCGGTTGCCCTTTCTCTGGCAAACGCCGCACCCTCCGGCGACAATGCGGCAAAGATCCCGCTGGCAGGACGAATCGCGATCCTCGCGCTCACCCGTGCCGCCCTGGGAACGCCCACCCGCCTTCCCGCGCTTCCGGCCTCCGTTTTTGAAGGAGATGCCCCATGACCGACGTGCTTCCCATGCAGGGCCATGTGCGGCTCGGTTCCAACGCGGGCCAGTCCATGACTCGTCGGGATGGTGTGCTGAAAGTCACGGGACGCGCGCCCTATGCCGCTGACAGGCAGCCCGAGAGGCTGCTTCATGCGGTCGTCGCCACTGCGGGTATCGCGCGGGGACGCGTCACACGGCTGGACACCGAAGCTGCCGAAGCGCATGCGCGCGTGGTAAAGGTCTATACCCCTCGGAACCGTCCCCCGTTGGCCAAGGGGCCTGACGAGAAAATTCACGGTTTTGCCTGGCGGATGGAGGCCTTGCAGGACGACAGCGTGCGCTATGCCGGGCAGCCCATTGCGCTGGTCGTGGCAGAGACGCTTGAAGCCGCGATGGAAGGTGCGCGGCTTCTGAGCCCTTCATATGAAGCGCAGCCGCCCCGTATGGGGGTGGATGGCGGTGTTCCCTATACCCCGAAAACCGTCGGCATCGGCGGCGAGCCAAGCCGCGAAGCAGGGGATATGGAGGCCGAACGGGCGCAGGCGTCGCGGCACTTCGAAACCATGGTGGAAACTCCGGCCCAGTATCACAACGCCATGGAACCGCATGCAATCACCGCAGAGTGGAAGGGCGACCGACTGGAGATCGACACACCGAACCAGGCGATCGGATTGGCGAAGATCAGCTTCGCGACCTATCTCGGGATCGATCCCGGCAATATCCTGATCCGCAGCCCGTTTCTGGGTGGCGGCTTCGGCTCCAAGGCGATCCTTTTCGGCGCGCAGCTTCTGACGGTTCTGGCAGCGAAGGATCTGGATCGCCCGGTGAAGCTCGCGCTGCGCAGGGATCAGATGTATGGCCCCGTCGGGCACCGGCCTGCTACCCGGCAGACGGTGCGGCTCGATCTGGATGACGCGGGAGACATTCGGGCGCTGGAGCACCATACCGTTTCGGTTGGCTCGGCGTTTGACGACTTTCTGGAGAGCGCATCCAACGCCTCTCACAGCGTGTATGCCACGCGCGCACTGCGGACGACCCATGGTGCCGTGAGGGCGGATACCGGAACGCCGGGACCGATGCGTGCGCCGGGGGAGGCGTCTGGCTCGGCGGCGCTGGAGGTTGCGGTGGATGCGGCAGCGTTTGCGATGGGTATGGATCCGCTGGCCTTCCGCCTGAAGAATTACGCGGAGACAGATCCTGCTTCCGGCCTGCCTTTCTCCTCCAAGGCGCTGCGGGAATGTTATACCCGCGCGGCCGAGGCTTTCGGGTGGGCGGGACGTCCACTGCAACCGCGGCAGATGCGCGAGGGGCGGTTGCTGAAGGGCTGGGGCATGGGAACCGCACAGTTTCCCTGTCCGATGTTTCAGGCCGCAGCGCACGCAACGCTGCACGCTGACGGGAGTGCCGTCGTTGAGACCTCTGCCGCAGATATGGGGCAGGGCGCATGGACGGCTCTGGCCCAGATTGCCGCGGACGGGCTGGGAATTGATATCGCCCGGCTGGAGTTTCGCTCCGGCCAGTCCGATCTGCCGGATGCGGGCGTGGCCGGGGGATCGGGGCACACCGCGACGGCAGGAACCGCCCTGTTCAACGCCGGAGCCGATGTCGTGCGCCAACTCGCCGATCTGGCCGTCCAGGATCCGGCGTCGCCGCTCTTCGGTGCGGGCAATGCCGGGGTGACAGCGCGCGACGGGCGGCTGTGGCGGAACGACGATGATGGCCGCAGCGAGGCCTATGAGGACATCCTCGCTCGCGCGGGTCTGGATCTGCTGCGGGGCACTGGATCGGGCAAGCGGGATGCCGCGGCCGGTGAAGCGCGTGCGATGTTCTCTCATGGCGGGGTATTCGCGGAGGTGCTCGTCGATCCGGATCTTGGGCAGGTGCGTGTCAGCCGGCTGATCGGAGCATTTGCGGCAGGCCGCATCATCAATCCGCGCCTCGCCCGCAGCCAGCTTCTGGGCGGCATGATCTGGGGTATCGGATTTGCCCTGCATGAGGAAGCGATCCACGATTCCCGGACGGGGCGGTTCACGAATGCCGACCTTGCCGGATATCATGTGCCGGTGAATGCCGATGTGCCGTTCGTGGAAGCGATGACGGTGCATGAGGACGACCCCTTCGTGAATGCACTCGGCATCAAGGGGGTGGGGGAAATCGGCGTGACAGGCACCGTGGGCGCCATAGCCAACGCGGTATGGCACGCGACCGGCGTTCGGCCTGCTAGCTTCCCGATCCACCCGGAGAGCCTGATATGACGCTATCGTGAACTTGCGTTATGAGTTATGCATCTGCAGCAGATCAGGCTTGCCCAGGCGGTCACTTGCAATCCGCAAGCGGATCGACGAAATAAGTCCCACAGCGCTTCGGCGCTAAGGGTTTCCCAAGGCTCACTCCTCCTCCCCGAGCCTCGGAAAATGGCGGCGACCCTCTCCTCCTCCCTAGGGTCGCCGCTCCCCCTCCTTTTACTCTTCATGCCATGATCCTGAACTTTCGCCGGATGGCATAGGACGGATCATCTGAAGCCTGAGGGCTCCCTACCCGCGTCCCCCGTCTGCGATCGCCTGACCCGCAAGCCATTGGCCAAGTGACGGCCGCCAGGCCCCGTCTCGTCCCATAAGCGGTTCGGCGGCGGTCAAGGCGTTCAGCACAGCCTCCTCCGTCGCTTCGGCGGCAGCGCGAAAGGCGAGATCGATCTGCGCCTCTGCCAGCACACGTGGAGAAAGGAAGGCAGGGCCATCATGCGGCACGGGGTCCGCCGTGGTGAAGGCCAGCGCGATATCCCCGCTGCCGTTACCCCAGAAGCTGCCCAACCGTGCCAGCCCCGCGCCCGCCCGACGAGCGATCCGGGTGAGCTGACGACTTTCCAGCGGTAGATCCGTTGCCAGCAGGATGATGACAGAGCCCCGCTCGGGCTCAGCAGTCATCATGCCCTCCGGTCGCGGGCGCCGCCCGTCCGGCAGGATAAGATCGCCGGCATTGCCGAAATTGGCCTGCACCAGCGCACCAAGGGTGAAGCGCTCTCCTCCCACCTCCATCACGCGAGATGCCGTTCCTGTCCCGCCCTTGAAGCCAAAGGCGGTCATGCCGGTGCCGCAGCCGACGGATCCCTGCTCCACCGGCCCGCTCTGCGCGGCATCCAGCGCGGCCACCGCATCCGCTTCGGTCACGGCCAGCGCCCGGATATCGGAAAGCACCCCGTCATTGCATTCGCACACCACCGTGTTGACGGTCGATGTCTCCCGCCCGATGGCGGGATCGGCGGCCAAGGCCCTCCGGATCAACGCGGTGGTGCAGGTACCCACGGCAAAAGTGTTCGTGAGCAGGACCGGGCTTTCCAAGGTACCCAGTTCCTCCACCTGAACCAGGCCTGCCGATTTGCCGAAGCCGTTGATGACCGCGACCCCTGCACGGAGTTTTTGGCGAAACATACTGCCCGGATGGGGAACTACCGCAGTTACGCCCGTATTGATCTGGTCGCGGCGGATTGTCCTGTGCCCGACCATCACGCCCGACACATCGGTGATGGCGTTGAGCGGGCCGGGGGGAAGAATACCGGGGACGATCCCGAAATCACGGATGAGCATCTGAGCCTCTCAGAGACGGCCCGCCTCGATCAACCGCTTCAGGAAGGCCTGCGTCCTCTCCCCCTGCGGCGCGCCGAAGATCTGATCCGGTGGGCCCTGTTCATAGACCTTGCCGTTCTGGAGGAAGCAGATGCGGTCGGCAACCTCCCGCGCGAAGCCCATTTCATGCGTAGCGAGTACCATGGTCATACCCCGCTCCGCCAGATCACGCACGATTTCGAGCACCTCCGCCACCAGTTCCGGATCGAGCGCCGAGGTGATCTCGTCCAGCAACAGCAGCATGGGGTCCATCATCAGCGCGCGCACGATCGCGACCCGCTGCTGTTGGCCGCCGGAGAGCCGATCGGGATAATCCCGCGCCTTATGTGCAAGGCCAATCCGGTCCAGCAGCGTCATCGCCTTTTCCTCCGCCACGCGGCGGGAGAGGCCCAGTACCTTGATCGGAGCAAGGGTGGCGTTCTGCAGCACCGTCATGTGCGGAAACAGGTTGTAGCCCTGGAAGACAATGCCGATCTCACGTCGCAGCGCGTCGAGATCCACGCCCGGGCCGGTGATCCGCTCGCCATTAATACGGATCTCGCCTTCGTTGATCTCCTCCAGCCTGTTGATGCAGCGGAGGAGGGTTGATTTCCCGCACCCGGATGGCCCGATCAGGCAGACGACCTCATGTTCGCCCACGTCGAGCGCCATGCCCGAGAGGACCTCCATCTGGCCGTAGCGTTTCACAGCATGGTCGATTTCGACAAGCGCCCCCCCCCCGAACGGATGCGTCGCCGGTCGCGCTCAGTCAGCTTGTCGACGAGCCGGGCCTGCGGAATGGTGATGAGAATGAACAGGATCGCGACGGTCGTCACGGCGGAAAGATTGAAGTTGTTCGCCGCTATGATCTTCGACTGGTTGAAGGCGTCGATCGTGCCGATGATCGCGACAAGTGCCGTATCCTTCTGCAGGCTGATGCAGTTGTTCAACAGTGGTGGCACGATACCGCGCAGTGCCTGTGGGATCACCACGTAGCGCATTGTGCGTGCATGGGAGAACCCAAGCGAACGGGCGGCAGCGATCAACCTTGGCGCATTGACCGAAGGCGAGGCGGACCTCTTTCTGACCTATGCCCATCCGACGGTGCCGTTCATCCTCGATCCGCAGCGGTTCGACCATCTGGTGCTTGGGACCGAGCGGGTGATGCCGGTCGCGGGCGTGGAGGTGCGGGCATCCTCTGGAACGAGACTGCCCGGTGAGGGGCTGCTTGACCGCACGATCGCCGCAGGGGAGCCGATGCCTTATCTCTGCTATGGGGAATCGTCATTCTTTGGTGTGGCGCTGGGGCGCCTGTTCGGCAAGAGGCCCCATCTCCTGCGTGATACCGTGCATCAGAACACGATCTGCACCGGACTGAGGACGCTTGCTCTGGCCGGGCGCGGGGTCTGCTGGCTGCCGGAGACGTTGGTCACCGATGATCTGTCAGCGGGGCGCCTGCGGCTCGCCAGCGCCGACCCCGCGTGGACGATGGAAGTTCAGATACGTCTTTACCGCCCCGCCACTCTCCGCCGTCCGATTGTAGAGCGCATCTGGCGGACGGTGGCGGGAGGATTGGATCAGTCTTTGTCCTGAAGGCCGCGTAGTTCCGCAACCGTACGCCGAAGGATCTCACCCGCGCGCTCCCTAACCTCGGGCGGAGCCTCGCGCAGATCGAACAGCGCGGCCCGCAGTGCCATTCGCGTTTCGGAAAACGGCCGCTTGTGCCGGCCGTCGTCGCCTTCGCTCCGGCGCATTTCATCAAAGCGATCACCCGCGCGACCTATCGCACGTCGCAACGCTTCGACGGCTTCCTGCGCATCTGCAAGATGCGCGCGACCGGCTTCCGTGGGGCTGTAGGACCGCCGGTTGCCATCGGTTTGCGCTTCGGCCAGGCCGGCATCTTCCAGATAGGAGAGGGCGGGATAGATCACGCCTGGGCTTGGCACATACAGGCCCTGGGACAGCTCCTCGACCGCGCGGATGATCTCATAGCCATGGCGCGGTTGTTCCGCGATGAGCGAGAGGATCAGCAGTTGCATCCCCTCTGCGGAAAGCTTGCGCCCGCGCATGAACCGCCGCTCCGAAAAGCGGGACTCGCCGTCCCGGCGAGAGGGGGAGCCACCGCCGCGCCGCCCCTCGGGGCCCGGATGAAAGCGATGGTGATGGTGGTGATGATGAAAGATATGTCGCACGTTTTCTCCTTAAGATATATCGTAAGATATGTCCTAATATCGCCGGTGCAAGACCCCTCATGGCGAAAATGGATTAAGCCCGATTGCGTCTCTCAACGAGCTCCGAAGGATGACGGGCAGCGGGAGAAAGCGCGCACTTCGCAGCCTCTGCACGTCATCGGAAGCCAAGATGATGGGAATTACCAACTTCTGCACCATCAGCCCGAAGCGCGACTCCCATGGGCCAGCTTGCCATCGGTCCGAGGGCAGGCCCGAATGATCGCAAGCTTCGCTCGACGGTTCTGTCAGAGGCGGAGGAAGCGATGATCGTGGCGTTCCGGCGCCCCAAATTACCCCTGGACCAACGGCCAGGTCGAACGGATGAACCGCACGATCAAGGAAGGTGAAGCGGATCAGAAAACGATCCTGGGGATCGTTTTCCCTCTGAAGTCAAGCGCTTACATTACGACAGCCATAACCAGCTCCGCACCCAATTGGGGGACTTCATGGCAGCCTACAATTTCGCACGCAGGCTCAAGACCCTCGGCGGCCTCACGCCCTACGAATACATCTGCAAAATCTGGACCTCAGAGCCAGATTGATTCATCCTTAACCCGATCCACCATCAAACCGGGGGATCAAACACCTTATGTGTCCCGGGCCTGCTACATTAGCCCCATCAGCGCTGAACACCTTGTGGCTGGCTCACGATCGCTAGCAGGCTGATCCCGCCTCTCTTCACCGTCTCGAACAGTTGACGGCGGCCTGTTTTGTGGGACCGCGAAGCATAAGGAAGAGAGAGTGATATGATACCAGCGACCACCGTGATCGGCATAGATGTTTCCCGCGATTGGCTCGACGGCTGCTGTGCGTCGAGCGGGCAGCATTTCCGCCTCTCCAACAGCGCAGCGGGCCATGCCCAACTTCTTGTGCTGC
>NZ_JFGS01000039.1 GCF_000740775.1 Haematobacter missouriensis | reverse complement strand
AAATCAGCGATTTACTTGGGGAATGTGGGGTTATACGCCCTCTGCATTCGCTGTCCAAGGTAAAAGTTTGAAAAGACAGCCGCTGGAAGGTAGCGTCGCGTCAAACAATAAAGACATAGGCAGATGCACTTCAGCAGACGATACGGACGATCGAGCCATAAATTGCGTAGTTTGATTGCGGTTTTGGCAATCGCGACATGGGCTTGTCATGCGGGCGCGGAGCCGACGCACGGAATTGCAATGTATGGCGAACCTGCACTGCCTGCGGATTTTTCGGCCCTGCCCTATGCCAACCCCCTTGCCCCTAAAGGCGGACGAATCGTTACCGGCGAAGTGGGCGGATTCGACTCGCTCAATCCGTTTATCTTGAAAGGCCGTGCTCCATTCCAATTGTCGCCACTTACCGTGGAAACCCTAATGGCGCGGAGCTTGGATGAACCATTCACGCTTTACGGTTTGCTCGCCGAATCGATTGAAACGGATGAGGATCGCTCCTGGGTCGAATTCACGCTTCGGGAGGGCGCGCGTTTTTCCGACGGTTCTCCAGTGACGCCGGAGGATGTGCTGTGGTCCTTCCAGACCCTCTCCGAACAGGGTCATCCCCGTTATCGTGTCGCAGCGGACCGAATCGCCATGGCGGAGCAGACAGGACCACGCTCCGTGAGGTTCACCTTTTCGGCACCGGACCGGGAGCTGCCGCTACTTCTGGGCCTCCGCCCAGTCCTCAAGAAGGCACAGTGGGAAGGCCGGGATTTCGCCGCATCGGGGCTATCTGTCGTGCCGATCGGCTCCGGCCCCTACGTCGTCGCTGGTTTTGAGCCGGGACGTTCCATCGTCTTTCGTCGAAACCCGGATTGGTGGGGAAAAGACTTGCCCTTCAATCGTGGACTTCACAATCTGGATGAAGTCCGGGTGGAATATTTTGGTGACGGCGGCGCGATGTTCGAGGCTTTCAAGGCGGGCGTGCTGACCAGCTACCGAGAGCAGAATCCCGCTCGCTGGCAGCGTGCCTATGATTTCCCGGCCGTAAGAAACGGCAGCGTGGTGCGCGAGGAAATTCCGCATCATCGCCCATCCGGTATCTACGGTTTGGCCTTCAACACCCGCGATCCGCTTTTCACAGACTGGCGGGTGCGGGACGCGCTGATCCAAGCGTTCAACTTCGAGTTCATAAACCAGACTGTCAACGGCGGTACGGAACCCCGTATCACATCTTACTTTTCCAATTCTCCTCTAGCGATGGATCATGGTACGGCAGACGGGCGCGTGGCGCAGATGCTCCGTCCCTATGTGACGGAGCTGACGCCGGATGCACTGGATGCCTATGCCCTTCCGGTCGCGGACGGCACGGCGGCGAACCGGCTCAACCTGCGCCGCGCCATGCAACAGCTTTCCGCAGCAGGCTGGGAAGTGGATGGCGGGGGAACGCTCCGCAACGCTGCGGGCGAGCCCTTCTCATTCGAACTTCTGATGCCGCTTGGGTCCGGCGACCTCATGTCGGCTGTTACGATATACCGGCAAGCTCTTGCGCGTATTGGGATAAACATGCGCATCACCCAGGTTGACAGCGCCCAGTATACAGAACGCACGAACCGCTTCGACTTTGCGATGACTCCGGTAACGCGCGCGCTCTCCCTCTCACCCGGCAATGAGCAGCGGCTTTACTGGGGCTCAGAAGAGGCGCTGATGCAGGGAAGCCGCAACATAATGGGGATCCGTTCGCGCGCCGTCGACGACATGATCTCCGCCCTGCTCGCCGCACGGACGACCGAGGATTTCCGAACCGCTGTTCAGGCGCTCGACCGTGCACTTACCACTGGCCGCTACGTGATTCCCCTCTGGTTCGCCGACCGCTCGCGGGTTGCGCATGTGGAGGGGTTGAGGCATCCACAGACCCTGCCGGTCTATGGCGACTGGCCGGGCTTCCAGCCGGATGTCTGGTGGTTCGAAACAAAACAATAAACGGCAGAACGGGCAGGCAGATGACACGTTACCTTCTTGTCGCGGCGCTTCTTGCGCTTGGTGGATGCAATACGGTGGCCGGTGTGGGCGATGACATTTCGGGCGGCGCTCGCTGGGTCCAGGGCTGGTTCTGACGCGACTTGCGTGCGGCGGTCTCATACCGTAACCCCACCCGAACTCAGGAGGATGCGATGGTTACGCTCGACATCATTTCGGATATCGTCTGCCCATGGTGCTACATCGGCAAGACGCTTCTCGACCGGGCGCTCGAATCAGATGCCTCGCAACCTTTCACCGTCGCTTGGCATCCCTACCAGCTGAACCCGGAGATCCCGCAGGGCGGCATCCCGTATGCTGATTTCCTGCGGCTGAAATTCGGTGCTCCCGAGCGGGCCAGCGCAGTGCTTGTGAAAGTTACGGAAGCGGCGAAGGCGGCGGGCGCCGTCATCGACTACGTGGCCATCACACGGGAGCCGAACACGCTTGACGCGCACCGGCTGATCCATTGGGCAGGCCTGGAAGGGCGGCAGACACCCGTCGTCTCTGCCCTGTTCCGCGCCCATTGGCGGGAGGGGCGCGATATCGGATCACATGGCGTGCTGGCCGATATCGCCGGTGAAACCGGACTCGATCGCAAAATGATTCTCCGTCTGCTTGACAGTGACGCAGATCGGGAGGAGATTCAGCGAAGAATTCAGCACGCCCGTGATCGCGGGGTGCAGGGAGTTCCAACCTTCGTCATCGCGGACACCCATGTTCTCACCGGTGCTCAGCCGGTGGAAGTCTGGGCGGACGTGATTAAGCAGATCAAGGCCCAACTCACCTGACGGCGGGGGGCGCAAACCGGAAAGCGCCCCCGATGGCTGGCTCGCTTCTCTCCACCCAACGGCGTGGCGGACTTTTCAATCCGCGCGCGCAGCCGCCCTTCGGCGAGTTCGTCGCGCTGATCGCGATGATGTTTGCGACCATCGCGCTTTCCATTGACGCGATGCTGCCCGCACTGCCGCAGATCGCGCATGAGTTGGACCTCGCCAACCCGAATCGGGCGCAGATCATCATCCCGGTCTTTATGGCCGGCATCGGTCTGGGACAGCTTTTCGCAGGGCCGCTGTCGGACAGCTTCGGCCGCCGGCGGATCATCGTAATCGGCGTGGCGATCTACATCATGGGCTCGCTCACGGCCTATCTCTCCCATAGCTTCGAGTTGCTGCTGGTCGCGCGCTTCCTTCAGGGTATCGGAGCCTCAGCACCCCGGATCGTGGGTGTGGCCATTGTGCGGGACAGGTATGAGGGACGGATGATGGCGCGGGTGATGTCCTTCGTCATGACGCTGTTCATCCTTGTGCCCGCCATCGCGCCGCTGTTCGGGACCTTCGTGATTCACCTTGCCGGATGGCGCTCAATCTTCCTCGTTCTGGTGTTTGCCGGGGTGGTCATGGCGCTGTGGCTGCTCTCCCGCCAACCGGAGACGCTTGAAGTCAACCATCGTCGCCCGTTCTCTTTCCGCGCCATCGGCGGTGCGATGCGGGAGATTTTTGGCAACCGGTTGGTGGTCGTCTACCTGCTGGCGATGACCCTCGGTTTCGGGCCGCTGTTCGGCTTCATATCCTCCGTCCAGCAAATCTATGACGTGAGCTTCGGCATGGGCGAGAGCTTTGCGCTGTGGTTCGCCGCGCAGGCACTGATCGCGGGCACGGCGGGGCCGATTAACGCCACGCTGGTGATGCGCTTCGGCATGCGGCGGATGGCGTCCACCGCGTTCCTGATACAGGCGGTGCTTTCGGTCGTGATGTTCACACTGTGGCGGATCGGCGTATTCGAAAGCCATCCCTTCCCCGCCTTCTTCTGCTGGGCGGCCGCCGTCTTCTTCCTGAACGGTTTCATCTTCGGCAACCTGAACGCCCTCTCGCTGGAGCACCTTGGCCACATCGCCGGCAGCGCGGCTTCCGTTATCGGCGCCGTATCCACGGTTCTTGCGGTGCTGATCGCCTTCCCGATTGGTCAGGCCTTCGACGGGACGCCGATGCCGCTCATCTTCGGTATCACCTGCTGCGCCTGTGCAGGTTACCTGCTCATGCTGTACAGCCGCAAGCACGGTTGACGAATGGCCCGACCACCCCTGTCCGCTACCGCGACGGGCATCGCCTATATTCTGGCGGCAATGCTCTGCTTTTCCGTGCTGGACGCGATGGGCAAGGCGCTCCGGCTTGCCGGGCATCCTGTGGGGCAGATCGTCTGGGCGCGGAATGCCGGGCAATTCCTCATCGTGCTGCTCATCTTTCGCGCCGCGATTCCCGGTATCGCGCGGACCCGCCATCTTGGTCTGCACAGCCTTCGCGCGGTGAGTCAGCTTGGCGCGGCGGCGTTCTTCTTCCTGAGCCTCGGCTACATCGGGCTGGCGGAGGCGACGGCGATCATGGACCTGAACCCGGTGCTCATCACGCTCGGCGCGGCGCTGATCTTTGGTGAGAAGCTCGGCCCGCGGCGCATCGTGGGCATCGTGTTGGCGCTGCTTGGCGCGCTCATCATCATCCGGCCGGGAAGCTCCATGTTCACCCCTGCCGCCTTCCTGCCCCTCATCGGTGCTGTCTGCTACACCTCGTTCGCGCTCGCCACACGGAAGGTGGGACGGAGCGAGAATGTCTGGACGGCGATGTTCTGGTCCGGCGCCGTTGCGACATTGCTCACGAGCCTTCTCCTCCCGTGGCAATGGGTGACACCCGCAGCCGGGAGCCTGTTGCTGTTTGCCGGTGTGGGCATCGCCGGAACGCTGGCGCAGCTTTTCATGATCCGTGCCTTCGCGCTGGCCGATGCGGGTGTGATCGCACCCTTCGGCTACATCGGCATCCTGTTTGCTACCGTATGGGGCTATGTCTTCTTCGGAGAGATTCCCGATATCTGGGTCGGCGTGGGCGCGCTTGTGATCGTCGGAGCAGGACTTTATGTCTGGCACCGCGAAACACGGGCGCGGCAGGAGCAGGTCGCCGCAGACTAGAGGGTGGCATGCCGCAGGAAGACGCCGCAGAAGGAACACGTATCCGCGCAAAGGACCGGATCACCGACATTGTCGGCCGCATCCTGATGGGCGGGTTGCGGCTGATCCCTTACGAGCGGCGCATCCCACTGGCCGGATGGGTCTTTTCCCGACTCGTGGCCCCGGTTGCGGGCTATCGCAAGCGCATACGGGAAAATCTGGCGCTCATCTTTCCCGACATGGCACCCGCCGAGGTGCGGCGTCTTTGCCGCGACGTTCCCGACAATGTCGGCCGTAGCCTTGTCGAGCTGTTTTCTGGCGAGGAGTTTCTGGCCCGTGTCTCCGGCACTCCGGTGCGTGGTCCAGGCGTGGACGCGGTCGCTGCGGCGCAGGCTGCGGGTCGTCCGGTCATTATCGTGTCAGGTCACTTCGGCAATTTCAACGCGGCTCGCCCGGTTCTGGCAGCCAAGGGCTACAAGGTCGGCGCACTCTACCGGCCGATGGACAATCCTCTGTTTCATGACGCCTATATCGCCGCGATGGAATCGCTGTCCAAGCCGCTGTTCTCCCGCTCCCGGCGGGGCATGGCGGAGATGCTGCGCTTCCTGCGCTCCGGCGGGCTGGTGGCTATACTTATAGATCAGGCGATGACGGGGGAGCCCGCACTGACCTTCTTCGGTCATCCGGCGCATACCTCGCTTTCCGCCGCGGAGCTTGCGCTGCGGTACGACGCGCTGATCGCCCCTGGCTACGTCATCCGCAAGGACAACGGTCTGGACTTCGACATGTGGATCGAGGCACCGCTGGACCATACCGATCCCATGACGATGACACAGGCGCTGAACGACAGTCTGGAGGCGCAGGTCAGGGAGCATATGGACCAATGGTTCTGGATCCATCGCCGCTGGAAGCCGGCGCGTCAGCGGGCATAGGACAGGCGTCCAGGGTTTCCATTCGGCCTTCGCGAATACGCCATACCACGCCCTGACGGTCTTCCAGCGCCGATAGCTCCGCTTCCGCCAGCCCCAGCGCCGCGCCGCGCAGGTAGCGGGAAAAGAAGCCATGCGTGACAAGGACGGCCGGGCCTTCAAGCCGGGCGAGAACCGCTTCCGCGCGCGCCCGCAGATGGGCGAGCGGCTCTCCTCCCGGCGCAGCGGCATACCATGCGAGAGGGTCGGACACTGTTGCAGAAGCCGGCCAGCGAAGGGCGATCTCGTCAATCGTCAGCCCCTCCCACGCACCCATGCCGATTTCCCTGAGATCCGGCTCCAGCTCCACAGCGCCAAGCGCGCCAAGCGCGATGTCTGCCGTTTTGAGAGCCCGGCCCAGCGGACTGGACAGGAAACGCCACCCTCGCCAGTCCACCTGATTCGCTTGCAAAAGGCGACATATCGCCCGTGCCTGAGCTTCTCCCGCCGGTGTCAGGGCTGAATCCTGCCACCCCTGCATCCGCCGCTCGCGGTTCCAAAACGTTTCGCCGTGGCGAAGGATCAGCAACTCAGTCATGAAGGAGTCAAAAGTATGGGTTGATGCCGGGATAGACGGGGCTAGCGCTTGCGTCCACACGCCAAAGGCGACTAGCATCTTTTAAAACAAATGTGTTTGAAAGAGGAGATGGCATGAGGATCGACAATCCGCTCACTCTCTCCCCCTATCAACACCCGGTCGCGAGTGTTTCCGTGGATGACGAGCTTGCAGAGGTCCTGTCCATGGCAGCGGATGCGGCGCACTCCCAAGTGGCGGCGCTACTGGCCCTCTGCCCACTGGGGGCAAAGGTTTTTGCGGGGCGCGGGCTGCTCCGACATCCCGACGGCTATATCCCCATCACCGCGAGCGTATATGAGCGCATGTTCCCCACCAATAGCGCCGTCACCGTGCCCGCCGGACATCTTCCGACCGATATACGTCGCATCCTCTCGTCCGAATCTTCAGGCAGCTATCTTGCCTTTCCGATTTCCGTAGACTTTGACCGCCATGCCATTCTGATCCTCCGGCGCGAGGGTCCAGCAGGCTGGCCGGAGACCGAGATTGCGCATCTGCAACGCTTTGCCCGGCTGATCCAGCTCAGACTGCGCAACATGCTGGATTCGCTGCCGGCGCAGACTGTCTTCGAGCAGAGCGATTCCGGTCTGTTGATCGGGCGCTTCCTCACCGACGAGACCGGAGGGGCAAGCGATCTGATCATCGAAAATGCCAACGAGGCCTTTCGTGGCTTTGTCGGAAATGACGTGTCGGACCGGCTTTTGACGCTTTGGCCCGATGCGACCGTGATTCTCGCCGCCGCAGCAACGCTAATGCCCGATTCTCCTATGCAGCAGCTGGAGATTCCGGGGCCGTGCGGCGGGAACGAATGGTTTGAAGCTCGCTTCCGCCGGCTGGCGGATGACAGGCTGCTGCTGCTGGTGACGGAAGTAAGCGAACGGCGGCGGCTCTTTCAACGGCTCGTGGAACAGGAGGAGCGGCGGCGTCTGGCCAACCGTCTGGCAGAACTGGGTGTCTGGGACTTCGACCCCGCGACTGGCGATGTGACGGTGGATGACAACCTTCGGGGCATGTTCGGCGTGATCGGTGCGCGACCGATCGGTTTTGCTCAGGTGCTCCGCGCCATCCCCAAAGCAGATCGCCGTCGCGCCCGGAAGGAAGCCGCGGCTCTCCTCCTCACCGAAAACCGGGAGGGGGTGAGCTTCCCTATCCGCGTGAAGGGAATCGACGACGGCATCATGCGCCACGTCATGCTCAGCGGTGTCCGCATGACGCGGCACGACGGGCGTCCGGCATGGCTGATCGGCGCTGCCCGCGATATCACCTCGAGGGTAGAGCGGGAGGAGCGGGACCGTCTGCTGCATCAGGAGCTTGGCCATCGGCTGAAGAACACGGTGACGCTGGTGCTCGGACTGGTCAACCAGACCTTCCGCACCTCCCGCGACATTGAGGGTGCCCGCACCGCGCTTCTGTCACGCATTCGGGCGCTCGGCGCGGCGCACGAGCATCTCCTGCTTGGTGACACCAACGGTGCGCGGTTCGAGGATGTGGTCCTGGGCGCGCTCGCCTTCGGTGAGTTCGAGCCGGAGCGCATCAGCGCCTCGGGACCGGAACTCCGGGTTGGTCAGCGGTCTGCGCTCCACCTAGCGCTCGTGCTGCATGAACTGGTTACCAATGCGGTGAAATACGGCGCCCTCTCCTCCGACGCAGGCCGTATCGCGATACATTGGTCGATCGAGGATCAGAATGCCGTCATGGAATGGCAGGAGAGTGGCGGGCCTCGCGTTACCCCGCCGACCCGGTCCAGCTTCGGTACGCGGCTCATTGCCTCCGGGCTGACAGGCGGCGGACAGGCGGCGGCGGACATCCAGTATCGCCCGGAGGGGTTCTACTGCCACCTGTCCGCCCCGCTTTCCGAACTGGCGGGTTAGACGCCGTCCTCCATGCGCTCCATCAGGCCGGTGCGCAGGAATATCTGTTTCTCCACTTCACAGATCACGAACACCGCCAGACCGAAAAGCATCACCACCGCGCCATCCGCCAAGGTCAGCGGGCGGGTATCGAACAACTCCTGCATGACCGGCAGATAGGTGAAAAGAAGCTGCGCTACCACGACCACCGCCACAGCACCCAGCACCGCCGGCGTCCCCTTGAAGCCGACTGCCCGGAGCGACCGGACATGCATGTAGCGGACGTTGAACAGGTAGAATATCTCCATCACTACCACGGCGTTCACGGCAAGCGTCCGCTGCCCGGCAAGATCATAGCCTTTGGCCGCACCATAGGCAGATATCCCGAACACGCCGATAGCGAACAGCAAGGACACCAGAACCACGCGCCAAAGCATGAAGGGCGTCAGAAGTTGCGCCCCGGCAGGACGCGGCCTGCGTTCCATCACATCCGGTTCCGGCGGTTCGAAGGCCAGGACGAGTCCCAGAGTCGCCGATAGGATCAAGTTGATCCAAAGGATCTGCACCGCCGACATGGGCACCGGCCAGGCCAGCAGCAGCGCCATGATGACTGCCACCGCTTCGCCCCCGTTGGTCGGCAGCGTCCAGGAGATAACCTTGCGGATGTTGTCGAAAACGGTCCGGCCTTCTTTCACGGCAGCGACGATGGTGGCGAAATTATCATCGGTCAGAACCATCTCTGCCGCCTGACGAGCGGCCTCCGTCCCCTTCCGTCCCATCGCGATACCGACATCGGCCTGCTTGAGCGCGGGAGCATCGTTTACTCCGTCGCCTGTCATGGCCACGACCTCTCCCCGCGATTGCAGGGCACGCACGATGCGCAGCTTGTGCTCCGGGCTGGCGCGCGCGAAAACCGTCGTACGTTCCGCAACATCGGCAAGATCGGTGTCGGTCAGTGCCTCGACCTCCGCGCCGGTTGTCGCCAGCGGATTTTCCGCCATGCCGAGCTGCCCGGCGATGGCCCGGGCGGTAAGGACGTGATCTCCCGTGATCATCTTCACCGCGATTCCCGCCGAGCGGCACAGGGCAACCGCTTCGGTCGCCTCCGGTCGGGGAGGATCGATGAATCCGGCAATGCCGAGGAAGGTGAAGCCGCGTTCCATATCCGTCATCGCAAGGTCGTCGCGAACAGCGGGGCGTTCGGCAAAGCCCAGCACCCGCTGGCCAGCCTCCGCCAGCGCGTTGATCCGCTGCTGCCAGACCAGCGCATCAAGCGGCCCGGCGCTGTCGCTGTCGCACATGGCAAGCACTGCCTCCGGCGCGCCCTTCACGCGGATCATCCGCCCCTCGGGGCCGTTGGTCAGCACGGCAAGGAAGCGGTATTCCGCATCGAACGGAATGACATCCAGCAGAGGCTCCGATTCTCGCTCGACATCCCCCATCCCGGCCTTGGCTGCTACGGCGAGCAGTGCGCCGTCCATCGGATCGCCCGCAACGCGCCAAGTTCCGTCCCGCTGGATGATCTTGCCATCGTTCGCGAGCATCCCGGCGCGAAGCAGGCGCACGGCGCCGTCCGGAGAGACCTGCTGCCCGTTGCGAATGAACCGGCCCTCTGGCGCATAGCCTGCGCCCTCCACCCGCCAATCGCCCTCGGGCGTCACGATGCGCGCGACCATCATTTCGTTCAGGGTGAGCGTACCTGTCTTGTCGGAGCAGATTGTGCGTGTCGCGCCCAGCGTTTCCACCGCCGGAAGCTTGCGAATGATGGCATGGCGCGCAGCCATTCGCCGTACCCCGATGGCCAGCGTGATCGTGATGACGGCGGGGAGACCCTCCGGGATCACGCCGACGGCCAGCGCGACCGAGATCAGCAGCGCCTCCTCCCAGCCGTAGGCATCGACGAAGTGGGCATAAAGAAACACGGCTACCGCACCGATGAGCGCGACGAGAGTGAACTGTCGTCCAAAACGGTTGATCTTCTGAAGGAGCGGCGTCGTTCCGGTTTCCACTTCGCCGATCATTGCGCTGATCCGCCCGATCTCGGCCCGCGAGCCGGTGCCGACGACCAGTCCCTGCGCCTGCCCCGTCGCGACCAGCGTGCCGGAGAATGCCATGTCCGAGCGGTCGCCGATCGCGGCAGCGGCACTAACGGGCCGGGTGTCTTTCTGCACGGGAACGGATTCACCGGTCAGGATGGACTCGTCGATCACAAGGTGCCGTGCGCGCAGCAGGCGGAGATCGGCGGGCACCTGATCCCCCGCCTCCAGCAGCACGACATCCCCCGGGACCAGATCGCGCGTGTCCACCTCCATCCTCTCGCCATCCCGCAAGGCGACGGCATGGGGCGCGATCAGCGCCCGGATGGCGGAAAGCGCCTGTTCCGCCTTTCCTTCCTGAACGAAGCCTACGATGGCATTGGCAAGCACCACGGCGAGGATGACGCCCGCATCAACCGGATGGCCAAGTAGCAGTGCGGCTGCGGCAGCCGCGATGAGAAAATAGATCAACACGTTGTTGAACTGAGCGAGTAGCCGGACGATCGCGGGCCGTGCAGCCTGCTCCGGCAGGTCGTTGGGTCCGTAGCGGGTCAGCCGCTCGGCCGCTTCGGCTGAGGCCAATCCCTCCGTACCGGCACCCAATCGGCCTGCCGCGGCCTCCGCTGTCAGAGCATGCCACGGATCATCCGACGCATCGGTCTGATCCAATGACGGAGCGGGTTTGGAGGTCTGGATTTGCACGTATCGTCTCCTGCGATCCCTCGTAGCTAAGGTAGGCGCGGGATCCGCATGAACAAACGACAAATATCGGGCAACACTATGGAGGTGGCCGCGCTCCTCCCCGTCACTTCCCCGTCAGCCGGAGGTGCCGCAAGTGATACGGCCTTGAACTGGCGCACGCTGCCGTTAGGTTCCGCGGGGCAAGCGCCTTTCCGGGCGCCATCCAGCGGAAATCTGCGGAGGTTTTCATGCCGCGCCTGACCGGCCTTTTCGTTCTCGCCCTTGTCGCGCTCCCTGCTGCGATACCGCTCGTCCGGCCTGCGATGGCCGCAGAGGCGGTCACGACCTTCTCCCTTCCCAACGGCATGCAGGCCATCGTGGTGGAGGATCACCGCGCCCCCGTCGTGGTGCATATGGTCTGGTACAAGGTGGGGTCCGCCGACGAGAAAGCCGGCACCTCCGGCATCGCGCATTTCCTTGAGCACCTCATGTTCAAGGGCACAGACAAGATGGCATCGGGCGAATTCTCCAGAGTGGTGGAGGCGCAGGGCGGCAACGACAACGCTTTCACCTCCTATGACTATACCGGATATTTTCAGCGGGTGGCCGCCAACCGGCTTGATCTGATGATGCAGATGGAAGCGGACCGGATGCGGAACCTTCATCTGACGGAGGAGGAGGTCACCACAGAACGCGCCGTGATCCTTGAGGAACGCAACCAGCGGGTGGAGAACGATCCGAGCTCCCTGTTGAACGAACAGCAACGCGCGGCGCAGTATCTCAACCATCGTTACGGTATACCGGTGATCGGCTGGCGGCATGAGATGGAAAAGCTCGACCGGCAGGATGCGTTGGACTTCTACCGGACCTACTACGCGCCGAACAACGCGATCCTCGTCGTCTCCGGCGATGTGGACCCGGCAGAGGTGAAACGGCTGGCAGAGGAAAACTACGGCCCGCTGAAACCGTCCGAGAACCTGCCCCCCCGCATCCGACCGCAGGAGCCGCCGCAGATCGCCGCCCGCCGCGTGACGCTGGAGGATGGCCGCGTCGCCCGTCCCTACGTCATGCGCACCTATCTCGCGCCCGAGCGGAATACCGGCGATCAAAAGGAGGCGGCTGCGCTGACCGTGCTGGCGGAACTGCTGGGTGGCGATCCCGGAACCTCCGTTCTGGGACAGAAGCTTCAGTTCGAAACGCAGGCGGCGCTTTCCACGGGCGCATTCTACGATGGCGTGGCGGTGGATCCCACGACCTTCGGCCTCTATATCGTGCCGGCCGCGAACGAGGGGCTGGCGGAAGCGGAAGCCGCGCTGGACAAGGCTCTGGCGGAGTTCATGACGGAGGGGGTGAATGCCGAGCAGCTTGAGCGGATCAAGACACAGCTCCGCGCCTCCGACATCTATGAACTGGACAATGTGGACCGTATCGCCCGCCGCTACGGAGAGGCCCTGTCCGTCGGGCTGACTGTTGAAGACGTGCAGGCGTGGCCCGAAACGCTGCGCGCGGTGACGGCCGACGACGTGATGGCTGCGGCGCATGAGGTTTTTGACCTCCGTCGCTCCGTCACCGCCTGGCTGACGCGGCCCGCCGATGCGCCCGAGCCGCCCCCCAATGCCCCAATCGCCGGCCCCGCCGCGGGAGACATCGCCCAATGATCCGCTTCGCCTTTACCCTCGCTACGGGCATCGCCTTCGCATTCCCTGCTCTCGCCGCCGTAGATATACAGGAAGTGACCTCTCCCGGAGGCATCAAGGCGTGGTTGGTGGAAGAGCATTCCATCCCCTTCACCGCCCTGGAGATCCGCTTCAAGGGCGGTGCCAGCCTTGATGCCGAGGGAAAGCGCGGCGCGATCAATCTGATGTCCGGCCTGCTGGACGAAGGTGCGGGCGATCTGGATTCGCGCGCCTTCTCCGCGGCGCGGGAGAACCTCGCGGCCAGCATCCGGTTCAACGCCTCCGATGATGCGGTTTCCGTCTCCGCCCGCTTCCTGACGGAAAACCGGGCACAGGCGGTGGACCTGATCCGCATGGCGGTAACCGAGCCGCGCTTCGACGAGGATGCCATAGACAGGGTCCGGGGGCAGGTTCTGGCCTCGATCGCTTCCGACGCGCGTGACCCGAACGCCATCGCCGCGCATACCTTCGCCCATCTCGCCTTCCCCGATGACCCTTATGGAACCGCCATCGACGGGACGGAGGAGAGCGTCCGCGCCCTCACCCGGGACGACCTGATCGCAGCGAAGGATCGCGTCATGGCCCGCGACCGCGTGGTCGTCTCTGCCGTGGGGGACATCGGCGCGGACGAACTCGGGCGCATACTGGATGAAATCCTCGGGCCTCTTCCCGCGACGGGGGCCGAAATGCCGCCAGCCGTCTCCTATGATCTGGCGGGCGGCACGACGGTGGTGGATTTCGATACGCCGCAGTCCGTGATCCTATTCGGCCAGCCGGGGATCGACCGCGACGATCCCGATTTCTTCCCGGCCTTCGTTCTGAACGAGGTGCTGGGCGGCGGACGTTTCACCGCGCGGCTGATGAAGGAGGTGCGGGAGAAGCGCGGGCTGACCTACGGCATCTACACCTCCATCGCCAACTACGACCGCGCCTCCTATATCGTGGGGTCGGTTGCGACGGTGAATGCGCGCGCAGGTGAGACGCTCTCCGTCATCCGTGACGAATGGGCCAAGGCGCAGGCGGACGGCATCACGCAGGAGGAGCTGGACGCGACCAAGACCTACCTGATCGGCGCCTACCCGCTGCGTTTCGATGGCAATGCGACCATCGCGCGGATCCTTGTCGGCATGCAGGCGCAGGGCTACGGTCCCGACTACATCACCAGGCGCAACGACTTCATCGAGGCCGTGACGCTGGAGGATGTAAAGCGCGTGGCGGCAAAGCGGCTAGCCCCGGAGAAGCTGCATTTCGTCGTGGTCGGCCATCCCGAGGGCGTGACGGCGAACTGATTGGGCTTTGAGTCGCGTCGGGCGGCATGCTACACCATGGGCCATGCAAGCCGCTCGCCACAACATATCGACCGACGCGCCGGTAATCCGGCAGCTTGACGAGTCCGTCATCAACCGGATTGCCGCCGGTGAAGTGGTGGAGCGGCCCGCCTCCGCCGTTAAGGAACTGGTGGAAAACGCGCTGGACGCAGGCGCGCGGCGCATCGACATCGCCTATGCGGACGGGGGCAAGACACTCATCCGTGTCACGGACGACGGATGCGGAATGCGGCCTGCGGATCTGCCGCTCGCCCTGTCCCGCCACGCAACGTCCAAGATCGACGGGTCTGACCTGCTTGCCATCCATTCCTTCGGCTTCAGGGGGGAAGCGCTGCCCTCCCTTGGCGCGGTGGGCCGGCT
This sequence comes from Haematobacter missouriensis, assembly GCF_000740775.1. GTDB lineage: Bacteria > Pseudomonadota > Alphaproteobacteria > Rhodobacterales > Rhodobacteraceae > Haematobacter > Haematobacter missouriensis. Next base: position 15,160 of record NZ_JFGS01000039.1, on the reverse strand, counting down.
CACCGTCACCTCCCGAGCAAAGGGGGAGGAGGCCGCCTCCCTTCGGGTTGCGGGCGGTGTGCCGGAGGGGGTACGTCCTGCGGCTCTCGGCGGCGGAACGGTCGTCGAGCTGCGCGATCTGTTCTATGCCACACCGGCGCGGCTGAAGTTCCTGCGTTCTGACCGGGCGGAGGTTCAGGCGATCGGAGAGGTCGTCCGCCGCCTCGCCATGGCGGAGCCGTCCGTCGCCTTCACCCTGCGCGACGAGACGGCGGATCGCACCATCCTGAGGCTGGAGGCGGAACAGGGCGATCTGTTCGACGCACTGCATCGCAGGCTGGCCCGGATCATCGGTAATGACTTCGCCGAAAACGCCCTGCCCATAGAAGCGGAACGGGAAGGGCTGCGGCTTTCCGGTTATGCGGCGCTCCCCACCTATTCCCGGGGGTCGGCGGTGGCACAGTATCTGTTCGTGAACGGGCGTCCGGTGGCGGACCGTCTGCTGATCGGAGCGCTTCGGGGCGCCTATTCGGATTTCCTCAGCCGTGACCGCCATCCAGCTGCCGTGCTGTTTCTGGACTGCGACCCGCACCGGGTGGATGTGAATGTCCACCCCGCCAAGGCGGAGGTCCGATTCCGCGAACCCGCCCTCGCCCGCGGGCTGATCGTCACTGCGCTTCGTCATGCGCTGGCAGAGGCGGGGCATCGAGCTTCCTCCACCGTCGGAGCGGAAACGCTGGCCGCCTTCCGTGCGGAGGAACCTCCGGCCCAGCCGCGAATCTACCAGATGGACCTGGCGAGCCGTCCACTGCGCCCGTCACCGCAGGCGTTGGGCATAGCCTATGCCGCGCAGGCTCCCGGATTTGCGGAAGCTCCCGCCGCACCGGTTTCCGCCCGCAGCGAAGTGCCTTCCGACATGCCAGAGGGCAGCCAACCGCTCGGCGCCGCGCGGGCGCAGGTGCATGAGAACTACATCATCGCCCAGACACAGGACGGCATCGTCATCGTCGATCAACATGCGGCGCATGAACGTCTGGTCTATGAGCGTCTGAAGCGGCAGATGTCGGAGCACGGCATTGCCCGGCAGGCGCTGCTGATCCCGGAGGTCGTGGAACTCTCCAGCAGCGATGCGGAGCGGCTCCTGGACCACGTGGCGGAGCTTGCGGACCTCGGGCTCATCATCGAACCGTTCGGGGCGGGAGCCGTCGCAGTGCGCGAGGTTCCCGCGCTTCTGGGAACGGCAGAGGCCGCACCGCTCCTCCGCGACATTCTCGACGAGCTTGTGGATATGGGAGAGAGCCGCACCCTGCGCGGACGCCTCGACGCAGTGCTCTCCCGTATGGCGTGCCACGGGTCAGTGCGCTCCGGGCGATGGATGCGGGCGGAAGAGATGAACGCCCTCCTGCGCGAGATGGAAGCAACGCCCCACTCCGGCCAGTGCAATCATGGCCGACCGACCTACGTGGAACTGAAGCTGTCCGACATCGAACGGCTGTTTGGCCGCCGCTGACAGGTATCGCCCGGAACGCGGAGGCGCGGGCCGCCGTCAGCTCTTGATCGGCTTGCCCACGTGTTTGCGCAGACGCGAGGGGGTGGATTTCTTCTTTGCCCGGTACGGGTTCTTGTCCGACTGGCTGCGCAGCGTCAGGCGGATCGGCGTTCCGGGCATGTCGAAGGAATCACGCAGCCCGTTCACCAGATAGCGGCGATAGCTTTCCGGCAACTGATCCGGGTGGGAGCACATCAGGACAAAGCCCGGGGGCCGTGTCTTGACCTGCGTCATGTAGCGCAGACGGATACGCCGGCCTCCCGGCGCGGGCGGTGGATGGGCCTCCGTCATGGCGCCGAGCCACTGGTTCAGCTTCGCGGTCGTGATGCGGCGGTTCCAGACCTGATAGGCGGAGATGATCGCGTCATGCAGCCGATCCAACCCGCGCCCCGTCGCCGCAGAAACGGTGACGAGCGGCGCACCCCGAAGCTGCGGGAGGGAACGGTCGAACTGCTCCTTCAACTCGCGAAGCTTCTCCTGCCGATCTTCCACCAGATCCCATTTGTTGACAGCAATGACGACCGCGCGCCCTTCGGTCTCGGCGAAATCCGCGATGCGCAGGTCCTGCTGCTCAAACGGGATTTCCACATCGAGCAGCACGACCACCACTTCGGCGAACCGCACGGCGCGAAGACCGTCGGAGACGGAGAGCTTCTCAAGCTTGTCCACCACCTTGGCCCGCTTGCGCATCCCCGCCGTATCGAAGATGCGGATGGGGGTGCCCTGCCAGTCCGCCGCGACGGAGATCGCGTCGCGCGTGATGCCTGCCTCGGGGCCGGTCAGCAGGCGATCCTCACCGATAATCCGGTTGATGAGCGTTGATTTCCCGGCATTGGGCCGCCCGATGACGGCGATCTGAAGCGGCTTCGCGCGCGTTGGAACGGGAACAGCCTCCTCGTCCGTCTCCCCCTCGGTCACATCGACATCCGTGACGGGAGCATAGTCGGTGGCGCGCGCCTCGAACTCGTCCGACAGTGGCACGAGGACGCGGTAGAGATCGTCCATCCCCTCGCCATGCTCGGCCGAAAGGCGCAGCGGCTCGCCGAGGCCAAGAGACCACGCCTCCAGCGCGCCATCCTCGCCAGCGCGCCCCTCTGCCTTGTTCACGCCGAGGATGACATGGGCGTTCTTGCGGCGCAGGATATCAGCAAAGCCCTGATCCGCCGCCGTGATCCCCGCGCGTCCGTCGACGAGGAACAGGCAGATGTCCGCCATTTCCACCGCGCGCTCCGTCAGGCGGCGCATCCGGCCCTGAAGGCTATCGTCGGTCGCCTCCTCCAGCCCCGCCGTGTCGATCACGGTGAAGCGGAGATCGCCCAGCCGCGCCTCGCCTTCGCGCAGGTCGCGGGTTACACCCGGCTGGTCATCGACAAGGGCGAGCCGCTTGCCGACGAGCCGGTTGAACAGCGTGGACTTGCCGACATTGGGCCGCCCGACGATGGCGAGGGTGAAGGACATGACATGACTCCGGTTCCGCCAAAGGGGCGGCGAGGGGCTTCCTTACACGTGCTTTGGCTCAGCGGAAAGCGCGGAGTTGTCCATCCCGCGTGACCACGTAGAGCGTTCCGCCCGCAATCGCCGGAGCCGCGGCAGCGCCATCAGGCAGTTCCTGCGAGCCGATCAGCGTGCCGGAGGCCGGATCGAAGCTGCGGATCACCCCGTCGGAGGAGACGAGCAGGAGCCGCCCGCCCGCCAGAAGCGGCCCGTAGTGGACAAAGATCTCCGCCCGACGCTTTTCCTTCTGGGGCACAAAGAACGGCAGGTCGCGCACCCAGACCGGCGCACCGGTGGCGCTGTCGAGCCGGACGAGCTTCGCCTCGTCATTGACGAGATAGACCGCGTTGCCGCTGACGGCGACGGGGCCGTAGGACCCCTCCCGTGCTGTCCAACGTGCGTCTCCCGTGCGGGCGTCGAGTGCGACTGTGCCGCCGCTCTGGTTACCCGCATAGACCGTGTTGCCCGCGATCACCGGATCGCTGGTGATGTCGGTGAAACCGGACCAGGCGCGGCCGACGCGCTTGCCCGCGACCGCCGCCTCCCAAAGCGACGCACCCGAACCCTGCGTGACCGCAATGAGGTTGCCCGAGGCGAATGGGAAGATCACCATCCCCTCTCCCACCGCCGGGGCCGATCCGCCCATCACGCCGGAAATGGATGGCGTACCGGGCAGCGTCCAGAGCACCTTGCCCGACGTGTCCAGCGCCCAAGCGCTCGAATCCCGCGCGACGACGTAGATGCGGTTTCCCGCAACCGCAGGCGCGCCCATCGCGGGCGCGTCGAACCGTTGCCGCCAGAGCTCCGCCCCCGAAGCCGCGTCCAGCGCAACGAGATCACCATAGGCCGTGGTCACGTAGAGCCGCCCATCCGCCGTCGCAAGCCCCCCGCCGGAACGTGTGCCCGCAGCGCCGGACCGTGGCAGAACGCTCTTGCTCCACAGCGTTTGACCGGAAGTGGAAGTCGCCACGACCTGCATCGCGGCGTCGAGCGTGTAGATGCGGCCCCCCGCGACCACGGGCTCCGCGGTGATGCGTCGCCGCTCGCTGTCGCCCTGCCCGATCGATGCGGACCAGATCGGGGTCAGCGCGCGTGCCAGCGCCGGGTTGCCCAGCCGGTGCGCGGCATTGCCGCCGGGTTGAGTCCACTCTGCATTCACCGACTGCGCGGGAAGCGAGGCGGGCCGGGCTTCGTTGGCCGGCCGGGGATTGTGATAGCCGGAGATGGTATCACGGATGTCGATCCGCTCGCCGGGAAGGCGTTCCTCGGGCTTGGAGCAGGCCGTCGCCAAAGCCGCCAGCGCAAGTATCCCGATGCTCCGTTTCAGCATGTCGCGCGCCCTGTCCCTTTATCCTGTCTTGCGTCGCGTTCCGAAGTCCGCGCCGATGTGTCAGCCCGCATCCAGCGTGCCGCCGAGGGCGACAATCAACTGGCTTGCACGGCGACGCAAGCCCGGCGTGACATCCGGCTCCTGAAGGAGTGCGCGAAGTGTCTTCATTGCCGTCTCCCGGTCACCGGAGGCGATTTCCAGAAGGCCCACCTGCTCAAGCGCCAGCGCCCTATAGGGCGCACCCGGTCGGGACAGTTCGTCAAGCGCCGCGCGGCGCTCGGCTTCTGGCATGGTATCGCCTGAAGCGATCACCTGACGAAGCCGCGCCAGCTCACGCCAGGCGGGAGCAAGCGCACTATCCCCAGCGACACCAGCAAGGGTGCTGGCCGCCGAAGCCGGCTCTCCCGCTTCCGTCGCCGCGTCCGCCGCCAGCATCGCTGCCAGAGCACGACGTCCGCCGGTCTCCCGCGCAGCGATCGCTTCGAGCGTGCCGTGACGTGCCGTGGCATCCGCCGCCTGAAGCGCGGCGATCACCTCGTCGCCGAAGGCTTCCGCCGATTCCCGCGCCTGATGCTTGCGCCATTCCCACACACCAGCCCCGCCGACGATAAGCAGAACCGCGAGCGCGGCCACCCAGCCGTAGCGCGAGACAGCGCCCTTCAGGCGCTCGCGGCGCACCTCCTCGTTGACTTCGTCGAAGAAATGATCGGGATTGCTCACTCGAGGCGCCTCCTGCCGGAACCGACGTCCTCTTAGCCGATAGCGGGCGGGCTTGCCAACCCCGCCCGCCCGGACTTACTGGCTGTCCGCGCCCTGCGGGGCCATCCGATAGATCGCTCCGTTCCCGACCGAGGCAAACCAGATCGATCCATCAGGGGCGACCTCGATGGCGCGCACCCGCGCAGTTTCCGGGGATTTCAGACGTTCCTCGGCAAAACCGTTCTGCGGGTCCAGACGCGCGATATAGTCGAACTTCAGACTGCCGATGAAGTGATCCCCCTCCCAGTCTGAGAACATCTCACCCGTGTGGATGGCGTAGCCGGAGGGCGCCATGGAAGGATCCCAGAACAGCACCGGCTGCTCCATTCCCTGCCGCTTGGTGCCTTCGCCGATACTGGATCCATCATAATGAACGCCGTAGGAGATCACCGGCCAGCCATAATTCTTGCCGCGCTCGACCCGATTGACCTCATCACCGCCTTTCGCGCCATGCTCATTGACCCAGAGTTGCCCCGAGGCATCGATCGCCGCACCCTGAATATTGCGGTGGCCCAGCGACCAGATCTCGGGCCGTGCACCTTCCTCGGCCACAAAGGGATTGTCAGAGGGCACCGAGCCATCACGGTTGAGCCTGAGCACCTTGCCCTCGACCCGCGCCATGTCCTGCGCGGGATCGAACTTCTGCCGGTCGCCGGTTGTCAGGAAAAGATGTCCGTCCGGCGCTTCTACCACGCGGGAGCCGAAGTGACCGTTCCCGTCCACCCCCGGTGCCTGGAACAGCACACGCAGGTTTTCCAGCCGTGTTCCGTCAGATGAAAGCGTACCCGCCGCAAGCGCGGTGCCGGCCCCGGAACCATCGCGGCCCGCATAAGTCAGAAAGACCTCCCGGCTCTCGGCGAAGTCGCGCGGGATCATGACATCCAGAAGTCCGCCCTGCCCCTGCGCCACGACGTCAGGTCCTCCGCGGACAACGGTGGTCGCCCCCTTTCCGTCATGGAGCGTCAATCTGCCGCTCCGCTCCGTCACCAGAAACGAACCATCGGGCAGGAAGGCAAATCCCCAAGGTTCTTGAAGATCGGTGGCCACCGCCGTGACGCTGACAGGACCGGCGGAAGTCTGCATCGTCGCCGCCATGGCAGCAGGGGCCGCTGCAAACGCGAGGCCGGCGGCAATCATGGCAAACGGGCGGTTCAGGCGGGTCATCTGTGCTCCTTTTTTCAAATGTTGCACCCTGTCAACGATCGCGCGGCATATTCGATCCCGGCGCGACGGGGACGTGATGACGCAGGCAAAGGACGCTTTCTTTTCGAAATCAGCCGGTCTAGGCTCGCCTCAGAAAAAACTAAGTTACAGGGAGTAACACGATGAAACGGATGCTTCTCGCCTCTGCGGCGATGGCAATTCTGACGGGTGCCGCGAGCGCGGAAGAAGTCAAGATCGGCATCTCCATCGGCTTCACCGGCCCGCTTGAATCGCTTGCGCCCGCGATGGCAGCCGGGGCGGAACTGGCGATGAAGGAAGTCAGCGACTCCGGCAAACTGCTGGATGGATCGACGCTGGTTCCGGTACGGGCCGATTCCACCTGCATAGACGCCGCCGCTGCAACAGCCGCTGCTGAGCGGATCGTCACTTCCGACCGCGTCAAGGCGATCATGGGCGGCATGTGCTCCGGCGAGACGATCGCCACGCTGCAGAACGTCGCCATGCCGAACGGCATCGTAATGATCTCGCCGTCCGCGACCTCTCCGGCTCTTTCGACCATGGAAAGCAACGGGCTGTTCTTCCGCACCTCTCCCTCCGATGCCCGTCAGGGTCAGGTGATGTCCGAAATCATGGAAGCGCGCGGAATCAAGAAGGTCGCCGTGACCTATACGAACAACGACTACGGCAAGGGGCTTGCCGACAGCTTCGTCGCCGCGTTCAAGGCGGCTGGCGGGGAGGTGACAATCGTCGCCGCACATGAGGACGGCAAGGCCGACTACTCCGCCGAAGTCGGCGCGCTTGCCGCCGCGGGTGGTGAGGTTCTGGTGATCGCGGGCTATATCGACCAGGGCGGCGGCGGCGTGCTCCGCGCGGCGATCGACTCGGGTGCCTTCGAGACATTCGAATTCCCCGACGGCATGGTCAGCCAGACGCTGGAAGACAAGTTCGGCAAGGAGATCAACGGCTCCTTCGGGCAGAACCCCGCCGCGGCCGGCGAGGGGCGCGACAAGTACGTGGCCATGGGAAAGGAACATGGCTTCGATGGAACTTCCGCCTTCTCTGCAGAATCCTATGATGCGGTGGCGCTGATGGCCCTTGCCATGGAGGCGGCGAAATCCTCCGATCCGGCCCAGTGGAAGACGAAGGTCATGGAAGTGGCCAATGCGCCGGGTGAGAAGATCTATCCCGGTGAGCTTGCCAAGGGACTCGAACTCATCAAGGCCGGCCAGGATGTGGACTATGTCGGCGCGACGGCCGTCGAACTGGTACCTCCGGGTGAAAGCGCGGGCTCCTACCGGGAGGTGCAGTTCACGGACGGCAAGCTGGAGGTGGTCGGCTACCGCTGACCCCTGCCCGCGAGGACTCTTGCTCTGATCTAACGGGTTCGCGCTCTCCTCACGGCGCGGACCTTTCCTCCCCATGTAAGGACATGTTCGCGGATGATTGTCGTCCACGACCTGACGAAGCGTTTCGGCGGCTTCCACGCGGTGGACGGCGTTTCGCTACGCATTGAAACCGGTTCCATCACCGGTCTCATCGGCCCGAACGGGGCCGGTAAATCCACCTTGTTCAACGTGATCGCGGGCGTACTGCCTCCGACATCCGGGCGCGTGGAGATGGATGGACAGGACATCACCGGCCTGCCGCCGCACGCGCTTTTTCATCGTGGCCTTTTGCGCACGTTTCAGATCGCGCAGGAATTCTCTTCGCTCACGGTGCGCGACAATCTGAAAATGGTGCCCGCCAGCCAGCATGGCGAAACGCTTTGGAACACGTGGTTTGCCCGTGGCCGTATCGCGGAGGAGGAACGCGCGCTCACCCGCAAGGCGGATGAGGTACTCGACTTTCTAACCATCTCCCACCTGGCGGAGGAGAAGGCGGGCAATCTTTCGGGGGGGCAGAAAAAACTGCTCGAACTCGGCCGGACAATGATGGTGGACGCCAAGATCGTCTTTCTGGACGAGGTTGGCGCCGGCGTGAACCGCACGCTGCTCAACACCATTGGCGACGCCATCGTGCGCCTGAACCGGGAGCGCGGCTATACCTTCTGCGTCATCGAACACGACATGGATTTCATTGCGCGGCTTTGCAATCCGGTGATCGTCATGGCTGAGGGCAAGGTGCTCGCGCAGGGCACGGCGGACGACATCATGAAGAACGAAGCGGTGATCGAGGCTTATCTCGGCACTGGTCTGAAGAACAAGGTGACGGCGTGAGTATCTGCGCAGAAACACTCGGGAGCATGGTGTGAGCGCTCCTTTCCTTATCGGTGATGAGATGACCGGCGGCTACGGGGCTGCCGACATCCTCCACGGCTGCACCATCGCGGTTGAGCGGGGAAGTATCGCGGTAATCGTTGGCCCCAACGGCGCAGGCAAGTCTACCGCGATGAAGGCGGTTTTCGGCATGTTGCCCCTCCGCGGGGGCAAGGTCCTGCTCGAAGGGGAGGACATCACCGCCCTTTCGCCGCAGGACCGTGTCGCTAAGGGGATGGCCTTCGTTCCGCAGACCCATAACATCTTCACTTCCATGACGGTGGAGGAGAACCTTGAGATGGGCGCCTTCCTGCGCCGCGACGATATCCGCCCGACGATGGAGCAGGTCTATGATCTGTTTCCGATCCTGCGGGAAAAGCGCCGCCAGCCCGCAGGCGAGCTTTCGGGGGGACAGCGTCAGCAGGTGGCTGTCGGCCGCGCTCTGATGACCCGGCCCAAGGTGCTTATGCTGGACGAACCCACCGCGGGGGTCTCTCCCATCGTGATGGATGAATTGTTCGACCGGATCATCGAAGTCGCGCGGACGGGGATCTCCATCCTGATGGTCGAGCAGAATGCCCGGCAAGCGCTGGAAATCGCCGACAAGGGATACGTCCTCGTCCAAGGCGCCAACCGTTTCACCGGCACCGGGGCGGAGCTTCTCGCCGATCCTGAAGTCCGCCGCACATTTCTGGGAGGCTGAGCAATGTTGCCTGCTGTTCTTCTTGCCGCCATCCCGCTTCTAGGTGCTACCGCCAACGGGCTTGAGTGCAAGCTTGACCACCGTTGTATGAGCGGCGTCTGCCTCTCCTCCGAGCCCGCGGCGATGCGCGTCGCGTTCGTGAGAACGTCGAACCCCGCCAAACCGACCGTCTTCGTCCTGGGTAACGAACGCCTCATGCAAGGCATGGAGATCAGCGAACGCGAAATCCCCGCCATGTCGAGTGTATTTGGCAGTTTCGAGTTCAAACCCAAGACCTATGCCTATGCCGTCGGCCGGATCGAAAGCTACGATCCCGCGTCCGGCAGCGTGGAGGTGGCCGTCGGCGGCAACAGCCTCTCCGTCGCCGCAGATGGTCAGGCGGAGGTGACATCGCTGAGGGACGGCAGGCCGGGCATTTCCTGGCTCACCCGATACACCGGAACGTGCACGACGAGGAACTTCTAGTGGATTTGCTGAACGCCCTCGCCACGCTTGCGAATTTCGTCTTCATCCCTGCTCTTGCCTATGGCAGCCAGCTCGCGCTCGGCGCGCTCGGGGTCACGTTGATTTACGGGATACTGCGCTTCTCCAACTTCGCCCACGGCGACACGATGGCCTTCGGCACCGCCGTGACTATCCTGATGACATGGTATCTTCAGTCCCTCGGGGTGGCGATCCATCCCCTGCCCACGGCGCTCATCGCCCTTCCCATCGGCATCGCCGTGACGATCGCGCTGCTGCTTGGTACGGACAGGGTCGTCTATCGCTTCTATCGCAGACAGCGGGCGGCGCCGGTGATCCTCGTCATCGTCTCAATGGGCGTCATGTTCATCATGAACGGTATCACCCGTTTCCTCATCGGCGTGGACGAAATCAGTTTCGATGACGGCGAACGCTTTCTCATGACGGCACGGCAGTTCCGCGACATGACGGGGCTGGATGAGGGCGTGGTCATCCGCTCCAGCCAGGCGCTGACCGTGGTCACGGCTGTCATCACCGTCGGCGTTCTGTTCTGGTTCCTCTACCGGACAAGGACGGGAAAATCCATGCGCGCCTTTTCGGATAATGAGGATCTGGCCCTGCTCTCCGGCATCAATCCTGAGCGGGTGGTTGTTGTGACATGGGCCATCACCGCCGTGCTCGCAACCATCGCGGGGGTTCTGTACGGGCTGGACAAGTCATTCAAGGCCTTCACGTACTTTCAGCTTCTGCTTCCGATCTTTGCTTCTGCCGTGGTCGGTGGGCTCGGTAATCCGCTGGGGGCCATCGCGGGCGGCTTCGTCATCGCGTTTTCGGAAGTGACCTTCACCTATGCTTTCAAGAAGGTCGCAACCTACATTCTGCCCGACAGCCTCGCGCCCGACGGGTTGCTGCAACTGCTGTCCACCGACTACAAATTCGCTGTCTCCTTCACGATCCTCATCATCGTGCTGCTGTTCAAGCCCACCGGACTTTTCAAGGGGAAATCGGTATGAGCCCGCGTCTCCGCACCGTCCTGCTCTTCGTTCTGGTCGCACTGCTGTATATCTCCACCGGCTTTCTGCAAAGCTGGACGCTGGCCCTTACCATCTTCAACATGGGGATCCTGTCCGCGATCATGGCGCTCGGCGCGAACATGCAATGGGGCTATGCCGGGCTGTTCAACATCGGCATCATGGGCTTCACCGCGCTTGGCGGACTGGCAGCGGTGCTGATCGCCATGCCGCCCAATCCAGGCGCCTGGGCGGCGGGCGGCTGGCGGCTGGTCGCAGCCCTGCTGGTGGGTGCGGCGACGATCGCTCTCGCCGTGCAACTCTGGAGGCGGATGCATTCCGGCACAGGCCGGACCCTCGCCATGCTCTGCGTGCTGATCGTCGGATTCCTCGCCTATCGTTGGCTGTTCGATCCTGCTGTCACCGCGATCGAGGCCGTGAATCCCGCCTCCGCGGGCAACCTCGGCGGTCTTGGCCTGCCGGTTCTGCTTGCCTGGCCGGTTGGCGGGGCGCTGGCGGGGGCCGCCGCGTGGGGCATAGGCAAGGTGGCCCTGGGCCTGCGCTCGGACTATCTTGCCATCGCGACGCTCGGGGTTGCCGAGATCATCGTCGCGGTGATGAAGAACGAAGACTGGCTTGCCCGCGGGGTCAAGAACGTCGTTGGAATTCCGCGCCCCGTTCCCTACGAGATCAACCTGCAGAACGACGCGGGTTTCGTGGCTCAAGCCGCTTCTTTGGGACTGGATCCGGTGACGGCCTCCACGATCTGGGTCCGCCTCTGCTATGCTGGGTTGTTCCTCGCAGTGCTCATCGTGTTGCTGGTTCTGCTCGAACTCGCGCTGAAGTCCCCGTGGGGCAGAATGATGCGCGCAATTCGCGACAATGAAATCGCGGCGGAGGCGATGGGCAAGGATGTCCGCCGCCGCCATCTGCAGATCTTCGTTCTCGGCTCCGCGGTCATCGGTCTTGCGGGTGCGATGATGACCACGCTGGATGGCCAACTCACGCCCACCACATACAATCCGCTGCGCTACACATTTCTTGTCTGGGTGATGGTGATCGTCGGCGGATCCGGCAGCAACTGGGGCGCGGTGCTGGGCGGCTTTCTGATCTGGTTCTTCTGGGTTCAGGTGGAACCTCTGGGCATCCTGCTCATGCAGGGGTTGACCTACTTCATGGCAGACAACTCATGGCTGCGCGGCCACCTGCAGGACAGCGCCCAGCACATGCGTTTGATGACCATGGGTATCATCCTGCTTCTCGTACTGCGTTTCAGTCCTCGAGGTCTGATACCGGAGCGGTAACCCCGCTTCGGCTCCACGACCACATCAGATGCACAGGTAACGAAAGGAACGGCGAAACGCGCATCGCCTACTCAGAGCCATGTCTCTGTGCATGCCTCATCAAATAAAAACGCTTGCTGAAGTTTTCCCGCAGGAACTTCAGCAAGCGTATGAGTTGGCTCTTCTCGCAGCGCCAGGCGCCCGTGATCACCCCCATGACCACGTCCCTTATCGGGATCACTTAGATATATGCCAAGGCTCCCCCTGCGGCCAGCCAAAATATACAAAAGAATATATTCCAATTTGTTTCGAAACGTCTGGACTTGGCAAAGGTACGACTCTCCCCTCACCGGACTTGCAAAACCTTTTCAGACAGCGCATTGAGGGACCGCAATCCGTGCCGGGATGGCGGAATGGTAGACGCAGCGGTCTCAAACACCGCGGCCGCAAGGTGTAGGGGTTCGAGTCCCCTTCCCGGCACCACGGATTTCCCTGTTTTGCCGTAAGCGGCAGAAAAATAGGGAAATTAACCAAAGACTTCCCGACAGCGTTCCTCTCTTAGCCTTACCTGTAGCCCCGAATCGCCAGACCCTTTACGCACGGATTCCGCACGCATTACGCACGAGGGTCACGTGGCATACATTCGGAAGCTCCCATCTGGCAGCTACAGGGCCGAGGTCGCGAGGGCCGGAAAGAGAATCTCGAAGGTCTTTCCGACCAAGATGGCGGCGAAGGATTGGGCGGCTCGTCAGGAGTACCTGATCGCTGAACAGGGGGAGGAAGTGCCATCCGGGACTTTCGGAGACCTGCTCGACCGTTACAGCCGCGAGGTGTCGGACAAGAAGCGCGGCTCGCGATGGGAGACTATCCGTATCGAGAAGATTAGAAAGGACAAGCTGGCGCAGGTGCAGCTAGCCGCACTCAAGGCTTCTGATCTCGCGGATTGGCGCGACAGGCGGCTGGCAGAGGTCGCTCCGGCATCCGTCAATCGTGAGATGCACATCCTCTCTGCGGCCCTGAACGTCGCGCGCAAAGAATGGGGCCTGATCAAGAGCAACCCCATGGAGGACGTTCGCAGGCCAGCGGCCCCACCGCCGCGCGACAGACTAGCCACTGCTGACGAGATGGATCGGCTACAGCACGCGGCCGGGACGGACCTGCAATATGCGACCGCGCGGGCCTACCACGCGTTCCTGTTCGCTGTGGAGACTGCGATGCGCGCCGGGGAAATCGTCGGGCTGACCAGCGACAGGATTGATACCAAGCAGCGCGTGGTAAAGCTGCTGCAGACCAAGAACGGAAGGCCGCGGGACGTACCTCTGTCCAGTGAGGCAATCCGCCTTCTTGAAGATTTGCCTAAGGCGGACCCGGTGTTCGGCCTGACATCTCAACAGCTGGACGTGCTCTGGCGGAAGGTCAGGGTCAAGGCCGTCGTCGACGGGCTGACGTTCCATGACAGCCGACACATGGCCATCACCAGGCTATCGAAGAAGCTCGACGTGCTCGCCCTCGCACGAATGGTGGGTCACACCAACATCAAGATGCTGACAGTCTATTACAACGAGTCGGCGGAAGAACTTGCGAAGCGACTAGATTGAGCCCGAGGACACCGTATGACTTTTCGGCCAGATCACGTCGGCGTCTCATCAATCGACAGCGAGCCATCGGGTAGCGGGCGCTGAAGCGCTCTCGCCTCCGACCAGGAGGCCGTCAGCCACGTATGCCACTCCTCAGGGTCGGCAAGGATCGCAGGCATCGCCTTGGGATGCACGGCCCCTACCTCAGCATTCGGCGGGCAGGTCAGAAACCCGTAAAGGTCGTCCGTCGTGGGACCATCCTTGAGCTTACGGAGGCTTGTCCAGCCCGGCACGAATATCCCGGCGAAGAAGACGGGCCTGTCATCCTTGGGTCGAAACCAGGCATTCCCGGCGCCAGCACCGCGCGGCTCCGCGAAGCTGGTGAGCGGCACGAGGCACCGGTACTCGGGCGTGAGCCAGCGCCGCCAATGCGGCGAAGCTGCATTGCGGACGTTGGTGACGCCGCGGTCAATCCCGGATTTGCTGTGGAATTGCGGCGGTGACGGCAGGCCCCACCGGGCCATCTGCAGCACAAGGTCTGTGCCATCCTGGCGCACTATCGGGGCCTGCTGATCGGGATAGATGCCGGTGAGAGGCGGGAGATTGCCGATCCGATAGGTCAGCGCGGGGAAAAGCCGTCGCATGGCCTCTTGCGGGCGGGTGCTGCTGTAAAGATTGCACATCAGGCTGGCTCATCCCTCCAGATCCACTTGACGATCTGACGGACGGGGCGCCGCACGGTCAAGCCCTGCAGCTCGCTCGCGGCTGGGATCCTCCCCCGCATTGTCATGTATTCCATGGACCGGCACCGGGAGCACGGCCAAGGTGCGACATGCGCTTCGTGGAAAGCGCCCACGACCTGCACCAGATCGACCGCCCAGTAATGGACCGTGCGGCGACATCCACCGCAGTAGACCGTCATCAACAACCCCGAGCGCGCAGCATCGGACATGTTGCGATTGCGGAATTTGTTGGTCGAGGGCGTACTCGGCATACGAGAACATTCGCAGAACATCTGCGATTCGGCCATAGAGGGAAGCGCGCGTTCACACCCCGCGTCCTGCCAGCCCCTCGTGCCTCGACCGGCAGGCAACCAGCGCAGCGCGATCCCGGCCCCAGTATAGCTCCACATCCCTGTCAGACAGCGCACGATCCGGCAGGCTCACGGGCCTGTCGCACGGCACGAGCAGCGACGGCGGAACGTCAGCGGATTTGCTGGAGACGCCGCACCCGGCTGGCAGGGAGAGCATCAGGACTGTGCACAGGGTCCGCATTGGCGGCGTCCTCCAGTTTGCGCGCGAGGCGGTCGCGCTCCGCCTGCACGGCAAGCCGTTGGGCTTCTGCTCGGGAGGCCCTCTCCCGCGCGTCCTGAGCGGCCTCGGCCGCAGCAGCCGCTTCCCGTGCGATCAGGCTCCCTCGGACCCACCACGCCCCCGCTCCACCGGCCACAAGACCGGCAAGGAAGGCAATTGCGACAAGGCGGGTCACACC
This sequence comes from Haematobacter missouriensis, assembly GCF_000740775.1. Lineage (GTDB taxonomy): Bacteria > Pseudomonadota > Alphaproteobacteria > Rhodobacterales > Rhodobacteraceae > Haematobacter > Haematobacter missouriensis. The sequence goes on along the minus strand of NZ_JFGS01000039.1, from coordinate 104 downwards.
TGTCTCCGCATTGCACGCACCAACAACCACATCGTCCCGGCTATGATGGCGAAGCCGATAGCTATCGAGATAGGGCCCCACTCATCTCCGATTGCGCTGAGCAG
>NZ_JFGS01000038.1 GCF_000740775.1 Haematobacter missouriensis | reverse complement strand
TGATCGAGGGACACAAGGGGCGCAGGTCAGTGATTATCGGGGGCTCCTTAGGCCTGAGGTTGAAGCGTCGAAACTCCACCTCAATCCTAGACCTCGATGGCCACCCGGGATCACACCGTCAGGGGCCCCAAATTTACATCCGATCCTCGCACAATGACGGTTGCGAAATGAAATCCACCTGCTCTTCATGCAACTTACGATAGGAATGGTTATGTAATATACTGGCGGTTCAATCGGGTGACGGCGCTGTGCAAAAGGATATCCATTCCGGCGCGCAAATCCTCAGGGGAACAGGTCTCGGCGTTATTGTGAGTGATGCCGCCACGACAGGGTGTGAAAATCATGGCCGTAGGGCAATGCATCGCCATATGATAGGCATCGTGGCCTGCTTGAGACTGTATATCGCGCCAGTTGTGGCCCTGACGGATCGCCTCTGATCGTATGAGATCGATGAGGCTTTGGTCGAAGATCGCTCCACCCCAAGACCATTCATCCTCTACAACTGCCGTACACCCTGCTATCGCCGCGGCGGAGAATGCAGCGCGCCGCATCTTTTCAGCCATCACCCCGGCGGTGACGGGATCGGGATGACGGACATCGGCCACGCACTCCGCTGTTTCGGAAAGGATGCCCGGCTTGTTTGGCCACGCGGTCAAACGCGATCCGGTGGCTTTGCCATCATGAACGGCGAAATCCCAGCCGATATCGTCCACTGCGGTCAACCAGCGTGCGCCTGCTATCAGCGCATTGTGGCGGAGGTCCATAGGCGTGGGCCCTGTATGAGCGGTTTGGCCCTCGAAGCGGATACGCATGCCGTGGCTGGGATAGCCGCCGGTAACCACTCCAACCGTGCGCCCTTCCGCATCGAGGATCGGGCCCTGTTCAATATGCAGTTCGAAATATGCATCAACACAGCAACCGCGTGCCGAACGCGTACCGTGATAACCGATACGTTCCAGTTCATCCCCGAAACGAATGCCCTCGTCATCGACCAGATCACGCACCCAATCGGGTTGATATTTGCCGACGAACGCTCCAGACGCAACCATCGGGGGGGAGAAACGGGCACCTTCCTCATTGGTCCAGTTGACGAGAACCAGCGGGCGCCGCGTGACATGGCCGAGGTCGTTCAGCGTTCGAACCACCTCCAGTCCGGCGAGGACGCCAACGATGCCGTCGAAGCGACCCCCGTTGACCTGCGTATCCAAGTGGCTGCCGATCATCACCGGCGGAAGATCGTCACACTCTCCTGCTCGACGCGCGAAGATCGAGCCAAGTTCATCGACTTCCACGGTCAGGTCCGCTTCTTCACACCAGCTTACGAAAAGGTCGCGCATCTCCCGATCCGCATCGCTGAGCGTGAGACGCGAGAGCCCGCCAGGTCTTCCAATACCGATTTCGTTCGACCGTTCCATCGTGTTCCAGAACCGGTCAAGGTTCACACGGCTGTCACCCCTGAATGTCATCGCGCCACCCCTTCTGCTGTTCCGGTAAGAAAAGCAGACGGAGCAAGCTATCACAAATAGGCTGAGGTAATGTCAGCCATCACTCACGCTCCATTGCAGATTTTTATCTAACATATTGTAGAATATTCAGAAATTCGTTGGCAGCGCCAACCCCACCTGGTGATTTGCCTAAACTATGATTGGCATAGTCATAGTCTATTTGTTTCCTTCCGCCAGTTGCGGAGAATGGGTCCACATCATAAGAGCGCCCCGGACGGGCCAAGACAAAAACAACACAGGGATCTGCCATGAACCGTTTTCTCGCCGCCGCGCTAGCCGGTTTCCTCGCCATCGGCACAGCCTCTGCTGACCCGGTTGCGGGAGGACGGGCAAATGTCGTCGTTCAGCCTGAGCTACCGAGCCTTATGATGGGCCTGTTCCAGAACGCCCCGACCCAGATGGTTGCCGGGAACATCTATGAGGGACTGCTGCGCTACGACAACGATCTTAACCCGATGCCGTCCCTGGCGAAGTCGTGGACGGTTTCGGAGGACGGGCGGACCTATACGTTCAATCTGGAGGATGGGGTGAAATGGCACGACGGAGCGCCGTTCAGCGCCGCCGATGTGGTATTCTCCGCCGATGTCTTCCTGCGCCAGTCGCATCCTCGCTTCCGCGCCGTGCTGACCCATGTCGAGTCGATCACTGCCCCTGACGATCATACTGTGGTCTTCCAGTTGAAGGCGCCGTTCGGCCCATTCCTCAACTCCTTTGAAGTCGGCTCCATGCCGATCGTGCCCAAGCACATCTACGAAGGCACGGATTTCGCGACCAACCCGGCCAATAACACGCCCATCGGCACCGGCCCGTTCAAGTTCGTGGAATGGGTGAAGGGGTCCTACATCCGGCTGGAGAAGAACCCCAACTACTGGGATGAGGGCAAGCCTTATCTGGATGAAATCTACTGGCATGTGATCCCGGATGCCGCAGCACGTGCAGTCGCCTACGAGACGGGAACTGTGGATATTCTGCCGGGTGGCGCGGTGGAGAACTTCGACGTTCCCCGGCTCACCGCTCTCGACAATACCTGCGTCACGCAGAAGGGATGGGAGTTTTTCTCGCCGCAATCGTGGGTGTGGATCAACAACCGTCAGGGGCCGACTGCCAACAAGGAGTTTCGGCAGGCGATCCTTTATGCGCTCGACCGCGAATTCATCAAGGATGTGCTCTGGAACGGGTTGGGCAATGTCTCAAACGGCCCCTTCGCCGGAACGACGAAGTTCAACGATACCGATCTGTCGCCCTACCCCTTTGACCCCGATAAGGCAAAAGAGTTGGTGAAAGCGTCGGGCTACAACGGCGAGACACTGCGCCTTGTGCCCATGCCCTATGGTGAGACGTGGATGCGCCTGGCGGAAGTCATCAAACAGAACCTCGCGGACGTGGGTGTGAAGGTCGACATCGTTGCGACCGATGTCGCGGGTTGGAACCAGCGGCTGGGGGACTGGGACTTCGACCTGTCCACGACATTCCTTTACCAGTATGGCGACCCCGCGCTCGGCGTGGCGCGGAACTATGTCTCGACGAATATCGCCAAGGGATCGCCCTGGAACAACGTCGAGGGCTATTCCAATCCCGAAGTGGACGCGTTGTTCGAGAAAGGTGGCGCGACCATCAATCCCGAGGAGCGCGCCGCGCTCTACAAGGAGGTTCAGGCCAAGCTTTCGGATGACGTACCGGTGGCGTGGCTTCTGGATCTCGGCTTCCCGACGATCACGCGCTGCAACATCAAGGATCTCGTCACGACCGGCATCGGTCTGAACGACGGGTTCAAGAACGCGTATATCGAACGCTGATCCGCCCCGCACCCGCCCCTTTTACCGGCGGGTGCGCCCCGTCCCCAGTGGGACTTCCGTTCAGGGCAGACCGATGAAACTCCTCACGCGCATTCTGTCGCGGCTGGTCAAGGCATGTCTGGTGCTGTTGGCCATCCTGGTGCTCAACTTCATCCTGATACATATGGCACCCGGTGACCCGGCCAAGGTCATGGCCGGCGAGGCCGGTGCAACGGACGAGATCTTCCTGCAGCAACTGCGGGAGAAATTCGGCCTCGACCAGCCATTCTACATCCAGCTGTGGCGTTACATAAGTGGCGTGCTGCAGCTCGACCTGGGATATTCCTACCGCCAGCAGATGCCGGTGATCGACCTCATCATGGACCGCCTGCCCGCGACGCTGCTGCTGACGGGAACGGCCTTCGTGATCTCGTTGGTGTTGGGCGTGCTTGCCGGTGTACTGGCTGCAAGCCGCGTGGGACGGTGGTCGGATACGCTGATCTCCTCCATAGCCCTTCTCTTCTATGCGACCCCCCTGTTCTGGGCGGCTCTGATGGGTGTGCTGCTCTTTTCCGTGACGCTGGGATGGCTGCCGCCCTTCGGCTACGAGACCGTGGGTTCCAACCTCACGGGCCTTGCCCGGATGGGAGATATCGCGGCGCATCTGGTGCTTCCTGCAGTGTCGCTCGGCCTGTTCTTCATGGCCGTCTATTCGCGGATGACGCGGGCCTCCATGCTGGAGGTCGCCCAGATGGATTTCGTCAAGACCGCCCGCGCCAAGGGACTTGCCCCTGGTGTGATCGAGCGTCGGCACATCCTCCGTAACGCGCTTCTGCCGATCGTGACGCTGGCGGGCCTTCAGGCGGGTCAGCTTGTGGGCGGCGCGGTGCTCACGGAGACGGTATTTGCCTGGCCCGGCATCGGACGGCTCATGTTCGAAGCGCTGACACAGCGGGACTACAACGTGCTGCTCGGCGTCTTCTTCATCTCCGCCGCAATGGTGATCGTGTTCAACCTCATCACCGATGTCATTTACGGGATCGTCGATCCCCGTATCCGGCTCGAGCGCTAGGAGGAGTCGATGAAAGATTTCCTAAAACGTTTCGCGACAAACAAGGGCGGCGTGATCGGGCTTGTGCTTCTGTTGCTGGTGGTTGTCATCGCCGTGACGGCCCCGCTGCTCTTTCCCGGCAATCCATGGAGGATGGTGCAGCGGCCATTCCTGCCGCCGTTCGAGAACATGGCCTATCCTCTGGGCACGGATACCTTGGGGCGCGATGTGGCTGCCGGTCTGGCACACGGGGCACGGGTATCGCTGCTGGTCGGCCTCGTCTCCACCCTCGCGGCGCTGCTGATCGGCATACCGGTGGGCGCACTGGCGGGCTACTTCGGCGGCTGGGTCGATGACATTCTGATGCGAGTGACGGAGTTCTTCCAGACGGTGCCAAGCTTTGCGCTCGCCATCGTACTGGTTGCGATATTCGAGCCGTCCGTCGTGTCCATCACTCTCGCCATCGCCATCGTCTCCTGGCCGCCGGTCGCACGGCTGGTGCGGGGGGAAGTGCTGTCGCTGCGCAAACGCGAATATATAGAGGCGGCGATCCTTCAGGGCCTGTCCAACCGATCCATCATTCTGGGACAGGTGCTGCCGAACGCCGTTTCTCCGATCATCGTCATGGCTTCTCTGATGGTTGCCAGCGCGATCCTTCTGGAATCCTCGCTGTCCTTTCTGGGTCTGGGGGATCCCAACCTGCTGTCGTGGGGTTACATGATCGGTGCGGCGCGGACGGTGATCCGGCAGGCGTGGTGGCTATCCTTCCTGCCGGGCGCGGCCATCGTCATCACCGTGCTGGCGCTCAACCTGATTGGTGAGAGCCTGAACGACGCGTTGAATCCTCGCCTCACGCGGCGAAAATCGTGAGGCCCGACATGCAGGACGCACTCCGTATCGAGACCCTCACCATAGCACTGCCCAAGGGCGCCGACCGCCCCCATGCAATCGAGGATGTGACGCTCACGCTCCACAGTGGACGGACGCTCTGCGTGGTGGGTGAATCCGGCTCGGGCAAATCCATGTCCGCAAATGCCGTGATGGGTCTGCTGCCGCAGGGTGTGAAGATCACCAGCGGGCGCATACTGCTGGACGGCTCGGATATCACCCATCTGGACGAAGCGGCGCGGGCTTCGCTTCGTGGGGCAAAGATCGCGATGATCTTTCAGGAACCGATGACCGCGCTCAATCCGCTCATGCGGATTGGGGCGCAGATCGCAGAGGTGTTCGAAGCTCATGGAAGGCTCGTCCCCGGCGAACGCGCGTCCCGCGCGCTGGAGCTTCTGAAGGAGGTCGGCATTCCCGACGCGGAACGGGCGCAATTCGCCTATCCATTCCAGCTTTCCGGCGGCCAGCGGCAACGGGTGATGATCGCCATGGCCCTCGCCCTGGAGCCAAGCGTGCTCATCGCCGATGAGCCCACGACCGCGCTGGACGTGACGACCCAGGCACAGATATTGACCCTGATCCGGGAGTTGCAGCAGCGGCACGGCATGGCGGTGATGTTTGTGACCCACGATTTCGGCGTGGTGGCTGAGATCGCCGATGATGTTGCCGTCATGGAACTGGGACGGCTGGTGGAGAGCGGCCCTGCGGAGCAGGTTCTGAAGCGTCCGTCCCACCCCTACACCCGCCGTCTGATCGACGCGATCCCGAAGGTCGATCTGGCCGCGAACCCGGTCCCGGAAGCGCCGCCGCTCCTTCAGGTGCGCCATCTGGTCAAGGAATTCACCAGCGGCGACCGAGTCGTGCGGGCGAGCGACGACGTCTCCTTCGACCTGCTGAGAGGCGAAACGCTGGGGATCGTCGGCGAAAGCGGCTCCGGCAAGTCGACGCTCGGGCGGATGATCGTGCAACTTGCCCGACCCGATACCGGGTCGATCACCATGGACGGCACGGACATATCCACCCTTCGAGGGGCTGCGCTGAAACGTCATCGCGGACGCATCCAGATGATCTTTCAGGATCCTTATGCCTCCCTCAACCCACGTTCCCGCATTGGACGGATCCTGACCGAAGGCGCGATGGCGCATGGCAAGAGCCGCGACGCAGCACTGGCCCGCGCGCGCGAACTTCTGACGCTGGTCGGGCTCAACGAAAGTGCGATCGACCGCTATCCGCACGAATTCTCGGGCGGGCAACGTCAGCGGATCGGCATTGCCCGCGCCCTCGCCCTCGACCCCCAAATCGTGGTCGCCGATGAGGCGGTGTCCGCGCTTGACGTCTCCGTGCAGGCCCAAGTGCTGGATCTGCTCGAGGATCTGAAGGCGCGGCTTGGCCTGACGCTCATCTTCATCACGCATGACCTGCGCGTGGCTGGCAAGATCTGCGACCGGGTTGCCGTCATGCAGAAGGGTCGTATCGTCGAAATAGGGCCGGTGGAGCAGGTGTTCCGCAACCCGCGCGAACTTTACACCCAAAGCCTGCTGGCCGCCGCGCCGGGGCTTGAGCTTACCGGACAGGCGGCGGACTGACCGCCCCTCCCAAACGAGACCGTGAGGATATGATGAAGGCCATCTTCGACGAACGCCAGCGCGCCCACGACCCCCGCTTCCGGCTGGAGAACGGACGTGTCGTGCTCAATCCCGACCGGCCCGACCGGGTGGCCGAATTGCTGCGGGGCGCGGCGGCGGCCGGATTGGAGCTTGTCGCCAGCAAGGATCACGGCATGGCGCCCCTGGCCGCAGTCCACACGCCGCGTTATCTCGACTACCTGCGCACCATCTGGGATCGTCGTGTCGCGCTGGTCCCCGATCTCGAAGAAGTGGTGCCCGGCCGCTTCTGCCCCGACCGGACGATGTTCTATTCCGAAGAATCGGAGGCGCAGATCGGGTTCTTCAATGCAGACACGTCCTGCCCGGTATCCGCGGCGACATGGGAGGCCGTCTATTGCTCTGCCCAGACCGCAGTCACCGGCGCGGAGTTGATCCTGTCGGGCGAGGCAAAGGCCTATGCGCTCTGTCGTCCTTCCGGCCATCATGCCTACCGAGAACTGGCAGGCGGGTTCTGCTTCCTCAACAACTCGGCGATCGCGGCGGAGCGGTTGCGCGCGGGCGGGCATCGCGTGGCCATCGTCGATATCGATGTGCACCATGGCAACGGCACGCAGGGCATCTTCTATGACCGGGACGATGTTCTGACGATCTCTCTCCATGTCGATCCCGCGCAGTTCTACCCCTACTATGCCGGCGGAAAGCAGGAGACCGGAGCCGGTCGCGGCCTGGGCTACAACGTCAACCTGCCGCTGCCACGCGGTATGGGAACGGACGGGTACCTCGCCGCGCTGGACATCGCGCTTGGCCAGGTACGGGCCTATGGGGCGACGGCGCTGGTCATTGCGCTCGGCCTCGATGCGCATGAGAATGACCCCTTCCGCGGGCTTGCCGTGACCACGCCGGGCTTTGCAGAGATCGGGCAGCGTTTTGTCGCTCTGGGCCTTCCTACTCTGGCGGTGCAGGAGGGTGGCTACATGCAGCCGAGCCTTGGTGACAATCTGGCGAGCTTCCTGAAAGGGCTGCGGTCGGCGTAAGGGCCCGGCGTCCCGGCCAACCCCCGGATTGGAGACGGTGGACCTCTGGCAGCGTTCGCGCTAGAGCAGGGCTCCCCGTCCCAAGCAGAGCCGCCATGCCCGCCCGCACACCGCTCGGCGATATGAATCTGAACCTGCTTCGCACCTTCTGCGCCATTGCGGAGGAGAAAAGCATCACCCGCGCGGCGAAACGGCTTTCTCTCAGCCAGCCGAGCGTGACCGTTGCCCTCCAGAGGCTGGAGGAGCAGCTGGGCTGCCAGCTCGTATTCCGCGACAGTCGCCGCTTCGGCCTGACCCTTCGTGGTGAGAAGGTCTATCAGGAATGCGCGGAAATCTTCCGCTGTGTTGACCGGATTTCCGATCTGACGGAAGACCGCAACGCGGAAGAATTCGGTGAACTGCGTCTTCAGACGCTCAGCACTCTAAACTCGACCCTGATTGACGAGACGATCCGGCTTTATCATCAGCGGTATCCCTCGATCACCTGGATGGTGGATGTTCAGAACAGCCAGGACACGGTTCGTCGCATCACGCAGGAGAAGGCGGGTCTGGGCATCTGCCTTCTGACAAAACCCATCATCACGCTGGACTGCAAACTGCTGTTCCGGGAGGAGTTCGTGGTGTTCTGCGGCACCGAGCATCCGCTCTACGGCCAGGCGGAAGTGACGGTCCGTGAACTGGCACGTGAACCCTTCATCGCCTTCGAATGTGCGACGGAAGGGTTCGGGTTGGAGCCGATGATCATGCTGCGGGAGGGCCTTGGTCTCGGCAACCGCATCAGCGGATCCAGTCGCAGTCTGGAAGAGGTGCGCCGGATGATCTCCCTCGGCCTCGGTATCGGCCTTCTGCCCCTCATGAGCGTGGCGGAGGAGGTCGAAAGGGGCCGCCTGTGGCCACTCCGGATCACGGATCAACCGTTGGGGGCGGATGTGTTTCTCGTCAGCAACCCTCTCACCCCGCTCACCCCGCCAGAGCGCCGCTTCGTGGAACTGCTGGACGAGTTGCGCATCCTCTATCCAGACATGATTTAACAGGCTGATGAAAAAGTTCAGAAGTGTCGTGCCTATGTGTCGGAAATCGGAAAATCGGTGCGGAAACGTTCGGACGTAAAGGGATTTCTGGCCGGATTTCGCTGCATCGCGAACGATTTCCACTCTAACACGGGCCAGAAAGCCTTTTTCAGCAGCCTTCTAAAGCACGCCCGCCACGACATTGATCGTCAACGCCACGACGCCAAGGTTGAAGAAAAAGGCCAAGATTCCATGCAGCGTCGCAAGGCGGCGGAAGCGGCGGGTGGTGATCTGGACGTCCGACACCTGAAAGGTCATCCCTATCACCAGCGCAAAATAGCAGAAATCGGCAAAGAGCGGCGCCTCGTCACCCGGAAAATCCAGAGCGGGGCGCGTTTCTTCGTCATAGTATACATGCGCATAATGGAAGGCATAAACGAGGCTTCCAAACAGCCAGCTTATTGCCAGCGTCGTAGTAACGAGCACGAGATCCGCCCCCGTTATCCCGCTCTTGCCGCCAACGAGCAGCGTCAGCGCCACAAGTACCATCAGGAGAACGACTGTCACGGTCAGCGCGAGGAACAACCGGCCGCCGTCATCACGGATCTTGCGGGCGCGAAAAGCCTTCTCGTCTTCCTCCAGCCAGAGCGGGAGGCAGCTCGCAATGAATATTACCGCCGACAGATCGAATCCGAGGATAACCGCTTCGGGCCAGTCAATGAAGAAGGCCAGCCCACCCCAGCCGAGGGCGAGTACCGAGAAAAACGCGATAAACCTAGGATGGCGGGGAATTGTCATGACGTCCACTTGCAATCACATTTCCCCGATGATGCCGCGGTCACTACGATTGGCAAGCATCTCCTGCTGCCTTCCGGGCCAGGCGCTCCACATCGTCGCTCACCTGATCGAGCGTGGAAATGTCGTTGACTGCAACCCACATGGCATCCAGCGCATCGTCATCAGCGACCGGTTCACCGGACACCCACCGGCAGGCCACGGCCACCAAGACATAATGAAAGCGAAGCGTCCCATCCTCTCCGCGGTCCAGCGCATCAAGCACGGTAAGAGTGGCGGAGGCAACGCCTGTGACACTCGTTTCCTCCATCAGTTCACGTTCCGCAGCGGCAAAGACTGTCTCGCCCGCCTCGATCCTGCCGCCCGGAAAGCCCCAAAAGCCCGCATCAGGCGCATTGGCGCGCCGCACGAGCAACACCTTTCCTTCCCGCAATACAATGGAGAGGACCGCCGGAACGGGTCTGAGACGGGCTGGATCAATGCTTGCGGTCATGGCGGAGACGGGTTGTTATGCGCGTATCATGCCGGATGAAGCGCTTGTTGGTCGATGCTTGTCAACCGGCGGAGCAAAGTGGTGAAAACGAATGCAAAACGTAAGTGCCTATGTTTTCGACGTATTCGGTACACTGGTTGACTGGCGCGGCGGCATCACCCGGGATGCGGCACAATTTCTTTCACGGCACGGGAGGGCGCCATCGCAGGCACAGGCCTTCGCGGATGCCTGGCGCGGCCGCTATCAGCCCGCCATGACGGAAGTGCGAGAAGGGCGCCGCCCCTTCACCCGGCTTGACGTGCTGCACCGCGAAAACCTCCTCGCGATTCTACCCGACTTCGGGCTGGATCCCGCGAGCCTGCCCGCGGAGGAACTGGACACGCTGACCCTCGCGTGGCATCGGCTGGATCCTTGGCCGGACGTGGTACCGGGGCTGACACGGCTGCGCCGGGGGGCGATCATCGCGCCGCTCTCCAACGGGAATATCCGCCTCATGATTGATATCGCCAAGCGCGCTGGTTTTCCATGGGATGCTGTTCTGGGGGCGGAGGCGGCGCAGGCCTACAAGCCGAGCCCGGAAGCCTACCTTCGCACGGCGGAAGTCCTTATGCTGCCGCCGGAGCGGGTGTGCCTCGTCGCCGCACATAACGACGATCTTGCGGCTGCACGGGCCTGCGGTCTTCGCACCGCCTTCATTCCGCGGCCCCTAGAATATGGACCCGGGCAAGAGACTGATCTTGCACCAAGCGCTGACTGGGATGTGGTGGCGGAGAGCGTCGAGGATCTGGCCGACCGCATCGGCCGGCCCCGCTGAGTGCTATTCTCCCCTTGGGAAACGCTGCGCCTCCTCCAATACGTTCAGGTCCATGTGATTGCGCATGTAACGTTCGGAGGCGCGTTGCAACGGCTGAAAATCCCACGGGAAATAGGAGCCGTTTCTCAGAGCCTCGTAAACGATCGTGCGTCGGGCCTGACTCTCCCGTACTTCGGTGTCGTAGGCGGCAAGGTTCCAGCGGCTCTGCGCCAGCACGGTCAGCCGGTGCAACGTCTCCGCATGGGCCGGGTCGGCGGCAAGGTCCGTCCGTTCGCTGGGGTCGTTCTTCATGTCGAAAAGCTGGGGCGGATCGGCGTCGCAGAGCACGATCTTCCACCGCCCGTCCCGAAGCGCCACCATCGGCGCGACCGAGCCTTCGGCCGCATATTCCATCGGCACTGGCCCCCGGATACCGCCTTTCGCGACCGGCTCGAGATCCGCGCCATCCGTCCAGGGCGCGATACTGCCAAGGTCGATCCCTGCCAGCCCCGCCAGCGTCGGCAGCACGTCAAGCGTGGACACTGGCGTCTCGACACGCCCCGGCACCCACCCCGGTGCGGATACGATGAGCGGCACGCGCGCCGAGCCTTCGAAGAAGCTCATCTTGAACCACATTCCCCGCTCCCCCAGCATATCGCCATGGTCAGAGAGAAAGAGGATGACCGTATTTTCCGCCATCCGCGTCCGGTCGAGGATGTCCAGAAGTTCTCCCACCTTGTCATCGACATAGGAAATGTTGGCGAAATACCCCTGTCGAGCACGGGCGATATCGTCGGATGTGATGTCAAAATGCTCGTAGTCGCAAGCGTTCATCAGCCGCTGAGAGTGTGGATCCTGATCGGCATAGGGGATGGCAGGCACCGCGGGTTTCAGCGCGGGGCTTCCCTCATAGAGATCCCAGAATTGCCGCCGCGCGACATAGGGATCATGAGGATGGGTGAAACTCACCGTCAGACACCAGGGTCTCGCATCATGGCCACGGGCAAGGTCATAGAGCTTCTGCCCCGCGAGAAACGCCACCTCGTCATCGTATTCCATCTGGTTGGTGATCTCCGCCACCCCTGCCCCCGTGACGGAACCGAGGTTGTGATACCACCAGTCGATGCGTTCTCCCGGCCGGGTGTAATCCGGCGTCCAGCCGAAATCGGCGGGGTATATATCCGTGGTCAGCCGCTCCTCGAACCCGTGCATCTGGTCGGGGCCGACGAAATGCATCTTGCCTGAGAGGCAGGTATGATAACCGGCACGCCGAAGGTGGTGGGCAAATGTCGGGATATCCGAAGCAAACTCCGCCGCGTTGTCATACACCCGTGTCCTTCGGGGAAGCTGCCCGGACATGAAGGAGGCCCGGGCCGGCGCGCAGAGCGGACTGGCGGTGTATGTATTCACGAAGCGGACGGACCGGTCGGCCAGCGCGCGCAGATTAGGAGCGTTCAGAAAGGCGGCCGGCCCATCGGGGAACAGCGTCCCCGCGAACTGGTCCGCCATGACGATCAGGATATTGGGCTGCATCTGCGAGCGTGTATCAGAGAGCCAGAGCCTTGCGTACAGCGTCGAGCCCCGGCTCCCCGGCGCGCGTCGTCACCCCTTCCAGCCATGGGCCGAGCGCGTCGGGATTGGCCTTGATCCAGTCGGTCGCGGCGGCCTTCGGGTCGGCATTGTCGTTGAGGATCCGACCCATGATCTGATTTTCCATGCTCACGTTGAACACGAGATTGGTCAGGAATCGGGCCGCATTCGGACATTCCGCCACCCATGCCTTCCGTGCGAGCGTAAATACCTCCGCCCCGCCATAATTCGGCCCGAAATACTCATCTCCGCCGGAGAGATAGGTGATATCCAGCGTCTCGTTCATCGGATGCGGCGCCCAGGCGAGGAAGACGGTGAACTTACCCTGGCCGTCATTCCGCGCCACCTGGCTCAGCATAGCCTGCTCCCCGGACTCCATGAGCCGCCAGCTCCCCAACCCGAAATCGTCTGCATCGAGCATCTTCTGGATGTTCTGGTTTGCCGGCGCCCCGGGTTCGATCCCGTAGATGATGCTGCCGAACTCGCGCGCATGCGGAGCGAGATCGGAGAAATCCTTCACCCCCGCATCGGCGGCGGTTTTTGTAACGGCAAGCGTGAACTTCGCCCCTTCGAGATTGCGGGTCAGCACATCGACCGCCCCCGTCTGCTCCAAATCGTCGCGGAAGTGCTGCTGGGCAGGCATCCAGTTGCCGAGGAAGGCGTCCAGATCCCCGCTCTTCATCGCCTGATATCCCACCGGGACAGAGAGGGTGGAGATACGCGGCTGATACCCCAACCCTTCGAGAAGTACGCTCGCCACGGCATTGGTTGAGGTAATGTCCGTCCAGCCCGGATCGGAGAGCCGCACCGTCTGGCAGGCCGCCGGATCTGCCGCCTGCACGGGAAGTGCCGCTACAAGGGTCAAGGCGGTGACAATTGCGGGGGTCATGGAACGCATGATCTGGTATCTCCTCTGTTGACCGGATCTTGCGATGCCCGCGCGCCGGGAGCAAGCCCCAGCGCGCGGCAATACTTCAACGCCAGCCCAGTTCGGGTGCCACGTGCTGCAGGATCGCTTCCATCACATGCACGTTGTACTCCACGCCGAGCTGGTTCGGCACAGTGAGCAGCAGCGTATCGGCTTCCTGTATCGCCTCATCCTCCGCAAGCTGTCTTGCGAGTTTCACGGGCTCCGCCGCATAGCTCCGGCCAAAGATCGCACGGGTCTGCTCGTCGATGAAGCCCACCTGATCTTCGGACTGATCGCCATGGCCGAAATAGGCCCGGTCGCGATCATCCGTCAGGGCGAAGATGCTCCGGCTGACGGAGACGCGCGGCGTCCGGCTGTGACCGGCCTCCTTCCACGCTTCGCGGAACGCCCGGATCTGCGCGGCCTGCTGCACGTGGAAGGGCTCTCCGGTCTCGTCATCCTTCAAGGTTGAGCTTTGCAGGTTCATCCCCAGCTTCGCCGCCCAGACGGCTGTGGCATTGGAACCCGCCCCCCACCAGATGCGGTCGCTCAGGCCCTCCGAATGCGGCTCGACCCGCAAAAGGCCCGGCGGATTGGGGAACATGGGGCGCGGGTTCGGCTTGGCAAAGCCGTTTCCCTTCAGCACCTCCAGCAATACTTCGGTGTGGCGGCGGGCCATGTCTGCGTCGCTCTCGCCCTCCATCGGCTCATAGCCGAAGTAGCGCCACCCGTCGATCACCTGCTCCGGCGAGCCACGGCTGATCCCGAGCTGCAACCTTCCCCTCGCAATCAGATCGGCCGCGCCGGCGTCCTCCGCCATGTAGAGGGGATTTTCATAACGCATGTCGATCACGGCGGTGCCGATGTCGATGCGGCTCGTCCGCGCGCCGACGGCGGCCAGCAGCGGGAAGGGAGAGGCGAGCTGTCGCGCGAAGTGGTGAACGCGGAAATAGGCCCCGTCCGCCCCCAGCTCCTCCGCAGCCACGGCGAGGTCGATGGACTGGAGCAGTGCGTCGCCTGCGGAGCGCGTCCCTGATCCCTTGGCAGGGGACCAGTGGCCGAAAGACAGAAATCCGATGCTTTTCATGATAGTGTTCCTTATTTCGGCTCAGAGATAGGGAGGATTGCCGCCGCTTTCATCCCGATGCCCGCATGACGTGACGCCGCGGCCACGCTAAGGTCGGCCGATGAGCATCATCCCTGCCCCACCTTTCGCCCTGACGATGCCGCGCGCGGGAATGTCCCTCGGCCTCCTGCTGGCGGTCGCCGTCACGCTAGGGGCCACGGGCCTTGCGGGATGGGAGAGCTACCGGCGGGGTATCGCGGCGCTGGACAGATCGCTGGCGGACCGCCATTCCATCACCGCAGACGGGCTGACGGCGGAGATCGAGCGCCTGCGCTACCTGCCCCGCATTCTGGGAGAGGACCCCCGGCTTCACGCGCTTCTGGCTGCACCCGGAGACATTCATGCCGTCGCCGCCGCAAACGCCTATCTGAAAACGGCGCGGGGGGTGACAGGGGCGGATGAACTTTACCTGATCGGCTCAGACGGCATTACGCTCGCGGCTTCTAATTGGAACGAGCCGGGCAGCTTTCTGGGCATGGACTATGGCTTCCGTCCCTATTTTCGTGATGCTCTGAAGGCCGGCAGCGCTCAGTATTATGCTGTGGGGGTCACGACCGGACGGCCGGGCGCATTTCTCTCCGCCCGGATCGACGCGGCGACAACGGGCGTTGCGGTGGCCAAGATGGAACTCGGTGCGCTGGAGATCGCCTGGGCGCGGGCAGGAGAGATGACGGCGGTGGCCGATCCGGACGGCATGGTGTTTCTGGCCTCCCAACCCGGCTGGCGGTTCCGCCCGCTCTCTCCGCTGGGGCCGGAGAATATCTCGCGGATTCAGTCAGAGCGGCGCTACCCCTCAACCCTGCTGTCACGGGCCGCGCCGCTGCCCATTGACGGCCTTTCGCTTTTCCATCCCGAAGCAGGCGTCCTGCGCATTTACACCGGCCCGGTGCGAGGGACGGACTGGACGCTTCTCGTTGCGCTGCCGACGGAGGAGGCGCGGCGCACCGCCCTGCTGACTGCGCTGGTTACGGGAAGCCTCGGCGCGCTCCTCTCCGCCGGAACGGTGGCGCTAGGGCAGCGGCGGCAGATCATCCGCATCCGGCTCCGGCAGGCAGCAGACCTGGAAGAACGTGTTCAGGCCCGAACGCGCGAGCTTGCCGCCGAAGTCGAGGAACGCCGCCGCGTGGAGCAAGAGCTGCTGCAGACCCATGAGCGTCTCGTCCACGCTGCCAAGCTCGCGGTCCTCGGGCGCATGTCCACGGCGATCGTGCATGAGATCGGACAGTCGCTCTCGGCGCTCGACAACAACCTCGCCGCTGCCCAGGCACATGGGGATGCCGGCCGGAGTGAGCGGCTGGCCGCCGCTTTAGGCCGGTCGCGGGGGATGGTCGGGCGCCTTCAGGGAGTTGTCTCTCGCTTGCGGAGCTTCGGGCGGCGGCAGGTATCAGTTACGCCCGAAACTGTGCCGCTGGCGCCTGTGCTGGCCACCGCCGTAGAGATCGTGACACCCCGCGCGCGGGAGCTTGGAGTGCAGTTCGCGCTGCCTGAAGGGCTCATGCCCTCGGTGCGGGGCGATGGCCCGCGGCTTGAGCAGGTGCTGACCAACCTATTGCTGAACGCGATAGATGCAACCGGCCGCACCCCCGCCCCGCGGCGGGTCAGCCTTTCCACCAACTGTGATGGCGAGGTCGTGCTCATCGAGATCGCCGATACCGGGCCGGGCCTGCCGCCCGGAGCCGAGGGGCTGATCGAGCCATTCGTCACCGGCGATACGGAGCAGACAGGCAGACAGGGGCTTGGCCTCGGCCTTTCCATCGTGCAATCCCTTCTGGAGCAGATGCAGGGAGAGCTCTTGCTAGCCAACGACCCGGACGGCAGAGGGGGGCTGGTCTCCATCCGCCTGCCAGCCGCCGATCCGGGAGAGCCGGGGGAAGGAGAGGGGGGATGACGCGTGGGCATGTGGCCTTCGTGGACGATGAGGCGGAACTGTGCGCCGCCGTCGCCGACTGGTTGGAGACCTCGGGTTTCACCGTCAAGACATGGACGGACCCCCTCCGCGCATTGGAGGAGATTGACCTCGCCCGGACCGATGCAGTCATCACCGATCTGCGGATGCCCGGTTTGACCGGGGATGCGCTGCTGGCCGCGCTTCGCGCGCGAGAGCCCGATCTGCCTGTCGTGCTGATGTCAGCCCATGCCGACATCCCGTTGGCGGTAGCCACCATGCGGGACGGAGCGCATGACTTCATAGAGAAACCCTGCGGCGCCGAGTACCTCGCGGCCGTGACGCAGCGCGCGGTGGAGTGGCGTTTTCTCCGGCGGGAACTGATTCAACTCCGCGCACCGCAAAGCCATCGCCGGGTAGTCGAACAACGGCTGATCGGTCGTTCGCCGCAGGTGATACATCTGCGCGACATGGCCCTGCGACTGGCCGATGTGCCTGTGGATGTGCTTCTGCAGGGGGAGCCAGGGACGGGGCGAGAGGATTTTGCGCGTCTGGTCCATGATCTGTCGCCCCGCGCGCGGCGGCCCTTCGTCGCGCTGGATTGTGCAGCCATACCCGAAGCGGCACTGGAGGCGGAACTGTTCGGGCAGGAACGCGGAGGCAATCCGCCCACTTCACGACAGGGACGGTTTGAATTCGCCAATGGCGGTGCGATCTTTCTGAGTGAAGTGGAGGCGCTTTCACCCGCGCTGCAGGCTCGGCTCGCGCGGTTTCTTCAGGACCGAACCTTCACCCGCATGGGCGACAACGTTTCCCGGCCCGTGGACGTGCGTCTCATCGCGGCAACCTCCGTGGACCTGTCTGCGTTGCTGGAGCGCGGACAGTTTCGCCGCGATCTCTATTTCCGCCTCACCACGGCGGAGGTATATCTCCCCTCTCTGGCGGAGCGAACCGAGGACATTCCACTTCTCTACGCCCACTACCTGATGGAGGCCGCCCGCCGGTTCCGCAGGCCGGAGCCCACGCCCGGCCCGGTGGATCTGGAAACGCTGGTCGCGCGAAGCTGGCCCGGCAATCTGTCACAACTTCAGACTGTCGCTGAACGACATGTGCTCGGGCTCCGAACCGGGAATGCAGCGATGGTGGAGCGTGAGGCGGATACCGGACTGCCACTCGCACAGAAGGTCGCGGAATTTGAAGCCTCTCTCATCATAGAGGCTCTCGCGCAGTCCGGCGGCTCGTCCGCAGGCGCCGCAGAACGGCTGGGCCTGCCCCGCCGCACGCTTAACGAAAAGATCGCCCGCTATGGCTTGCGAGAACGGTGAGCCGGGCGGATTCTTGCCCGCCGTCCCGCATCTGGCAAGAATCCGCCAATCTCCAATCACAAGCAGTCAGCAATAAACACTAATAATATATTTACTTATCAATATCATATAATTCACTTCTAATCTATCAGACTAGACTGCAAAAAACGCTTCTTCCACGGTTCCTTCCCTTCCACTCTCAGCGGATCACATTTGGGGGAGGAACCAGAATGTCCATGATGTCCCGTTTCATCGCGGGCGCCGCTTTTGGCGTGGCGAGCCTTGGTCTGACTGCGCCGGTTGCCAAGGCTGAGTTCATCAACGTGCTTACAGGGGGCACTTCGGGGGTCTATTACCCGCTCGGCGTTGCTCTGTCGGAGCTTTATGCCGCCGGCATCGACGGCGCGCGCACGCAGGTACAGGCCACCAAGGCTTCCGTCGAAAACCTGAACCTCCTTTCCGCGGGCCGCGGTGAAGTTGCCTTCGCGCTCGGAGATTCCGTGGTTGCCGGGTGGAAGGGAGACAAGGATGCAGGCTTCAAGGCGGAGCTGACGAACCTGCGCGCGATCGGCGGCATCTACAATAATTACATTCAGATCGTGGCCGAGAAATCATCGGGAATTTCCTCGCTCGAAGATCTGAAAGGCAAGACCATTTCGGTCGGCGCTCCCGCGTCTGGCACGGAGCTCAACGCGAGAGAGATCTTCAAGGCCGCGGACATGTCCTATGACGATATGGGGCGGGTGGAGTTTCTGCCATTCTCCGAATCCGCCGAGCTCATCAAAAACCGCCAGCTTCAATCCACCCTTCAATCTGCGGGGCTGGGTGCGGCTTTCATCAAGGATCTCGCCACCACCCACGACATAACGATCGTCGCTATTCCGGCGGAAGTGGTCGAAAAGATCGGCCCGCCCTACATTGCGACCGTCATCCCCGCCGGCACCTACGACGGTCAGGACGCGGACGTGCCGACAGCCGCTGTCACCAATATTCTCGTGACGTCCGACAAAGTTTCGGACGAAATGGTCTATGCGATGACCAAGCTGATGTTTGAGAACATCGACAAGCTGAAAGCCGCACATTCCGCGGCGGCAGCGCTCGATCCGGCGAATGCGGTGAAGGATCTTCCGATCCCGCTCCATCCGGGTGCCGAGAAATACTACCGTGAAATCGGCGTTCTGAACTGACCTCCGGCGTATGACCATCTGGCGAGGGGATGGGCACATCTCCTCCGCCATTGCATTTGAAGGAGCGCTCCGTGACAGATGTTTCCGCAGCACCGCCCGCCCAACATACCGCAGAGGAGCAGATCGAGGGACTCCCCGCCGGTTTCGGGGAGGGTATTCCCGGCAAGATCGCCTATGGCATCGCCCTCGTATTCTCCCTCTTTCAAATCTGGGTGGCGATGTATGGCACGCTGCCCAGCCAGATCGTCCGGGCGATGCATGTGGGCTTTCTGCTGCTGCTGGGCTTCGTACTCGTCGGCAACCTGCTGACAAAGACACCGATGGCGCGGCGCGCATACTGGCTGCTCGGTGCCATCGGTTTCTGCACCGGCCTCTATAACTGGGTCTTTTACCGCGACATCATCATGCGGTCAAACTTCCTTACGCCCACGGACCTGACGATGGGGGTGATCCTTCTGGTGCTGGTGTTCTGGCTCGCACGGCGTCTGATGGGCTGGCCGCTTTTCATCATCGCCTGCCTGTTTCTGAGCTATTGCGCTTTCGGACAGCATCTGCCGGGCGTGTTCGGCCATCGCGGCTATGACTGGGAAATCCTGATCGAGCATTTCGCCTTTGGTACCGAAGGCATCTACGGCTCGCCGATCTATGTCTCTTCGGCCTATATCTTCATCTTCGTGGTCTTCGCGGCCTTCCTTGAACGGGCGGGAATGCTCGATCTGTTCAACGACGTGGCGCTTGGGCTGGTCGGCCATTGGCGGGGCGGCGCGGCGCAGGTCTGCACACTCTCCTCCGCGTTGATGGGCACCGTCTCCGGCTCCGGCGTCGCCAATGTGGTGGCATCGGGTCAGTTCACCATTCCGCTGATGAAGAAGTTCGGATTCCGATCCTCCTTCGCGGGCGGAGTCGAAGCGACATCCTCCATGGGCGGGCAGATCATGCCGCCGATCATGGGCGCCGTGGCCTTCATCATGGCGGAGACGCTGAACGTTCCCTACGGGGATATCGTTCGCGCCGCGTTGATCCCTGCGGCGATGTATTTCGGCACCTGCTTCTGGGCGGTGTATCTGGAGGCTGGCAAGCACAAGCTGATGGGCCTCTCCAAGGAGGAGCTTCCGAGCCCGTGGGAGGCGGTGAAGAAACAATGGGGCCTGTTCATTCCCCTCGGTGCGCTCGTCTATCTTCTGTTCGCCGACTATACGCCGATCTTTGCGGGCTCCATGGGGCTGGCACTGGTGGTTGTGCTGATCCTCGGCACCGCCATCGCGGCGACCATCGGGCCCTTCGCCTTCCGGGTGGCGTTCTGGATTGCGGTCGGCCTCGCTTCCGCGGCCTTCCTGAAGTACGGCGTCAACCTGCTCATGCTGGTGATCGGGGCGCTGCTCATCGCTTGTTTCATGCTGAAGGGCGCGCGCGGGGCATTGCTCATCATCAGGGATTCGCTGGCCCTTGGCGCACGGAACGCACTGCCGGTGGCAGCAGCCTGCGCAATCGTCGGCATCGTCATCGGCACACTGACGCTGACTGGCATCGCCTCCACCTTCATCGGCGCCGTGCTGAAAATCGGGGAGCACAACCTGTTCCTGTCGCTCGTGCTCGTGATGATCACCTGCCTGATCCTTGGCATGGGGATACCGACGATCCCGAACTACATCATCACTTCGTCCCTTGCCGGTCCCGCGCTTGAGCAGCTTGGCGTTCCGCTGATTGTCGGCCACATGTTCGTGTTCTACTTCGGCATCATGGCCGACCTGACGCCTCCCGTCGCGCTGGCGTGCTTTGCAGCGGCACCTATGGCCAAGACCTCGGGGCTGAAGATCTCAATCGACGCCACGAAACTTGCCATCGCCGGCTTCATCATGCCGTTCATCGCGGTCTATTCGCCCGCGCTCATGTTGCAGGACCCCTACCCCGGCTCCTTCTTCGCCGAAACCTTCGGTTACTGGGCGGAGGTTCTGTTCGTCACCCTCAAAGCGGCGGTGGCAGTGGCGCTCTGGGGGATCGCGGTGGTGGGCTTCCTGTTCATGCGGGCGCAGTGGTGGGAGCGCCTGCTTGCCTTCGGTGGCGGCGTACTGCTCGTGTTGCCGACGGTGGAGACGGATGTGGCCGGTCTCGTCATCGCTGCGGCGGTGGTGATCGTGCAGCGCCTTCGCGTCGCACGGTCGGGCGATCGGGCCGTCGCCTGATGCTTTGCGTGGCCGTGGCCGGAGCCGTACTTGCCCTTGCCACGGACCACTTCACACTGAGCTGGACGCACTCCGTTGCCCGCACCCTCTGGACAGAGCGGTGGGACGTCACGGAAACCACCCTCCGCCCTGTCGAGGCGGAGGTGCAGGGCCCGGGAGCAGGCATGGAGGTCCCGGACGATGCGGTGCGCACCGCGCAGGGCTGGCGCTACACCCCCCATGTACCGGCCCAAAGGGAGGTGGTGCTCGCCGCCTCCGGCGAGACACCCGGCGGCTGGATGCTCTGCGCGCTGGGGGAGTGCCGCGAACTGGGGCTCCAGGCGGGGCCGCCGCTTCGCCTGTGGGCTGCCACCGACTGCGGCTGACGTGCGTCAGACCGTTGTGGTTCAGGCCGTTTCCGCCTCCTCCCGGAAGCGCTTGGTGGAAAGCGCCGCCTCCATCAGATTTCGCGTATAGTCCTGCTGCGGTGCATCGAAAACCGCCTCGGTCGAACCTTCCTCAACCACCTCGCCGTTCTTCATGACGAGGATGTAATCCGCCACCGCCCGCACCACGGCAAGATCATGGCTGATAAAGAAATACGACAGGTCGTGCTTCTGCTGCAGGTCAAGCAGCAGCGTGACGATCTGCTTCTGGACAGATCTGTCAAGCGCGCTCGTCGGCTCGTCGAGAACAATGACGCGCGGGCGCAGGATCATGGTCCGGGCAATGGCGATCCGCTGCCGCTGCCCGCCGGAGAATTCGTGGGGATAGCGGTTTCGCATGGCCGGATCGAGACCGACCTCCGTCAGTGCCTCGCCCGCACGACGCCTGCGGTCTGCGGCGGAGAGTTGGGGTTCATGGATCAGCAGGCCCTCGGTGACGATCTGGCCGACGGTCATGCGGGGCGAAAGGGAGCCGAACGGATCCTGAAACACCAGTTGCAGTTCCCGCCGATAGGGCCGCATCTCCTCCACCGTGCGGGGGAGTTCCTTGCCCAGCCATGCAACCCGCCCCTCGCTCTCCACCAGCCGTAAGAGCGCACGGCCCAGCGTGGACTTGCCGGAGCCGGACTCTCCCACCACCCCGATGGTCTGTCCCTCTCGCAGCGCGACGGAGATGCCCCGAACAGCCCGCACAAGATGCGGTTTCGCCAGCAGACCGCCGCCGCTGGAGAAAGTCACCCGTACATCCTCGCCGCTCAACAGTACCGGGGCGGAGGGGGCGGGCGGCAGCTTCTGCGCATCGGGTTCCGCATCCAGCAGCATCCGCGTGTAAGGATGGCGGGGGGCGGTGAAAACCGCCTCGGCCGGGCCATCCTCCACCATCTCTCCCTGCCGCATTACCGCCACGTGGTCTGCAAAGCGGCGAACGATCCCCAGATCGTGGGTGATGAAGATGATCGCCATGCCCAGACGCCGCTGCAGATCCGCCAGCAATTCCAGGATCTGTGCCTGAATGGTCACGTCGAGCGCCGTGGTAGGTTCGTCCGCGATGAGGATGTCGGGATCGTTGGCCAGCGCCATCGCGATCATAACGCGCTGCCTCTGGCCGCCCGAAAGCTCATGCGGATAGCTGTCGATCCGCCGCTCCGGCTCGGGAATGCCGACAAGCCGAAGCAGCTCGAGAATCCGCGGCCGCGCTTCGCGGCGAGACAGGCCACCATGGTATTTCAGCGGCTCCGCGAGCTGATCTCCGATCCTGTAGAGAGGGTCGAGCGAAGTCATCGGCTCCTGGAAGATCATGGTGATCTTGGCGCCGCGGATCCGGTTCAACTCCCGGTCGGGCAGGTTCAGGATCTCCCGCCCGCGATAGCGGACGCTGCCGCTCGCCGCCCCGTTCGCCGCGAGCAGACCCATGAGCGCCATCGTGGTCTGGCTCTTGCCTGAACCGGACTCCCCCACGATGGCCAGTGTCTCGCCCGATTTCAGATCAAAGCTCACGCCCTTGACCGCAGGTACGGGACCATCGTTGGTCTGGAAGGTCACGCGGAGATCACGGACCGAAAGGATGGTTTCGGACATTTCAACGCTCCTTCGGATCGAGGCTGTCGCGCAGCCCGTCGCCGAGGAAGTTCAGCGCGAACAGGATGGCGGTAAGTGTGAGTGCCGGGCCGAAAAGTTGCCACGGCGCACCACGCATGTTGGCAGCGCCCTCGGAGATCAGCAGCCCCAGCGAAGTCATCGGATCCTGCACCCCGAGGCCAAGGAAGGAGAGCAGGCTCTCTGCCAGAATGGCCTTCGGAACGAGCAGCGTCACAAAAACGATGACCGGCCCAAGCGCGTTCGGGATGATGTGCCGCTTGAGGATCCCTGCCTTGGTGGCGCCCATCGCCTCCGCCGCCTGCACGAATTCCCGACGCTTGAGGCTCAGCGTCTGACCCCGCACGATCCGCGCCATATCCAGCCATTCCGTAGCACCGATGGCGATGAATATGATGATGAGGCTCCGTCCGAAGAACACCAGCAAAAGGATGACAAAGAAGATGAATGGCAGCGAATAGAGGATGTCCACGATCCGCATCATCACGTTGTCCACCCGACCACCCAGATAGCCTGAAATGGAGCCGTAGGTCACGCCCACGACAAGCGCCATGCCGGAGGCGAGCAGCCCGATTGCGAGCGAAATCCTGACCCCGATAAGGATGCGGGAGAGCATGTCGCG
The DNA here is from genome assembly GCF_000740775.1 of Haematobacter missouriensis. Lineage (GTDB taxonomy): Bacteria > Pseudomonadota > Alphaproteobacteria > Rhodobacterales > Rhodobacteraceae > Haematobacter > Haematobacter missouriensis. Next base: position 7,580 of record NZ_JFGS01000038.1, on the reverse strand, counting down.
CCCGAGGTTGTCGGTACCCAGCAGGAAGTAGCTCCGCTCGACATGGGCGGAGAGTGTGCCGCTCAACCCGTCTTCCGACAGTGTGAGTTCAGGATTGGTGAACAGGTCCGAGCGCTGGAAATAGCGCAGCACACGCTCATCGATCGGCGTGGCCGCCGTCAGTTCCACCGAAACCGTGCCACCGGAAAGCTCCGGTGTACCCGCGATCCGCGCGCGGCTCATCAACCCCTCGAAGGCGGGCAGGATCGCATCGGCGCGAGGATAGGCCTCAAGGCTCGGCGGTACCCGCACATAATTCTGATAGATCTGCGTGTAGGAATGCGGTGAGAGCATCGGCCCGAAAATCCCTGCGAGGGCAAGGAAGATAAGCACGAAGAGGCTCGCCACGGCCGTCCGGTTCTTGCGAAGCCGCAACCAGGCGTCCTGCCAGAGCGACCGGCTCGTCGTTGCCGGTGCCACGTTCATGTCTGTGTCAGTCATAGCGCACCCTCGGGTCGAGCCAGGCATAGGCGAGATCGACGAGCAGGTTGAAAATCACCACGAAGACCGCGATGACCACCACCGTCCCCATGACCAGCGTGTAGTCCCGCCCGAGCGCACCCTGAACGAAGTAGCGCCCGATGCCCGGCAGGCCGAAGATCGTCTCCACAACCACGGATCCGGTCAGCAGGCTCGCGGCCGCCGGGCCAAGGTAGCTCACCGTGGGCAACATGGCGGCGCGAAGGGCGTGAACCCCCACGACGATCCTGGTCGGCAGGCCATAGGCGCGCGCCGTCCGAACGTGGTTTGCACGGAGGGCCTCGACCGTCGCCCCCCGCACCAGTCGTGCAATCACCGCAACTTGTGGCAGCGCGAGCGTGGCGACCGGCAGCACCCAGTACGCCGGGTTGGCACCGCTCCAGCCGCCGGCGGGCAGAATACCCAGGATCACGCCGAAAAGCAGGCTGAGCAACGGCGCCACAACAAAGGTCGGTGTCGTGATTCCGAGCGTTGCCACCGCCACGATGCAATTGTCGAGCCAAGAATTCTGACGGAGGGCCGCGATCGCACCCAGAAACGTTCCAAGCACCGCCGCCGTGCTGAGCGCCAGCGATCCCAGCAGAATGGAAACGGGCAACCCTTGCGCAAACAGATCGTTCACCGTGAAATCACGGCGTGTGAAGCTCGGTCCGAGATCGCCTTGCAACAGATTGCCGAGATAATTCACATATTGCTGCCAGAGTGGCGCATCGAGGTTGTAGGCGCGCTGAAGGTTTGCGAGGATCAGCGGATCGAGCGGACGTTCCAGATCGAACGGTCCCCCCGGAGCGATACGGATCGCGAAGAAGGTGAGCGTGACGATGATGAATATCGTCGGCACCGCACTCACGACCCGGCGCAGGGTATATCCGAGCATGGGTTGGTTTCCCGAGAGAGCGGGACGGACCCCTTAGGGCCGCCCTGAAGCAGAAATCAGCCCGAGCCGTTGCGGCCCGTGACTGACGCGAAAGAGAGAGGACGGCGTGCCGTCCGCAGAATCGCCACGACCGGGGCCGACCCGGAAAACGGCAGCCTGTCTGGGGGCTGCCGATGTCACATGCCGGAAGCAGCGTCAATCTACCTCGGCATCGCAGACGGACAGCGATGGCGGAACGGGGCGGAGACCGCCCCATCTAGATCAGTTCACCGACATCCAGCGCGTCGGATGCTTGTCCATCAAGTTGTCCTCATACCCGCCGACCTTGGTCGAAACCAGCGCTCGGGAGGAGTAGGAGAGGATCGGTATGACCGGAAGCTGATCGAGCAAAAGCGTCTCCGCCTCGGCAAGAACCTTGGCCCGCTCTCCAAGGTCGAGCGTCTCCGCCGCCTTGTTCATCAGCGCATCATATTCCGGGCTTTTCCAGCGCGAGGAGTTGAACGGCGTATTCCCCATGTTGATCATGAGGAAGTTCTGCGGATCGTTGTAGTCCCCGATCCAGCCCGCGCGGGAGATATCGAAAGGCCCATCCTCCCGCATGTAGTTGAAGTAGGTCGTCCCCTCGACCTCGTTCAGCCGCGCATTGACGTCGATGTTCTTCAGCATGTCGGCGATTGCCGCCATCGTGTTCTTGTTGTTCTCGGACGTGTTGTAGCGAAGTTCCACCGTCAGGCTGCCCGGCGTCACGCCTGCCTCTTCCAGCAGTTTCTTTGCTTCATCCTCGCGGTCGAACAGGTCTTCGCTCGCGTATTCCACTTTGACACCGCCATCGACATAGTTGGCGATCCCCGGGGGAACAAAGGCGTAGCTCGGCAGCATCGTCTTGGCCCAGACCTCGTTGGCGAGGAAATCGCGGTCGATGGCCATGGAAATCGCCTTGCGGACCCGCGCATCTTTCAGCGGGCTGCCCTCAGCACCCTTCACCGGCAGATAATAGACCCCGAGATAGGGTGCGATGCGCAGCTCCTGGGTCAGGCTCTTCTGCACATAATCCATCTGTTCCGCAGGCACGTCGGAGCAGATCTGCACTTCTCCTGCCTCGAAGCGGCGGATGCAGGAAGAGCGGTCCTCGAACGGAATGTAATTGATCCGATCGATCTTGACATTGCCCGCGTCGTAATAGCCGGGATTTTTCTCCATCACGAGTTGCGCATTCGGGGTGAAGCTGGCCAGTTTGAACGCGCCGTTACTCACCAGATTGCCAGGGCGAGTGAACTGGTTGCCGAGCTCCTCCACCGATTTGCGGTGCAGCGGCAGCGCAGTCTGATGGGTCAGAAGCTCAAGAAAATACGGCGTCGGAGCCTCCAGCGTGATCTCCAGCGTCTTGGGATCGATGACCTTCACGCCAAGTTGATCGAGCGGCATCTTCCCGCCCGCCACCATTTCGGCATTCTTGATCGGGAACAGGATGGAAGCGTAGCCCGCCGCAGTCTGAGGATCCATGATCCGGTGATAGGCGAAGGAGAAGTCGTCCGCCGTGACAGGATCGCCGTTCGACCAGTTCGAGTCGCGTAGATGGAATGTGTAGGTCAGCCCGTCGTCGGAGATCTCCCAACGCTCCGCCATGCCCGGGACCGCCTCGCCTGCGGTATTGAATGCGAGAAGCCCCTCGAACAGGTCAAGAAGCACGTTGCTCTCCGCGACCGTGGAGGTCTGGTGCGGGTCGAGCGATGACGGATCGGTGTCATTGCCGCGGTTCAGCACCATCTGCGCCGAGGCAGCCCCTGCCCCCAACACGAGCGCAAGCGCCGAGGCCGCCAGAAGATCACGCGTGGACATGTTTCTCTCCCTGTTTGGAAATCGGTTCCAGAAAACCGTCATGAGCGCGTTTTCTGTGCTCAGAAGCCGGCTCCGTCAAGCGACAGCGTCCCTCTGACGTCCGAGACTACACGAAGGTGACGCGACGAAATAGGGCGTATTCCCATCTCCCTGCGGGCTTTGCGCGGGCAGCACAGGTTTGCCAACCGCGGAACCTCCGGCAGTCCGGGCCTTGAGAGACTCTGCAAAAGGCTCTAAGCGACGGGGGTCCTTGCACGCCAACTGCGGATTTTTGCTCCTTGCCGCAACCTGCGGGTGATCCGACTAGGCGTTTTGACGCAACCGGCACGATTTTACTTTACCATTCATGAGATATTCTGTATTAGACCAACTTCGCTTTGCCGGGGCTCGGGAGGCGGCGGGCCGACATGGCCTGCAGCCGGAGCCCCCTCCGCTTCTCTGGAACTCGGACACTCTCGCGTGAAACAGTCTCTTCTGGCCGCGCTCGACGCGCGCGGATACTCCACACTTACTCCGGTGCAGGAGGCCGTCACCGAGCCGTCGCTCCGGGGGCTTGACCTGCTTGTCTCTGCGCAGACCGGTTCGGGCAAGACGGTGGGCTTCGGCCTTGCCATCGCGCCGACCGTTCTGGGCGAGGATGAACGTTTCGGCATCGCCGAAGCGCCGCTCGCCCTTGTCATCGCGCCGACGCGGGAGCTCGCGCTTCAGGTGAAGCGGGAACTTGAATGGCTTTACGCCGGCGCGGGCGCCGTGCTGGCCTCCTGCGTAGGCGGGATGGACATGCGCGGCGAGCGCCGCGCGCTGGAACGCGGGGTGCATATCCTTGTCGCCACGCCGGGTCGGCTGTGCGACCACCTGCGCCGTGGATCGGTCGATCTCTCCGCCGTGCGGGCCGTGGTGCTGGACGAAGCCGACGAAATGCTCGACCTGGGCTTTCGTGAGGATCTGGAAACCATCCTCGAAGCGGCGCCCGAAGACCGTCAGACGCTGCTCTTCTCCGCGACCGTTCCCCGCGCCATCGCGACGCTCGCCTCCGAATACCAGCGTGATGCGCAACGGATCTCCGTGCAGACGACCGGTGGTCAGCACAGCGACATCGACTATCGCGCCGTGCTCGTCGCCGAGCATGACGAAGAGAACGCGATCACCAACCTGCTCCGCTTCCATGAAGCGCCGAACACCATCATTTTCGCCAATACCCGGGCTGCCGTCTCGCGATTGGTCACGCGGTTGTCGAACCGTGGCTTCGCCGTCGTCGCCCTCTCCGGAGAGTTGTCGCAGGGAGAGCGGAGCCATGCGTTGCAGGCGATGCGCGATGGTCGTGCACGTGTCTGCGTGGCGACCGATGTGGCAGCCCGCGGAATCGACCTTCCGAACCTCGACCTCGTCATTCATGCGGAGCTTCCGATGAACGAGGAAACCCTGCTTCACCGCTCCGGCCGCACCGGCCGGGCTGGGCGCAAGGGTTTCTCCGCGCTGATCGTTCCGCCGCGCGCGCGCCGCAAGGCGGAGCGGCTGCTTGCCGCAGCGAAGCTTCGGGCCGAATGGGAAGCCGCACCTTCCGCGGATGCGGTGCGCGAACGTGATGAATCGCGGCTTCTTGCCGATCCGGTTTGGGCTGAAGAGGCTACGGAGGCCGAAGCGCGCGCCCTCGACCAGCTTCTCGCCGAGCGGGAGCCGGCAGCATTGGCGCTGGCCGTGCTTCGTCTGTGGCAGGGGCAGCGCTCCGCACCCGAAGAGCTGCTCTCCGTGATGCCGCGCAACCCGCAAGGCCAGAGCTTCGGCCCAAGCCGCTGGTTCCGCCTGTCAATCGGAAGGGACCGCAACGCCAATCCGAAATGGCTGATGCCGAAAATCTGTGATGCAGGGGGCGTGACCCGCAAGGAGATCGGCGCCATCCGCATCGGTGACGAAGAAACCTTTGTGGAGATCGCTCTGGAGGCCGTGGAACACTTCCTTGCCACCCTCGGCCCTGATCGCGAGATCGCCGACGGCATTCTCCTGGAAGCGACGGATGGTGTGCCGGATATGCCCGCGCCGCGTCCGCGGACCTTCGCAGGCAAGCCTGGTCGTCAGGGTGACAAGCCTTTCGGCAAACCCTACACCAAGGACCGTCCGTATAACGACGAGCGCCCGCGGGGCGAAAACGACAAATCCTACGGCAAAAAAGCCTTCCCGCGCGACCGTAGCTTCAGCGAAGAAGGTACCGGCGAGCGAAAGTTCAGCAAGAAACCTGCCGGTGACGACCGTGGGCCCCGCAGCTTCGCCAAGCCCCGTTTCGGCGATAAGGACCGGTCGGAGAAACCCTACGGCGGAAAATCTTTCGGGGGCCAATCCTACAGTGACAAACCCCTTAGCGACGGCGAGGCACGCAAGCCCCGCAGCGCAGCACCCGGTGATCGGGAGCGTCCGCGCGGTGAAGCGAAATACGCTCCGAAACGCGCCAAGCCCGGCTATGGCGCGCCAAAGGGCAAGCAGCGGAACGGTTGATTGACGGGAGGGCCTTCGGGCCCCCCTTGTTCTCTCGGAGTGCTGTCAGGCCCCGGCGACCCGCCAGATGACATCGCCCACGTCATCAGCGAGCAGCAGGGACCGGCCATCGGGTCCGACAGCGACGCCGACGGGACGTCCAAAGGAGAACTTTTCGTCCTGCGACAGAAATCCCGTCAGCAGATCGCGCGGTTCGCCGCTGGGTTTTCCGTTCTCAAATGGCACGAATATCAGCTTGTAACCACTTAATTTCGCACGGTTCCATGAGCCATGCTGGCCAATGGCCATTCCAGCGGGAAATCCCGGCAGCGTCCCCTTCGGCACCCAGCACAGCCCGAGCGAGGCCGTATGGCCGCCAAGCGCGTAATCCGGCCGGATGGCACGGGCGACGGCTGTCGCGTCCTGCGGCACACGATCGTCCACAATCTGGCCCCAGTAGCAGTAGGGCCAACCATAGAAACCTCCTTCCCGAACGGAGGTAAGGTAATCGGGCGGCGTCTCATCCCCCAAGCCGTCCCGCTCATTCACGACAGTCCACAGCGCGCCCGTCTCCGGTTCCCACGCCATCCCCACGGGGTTACGGAGACCGGAGGCGAAGACCCGCGCACGGCCGCTGGCAAGATCGACCTCCCAGATCGCCGCGCGGCCCTCCTCCACCTCCATTCCATCGTCGCCGATGTTGGAGAGAGAGCCCACACCGCAGTAGAGCCGCTTGCCATCCGCAGAGAGCATGAGGCTCCGCGTCCAGTGACCGCCCGGCTTGAACTCCGCAATGCGCCGTCCGGGGCCTTCCAGACGCCGCTGTCCTCGCCGATAGGGAAAGGCAACGATCCCATCTGTGTTCCCGACGTAGAAGGTGTCTTCTGTCGCCGCCATGCCAAAGGGCTGTCGCTGTCCTTCGACAAAGACCTCATTCACTTCCGCCACGCCATCGCCATCCTCATCCCGCCAAAGGCTGATCCGGTTCGCGCTCCTTCCCGCTGCGCCTGCACGGCGCATTGTGGCCTGCGTCGCGCGGTCCATGAAGCCCTGCGGGGGGCGCTGCTCCTGTAACGCTTCGGCTACCAGCACATCGCCATTGGGCATCACCTCAATCCACCGAGGATGGGCCAGACCGGTGGCGAAGGCATTGACCACAAGCCCTGCGGCGGGCGTCGGCGTCCTGCCCGGTTCCCATCCCCTCGCCGTGGGCATCTTCAAGGTCATCAATCCCTGTTTCCGGGCGGCGGGGATGCGAGGGGCGACGCCCGTCGCCTGCGTTTCGGGTGTGTCGCGGCGCCGCGCCCAGACCATTGCGCCGCCGATTGCGGTGACCAGCCGTGCCATCATGTCCATCATCGTCCCCCGGTTCATCAGCCTCGGGGACCCTACCCGCGTCGCCCGCGTCAAGGCCAGTCGCATTTGTCACGATCCAGCGCCCCCGACGACATATCGCTGTCGTGTGTAGGAGGTAATGCTTCGGATGCAAGGTGATTGCCCGCGACAGGCCCGCACCTGTCTGCTACGAGGCCGCGGCAGCAGACCGGACAAAGATCCGGCGCATGGGGACAGAGCATGACCGACTATTCATATCTTCCTGGGCGGGCCGCCAGGGCGCGACCGGCGAAGCGAGCGCTGCGCGCTGCTGCTGTCACCGCGGTGCTAGCCTTGGCCAGCACGAGCAGCTGGCTCTGGATGAGCGGGCTTGGCGGGGTAGCCTTCCAGCTTCTCGATCAGCGGCGGGCGGAAGAGACGGAAGGGTCGATCTGGCTTCCGGCATACAGCGCCGCGGTGCAGGGTGTTCAGGTTTCTGGTCTCCGGGACAATCTCTCCGGCCTGACCTTCAACTTGCAGATTCCGAGGTTATCCGGCCAGG
>NZ_JFGS01000037.1 GCF_000740775.1 Haematobacter missouriensis | reverse complement strand
CTCCGAAGGCAGAGGCAAGTCAAGTGGCTTTGTTGTGGGTGTAGAAAATATCGATAGAAACCAAGGGTTTGGTGGAAGTCGATAGAACTGTGAAAATCGCTCTCTTGGTCGCGGAAGCGCCACGGAAGCAAACTTTAAGGAGGTTGTAGAGTACGAACGACGGAAGTTGGCGGCCCTCGGAACCGCATGAATGACGTTGATTCGAGTAACTGGTTTCGGGATTGACCTTGGTTGATCTCGCACACTATCAAAACGACGATGCACCCGTAGCTCAGCTGGATAGAGCGCCACCCTCCGAAGGTGGAGGCCACACGTTCGAATCGTGTCGGGTGCGCCACCCTCTTTTTGAGGTTGGCTTGATGGGTCGAGCCTCGCTCCCCTAAACTAATTTCAAATTTACAGCGTGCTTGTCGTAACCGTCACAATGGCGTCGGCTGCTTAATCTACGAATGACATGCTATGGAACTTAAAAAGCCCGTCGGACGCCAGCTTGATACCAAGCTGTTGGCTTGCCGTCAGGGGCAAGCCGTTTCCATCGTAAGCGAGCCATTGGGCAGCACCGGTGCGGGGCCTATCCAACGCGGGAATACGGATAAGCGTTCCTGATATAGGTGTTGAGGAATTGCCCTTTTGACGTAACCGTCCGGCGTGACCGCTATCCGTTCCAGCGCCACGGCATCAGGTCATCGACCTTGGTGATCTTGTAGTCGGGAATGCGGGCGAGAGTGTCAGCGAGCCAGGCGTGGGGATCGACGGCGTTGAGCTTGGCCGTTTCGATCAGGGTGTAGGCGATGGCAGCGGCGTTGCCGCCCGCCTCGGAGCCGACGAAGAGGTAGTTCTTCCGCCCGAGGGCGATGGCGCGCATGCCGCGTTCGGCGGTGTTGTTGTCCAACTCCAGGATGCCGTGGTCGAGGTAGGGGCGCAGGCGGTCCATTCGGGTCAGGGCATAGCGGATGGCGGCCGCGAGCGGGGATTTGCCCGAGATTTCCGTCAGTCTCATGGCCAGCCATCGCTGCAGATCGTCGAAGACCGGGGCGGCGTGAGCTTTGCGGAGTTCCGTGCGGCGGTCTGGCGGCGACCCTCGGGCTTCTTTCTCGACGGCGTAGAGCTGTGCGATCCGGCCGATGGCCTCTCCGGCGATCGGGGAGCCCTGCGACCGATGGATATCGACGAACTTTCGCCGGACATGGGCCATGCAGGCGACCTCGCGGATGGTGCCGGAGCGGTAGAGATCCTCGAACCCGGCATAACCGTCGGCGTGCATCCAGCCGCGGAAGCGGGCGAGGTGGTCCTTGGGATGCTGGCCCTTGCGGTCACCGGAGAAGCGATACCATGCCGCCGGTGGGGCCTGCCCGCCCCAAGGGCGTTCGTCGCGCGCATAGGTCCAGAGCCGGGCGGTCTGGGTCTTGCCGGTGCCGGGCGCCAGCATGCTGATCGGCGTGTCGTCGGCGAAGATCGCCTCGGCTGAGAAGACATGGCGCCCGATGGCGTCGGCCAGCGGCTCCAACAGGGCCGTGCTCTTGCCCACCCAGTCGGCCAGGGTGGACCGGTCCAGGTCGAGACCTTCGCGCTCGAAGATCTGGCTCTGGCGGTAGAGCGGAAGGTGGTCGGCATACTTGCTCACCAAGACATGGGCGAGGAGGCCCGGCCCCGGGCGACCGCGCTCGATCGGGCGCGAGGGCAGTGGGGACTGCACGAAGCGTTCACAGCACGAGCAGGTCAGCCGAGGGCGGACAAGCCGGTTCACGATGAACCGCCCGGGAACGTATTCCAGCTCTTCCGTCACATCTTCCCCGATCCGGCGCAGGCGCCCGCCGCAATCGGCACAGGCATCTGTGCTCGGTGTCAGCTCCACCTCCATTCGCGGGATGTGGTCCGGGATCGGACGACGCTTGGGTTTGTCCTTCTCCTCGATGTCCGGCAGCTTCATCCGCGCGGTCATCGCGGCGGCGGCGATCTCGCTGGTCTCAAGGGCCAGCTGCAACTGTTCCGCCGTCTCGGACGACGCACCAAACCGGTGCGCCCGGTGCCCGGCCAGCTGATGCCGGAGCTTCTCGATCAGGATCGCCTGGGCCTTCACCTCGGCCAGAAGCCGCGCGGTGAAGCTGCGCAGCTCCTCGGGGTCTTCCGGCAATGTCAGGGCCTGGGTGAGCATGCGGAAAGTTTATCCCACTGTATTACTTGTGGGAATCACTGATTGCAGGCGCCGTGGACTATCCCGCCGCCAGAGGCCGCCACGTCCGTTCCGGTGCCCGCCAGTCGATGCCTTCCAGCAGCATCGACAGTTGCGCAGGCGACAAAGCCACCTTGCCCTCCTTGGCCGAGGGCCAGACGAACCGACCCTTCTCCAGCCGCTTCATGAACATGCACGCGCCTTGGCCATCCCACCAGATCACCTTCACCAGATCGCCCCGACGGCCACGGAAGACGAACAGATGCCCGGCGAACGGGTCCTGCTTCAGCACCGCCTCGGCCTGCGCCGCCAGTGCCGTGAACCCCTTGCGCATGTCGGTGGCGCCCGCCGCCAGCCAGACCCGCGTGTTCGCCGGAACCGGGATCACGCCGTCACGCCCCGGATCAGCCGCGCCAGAGCCTCGGGATCATAGCTCCCGCTGATGCGCATCCGGTGCCCGCCCGCCAATTCGATCTCGATGTGGTTGTCGGCGGCAGGTGTTGCCCGGGCAGACCTGGTCTCCGCGACAATCTCCACAGGCAGAAAGCGCGCCTCCTCTGACGGGGGAAGAGCCGAGGCGGGGTCCGGCGCGTAACGGCGATCGCGCAGCCACTTGAAGATCAAGTTCGCATTCACCGCGTAGCGCCGCGCCACCTGGGCGACCGATACCCCCGGCGCCGCCGTCTGGAAGCAGATCGACCGCTTCTCCTCATCCGTCCAAAGCCGCTTCGTCCGACGCGCCACGTCATCACCACAGTGTCCACTATCAATGGTGGACACTATCCCGCACTCTCACACCGCGGCAGAGCGGTTAGACCGGACGGTTACCTTTTGACGGAGCTGCCATTAGCTGCTCATGCAATCCGGCAGGTACGTTGAAATACTGGTATATCGAGCCGTTCGTGAACTCGATTTCCAGCGTTTCACTACCGGGATCGTAGCCGATGGACGCGATGTTGCTGGAGGAAACAGGGTCTCTAAGCATGTGTCTTCCTATTGCTCATCTTCGTTGATGGGAGTTCGATCTATTGCAATGTTCCGTACGACAGCGGTTGTTCGTTGCGCCCGCCACGACGCCACCATGCGATCATAGCCTTCCGCCACGCGTCGGGTCCGCCAAGCTGCGCTTACTTCGGGGTCAGAACTGCGCGGCAAGCGATCTGCCGGGGGAAGCGATACACGGCAACGCACGGGCAGTCGTGCGGCTTCACCAGAGATGATGGTCTCCCCCGTCCGCAAGACTGGCAGTAGGTCCATGAGGCCTGATAAATTGTCAGGAAGAGCACCCTTCACGCGGCCGCGATCGGCTGGGTTGGAGAGGCGCAGTGCTATGAGCGTTCCGCACTGGGAGAGGATAGTCTCATCGATTTCGGAAGGGCGCTGCGAGACGAGCATGGCTCCAACTCCGTACTTGCGACCCTCTTTTGCGATGCGCTTCACGACATCCGCAGCGACATTGCCGCTATCTGGGCCCACGTACCGATGGGCTTCCTCCATCACGATCAGCAGGGGCCGGAGCACGCCACCTTCTGTCTTTTCCCGGCTCCAATAGAGCGCCTCGTAGACAACGCGGAGTATGGAACCAATCAGCCGGACCAAGACGCTGCTGGGTACCCCGGAGAGATCAAGGATTGTGATTGGGCGGTCGTGACCAAGCCAGCCGGCGAGCAGCGTATCAAGATCCTGTGCCGTTTGCCCGGCGAGGTCGGGCTCCCAAGGGCCGGGATGGAGGACAAAGTCGTACCGCCGGTCCAGAAGACGAGAGCGCAGCAGGTTAAGCGGGCGGCGGATGCCCTTAGCGGCCTGATTGAGGAACGGCCCAGCAGCTCCCATAGCGTGCGGCGTGTATCGAGGAGCGGTTAAAGTTTCCGGGTTGCCCGCTGCTTCGAGTGCAGGCTGGTCGCGCTGCGGCCCGGTGAATGTGGCTGTTTCAAAGTCAATCAGGTCATACCAGAGCTGCTTCAGCGAGAACGGCACCGGACTGTCAACCGTGAGGGATTGAGGGTCGAGCCCGGGCAGTGCGCCAGCGCCCAGCCGGTTTTGTTTCAACTCCTGAATCTTGTCGGTAAACGCCATCAGATGATTGTCGCTGAGGCTGCCAGCGATGAAGTCGAGCAGTTCTTCAGCTTCCAGCGCCCAATAGGGCACAAACAGAGGCTCCTCACCGGGGGACGGCGTAGCACTGAACGTTTTGGCGAGATCTCCGAGTGCAGCGGAATACTCCCCGTGCACATCCAATAGAAGTATCCGGGCGCCGCTAGTGGCTACACTATCCGACGAGCGAACTATGGAACGCAGTATACTCGCAACGGTTGTTGACTTACCTGAGCCCGTCGAACCGACGATGGCGCTGTGGCGAGTTACAAGCGCGTCGAGTGACAGCCGCACAATGATATTCTCGGCGCTTGAAAGCGTTCCAATTTCGACCTGATCTTCCTCTGTCCCGCCATATATGCGGAGGAGATCTTTCTGGGTCACCAAATGGACTGCATCATCAACATTGGGATGTTGACTGAGGCCACGCTCAAAATATTCGCCTGTGGCTTCGCCAGCCAGTTCGACCCGCATCCAGCGCCCGGTGTCCTGCCCGTCGGCTTCCAGAACGGCAACGGCATCCGTCACAGCTCCCGCCCCAATCTCGGCAACAACACCGTAGAGGTCCTGATAGCCAAGAGGTATACGGACAAAGCTCCCGACCTGACCAACACGGTAGGTATGACCAGCTATCATTGCCAGTCCGGACGAGAGGGATTCTGCCAGCCTTACGGTGATGGTCGAGCCGGAAACAGCACTTACCCTTCCGAGATAAGTAGGGTCGGTTGCACTCATGCCGGCACCTCAGTCGGATCAGCGTCGTCAACCACGAGACCCGCGGCAGCTTGGCGAGCCAGGTCCGGTGAGTAAGACAGCGCGCAGAAGCGACTAAAACTTGCAAAGTCGCCCAGGAGAAAGCCATCTCCGCTGCCACGTTTGCCCCAGAAACTTGAACGGATATCCCCCCAGTTCTTGGGCAAATCACCCAATCGCCACTGTCCGGAAATACCGCCGATTACAGCGGCATCCGAGGCGTAAACCGACAGGTTTGGGTGTTCGAACGCAAGCTTCCGTGCGGGCTCCTCTTCAGCAAGAGTTTGGAATTGCAACGCGATGACCGCTGCATTGGCATTCATTGCGAGCGCCTCGCCCAGCACCGCACAGATATGGGCATCTCGAAACGAGAAGCCCGTCGTCAGAAGTACCGTGTCCGGGGTCAACAAAAACCGCTTCAGTCTTTCGAACAACGCCGCATAAGGCTGCTTCTGAGTGAGATCGTATTTCAGGTGGTCTGGATATACGAGTTCGGTACAATCTGCACCTCCGCTCCTCACCACAGTACCATTGTCACTTTTCCAGCCGAGTGATCCGTGCAGTTTCCAAACGCGCGACCAACGCGGGGGCAAATCGTTGCCTTCCACAGTGACCGGATCAAAAAAGGGTGCATGTCCCCCAGAAAAGCCGTCGAAATACGGTGCTTTTGCCTGCTCGAAGGCGGATTCAATCAATAGGTCGTAGTTTGTCGTGAATATTTCTATGGGATGGGCTCGCTGCGTACCGCTCACCCAAGAGACCAGTTCGTGATATGGCGTTCGACCTTCAGGTAGCTTGGCGCCGACGATCTCTCCGATAGCTGCGCAAATCGACTTCCCCAACCCAGCATAGCCTGCACCATCCAGTCCGTGCATTGGCGTGTCCCCCAGCGCTGTCTGAAGGAGACGAACCTTGGACAATATGGTCTCGATGTTGCCGCCATCCGGCAGCGAGTTGCGGATTGCAGCCGCTGCGGTTGCTTCCGTTCCGGTAAGGTTCACCAACGCCTGGTCTGTCAGAACATTTACACCCGGGATCAGCGGCTGACCTGTGGGGTCAAGTTTGCCGTGTGCATCTACTCTTACGGATAGGGGGCCACCCGCGCCGATCAGAACACCAATGCGTTTGCGACCTTGTGACAAGATCTGGCGAAGATCCGCCATAAAACGATCTGGATTGTGCACCGTATCTAATGCGCTCATCGTTCCTGTTGCCTTCCCCGCACCTAAGTAATTGTGTTTGATGTTCGAATAAGATTGCCTGCTTGAACAGCGTTACAACGCGGAACTTTGTGAGGGCAGAACTGGTATGACCCCTCCGGGTGTCATCAGCACAATCAATCCGCGCTCTGCCCCGGTCATGTCGAGATAGGCCCTTACCTGTGCGCGATAATGATCGAGTTTCTCCGCCGTCGGCGTCACATCGCTTTTCCAGTCCACTATGACGGCGGGGCGGCCCTCGGCCGTCAGGGTCAGGGCGTCAGCGATCCCGACCGTCGCGATTTCCACGCCGTCGGACATCTGTACGGAGTAGACAGGAAATTCGGCAACAAGTTCCGGCCGCAAGGCTTTGACTTCAGGCAAAGCAAGAGTTCGGGTCACGCAGGCCGCCAATTCCAGCGCCGATAGTCCTGTCGCCGCGTCGGCAGCCGGAGCCTTGCCGAGGGCACGGATAAGCTCGCCAGCTCGTTTGGTCAGGGCGGCCTCCGCTTCTTGGACTTCACCTGTCAGCACCTCTTCCATGAGCTTGTGGAGGATCAGCCCCCGCTCGCGGCCGCCCTGTACGAGGGCAGCGGTTTCCAGCGCGGGGCCAGGGTCATCGGACGATCCCGTCCAGAGGGAGGTTTCTTCGTCTCGCAATACGGTTCCGGCGGCATTTTCGTCACGGCTGGGCGTAAGCCAGGTCAACCGCGCCTGCGCGGCATTGATGGCTTCGGCTTCCTCGGCGAAGCTCGCACGTGTCTGGGTGTTGTCTGCGCTCGCACCGGCGGCTGCGAGACCGGCAGGCAGGTGAGATACATCCAGACCTGGCAGGTCGACCAGCGACAGGTCGACGAGACCGATCCAAGCTGATTTCGAGGGTGTGACATCGAGCCGAGGCAAGACGAGGAGTTCACGGGCGCGAGTGGCCGCGACATACCAAAGCCGGATACGTTCGCGGTCCAGCTCATCCTTCTCTGCTTGGCGCGCTGTTTCGTAACCCTCGGGCGTAACGCCCACAACTGGGCAATAGAAGGTCTCGGTATGACGTTCGATAATGGCGTTGTCGGGCGCCATGACGGCGGTCATGGTGTTGATTGGAATGACGATTGGCCATTCCAGCCCCTTGGCCGCGTGCATGGTGAAGAGCGCTACCGCTTCCTCCTGCGCGTCGGGTCGTCCCTCAACTGCGCGGGCCTCGTCGGACCACGCGGCTGTCATCGCCTCGGAGAAGGCGCGCAGGCCGCGCACAGCGTAGCCAGTCGACAGACTAAGATAGAGATCGACATTGGCGAGCGCACGCTCGGCCTGACCGCGATGGCGCTCAAGGAGAAGCGGACGGACGCGCAACACGTCTACGGCCTGCGAGAGTAGCTCGTGCGGGGTCGTACTGTTGCCGCGCCGGGAGAGCGATTGCAGCCGCTCGATGACATCGCGCGCGAGCGGATGCATGATGAAAGCAGGGTCGATGCTGAGGTCCAGGCGCGGAATCCGATCCGGTTGTTCCTCCGAGCGGGGAAGTCCCCAGATGATGTCCAGCAGATTTTCTTCGGTGAGGCCAACCAGCGGCCCGCGCAGCACCGCGCCGAGCGCGAGCGTGTCGCGGCGGTCGGCCAGAACGCGGGTCAGCGCGATCAGATCCTGCACCTCCTGGCGGCGGAACAGCCCCTTGCCGGCCTGGGTCGCGACAGGGATGCCGCGGCGTTCCAGGGCTTCCTCATAGCGCCACAGCTCCGCGCCCGTTGGCGCCAGCAAGGCGATGTCGCCCGGCTGGCAGGGGCGCTCTGCGCCGCTGCGACGGTCGATGATGGGGTGGCTTTCGATCAGCCGGGCGCACAGCTCGGCGATAGCGTCGGCTTCGGCGTCGCGCTGCTGTTCGGCGCTGGCCTTGCCGTTTTCGTCGGCCACGGCGATGTCGAGAGCCGCCACGCACAGGCCGCCCCGATCGTCATGGAACGGGTCGAGAGCGGTGAAGCCCGGCTGGCCATCGGCCGAGGGAACGGCCTCAAAGCGTTCATTGACGAATGTGAGGATCGAGGCGCAGGAGCGGAAATTGGTGGAGATCGACAGGAGACTGTCGGCGTCCTGGGCGCGGAAGGCATCACGTGCCTGCACATAGGCGCCGACATCGGCGCCCCGGAAGCGATAGATCGCCTGCTTGGGGTCGCCGACCAGGAAGAGCGCACCCGGCCGGATTTGGAACCGCGTCCAGTCATCATGGTCATCGACCGGCTCGCCACACAACCGCCAGAAGATTTCTGTTTGCAGGGGATCGGTGTCCTGAAACTCGTCGACGAGGACATGGGCGAAACGCTGTCCCAGAGCTTGGCGCACGGCGTCATGGTCGCGGAGCAAGTCGCGAGCAGCAAAAATCAGATCGTCGAAGTCGAGGTGGGCGCTGGCGCGCTTGTGGTCGCGGTAGCGTTGCAGGATCGGACGCGCTTCGTCGATCAGCGCGGCCAGGGCATGACCGGCGACGGCCTGCGCCAATGAAACCCAAGCGTCGCAACAAGAGGTGTAGTGTGTTTCGGCGGTGTCGTTCAGCCGGTCGCCATCGGCCTTGGAGAGGCCGGCCTGTTTGGCTGTAGCGGCCCATTTGCCCTTTTTGCGGTAGGACGCGAAGGTGCCGGTCTTGGTGCAAAGGTCCGGGTGTGGTCGCGCGGTCAGGAGCCGAACAAGGCCCGCAGGCGTCGCAGGATTAGGGCCGTTCGCCACGTCGGCCGCCATTTCGGTCAGCCGCTCGACGATTGTAACCGTTTCTGGCTCGGCCGCAGCCACGCCTTCCATAAAGCTCGCGAAATCCGCTGTGGCTTGCCGGAACGCCGCGAGGTGGCCGTCAAGTGGAGAGACTGGCGGCGCTGTGAGTGTGGGGCGACGGCGCATATTCTCGGCGATCTTGTGGATGAGCGCCACGGTCTCACCGGGGCTGTGCAGCACCATCTCGGCCAGGACACCGCCTTGACCGCCCGACAGGCGTTCGCGCAGCCAACCATCGACAATCTCAAGGAAGGTGAGATCGGCCTGGTTACGATCCATGACGCCTGCGCCAGGATCGATGTCTGCCTCCGCCGGATAGGGCTTAATCAGGCGCTGGCAGAAGCCGTGGATGGTCGAGCAGGTGATTTCGTCGATCGCTGCGCTGGCGGCGGCAAGATTGTCGCGATGGGCCTTGCACAACCCATCAGGCAATGCCACGCGCAGCTCGGTCGCAATTGTGCCGACAGAGAGATCGGCGACGAACTCGCGGACACGCGATAGCAGCTCACTCGCTGCGAGTTCGGTGAAGGTGACGGCGGCAATGGAGCACGGCGCTACGCCTTCGGCCAGCATGGCAGCGATGCGGCCAGCCATGACGGCGGTCTTGCCTGAGCCCGCGCCAGCCTCGACCAGGATCGAGCGATCATGGAGGCTTATCGCGGCGCGGCGCGCACCGTCGTCTTGCAGTACCTTGGACACGCAGTTCATCATTCCGCCTCCCAGACCTGAGCGACTTCGCCAAGCCGCTCCGTGGCGGCAGGCATTTTGCGTTTGCAATAGGTGGCGCTGGCATTGGCCGGCAGGGCGAAGGCCAGATCGTCATAGTCGCCGCCGGTGTCCGGGCCAGGCAGGGCCGCGCCTCCGGCGAGACTCGACCGTGCCGCGCGCAGATAGCCTGTGAACTCCGCCAGCACGGCCTCGGGATCGTCGAGCTGGAGATCGACGGGCTCGCGCGGGTAGAGCAGCGAGGCGCTGATGGTGACATCGTCGCCGAGAAGCGCCTTCACCGCGAAGGCGTAAAGACAGCGCTGAAGCTCGCGTCCACCATTCAGACGTATCTCGCCGCGCGGCGGCCGTCCGGTCTTGTAGTCCCGTACGAGGGCGCGCTTACCATCGCCCGAGATGTCGAGCCGGTCGATATAGCCCGCAATGTTGAAGCCCGTTTCGGGGATAGCGACCGGCGCATTCGGATCCCAGGGCGTCTCTGCCTCGGATTTCGGCTCGGAGCCGCCGAAGGGCACCTCTCCGTAGGAGCGTGTGCCCGGATGGACATCATCACCGTAAGTCAAGGCTCGGCTCGCCAGCACGCGAGCGTCGTCGAGCGTACGGCTCCAGATGACGGCTGGTGGAACAGGGCGCTCGCTTTCCCAATCGGCGGCGACGGATTGTGCAGCCCGCGCGATTGCGGCTTCGATAGTCGCGGCGTCGGCGGAGGCGAGCCCCTCTCCGGTCTCAAGGTCGCGTAAGGCGCGGTCGAGAACCAAGTGAACGAGATCGCCGGTCCCGAGCGCGTCGAGCACAAGCGGTTCAGCGCTGCTCTGTGGTTCACGCCATCCGAACGCATAGACCCACACGAAACTCAACGGATTGCGCAATAGACGGCGAAGCGAACTGGCCGACTGGGTGCGGCCGAGGATGGCGAGAATAAGTGGATGATCCGCCCGCACGAGCCCGTCATGGGGAGTGATCTCAGCCTGCCGCCAGTCACGCCAACAGCCCAGCGCACCGACTGCTTGCGGATCAGCAGCGAACTCCTGGGGCCGGGCCATGAGGCGGTCGGTCTCGCTGAAGGCGTGCGCTGGCGTCGCGTTGCGGCGCAGATAGGTTTCGTCGCCGCGCCCGGCGAGCAGAGGACTGCGCCCGAGCAGACGCCCGTCGCTGTCACGTCGGGCGCGCGACAGGACTATGGTATCGGCTGTCGTCGCGAGGATCGTCTCGAAGTCGCGGCGGTCGGCGAGGTTGACTGGCAGAGGGTCGAGCACGGGGGTCGGAATAATATGGTGCGGGATCAACCGATCCTCGGCTATTCCGCGCGGCCAGCGAGAGGAATTCAACCCGAGGAGCCGCACGAAGCGGCGGGGCGATGCCGCGAGCGCGCTGGCCGGCATCCAGGCGATAGAGACGCACGCCTCCAGTTCGTCGTCCTGCTTCAGGGCTTCCAATGTCGTATCGATCGAGGCAGCAGGACCGGCGAGCAGCGCCTTGCGCCAGATCGTGAGGGCGCGGCCCGTGAGGAAAGATTCTCCGATCTCGCTGGCGGCTTCCGATCCTTTCACAAGAGTCTTGACTGCCATGCGTAGCGCCGCAACGTGGTCGGCGCCGTCGGGCCAATCCTCCGGCGTCAGCCTGGCCAGCAGGCGATTCCATGCCTCCGGGGTCGAAAGCGGCGCATCGGTCGGCAGCACCCGCAGCCAGCCTTCGGGCAGGGTCTCGAAAGGCCCGCAGTCCCGGCAAAGCGCTGCGAGACGGCGTAGCCGCGACTGCGACAGGCCGCGGATCACAATGTCGGCTAGCGCCGCAGCAGCCTGGCCCTCGCGGGTAGTGACAGTGCGGATACCATGGACGAAGTGCAGGTCTGTATTGGCATCGGTGCGCAGGGCCATGAAATGATCGTCATAGTCTGCGGGCGAAGCGGTCGCGATGGCGATCTCCGAAGCCGGTACACCCGAAGAGAGTAGTCTTCGAGCCCAGCGCATCGCTTCAATAGCCTCGTGATAGGACGTCGCCGCGCTCACGGAGCTGATTCCCGGCGTCTGCTCCGGCGCGCCCGCGATCGTGACGCCACTGCCCTCCAGCCATGCTGGCACGCTTCTTGGGCCGGCCGTCCATTGCACGGGGATATAAGCCGTGAGGGCCTGGAGCAACGGCCGCCAGCAGGGCGAGAGTTCAGTAAGCCCAACGATTTCAATCGAACCAAAGACCGTCTGCGCATGAGCGATACGGGCGTTTGCGGCCGTGACGATGTCGAGCGGTCGCATCATACCAGGCGGAAGCTGCTCGAGAACGGCAGCTTCCAATTGCGCGAAAGCGGCGAGACGTGGATGGTCGTCCCCGTGGGTGGCAAGATTGATGCCCGCACGCCATGCTTTGTGAAGCGTATCGACCGCCGCGTCGATCATGCCCGGGAGAGCCTTGATTTCCTCTAGCTCCCCCATCGGGGTAGCGGGCAGAGCTATTTGGATGGCCGCACGCAGGCTGTCGTCATCAATGGGGCGCGCAAAGCCGCCCGCTAGCCGAACCGCGGCCTGCTCGAAGGACATAATCTGAAGACCGTGCCGGCCGCTTCGGGCCGCCGCCAGGCGACTCTCACGCATGGCAAGGCGGCCATGAACGACCAGAGTGGATCGATGCGAAAGGGTCATAACCGTCTTCCTCCTCCCGGACTCTGCCTCGGGCCGGGCGACATGCCTGCGCTCTGGCGCTCCCACCATTGCCGCCGCATGCTTTGCCTCCCGCCCCGAATCTGATCGTCCATTGACGACCGACCGTAATGGGAATATTAAATACACGGACTATTTTGGGTTGTCCATATAGTTTTGATTCTGACTGGTGCGAGGCGAACACGATGGCGGAAGCCGCGACGGTGCTGAAGTGGGGGGTGGAGCGCCGACTCGAATTCATCGAGTTCCGACTGTTTTGGGAGGGCTCCATAAATCGCGCTGCTCTCGTTGAGACGTTTGGTGTGTCGGTGCCGCAGGCGTCCAAGGATTTGGCGCTGTATCAGGAGCGCGCGCCGGGAAACATGGAATATGACACGCGCGCCAAGCGCTATGTCTCCGCGGAACGCTTTGTCCTGCGTTTCCTTGAGCCTGACCCTTACATCTACCTTTCGCAGCTTCGCTCGATTGCCGAAGGTTCTGTGCCAGCAAGCGATTCGTGGATTTCGGTTTTTCCTGGCGCTGATGTCGCGATGACACCTCGACGGGACATAGACATAGCTGTCCTGCGTAAAATTCTCGACGCCACCCGCGAAGGCGTCTCTATCGACATTTTCTATCAGTCCATGAACAAGGCTCGGCCAGACCCAATCTGGCGCCGCATCACGCCCCACGCATTCGGCTATGATGGTTTTCGCTGGCACGCCCGAGCCTATTGTCATCTAGAGCATAAGTTCAAAGATTTCCTGCTGCCACGCGTTCTGGATGCTGGCGCCAAGAGTGAACCGGGAGAACTCGGAGAGCGGGACTGGCTCTGGAACAATTATTTTGACGTGATTATCGGCCCGCATCCTGCTCTGACGGCTAGTCAGAAGCAGGTTGTCGCCAAAGATTACGGATTAGATCACGGCAACGACGTGCTCACGGTTCGTTATGCGATGCTCTTCTATGTATTGAAGCGCCTTGGCTTACTTGGTGATGCTTCAAAGCAAAGTCCGTACACTCAGCATATCGTGACAATAAATCGCAAGGAAACTGAAGACGCGCTTGAACGAGCGGAGCTTCAGCTATGAGTGCCCGGGGAGATGAATGATGGCAGCGAAGCTTGAGGAGATTAAGAACGGCGCGTCTGTTCGAGGCGTGGCTTCGGCGCAAGCTGTGCATGTTGTTTCCGTCGACTGGATCGGGGACCAGGCGATCAGTGTCGTTTTTCGTGATCACAACGGTGCGGTGGCAGAGGCCATTTTGTACCGAGACGACGAGCATCGCCTTGAAGTTGAACAAAGCGGACGGGCTTGGTCGTTCGATGCAGATGGCGCGTTGCTGCGCTTGGTGACGGAGGCCAATCGCATCAAGTTGGCTCATTTTTTCGACCCGTATCTGGCTATCCACACGAGCCTTGTCGACCCGCTGCCGCACCAGATTTCGGCTGTCTATGGTGAGATGCTGCCGCGCCAACCGCTTCGCTTCCTCCTTGCTGATGATCCCGGCGCGGGCAAGACCATCATGGCCGGTTTGCTGATGAAGGAACTGATTGCCCGCAGTGATCTTGAACGCTGCCTGGTTGTTGCGCCGGGCAGTCTGGTCGAGCAGTGGCAAGACGAACTCGGACAGAAGTTCAATCTCGAATTTGACATTCTTTCCCGCGACATGATCGAGAACTCGCGGTCGGGAAATCCATTCAGCGACCGGGATCGGCTGATCGTCCGCCTCGATGTGCTTGCGCGTAACGAGGAGCTTCAAGAGAAGCTCATGAGCGCGCGCGAATGGGACCTGATTATCTGCGACGAAGCTCACCGCATGTCTGCCACCTATTTCGGCGGCGAAGTCAAATATACGCGGCGCTATCAGGTCGGCCAGAAACTCGGACAGGTCTGTCGGCACCTGCTGTTGATGTCGGCGACGCCACACAACGGTAAGGAGGAAGATTTCCAGCTCTTCATGGCGCTGCTCGACGGTGATCGGTTCGAGGGCCGATTCCGTGATGGTGTCCACTATGCCGATACCGAAGACATGATGCGAAGGCTGACCAAGGAGGAACTGCTCAAGTTCGATGGTCGGCCGCTATTCCCTGAGCGGCGGGCGCGCACGGTAAAATATCAGCTCTCCGAAAAGGAGGCTGAGCTCTACACCGCCGTCACCGAATATGTTCGTACCGAAATGAACCGCGTCCAGCGCTTCGCAGAGGGGGACGGGAAGAAGCGTAATAATGTCGGCTTCGCCTTGCAGATTCTTCAGCGGCGTCTCGCCTCATCACCAGCCGCTATCTACCAGTCCCTCAAACGCCGCCGCGAACGGCTGGAAAATGAGCTGGGCGAAGCCCGCCTTGCCGCCAAGGGCCGCCGGACTGGTGCAGGAGAGCCGACGGTCAATGCCGACATTCTGGGCAACATCGAAGAATATGGCCAGGAGGAGATTGATGAGCTTGAGGATCTGATCTCGACGGGCGCGACGACGGCCGAGACGGTCGAGCAGCTCGCCCTGGAGGTCGAGACCCTGAAGGGACTGGAGACGATGGCGCTCGGCGTGCTGCGCTCGGGCGTGGACACGAAATGGAGCCAGCTCAACCGGATCCTCGACGATGATTTGATGATCGACGCGGCCGGCAATCGCCGCAAGCTGATCATCTTCACCGAGCCCAAGGACACGCTGCACTACCTGCTCGACAAGGTGCGGGCGCGGCTCGGCAATCCCGAGGCCGTCGAGGTGATCCACGGCGGCGTGTCGCGCGAAGAGCGACGAAAGGTCGTCGAGCGCTTTATGCAGGACAAGGACATGCTGGTCCTGATCGCCAACGACGCGGCAGGCGAAGGCGTGAACCTCCAGCGCGGCCATCTCATGGTCAACTACGACCTGCCGTGGAATCCGAACAAGATCGAACAGCGGTTCGGCCGCATCCACCGCATCGGCCAGATGGAGGTCTGCCACCTCTGGAATCTCGTCGCGGCCGATACGCGCGAAGGCGAGGTTTACGCGCGGCTGTTGGAGAAACTGGAAGCTGCGCGCGAGGCGCTGGGCGGCCGTGTCTATGACGTGCTCGGCGAATTGTTCGACGGCGTGGCGCTCAAGGATCTGTTATTCGAAGCGATCCAATATGGCGAGCAGGAGGACGTGAAAGCGCGTCTTTTCCAGCAGGTCGATGGTGCGGTCGATCAGGCGCACTTGCTCGAACTGCTGCGCCGCCGTGCCCTGACCAACGACACCATGCCGGAAGCGAGGGTCGAGGAATTGCGGCTGGAAATGGAACGCGCTGAGGCGCTGCGCCTACAGCCCCACCATATCCAGAGCTTCTTCGTCGAAGCGTTCCAGCATCTGGGTGGCAAGATCAAACGCCGGGAAGAAGGGCGTTGGGAGGTTACGCATGTCCCGGTGCGGATCCGCGAACGGGATCGCCAGATCGGAACCTGCGCGCCGCTTCAGACGCAGTATGAGCGCATCTGCTTCGAGAAGGACAAGATCAACCAGCAGCCGGTCGCCGCTTTCGTTTGTCCCGGCCATCCTCTGCTCGAAGCCGTGATCAGCCTTATCCGCGAACAGTATGAGCAAATCATGCGGCAGGGTGCGATCCTGGTGGACGACACCGATGCTGGCGATGCGCTGTCGGCGATTTTCCTACTGGAGCATACCGTTCAGGACGGCCGCGTCACCAGTGTCGGCAAACCGCATGTGATTTCACAGCGGCTCCAGTTCGCCGCGATCGACAAGGCGGGAAGCACTGTCAACGCCGGCATCGCGCCGCATTTGAATCTGCGCCCAGCAACGCCGGAAGAGGTTGCCTGCGTGCGTGATCTTCTGGACGAGACTTGGCTGACCACTGATCTGGAGAAAGCCGCGATCCGGTTTGCGACAGTCGAACTGGCCCAGGGCCATGTTGCCGAGGTCAAGGCGCGACGTCTGCCCGAGATCGAAAAGGTTGAGCAGGAGGTACGCGCACGCCTCAAGAAGGAGATCAATTACTGGGACTCGCGCGCCTTCGAGCTGAAGGAGGAAGAACGCGCCGGCAAGAAAACGCGGGTGAACTGGCAGAATGCGCAGCGCCGGGCCGAGGAGCTCGCAGATCGGCAGAAGCGCCGTATGGACCAACTTGAGCGGGAGCGTTTTATCTCATCACAGCCGCCGCGTGTCCGGGGTGGCATGGTGGTTATTCCGCGTGGCCTGCTGGAAGCACGCAGGGCATCAAGCGTGCCAAGTCATTTCGCGGAACACCCTGCTGCACGTCGCGCCATCGAACTCGCGGCGATGGAGGCCGTCATGGCAGCCGAGCGGGCGTTGGGTAATGAGCCGGTCGACGTTTCAGCCCAGAAGATCGGCTACGATATTGCTTCCCACGATCCGAGGTCGGGGCATCTGCGCTTCATTGAGGTCAAGGGGCGCATTGACGGCGCGGACAGTGTGATGGTTACGCGTCAGGAGATCATTACGTCCCTGCACGAGCCGGAAAAGTTCATTCTTGCTATCGTCCAAGTCGCCTCCGGTTTCGTCCATGAACCCCGCTACCTGCGCGGGCCGCTTGTGGAGAGGGAACCATCATTCTTGGAAACAGCGATCCAGTTTCATTTACCGCGGCTCCTTGAACGCGCGACGGCACCAGTATGAGGGGGAAAGAATGACAATAAATGCGCAAAACAGGCTTCTGCCAGATTGGTTCTCCCGGGTGCGGACACGGCAGACTGTTCTTCCCCGGTTTCAGCGTTTCGAAGCATGGGGGCATGCCAACGTCACGCAGATGTTCAACACCATTTTGCGTCGGCTTCCGCTCGGAGCTGTCCTGATATTGGAAATCGGGAATGAGGAACCTTTCATTTCCCGGCCAATAGTTGGTGCCCCTATCGATGGGGAAAGGATTACGGAGCATCTGTTGGATGGTCAGCAACGCCTGACAGCGCTGTGGCGCGGGCTACACAACAATTACGAGGATCGGACCTATTTCCTCTATCTCTCGGAGGATGAGGAATCAGGCATGCCCTACTATGTCGATTCCATAGGCCGATGGAAGAAGACCGGAGACAAGGAGCGGCGGCCATTCTGGGCAAATGACCCAGCGCAGCTTTGGAGCCGTCGCATGATCCCGCTCGATTTGTGTGCACCGGGAGACGCTGCCAATGACCGTTACAAGCTGTGGGCCAAGGAAGCGATTCCGGACGCCGACGAGCGCGAGGAGGTTGGCGAGATCCGGGCAAAGGTCCGTGAAACCTTTGCGACTTTCAACATGCCCTATCTCTCACTTCCAGTCACGACCAGCAAGGAAACCGCGCTTGACGTGTTCATTAAGATGAACACATCGGCTGCCCCACTTTCGACCTATGACATCGTCGTCGCACAGGTAGAAGCGGCACTTGGGCAATCGCTGCATGAGCTGGTGGGCGCATGCCGTGAAGCGTGCCCAGGCATTGTCTCCTACTACGAGCCGGAAGACCTCGTTCTCTATGCCAGCGCGCTGCTTCAGGATAAGCCGCCGACAAATGCCACCTATCTCGCGAAGGGTTTTGGCGAAGCTCTGCTAGCGCATTGGGATGAGCTAGTCAGCGGCGTCCAGCGCACCGTCACATTTCTGGAGGAAGAGCGAGTATTTGACGCCAAGCGATTGCCAACCGACGTGGTGCTTCCGGTACTGACGGCACTATGGGCTGGCGCACCGCAAGGGCTCGATAGCGAGGGGCGCGCACGCACCATTCTCCGAAAGTATCTGTGGCGCGCATTCTTTTCCAACAGGTATGAGAAATCCACGAACTCGCGGGCGCTTGCTGATTATCTGGAACTGCGGGCGCTGATCACCCAGGCGGATGCGCCCCAGCCTGCCATTTTCGACAATGAACAATATCCACTGCCGCAAACGGACGAGCTGATTGCGGCACGGTGGCCGACCAACAAGGACCGTCTGGGGCGCGCCATTCTGGCGTTGGCCTTGCACCAGGGCGGCCTTGACCTTGCAGACGGCAGCACGGTTAGCCGCGCCAACCTGCCCAAGCGAGAATATCATCATCTTTTCCCGGACGCGCACCTGAACCGGCAAGATTTTTCCGATGCGGAGATCTATCGTTCGCTCAACTGCGCACTCGTGACCTGGCAGACCAACCGGAACATATCGGACAAGAAGCCGGACCGCTATCTGGCTGAGCGGTTGGATGGCACACCGCTCGGTGAGGCGGAGGTTCGTCATCGCCTCGGAAGCCACCTCATCCCGTATGACGAAATGGTAGCCGGCGACTACAGGCAATTCTTGGAGCAGCGAGCGCAGCAAGTTCGAGAAAAGATGCTGAAGCTCTGCGAAATGGGGATCGTTGCATGAACAAAATCCACGATATTCCCCATACCCCACGCTTGCGGAACTCCGCACCAGCAATAGTAACGGAAGAGTCCGCTTAATGACTACTACATATAAGAAAAAGCTCATCGAAGTCGCGATCCCGCTTGAAGTGATCAATGCGGCTTCGGCGCGCGAAAAGTCGATCCGGCACGGGCATCCGTCGACGCTGCATCTGTGGTGGGCGCGGCGACCGCTGGCGGCGTGTCGTGCGGTGCTGTTTGCGCAGCTTGTCGATGACCCCTCCAGCCTGCCCGACCAGTTCCCAACACCGGAGGCGCAGGAGGCTGAGCGCAACCGTTTGTTCGCGATCATCGAGGATCTTGTGAAGTGGGAGAGCTCGACCAACGAGGAGGTGCTGGAGCGGGCTCGGGTCGAGATCCGAAAGAGCTGTGGCGGCAAGTTGCCGCCGGTCTACGATCCGTTTTCGGGCGGAGGCTCGATTCCGCTTGAGGCACAGCGGCTAGGCCTGCCCGCCTATGGGTCGGACCTGAACCCGGTGGCGGTGATGATCGGTAAGGCGATGATCGAGATCCCGCCCAAGTTCAAGGATATGCCCCCCATCCATCCCGGCATTAAGGCGCGGCAATTCTATCGCAACGCCGAAGGGCTGGCCGAGGATGTAAGATACTATGGCGAATGGATGCGCGAAAAGGCGTGGGAGCGTATCGGGCACCTTTATCCGCAGGTGGACCTGCCGAAGGAGTGTGGGGGCGACAAAGCAGAGGTTATTGGGTGGATCTGGTCGCGATCCGTTCCGAGCCCGGACCCCGCCTTTTCAGATGTTCAAGTGCCGATTGCGTCAAGCTTTTTGCTCAGTACAAAATCGAACAAGACGGCATTTCTTGAGCCGGTAGTTGATCGCTCAGATAAATCGATAAAATTTCATATTCGATTTGGCGGAAATAAAGCTCAATTAGAGCAAGCTAAGAATGGCACGAAGGAAGCACGAGGCGCGAACTTCCGTTGCCTGATTTCGGATTCGGCAATCACACCAACCTATGTCAAGCAGTGTGCTCGTGAAGGGCAGATGAGCCGCATACTTTTAGCCGTCGTCGCTCAGTCAAAATCTGGAAGAACCTTCTCAGAAGCGAATCTCGAACACATAGAAATTGCTAATTCGGTTTCGCCAAATTGGAGGCCAGAAACGCGCTTGGCAAACCATTCTCAATACATTGGCGTGCTGGGATATGGTTATGAGACTTTTGGTCAACTGTTTACTGACCGACAATTGGTCGCTCTCAATACGTTTGCAGACCTACTCGACGAGGTGAAAGCCGAGATCGACGGCAGTGATAATTATGCCGCCGCGGTAGTAACTTATCTTGCACTCGCGATCAGCCGTCTTGCGGATAGCTGTAATGCCCACTGTCGTTGGGCTGCTGACAAAATTCAGCTAAAAAACATGTTCGGCAGGCAGGCGATTCCAATGACTTGGGATTACTTCGAAGCCAATCCGTTCTCGGGTACTGCGGGTGACTTTCTCGTTAGTGCAACGACTGTTGCCAAGGCGGTTGAAAGGTGGGCTGGCGGATCAGTGGGCTCTGTTGAGAACCTAGACGCACAAAGTGTTGTGTACACAAGCGACATGGCGATCTCCTCAGATCCTCCCTACTACGACAACATCCCGTACGCAGATCTTTCAGATTTCTTTTACAGCTGGATGCGTCGCATGCTGCGCGAAATCTATCCTGCGCTTTTTGGAACGATGGCAGTTCCAAAAATGGAAGAACTGGTGGCTGATCGGGTGCGGCATACTAGCGCCGAAAAAGCTGAGAAGTTCTTTTTATCTGGAATGACGGCGGCAATTAGCCGGATGGCTGAAGGCTCGAGCGATCAGTTTCCCGCGTCCATCTATTACGCATTTAAGCAAAGCGAAATTGATCAGGAGGGCATCAGTTCGACTGGTTGGGCAACTTTCTTGCAAGCAATTTTGGACGCTGGCTATTCGGTGGTTGGCACCTGGCCGATGCGCACCGAAATGGCGAATCGCATGAGAGCTACTGCGTCCAATGCCCTCGCCAACTCGGTCGTGCTCGTCTGCCGCAAGAAGCAAGCCTCGGCCGAGGTCATCACCCGGGCCGAGTTCATCCGTGCTCTGAAACGCGAACTGCCCCCGGCCATTGCCGAGCTTCAGGCCGCTAATATTGCCCCTGCCGACATGCCGCAATCGGCAATTGGGCCGGGCATGGGTGTGTTCTCTCGCTACAAGGCGGTACTTGAATCCGACGACAGCCCGATGAGCGTCAAGACCGCGCTACAACTGATCAACCGGGAGCTGGACGAATATCTAGGCGGGATCGAGGGCGAGTTCGACGCTGACACCCGATTTGCCATCACATGGTTCCATCAGAACGGCAATGGCAAGGGTGACTACGGTGTCGCCGACAATCTCGCGCGTGCGCGTGGGATTTCTGTCGAGAGCGTGAAGCACGCCGGTATCATTGAAAGTGCTGCCGGAAAGGTTCGCATTTTGACCCGCGATGAACTCGACACGGAGTGGGAGCCTGAAGACGATGGGCACCTGACGGTGTGGGAGTGCCTTCAGCACCTTGTCAGTCTGCACGAGAAGGACGGCATCTCGCACGAGACCGCTGTTCTTTTGAAGAAGATCAGTGCCCAGGCTGAGGCCGTGAAGGATCTTGCCTACTGCCTCTACGACATCAGCGCCAACAAGCGGAAGGATGCGAAGGAAGCCACGGCCTACAACGCACTGATCGCTGATTGGGCCGAGCTGACGAAGGCGGCGGCGGCCATCCATGACACGAGCGGGGATCGTCAGACCCGCATGGATATTTGAGGGAAAACGGGACATGGCAAAAAGCACCCGCCAGTATGTTTTTGAAGGCATGGAATTGCTGCCGTCAGCGCTGATCCCGTTCGTGGAAAAGCGGCTGGAGACCTCGCTCAAAGGTCATTGGCAATTGGAAGTCATCGAGCGCGTTCAGGGGCTTCGTCCGAACTCGACCGGAGAAGTCGGCTGGGATCAGCAAGGTCTGCTCAAGACCATGATGGCGTTCTGGAAGGACTCCTTCGCGAACGTCCTGGGTCACCCAGAACGCTCCTATGTTTCGGAACTCCTCGATGTGCGGAACAAGCTCTCGCATAATGAGAGTTTTACTTACGACGACGCTGAGCGCGCGCTTGATTCCATGCGTCGTTTGATGGAGGCTATCAGTGCGGGTGAAGTTGCCGAGCAGCTCGGCAAGATGCGCGATACCATCCTCCGGACGAAATTTTCCGAGCTTCAGCGCAATGAGGAACGCCGTAAAACACAGCGCCTCGAGATTTCGGTCGAGACCGTAGCGGGTTTGCTTCCGTGGCGCGAGGTGGTCGAGCCGCATCAAGATGTCGCCACTGGCGAATTCCAGCAGGCCGAGTTCGCTGCCGACCTCGCCAAGGTCCATTCAGGCAGCGCGCCGTCTGAGTATCGTGATCCACGCCAGTTCTTCAGCCGCACCTACCTTACAGAGGGCTTGAGCACGCTGCTGATCGGGGCGGCAAAGCGCTTGTCCGGCAGCGGCGGCGATCCTGTCGTCGAACTGCAAACCAACTTCGGCGGCGGCAAAACCCACTCGATGCTGGCCCTCTATCACATGGCAGGCCAGACACCGGTGCAGGATCTGTCAGGCCTCGATCAGTTGCTTGAGAAAAACGCACTGACCGTCCCGAAGGATATTCGCCGTGCGGTGCTGGTTGGGACGTCACGGGGGCCGCAAGACGTGCTCGTCGCCGAAGGCGACCGGAAGATCCGTACGACCTGGGGTGAGCTTGCCTGGCAGTTGGGCGGCGCTGAAGCCTTCGACATGGTTGCTGAGAATGATGCCAGCGGTATTGCGCCGGGCTCAAACCTGCTTGAAGCGCTGTTCAAGAAACATGCGCCGTGCCTGATCCTGATCGACGAATGGGTTGCCTATCTGCGTCAGATCTACAAGGTCGAGGGGCTGCCATCTGGGTCGTTCGACGCAAACCTGTCCTTCGTTCAGTCTCTGACCGAGGCGGTCAAGGCCAGCCCCGGCACATTGTTGGTCGCGTCCTTGCCGGCCTCACAGATAGAGGTTGGCGGCGAAGGTGGCCAAGAGGCATTGGCGCGGCTCAAGCAGACTTTCAGCCGTGTGGAATCCTCGTGGCGTCCGGCAAGCCAAGAAGAAAGCTATGAAATCGTCCGGCGACGGCTGTTCAAGGATATTCCCGGGGACAAGTTCCATCACCGTGACAATACGCTGAAGCAATTTGCCAAGATGTATCGGGAAAACGCCAACGATTTCCCGCAAGGTTGCGCCGATGAGGATTACCGGCGCAAGCTGGAGAAGGCTTATCCGATCCATCCTGAGCTGTTCGACCAACTCTACACAAGCTGGGGATCACTAGAAAAATTCCAGCGCACACGCGGTGTGCTGCGCCTGATGGCTCAAGCGATTCACGAACTTTGGATGAGCGGCGATCCGTCGGTGATGATTATGCCCGGCAGCGTGGCGGTGAGTTCGCCCCGCGTTGAACCGGAATTGCTTCACTATCTTGATGTGAGCTGGCAGGCCATCATTGCTGGTGACGTCGATGGCACCACGTCCACGCCGTACAAGGTCGATCAATCGGCGCCTAACCTGAACCGCTATTCGGCGACCCGCCGTGTTGCCCGCACGATTTTCATGGGGACAGCACCCACGGCGCAGCAGCAGAATACTGGCCTTGATGACAAGCAGATCAATCTCGGTGTCGTCCAGCCCGGCGAACGACCGGCGATTTTTGGTGACGCGCTGCGGCGGCTCACCAACCAAGCCAAGTTCATGCATGCCGATCTTGGCCGCTATTGGTATTCGATGTCGGCCAGCCTCAATCGGATCGCAGCGGACAAGGCTGCGCAAATCGAGGCAGCACTTGTCGACGTGACGATCGACGCCGAACTCGGAAAATATGTGAATGGCCTCTCCGATAGGGGGCATTTCGATGCTGTTCAGGTTGCGCCGGCCTCGTCAGCCGAGGTCCCGGATGAGGCCGGCGGCGTGCGCGCCGTGATTCTGGGGGTGAAGTACCCGCACAATGGTCGCGATGGCTCGGAAGCGCTGCTTGAAGCGAAAGACATACTCACCCAGCGTGGCAGCACGCCGCGCGTCTATCGCAACACGCTGGTGTTCATAGCTGCGGAAGCCCGGCAGCTCGATCACCTGAAAGACGCTGTGCGCGCCTGCTTGGCATGGGGCGAGATCGTCCGTGATACGGAGCGCCTGAACCTGACCCAGAGTGACAGCGCGTTGGCCAAGGCGAAGCTTTCTGAATCGAATGAGACAATGAAAACGCGCCTGAAGGAGGCGTGGTGCTATCTGCACTATCCCGCGCAAGAGAGCGCTCAAGCTGATTGGGAGTGGGTATCCGGCAAGATTCCGGCACAGGACGGTCTGCTGGCACGTGCCAGCAAGAAACTGACGGCCGAAGAAGGCTTGCTCACAGAGTTGGGGCCGTCACGCCTCGACCGTGATCTCCAGAAATACATTTGGAACGACAAGCCGCATTTGTCACTCAAGGATCTGCGCGAATACCTCAATCGATACATCTATCTCCCGCGCCTCAAAGGGCAGGACGTACTGGTCAAGGCTGTGCAGGCTGCCGTGAGCGGCATGCTGCCGGGGCCGTTCGCCTATGCAGAACGGTGGGACGATAAGTCGGGCACTTATTTGGGGTTAGCTATCGAACGAGCGGTCAACGCTGTGGTTGTGATAGACAGCGACAGCGTCATCGTGACGCCTACGGTGGCCGATGCACATCGTCCGATGCCGGTTCAGCCTGGGTCGAGCGATACCACCTCTGGAACCGGCGATGGCACGCCGGCTGCTGATGAGCCACCCACGGACGGCGCGCCTACAGCACCGCCCCAGGAAAAGAAGCCGACGCGGTTTTCCGGCACCGTGATGATCTCGCCGGATCGTCCGGCCCGGGACATCCACCAGATTGTAGAGGCGATCGTCGAACAGCTCACCACGCTTCCGGGCAGTCAGGTGAAACTCAGGCTCGAGATCGAGGCAGAAGTGCCTGAAGGACTCGAGCGCTCCAAGGTGCGAACGCTGGTCGAGAACGCCAATACGCTCGGCTTCATCGAAAAATCGCTGGAATAGCCGATGGGCGCAACTTGTGGTAGCCTTACACGTCGGCACAACCGCATGTGCGTAAGCGGCGCCTGTGCCCCACCTTCCGCATTTTCACGTGACCTGAGATTTCGCGCCTGATGGAGATTGGGCGGGAGTTTCGCGATGGCGACTACGGTGGAGTTTCTCAGGGACTATGGGGTGGACATCCGACCGAACGGGCAGCGGCGCTGGCCGGATGAGATCAAGGCGCGGATCGTGGCCGAGAGCCTGAAGCCGGGGGCGACGGTGAACGGTAAGCGGCGTCTGAACCCCACGTTGCGTGGCTGACGCGCTGCTGCGAAGTCCTTTTCATCGGCTGATGGGGAGTGCGTTTCGCAATGTGTGCCAAGAATTCGTTTCTCACCTCCCTGGGCGTGGAGATTTATGCCTCTGGTCATCGGCGGTGGCCGGATGAGGTGAAGGCTCGGGTGGTCGCCGATACACTGCAGCCGGGGGCCACGGTAAGCGTCTCGGCATGAGCAAACCTGAGGCTGCCCGCTACCGTATGACGAACTGGAAGTCCTACAACGAGGCTTTGAGGCGGCGTGGATCGCCACTGATCTGGATGGACAAGGACATGGTGTGGCTGGCGAACAAGGCGGGTCGTCGTGGTCGCCCGCCGGTGTTCTCGGATGCGGCCATCCAGTTCTGCCTGATGGTGAAGGTGCTCTTCGGGCTGCCGCTTCGGCAGACAACCGGAACGGTGGCCAGCATCCTGGAGATGGTCGAGCTCGACTGGCCCGTGCCGGACTTCTCCACCATGAGCCGCAGACAAAAAACCCTCACTGTCCAGATATCCTGCCGGCGCGCACCAGGTCCTCTGAACCTGCTGGTGGACAGCACCGGGATCAAGTTTCTCGGCGATGGAGAATGGCTGGCGCACAAGCATGGCACCCACCGCAAGCGCCAGTATCGCAAGGTCCACCTGGCAATGGATACAGACACCGGCGACATTCGGGCGGTGGAGTTCACTTCCAGCCGCGAAGGCGACGGTCCTGAGCTATCTGACCTTCTGAAGCAGATTCCGCCGGAGGGGCTGGTCGGCACCGTGACCGGCGACGGTGCCTTCGACACCCGGCGATGCCACACCGCAATCGTGGACCGTGGCGGCACGGCCATCATCCCGATCCGGAAGAATGGTCGCCTCTGGAAAGAGGACTGCCCTGCCGCTCGCGCTTGCAACGACATCCTCAGGGCGACCAAACGTTTCGGTCGGGCGAACTGGAAGGTCTGGTCCGGCTATCACGTCCGAAGTCGGATCGAGGCAAGGATGCGCTGCCTCAAATCCTTCGGTGAGCGCATCGCCTCGCAAGACCCCGACAGACAAGCGGCCGAGATCTACATCCGCGTCGCGCTCATGAACCGCTTCAACGCACCCGGCACCGCCGAAATCGAGCGCCTGGCCTGAGCTTAATGGGTAAGGGAGAGCCCTGCTCCGACGCCGAGTTCTGCAACAATGCCCAACAATGCCCATGAAAATTGCTTTTCGCAAGCATGCTTCCGAATTGTCCCCGGCGCGGGCCGGGCGTAGTCTGGCCCTCAGTCGAATGTCAGGGACCGAACCGATGAAACCTGCCCAAGCGCCCCGCCGATCCCTTCTGCCGCTGCTGGTCCTGGCCGTTCTGGCCGGGCTGGTCATCGGTGCCGTCTGGTGGGCGACGCGCCCCGGCCCCCTGCTGATCCAGGGCGAGGTCGCGGCCCCGCGGGTCGATGTCTCGGCCCGCACCTCGGGCCGGGTCACGCGGATCGAGGCCGATCTGGGCCAGCGGGTCGAGGGCGGCCAGCTGCTGGCCGAACTGTCGAACCCGCAGCTGGTCACCGCCCATGCCGCCGCAGCATCAGGGCTGGAGGTCGCCCGCGCCTCGGAGGCCGCGGCCGGCGCCACCCGCCCCGAGGTGATCCGCGCCCGCGAGGCCGAGCTGGCCGCGGCCCAGGCCGATCTGCGCCTGGCCGAGGAGCAGCTGGGCCGCGACACGGGCCTGTCGCAGCAGGGCCTGCGCCCGCAGGCGGCGCTGGACCAGTCGACGCGCAACCTCGACGCCGCCTCAGGCCGGGTCGAGGCCGCCCAAGCGCAGCTGGACCTGGCCCGCGCCGGTGCCTCGCCCGAGGAGCGCGAGGTCGCGGCGGCCCAGGTCGCCCAGGCCGAGGCCGCGCTGGCCCAACGCCAGGCGGATCTGGACGAGCTGGAGATCTTTGCGCCCCTCTCCGGCGAGGTCTCGGGCCGGATGATCGAGCTGGGCGAGAATGTCGGCCCCGGCGCGCCGCTGTTCACCATCGTCGATCTGGACCAGGCCTGGTTCACCTTCAACCTGCGCGAGGACCTGCTGGCGGGACTGGAGATGGGCGACCGGCTGACGATCCGCATCCCCGCCCTGGACCGTGAGGCCGAGGCCGAGATCACCCTGATCAACGTGCAGGGCCAGTTCGCCAGCTGGCGCGCCACCCGCGCGACGGGCGATTTCGACCTGCGCAGCTTTGAGCTGCGCGCCCGGCCCGTCGAGCCGCTGGAGGGTCTGCGCCCCGGCATGTCCGCGCTGATCCAGCTGGACCGCTAGGGCCATGCTGGCCGTCATGGCGCGCGAGATCCGCCTGCTGCCGCGCCGCCCGGCGCTGGCGGGGCTGGTGATCGTGCTGCCGCTGATCATGTTGCTGGTCCTGGGCGGCATCTTTCGCGCAGGCATTCCCACGGGCATGGCGGTGGCGGTGATCGACCTGGACCGCTCTGATCTGTCGCGGGCCGTCACGCGGATGCTGGATGCGGCGCCTGAGCTGACCGTGACCCATCGCGCATCCGACCTGTCCGAGGCACGCGCGCTGATCGTCTCGGGCGCGGTGCGCGGCGCGGTGCTGATGCCCCAGAACCTGGAACGCGACATCACCCGGGGCGCGCGCCCCGAGATCGTGACCTTCTACGACAACCAGCACATGAGCGCCGGATCGCTGGTCGCCCGCGGTGCCCGCAACGCCATCGACACGGCGCTGGCGGGCCTGCGCCTGTCGGTGCGTCAGGGCCAGGGAGAGGCCCCCGTGCAGGCCATGGTCGCCCTGCAGCCGATCCCGATGCAGGCCCATGCGCTGTTCAACCCGGCCTTCGACTATGTGCATTTCCTGCTGGCCGCGCTGATCCCCACGGTGCTGCAGATCATCGCCGCCGCCGCGACCGCCTATGCGGTGTCGCTGGATTTCGGGCCGGGTCGGCATCCGCGCGTGCTGATGCGGATGGCGGGCGGCATCCTGCCCGCGATGCTGGGCAAGATCCTGCCCTATACGGTCATCTTCCTGCTGATCCTGGGCCTGTCGGATGTGGCGCTGTACGGCTGGCTGGCGGTGCCGCTGCGCGGGTCGCTGTGGCTGATGGCGCTTGGCGCGGTGCTGTTCGTGCTGGCGTCGCAGATGATCGGCGCGCTGGCCTTCGTGCTGACCCGCGACATGGGCCGGGCGGCCAGCATGATCGCCCTGATCACCGCGCCGGCCTTTGGTTTCATGGGGCTGGGTTTCCCGCGCGAGGCGATGTCGACCCTTGCCCAGGCCTGGGGCGCGGCCATTCCCGGCACCTGGTATGTGCAGCTGCGCATCGACCAGTCGCTGCGCGCGACGCCCTTGGACATATCCTCCATGTCGGTCCTGTGGCTGGCGGTGATCGCGGGCGTTCTGGCCGCGCTGATCCTGGCGCAGCTGTCGCGCCTGGCCCGGCAGGAGGCGACGCCATGAGCCCGCTTGCCACCGCCTTTCGCGCGGAACTGGCCGCCGTGCTGGGTGACAAGCAGGTGCGGATGATCGTGCTGCTGGCGCTGGTCCTCTATGCGGTGATCTATCCGCTGCCCTATCGGGCCGAGCTTCTGCGCGATGTGCCGGTGGTGCTGGTCGATCAGGACGGATCGACCGCTTCGGCCGATCTGGCGCGGCGCGTGGACGCGTCGGAGGCCGTTGCCCTGACCCATCTCGCCCCCGACATGGCCGAGGCCACGCGGTTGGTCCATGAACGCCGCGCCTATGGCGTCATGCTGATCCCCGACGGGTTCGAACGCGCCCTGCTGCGCGGCGATCAGAGCCCCGTCGCGCTTTATGCCGATGCCAGCTATTTCCTGATGTATCAGCGCGTGATGCAGGGCGCCGCCGTCCCCCTGCGCCAGATGGGCGCCGAGGTCGAGGCCGGGCGCCTGATCGCCCAAGGCACGCCCCGCGCCGTGGCCACCGCCCAGGTCAGCCCCGCGAACCAGATCGAGGTGCCGCTGTTCAACCCCGCGGCGGGCTACGCGACCTATGTGCTGCCCGCGGCCTTCGTGCTGATCCTGCAGCAGACGATGATGATGGGCCTGGCCTTGGCCGCGACGCGCCGGGGGCCGCTGCCCGGCCATCCGGTCTGGCGGCTGATGGGGCGGGCGGGGGCGTGGCTGGCCATCTGGGCGGGGCTGCTGCCGGTCTATCTGATCGTGCTGCCGGTGCTCTATGGCCTGCCGATCCTGGGCGGGCCGGGGGCGCTGATGATGCTGGGCCTGCCCTTCCTGCTGGCGGCCGGGTTTCTGGCGCAGCTGGTCGCGGCGCTGTTCCGGCGGGGCGAGGTCGTGCAGGTCGTGCTGCTGGCGCTCGGGATGCCGTTCTTCTTCCTGTCGGGCTTCGCTTGGCCGGTCGAGGCGATCCCGGCCCATCTCAACGCGCTGGCGCAGCTGATCCCGTCGACGGCGGCCATCGACGGGCTGGTGCGGGTCACGCAGATGGGCGCGACCCTGCCCGAGATCGCGCCCATCCTGTGGCATCTGTGGGCCTTGGCCGCGGGGCTGGGCCTCGTGGTGCTGGCGGTCGAGACGGTCAGCCCGTCACGGCCAGCAGCGCCAGATAGAGGACCGACGGCCCCATCAGACAGCCCAGCCCGGTGAAGAAGGTCGCCGTCATCGCGCCATAGGGCACCAGCCGCTTGTCGGTCGCGGCCAGCCCCCCGGCCACGCCGCTGGTCGTGCCCATCAGCCCGCCATAGGCCATGGCCGATTTCGGGTTGTTCAGCCCGATCAGCGGCGCGACCAGCGGCGTGCCGATCATCACCAGCACCGCCTTCAGCAGCCCCGCAGCGACCGACAGGGCGATGACCTCGGAACTGGCGCCCAAGGCGGTGCCGGTCACCGGACCCACGATATAGGTCGCCGCACCCCCGCCGATCGTCGCCATGCTGACCGCATCGGTATAGCCGAAGGCCGCCGCGATCGCCGCGCCCACCGCGAAGGACACCACGATCCCCAAGGCCAGCGCGCTGACCCCCGCCGCGCCGGCCTTGCGGATCTCGCGCATGTCGACGCCGTAAGCGGTCGAGACGATGGCCAGGTCGCGCAGCATCGCGCCCCCCATCAGCCCGATCCCGGTGAACAGCGGCACATCCGCCAGCCCGCGGCTGCCCCCGGTCATCATGCCGCCGATCCAGGCCAGGATCAGACCGATGATGATGGCCACTGCCGATCCGTGCAGCCGACCCGCCGTCAGCCGGTCGGACAGCTGATAGGACAGCCACATGACGCCGCCCACGAACAGGAAGGCAAAGACCAGGCCGTTGCGGGCCAGAACCTCGACGATCATCTCCATGGATCAGGCCTCCTGCGCGGTCAGGGGCGGCAGCGGTTCGTCCTGGCCGCCGATGCGGGCCACGACCGGGACCAGCGCCCAGCAGGCGACGGTGGCGCCGATGCCCACCATGATCGCCAAGGGGCCGCCCGCCAGCGCGGCGACCACGTTCTGCTGGGCGGCCATCGCGACCACGATGGGGATGTACATGGCCGACCAGAACAGCACCCCCTGTTCGAAGGCCTGCGGCAGGCGGCCCGTCCGGCGCAGCCAGTCGGTCAGCAGGATCAGGAGCAGCATGGCGAAGCCCACGCCCCCCACATTCGACTGGACGCCCAACAGGACCCCCAGCAGGTCGCCCAGGATGACGCCCGCAAGATGACAGGCGGCCAAGGCCGCCACTCCGTAGATGATCATGTTCGTAAGCGGCGGCGCCGCCTCACCTGGTTTCAGCTTGACGGGTTGAAGTTCCAGGGCAGCAGGTCGTCGATCTTTGCCTGAGGATGGCTGGCTGCCACCGCTTCCAGGGTTGCCTTGAGGTAGGCGAAGGGTTCGACGCCGTTGACCTTTGCGGTGGCGATCAGGGATGCGATGCGCGCCCAGGATCGGCCACCCTCGTCATGGCCTGCGAAGAGCGCATTCTTTCGCGTCAGCGCGATCGGCCGGATCAGGTTCTCGACGTTGTTGGAGTCGATCTCGACCCGGCCGTCGCGCAAGAAGGTCTGCAACCCGCCCCAGTGACGATGGATATAGGCCAGCTTCTCCCCGAGGCGCGACCTCATCGATATGCGCCGACACTGCAGCTGCAGCCATTCCCCGAATGCGGCGATCAGCGGCGCACTGCGCGCTTGGCGGGCCGACAGCCGCTGGCCCGGGTCCATGCCACGGATCTCGGCCTCGATCCGGTAAAGCTCGGCTATCCGGCACAGGCCCTCGGCCGCGATCTTGGAGCCGTCGCGATCAAAGATCTCCTTCAGTTTTCGCCGGACATGCGCCCAGCAATAAGCGACGGTGATCGGTGCGCCGCCTGTCCGGGACGGACGCGTCAGACGGTTGTAGCCGGTATAGCCATCCAGCTGCAGGGTGCCGTCAAAGCCATGGAGGATGCGCTCTGCGTTTTCGCCCGCGCGGTCGGGCGCATAGGTGAAGACCACACCGGGCGGATCGCCCCCGCCCCATGAGCGGTCATCGCGCGCCAGGGCCCAGAGGTAGCCCGTCTTCGTCCGGCCTCGGCCAGGATCGAGCACGGGTGCCGTGGTTTCGTCCATGAACAGCTTGCTCGACGTCTTCAGGTGCTCTGTCAGCCGATCGACCACGGGACCGAGGTGGAAGGCGGCGGTGCCGACCCAATCAGCCAGCGTGCTGCGGTGAAGCTCGATGCCCGCGCGGGCAAGGATTTGGCTCTGACGATACAACGGCAGATGGTCCGCGTATTTGCTGACCAGCACATGCGCCAAGGCGCCCTCAGTGGGTAGGCCGCCATCGATCAGGTGTGCGGGTGCCGGTGCCTGGGTCACGCCCTCTGCACACCTGCGGCACGCATATTTTGGGCGCACGGTCACGATGACCCGCAGTTGCGCGGGCACGATATCCAGCCGCTCGGTCCGGTCTTCGCCGATGCGGTGCATCTCACCACAGCCACACGGACAGAGCAGACTGCTCGGCTCGATCACGCGTTCTACGCGGGGCAGGCTTTCCGGAAGATGCCCGCGATTGCGGCGGGCGGCCCGGCGCGGGGGCGTGCGGGGCGCAGTCCCCGCATCCTGCCGGGTCTCGGCCTCGGCCAACGCGGTTTCCAGATCCTCGAAAGCCAGCTGACGCTCGTCGTCGTTCAGCTTCTCGGAGCGTTTGCCATGCAAGACCTGGTTCAGCTCGGCGATCAGATGCTCCAGCCGCCGGTTGGTTTCCTGCAGCGCGTCCCGTTCCCTCAGCACGGCAAGAACAGCGGCGCGCTGGCTTTCGGGGATGGCGGACAGGTCGATGGACGGAGCGGCGGACATGAAGTCATCATACCCTGATCCGACTGTAGTTGAACGCTTTTATTGCATTCAGGTCATTCTGAAACGGCTGGCTTTGGGGTTTCCAGAGGTCGGACCCGCCGCCAGTCGAGGCCGGCAAAAAG
Organism: Haematobacter missouriensis; assembly: GCF_000740775.1. Classification (GTDB taxonomy): domain Bacteria; phylum Pseudomonadota; class Alphaproteobacteria; order Rhodobacterales; family Rhodobacteraceae; genus Haematobacter; species Haematobacter missouriensis. The sequence continues at coordinate 1,094 of NZ_JFGS01000037.1, read as the reverse complement.
CGCCTCGAACTGCGTTCGGCTCAAGGTCATGGCCCCGTCCCGGATGGCCGGCCAGGTGAAGCTGTCGGCCTCAAGGCGCTTGTAAGCCATCACCAGCCCGCTGCCGTCCCAGAACAGGATCTTCAGCCTGTCGGCGCGCTTCGAGCGGAACACAAAGATCGTGCCGGTGAAGGGGTCTTCCGCCAGCATCGACTGCGCCAAGGCTGCCAATCCGTCGTGCCCCTTCCTGAAGTCCACCGGCTTGGTCGCCACCAGGATCCGCATGCCCTGCGACGGCATCAGCACGGCGCGGCTCCAAGAGCACGGACAATCTCGGCCAGCCGAACGGCGGGCGTGTCCGCGGCCAGCTCAAGCCTCACCTCCCCGATAATGATCCTGATCCCCTCGTCTGCAGCGCGCCCGTCGTAGGAATGGACAGCAGGCGGTGTATCGCAAACCACCAGCGAGGCAAAGACCGGCTCTTCGGCCAAGATGGCTGGCAGCACCAGCTTGCCCTGCTTGGCCAGCCGCCGCCACGCCGATACCTGGTTCGGCTGCACTCCATAGTGATCCGCCACTGCGTTTACCGTGGCCCCCGGCTGCAGTGTATCGGCGACCACCCGAGCCTTCACCTCATCCGGCCACCGCCGATGACCAGAGGCATAAATCTCCACGCCCAGGGAGGTGAGAAACGAATTCTTGGCACACATTGCGAAACGCACTCCCCATCAGCCGATGAAAAGGACTTCGCAGCAGCGCGTCAGCCACGCAACGTGGGGTTCAGACGCCGCTTACGGTGAACGCGGTCGCGGCGCGGTATGGGCTTCGGGCGAACCATCTGTCGGAATGGCGCGGATGGGCGCGGGATGGCCGGTTGGTTTTGCCTGCAGACGAGGATGACGGCCTTTGTTTTGCGCCGATCGTGCTGCCGGACAGAGGCCTTTCCGCCGAAGCACCAGTCACTGGAGCCATCGAGATTGCCGTAGGCCAGATGACCATCCGGCTGGATGGCGCGACGGCCGCGGCACGGATTGCCGAGATCGTGCGAGCAATTGGATCGCGGTCATGATGTTCCCCTCCAACCGGGTGCGGGTTCTGGTCTCGACACAGCCCGT
>NZ_JFGS01000036.1 GCF_000740775.1 Haematobacter missouriensis | reverse complement strand
CAAGCGGCAGGCCACTTGGGGAATGTCGGTTAGAATATGTTCGAGCGGCTTACCGCGAGAGGCTGTATTCAAGGGGATATAGACAGCGCAAAGGTAGTTGATTGCGAACCAGGTGACGAGCAGGTCAGGCCCGTTCCCCATGAAGCATAGAACATGGCTGCCGCGGCGGACGCCATGCGCGTGCAGCGTTGCGGCGCGCTGACGGACCTTCTCCCATGTCACGCGGTAGGACCACTGAACATCGGGCCAGAAATGCACGAAAAGCGCCTCAGGGCGGTCCTCCGCATACCGGTCCAGCAGATTGCGCAATACCGCTTGCTCCCGGTCGAGTGCCTTGTCCTCTTGTTCCATCTGGTCCTCCTCCCACACGCGCCCCATTCGTATGGACATGCAAAAGCCGTTTGCAATGCCCTGCAAATCATGCAACATACCGCGTAGTATGTCAAAGGGGGAACGGCATGCCGTCCGTCACCATCACGCGGGAAGAATGCGTAGCATTGGTCCGCTATGACAGGGGCGCAAAGGCGAATGCGCTGAGCCATGAGACCATCCTCGATCTGACCCGCGCGGCAGAGGAACTGGCCGTTGATACGACATGCCATGTCGTCCTTCTCGCAGGGACAGAGAAACGGTTCTCTGCGGGTGTTGACCTTGATGATGCCGGGCTTTGGCGACCGGGAGAGGGCGGTGTCGCGCGCTCGGAGGCGATGGCCGCTGGCGGCCGGATGGTGGATCGCTGGACCCGGCTGCCGCAGGTTTGCATTGCTGCGGTGGAGGGGCCTGCCATCGGCGGCGGTGCGATTCTCGCGCTCGCGGCTGATTTCCGCGTCATGGGGGAGGGGAGCTACTTCCGCTTCCCTGAAGTGCGGCTCGGCATGACGTTGGGTTGGGGCGGGTTGCCGTTGCTGGCGGCACTAGTCGGGCCGGCGCGGGCGAAGCTCATGCTCTTTACCGACGCGCGTATCGAGTCCTGCGAAGCGGAGCGGCTTGGCCTGTGTGAGCGTGCGGTTCCGGCGGGGGCTGCCCTTGCTGCAGCGCAGGAGATGGCCGCAGGTATCGCCGCCTGTCCTCCGATGGCTCTTCGCATGACCAAGCGGACGGTGGACAGCCACTGCCGCAGGAACTGGGCCTCGGGTTTCGAGGCCGATCAATTCTTTCTGTCGCGTCTGCTGTCGGAGGAAACCGGCTGACGCGACCTGATTGGGGGAGGGACGTATGACACTCAAGGCATTGTTGACGGGGGTGGCGCTTGCCACCCTTGCATCTGCTGCTTCCGCGGAGCCTTATCGGCTGGGCGTGCTGACGGACATGTCGGGCATGAACTTCGACCTTGCCGGGCAAGGTTCGGTGGTCGCCGCGCGTATGGCCGTCGAGGATTTTGGCGGCACGCTGCTGGGGGAGCCGGTCGAGGTGATCGTGGGCGATCATCAGAACAAGCCCGATGTGGGCGCCACGCTCGCCCGGCGATGGATCGACGAGCAGAACGTGAAGGCGGTGATCGACGTGCCCACGTCTTCCGTCGCCATGGCTGTTCAGGATGTGACCCGTGCGGCGGATGTGGCATTCCTGATCTCCACCGCCGGATCGTCGGACCTGACGGGCAAGGCGTGCTCTCCCTCCAGTGCGCTCTGGACATGGGATACCTATGCGCTTGCCAACGGCACCGGGAGGGCCATGACACAGGAGGGCGGCAAGAGCTGGTTCTTCATCACGGCAGACTATACCTTTGGTCATGCGCTGGAGCGCGACACGTCGGAGGCGGTGCGTTCGCTCGGCGGCGAGGTGGTGGGTGCCGTGCGCCACCCTCGAGAGACGACCGACTTTTCCTCCTACCTTCTGCAGGCACAGGCCTCCGGCGCGGATGTGATCGCGCTGGCGAATTCCTCCGGCGACACGATGACCGCGATGAAGCAGGCGGGCGAATACGGCATCACCGCAGGCGGGCAGAAGCTCGCCGGACTGTTGCTGTTCTTGACGGACGTGGACGGCGTGGGGCTGGAAACGGCGCAGGGCCTGACCCTAACCACCGGGTTCTACTGGGACTTCGACGATCAGACCCGCGCATGGTCCACACGCTTCGGCGAGCAGATGGGCGGACGCATGCCAACCATGGTCCAGGCGGGCGTCTATTCTGCGGTGCTGAACTACCTGAAGGCTGCAGAGGCGGCAAAGACCGTCGGGGGCACCGCGGTGATGTCGGAGCTTCGCACCATGAAGATCGACGACATGTTCGCGCGGAATGCCTATCTTCGGGAGGATGGCCGCCTTGTCCATGACATGTATCTTGCACAGGTAAAGACGCCACAGGAGTCGACAGGACGCTGGGATTACTACAAAATTCTGCGGACGATACCCGGAGAGGAGGCTTTCAAGCCGTTGGAGCAAAGTGACTGTCCGCTCGTCAAGAAGTGACGCCTTGCGCGTCCTCCTCTTAGCAGGATGCTGTAAAAGTCGGCCGCCTGCTCGGGCTTGCGCTGAAAATCAGAAAGTCACCCCGGCCCCGCGCCAAAACTTGCGGTTTCCGGGGCGCATCTCAACAATGTGGGAAAAATCTCCGGCCCAAGGCAGCCGCGGAATGCTTTTTCAGCAGCCTGTCAGGGGGACGTTGCCGGGATGAGTGAGGAGGAGAAGCGGATGGAGAGTGGCGCCCGCCATGGGCTGATCGTGCTGAACCGGCATGTGCCGGAGGGGTGGGTGGATTACAACGGGCACATGGGCGACTTCGCCTACGGGATCGCCTTTTCGGATGCGGTGACGGCCTATATGGATCGCATCGGCGTCGATGCCGCCTATCGGGAGCGGACCGGGGCCACGCTTTACACGCTCGACTGTCGCATCGGCTTCCTTCGGGAATGTCACCTGGGCGATCCGCTGGAAGTGGAGCTGGTTCTGCTCGCCGCGGATGACAAGCGGCTGCACGTCTTTCTGCGGTTGCAGGGCGGAGACGGGCGGGAGCTTGCACTTTGCGAGCAGTTGCTCATGCATGTCGGGCGAGCCTCCGGCAGCCCACGGGCGGAACCGTTCCCGGCGAATATCGCAAAGATCGTGGAGCAAGACAGGGCCGCCCATGCCGACCTGATCCGGCCGGACTGGCTGGGCCGCCGGATCGGACTTTCCCGTTAGCGCGCCAGGGTGGGTCGGAAAGCGCAGGAACTCGCGTCCGGCGCTCAGCCAGTCCGGCCGGATCACGTCGGCATGGGCGGGAGCTGGTGTCCGGCTACCTCGATCAGATCGTGGCGCCGGACGGAGGCGTCAGGCCATGCGCCATCTCAAGATGCGCGGGGGTCAACGGGACAGGGCGACGGGTTGTGCGGTCGATATAGACATGCACATATCCGCCTTGTGCTGCTGCTGTATCTGCTCCCTCCCGGAATAGCGCAAAGCTCCATGTCAGGCTGCTGGAGCCGATACGGACGATACGCAGACCCACCTCTACCCGTTCCGGGTAGGTCACCTCGGCGAAGTAGTGCATCCACTGCTGGGCAACGATTCCGATCGGCCCGGTCCCGCCCGCAAGATCGAGCGCCCCGGCGGCGATCAGCGGGCGGTTCACCGCGCTGTCGAAACACTCCATGTAGCTCACATTGTTCATGTGACCGTAGATGTCCATGTCGCGCCAGCGCGTTTCCATGGTGTAGAAGACGGTGTAATCGGCCCGGCGATGTGGATTGGCGCGGTCAAGCATGGTCAGCTGGCCCGTTCTGCATCGCGCGCGCGGGCGACGATCCGCTCGACATGATCCAGCCCGTTCTGCGTTTCCGTGAATCCATCCAGTTTCGCGAGCGTACTAAATGCTTCCGCAACCGCCTCGGGAGTGCGTGAGCCTTCGGGCAGATAGATGCCTTCGTTCTCTACAATGGCGAGCCGCGCGACCGTACCCGCCCCGGCCAGCAGCGCCGTGCGACTCGGCGCACCCTCGCTGGTGAGATAGAGTGCGGCGGGGACAACGTTGTCGGGTGAGAGATGAGCGAGCACCTCCTCCTCCATCATGTCGCCTGTCATGCGTGTGGCGGCTGTGGGCAGGACCGCGTTGACGTGGATGCCGTACTTCTGCCCTTCGAAATGCAACACGTTCATGAGCCCGATCAGCCCGGCCTTGGCCGCGCCGTAGTTGGCCTGACCGAAGTTGCCATAAACCCCTGATGTGGAGGATGTCATCAGGATACGTCCATAGCCCTGCTGGCGCATTGTCTCCCATACTGCCTTCGTCGCATTGGCCGAACCGATGAGATGCACCTCCACCACGGCGCGGAAGTCTTCCATCGTCATCTTGGCGAAGGTTCTGTCGCGCAGGATACCCGCGTTGTTGATGAGCACGTCGATCCGTCCGAAGGTCTCGCATGTGCGGGCGGCCAGCGCCTCCATCTGCGAAAAGTCGGTGACGTTTCCCCCGTCCGCCAGGGCTTCCCCGCCCTGCGCTGCGATCTCCGCCACGACCGCTTCCGCCGCAGCGGTGGAGCCACCCCGCCCATCCCGCGCACCGCCGAAGTCGTTGACGACCACCTTTGCCCCTCGCCGTGCCAGTTCCAGCGCATAGGCGCGCCCCAACCCGCCGCCTGCTCCCGTAACGATGGCGACGCGCCCGTCATAGCTGATGGTCATTGTGCCCTCTCCTCCGCCTGCACCTTCAGTATATGCCATTCCGCAACGGCTGCCGGCTTCTGCTGGCCCTCCACCTCTACCGTCACGCCATAAGTTTCGAGCCGCCCGCTTCCGCGTGCCTGTGAAGAAACAGGTGTAAAGCGCGCGCGGATCCGGCTGCCGACCCTGACGGGTGCGACGAAACGGACCTTCTCGAAACCATAATTCACCTCTACCCCACTGACGGGCGGCAGAGCGCTCTGCTGCAATTGAGTTAGGAGGGAGATAACGAGAAAGCCGTGTGCTATGGTGCCGCCGAAACCACCCTCACGGGACGCGCGTTCGGGATCGACGTGGATATATTGATGGTCGCCGATGACATCTGCAAAGCGATCAACAAGTCCCTGATCTATGAGAAGCCAATCGCTTACCCGGTCCGCAGCCTGCTGCATTGCCCTCTCCTACACAACATACGCAGTAGTATGGATTGCTTTTGTTACTGTCCAGTGGCAATATCGTCAATGAAACCAGCAACCGAGACCGGATGACACAGCCACGCACACGCAACAGAGACGACGGGGCGGGGAATATCGAGATCCTCGAAATGGCGGCGCAATGCTTCATGGAGCAGGGTTTCGCGGCCACCAGCATTGACGACGTAGCCCGGCGGCTCGGGGCGACGAAAGGCCGGATTTACCACTATTATTCCTCCAAGACCGACCTGTTCTTCGATGTGCATCGCGAGGGGATGGAGCGTCTGTTCCGCGCGGTGGAACCGGTGATGGCGGGGTCTGGTCCTGCGGTGCAGCGGTTGACGGCCATGCTCCATGCCCATGCGATGGCGATGATGACTAACGTGGCCTTCGAGGCAGTAGTGGTGCAGGGCGTGCACATGCACAGGATGGCGGCAACGACACCGGACCAGCGCCGCACGCTGGACGCTCTGATCTCTCTGCGGCGGCGCTTCGAAGGGTTGTTCCGCCAGGTCATGGAGGAGGGCATCGCAGATGGCTCCCTCCGCGCCATGGATGTGTCTGTCGGGGCAAAGGCGATGCTCGGCGCGGTGAACTGGATGTCGGTGTGGTATCGCCCGCTGCCGGAGGAAACGCAGGAGAGCCGCCACAACCTTGCCGACCAGATCGTCGCAACGCAGATCGAGGGTTTCCGTCGGCGGTAACACGGCGATGCGGAACTGCGGCCCCACATGGCCCTATGTTGCGCGTAACCGGGAACGACGACTGCCGCGCCTACTCCGAGCTAAACGTCGCTCCTACCTGCTGCCTGGCGCAGATCGCGCACAAAGGCGTCGGGTTTGAACGTCTGTGGTTCGGGGCCGTAGATCCTGCGATCCAATCCCGCGAGCAGAGATCTTATCGCCGGCGATGTTCGGCCATCCAGATACGCCTCCGCTGCGCGACGGAGCGCAAGGGGATCGCCCGCCCGGGCGGCCCGGCGGAGCGCCAGTCGCGGCAGGGGCGACCAGCGCCGCAGAAGCCGCTTCCAGCCTGTGCGCCCCGCGGCGGGCGCGCTGCGCCACAGCATCACGCCGGTTCCAGCACCCACGCCCGCGATGATCGCGGCGCCGGAGAGTGCATCCTCCCAAATTCCGAAACGCCCCGTCCTCGTCCGGTTCGCGGCGAAGCTCGCGTAACCAATGGAGAGGGGCGGGATTTCCACGCTCTCCATCCGGCGGGTGTTGCTGTCGAAATAGGGGATGGTGACGGGTTCGATGACCCCCGGCTCCCCGGTCTCCGGGCGGAACTGCCATGTCCAGACTACTTCCGCCACCGGCCCTTCGGCTGTAAGGGTCAGCTTGCGCTCCACCGGCGCGGCGAAGGTGATGAGCCAGTTTTCCGAGACCACGGGCCGGGGTGGCAACATCTCCGGCAGTGCGCCTTCCGCCGTCAGGGTGATGCGCCGCGTGACCGTTTCGCCGTCCGCCAGATGCGCGGGATCGGTGGAGAGTTCCTGGCGGAGTGTCAGCCGCTCTGCCGCCAGCTTCCAGCCGCGCTCCGCCGGGAAGGGGCCTACTGGGATTTCCACCGGCTGGGCTTTCACTTCCCGCGGCTGGCGCTGGCTCGCTTCGTCGATGATAGTGAGGTGGTGAAACACCGGTCCGAAATGCAGTACTCCCGGTCGCCGGGGGAAAAGCGCCAGGTGCCGCTCCATCACCTGCCATGGCAGCCCCCCGATGATCTCCTGCCGCCAGCTATCGGGGGCAGTCTGTATCCAGTCGAAACTGTCGCTGGGTGCGATCTCCAGCTTCTCGTTCGCCACCTTGCGGTCATAGACGGCGCGGATTGTGACGGGGAGCATTTCCCCGGCGACCAGGTCCTTGTGTCTCGGCTCGGGTTGGATCGTGAGCGTAAGGGTTTCCGCTCCCGCAGGCGAGACGAGCAGTGCGAGGGAGAGAAGCAGCCATCTCACCATGGATCGCCTTCCTGCGGCGCCGTCAGTCCCATCGAAAGGCGACGGTCGTTTTCAGCGGCGAGCCGGAGGCGCAGGAACGCGCCGGGATCGTCGGGAATCGTCGCGAGCCACTCCCGATCGGCCACCCGTCTGCCCGCGTCGAGCGGACGCCCGAGCCGCTTCACTTCGTCAATCGGTGATCCGCCCGGTGTGGCTATGGCGACGACAGCGATCCGTCCCGCTTCGTTTCCCTCGCCCATCTGCGGCGGTATCAGCGCGTTTACCAGATTGCGGTTCTCCCGCGCAGCGCTGTCAGCGGGGTTGGCGAACAGCACCGCGTCGAAATAGGCGCGCGAGAGGGGGTAGTTCCCTGTCGCGGCAAGAGACAGGCCACGGTTGTAAGTGGAAGACCGCCCTGCGCGCGCAAAGGCCGCGTCCGCTTCCGCATAGTTTCCTGCCTGATAGAACGCGACGCCCGCGATGGCAGGATCATCAAGAAGGGATGAAGCCAGGCCCGGTTGCCCCGCCATGAGCAACAGCCGCCCCCCCGCTTCCCGCCCGGCCAGAAGCAGTGCCGCCACGCCTGCAAAGGCGACCAGCGTCGCAACACGGGCCGGGGTCATGGGCGCCTCCGGTAAAGCGGCAGAGCAAGCAGCATCGCCAATCCCACGCACCACGGTCCGAGGTCGTGAAAGACCCGCGTCGCCTCTCCGCTCTTTGCGAGGCGGGCCGTGCGCGCGGCAGCGATCTCTGCCAGAAGGGGGCGCGGTGCCGTCGCTGGAAACTCCTTTCCTCCACCTGCCGCCGCAAGTTGCACGAGGGCGCCCCGGTCCGGTGTGGGCGCTCCCTCCGCGGCACGGGAGAGGGAGAGAGTCCAGACGCGTGCCCCCTCCGCTTGAAGTCGGCGCGCTTCCGTCAGCGCCGGGGGGCCGAAACCGCCGCCGTCGGAGATGAGGACGAGATCCGCGCCGGCAATGCCGGGACCATCGTTCCCCGCCACGAGGTTTCGGCTCTCGGCGAGCGCGATGTCAGGACGACTGCCGGTGACCGGCATGGTATCGGCCGCCAGCACCGCGATGATGCTCTGAAGACTGGCCGTGTCGGTTGTCGGAGCGGAGGCGACATAGGCATCCGCAGCATAGACCATGATGCCGACCGGCCGGCCTTCGGATTGATTGAGCAGGAATGCCGCCGCCGCCTGAAGGTCGGGAAGGGCCGCGCCCGCCGCGACGGACGGCGAAAGGTCGAGCAGCAGCAACATCGGATCGAGCGCGCGGTACTCAACCCCCTCCGGTCGCAGAACCGCAGGCCCCGAAAGGCCAAGGATGAGACTGGCGGCGATAAGGAGAGGTAGCAGCGCAGCCCTGTCCGGGCGGGCCGGCAGGATCTGTCCCAGCGCCAGCAATTCGCGGCGGATGGCGGGGTCGATGAGCGTCGTCCACGGGCTTCGCCCCTGTTGCACGCGAAGCCAGAATGCCAGCGCGGCAAGCGGCAGCAGGGCCAGAAGCCAGACCGGACGCAACAGCACCAGACCGGCCCCAAGGGCAAGGGGCGTCATGCTGCTCGCCCGGCACGGCGGGTGAAAAGGTCTGTCGCCTCAGCCACGGCAACGCCGAGGGCCAGCAACAGGGCAAGCGCGGCTGGCCAGGCCCACAAGGCCTCCGCCACGATCACCGGTGGACGGCTGGATGGGTTCGGCTCCAGCCGGTCCAGATCGGCGGCCATCTGCACGAGGTCCGCCATATTGCGCACCCGCCAGGAGCGCCCGCCGCTGGCTTCCGCAATGTCACGGAGCGTGGCGATATCGACGGCATCCCGGGCGGCGGGCCGCGTTTCCAAGTCCTCCGGGCCAAGGGCGATGGTGTGAACCCGGACGCCCATCGTCGCAGCAAGCCGCCCCACGTCTCGTGCGTCCAGCCGGTCGGCGGTGTCGCGCCCGTCAGAGAGAAGCACGATCACGCGGGATGTCGCCGGCTCGGCCGTCACGCGTTTCAACGCCAGGCCCAATCCGTCTGCGATCGCGGTCGAGCGCCCCGTGATCCCGATTTCGGCGCTGTCGATGGCGCGCACGACAGCAGCAAGATCGTGAGTGAGCGGCGCAGCGACATAGGCCTGATCGGCAAAGATCACCAGCCCGATCCTGTCGCCCTCCCGCTCGGAGACAAAGCGGGAGGCCACCCGCTTGACAGCAGCAAGCCTGCTTGCGGTCTGTCCGTCGAGCGTGAAATCCGGCGTTTCCATACTTCCCGACAGGTCGAGCGAGAGCATGATGTCGCGACCGGTCGCCGTCCTGTCAGGCGTGGGTTGCAACCACTCCGGTCCCGCCAGGGCAAGCGTCAGGAACAGCCAGAGCGCAAGCCGCAGCGGCAGGGAGCCATCCCGGAGAGGTCCTTCCGCCACCGGAACCCCCGCCGCCGCGATGGCTTCCGGAAGGTGCAGCGCTTCCGTCCGGTTCTCGCGCGGCCGCAGCAGATAGAACAGGATCAGGGGGAGCGGCAGTAGAAGAAAGGCGAAGGGGTGTGAAAATTGCAGGTCAGCCATTCCGCCCCCCTCCCCAGGCCTCTGCAACCAGCCGCTCCAGATCCGCCGGATCGTAGGGCGTCCCCAGATAAAGCGCGTCGCGATAGCGGTCTGGCAGGGCCACGCCGCGTTCGGCCAAGAGCCGTGCTCCGGCAACCAGCCGCTCGGAAGCGGGCAGGGCGCGAAGCTCGCCAAGCGCATCCGCAGCACGTCGCCGGGCGGGGCGCCGCCGGAACAGTGGCGCAAGGACAAAGACCAGCGCCGCCGCGATGAGCAGTCCGACGCCGAAAGCCGCGAGGATGTCAGCCGCACCGGTGCGCACGAATTCTGCCGGCATCCGGGGCGGATTGAGGGTGTGGACAAGGTCCCCGTTCATCGGGAGTCCCCCATGCCCGGGCCGATGCGTTCCGCAGCGATGCCGGGGCGATGCAGGGTTTCGACACGCGCCGCCGTCGTGGCAGCAAGGCCGGAGAACCCCCGGCGGAGAACGTGTTTGGCGTTATCGACGACCGGGAGCGGGCCTCCAACGGGCGCGCGTTCGAAAACATCTTCGATGAGCAGGAAGCGCAGGGGACCATGGGTGGAAAGTGCGGCAAGCGTCGCTTCCCACGCGGCCCCGGGCAGGTCGAGGCCCGTGGCTACCACGAGGCCGGCCCCTCGCGGTGCGAAACGTGCGGCGCGGCGCATTTCGACATCGAGCGGGGGCGTGGCTAGCCTTGCCATCACCGCTTCCCGGGCCGCAACATGGGCACGCGCGAGGCAACCCGCGACACGGGCCATCCCCCGCGCACCGGGGGCAGGCCGCTCCCCGAAAATCCCGGCATCCGTGATCGCGGCGACCCCGATGGAGCCGCGATCCGCGGCCTCCCGCCACCCCTCCATCGCCAGCTGCTCCGCCCCTACGACCGAACGGAAGCGCCCGCGCGTCGCCCAGAGCATCGGGCGGCGAAAGTCCGCGATGAGCAGCAGGGTCCGCTCCCGCTCCTCATGAAAGGTTCTGACCTGCGGCACCCCGGTTCGGGCGGTCGCCGCAGCGTCCAGATGCCGGGGGTCATCGCCGTCGGCGAAGGGGCGGATCTCGCGGAGCGCCTGTCCACTGCCGCGTTGGCGGACAGGCGTGAGGCCGGGACGCTCTGCCAGCCGCTCCTCCTTGCTGCGCCGGAGGGCAAGCGGGGCGAGGGCGAGCAGGTGGCTTACCGTCACCTCGCCGACGCTTGCGCCCGACTCACCAGGGCCTGACATGATCGATGAGCCGCCGGACCAGATCGCGCGGACCCAGCCCCTCTGACGTGGCACGCCAGCTCGGGACCAGACGATGCGCCAGCACATCCGGCGCCAACAGCTCCACGTCTTCGGGAAGCCCGTGATCTCTCCCGAGCAATCCGGCCCGTGCCCGGGTGCAGGCCGCGAGCGCAAGTGTTCCGCGGGGCGAGACGGCATGTTCCACCAGCCCCGCGAGCGGTCCCTCCTCTGTCTCCCGCGTGGCAATGACGAGTCGGACGATATAGTCCTTGAGAGCGGGGGCCAGCAGCACGCTGTTCGCCGCCCGGGCCGCGGTATGGATGATGTCGGCTCCCAGCCGAGACTGTGTGTCGGGAGGCGGCGCGCGCAGTTCCCCCTCCACCAGATCGAGAATCCGCCGCTCTGCCTCCAAGCCCGGCAGGGCCAGATCGACATGCAGAAGGAAGCGGTCCAGCTGTGCTTCCGGCAGCGGGAAGGTGCCTTCGTGCTCGATGGAGTTCTGCGTGGCGACCACCATGAACGGATCGGGAAGCGCGCGCGTCGTCCCTCCCGCCGTCACCTGGCGTTCGGCCATCGCCTCCAGCAGGGCCGACTGCACCTTGGGGGGCGCGCGGTTGATCTCATCGACGAGCACGAGCTCATGAAACAAGGGTCCCGGTAGGAAATCGAACCGCCCGGTATCCGGGCGGAATACCTGCGTGCCCGTCATATCGGAAGGCATGAGGTCCGGGGTGCACTGGATGCGCGCAAAGTCGCCCGCCAGCCCCTCCGCCAGCCGTTTCACAGCACGCGTCTTGGCAAGGCCGGGTGGGCCTTCAATGAGCACGTGGCCGCCCGCGACCAGCGCGATCATCAGCCGCTCAACCAGATGCTCATGGCCGATCAGCCCTTCGACCATCTCCCGGCCGAGTATCGCAACCGGCGCAAAGGCCGCATTCACCCCGCTGTGCTGTATCGTCACGTCGCTCCTCCCCAAGATCGAACGTGTCGCTCCACAGTGACAGAGCGCGCGCGCCGGCGCCACTCCTCAATAGCTGCTACTTAAGAATGACATAAGAATGAGGAGCGGTCGCCGCAGGATGCTTCGTCGCGCCCCAAAGGGGGCGACGTCGGAGAGCGGGAAGGGGCCAGACATATCGGGAATGCAACGCGCGTCTGACCGCTCGTTTTCCCGGGTTCGTGAAAATGGCGGCAGAGTATCCCTGCCGCCAGAGCGCTGAGCGCCGGTCAGCGACCGATGCCTTCCGCCAGATCGTATCCTCTCGGAAAGGATGCACCGCAGCGAAATGGTGGTCAGAGGTCCACGGGCCGGGGAAGGATCGGGGCACTCACATCGGCCGGGATCGGGCTGGTGTAGGGGGTCTTGTCGATCCGTGCCTTGTGATCTGCCTTGGCGCGCGCGAGCTTGGCAGGGTCGGTCAGCAGGTCGACACCGGTTCCTGCCATTACCTTTGCGGCGTAGATCAGTCCCTTGTGCGCCGCCCCTGCCTTGCCTTGCGCGGTGATCTGCCAGGAATGACCGGGGGATCCGATGGCGTGGGTCGCAACGCGGGCCTGCACGGTGGGCACCGCCCAGGAGACATCGCCCACGTCGGTGGAACCGATCATCGGCTCACCCACGGCCTCCAGCGGGACGATGAAATCGCAAAGAGGTGTCTCCTCCCGAAGCGGAACGCCGGCGCGGCGATAGTCCTTCTCTATCGCTTCATCGCCCACCGTGGCCTGAATGCTGCGGGCATAGGCGCGGTCCGCCTCGTCGAACGGCACCGGGCCAAGGCGTTGCATGTTGGCGAACATGATTTCCTCCATTGGCGTATTGCCGAGGAGGTTGGATACGGCGGAAAGCACGCGGCTGGTGACGCGGGTCTCGGTCATCAGCGCGGCGCCTTCCGCCACTTTCACGACGCGGGGATTGAGGGCGACCATGCCCTGAACATCGCGGGACCGGATGGCATAACGCACGGTCGCCTTCGCCTGCACCACGTTCGGGGCAACCCCGCCGGCATCTATGATGGCGTAGTGAATGCGCGTGCCTTCGGGGACATGCTCTCGCATGTAGTTGACGCCGACGTTCATTAGTTCCACTGCATCCAGCGCGGATCGGCCAAGGTCGGGGGCGGCGGCGGCATGGGACGCGCGCCCGTGGAAGGTGAAGTCGATGCGCGTATTGGCGAGGCTCTTCGCGTCATCCACTCGCGTGATCGACGCAGGATGCCATGTGATTGCGGCATCCACGTCGGCGAACAACCCATCCCTCACCATGAAAGCCTTGGCTGCGCCACCTTCCTCCGCAGGACAGCCGTAGTAGCGCACACGACCGGGAAGGCCTGTCTGCTCCAGATAGGTCTTCATCGCTGCAGCCGCCAGAAGTGCCGCCGATCCAAGCATGTTGTGCCCGCAGCCATGGCCGTAGCCGGTACCTGCAAGCGGCCTGTGTTCTGCGGCGCCGGCCTCCTGCGACAGGCCGGGAAGGGCGTCGTATTCCCCGAGAAAGGCGATGACGGGCCCGCCGCTCCCGGCCTCGCCGATGACGGCGGTGGGTATCCCGGCCGGAGCATCGGTGATGCGGAAGCCCTCTGCCTCCAGCATGGAACGATGTTCTGCGACGGAGCGGAACTCTCCATAGGCCAGCTCTGGCATGTCCCAGATACGGTCGCTGAGCGCGGTGTAGTCCTCACGACGCGCGTCGATCAGGTTCCAGATCAGGTCGGTGTTCTGCATGGCTTCTCTCTGTCGGTTTTCTGACGCGTCTTCGGGGTCAGTTCTGGTCGTTCAGATGGCAGGCGGAGAGCCTGCCGGGGGCCACCGGCTTCAGCAAGGGCCGTTCAACCCTGCACCGCTCCATGGCGTGCGGACAGCGCGGGTGGAAATGACAGCCGGGCGGCGGATTGAGCGGCGAGGGGATTTCCCCTTTGATCGTGGAATAGCTCCGCCGCTTTGCTTCGAACGTCGGGATCTCTGAAATAAGCGCCTGCGTGTAGGGATGGTTCGGACGGGTAAACAGATCCTGCGCTTCGCCCAGCTCGATCATCCGGCCAAGATACATCACCGCAATCCTGTCCGAGATATGTTCGACGACGCCGAGGTCATGGCTGATGAACATGTAGGTGAGGTTCAGTTCCTCCCGCAGCTTCATGAACAGATTGAGGATCTGCGCCTGAATGGAAACATCCAGCGCCGCGACGGATTCGTCGCAGACAATGAAGTCCGGTTTCACGGCGAGCGCGCGGGCGATGCCGATCCGCGCCCGCTGGCCGCCAGAGAACTGATGCGGATAGCGCCGCCTGGTCGTCGGGTCGAGCCCCACGCGCTCCAGCAACGTTTCAACATAGCCGTCCGCCTCCGCCCGGGAAACGAGACCGTGGACGCGAGGGGCCTCGCCAACCAGATTTTCGACGCGAAGGCGAGGGTTCAGCGAAGCCATGGGGTCTTGAAAGACCAGCTGAATCTTCAGTGCGGCCTCCCGGGCCTCCTTACCCTTCAGGCTGGCCATGTCGCGACCGCGGAAGCGGATCTGTCCTTCGCTCGGCGGCAGCAATCCGGCCACCATCCTTCCGAGTGTGGACTTGCCACAGCCGGATTCGCCCACCAGCCCCAAGACTTCGCCGGTCCGCACGGAAAGATCCACGCCATCGACCGCGTGGACGGTGGGCGCGTCGATCGGTGCGCCCAGCCGTTTCGCAGTGCGTTCGGCAAAGTCGAGGTTGCGGGTGAAGCGTTTGGAGACGCCGGAAATTTCGAGAACGGGTGCGGATGTCACGGGATCAGCCCCTCCAGTTCGAGATGGGGGTGGAAGCAGCGCACCTTGCGGCCCGCCTCGACTTCACGGAGCGCCGGTTCCGCCAGACAGGCAGCATCGGCGCGTGGGCACCGGGGGCGAAAGCGGCATCCTTCGGGCAGGTTCATGAGCGATGGCGTCATCCCGGGGATCTGCCGCAGCTCCGAGCGGTGGGGCTTGCCATGAGGGACGGAGTCGATCAGGCCGCGGGTGTAAGGATGGACCGGGCGAGTGATGACTTCCGACGTCTCGCCTTCCTCGACGATGCGGCCCGCATACATGACCACCAGCCGGTCTGCGAGACCGGAGACCACGGCAAGGTCGTGTGTGATCCAGATGAGAGCCGTTCCCGTCTCCCGGCAGAGTTTCTGCACTTCGGCAAGGATCTGTGCCTGGATTGTGACGTCTAGCGCGGTCGTCGGTTCGTCGGCGATGATGAGGTCCGGCTTGTGGAGAAGCGCGATGGCGATCGCCACCCGCTGGCGCATGCCGCCAGAGAACTGGTGAGGATAGCTTTTCAGCCGCTCCTCCGGAGCCGAGATCCCTACCTGCACCAGCGCCGCGCGCGCGCGCTCCATCGCTTCGGCGCGGGACACCTTGTCATGCGCGAGCACCGTCTCCACCATCTGCGTGTCGATGCGCAGAACCGGGTTCAGCGTCATCATGGGATCCTGAAAGATCATCGCTATGCGCTTGCCACGGAGCCCTTGCAGCCGCTTTTCGTCCATTCGGGCGATGTCGTCGCCGTTGAACAGAACCTGTCCCCCGACGACCCGTCCCGGAGGATCGACAAGACCGAGGAGCGAGAACCCGGTTACCGACTTGCCGGAGCCGGATTCACCCACCAGTCCGAGTATTTCACCGCGGTTCAGGGTGAAACTCACCCCGTCCACCGCCTTGGCGACCCCGTCACGCGTCATGAAATGTGTCTTGAGGTCGCGTACATCGAGAAGCGCGGTCATTTCTGCAGCCTCGGGTTCAGCACGTCGCGGAGCCTGTCCCCGACCAGGTTGATGGAGACGATGGTGACGAGGAGGGCAATCCCCGGAAACACACTCACCCAGTAGCGGCCCGACAGGAGGTAGTCGTAGCCGTTGGAGATCAGCAGGCCGAGCGAGGGTTCCGTGATCGGCACGCCGACGCCCAGGAAGGAAAGCGTGGCCTCCAACGCGATGGCCTGCGCGATCTGCACCGTGCCGACAACGATCAGCGGCGGCAGACAGTTCGGCAGAAGGTGACGGAACATGATCCGGCGATGCGATAGCGCGAGGCAGCGCGCAGCGTCGATGTAGTCTTTCCGCCGCTCCACGATGGCGGAGGAGCGCACCGTGCGGGCATAATAGGCCCATTGCACGATGATGAGCGCGAGGATGACCTTGTCCACCCCCCGGCCGAACAGCGCGAGCAGTATCAGCGCGACGAGAATGGAGGGAAAGGACAGCTGCAGATCGACGATGCGCATGATGAACGTGTCCACCCGCCCCCCGAAATAGGCCGACGCCGTGCCCGCGATCACGCCGATCACGATGGCGCAGCCGAGGGAGACCAGCGCGACCAGCAGCGAAATCCGCAGCCCGTAGAGTATGGCGGAGAGCATGTCGCGCCCCTGCGGATCGGTGCCCAGCCAATAGGTCATGCCGGAGAAGCTGGCTTCGCCGGGTGCAAGGCCGCCGTCCATGATGTCAAGCTGAGCAAGGTCATAGGGGTTCTGCGGGGCGATCAGGGGCGCCGCGATTGCCAGCAGAACGACGGCGGCGAATACCAGAAACCCGATGAGCGCCAGCCGGTCTTCTGCAAAGCCCCGCAGGATCTGCCACAGCGGCGACTGCATCCGGGGTTTGCGGGGGGTGGGGGCCGTGGTTTGAACCGTATCGGTCATCCTTTCACCTCCGACAGCCGGACGCGGGGATCGAGAACGGTATAGAGCACGTCCACCACAAGGTTGATGGTAACGATGATAACCACTGTCATCATCAGGTAGGCGACGATCACTGGACGATCGAGCAGGTTGATGGAGTCGATCAGAAGCTTGCCCATGCCCGGCCATGCAAACACCGTCTCCGTGACGATCGCGAAGGCGACCATTGAGCCGAGCTCCAGCCCCAGCACGGTGACGAGCGGGATCATGATGTTCTTGAGCACATGAACGGTGACGATCCGGTTGCGGGACAAGCCCTTGGCGCGGGCAAACTTGATGTAGTCCTGCAAGCTCACCTCTCGCGTGTTGGCGCGGGCAAGGCGGATGACCAGCGCCATCTTGAACAGCGCAAGGTTCATTGCCGGAAGCAGGAGATAGACCCAGCCTTGGGGCGTGAGAAAGCTTACCGGCACGCCCAGCACGGAAACGGTTGGGCCACGCCCACCTGCGGGCAGCCAGCCGAGATAGACCGCGAAGACGAGGATCAGGATCATTCCCTGCCAGAAGTTGGGGAGCGAGAATCCAAGGATCGACCCGGCCATCACGGAGCGTCCGCCAATGCTCTCGGGCTTCAAACCCGCATAGATGCCCAGCGGAATTCCAAGCAGAACAGCGATGAACAGCGCCACGAAGGCCAACTCGAACGTGGCAGGCATCCGCTCCAGAATGATCTGGAGGGCTGGGCGTCCATACACGAAGGATATGCCTAGGTCGCCCCGGAGCGCATTGCCCGCAAAGGTGAGAAACTGTTGCCAGAGGGGCTGGTCGAGGCCCAGCCGCTCGATGGTGGCCCGGATCTCCGCCTGAGTGGCATCCGGGCTGATGAGTATATCGACGGGGTTGCCGATGGCGTACACGCCGAGAAAGACGAGAACGGCCATAACGACGACGGCGAGAATGCTCTGGCCGATGCGGCGCAGCAGATAGACGATCATGAGAGGAACTCGGGCGTTCGGGCAAGGCGCCGGGCCGGATTGGCCCGACGCGTCACGCGGTCGTCAGTCGGTGGCTTGCGTCACGGTGTGCGCAAGCGTGTACTGATCGACGCGCGGCTCATAATTCACCTTGGGCGACATCGCCCAGGCCGAGCGCTCGTAGTGAAGCGGCAGGATGCCGTGCTCGTTCAGAACGATGGTTTCTGCCTGCTGGAGCAGCTCGGAGCGCTCGTCATCGTCGATCGTGACCATCGCCTTTTCCAGCAGAGCGTCCATCTCCGGGCTGCTATAACGCCCCGCATTGGTCACGCCCAGCCCGGCGTCGGGATTGTAGGTCGCGACCAGAGACTTCAACGGTGATGACATTTCACCCGATGCCGCGCCCCAGCCAGCCAGGAAGGCCGGATAGTCGAGTGCGTTCCGGCGCGAGAAGAACTGGCTCGCCGTCGTCGCGTCAACCTTGGTGCGGATGCCGATGCGGGTCAGCATCTGCGCCACCGCCTGCGCCACCTGTTCATCATTGATGTACCGGTCATTCGGCGTGCCGAGCGTCAGTTCAAAGCCGTCCGGGTAGCCGGCCTCCGCCATGAGCTGTTTGGCCTTCTCGGGATCATCACCATCGGCGGGGCGCCCAGAGGTGCCGAACATCGGCGGCGGCAGCAGCTCACCCGCGGGGGTGGCGTAGCCGCTCATGATCCTGTCCACGATTGCCTCGCGGTTGATGGCGAGAGACATGGCCTCTCGCACACGCGGATCCTCCAACGGGTTTTTCCCGTCGGCTCCGGCAATGCCCTTGTGGGGACCGTCCTGGAAGAGCGCGATATAGATCACGCGGTTGGAAAGCGCATCCACGACGTTGAAGCCCGCATTCTTGATGCGCGGCAGGTCCTGCACGGGCGGGGCTTCGATGAGATCAACGTCACCCGCAAGAAGGGCCGCGACGCGCGGACCGGCGCTGCTGATGGGGCGGAGCGTGATGGTTTCCCATTCCGACTTGTCGCCCCAGTAATCCTCCGCCCGCGTCAACACGATCTGCGACCCGCGGGTGAATTCCTTGAGCTTGTAGGGACCAGTGCCGACGACGAGAGCCGGGGAGTTGAAGGCTGCCTGCTGAGGCACCTCCCCCATCCCCTCGCAACCGCCCTTCTTGAAGGCGAGGTCTTTCGTGGCACCGCTGGCATCCGCCGACATGATTGCCCAGGTCGAGCTTTCCACGGGCAGGAGGGGGTTGGGGCCGTCGGTGCGGATGATGACGGTGTGATCGTCTTCCGCCTCAATGCCAGCCACGGATTTCGTGTAGATGGAGAAGGAGGAAGGTGAGTTCTCCACCATCGGGATCCGGCAGACGCTGTAGATCACGTCACGCGCCGTAAAGGGAGTGCCGTTGTGGAAGGCGACATCCTCCCGCAGCCGGAACCGCCACGTGGTTTCGTCGATTGCTTCCCATTCCGTGGCGAGCTTCGGTTGAAGAGCCTGCAGTGCATCCTGATCGAGCAGCGACTCGAAGATACTCAGTCGAACCTGCGTATTGGTGGCGAGGTTGTGAAACTGCGGATCCATCGATGTCGGCTCCGAAGCAAGGCCGATGCGAAGGTTCTGGGCCGACACCGCCGAAACGAGCGCGGTGGACGAAAAAAGCGTGGCTAAGGCGAGGGTTCGCCAGGTCGCTTGCATAATGATCACCCTGTCAGTTGGTCGTTTTCGTCTGTTTCTTAGTGAAGCGGCAAGACCCGAGGAAAAGCCGGGCCATGCCCCTTGGCGTCCAGCGTATTATGAGTTATGAAAATATCCAAGTCCATAAATCATGCAAAATGGTTATAGGGAAGCGGATGTGAGCGCAGCGGATGATGGACGCGGGGGGGAGCGCCGTTTCAACCTGACCCTGCGAGAGTTGGAAGTGCTTCGCGCCCTGGTGGAGGCGGGGACCGCGACGACGGCGGCCCGCAGGCTCGGCCTGACCCAGCCGGCAATCAGCCGGGCTTTGGCGCAGCTTGAAGAGGGATTGGGACGAACATTGTTCGACAGGTCGGGTGGCAGACTGGTGCCAACGACAGATTGTCTCATCATAAACGAGGAGCTGGGGCCTGTATTTGCGGCGCTTGAGCGCATCTCTCGCCCGGAGGCCCCGCGGCAGAAGGGGCGGGGCCATTCCGGGCGGATGGTCGTCGCCGCTCCGCCGACCATCGCACACCGGTTTCTGCCCTCCCGCGTTGCCCGTTTCATCAAGATGAACCCGGATTTGGAAGTGACGTTCGAGGTGGTTGCGTCCGATGCGCTCATCACCGGAGTGGCGGAGGGGCGGTATGAAATCGCCCTGACGGATACGATGCCGTCTCACCCTGCCGTGCGAACCGAGGTCGTGCTGGCGAGCGAGGCGGTCTGCGCGCTGCCCTCGCGCCACCGGCTCGCGGCGAAGGAGGTCATTGAACCCGTCGACTTGGCAGGAGAACCGTTCGTAGCGCTGACGCGTCGTCATTCGGGCCGCATCGCCATCGACAGGGTGCTGCAGCGGGCGGGCATCACGCCGTCCATCGTGGTCGAGACCGCGACAGCAGTCTCAGCCGCCGAATTCGTCGCGGAAGGGCTGGGCGTAGCGCTGCTGAACCCCTTTCCGATCGCCCACCGCCTTGCTCCCGGGGTGGTGATCCGGCCTTTCACGCCTGCTGTGCCCTATCGCACCTCATTTCTCACGCCTTCCAGCCAGCCGATCAGCCCTGCTGCCGCCGATTTCATCGAAATGGTGCGCGCCGAACTCGTCGATCGCTTCAGCCCTGGCGCGCTTATCCAAAGGAGATGACCATGCCCACCCCGACCAGCGCGGAGGTTCTGTCCCGTCTCGTCGCCTTCGACACGACGAGCTGTAACTCGAACCTGCCGCTGATAGACTACGTCGCGGACTATCTTGCGGAGCTTGGGATCGAGAGCCACCGCGTATTCGACGCGACCGGAGAGAAGGCGAACCTTTGGGCGACGGTCGGGCCTGCGGACGTGCCGGGGACGATCCTGTCGGGGCATACCGACACCGTGCCCGTTTTGGGGCAGGCGTGGACGAGTGATCCCTTCACCCTTACGCCGCGGGGAGGCAACCTCTATGCACGCGGCGCTTGCGACATGAAGGGGTTTCTTGCCTGTGCCCTCGCAGCGGTGCCCAAGATGCTTGCCGCGCCGCTCGCCCGACCGATCCATCTCGCCTTCTCCTATGACGAGGAAGTGGGGTGCATCGGCGTGATCGGACTGATCGACTGGCTGGCTGCACAGCCCGTGAAACCAGATTTCTGCGTGGTGGGAGAGCCGACGATGATGTCCCTCGTCGTGGGACATAAGGCAAAGCGCTCCATGAAGATCAGTGTTCGCGGTCGGTCATGCCATTCCTCGCTTGCTCCAGATGGGGTGAATGCGGTGGAATACGGCGCCCTGATCGTCGCGAAGATGCGGGAGATCGCCGGGCGGCTCGCGGCATCGGGCAAACGGAACCCGGCCTATGACGTGCCTCACTCCACGGCGCATGTTGGCACGTTCCATGGGGGAACCGCGCTCAACATCGTGCCGGATGAGGCGGTCATCCTCGGGGAATTTCGTGTACTGCCCGGAGAGGATCCGGACGCGCTGGTCGCGGAACTCAGCGATTACATCGGCATGCTGGATGCGGAAATGAAGGCGCGCGCCCCGGAGACGGGGATAGAGCTTGACGTCTACGCCGCATTCCCCGGTCTTGCCACGCCAGCGGAGTCCGAGGCGGCGGTGCGGGGCCTGTCGCTTGCCGCGGCTAACGGAACCTCCAGCGTTGCCTATGGCACGGAGGGGGGCCGTTTTTCACAAACGCTGGGTGTGCCGACGATCATCTGCGGGCCGGGTTCCATCGGCGATGCGCACAAGCCCGACGAATACATCAGTGAGGCGCAGCTTCAGCTCTGCGACCGGTTCATGGAGCGGTTGATCGACTGGAGCCGTACGAAGCAGGCCGCGTGACTCAACATGCGGCGAGGATGCGGGCGAGCAGGTCGTGCAGGTCGCTCCGGTGACCGGTCCGGGCTGAGGGGACGCTATCGTCGGAGGTCATGATCACGGTCATCTCGCGTCCGGGCACGACATAAACCATCTGGCCGCCATAGCCCCATCCGTAACGGACTTCCTCGCCGCCTATGCGGCGGAGGAACCAGCCGTAGCCATATCCGTCGCCATTGAAGCGGGAGCGCGTGCGCGGCGTCCACGACTCGGCGATCCATCGGGCGGGGAGCAGGCGCGCCCCGGCCGCGTTCAGGCCGTCGCGCCGATAAAGCTCGCCAAAGGACAGCAGCGAACGGGGTGTCATGGCCATCTGATTGCCGCCCAGATAGATACCCTGCGGATCGCGGTCCCAGCCGGTGATGGCGAAGCCTTCCAGCGGGCCGAACCAGTCCCGCGCAAGCGAAAGGCTCGACCGCCCGGCCACCCGCGTGAGAATCGCGGACAGCAGATGGGTGGACCCGGTGGAGTAGAGCATTCCTTCACCCGGCCGCGCTTCAAACGGCATGGCGAGGGCAGAGCGGACCCAGTTGCTGCTGGAAACCCAGCGGCCGTAGTTCGGCCCGGATGTCCGTCCCAGCCCGGCCTGCATGGAAAGGAGATGGCCGATGGTAATCTCCTCCATCAACGGATCGGGGTCGCGCGGAAGATCGCTATGCAGCAGAGGTGCTATCCGCTGGTCAACACCTTCCAGCAGCCCCCGCTCGATGGCCATTCCAACCATCGCGGAGATCACGGATTTGGACGCCGATTTGATATTCTTGGGCCGGTCAGGCGTGTGCCCGCGATACCCCCGCGCCGCGATGACGGTTCCCCGCTGCGCGACGAGCAGGGTTTCAAGTGGCTGGAGACTTTCCGCTCCATCCAGCAGGGGTTCAATGGCCACGCAGGCACGAGCCGCAAGAGGGAGCACGGGTGTCGCGGCGGCGAGAGTGAGAAAAAGACGGCGATCCATTGGCCCCATCTAAGCCGCAGTCGCGCGCCGTCCCGGCGGTTCACCCCGAAGTGATGTTTCAACCGACGGTCGTTGGCACCGTCCGGGCGATGTCGCGGGCAATCTCTTCCAGCGTCTCCAGCCCAGGTGCCTCATGCGTCTGGCGCCGTGTAGTGCCCACCGCTCCGGCAAGGAAGCGTGCTCTCACCGGCAGCAGAGCCATCGCTCCCTCCTCCAGTTCTTCGGCGATGACGCCGCGGGAGATGAACCACAGGGCATCGGACCCCCGGCAGATCGCTCGACCGATGGCGAGCGAAACGGTCTCCACCGCCGGTCGCAGATTGGACAGTCCGAGAGAGGCCAGATAATCGTCAACGGGACGTCGGATGATCGCCGTGACGGGGGGCAGGATGAGCGGCGAGCGCGCCAGCGCCTCGGCAGGCGGAAGGTCGAGAAGTGGGTGATCGTGCCGTGCGGCCAGCACGATATCCTCTTCATAGAGGTGATCGAAGCTCAGTCCGGGCATCTCCCGCGCCTCCGGCAGCCGACCGATCATCAGGTCGATACTGCCTTCCCGCAACTGGCGCATCAGGTGGAAATGCGGGCCAGTCTCCACCGCCAGCACCATCTCCGGCCGTATCTCGCGGAAGCGGAGCGCGACGCGGGGAAAGAACCAGCTTGCCACCGTCGGAAGGACACCGACCCGCAGCGTGCCCCCCGCGCGTGGCCGAAGGGCCGCGGCGCCTGCCTCCAGTGATTGCAGGGAAGCTGTCGCATGCCGCCGGAACAGGGCGCCTCCCTCAGTGAGCACGAGCCGCCGGCCCTGACGCAGAAACAGCGGCTGACCGAGGAGCGTCTCCAGTTCAGCCAGGGTGCGCGACAAAGCCGGCTGGGTGATGCCTTGTCGCCGCGCGACGGCAGAGAGATTCCCCTCGCTCGCAATATCCAGAAAGGTCCGGATGTGCCGAAGCTTCACCGCTGGATGTATGCTCTCCGAGTTATCCATATGCGTGCTTTTTGCATTATCCATCAGTTTTCCGTTGTGGCAGATTATGGGAATGGGGAGGAGATCATGCAAGTTCTGACGCGCCCTTGGGGGGCGATGCATTACCGCGTGGACGGGGCGGTCACCGGACCGACTGTGGTCTTTGCGAATTCGCTTGGGACCGATCTGCACCTTTGGGATGCGCTCCTGCCGCATCTGCCGAAGGATTTTCGCTTCATTCGCTACGACAAACCTGGACACGGTCTGTCCGATATAGCGGAAACCAGCATCTCCGAACTGGCGAACGATGCGGCGGCGCTTATCGAAGCTGTGGGAGGGCCGGTGGTGTTCGTCGGTCTGTCCATCGGCGGGCTTGTCGGGCAGGCGCTGGCCTCTACCCGCCCCGAGCTGCTCCGGGGACTCGTCCTCTCCAATACGGCGGCGAGGATCGGGACAGCGGAAAGCTGGCTTTCTCGCGTCGACGCAGTCAAGAGCGGTGGTATGGAGAGTATTGCTGATGCAGTGATGGAGCGATGGTTCGCTGCGGCCTATCGGACGCGGCCTGAGCTTGCGCTGTGGCGCAACATGCTCGTCCGTACCCCGGCGGAAGGCTATATCGCTGCCTGTAAAGCCATTGCCGCGGCTGACCTTACGGACGCGACGCGTCAGATCAAGGTGCCGGTGATGGTCATTGCGGGTAGCGAGGATGGCGCGACGCCTCCCGACCTCGTCGCAGGGACCGCGGCCCTTGTTGAGGGCGCGGTCCTTCATCGGATGGAGGGGGTAGCGCATATACCATGCGTAGAAGATACAGGTGCTTACGCGGCGCTATTGACACCATTTTTAAAGGAGCATGCGAGTTATGGATATTCTTGAGCAGGGGATGGCGACCCGTCGCCGGATTCTGGGCAATGCGCATGTGGACCGGGCGGAAGCCGCCAAGAGTCCGCTCGATCAGCCGTTTCAGGAACTTATCACCGATGCCGCATGGGGCCGCGTCTGGTCGCGCGACACAATCTCTGCCCGGGAGCGTTCGATGCTGACGATCGCCCTCCTTGCAGGGCTGGGGAACGACCATGAGCTTGCCATGCACATCCGCGCCACCGCCAATACAGGCGCGAGCCAGGAAGATGTGATGGAGGCACTTCTGCACGTGGCGATCTATGCCGGAGTGCCGCGTGCCAATCATGCCATCAAGATAGCCAAGGAGACATTCGCAGAAATGGAGGCAGCGCAATGACTCTCAGCAATACCATCGACCGTGGACCGCTTTATTTCCGGGATCGGGACTGGCACCCGCCAGCCTATACGCCGGGTTACAAGACGTCGATGACTCGTGCGCCGTTCCGGCCGCTGGTCGCTCTCGGCTCCACGCTTTCTGAGGAGACGGGGCCGGCGTTCGGGCAATCCATGCTTGGCGAGCTGGACAACAACCTCATCCTCAACTTCACCGGCGATCCGGCAATCGGCGAGCGGATCATCGTCCATGGCAAGGTCATGGATGAGAACGGGCGCGGGGTCCCGGGTGTCTTGGTGGAGATCTGGCAGGCCAATGCAGGGGGCCGCTACCGTCATAAAAAGGACAGCTACGCCGCACCGCTCGATCCGAACTTCGGGGGCTGCGGGCGTACCATCACGCGGCCCGACGGATCCTATGAGTTCCTCACGGTGCGCCCCGGCGCGTATCCCTGGCCGAACCGCGTCAACGACTGGCGGCCCATGCACATCCACCTGTCGATCTTCGGCTCGGGCTTTGGTCAACGGCTCATCACCCAGATGTATTTCGAGGGTGACCCGCTGATCCAGCGATGTCCCATCGTGAAAACCATTGGTCAGCAGAAGGCAATCGACGTGCTCGTCGCGCCGCTTGACATGAACCGCGCCATCCCGATGGACTGCCTCGCATACAAGTTTGATGTCGTACTCCGTGGTCGCCGTCAGAGCTTCTTCGAAAACCGGAAGGAGGGCCTGTGATGCAGGAACTCGAGTATCTGAAGGAAACGACCTCTCAGACGGCTGGGCCTTATGTGCATATCGGGCTGACGCCGAACAAGCTTGGCATTCCCGGCATATACCCCGTCGATCTCGGAGAAAGCCCCATCAGCGAGGGCGCGAAGGGCGAACGGATCACCATCACCGGCACTGTGAGGGATGGAGCGGGTATGATCCTGCGCGACGCGCTCATCGAAAGCTGGCAGGCGGACGCTGATGGTATCTACCCGGGCAACGATCCCCGCGGGGCCGCAGATCCCAACGTCTCCGGCTGGGCGCGGATCATTGCCGATTTCGACAGCGGCGAATGGACGCTGAAGACGATAAAACCGGGGCGCGTTCCCTTCCCGGATGGCCGTCTGATGGCGCCACACATCGCACTCTGGGTCGTGGCGCGGGGGATCAACCTGGGCCTTCAAACCCGGATCTACTTCGAGGGAGAGGATAACGACTCCTGCCCCGTGCTGCAGCGTATCGAGTTCCGGGAACGGGTGAATACGCTCATCGCCAGAAAGACGGGGGAGGGCGAATATCGCTTTGACATCATCCTTCAAGGCGAGGACGAGACCGTCTTCTTCGACATGTGAGGTAAAAATGGCCGGCCCCTGCATCATCTGTGTTGCCATCACCGGGTCTTTGCCCACCAAGGCGAATAATCCGGCGGTGCCGATCTCGATATCCGAACAGATCGAGTCGACCCAGCAAGCGTTCGAGGCAGGGGCCTCCATCGCCCATTGCCACGTGCGGGACGAGGAGGGGCTGCCGACCTCCGACCCGGAGCGGTTTGCGCGGCTGAAGGAGGGGCTGGAAACCCATTGCCCCGGCCTCATCATCCAGCTTTCGACGGGGGGCAGAAGCGGTGCGGGTCAAGCACGCGGCGGGATGCTGCCCCTGCGGCCGGACATGGCTTCCCTCTCCGTTGGCTCGAACAACTTTCCCACGCGGGTATATGAAAATCCGCCCGACCTGGTGGACTGGCTGGCGGGAGAGATGCTCACATATGATATCAAGCCAGAGATAGAAGCCTTTGATCTAACCCACATTATTCAGGCTACGCGGATGCAGGCAGACGGGCGCTTGAAAGGCCCGCTCTATGTGCAGTTCGTCATGGGCGTGAAGAATGCCATGCCTGCGGATGAGCGCGTGCTCGACTTCTATATAGAAACGCTCCACCGGCTTGCCCCTGACGCGGCGTGGTGCGCGGCGGGGATCGGGCCGCAGCAGATCGTTCTGAACGAATGGGCCATACGCAAGGGCGGCCATACCCGAACCGGGATGGAGGATAACGTGCGGATCGACCGGGAAACGCTTGCGCCCTCCAATGCGGCGCTTGTGCGTCGCGCGGTTGAGCTGTGCGACCGGTATGAGCGTCCTGTGGCCACCTGGCAGCAGGCCCGCGACATTCTCGGCCTGCGTATGCCCGGCCAAGACTTGCACGCGGCGCGGTAACGCGTTTTCCTCCGCCGATAATCTGACAGACGAAAGATCGATCATGCCTGCTGCCCCTGCCGACAGCGCCCTCTACCGCGGGCTTTTCGGAGATGATGAAACCGCGGCCTTCTTCACGGACAGCGCCGAGATCCGTGGCATGCTGCTGGTCGAGGGCGCGCTTGCCCGTGTGCAGGGCGCGCTCGGGATCATCCCGGAGACTGCCGCAGCCTTTATTGACAGGTCCAGCCGTGAAGTTCTGATCGACCCGGCTGCCTTGGCGGCAGAGACTGCGGTGAACGCGGTGCCGGTGCCTGCTCTCGTCTCAGCATTTCGCAAGGCAATGGCAGCGCCGGATCATGCCCAGTATCTTCATTGGGGCGCGACTAGTCAGGACATCATTGATACCGGCCTCGCACTCAGGCTCCGGCGTGTGGTGGAGCTTTGGGACGAACGTCTTGCGGCTCTCCTCAAGGCTCTCGGTCGCATGGCGGGTGACCATGCCGACCTTCCCATGGCGGCCCGGACCTATGGTCAGGTGGCGACGCCAACCAGCTTCGGCTCTGTCGTCGCGGGGTGGGGGCGGCCGATCCTGCGGCACCGGCATCGGCTTCGTGAAGTATCCACGGATCTCGCTACGGTCTCGCTTGGTGGTGCGGCAGGTACGCTTTCCGCCATGGGACCGGAAGGGCCGGAAGTGCGGGCCGGTCTGGCGCGGGCGCTTGGGCTCAGTGATCCGGGGGCCTCGTGGCATTCGGAGCGTGACCGGATCGACGCTTTTGCGGGCTGGATGGCGGGTCTCGCCGCGAGCCTTGGCAAGATGGGTGATGATCTCGTGTTGATGGCGCAGTCCGGCATTGGTGAGATCCGCATCGCGGGCGCCGGGGGTTCGTCCACAATGCCGCAAAAGCAGAACCCGGTCGGCCCATCGGTGCTGGTCGCTCTGGCTCGGCAGATCGGAGCGCTTGCCGCGACGCTGGAAGGCGCGGGCATACATCGGCAACAGCGCGACGGGGCGGCTTGGTTCGTAGAATGGCTCACGCTCCCGCAACTCTGTGTTTCTATGGGCCGGGCGCTGGCGCTCTCTGTAGATATCGCGGGCGCTATCAGTCCGGACTCCAAGGCCATGGCGCAGGGTCTCGATGACGGTACAGGCCTTATCCATGCAGAAGCCTATACCTTTGCACTCGCGCGCCATATGCCACGGCCCGATGCGCAGGCGAAGATCAAGGCGTTGTGCAAGGAGGCTCAGCAGGCCCACGTTGCTCTGGGTCAACTTGTGGCGCGCGATTTTCCCGACCTTGATCTTAGCGCAGCCGGCGGACTCGGCACCGCCCCTGCGGAGGCAAGAGCTTTCTCGAAGAGCGTACGCGACCTTTGAAAGGCTCCGGGCGGGAAGACCTGCCCGGAGCCTGGCTCAATAGAATACCGTTTCGCCTGCATCCGCGAAAATCGTGGTACCTTTTTCGCCCTTGACCGCCTGTGGAATATCCGCAAGCGAGCAGATGACCGCACGGTTACCGGTGGCGCGGGCAAAATCCTGCGCGGCCTTAACCTTCGGTCCCATGGAGCCCGCCGGGAAGTCGTAGGCGTCCATCCCGTCAGGCGTCGCGGAGCGGATCGCCTTCTGCTCCGGCTTGCCCCAATCGAGATACACCGCGTCTGCATCCGTCGCGACCACGAAGAAATCGGCCTTCAGGTCCCGCGCAAGCAGAGAGGAGGCGTTATCCTTGTCGATAACGCATTCAACACCAACAAGCTGTCGCTCGGCCTTTGGATCGTACGCCGTGGGAATCCCGCCCCCGCCCGCTGCAATGACGGTCGTCCCCTTGTCCAGTAGCCATTGGATGGGATGAAGCTGAAAGATGCGCTTCGGTTCCGGGGAGGCGACGACGCGGCGCCAGTATTTGCCGTCCTGCTTGACGACCCAGCCCTTTGCGTCTGCCTCCTTCTTGGCCTCCTCTTCCGAATAGACCTTGCCGATGAACTTGGTCGGGTTCTTGAAGGCGGGGTCATCCAAATCGACCTCCGTCATCGTCAGGATCGTTGCGATGGGCTTGTCGAAGGGCAGCACATTGCCCAACTCCTGCTCAATCATGTAACCGATGGCGCCTTCAGTCTGCGCACCGAGAACATCCAGTGTCGCAGGTGTGTCGGACCCTTCCTGTTGGAGGGCGAGCAGCCCGACTTGCGGGCCGTTGCCATGGGTGACGACCGCGGTGTGTTCAAGGCAGAGCGGCGCAAGCGCCTCGGCCGCCAGCCGGGCGTTCCGGCGTTGATTTTCCTCGGTCATCGGCTCGCCCCGCTTGAGCAAAGCGTTACCGCCGAGGGCAATGACCACGGTTCCCATGGATCACCCCGCCAGCGTAGCGACCAGAATCGCCTTGATCGTATGCATCCGGTTCTCGGCTTGCTCGAAGGCGATGTTCTGATGGCTCTCGAAGACCTCCTCCGTCACCTCCATTTCGGTAATGCCGAACTGGTCAAAGATCTGCTTGCCGACCTTGGTATCGGTGTTGTGGAACGCGGGCAGGCAGTGCATGAATTTGACGTTGGGATTGCCGGTCTTGTCCAGCATCGCTCTGTTGACCTGATAGGGGCTTAGCAGTTTGATCCGCTCTCCCCAGACATCCGCTGCTTCCCCCATCGACACCCATACGTCGGTATGGACGAAATCCACGCCCTTCACGCCTTCGTCGACATTATCGGTAATCATGATCCTGGCACCGGTTTCCGCGGCACGCTTTTTCGCCATCTCGACGACTTCGTCATGGTTCCAAAGGCTCTTCGGGGCGACGATGCGCACATCGCAACCCATGATGGCACCCAGCATCAGAAGCGAATTGCCCATGTTGTTGCGCGCGTCGCCGACATAGGCATACTTAATCTGCTGCCGTGGTTTGTCGGCATATTCCGTCATGGTGAGGAAGTCAGCGAGCATCTGGGTGGGGTGCCAGTCGTCTGTCAGCCCGTTGTAGACCGGAACGCCGGAGTATTGTGACAGCTCTTCCACCATGCCCTGTCCAGCGCCCCGGAATTCGATAGCATCGAACATCCGGCCGAGCACACGTGCAGTATCCTTCATGGATTCCTTATGGCCAATCTGGCTGCCCGACGGATCAAGATAGGTTATATGGGCCCCTTGGTCGTGGGCCGCTACCTCAAAGGCACAACGTGTGCGCGTGGAGGTTTTTTCGAAGATCAGGCAGATATTCTTGCCCGCCAGCGCCGGCTGCTCCGAATGCGAATATTTCGCCCGTTTCAGATCGCGCGCGAGATCAAGCAGGTAGAGCATTTCCCGCTGGGAAAAGTCAGCGATCTTCAGATAGCTGCGACCGCGAAGATTGAGACCCATGGTGGACTCCTTTGTGACTGGTCGAAATCGTATGGGGAGGGGGTGATTGCACCCCCTCGCAGTGCTGGCTCAATAAGCGGGATCGCGCAGGATCGGGCAGGTCATGCAATGACCACCCCCCCGGCCCCGCCCAAGCTCGCTGCCGTTGATGGTGATCACCTCGATGCCGGCCTTGCGGAGGAGCGTGTTGGTGTGGGTGTTGCGCTCATAACCGATGACGACGCCCGGCTCCAAAGCGACGACGTTGTTACCGTCGTCCCACTGCTCACGCTCGGCCTGAAACTCGTTTCCGCCGGTGTAGATCGTGTGCAGATCATTGAGACCCATGGCCTTCTTGTATGTTTCAAGAAGATCGGTCTTTTCTTCGATGATCTCGATGCCCCATTTGTCATGAGGAACAAGGCTGAACGGCCGGATTTCCTGGATCACCTCGCCGAAAGCCGTCACCTTGTCGTGGTCAACGCAAGTGAACACCGTATCGAGGTGCATGGCCGAGCGAGATTTCGGCATCACGCAGGCGATGACCTTTTCCGCCGCGCCCTTCGCGAAGAGGGCGCGGGCGAGCTTGTCCACACCCTGCCGACTGGTCCGCTCGCTGACGCCGCACAGGACGACACCCTTGCCCACGGCCATCACGTCGCCGCCCTCGATGGAGGTGTTCCCCCAATCCTCGTCTGAATCACCGAGCCAGATATCGAACTCGTTCTCCGTGAACATCGGATGGAACTTGTAGACGACGCGCTGATAGAGCGTTTCCGGCTTGCGGGCCGGCCAGAACATCGGGTTCAGGGTCACGCCGCCATAGACCCAGCAGGACGGGTCACGCTGGAAAAGCGCATTGGGAATCGGACGAACCAGGAATTCGCTGGACGACAGGATATCGGTCATCAGAGGAGTGACCATTTCCTTCGGCAGGTCGTCGCGGACGATACCTCCCATCAGGTGTCTTGCCAGTGAGGCTGGGGCCAGCGAGTCGAGCCAGGGACGGAGAATGGGTACCAGGGTCGGGCCGACGTAATTTTCGTTGATCCGACGGTCGAGGACAAAAGCGCGGGATTCCGGCACTTTCTCAAAAGTCTCGGCCAGCAAGTCCTGAAGATCATAGACCTCGATACCGCGCGACTTCATCTTGAGGACGAAGTCAGCATGGTCGGCGCGGGCCTTTGAAACCCAGATGACATCGTCGAACAGAAGGTCCGCGGCGTTCGCTGGAGTCAGCCGCTCATGGGCGAGGGAGGGGCGGGAAACCAGCACCTTCCTCAATTTGCCGATTTCGGAGTGGACACCGAGTTGCATAGGATCAGACCTCCTTTTGGAATTGCGATCCGGTTACGATCGCGGCAGCCCGTGCATTGCGCCATCGTATGGCGACATGAACGGGAATCCCCGCGATCAGGAGAAGAAAGCCCAGAAACACCGTCTCCGCTCCCGAGCCGTAGAGCGCCCATATCGAATAGAGGAACCCCAGCCCCCCTAGAATGGTTGCACTCAATAGTTTCCGCGCGCGCAATTCTCCTCGCGAGATGAGGATTGCCACTTCTGCCAGGGAACAGACACAGTAAGGCAGAAGGCTCGACATGACGGCGAGCAGAACAATCGTATTGAACGCGTCAACCAGCCCCTGCCCGAAGTTGATCGTGACGAGGACGGACGCGAGAACGTTGGACAGGACGAGCGCATTGGCGGGTGTGCCGAAGCGTGACAACTCTCCGAAAATTGCGGGAAAGACCCTGTCTTGCGCGGCACCGTAAGGCACTTGGCCGGTGAGCAGGGTGAAGCCGTTCAATGTTCCGAAGGAAGAGATCACGGCTCCCATTGCGACAAGCAGTCCCCCCGTCACGCCCCACATGGAGCGTGCAACATCGGCCAGCGGCGCAGAGGACGCTGCGAGTTGGTCAGAGGGGATTACGCCAATGGCGACTGTCGTGACCGAGATATAGACGACTGCTGCGATCAGTACCCCCGCGACCGTGGCCCGCGGTATCGTCTTCTCCGGATCGCGGACGTTGCCTGACGGCACGGTCGCCGATTCCAGCCCGAGATAGGCCCAGAGTGTCAGCGCGGCCGCGGCCGATATCGCGGCTACGTTGGATTGGTCGCTGATGTTCACCGGGGTGAAATTTCGTCCGTCAATCCAGAGCAAACCCACCGCTCCGATGAGCACGAGGGGCACAAGCTTGAGCACAGTCGTGACGATCTGGACTAAACCCGCTTCCTGTACTCCGCGAATATTGACGAGTGTGAGCACCCAGATGCTGATCAGCGCAACCGCAAGGCTGTAGGTGGCGCTTTCCGCCACGGCGGGAAACAGAAAGCCCACGTAGCCCGCCAGTGCGACTGCCACCCCCGCATTCCCTGTCCAAAGCGCGATCCAGTAGCCCCAAGCGATGAGGAACCCCATGAACTCGCCGAAGGCGGTCTCCGCATAGGCGTAGGGACCACCCGTCTTGGTCACCAGCCTGGATAACCGCCCGAAGATCAGCGCAAGGACTAGTGCGCCGAGCGACGTAAGCACCCAACCCACGAGAGAGATCGGTCCGATCCGCGCAAGAGACGCGGGAAGCAGGAAGATGCCCGAGCCGATCATGTTACCCACGACGAGCGCCGTGCATGCCACGAGACCGAGGCCCGGTTCCTGCCTTCCCGCGGTCTCACCGAGGGGCGACGCACCGTTCGCCACAGACATCACACCCCGCCGAGCGCGCCGATGCTGAGCACCACCATGATGATTACGGCGATGATGACAAGCAGCGGCCAAACGAACCTCAGCCACCGATCATAGGATACCCGTCCGATGGCGAGGCCTCCCATCACCACCGCAAAGGTGGGGTTGAAGAGGTTCACCCAGCCGTTGGCAGATTGGTAAGCCGTCACGACGAGGTCCCGCGTCACTCCTGCGAAGTCTGCGAGCGGAGCGAGGATCGGCATGCTGAGAACCGCCAGACCCGAAGAGGACGGAACCAGGAACGACAGGATCGTCTCCACCACAAGAATGGTGTTGATGAACATGATCTCGCCCAGGCCTCCGAACAGTCCCTCCAGAGAGTGAAGGATCGTATCGGTGATCTTACCTGCGTCCATCACTACTACGATGCCGCGGGCCACCCCGATGATGAGCGCCACACCAAGAAGGTCGCGTGCCCCGTTCACGAAGGTCTCGACGAAAGTGCCCTCGTCAAACCGGGTTTCGGGTGAGAACTTACCCAGCAACCAGGTGAGGATCGCCATGCCCAGGAACAACGCGGACATCTCGGCCATCCACCAGCCTTGGCTGATGACCCCCCAGAGCATGATGACGAAGGTCAGCCCGAAGAGCGACAGGAGGATCGCACGCATAGTGGTGAATTCGGGCAGCGCCGCTGCACCACCTTCGTCGGACTTAAGGAAACGCTGGATGTTCTCTTCGCGCATGTCCGCGATCACGGACTTGGAGGGGTCGTTCTTCACGCGTTGCGCATAACGCATCACGAAGATGATCCCCGCCAACAGGCTGAGCACGAGGATCGCCACGCGCAGCAACAACCCATCGGTAAACGGAACCCCTGCGGCGTTTGAAGCAATCACCGTCGCAAATGCGTTGAATGTCGAACCCATCGTCCCGATGCCGCAACCCAGCATGATGGTGGCGACACCGGTCAGGGAGTCATATCCCGCGCGGAGCATCACTGGGATGACGATAGCGTAGAAGGCGAGACTTTCCTCTGCCATCCCATAGCTGGTGCCACCCAGAGCAAAGGCGATCATGAGGATGGGGATCAGCCAGACTTCCTTGCCCTTTAGAGTATTCATCAGGCCACCAATCCCGGCGTCGATGGCACCGGTTCGAGTAATCACAGCGAGGAAGCCGCCGATGATCAAAACAAACAGCGCGACGTCGATGGCGCGCGCCATGCCCGACTCCGGGTCATAGAAACCGGCAATGGGGGCAAGCAGCACATCCCACCACCCCTGCGGGTTCTGTGTCACGGCATGGTAGGTGCCGGGAACCGGCACCTCTTGACCCAGCGCTTCGCTCATCTGGCGCGTATATTCGCCGGCAGGCACGAACCAGGTCAGGATTGCAACAACGATGATGAGACAGAAAAGAATGGTGAAGGCGGTTGGAAACTTGAATTTCACGCGAAAACTCCCTGCCTCTGGCATTAAGGAAACTTCCGGTCGCGCAGGGCCGATGTCGGCCCTGCCACGATTAAACCCGCTTGGCGGTCGCTATTCCACGTGGACCGCTCACAGGGATTTCAAGATCAATCTTTAAGATTAAGGGCGCCTCTAAAAATTGCAGCAATGC
>NZ_JFGS01000035.1 GCF_000740775.1 Haematobacter missouriensis | reverse complement strand
CCGACGCAGGCGCGGAACAACCGATCCGATTCAGTTATGGATGCGGATGTCCTAAAACATCGGTTGCTGCGACCATTGTCATCCCTGTGTTGCTGAACAGAACTGGCATGGCGGCGAGCATCCGGTCAAGGATGGGGAAGAACTGCGCCCACCGCTACCGCGGGATCCGGGACGGATTACACCGGCGCCCCGTCAGTGCGCGTGACACCAGACGCACAGCCGCTGTTCCCGAGCGTATCTGCGGCCACGGCCACGCGCAGGACGAGGCAGGTGGAAATGCGTGAAGGTATGCAGCACCTCTCCACCCGGATCGCGCCATTCCGCAGCGACAGGGGGTGCGTCCTGCGGCTCCTCCACCAGGGCTGCGCAGAGAACTCGCGACCGCCCAGAAGACAGTCGCTGATGCCCAAGAAGTGTTGGGCTATTCGCCTTAGGCTGCCGAGGTGCGGGTGTTCGGGGGGTATTGGGCTTTCCCCATCCGCGCGGTATGATCGAACATGGCTTACCATCTGGCAGCACGAGCTGCAGTTCACTCCTACCCGCTCGCGATGCGCGCCCGGGCAGGGGACAGGATGCCCCGCCAGATCAGGCTGACCCGCCCGCCGATTGGCCGACGCCGCAACCATCCAATAGTTGGCAGGTCGCTGAAAAAGGCGTTCGCATCCGTGCCGAAACGGAAAACGTTCGCAAGCTGGCAAGAATTCACCAGAAGTCTACAAATCTCCGGTCATTCCTGGTCGAATTTCCCGATTTGCAGCGCATGGAGATGACGCTCTGGACGGTTCAGTACACGTCAGCCGCCATCACACCTCGGTCGCGAACGGGAGGACCAGGGGGAGTGAGCCTGCGAGGGTCTGGATGTGCACATGCTCCCGCAGAACATGCAGGGCGGGCCGGAGGCCGGGAAACTCCCGTAATGTTTCAAGGAAATGCATCGTGACGGGGGCAGGGCCATCCGGCACCGGGCCATCGCTCCCTGACCGTTTCTCGCGGTCGCCGAGTGCGACGAGCAGCGGTGGAAGGGCCATCGCGGCAGGGGCTTGCGCGGCGATACGCCGCATCAGCGGCTCGTCCCACCAGATCGACGGGCTGATGGCGGCGTAGCGCGCAAACGCATGGGGCCGCGAGAGCAAGGCGTAAAGCGTGAAAAGCCCGCCGAAGGAATGGCCCCATAACGTCCGGCGCTGCGGATCAATCCGCACTCCCTGTTCTGCCGCCTCCCGGAGAGGTCCGATCAGCCGATCCAGGAACACCGCTCCCCCCCCGGCGAGGCGGCCGACGTGGACAGGGTCCGGCCGGATGCCATCGCCCGTTCCGTCAGGTGGAGTGAAATCCAGCGTGCGGCGCTCTCGCGAGAATTGCCGGTCGGTGTCATAGCCGATGCCGGCGATCACCAGCCCGGGAGCGAGGGTGAGATGCGTCGCTGTCAGATAGTCATAAGCGGCATTGCCATCGAGCAGATACAGGATCGGCCATCCGCTCTCAGGAGGGTCGGTCTTCGGAATGGCGAGGAAAATGCGGTGGCCCGGCCCGGTGGCCACGGTCCTTTCCAACATCTTATGCGTGGGGTTTTCGCTGCGCAGTATCTGCAGCTCCGCTTGTCGCAGGGCGTGATCCGGCCCCGCCTTTCCCGTCTGCCGCATGGCGTCTCTTCATATCGTGACCGTCGCGATTCGCGCCGGTTGTTGGTTGACAAAGTTTGTCGGAAATATAGTGCTGCATGCGAACCGAGCCAGACCGGATATGTCCCGGGCCAGCCAAATGACTGATGACATGACGTCAAGGAGCCCGACATGGCCATTCTTCCTCTCAGCCGCCTGCGCGCCTCACTGGGTGTAACGGCGCTGATCCTTGCGACGGCGGCAAGCCCCGTTCTGGCCGATACGATCTTCACGCCCTCCGCAGACGGATTTGAGGGCATGGTCCGCGCCACCGCCGATGAGCCGGGCGCGGCCATCCTGAAAGGCGGCAAGGTCAAGATCGCCGGTGACCGGCTGATCCCTGGGCAGCAGATCACGCTGCTCCGTGGCCCGACGGTGCTCAACCCCGACGGACCGATCGTTGTCGATGCAGAAGGCAAGTTCGCTTTCGATCTGACGCTGGATGCCGATGCCGTCACCGGCTTGCAACCGGTCGTCGTCATCGCGGAGAAACCTGCGGCCGCCACTGTCGTGGAGGTGAAGATCTCTCCCGATGTACCGGTTTCGGGCGCGGAAAAGTTCGCCATCGAAAGCGGTCTGGTGACGCGCGGGCTTTATCAGGTCGTGTTCAGTGGGGCTTCCAAGGCCGCCTTCGTCACCTCTGCGGTCGGCCGCCCGCCGGTGAAGGACTCCGCGCTGCTGAAGATCGACGCGGAGACGCTCGAGGTGAAGGCGCAGGTAGCGCCCGCCGCGGCTCCCGCGCGGGAAGATGGCAGCGACGGGGGTGTCTTCGCCGTTTACGGCGTGGCGGTTGATGATGCGAACGGCAATGTCTGGGTGACCAACACGCGGCAGAACACCGTCGCGGTCTATCGGCAGTCCGATCTGTCGCTGGTCAAGCAGTTTGAGCCGGGGGCGGTCGCCCATGCCCGCGATGTGGTGGTCGACGAGGCCAACTCCCGTGCCTATGCGAGCGCGACGGGCACCGGCAACATCGAGGTCTTCGACACCAGGACGCTGGAGCAGCTGGAGCCCATCGTGATCCGGTCGGGCAAGCGCGGCGGAGAGTTCTCGGTCATGAGCCTCGATCTCGACACCGAGAGCGGTAAGCTCGTCACGGTCAGCATGCGTTCGGACGAAGCAGCGGTCGTGACGCTGGCGACCGGCGAGACGACCGTCTTCCCGCTTCCCGGCGCCCGCAGCGCTTCCGGCGTGGCGCTGGACGCCAGGGATGGGCTGATCTTCGTGGCGTCGCAACAGACCGACAATCTGCTGATCGTGAAGGCCGACGACGGCGAAGTGCTGCATGATGTCGAAGTGGGTGCGGGTGCGCTGAACGTCGCCTTCGATCCGGTGAACCGCTTGGCCTATGTGGCCAATCGGGGTGCGGGAACGATCACCGTCGTCGATACCGACGGCATAATCGTGGCCAACCTCGATGCGGGCAGCATGCCGAACCAGCTCCGTGCTGATGGCAAGGGCAATGTCTATGCGGTGAACAAGTCCCGCGGCGAAAACGACCCGGTCGGCGACCGGATCTGGCGGATCACCCCCGCCACGCACTGATCCCGCGCCACGAAATGGTGGCGGAGGCGGAAGCCTCCGCTGCTCGCATTTCCCAGCCGGAGACCCGGCTCCGCACGAAAGACTTGCCATGGTCCGCCTTTGCGCCCTGTTCGCCGCCTTGGTCACGCTGGCCGCCGCAGTCATCGCCCAACCCCTCTCGGCAGAGGTCCGGGCCACCGACATACTGGGGCGTGAGGTGGAGTTGCCGCAGCCTGCCAGGCGGATCGTGCTGGGAGAGGGGCGGCACATGGCTGTTCTTGGCCTGATCCATGACGATCCCGTGGCGCTCGTGGCCGGCTGGCGGCTGGACAAGGCGCTGGATGCGCCGACCCTGGACGCCTATCGCGCCAGATTTCCGGCGATAGACACGATCAGGCCGGTCGGCTCCGGCAACCGCGATATCTCGGTCGAGACCATCGTGGCGCTGGACCCGGATCTGGTGGTGCTGTCACTGATGGATGCGGAGGACAAGGAGATGGAGGTGGCGCGCGGTCAGTTGGAAGCCGCCGGGATCCCTGTCGCTTACGTTGACTTCTTTTCACACCCGCTCGAGAATTCGGTTCCCAGTCTCCGGCTGCTCGGCACCCTGACGGGCGCAGAGGATCGCGCCGAAGA
Organism: Haematobacter missouriensis; assembly: GCF_000740775.1. Taxonomy (GTDB): domain Bacteria; phylum Pseudomonadota; class Alphaproteobacteria; order Rhodobacterales; family Rhodobacteraceae; genus Haematobacter; species Haematobacter missouriensis. Next base: position 30,749 of record NZ_JFGS01000035.1, on the reverse strand, counting down.
CTTCGTGCAATTCTACGAGTCCCGCCTGAACCGTATCCGCGAGCGGCTGGCTGATCCGGCCATTCCGCGGCCGCGGGTTTTCTTCCACGTCCATGCCGCGCCGCAGGGTTGCTGCTCCACCGTCGGCACGGGCGTCTTCCACGATTTCATCACGACCGCCGGTGGCCTGAATATCGGCGGGGAACTGGTGAAAGGCGTTCTGGGCAATGTCAGCCTCGAATTCCTGATCGCCGCCGATCCCGATTTCTACATAGCGACGGGGGGCACGCATATGGCGTCGCGCGGCGGGTTGGTGCTGGGGCCGCTGGTTGATGCGGAAACGGCGCAGCACTCCTTTGACACGCTTGTCGGCGCGCCCGGCATCGCCTCCCTCCGCGCGGTGGAGGAGGGGCGCGCCGCGGGCGTGTGGCACCTTTTCAACGACTCGCCCGTGCATATCGCGCTGATCGAATACCTCGCCCGCACCTTCCATCCCGACCTGTTCGCCGATGTCGATCCCGCCGCCACACTGGCCGAGATCGAGACCCGTTTCGCCCCGGTTTCCGTGTCCGGAACCTGGTGGGTGGTCCCCCGGCCATGACGGCGCTGCTGCTTGATCGTTACAGGCAGCGAAACCGCCGCCGTGCGGGGCTGGTCGGGCTGCTGGGGCTGTTTGTCGTAGCCGCGCTGCTCATCGACCTGACCACCGGGCCGGCGGGCCTGCCCCTTGCCGAGACATTGCGCGTCCTGACCGGCGCCGAGGATGTGTCGCGCGGGGCCAGGGTCATCGTCTGGGATGTCCGGCTGCCGGTGGCTGTGATGGCGCTCTGCGTCGGGGCCGCGCTCGCGCTGGCGGGGGCCGAGATGCAGACCGTGCTGGAGAACCCGCTGGCCGAGCCGTTCACGCTGGGTGTCTCCTCCGCCGCGGCACTTGGGGCGGCCCTGGCCATCGTGCTCGGTCTCAGCCTGCCGTTCCTGCCGGCGGAGTGGAGCGTTTCGGCCAATGCCTTCCTTTTCGCTCTCGGCACGCTCGCGCTGCTCCAGACGCTGGGGCGGCTTCGTGGCGGCGGGACGGAGGTGCTCGTCCTTTTCGGCATCGCGCTGAATTTCACCGCTGCGGCCTTTCTGTCGCTGGTGCAGTTCGTGGCCTCTGCGGATGCGCTTCAGCAACTCGTCTTCTGGACGATGGGGAGTCTTGCTTCCAGCCGCTGGCCGGGCGTGGCGCTGCTCGCGACGCTGCTCGTGGTGGCGCTTCCTTTCTCCATCCGGGCGGCCTGGCGGCTCACCGCCCTCCGTATGGGAGAGGAACAGGCGCGGAGCTTCGGCGTCAACGTGACCACGCTCCGCCGCTGGACGCTCGTCCGGGTAAGTCTGCTGGCCGCGGGCGCTGTCTCCATGGTCGGAGTGATCGGCTTCGTGGGCCTTGCAGGGCCGCATATCGCGCGGATGCTGGTCGGAGAGGATCACCGCTTCTTCCTGCCCGCCAGCCTGTTCACCGGGGCGCTGGTGATGTCGCTCGCCTCCACCCTGTCGAAGCTCGTCGTGCCGGGGGTTCTGCTGCCCATCGGCCTTGTCACATCGCTGATCGGCCTGCCGATCTTCCTCTGGTTGATCCTCCGGGGCAGGGCGGTGCGATGACCGGGCTGTCCGTCAACGACCTCTCCGTTCATTTCGGTGCCCGCAGGGTGCTGGACGGGCTGACCCTGCCGCCCCTCCGGGAGGGCGAGCTCACGGTGCTTGCCGGCCCGAATGCCGCCGGAAAATCCACGCTGCTCCGTGCAGTGGCGCAGCTTCTGCCCTATCGCGGGCAGGTGACTCTCAACGGTCAGGATCTGCACCGCCTTCCCGGGCCGAAGCGGGCGGCGCTCCTCGGCTTCATGCCGCAATCGTCGCTCACCGGTTCTTCGCTCATCGTGCTGGAGAGCGTCATTACGGCCCTGCGGGCAGGAGGCGAACATGGCCGGAGCGCGGCCGAAACCGTCGCGATGGCGGCCCTCGACCGGCTGGGGATTGCCGCCCTCGCGCTCGATCCGGTGGACAGCCTCTCCGGCGGGCAGCGACAGATGGTCGGGCTTGCGCAGGCCATCGTGCGCGACCCTCGCGTCCTTTTGCTGGATGAGCCGACCAGCGCGCTCGACCTTGCCTATCAGGCGCGGCTTCTGGCAGAGGTGCGCCGCCTTGCCGCCGAGGGGCGGACGGTCATCGCCGTGCTGCACGATCTGGCCCTTGCGGCGCAATGGTCGGACCGCATGGTGATGTTGCGACAGGGGCGGCTGTACAGTGCCGGCTCGCCGGCGGAAGTACTCACGCCTGCCATGCTGGCCGAGGTCTACGGAGTCAGCGCACGTGTCGAGCGTTGCTCGCGCGGCCGCCTGATGGTGCTGGTCGATGAGGAGTTGGCCCCCCCACAGAAGGAGGCGGCCGAATGAGCCTGAACAACGATGTCTTCGATTATGGCCCCGGTATCCGCGCCTCTCTCTTAGCCCGGATCAGCAGGCGCCTGGCGCAGGCGGAAATGGCGCTCGGTGCGGCGCTGGTGGCGGTGATCGCCCTGTCGCTGCTGGCGGGATCGGTGTCGCGCACGCTCGGGCGACCGCTCATCTGGACGGACGAATTCGCCGTGCACCTGATGGTCTGGGTCGCCTTCCTGGGTGGCTCGCTCGGGATCGCCACACGCGGCCATATGGCGATCGCGCTGCTGCCCGAGCGTCTGGGCCCGCGCGGTCGGGCTTGGCTTCTGCTGCTGACCGACCTGCTCGTGATGGCTTTCATTCTGGTGATGGCATGGCTTGTCTGGCGCTGGTTCGACCTGCCGGGGCTGTTGCGCGCGGGGTCGGGCGCGGGGCTTGCAAGCGACACGTTCAACTTCATCTACACCGACCCCACGCTGACCCTGGGCGTGCCGAAGGTCTGGTTCTGGCTGATCGTGCCGCTGACATGCGTGACGGGTGGGATCCACGCGCTTGCGGCCATCGCCGTCGATCTGGCCGAATTGGTCAGGCAGCGATGACCGCGGGGCTTTCGTTCCTCCTCCTGCTGGCCATCGGTGCTCCGATTTCCTTCGTGCTGATCGGCGTCGCGCTGATCCTGATCGTCGCAGGCGGCAATGCGGTGCTGCTCGACAGTTTTCCGCAGCAGCTTTTCGCGGGGATCGAGAGCTATGGGCTCCTTGCGCTGCCGCTCTTCATCCTGCTGGGAGAGTTGATGGGCGCGGGGGGGATCGGGCGGCGTCTCCTGGCCTTGGCCGAGGCGATGATGGTGCCAGTTCGGGCGGGTCTCGCCTATGTCAACCTGCTGGCCAACCTGATGATGGCCGCGGTACTTGGCTCGACCGTCGCGCAGTTGACCGTGATGTCGCGGCTTGCCGTGCCGGAGATGGAACGCGCGGGCTATCCACGCGATCTTGCCACGACTGTCACGGCGGCGGGCGGGTTGCTCGCCCCCGTCATTCCCCCTTCCATGAACCTGATCGTCTATGCAACCGTAGCACAGGTTCCCGTGGCGGATGTCTTCGTCGCGGGGATCGTGCCGGGTTTGGCAATGGCGGCTGTATTCGCCCTCATCATCGCGTGGCTTGGGTGGAAGCACAACCTGCCACGTGTGCCGTCACAACCCGCGCGCCGGAGGCTTCTGGCTGCGTGGCATGCGCTACCGGCGCTGGTGGTGCCGCTGGTCGTGGTGGGCTCCATCCTGACGGGCGTGGCGACGCCTACGGAATCCGCCGCCATTGCCTCTCTGGCCGCAGTGCTGATCGGGATGTTCGTGTACCGGGAACTTCGCTTTGCCGATCTGCCGCAGGTCTTTGTGCGCACGGCCGCCACCTCCGGCGCCGTGCTCTTTCTTGTCGCGGCTGCGCAGATCATCGGCTGGGTCGTCACCTTCGCCGGCCTGCCCGCACAGGCGGCCGAATGGATTCAGGACGTGGCCTCCTCCCCGCTGGCCTTCCTCATCCTGCTCAACATCCTGCTGTTGCTGCTGGGTACGGTTCTGGAACCGATCCCCGCGATCATTCTGGTCGCGCCGGTGCTCCTCCCGGTGGCAACCGATGTCTATGGCATCGATTCAGTGACGTTCGGGGTGATCCTCTGTCTCAACCTGACGCTGGGTCTTCTGACACCGCCTGTTGGCGCGGGGCTCTACACCGCATCGCTTCTGACGGGCGTCAGCGCCGAGCGGCTGTCACGGCTGCTTGTTCCGTTCTTTGCGGGCGTGATCGCGATCCTTGCGGGGATGACTGTGATCGCCGCCCTTAACGCAGGCTAGGAGGAGAAGATATGCGTTTTCCAGGGTGGGGGCCGGGTCTGCTGGCTGCCGTTACGCTCGTTGCCATCACGCTGGCTGGCCCGGCGGGCGCGCAGGACCTGCGGATCGGCATGGTCACTCCGCCGCCGCACCAGTGGACACGCTCCGCGAATGCGCTGGCCGAAAGGATTACCGCGGAGACGGAGGGCCGGATGAAACTTGCGGTCTTCCCCTCCGGTCAGCTGGGGAACGAGGCGCAGATGCTCCAGCAGCTCCAGACAGGGGCGCTGGACCTGGCCTTCCTGACGGTGGGTGAGCTTGCCAACCGCGATGCGGATTTCGGCATCCTCGTCGCGCCCTATCTGGTGCCCGACGCGGAAAGCGCGGCGGAACTGCTGGAGGGCCGGACCGCCACGGCGTTGCAAGAAAAGCTCGGCGCGCTGGGGCTGAAGGGTCTGGGATACGGTATGGCAGGCATGCGGATCGTGCTGCTGTCAAAGCCGATGGCCGAAGGAGGCAGCGTCGCCGGGCGCAAGATCCGCACGGTACCGCTGGCGCAGGAGATGGACTTCTGGACGCGTGCGGGGGCCGCCCCCACGCCCCTGCCGCTGCCCGAACTGTTCGACGCCTATGCCAACGGCCAGATCGACGGCATGCAGATTGACCTTGAGGGCACCTGGAACAATCGCTTCCAGGACTATTCGGCCGTGGTGCTGGATAGCAGGCACGCGATCTTTCCGATGTTCGCCGTCGCCTCGGCCCGGAAATGGAGGACGTTCTCCGAAGCGGATCGCGCCCTGATCACCCGGCTGGTCGGAGAGGAGACGGCCCATATCCGCGCCACCTATCCGGGCATTGACGCAGATTATCGGGCGAAGCTGGCGGAGGCGGGTGCGCCACTGACGGCGGCCGGGCAGGAGATCTTCGGCGACGCCGTGGAAAGCTGGTATGAGGCCTGGCGGGAGAGAACGCCGCTGCTGATCGAACTGGAGAAGGAGGCCAAGGAGCTGGCCCCCTAAACGGGCTTTCAGCTTCGGCTCGGAGCGGAAATCGCTCTGACCATTCGGAGGCACACATCACGCATGTCGGGGCATGCTGGGGACGATTTCCCGACGTTCAGAGCAGAGGCACGAGACTTCTGGCCGTTCTCAGCAGCCTACCTTCGCCAACTGCGCCGCGCGCGGGAGCCGGCCATCCGGGCCATGGTCCCGTCGCGCCACATCCCCTCATGCAGGCCGACCATGACGACATGGCCCAGGATGAGCAGCGCCAGAACCCAGCCCATCTCGCCGTGCAGCGCATCGCCCAACCCGACCGCCCACTCCACCGGCGTGGTGCGGGCCGGGAAAATCTGAAAGCCGAAGGGCGCAAAGACCCGCTCCGATCCCCAGGACCGCAGGAGCGCCACCGCCGGCACGACCAGCATCACCGCGTAAAGCGCCAGATGCCCGAGCCGCGCCGCGAGCCCGATGAGACCCGCCCCATACGAGGGCCGGTTTCCCCGATTGGCGAAGGCCCAGATCACCCGGATGAGGATCAGCCCGAAGAGCACCGTGCCCACCGGCTGATGCCACCCGACGAAGAAGGATACGACTGGCTGACGGCCGAATATCAGCCGCAATGTCATGCCGAACAATTGCCACAAAATCAGTGCGGCGATCGACCAGTGAAGAATGCGCGTGACCCGGCCGTAAACGGTCGCTGTATCGCGCAGGGGAATTTTGGGGGAGGGCATCAGCGCGGGTCTCGTCAAAGGAGGAGGTCAAGGTCACATGCCATTGATCTTGCGTCCCCGCAATGCTGCAGAAGCGCCGCACGCGCAAAGTTGACTGTTTTTGTCTGGACGGTTATGCCGACCCAGACTGGGTCTGATGGCCACCCGAGGAGCAGGTATATCGCATGGTGCAATCCGACCAGAACGCGCCCCGCCAGATTTGGCCGCAGGACGTTGCCGCACGCTACCGCGAGAAGGGATATTGGTGCGGCGAAACGATGGGCGGCTTCCTGCGGAAGCGCGCGGCCAGCCACCCCGACCGCGTAGCCGTGGTGGATGGGGAGATACGCTGGACATATGGCGAGCTGCTTGCTCGGGCAGAGACGGCAGCGGCCGGATTCCTCGGGCTAGGGCTTATGCCGGGGGACCGGGTGATCGTGCAGATCCCGAATGTCGCGGGGTTCTTCCCGGCGGTCTTCGGGCTGTTTCTGGCGGGTCTTATCCCGGTCTATGCACTCCCCGCACATCGGCAGACCGAGCTGATCCACTTCGCCCGCCAGTCCCATGCCAAGGCGCTGGTGGTGGCGGAGCGGCTCGACGGGTTCGACTACCGGCCGCTGGCCAGCGTGGTGCAGGCCGAGGTTCCCGCACTTGCCCATGTGGTCGTCATCGGTGACGCGGGGCCGCATCTCGCCATGGACGCCCTGCCTCGCGAGGCGGTGGCACTCCCTGAGGTCGATCCCGCGGCCGTTGCCTTTCTCCAGATTTCCGGCGGCAGCACGGGCCTGTCCAAGCTCATCCCCCGGACACATGACGATTACATCTACAGCTTTCGCGCCAGCGCGGAGATCTGTGGGCTGGATGCCGACACGGTCTATCTGGCGGCGCTACCCGTGGCGCATAACTTCCCCATGAGCTCTCCGGGCGTTTTCGGTACCCTCTATGCCGGTGGACGGGTCGTGATGAGCCCGGACCCCAGCCCGCCCACCGCCTTCGCCCTCATCGAACGCGAGGGGGTGACGATCACCGGCCTTGTCCCGCCGCTGGCGCTGCTGTGGATACAGGCCGCGCCGGCAACGAAGCATGATCTGTCCAGCCTTAGGGTACTGGGCGTGGGTGGCGCGAAATTCCTCCCCGAAGCAGCGGCGCGGGTCCGTCCGGTGCTGGGTTGCACGCTGCAGCAGGTTTTCGGCATGGCGGAGGGCCTGGTGAACTACACCCGCCTCGACGATCCCGAGGAGATCATCGTCAACACGCAAGGTCGCCCCATCAGCCCGGATGACGAGATTCTGGTTCTCGATGACAACGGCAACCCCGTGCCGGACGGCGAGGCGGGGCATCTGCTGACCCGCGGACCCTACACGATCCGCGCCTATCACAACGAACCTGCCGCCAATGCCCGCAGCTTTACACCCGATGGGTTCTACCGCACGGGCGATATCGTGAAGCGGCTGCCGGGGGGCTATCTGGTGGTGCAGGGGCGGGCGGGCGATCACATCAACCGCGCAGGGGAGAAGATTTCCGCCGAGGAGATCGAGGATCACCTGCTGGCGCATCCGCAGATCTTCGACGCGGCGGTGGTTTCGATCCCCGACGCCTATCTGGGGGAGCGCAGCTGCGCCTTTGTCATTCCCGCGGGGGAGGAGCGCCCGAAGGCCGCCGGAGTGCGCGCCTTCATGCGTTCGAGGGGTGTTGCCGATTTCAAGGTGCCCGATCAGGTGGTCTTCGTAACCGCGTTCGAAGCGACTGCCGTCGGCAAGGTCAGCCGCAAGGCGTTGCGTGCGGCCTTACGCGCCAAATATCTGAATGGAGAGAAGACCGCATGACCCTGACCTTGGACCGGATGCGCAAGGACATCGCGGACGTGCTCTATGTCGATCCATCCGAGATCGGCGACGATGACAATCTGCCCGATCTGGGGCTGGATTCCATGCGGCTGATGACACTTATCCTCGGCTGGGAGCAGGCCGGGCTGACTGCGGATTTCGGAGCACTCGCCGAATACGATACGCTGGGCGGATGGTGGACTGTCATCAACGAGCATCGGGCCGCCCAGTAACATGACTGACCAGAGCCCCCTGTCGCCGCCCGTCTCGGGGCAAGGTTTTCCGCTGACCGAAGCGCAGGAAGGGCTATGGTACACTCAGGCGCTCGACCTGACAAACCCGATCCTCAACACGGGGCAATATCTGGAGCTGAACGGGGCGCTTGACCTTGAAGCGTTTCGCACAGCCGTCGCGCGTACGATCCGGGAAACGGAGGCGTTGCATCTGCGGTTCCGGGCAACGCCGGAGGGGCCGGTGCAGTGGCGACACAGCGAGGGGCCTGCGCTGACGATCGTGGACCTCACCCATCGCCCGAATGCCGAAACCGAGGCGCTGGCGCTGATGAAGGCCGACAGCGACAGGCCGCTGAACCTCGCGCAGGAGCCGGTCGCGGCCTTCACGCTGTTTCTTCTTCCGGGGGGGAGGCACCTCCTTTACGAACGGATTCATCACCTCGCCATTGATGGCTACGGCATGGTGCTGGTGACGAACCGCATTGGAGAGCATTATTCAGCGCTGGTGGCCGGGGCGCCGCCGCCCGTGGCCTTTCCCGCGCTCGCCCGTGCGCTGGAGGAGGATGCGGACTACCGGAATTCGCCGCGCCGGGAGGCTGACCGCGGCTGGTGGCGGCAGACCCTTGCCGATCTGCCGGAAGTGGCCGGCCCTGCCCCGGGGCGTGCTGTTTCGGCGCACACGTTCCTGCGCCACAGCCGTTGGCTCCCAGACACCCTTCAGCAGGATCTGACCGCGTTTGCCGCACGCCATCGGCTGACATGGCCCGATGTGCTAACGGGGCTTGCCGGCGCCTATCTGGCGCGATGGTCCGAAGGGGAGGCCATGCTGGGCGTGCCATTCATGGCCCGCATGGGCAGCAAGGCCGCCCGGCTGCCCTGCATGGTGATGAACGTCCTGCCCCTGCGCCTGACGCCCGATGAGGACGCGCCGCTGCCGGACTGGCTGACCGACGTGGCGAAGCAACTCATGCAGTCGCGGCGCCACGGACGCTACCGGAGTGAGCAGTTGCGTCGGGATCTGGGGCTCATCGGCGGCACCCGGCGGCTTTACGGGCCGCTGGTGAACGTGCAGCCCTTTGACCTGCCGCCGGTCTTTGCCGGGTTGGAGGTGGGCCTGCACATTCTTGGCGCGGGCGCGGTGGATGATATCACGATGACATTCCGGGGGGACGCTCGTTCAGGCCTGCTGTTCGAGATCGACGCCAACCCCGATCTTTACACCGCCGATGAGATAGCCGCCCATTCCGCCCGGATGGTCGCGTTCCTGCAGAACGCCCTTGTCGCCGAACGGCTCGCGGATGTCGCCACGGCCTCGCCGGAGGAAATCGCCCTCCATGACGCCCGCGCCGAAGACGTGCGGACCCCGGTGCCGGAAACGACGCTCTCCGCGCTCATCGAGAGGCAGATGGCGGCGACGCCCCATGCGCCCGCGATCACTGCCGGCACCGATACACTGACCTATGCGGAGCTGAAGCGTCGCAGCGATGCTCTCGCCGCGGAACTCGGGCGCCGGGGCGCCGGGCCGGAACGGATCGTGGCGGTGGCTCTGGAGCGGTCTGCCGAACTTCCCGTGGCGCTGGTCGGCGTGTTGCGCGCCGGAGCCGCCTATCTGCCGCTCGATCTCGACCATCCCCCGGAACGGATCGCGCGCATCCTGAGGATGGCGGCACCCGTCGTTGTGCTGACCACGGCGGAGAGGGCGGGTCTGTTTCCGGCGGGAACGCCGCTCCTGCTGGTTTCCGACTGGCCGGAGCAGGGGGACGCGCCGCAGATCGATATCTCCGCGAGCAATATGACTTATGTCATATTCACCTCCGGCTCTACGGGTGAGCCGAAGGGTGTGGTGATAGAGCATCGGGCCATCGTGAACCGGCTGCTCTGGATGCGGACGCAGTATGGGATCGCGCCAGACGACCGGATCCTTCAGAAAACGCCCGCGACTTTCGACGTCTCGGTTTGGGAGTTCTTCCTGCCGCTGATCGCCGGTGCGGAGCTTGTCATGGCGCCACCCGGTGCACATCGGGATCCCTCGGCCATCGCGGCTGCGATCCGGGAACATGGGATTACCACGCTGCATTTCGTGCCATCCATGCTGTCGTCCTTCCTTGCGGTGCCGGCCTCGGAAGGCCTGTCGTTGCGCCGGGTCTTCTGTTCCGGCGAAGAACTGACCGCAGACCAGCGCGACCGTTTTCACCGGCGTATTTCGGCAGAACTGCACAACCTCTATGGGCCGACAGAGGCGGCGGTGGACGTGAGCTACTGGCCCGCGCCAGCAGAGGACCGCAGCAACCCGCTGCCGATCGGTTTCCCGGTCTGGAATACCCGGCTCGACGTTCTGGACGACCGGATGCGCCCCGTGCCGCCGGGCCTTGCCGGGCATCTCTATCTGGGCGGGGCGCAGCTCGCGCGCGGTTATCTCGGCCGCCGCGACCTGACCGATGCCCGGTTCGTCGCCGATCCGGCCCATCCGGGCGAGCGGCTCTATGCAACCGGAGACCTCGCACGCCTCCGGCCGGACGGGGCAGTCGTCTATCTGGGTCGCTCGGATCATCAGGTGAAGGTCCGGGGTCTCAGGATCGAACTGGGCGAGATCGAAGCGGCGATCATGGCGACCGGCCTTGCGCGCGAAACCGTTGTCGTTGCGCGCGAGGATCATGCAGGAGAGAAACGGCTGGTCGCCTATCTCGTGCCCACGGAAGGTTACAGGCGGGGCGCGCTTTCGCCCCTGTTGGCCGCGCGCCTGCCCGCTTACATGCTGCCCTCCGCCGAAGTGCCGCTCGACGCGCTTCCCGTCACCTCCAACGGCAAGCTCGACCGCAAGAGCCTGCCCGCACCGACGTTCGTGGCGGCCGGCCGCACCGCGCAAACGCCCACGGAAGCCCTTCTGGCCACTCTCTTCGCGGAGGTTCTGCATCTCTCCGACCCCGTCGCGGCTGAGGCCGATTTCTTTGCCTTGGGCGGGGATTCCCTGCTGGCCGTCCGTCTCGTCCTGCGGATCGAGGAGGAGACCGGCCGCGAATGCGGGCTGGGCACACTCTTTGAACATCCGGTGCTTTCCTCTTTTGCCACCGCGCTGGATGCTGCACGGCCTCGGGATGACGGCCTTGGCATGACCCTGTTGCTGGCCGATGGCGACAGGGAGAAGGCGCCGCTGTTCTTGATCCATCCCGCGGGCGGCATCGTCTGGGGCTACCGTGCGCTTGTCCGGCAGATCGCGCCGGAACGACAGGTCTGGGGGCTTCAGCATCCCGGCCTTGACCCCGACAAGCCCATGCCGGAGAGCCTTGCGGCGCTGGCCCGTCGCTATGCTCACCTTGTGGCGGAGGTCCAGCCGGACGGTCCGGTGCATCTGGCAGGCTGGTCAGTCGGGGGCCTCATCGCACAGGAAATGGCCGTTGCGCTGACGCAGATGGGGCGCGAGCCGGGGCTGGTCGCGCTTCTCGACAGCTATCCGGCGGATTGCTGGCGTGATGAGCCGGACCCCGATCCCGTGGTGGCGCTCCGCGCGCTTCTGGCCATCGCGGGCTACGACCCGGACGCCCATCCGGAGCTCGCCACCCGCGAAGCCGTCGTCGCCTTTCTCCGCGCGGGGGATACCGCGCTCGGCAACCTACCGGAGCGGACGCTCGACGGCGTGGTGCGCGTAGTGACGGATACCAACCGGCTTGTCCGCAATCATTACCACAGTCCCATGCCCGCGACCCTGACCCACATCCGCGCCGCGCGGGACCATGCCGGCAAACCGCTGAGATCCGAGATGTGGCAAGCCTATGCCGAGCCGCTCGATCTGCTCAATGTGCCCTGCCTGCACGCGCAGATGACCTCGCCCGAGATATCGGCCCTGATCGGTCCTGAACTTGTCTGCCGGATGCGCAAGTTCGACTGATCGTCGGGAAGGCGCGCCGCGGATTTCCCCGGAAAGGGGCTTGCGCGTCGCTTGGGTGATCTGTTGAAGCACGCCGCTTCATGCCGCCTGTTCCCCGGCACCGTCGAAATGGGTCACAAATGCGCCCGGCCTGCGGGAAAGAACTGCCCCCGGCGCGCGCATGGTCCCATGTCGCTCGCGGCGGTGCCATTCGCCGAGTGCGAGCGGTCTCCGCTTTCGCTGGTCTTCAAGCTGCTGCGATGCCTGGCGCGGGGTGTCCCACTTGAAATTCATGAGCGGATATGTTCCTTCGATACATAACGCTGCTGGGATGCGCGCGGGGGGAAAGGGCGTGTGGACATCCGGTATGTCACATCGGGCCGGGATACTGGAAACCAGGCGCGCCTTGGCCCCTGGCAAGGAGTACGCTGTGGTTGAGGGGATCCGGATGGTCGGCTCCGTAGGGGCCGTGACCGAAGGAACGGCGGGGAAGGCGGGAGACAGTGTTGCGGCTCCTCCGCGGCCTGGTCCGCATGCCCTGCATGAACCGAGACAGCGGGCTTTCGGGTTATTGCCGGGAGGCCGGGATGCCGCAGCAGGTCGGGTTTGCGGGCCAGGCCGGTTTGGCTGTCGCGCGGGGGCTGATCCTCAACAGGCTGCGCAAGCAGGCGGCGGCAAGGCGCGGGCTGACGAAAGTCATCGGCAAGTCCTGTGCGGCGGGCCTGCCGGCGGGTTCGCGGCATCGCCCGGAATGGGGTGGTGCCTTTCTCCGTTTCGCCGCCAACGCGGCGGGCCTCTGGCTGCCGACATCGAGCTCGGGCCCGGCCCCGCGACGTCTGTCATGCTCTCTGCCGACGAATCGCACCGCGGGCGAGCAGCCCATGAAACGTGTTGCGCGCAACGTCCTGCGAGGCGCCGCGGTGGAGATCATCACCGGTGCCGTCACCGGCCATGTGCGGGCAGAGACGGGGCGGTCATTGCCGCCGCGATCACCAACGAGGCGGTGACGGAACTGGGCTTCGCCTTCGGCCAGGCCGCCGCCCTGGCAAATGCCTCTGAGCTGATGGGGCGTTGATGACAGATATGCAGACCGACCCGCTCCGCCCGCATGAGGAGAGCGTGGCGCTGCCCGACCGTTTCGACGCGGGCCTGTGGTTCATTGGACGGATCCGCACGCCGTGGACCAGCCGGGCGGAATGTCCCAAGCGGGGCGATGCCGAAAGCGGTCCGGCCTGCCGGATCGAGCTCGACCCCCGCTGGACCGCGGCGCTGGAAGGAGTCGCGCGACATGAGAAGGTGCAGGTTCTCTACTGGATGCATCTTTCGCGGCGTGACGCTGTGCGGCAGAACCCGCATTGCGCCGACGGTTCCATCGGTACCTTCGCTATCCGTTCCCCGCTGCGGCCCAACCCCATCGCCTCCTCGGTGGTGCGGCTCATGGGGGTGGAGGGGACCATTCTTACCGTGCGCGGTCTTGACTGCGTGGACGGCACGCCGCTGATCGACCTCAAACCCGAATTCGGAGCCCTCTGGTGCGATACTTCTCCGCAGTCTCGCTGATGGGGGCGGCGCTTGCCGCGCTCATCGCCCTTCCCGCCGCCGCCCTCGACGGCCGAACCGTCACCGATGCGACCGGGCGCGAGATCATGGTGCCCGTCCAACCGGAGCGGGTGTTCGCCGCAGGGCCGCCCGCCGCGACGCTCCTCTACACGCTGAAGCCGGAGGCGATGGTGGGCTGGGTCCGCGCGCCGAAAAAGGGCGATATGCCCTTCCTGCGGTCGGAGGTGGCGGCCCTGCCCGAACTCGGCCGGCTGACCGGCAGGGGGGACACGCTGAACCTCGAAGTGCTGCTGGCCGCCAGGCCCGACCTGATCTTCGACTACGGCACGGTGAACGATACCTACAAGGACCTCGCCGCCCGCGTGCAGGATCAGGCGGGCGTGCCCTATATCCTGATCGACGGCTCCTTCGCGCGGCTTCCGCAGTCGATCCGGCAGCTGGGCGATGTGCTTGCCGTACGCGAGCGGGCGGAAGCGCTTGCCACCTATGCGGAAGGGACATTCGAGGATCTGGACAGGTTGCTGGCGGAGATCCCCGAGGATCACCGCCCCTCTGTCTATCTCGCCCGCGGACCGGAGGGGCTGGAAACCGCCGTTCGCGGCTCCATCAACGCCGAGATCATCGAACGCGTCGGCGGCCGCAACGTCGCCACCGGAGAGACCGGGAACCTTGCCACCGTCAGCCCCGAGCAGGTGCAGGCCTGGGCGCCGGAGGTGATCATTACCATCGACCCCGGTTTCGCGGCCAAGGTCGGCACCATGCCCGAATGGCGGGGTGTCCCGGCGGTGGCGAACGGCCATGTCTATCTTGCCCCCGCGCAGCCCTTCGGTTTCATCGACGCGCCGCCGTCGGTGAACCGGCTGATCGGGCTGAAATGGCTGGCCCATAAGCTGTACCCGGATCAGGCCACCGGGAATCTGCATGCCGATGTCGTGGATTTCTATCGGCTCTTCTACGGCGTGACGCTCGACGGCGCGATGACTTCGGCGCTTCTGGGTGAGTGAGCGCGGGCTCGTTCCCCTGCTGGTGGTTGGGGTAATCGCGGCGCTGCTGGCCGGTGTGGTGATCGGTCCCTATCCGTTGTCGCTGCGCCAGATCCTGCTGGGATTGGCGGGCGGCGGCGATGTTCAGGCCAGCACCGTGCTCTGGAATATCCGCCTGCCGCGCGTGCTTGCGGCGGCGTTGGTCGGCGCGGCGCTGGCGGCGGCGGGCGCGGCCTATCAGACCGCGTTTCGCAACCCGCTGGTGTCGCCGGACATCCTGGGCGTCTCGGCCGGCGCGGGGTTCGGCGCCGTTCTGGGTATCCTTCTGGGCCTGCCTGTGATGGCGATCCAAATGGCGGGCTTTGCCGGCGGGCTTGTCACCGTGGCCTTGGTCGTGTTGCTCGCGCTGTCGCTCCGGGGCGGGGGACAGGTGCTCATCATGGTGCTGTGCGGCATCGCGTTGGGGGCGCTGGCGGGGGCGGGTATCTCGTTGGTGAAGCTGCTTGCCGACCCGGAGCAGCAACTACCCGCCATCACCTTCTGGTTGATGGGAAGCCTCGCCGGGGCGAAGCGCGCCGATGTCGCGGCTGCTCTGCCCGCGATCCTGTGCGGGCTTGCGCCCCTTATCCTGCTGCGCTGGCGGATCGGGCTTCTGGCGCTCGGCGATGATGAGGCCCGGTCGATGGGGGTGGAGGCGGCGCGTCTGCGCCTACTGGTGATAGTCAGCGCCACGCTGATGACCTCTGCCGCCGTGGCGCTGGCGGGGGTGATCGGCTGGGTCGGGCTGATGGTGCCGCATATGGCGCGGCTGCTGACCGGGCCACGGTTCGACCGGCTGCTGCCCGCCGCCACGTTGATCGGCGCGGGGTTCATGGTGCTCGTTGACGTCGCCGCCCGCTCCATTGCGCTGATCGAGGTGCCGCTGGGGATTCTGACCGCCGTGCTGGGCGCGCCGATCTTCGTCTGGTTGCTCGCACGGGGGGCACGGGGGTGGGTGGAGTGAACCCTCTGGTGCAGGCCCGCGCTCTGATCGTGGGCCATCGTGGCAAGCCGGTGCTGAGCGGCATCGACCTCACGCTGGAGGCCGGGCAGATCCTCTGCCTGCTCGGTCCCAACGGCGCGGGAAAGACCACGCTCTTCCGGACCCTGCTGGGCCTTCTGCCGCCGCTCGCGGGCGAGGTGCTGCTGGAGGGGCACTCCCTCCGCCATCTGCCGCGCGCGCAGATCGCCGCTGCGCTGGCCCATGTGCCGCAGGCGCTGACCACACCCTTTGCTTTCTGCGCGCTGGATCTGGTGCTCATGGGGGCCGCCGCCCGGCTCAGTTCGTTCGCCCGCCCCGGCCCGGTGGAGGAGGCGCGCGCCATGGAGGCCATGGCGGCCCTCGGCATCGCCGATCTGGCCATGTCGGAGATCACCCGCCTCTCCGGCGGCCAGCGGCAGATGGTGCTCATCGCTCGCGCGCTTGCGCAAGGGGCGCGCGCCGTCGTGATGGATGAACCTACTGCCAGCCTGGACATCGCCAACCGCATCCGCGTGGTTCGGGCGATCCGTGATTTGGCTGGGCGCGGCGTGGCGGTGATCCTTTCCACCCATGACCCCGACCAGGCTGCGGCGCTCGGTGATCAAGCCATTCTGGTGGGGAGGGGCAGCGTGGTTGCCAGCGGCAGTATCGCGGAGGTGATGACCCCGGCTCATCTCTCCGTCCTCTACGGCGTCCCCCTTCGGCGCGAAACGCTCTCCGACGGCAGCCTGCACTTTTGTGACTGATCTTAGCTGCAGGGGGTTGAGAGGAAGGTGGCCGTGGTTTCCGGGAAAGCAGGGAAGGGCTGAGCCATCTGCGCGTCCGGTTGCCAAGATAGTTTGTTGGTCAAAATATCTCCTCGGGGCCTTCTGAATCATAGCCAGAAAACCAACGGGCTGTGAACCTCAGGACGCGATTTCTCACCTTGCAGAAGATGCTGCCTGAAGGGCCGTTTCGTTTCCAGCTTTCGCAGGCTGCTGAAAAAGTCCTGAAGTGTCATGCTATGTGCGAGAAATCGGAAGATCAGGCCGGAAATATATGGATTTCCGGCTGGATTTCGTCAAATGGCGAACGATTTCCACTACAATACAGGCCAAAAAGCGTTTTCAGCAACCTGCTAGGGAAAGAGGCCGAACCGGCTTCGAGAAATCCAGAATGTACACACCCGCATATAATGGGCGGCAACGTGATCCGAGACATGGCCAGCTCGCAATGCCAAGAGGGGTGAGGAGCAAGCATGAGCCTTCTACGCTGGGCTCTTGGCCTTCCCGAGATTGATAAGCGGATGATCCCGCAAGGCAGGGGTGGCGCTGGTTGAGGCAGGGCTGCGATACTCATTCGCCTGCTCCGGGACATTTCATCGGCGATCATATGGTGTTGGGGGCATGCGGTATAAGAACGCCGGATTGAGGGAAATCCCGCATTTCAATCGAGTCAGGACTTCTTATCTTGGTTGTCGAAGGAGACCGACGATGACCATTTTTCCCCTGAGCAAAGAACCACAACCGGACGAGGCGGAGTTCAACGCCTTCTTTCCATCGAAGTTCTCGCTGTCGCAATTCACCAGCGCAAAGAGCGATCTGGAAGGGGCAGACTATCCCCAACCTTATACGGGCAGGGGTCGCATCCTCATGATCGGCACCGACGAACGCTACCTGAAGATGGAGAACGGCACGCTGTTCTCGACGGGCAACCATCCTGTCGAAACGCTGTTGCCGATGTACCACCTGCACAAGGCGGGATTCGAGTTCGACATCGCGACCGTTTCAGGCAACCCGGTGAAGTTCGAATTCTGGGCGATGCCTAAGGAAGATGAGGCCATCACCTCCCTGCATGAAGCCTATCTGGAGCAGTTCCAGAAGCCGATGAAGCTGTCGGACGTGGTTGCCGGGCTGGGAGCGGACAGCGATTATGTTGCGGTGTTCATTCCCGGTGGCCATGGCCCGCTGGCGGGGTTGCCCTTCAGTGAGGAAGTCGGCGATGTGCTTCGCTGGGCGCTCGATCAGGATCGTCATATCATCTCGATCTGCCACGGTCCGGCGGCGCTGCTTGCCTGCACCCCAAAGATCGACGGCGAGGCATTTCCCTTTGCGGGTTACACGATCACCGCCTTCCCGGACGCTTCGGACCGCATGACCCCGGAGATCGGCTACATGCCCGGCCATCTGACTTGGCATTTCGGCGAAAAGCTGAAAACGCTGGGAGTGACGATCGCCAACACTGATCCCGACAAGTCCACGCACAAGGATCGTAAGCTGCTGACCGGGGCCAGCCCATTCGCTGCGAACGAACTGGGCAAGCTGGCGGCGGAAACGCTGCTTGCCGATGTGACGGCGCCCTGATCATGAGCGGGTCGGCGCTGGCGCGGACAGCTGCAACGGTCGCCACGATCGAGAACAGTGATGACATGGCCACGGTCTGTCGTTCCGTTCGCGTGTTTGCCGGCCCGCTCGGCTATGATCGGTTCGTTCTCTACACCCCCCCGCCTCCCGGCGCGGGGGTCGTTGAACAGTTGCTATGGTTGGAGGGCAACTGGTTCGGCAACGGGGAAGCGGTGACGCCGGACGCCTATATAGCGCGCTGCCCGGTTAACCGGCATGTGCTGGAAACCGATCACCCGTTCTTCTGGATCAAGACGGGCGAAGGACAGCGGGAAACATATCGTGTTGTCGCCCGCCCCTATGGAGCCGGGATCAAGGGATTGCAGGTGCCGATCTTCGGCCATGCCGGCCTGATCGGGGCCATGAGCTTCGGCGGCCTTACCATCGACAGCAGTGTCGAGACTCGCTTGGCGTTGTCGTTGATCGCCCCCGCGACGTTGCACGCGGCCCTTCGCTTGGCCGGTTCGGCATCGTCATCCACTGTCCCGAGTCTCTCGGAGCGGGAATTGGAGGTCATTCGCTGGATTGCCTCGGGACGTCGACAAGCCGATGTGGCGTTGCTGCTCGGTCTGTCGGAGCGCACGATCGAAAACCATCTCCGGCGTATCCGGCATCGTTTGGCCGTCAGCACTACAGCGCAGGCCGTACAAGTTCTCGCCCGGTCAGGAGCGATCGACGCATAACGGCTCTCGGAAAACGGACCTCCCCCGGGAGGGCGCCGACAGTGATGCTATGACCGCTGCGGCACGGCATCTGTGTGCCGAGGCCCGTCCGCAACGCAACGCGAAAGCGGTCACGTGGAAGCCTATTGCGGTCGGGTTCGGATCCGGCGAGCCCCGTCTTGGAAAAGTAGATCACGAACCTGCCGGTGAGAACCCACGCAGGGGCTGTGCACAAGCTCGAATACCATGCCATGCGGCTCCCGGTTCATCGGTCATGCGCTCGTCAAGGATCGGCGTGCGGTATGCGTTACCTGATCGTCGCTATGCCGTGCGGTGGAACGCGCGCGAAAACCCAAAACGTGTCCGCCGCACTACAGGAGCAGCGAGAGACCCATCTCCCTTTCCAATAAACTTACGCGAAGGCCGTCTGAAGTACTATTATCTTAACGGGACGAACGGACGGGGAGGTCGCTTCGTGTCGGAAAGGATGAGGCTCCGGAGGGAGGCGCATTTCGGCAACCGTGTGATCCGGTGCTTTGCGGAAAGACCGGCGTCGGTCGTTGCCAAGCTGATGGAGACTTTTGCGCGCCACTCTGAGCGAGAGGCCGTGGTCGATGGCTATCGTCGACTGACCTATGGGCAGCTTGACGCGCGGATCGCCGCTGCCGCCGGGCTTTTGCAGGCCAGAGGGCTGCGCGCTGGAGACCGTCTAGGCGTCGTGGTGCCGAATCGGGCGGAATTTGTAATCACCGTTCTGGCGATCATGCGCCTCGGGGCGATCCCGGTGCCGATGAACGTCCGCGAGGCAGCCCCCGAGATCGGATTCATCCTTGACGATTGCAGCGCTTCGGGCCTGATCTACGATCCGGCCTGCGATGCGGCGGACCGCGTTGCCGGGACCCTCGGCACATCGTCCTGGTCGCTGACCATCGGTGAGATCTGGGAGGCCCCCGCCGCAGGAGCGGCCTGGGATGCGCCAGCCCAGCTGGACGAAGATGCGACGGCCTGCATCGTCTACACCTCTGGGACCACCGGCAGACCCAAGGGCGCGATGCTGAGCGGTCTGGGCGTGCTGCACTCCATGCTGCACTACGAGGCCCACCTCGGCCTGACGTGCGAGGATACAGCGCTACTCGTCGTGCCGGCCACCCATATCACTGGTCTCATAGGATTGGTGATGGCCGCGCTCGGGGTCGGGGCGAAGCTGGTGATGATGGAGCAGTTCAACACCGCGGAATTTGTGCGCATCGCTGCCGTCGAAGCAATGAGCTACACCATCCTCGTTCCGGCGATGTACAACCTTCTGCTGCTGCGGGAGGACCTGTCGGCGCACGCCCTCTCGCACTGGCGTATCGGCGCCTATGGCGGCGCGGTCATGCCGGTGGCGAGCATCGCCAAGCTTGCGCAACTGCTGCCCGGGCTGAATCTTGTCAATGCCTATGGCGCAACAGAGACGACCTCACCCACCACCCTTATGCCGCTTGGTGCCGAGCCTGCACTGTTCGACACGATCGGAAAGCCGGTCGCCTGTGCGGAAGTGCTCATCATGGATGACGACGGGCGCGAATGCCCGCTCGGAAAGATCGGGGAATTGTGGATTCGCGGCCCGATGGTCGTGCCGGGTTACTGGAACCGGCCAGTGGAAAACGCGAAGGATTTCACCGCAGGTTACTGGCATTCGGGCGACATCGGCGAGGTGACGCCCGAGGGTTATCTGCGTATCCATGATCGGCGCAAGGATCTGGTCAATCGGGGTGGCTACAAGATTTTCAGCGCCGAGGTCGAGCATGTGCTGATGGCCCATCCCGACGTGATCGAGGCCGCTGTCGTCGGCCGACCCGATCCTGTGCTTGGTGAGCGGGTGCATGCCTTCATCGTTGCCGAACGCCAGGGGCTGTCGTCCGAGACGTTGCGGGCGTTCTGTGCCCGCGAGCTTGCCGACTACAAGGTGCCGGAAACCTTCACGTTGACGTCAGCAGCTTTGCCGCGCAACGCCAACGGCAAAATACTGAAACGTCAACTCAAGGAGATGCTCTCGTGACGACCGGGGAGAGCGGCGCGGGGCAAGGGGGTAGGAGACATGAAGCGCAGTGACCTGTTGGCGGCCGCGGCAATCGCGCTCGGCCTTGCGGGGGGGAGTGCGGCGCCCATATGGGCCGCCGGAGACAGGATCGTCATCGGGGTGCTGGGCGACCACAGCTCCGCCTATGCGGACATCGGCGGGCCGAAGCTTGTCGAGGCCGTCAAGATGGCGGCCGAGGAGGCCGGGGGGGAGGTCGGAGGGCGGAAGATCGAGGTGATCTGGGCGGATAGTCAACTGAAGCCGGATGTTGCGGCCTCCATCACCCGCAAGTGGTTCGAAGCGGACGGCGTGGATGTGGTTGTCGATCTACCCTCCACGGCTATGGCGCTCTCCGTCGGCCAGTTGGCAGAGGAGTTCGACAAGGTCGCCTTGCTGACATCGGCGGGAGGGTCCAACCTGACGAACAAGGACTGCCGACCCAACTCGGTGCACTGGACCTACGACACTTACGGGATCGCCCATTCCATCGGCCGCGCACTGGCTGAAAGCGGCAAGAAGAAGTGGTTCTTCATCACGGCAGACTACGCTTTCGGTACACAGCTTGAGAACGACGCGACCGCCGTACTGAAGGAAACTGGTGGGGAAGTCGTGGGCTCCGTCCGCGCACCGCTCAACACGGTGGATTTCTCCTCCTTCCTGCTGCAGGCGCAGGCTTCAGGAGCGGATGTCATCGCGCTGGCCAACGCGGGGTCCGATGCTGTGAACGCGATCAAGCAGGCGAACGAATTCGGTCTTGGTCAGGCGGGTCAACAGGTTGCGGCCATGGTGCTGATGGACAACGACATCAAGTCGATCGGGCTCGAGCTCGCCCAGAATATTCGCTACGCAACCGCTTTCGACTGGACCCTGACCGAAGAAAGCCGCGCCTTTGCCGACGCCTTCCGCGCGCGGACCGGCACCAATCCGAACATGAACATGGCTGGCAGCTATTCGGCGGTGAAGCACTATCTGAAGGCGGTCGACAAGGCCGGCACGGTCGAAGCGGGGCCGGTGCTTCAGGCCATGCGTGACCTTCCGGTGCATGACGCGTTCACGCCCAACGGCACCCTGCGGATCGACGGCCGGATGGTGCATGACATGTATCTCATGCGGGTCAAATCACCGACAGAGTCGCAGAGCGCCTGGGATCTTGCGACAATGGAGACTGTTGTCCCCGGCGATGTGGCATTCCGAAGCCTTGCCGAAAGCGAATGTCCCCTCGTGAAGAAATGACGGACCGGCCTCGGCCGCAACTAGTGCGATCAGCCGGATGGGAGCGAGCCAGATGAAGGCGTCGGCGCCGGTCAGACCGGCGTCGAGATCAAGGTGGTGTGGGGACGGAGATGGGCGGCCGGCCCCTCGGTGACGCCGAACGGTGAAAACCATATCGGACTTTCCAGACAGCACTGGCTAGATCGCGAACGCACCTTCCGTCGCGAACCTGATCTGGTCGTCGAAGCGGGTCAGATGTCCGGAGGGCATTGCCAACTTGTTAGGGATGCCTATCCACCAGAGCCATCCCGAGCAATTTGGCAATGCCTCGCGAGGCCTTCGACGCATGGAAGACCGCAGCCGGTCCCGACTGAAATCCGAAAGATCCCCAGCATTTTTCAACGAATCTCTGTTAACAACACCGATATAACGCCGTCTTGCCCTATTCCCCGGGCCATTTTATGCCGCGGCGTCTATCTCCACCGGCATGGGCACCCAAGGTTGCGGATAGGCGTCGTCTTGGCCACTCCGGCGCTGCGGGAGCTGATTGAGATCTTCTTCATAGAGGAGATAGAAACCTATTTTATTACGGCGCCTTGAGTGATCCATGGGATAGGCATCCGCCGGTCGCGGGTATGAACTGAAGGTTCACCTTGCCCGCGCCTCCCTCGCCGCGATGGCCGAATTGCGCGCAGTTGATCCGCGGGCACGGTTTCTCACCGCGGAGCCGTTGATCGCGGTTCATCACGACCCGGCGCAGCTCCGGCCCTATTGGGAGGCTCGGGGTCATCATGAGGCGCAGTTTCAGGCATTCGACCTGTTGTCGGGTCGTCTTTGGCCTCAGATCGGCGGCGCGCTGGAGTTTCTCGACCTGGTGGGCGTCAACTACTACTGCAACAACCAGTGGATCCATGCAGGCCCCGTCATCGACGTCGATCACCCGGCGTATCGTCCGCTTTCGGACCTGCTGTTCGACGTTTCCGCGCGTTATGACCGTCCGATCGTGGTGGCGGAGACCGGAACCGAGGGCAATCGGCGCGGTCCATGATGCCGTTATGTACGGGAGAAGGTTGTCCGGGCGCGGCAGAGAGGAATTCCGGTGGAGGGCGTATGTTTTTACCCCATTGCCGATCACAAGGGTTGGGACGACGAGCGCATCTGTCCGAATGAACTTCTTGGATATCGCCGCAGACAAGGGAGGAGGGAAGTGAACACTCCTTTCATGCGACAGATTGAAAAGGAGTGGACCGTTTAACAGTCTTATTGGGCTGGAACATCGCGCCGCTTCGGGATCGCGGAGGTCTCGGGAAATGGGATGCCATCCTCATAGGATTGCTGGAAGCGTTGCCGATGGAGTTTCGCAACGGGTGGTGCAGGAGCCGGGCTGCTGTTCGGCACGTAGAGGCCCAAGTGTTATCGGAAGACCCTCGTTCAGGGCCGAGCGGCGCACGCTGCAACACTTCTTCCGCCACAGATGCCGCGAACCGGCAGCGCACCTCAGCCGCTGGCGGGAGGAAGGGGGGCAATGCCTTCCCGGGCGGTTCTCCGGCGGTCCCGGGCAAGCTCGGGTTGCTCATGCCAGAGGTGTGGCGGACGGTAGGCACCGGAGGACGCCGCTCAGACGCGGGGCTTCCGCAACACCGCTACATCGCTGACAATTGTCGTACTGGCAACGCTTTGCCAAAGGGCGGCGCGCTGCTTCCATAGGCCTGAAGTGAGTGCGGGACAGGCCGATCATGGCAAGCGTATGGTGGCACAGCCATAACATTATGATATACACGGGCCACAATCACTCTATTTGATGTTTGTCTGCAACCGTGATCCGGTGAGCCAGCATCTGGGAAGAACATGTTCGAGCTCGAAACCGACCACGCCGCCGCCCTCACTGACAGCCCCCTGCGAAGGACTAGCGCGGATACGCTGTCGGTACTGACCTCGGCATTTGCTGATCACGGCGTACGGTCCGTTCTGGACATTGGCTGTGGCGACGGTACTCTCACGGCGGCGCTCGACGGACGCGGGTTCGACGTGGCGGGCATCGACCCCTCGGCGGACGCATTGGAACGGGCTCGTCAACGACTGCCGGGGGCGGAGTTTCATTGCGCTCCCGCTGAAGCGCTGCCCGGGTCCATGGGCCAGTTCGATGCCGCCTGTTTCGTCAATTCACTGCATCATGTCTCTCCCGATCGGATGCAGGACGCGCTGATGGGCGCAATCTCGACAATCCGTTCCAAAGGCATTCTGCTTGTGATCGAACCTCTCGCGCAGGGCAGTTTTTTTCGGGCCATGCGCCCGATCGAGGATGAAACACGGATCCGGGCTCAGGCCGCAAGCGCGGTGGAAACGCTGATTTCCGAGGATAAGGCGATTCTGCGCGATTTGCGCCGCTGGAACCGCGAAAACCACTTCACTGGATTGCCTGATTTCATCGGCTATCTGGCGCGGGTGCTGCCCGAAAGGGCAGAAATCGCCCGCAGGAACGAAGCCGCGCTGGCGCGCGCGTGGCGCGACAATATCCATAGTGTCGGCGGTATGGCGGTATTGATACAGCCGATGGTCTGCTGGACACTGACGGCAAATCGGATGTCGCAGCGATGATCGACCTTCGGCAACTTCGCTATTTTGTAGCGATTGTAGAGCAAGGCTCACTGTCGCGGGCGGGAAATTTCCTTCATGTTGCCCAACCCGCGCTCTCGCGTCACGTCCTGAATATGGAGGCGGATCTGGGGGCGACGTTGCTTTTCCGCACGCCGAGTGGGGTCGAGCCGACGGAGGCGGGCCGAATTCTCTTGCGCCATGCCCGTATTATGCTGGACCAGCTTACCGTAGCCGAAGAGGAAATCCGCGGCCATCTGAATGATCCCGAAGGGGAGGTGCGGCTGGGAGTGCCGGGTACAATCGGCCAGATTCTGGCTGTTCCCCTCATCACGGCAGTGCATCTCCGCTATCCGAAAATCAAGCTGCGCATCGCCGAGGCGATGAGTGGATTCATTCTGGAATGGCTGCGGGACGAAAGGATCGATCTAGCGGTCCTTTACGGTCAGGCTGCGGAACACGGCATTCACACGGAACAACTTCTGGCGGAGGGGCTTCAGTTCTTCGGACCAGCGGATGGATTGCGCTCTGAACAGTTTCCTCCCCCCGGCAGTGATCTTTCCTTTGGCCGGGTGGCCGAACTCCCCTTGATCCTTCCCGACAAGGGCCACGGGTTGCGCGACCTTCTGGACCAGCATGCCAAAGCGGCCGCAGTCGAGCTGAATACGATTATTGACGTAGATTCATACAGTAATATCAAGGCATTGGTTGCGGAAGGCCTCGGATACTCCGTTCTTCCCCGGAACGCCATAACGGCCGAGGTGGGGGAAGGAAGGCTGCGCAGCTGGACCATTTCCGGGCCACAGGTGGTAAGGCATATCTATCTCGCCCACTCCACGAACCGGCCGATGACCAATGCCGTCTCCGTTGTTCTGGCGCTGGCGCGTGAAACACTGCGCGATCTGGCGCGCACCGGTCGCTGGATCGGTGCCCAAGTGATCGACCGCTAGCGATACATTGCCAGCAAATCTTGGGTGGGAGACATGACAGCCATCAGCGAGCGCCACGTGATCGACAGTGTCGCCGACGCGCTTCATTTCATAAGCTATTATCATCCGCAGGATTTCATCCGGGCGCTTTCCGCTGCGTGGCAGACGGAGGAAAGCCCGGCTGCCCGCGATGCGATGACGCAGATCCTGGTCAATTCCCGTATGGCCGCAATCGGGCACCGGCCGATCTGTCAGGATACCGGCGTTGCCAACATCACCGCACGGATCGGGGTGAAGGCGCGGCTCGACTGGGACCGGCCCTTGCAGGAGATCGTCGATGACGCCGTGCGTCGCGCTTATTTGGCGGATGAAAATCCGCTGCGGGCCTCTGTCGTGGCCGATCCTTTCGGGCGGCGGGCCAATACGCGGGACAATGCGCCGGCGATGCTGCATGTCGAGATGGTGGCCGGCGACCGGGTCGAATTCGATGTCTCCGCCAAGGGAGGCGGGTCTGAGAACAAGACGAAATTCGCGGTGCTGAACCCCTCTGCTTCGGTGGCCGACTGGGTCGTCGAAACGGTGGAGAAAATGGGGGCGGGCTGGTGTCCGCCGGGCATTCTGGGCATCGGTATCGGCGGCAGCGTGGACAAGGCGATGGTGATGGCCAAGCAGTCGCTGAACGAGCCGATCGATGCCACGGAGCTGCGCGCCCGGGGCGCCTCCACGGCGGAGGAGGAACTCCGCCTGGAGCTGATCGACCGGATCAACGCCCTCGGCATCGGGGCGCAGGGTTTGGGAGGGATGACCACCGTTCTCGACGTGAAGGTGCGCAGCTTCCCGACACATGCGGCCTCTCTGCCTGTGGCACTGGTGCCGAACTGCGCGGCGACCCGGCATGTCCATTTCGCGTTGGATGGCAGCGGACCGGCACGCCTGTCTCCGCCCGACTTGTCGGACTGGCCGGATCTCGATTTCCGCGATGCGTGGAAAGACGCCCGCCGTGTCGATCTGGACGGGCTGACCCGCTCCGATATCGCCACCTGGAAGCCGGGGGAATCGCTGCTGCTATCGGGGCATCTCCTGACCGGGCGCGATGCTGCGCACCGGCGGATCGAACAGATGATGGCCGTGGGTCAACCGCTGCCGGTCGAGTTCCGCGACAGGGCGATCTACTACGTCGGTCCCGTCGATCCGGTTCGCGACGAGGTGGTGGGACCGGCTGGCCCCACGACATCGACAAGGATGGATCGCTACAGCGACATGATGCTCGACGCGCTCGGTGTGTCGGTGATGATCGGCAAGGCAGAGCGAGGCGATGCAACGGTTGAGGCGATTGCCCGGAACGGCGCCGCCTATCTGATTGCGGTTGGGGGCGCGGCCTATCTGGTATCGCAGGCAATACGCGAGGCACGCGTCGTGGCCTTCGACGATCTTGGAATGGAGGCGATCCACGAATTCGTCGTGCGCGACATGCCTGTGACGGTTGCGGTCGATGCCCGCGGCGATGCGGTTCACCGCAGCGGGCCGCTGCGATGGCGCAGACAGGCTTGAGCCATAGACGAAAAAAGGGCCGCTACCGCGGCCCTTTTGCTTGCCTGCAGCTTCCGCTTCAGAACCCGAGCAGGTTCGGCAGCACCATGGTGACCGCCGGCACATAGGTGATCAGCGCAAGGAATATCAGTGCCGTAACCAGCCAGGGCACAACCGCCACCGACACTGCCGTCAGCCCTAGACGCGATATCGCTGAGCCGACATAGAGGTTGAGACCAACAGGTGGCGTACACAACCCGATCTCCATGTTGACCACCATCATGATGCCGAAATGCACGGGATCGATGCCGAGCTTCACGGCGACGGGAAACAGGATGGGCGCCATGATCAGAACGATCGCGGAAGGCTCCATCACCATGCCTACCAGCAGCAGCAGGATGTTCACCACCAGCAGGAAACCGACCCAGCCAAGACCGAGGTCCACGATCCAGGCGGACATTGCCTGCGGGATCTGCTCGGAGGTCAGGATGAAGGCGAACATCACGGCGTTGGTGATGATGTAGAGCAGCATCGCCGACATCGCGGCCGAATTCAGCAGCACCCGCGGCACGTCGCGCAGTTTGATGTCCTTGTAAACGAAGACCGCGATGAAGAAGGCATAGACGGCGCTGACCCCTGCGGCTTCCGTCGGCGTGAAGATGCCGCCATAGATGCCGCCCATGATGATGACGATCAGCATCAGGCCCCAGATGGACTCGCGGAACGCCTTCCACCTTTCCCGGTAGGATGTGCGCGGAAGGCGGGGGTAGTTTTTCGTCCGCGCGCGCCAATAGGTCGTGACGCCCAGCATCATGGCGAGGATCAGCCCCGGAACGACGCCCGCAATGAACATCTCGCCGATGGATGCCGAGGCGACGCTTTCGCCATTCGGCCCGGTCACGATCATCCCCGATGTCGCCACCGAATACATCACCATGACGATTGAGGGCGGGATCAGGATGCCGAGCCCGCCGGCGGTCGCGACGGGAGCCACGGCAAATTCCCGCGGGTAGCCCATCTTGACCATGGCCGGCACCATGATGGAGCCTACCGCCATCACCGTTGCAGGCGACGAGCCCGAAATAGCCGCGAACAGCGCACAGGCCAGCACGGAGGCCAGCGCCATTCCGCCATGCCAGTGTCCCACCAGCGAAGTTGCGAAGCGGATCATGCGTCGCGCCACGCCGCCATGCGTCAGGAAATTGCCTGCGAGGATGAAGAACGGGATCGCCATGATCTCGAACTTCTCGATCCCCGTGAACAGCTTCAGCGCGATGCTGTCCATCGGGATGCTGGTGAAGCCGAAGAGAAAGGTGAATACCGTCAGGCCGAGCGCGATAGAGACCGGCATGCCGGTGATGAGCAGGATCGTCAGGATCAGAAAGATGATGATCGCGGTCACGCCTTGCCCTCCGCGGCGATATCG
The DNA here is from genome assembly GCF_000740775.1 of Haematobacter missouriensis. Classification (GTDB taxonomy): domain Bacteria; phylum Pseudomonadota; class Alphaproteobacteria; order Rhodobacterales; family Rhodobacteraceae; genus Haematobacter; species Haematobacter missouriensis. The sequence goes on along the minus strand of NZ_JFGS01000035.1, from coordinate 2,529 downwards.
GCATTCTCTTCGATGCCTTCGATTTCTCCTATGTCGTGATGCGCGATGTATCCGGTGGTCAGATACAGACGCAGTGCCTGAATGAAGCGGAAGCACATCAGCGCCGACCCGAGCGGCACGGCCAGATAGACGAGCCACATCTTGATCTCCAGGTCTGCGGAGATCTGGCCGCCGAGATAGGTATGCCAGACGAATTTCGTTCCGATCCAGGTTACGATCGCGGTGAAAAGGATGCCGCCGGACATGGCTATGATGGTCATTATCTTCTTGCTGCGACCCTCCAGCTTGTTCACCAGAAGATCGACGCCGACGTGGATGCCGATTCTGACGCCATAAGCAGCGCCGAACTTCGCCATCCAGACGAAAAGATAGATGCAGGCTTCCTGCGCCCAGGTGAGCTTCAGCGAGTTTATCCACCTGAAGGAAGACCGTGCCATAGCCTGCAGGGTCTCCATGTCATTGGCGCGGGCCCAGCCGACCAGATCGGCCGCGATACCCAGAGAGAAACGGTGAACGACGGCAACGAAGATCAGGATGACGGCCAGGGCCATCAACACCGAGATCAGGATTTCTTCGAAGCGGTCGAGGATGCGCAATAGCATGGCAAACCTCTTTGAATGGGGGGGCGCGACCTGCGCCCCCGGCCTGATATCCGGCTTATTCGATACCCAGAGCGCTGTAAGTCTGCTTGATCAGATCGGCGCCAATGCGGTTTGACATCTTCTCATGCACGGGTTGGAGAACCTCGAACCACTCGGCTCGCTCATCCTCGGTCATGTCATGGAACTGCGTCGTTCCCGCATCACGCATGGCCTGCAGCGCCGTGGCGTTCTCGTTCTCCGCAATGTCGTTGGCATAGATCGTGGCCTCTGCCATCGCCTTGTCCAGTTCGCCGCGCACATCGTCCGGGATCCCCTCCCAGAACGCCTTGTTCACGATGACCGCATAGCCAATATAGCCATGGTTCGACACGGTCGCGTATTTCTGCACCTCGTTCACCCGCTGTGTATAGGTGTTCGAGGGCGTATTTTCGGTGCCATCGACAACGCCGGTCTGCAGGCCCTGATAGACCTCGGAGAAAGCCATCACCTGAGGCACGGCACCAAGCGCCTCGAACTGCGCTTCGAGGATCTTTGAGGATTGGATGCGCATCTTCAGGCCCAGGAAGTCATCGGGCGTCACGACGGGGGAATTCGCGGTCATGATCTTGAAGCCATTGTCCCAGTAGGCCAGCCCCTTGATGCCTTTGGCATCCAGTTTGGACATAAGATTTTGTCCCACATCACCCTCGGTGATCTTGCGAAGGTCTGCGCGGTCCTTGAACAGCATTGGCAGATCGAACAGCTCGAACTCCGGCACGCCGAGGGGGCCGAACTTGGCCAGCGACGGTGCCAGCATCTGGACGGCTCCCATCTGCAGGGCCTCCAGCTCCTCCTTGTCCTTGTAGAGTTGGCTGTTGGGGTAGATTTCTACCTTCACGCGGCCGTCCGTATACTTCTCGGCCAGCTCCTTGAACCGCTCGGCCCCTTTGCCCTTGGGGGTGTCGGGTGCGACGACATGGCTGAACTTGATGGTGATCTGATCCTGAGCCGTGGCCGGCAGCACTGACCAAAGCGCAAGTGTCGCAGCAACGCCGGTGGCGATTGCCACGTTACGAAAATCAAGCATTTCTATCCTCCCCATAAGACCAGCGGCACTACGGCGATCCTCGGAAAACCGGACCACTCTGGCCGTCCAACATGAACCCACCGCCTCTTCCTTCGGTGGACCCAGTCATTTCGCGAACTTGCAGGGTTGAAGAGGATATATCAAATATATGTTACTTCTGATAGCAATAACATTTGAGCATACCAAGCACGGGCCGGGAGCGGGAACGGTACCAACCACCTGTCCTCAGTTCCGAGAGCAACGGCATGGTGTTCATCCCGCCCGTCTTTCGGCTGGGTGCAGCGCTACTTTGGTGAAGTAGAGCGGCAGGCAATGCCTAGGCGGCAGGCAATGCCTAGGTTGTGTTGAAAAAGGGATTCCGCTGGCCCGCGTCCTGTGTTTCAAGATCCACTCTAGGTGGGAGATGATCTTGGCTCGCAACCTGATGAACCACGCCGAGGTTGCGCCAGACAGGCAGGAGCGTGTACCGTCGAAAGCGATGATCATCGCTTCCTCCGCCTCGGACAGAACCGTCGAGCGCGGTTCCGATGGGGCGGTCTTCATATCCTCGACCGTTGCGCGCTTGCGCCACTTCGCAACGGTCTTGGGGTTGATGCCGTCCTGCGCGGCGATTGATCCACTGATCAATCCCTTATCGCTTGGACCCCAAGCTCAGCTGCGCGAGCGAAGCTTGCGATCGGCTCGTATTGCTCGGACAGCGTGCGTGGTCGTGGCGCTTCCATGACGAACTTGTCCCATAGGGCTTCCTTCCATTCCAATGAATGGATCGCTTCATCAAATCGTGGGATCAAACACCTAGCAGCGAAAGGAGAGGTGGTCCGGGAATTTTGACCAGTTTGCCGCTCAGCTAAGCTATAGCAT
>NZ_JFGS01000034.1 GCF_000740775.1 Haematobacter missouriensis | reverse complement strand
CAATTTCTACCACTTCCGAGACACGACCGGCGGACGTGTCGTAGAACAGTCTCGGCCAGTCCTGTGGAGCCATGGTGAACTATCTCTATGACCTTGCCAGGATCGAGCCAAACGATGAAGTCTGCGTGGTGAACGGAACCGTCGCCACATCGAAACAGATCGAAGCCCTGATCGCGCAGGGTGCAAGGACAGGAAGACGCAAATGAGCAATCCGCTTTACGACGCGCTTGTGGCCCCTCTGGAGCACCGGCAAGACTGGGTGCTGACCGACGGCTCCGGTCGGCGGGTCACCGGGGTGGCACTCCATCGCATGGCGCTCTCGGCCGCGAAGGCGCTTGCCGATCTGGGTATTGCGCCGGGTGATAGGCTGGCCGTGCAAGTGGAAAAAACCCCCGAGGCGCTGGCGCTTTACCTCGGCGCCATAACGGCGGGTGTCGTGTTCCTTCCGCTCAACACCGCATATACCGCGGATGAGGTGGACTATTTCGTGGGCAACGCGCGTGCGGCCCTGCTGGTCGGTTCGCCGGACAAGGCGGAGGCTCTCCGCGAGGTCGCTTCCCGCCACGGTGCGAAATTCGAGACGCTCGATGCCGCCGGGAAGGGCAGCTTCACTGAGTGCACGGCGGATGCAGGTGCGGAGTTCATTCCGGTGGAACGGGCGGAGGATGATCTGGCTGCGATCCTCTATACTTCGGGAACGACCGGCCGGTCCAAGGGCGCGATGCTCACGCAACTCAATCTTCTGTCCAATGCCGAGGTGCTGGTGCAGGCATGGCGCTTCACTTCCGAAGATGTGCTGCTGCACGCCTTGCCGATCTTCCATACCCACGGGCTTTTCGTGGCCTCCAATGTGTCGCTTCTCGCGGGCGGTAAAATGATCTTCCTGCCGGGGTTCAAACTCGATCAGGTCATCGCACATCTGCCGGAGGCGACGGCGATGATGGGAGTGCCGACTTTCTACACCCGGCTCCTGGACGATCCACGCTTCACGAGGGCGCTCGTCGGCCATATGAGGCTGTTCACCTCCGGCTCGGCCCCCCTGCTCGCCGAAACGCATCGCGCGTTCGAGGATCGGACGGGCCACCGTATCCTTGAGCGCTACGGCATGACCGAGACCAACATGACCACGTCCAATCCCTACGAGGGCGAGCGTCGGGCCGGTACGGTGGGTCCTGCATTGCCCGGCGTCGCCGTGAAGATCACCGACCCCGAAACCGGAGCCACCCTCCCCATGGGGGAACCGGGGATGATCGAAGTGAAAGGTCCGAACGTTTTCAAGGGCTATTGGGAGATGCCTGAAAAGACCCGGGAGGAGCTGCGCGAGGACGGGTTCTTCATCACCGGCGACATCGGCGTGATTGATGCAGAGGGCTATGTCACCATCGTCGGGCGGCAGAAGGACCTCATCATCACCGGAGGATACAACGTTTATCCAAAGGAGATCGAGTTGATCCTGGACGAACAGCCAGGTGTGCTGGAAAGCGCGGTCATAGGTGTGCCTCATCCTGACTTCGGCGAGGCCGTCGTTGCGGTGCTTGTGCCCTTGGCGGGCGAGGCGCCCGATGTCACGGCGATCACGGCTGCAATGGGCCAGAGCCTTGCCCGCTTCAAGCAGCCCAAACACGTCGCACTCCTGAACGAACTGCCAAGGAATACCATGGGGAAGGTGCAGAAGAACCTGCTCCGGGATCAGTTCAGGACGCTGTTCGTCCCGGCAACGACCGCTTGAGGCAGGCTGCGGGCGCTATAGGCGCCCGCAGTTCATACAGTGATCAGGCCACCTTGCGCCGCCGCAGGATGACCAGACCACCTAGGCCGGCTGCGAGCAGCGGCAGCGCCGCGGGAACCGGAACCGGCGCAAGGCTGTCCACGACGGCACGACCGAAATCGGTGTAATCGGTGAAGAAGCCATCCAGACCCCAGTCCAGCATCGGGCGGATCATCGTGAACGCCTCGTCCTCGCTCAGCGGGCGGAAGGTGTAGGCGTGCACGACCAGATCAAGATCATGCGCCGCGTCGATGAATTCCTTGGTGATACCGCCGTAGCTGACGCCGACGCCGTCCGCGATCCCGGCGATCTCGGCCAGTGTGAAGAAACCGTCCGTTCCGGCAACCCCATAGACGCCGTCCACCATGCGCACCGAACCGAGCTGCGCGAGCAGGGCCTGCATGCCCTGCGCCTCCAGCGCCTCTCCCATCTCGATCACCGAGGCGCGGACGAAGGACTGAAGGATGACTTTGTCTTCCGTATCGGTGTAGCCCTTTTCCTTCAGCGTCGCGATGATAGCCTGGTTCTGAGGTGAGTTGTACGGGGTCTTGGACTCGGGATAGACCCCGACGGAGGTGCCGTTCGCCTTATTGTAGGTGGTCAGCAGATCCAGCACCTCGCCCAGCGTCGGGACCTTGTAAGGGTCCGCCATGCCGGGCGTGAAACCGGGATAGGTCGAATCCGGGCGGGCAAGAGCGCCGGTCGGCTCAACCGTCAGCGTCTTGATCTCCGCCAGCGTGAAATCCGACACTTTGTATCCGCCGTTCCGGGGAGCAAAGAGCGACTCCACATTCGTCGTCCGGTTCAGCGTCGCGTCATGCATGGCGATCAGCGCACCGTCCGCGGTCATCTGGACATCGGGCTCGATGTAATCCGCGCCCATCTTCAGGGCGAGTTCATAGCCACCGAGCGTCTCCTCGGGGAGATAGCCGCTGGCCCCGCGATGCGCGACCACGATGGGCGCCTTGCCGGAAAGGGTGCCATAGGTCGCGGCCCCGGCAATCGGCGCGGAAAGCGCGGTCGCGAGGAGGGCCGCTGCGGCAAGCGTGATCCGAGAGGTCATGGGATTCTCCATCAGAAAGATTTTGCGCGAATTCGTCACGTGGCCGGGACCATGACCGCCAAAATTGACAAAACGACGACGCTTTGGCGACCGTTTCGCGCAAAGGTTGTGACATCGTGATGGACTTTCGCGAACATTCGCAGCCCGCTCTCGCCGGTGGCGCTCTTGCAGAGGATCTCGCTGCCACTATAAGGTCCGTGCCAAGGGGGAGGCCGCAGAAATGCCGCAGTCGGGAGAGGGCCGCAGCGATCCGCAAGCGGTCGCTGTCAGTCTTGACGCCGTGGACATCAGTTTCGGCGTCGGAGGGAAATCGGAATTTCGCGCCGTTTCCGGCGCTGATCTGGACGTCTCCAAAGGAGAATTCGTCGCCATCGTCGGGCCGACAGGCTCCGGCAAATCGACGCTGCTCAATGCGGCGGCCGGTCTTCTCCGCCCGAGCGCCGGTATGGTGAGGATCGAAGGGCAGCCGCTTCAGGGGCTGAATGCGCGCGCAGGCTATCTCTTTCAGGCCGACGCACTGATGCCGTGGAAGACTGCGCGGGACAACGTGGCCATCGCGCTCGAAATTGGCGGCACGCGGCGGAGGGAGGCACTCACCCGCGCCGATGACTGGTTGGAAAAGGTGGGCCTCAAGGGGTTCGGCGACCGCTATCCGCATATGCTGTCGGGAGGGCAACGCAAGCGGGTTGCGATGGCGCAGGTGCTCATCCGCGATCCGGCAATCCTGCTCATGGACGAACCCTTCGGCCCGCTCGACGCGCAGACCCGGCTGATCATGGGGGATCTGCTGCTGGAACTGTGGCAGCAGGATCGCAAGGCGGTGATGTTCGTCACACATGATCTGGAGGAGGCGATCTCCCTCTCCGACCGGGTGGTGATCCTTTCGGCGGGGCCTTCCGCGCGCATCATCGGTGACTTCGCCATCCCGCTCTCCCGGCCTCGTGACGTTTCCGAGATCAAGTTGACGCCGGAATTCCAGTCGCTGCATCGCGAAATCTGGCATCTCCTGAAGGAACAGGTGCTGCAAGCCTACAGCAACAAGGAACGGGTGTCCTGATGTCGAAACCGGTGCTTCTGGCCCTGCAGGCATTGGTAGCCGTGGTCGCGGTCGGCTTCTGGTGGGTGCTCACCAATACCACCCTCTTCGGTGACCCGGCGCGCATTCAGTTCTTCTTCTCGACGCCCGGCGATGTGCTGGCCCAGATCGTGCGGTGGTTCTCAACCGGCACGATCTGGTATCATCTTTGGATCACCCTTCTGGAAGCGGCACTGGCCTTCGTCCTGGGCACGTTGGCGGCGCTGATCCTCGGGTTCTGGCTCGCCCGGCGGCCACGGCTAGCCGCGGTCTTCGACCCGTATATCAAGGGAGCGAATGCACTGCCCCGCGTGGTTCTGGCTCCGATCTTCACGCTCTGGTTCGGACTAGGCATCTGGTCGAAGGTCGCCCTCGGCTTTACGCTGGTGTTCTTCATCGTCTTCTTCAACGTCTATCAAGGCGTGAAGGAGGTGAACCGGACCGTGCTTCAGAATGCCCGGATGCTCGGCATGACGGAACGGCAGCTTCTGCGCCACGTCTATCTGCCCTCCGCGCTGAGCTGGGTGTTCTCCTCCCTTCATGTGTCCATCGGCTTTGCGGTGGTGGGCGCGGTAGTGGGTGAATATCTGGGGTCGTCGGCGGGCCTGGGCTATCTCATCGCGCAGGCGGAGGGCATGTTCGATATCGCCGGTGTCTTTGCCGGGATGTTCGTGCTTTCGGCGTTTGTGCTGGTCATCGACTGGCTGGTGACGCTGGCGGAGCGGCGGCTGCTGGTCTGGCAGCCGGGGCGCGACAACCACTGATTTCTGGAGGGAGGAACGGAAATGGGCTTTGGAAAGCATCTTTTCGCGACGCTGGTCGCCGCAACACTGGGACTGCCTGCCGCGGCCGATACGGTGAAGATCGCCATCGGCGGTTCGAGCTGCATCTGCTACCTGCCGACCGTATTGGCCAAGGAGCTTGGCAATTATGAGAAGCACGGGCTGGATGTCGAACTCATAGATTTCAAAGGTGGCTCCGCCGCGCTCAAGGCTGTCGTCGGCGGCAGTGCGGATGTGGTGTCGGGCTATTACGAACATACCATCAGCCTGGCTGCAAAGCGGCAGCAGCTCGCGGCATTCGTGGTGATGGACCGCCTGCCGGGCATCGCGCTGGTGGTTGGGCCCGATAAACAGATATCAACCGTTGCCGAGCTGGCGGGCAAGACCGTGGGGGTCACCGCGCCGGGGTCGTCGACTGATTTCTTCCTGAAATACATGCTTTCGCGCGAGGGGTTGGACCCGAGTTCTGCTTCCGTCGTGGGCGTCGGAGTCGGGGCGACGGCGGTTGCCGCGCTGGAGCAAGGCGGAATAGATGCGGTGGTCGCGCTGGATCCTGCGATCTCGCAACTCAAGAACCGGCACGCCGATCTGAAGATGCTGGTGGATACCCGCAAGGAGGCGGACGCGCGGGCGCTCTTCGGGGCGGACTATGCAGGTGGCGCGCTCTATACCCGGCAGGAATGGATCGACGCCCACCCGGAGGCCACGCAGGCGCTGGCCGCCGCGATCGTGGACACTCTGAAATACATCCATGAAACTCCGCCGGAGGAGATAGCGGACAGGATGCCTGCCGAGCTTATCGGAGATCGTGACATCTACGTGGAATCGCTGAAAAGCAGCCTTGAGATGATCTCGCGCGATGGGCTGATGGAAGATGGCGCGGCAGAGGCGGTGCTCAAGGTGATGAGCTTCAACTCTCCGGAAATCGCCGCAGCGAACGTCGATCTGGCCAAGACCTATACCAATGCCTTTGTGGAAAAGGCCTCGCAGTGAGTGCTCATCGCCCGTGACCACTCACGGGCGATGCCATTTTCCGGCGCACACCGACATCACGCCCGATAGACGACCCTGCCGCCTGCGATCGTGAGCCGGATGCCCGCGTCGGGATACTCCTCCGGTGCGAGAGCTTCGATATCCGCATCCAGCAGAACCAGATCGGCGGCAAGTCCCGGTGTGAGCCGTCCCGTCAAGTGATCTAGATGGACCGCCCAGGCGCCGTCTGCGGTATAGGCGCGGATCGCCTGCATGAGCGACACACGCTCATCCAACCCGCCGGGATAAGACCCACGCGACCCCTGGGCGCTGAGACTTCGGAGTACATCGACATCGGCGACCGGCCAGTCCGAGCCGAAGGCAAGGGGCGTGCCCCTGTCTGCCAAGGTCCGGCAGAGATAGGCGGTCCGCCACAGCGGGGCTGGCATCACCGCTTCCATTGTGGTCAGCGGGAAATCCATCGCTCCCGGCGGGTGCGATGGCTGGAGGCTGGCTGTTATTCCATTCGCGGCGAGGCGGGGCACATCGACCGGATCGATCAATTCGATATGCTCGATGCGATGGCGGCTGTCGCGCGCCCCGTTCACGCATCGCGCCGCTTCGTAGCCGTCGATTGTGCGTCGAACGGCTGCGTCCCCGATGGCATGCACTGCGATCTGCAGGCCCCGGCGGTCAATTTCCTTGCAGATTTCCGCAAAGCGTTCGGCGCTGAACAGCGCCTCGCCCCGCTCTCCGGGATGGTTCGCATAATCCTGAAGCAGGAATGCGGTCCGGCTTTCCAGTACACCATCCATGAACATCTTGACGAAGCCGGAGCGGAGCCACGCGCCGCCGAAATCGGCGGTCATCGCGCTGGCACGCTCCAGCGCAGAGAGTTCCATGTGCGGTTTGAAGTGGAAAGGCACCACGACGCGCGCGGTAAGCCGCCCCTCCTCCTCAATCTCCCGAAGCAGGGCGAGGGTGTAGCGGTTGCCGTCCATGTTCACCATCGTGGTGATCCCATGACGGGCGCAATGGGCAAGACCGGCCGCGATGATCTGTCTGTCGGCAGCCCGGCGCTCGGCATCCGGCCAGGGGTCTGGTTCTTCTCCCGTGGCGATGCCCAGCTGCAGATGTCCCGTGCCATCCAGATCCAGCACCGGGCCAAAGGCCTCGAACTCCCGCAACTCACCGGTAGCCAGACCGTCCGGCCCCATGACGATCACATGTCCCGGTGGTGTCTCGGCGCCATAAAGCAGACCCGCGGCCTTCAGAGCGGCAGTGTTCGCCCAGACGGTATGATGATCCGCCGCCATCATCGCCGCGGGTCGGTCCGCGATCACCTCATCCAGATCGTGGCGGGTGACGGGGTGGTCAAGAATGTCGTAGGTCGCGCCATGCGCCATGAGCAGCGGCGCGTTGGGATGTTTGCTGGCATAACGCTGAAAAACGGCGGTGAGCGCCGCCCGCCCGCGCACCCCGCCGAGTTGGAGCCGGTCAAGCTCCAGCCCGCCAAGAAGGAGGTGAAGGTGACTTTCCACGAAGCCCGGCAGCAGCGACCGCCCGCCTGCGTCGATGACCTCCGTTCCTGGGGCTTGCAGAGCCGCGACATCAGCATCGGGCCCGACCGCGAGGATACGACCCCCCGCGATGGCCACCGCCTCGGCGCGGGGCCGGTCGGTATCCATCGTCAGGACGCGCGCGTTGGTTATGATGAGATCTGCAGCGACGGGCGTCGTCGCTGCGCCTTTAAAGCCCGTCATATGTGCGTCCGGTCTGTTACTTCTGCAACTCCGTCCAAATCGCCGTCTGATAGTCCAGCGCCTTGCCCGTGCAGCCCGGCAGGAACCGTCCGGCGGCGCGGGCGGCCTCGGGCACCACGACTTCGGGCGCTGTCTTCATGTCTTCCGGCATGAAGGTCTCAGATCCGGCGATACCGTTGGCATAGCGCGCAAAGGCGGAGATCAGGGCCGCATTTTCCGGCACCATGATGAAGTCCAGGAACTTGTAGGCCTCATCGACATTCTTCGCATCCGACAGCAGCGCGACGGAATCCATGAACAGCGGATAGCCTTCCTTGGGATAGCCATACTGGACCTTTCCCTGCGTATTGATCCGTGCCCGCATGGTGGAGCCGTTCCAGTTCACGGAAGCGGCCCAGTCACCGTTCGAGAGACGCTCCGTCGCGCCATAGTCCATAGAGATCCATTTCGGCTTGGCGGCAAGAATTGTGTCGCGCACCTTCTTCATGATTGCTGGATCTTCCGAGCAGGGTTCGCCGCCTGCATACATCGTGGCCAGCGCCAGAACGTCGCTCATCTCCGGCACGACGTTCACCTTGCCGACCAGTTCTTCCGGAGGGTCCAGGAAAATTGCGGAAGTGTTGATGTCCCCCGAATAGACTCCGGTATTCACCGCAACCCCGGTGGACCCCCATTGCCATGGAATGGTAAACTTGCGCCCCGGATCCCAGACGACATCCCGCCATTCGGCCGCGATATTGCCGATATTCGCCAGCCGCGAATGATCGAGCTCCTGGATCAACCCGCGATCCACCCAGAAACGGACGTAGTTGGCGGAGGGCACAACCAGATCGAAACCGGAACCGCCGGCACCTACCTTGGCGATTGCCACATCGTTGGAATCGTAGTCAGTGACCGTCACCTTGATGCCGGTTTCATCCTCGAATTTTTTCAGCAAGTCCGGGTTGGTGTAGTTGCCCCAGTTGTAAAGCTGCAGCTGACCCGCCGCGTAACCGGTGGTTGACAACGCACAGAGCAGGGCTGCGGAGGCGAGCAACGTCTTCATGGTGATCTCCCGTCGATGTCGATTATTTTTTCTTTGGTGTGAGCAGAAAGAAAGCCGTCAGCAGCACGATGGTCAGGGCGAGCAGAAGCGTCGAAATGGCGTTCACCTCGGGCGTAAAGGCGCGTCGCATCTGGCCAAGCATGTAGGTTGGCAATGTATCCTGACCGCCCGATTTCACGAACTCCGTTATGACAACGTCATCAAGCGAAATAACGAAGGCCAGCATGGCGCCCGCAAGTATGCCCGGTGCGAGGTTCGGCAACGTAACCCAGCGGAATGTCTGCCATGGCGTCGCATAGAGATCGGATGCCGCCGTCTCCAGTGAAAGGTCCATGCCTTCGAGCCGAGCGCGGATCGGCAGGTAGGCGAAGGGGATGCAGAAGGCCGTATGGGCCGCGATCAGCCATCCCAGTCCCTGATAGCCCGTCCAGAGTTTCAGGATACCGAAGAAGATCATCAGCGCCACCGCCGTCACGATCTCCGGGACCATGAGGGGCTGGTTGATGGTCATGTAGATCAGTGTCTCGCCCCGGAAGGCACGGCGGCGTGTCGTCCCGAGGGCGGCCATCGTGGCGATAAGGGTGGAGAAGACTGCGGCGAAGCTCGCGATGATGAGCGACCGCAGTGCCGCCGCCTTCACCGCCTCGTTCTCCCACGCATGGCTGTACCACGAAAGCGAGAATCCTCCCCATACCGCCACGGATTGAGAGGCGTTGAAGGAATAGATCACCAGGGTGACGATCGGCAGGTAAAGCAGGACAAAGGCAGCCACGGCCACGGTCGCAAAGCCGGGAAGCCGTGTGGCGTCGAAATGACCATCAGCCATGCGGAGCCCTCCCCCCCTGCCCGGCCGCACGGATATAGGCCATGAGCGCCAGCGCGACGATAAGGAGCAGCGTCATCGACAGCGCCGCCCCCAGCGGCCAGTTTCGCCCCTGAAGAAACTGAAGTTCGATGAAATTGCCTATCATCATGTTGCGTCCGCCCCCCAGTACCCGCGGCGTGACATAGGCGCCGAGCGAAGGCACGAAGACCAGAATGGAGCCGGCGATGATCCCCGGCCGGACGATGGGCAGGACGATGCTTCTCAAGGCGCGCCACCGGCTGGCATAGAGGTCATAGCTTGCCTCCAGAAGCCGCATGTCGAACCGGTCTATCGCGGCGTAGAGGGGCAGGACCATCAGAGGAAGATAGACATAGGCCATCCCGATCAGCACGGCGAGGTCGGTATAGATGATTTGCAGAGGCGCATCGATCACGCCGAGCCGGAGCAGCACGGTGTTCAGCACCCCTTCGTTGCGGATGATCTCGTTGATCGCAAAAGTGCGGATCAGGATATTCGTCCAGAAGGGTATGGTGATGAGAAACAGCCATAGCGCGCGGGCCTGCGGTGGCCGGGTCGCGATGAACCATGCCGTTGGAAACCCGAGCACGAAGGTAATGAGCGTCGTCATCAGCGACAGCCACACCGAGCGCCACAGGATCGCCAGATGTGCATCGGCGAGGCGGTAAGCCTCATCGAAAATGTCATAAGTGAACAGGACCGACACCCAGCCATCCGTGGAAAAGGCCCAAGTCACCGTGCCCGCGTCGTTCCGCGTCAGGAAGGAATAGATCAGCAGGATGAACAACGGCCCCACCGCCGCAAAGAGCAGCACCACGAGGGCGGGCAGCGAGAGCAACCACCCGTTCCGAGCGGAGCGCCGCTCCATCTCCGTCTCGCCCCTCATTCGTCAATCCCCCAGCACATGGGCCGCGCCGGGTGCGACCCGGAGACCGACCTGCTGGCCCGGTTGGAGGGCGGACATACCGTCGACCGCCGATTGGGCCCGCGCGATGAGTGGTGTTCCGTCTGCGAGAGCAAGGTGGTAATGCGTGTCCGTCCCGAAATAGATCGCGCTGCGAACCTCCGCTGGGATCGCGCCCTGCTCCTCCGGGGCGACGATCCGGATATGTTCGGGGCGTATGGTGAGCGTGACCTCCCCCCGCGCGGCCTCTTCGAAGGGAAGCAGAAAGCCACCCGGCAGCCGGACGCCTTCACCCGTCGCCATGCCGCGGAGGAGGTTGGTTTCTCCGATGAAGGCGGCGACAAAACGGTTTGTCGGGCGGGTATAGACCTCCCGCGGGGTGCCTATCTGCTGAAGCCGTCCCGCGCTCATCACCCCGATACGGTCGGACATGGTCAATGCCTCCTCCTGGTCATGGGTGACGAAGACGAAGGTGATCCCGGTTTCCGTCTGAAGGCGTTTCAGCTCGACCTGCATCTCCTTCCGCAACTGCAGATCCAGCGCAGATAGCGGTTCGTCCAGCAGAAGCACCTTCGGCTCGGGAGCGAGCGCGCGTGCCAGCGCCACACGTTGCTGCTGGCCGCCCGAGAGCTGGCTGGTCCGCCGTCCGGCCAGCGATTCAAGCCTGACAAGCGACAGCATCCGCTCCGTCCGCTGCCGCTGCTCCGCCCGCGACCGCCCGAGCATCTTCAGCCCGAAGGCGATATTTTCCGCTACCGTGAGATGGGGGAAAAGCGCGTAGCTCTGGAATACGGTATTCACGGGCCTTCGGTTGGGGGGCAGATGGCTGATTGCCGCGCCGTCCAGGAAGATTTCTCCCTCCGTCGGCGTCTCGAAGCCTGCGATCATGCGCAGGAGGGTGGTCTTGCCGCAGCCGGACGGGCCAAGCAACGTGAAGAACTCTCCCCTCGCGATCTCGAACGACACGTCGTCCAGCGCACGGACGCTCGCCTCGCCTCTTCCGAATGCCTTGCTGACGTGCCGGATGGCGATCATGCTCTTTTCCGTCACGTCCCCGCCTTTCGCATCCGGCCATTGTTTCGGCGCATGTTCCGATCTTCAGGTCAGGGCCTGGCGGTTGGCAAGGCCGCAAAGCCCGCGGAAGAAGAGTCGCCCCGCCTCCGCTGCACGGTTGCACATTTTTGTATCGTTAGGGGTGGAAATGCCGCTTCAGCCCAATACTTCCGCCGCGCTTTTTAGCGTATCCCGAAGGAGTTCTGGAATTGCTTCCTCCCAAAGCGGCGTGAACACGCTCTTGCGGAGAATTTGATCTCTCCGCTAGGGGTTGAAGGGCCGGGAGCGGATGGTGAGGAAACATGAAGGGCGATGAGGCGATAGTTCGCTTGCTGGACGGTGTGGAGCTTCGGTCTGCTCCCTTCATCGTCACGATCTACGGCGATGTGGTGGTGCCGCGTGGCGGAGTGCTCTGGACGGGCACGCTGATCGACATCTGCGCGCGCGTCGGAATCAATGAGTCTCTCGTTCGGACGGCGGTCTCCCGTCTGGTGGCGGCCCGGCAGCTCGCGGGCGAGCGGGCGGGCCGGCGGAGCTATTACCGTCTGGATGCGTCGGCCCAGACGGAGTTCGGCCATGCCGCCCGGCTGCTCTATTCGACCGAGGAGCCTCCGCGCGGATGGCAGGTTCTTCATGCCCCCGATCTTGCGGAGGTGGAGGCGAAGCGGCTCCGCTTAGGTCATATGGGCGGGTCTGTCTATATTCGGCCCGACCGGGATCAGGCGCCGCCGCCCGGTGCGCTGCTGCTGCACGCGGCGCCGGTGGACCACCCGGAGGAGCTGGCAGGCTTCTGGGATCTCTCTGCCTTGCAGGGGCAGTATCGCAATATCAACCGCCGGTTCGAGGTGTTGCTGGATGCTGTGCTGAAAGGCGCGCTGTCGGACGAGGCATCACTGGTGGCGCGGCTGCTGCTCGTGCATCTCTACCGCAACGTCTTGCTCCGAGATCCGCGCCTCCCGCCCGCAGCGCTGCCTGCCGACTGGCAGGGAGCGGCGGCGAGAGCTTTGTTCCGGCGCAGTTATCTGGCGCTTTCGGACGCAGCGGAACGTCATATCGCCGCGAGCTTTGAAGGTCTTGACGGTCCCCTGCCCGCCCACACCCGCGAAAGCGACATGCGTCTTTCGGGATTGAGGTAAATACATCCCTTTCAGTGACTTGTTTGAGCTTCCCACGACACATCACACTATTATCCATTTTATGGCTTTTAATGTGATGTGTTGTGACGTATCAAGATCCGGGGACTGGCGAAGGGGGATTCGATCTCGTCAGTCTGCGGTCGACTGTTTGCCGCGCGATTCTGGAGGAGGTTAGCCATGTATGCACAGCTCGTGAAATCCGAAGGCTCCAAGCATCGTGATGAGATGACGCCGCAGGAGCTTGCCTTTCAGGACCGCATCGACCGCGGGGAAAAGATCGAACCGAAGGAATGGATGCCGGACGGGTATCGCAAGACCCTGATCCGTCAGATCGGCCAGCACGCACATTCTGAGATCGTCGGTCAGCTGCCGGAGGGAAACTGGATCACCCGCGCGCCCACGCTTCAGCGCAAGGCCATCCTGCTCGCCAAGGTGCAGGACGAGGCGGGCCACGGCCTTTATCTCTATTCCGCCGCTGAGACCCTTGGCGTGAGCCGGGACGAGTTGCTGGAGAAACTCCACAGCGGCAACATGAAGTATTCCTCCATCTTCAACTATCCCACGCTGACATGGGCCGACATGGGTGCGGTGGGCTGGCTTGTCGATGGGGCGGCGATCATGAATCAAGTGCCGCTGCAGCGGACCAGCTACGGCCCCTACAGCCGCGCGATGATCCGCATCTGCAAGGAGGAATCGTTCCACCAGCGGCAGGGCTACGACATCATGATGAAGATGGCGAGCGGCACGCCGGAGCAGAAGGCGATGGCGCAGGATGCGCTCAACCGTTTCTGGTACCCGTCGCTGATGATGTTCGGCCCCTCCGACAAGGACAGCGTGCATTCCGCGCAATCCATGGCGTGGAAGATCAAGATGAACACGAATGACGAGCTTCGGCAGAAATTCGTCGATCAGACCGTTCCGCAGGCGGAATATCTGGGGCTGACCGTTCCCGATCCCGATCTGAAATGGAACGAGGAAAAGGGCGGCTACGATTTCTCTGAGCCGGACTGGTCGGAGTTCTTCGCCGTCATTCAGGGGAACGGCCCGTGCAACACGGAACGCCTCGGCGCGCGCGTGAAGGCATGGGAAGATGGCGCCTGGTTCCGCGACGGGCTGATGGCCCATGCGGACAAGGCCGCAACGCGGCGCTCTGCCATCGCAGCCGAATAACCCACCCGTCCAGCCAGAATATCCAGCCTCCCGGGAGGAGCAAGACATGTCCAACGAATGGCCCCTGTGGGAAATCTTCATCCGTGGTCAGCATGGCCTGAATCATCGTCACGTCGGCAGCTTGCACGCGCCGGATGCGGAGATGGCCATCCGTAATGCACGCGACGTTTATACCCGTCGCAACGAGGGCGTTTCGATCTGGGTCGTCCCCTCGAACGAGATTACCGCTTCGTCTCCGTCTGACAAAGGGCCGCTGTTCGAACCATCGAACAGCAAGGTCTATCGTCATCCGACCTTCTTCGACATTCCTGAAGAAATCGGGCACATGTGATGGGAGGCGCGGTTAAAACGGCGAGCAGAGTCACCTTGGCCGAGTGGCTTCAGCGGCTCGGTGACAATGCGCTGATCCTCGGACATAGGGTTTCTGAGTGGTGTGGTCATGCCCCCGCGCTTGAGGAGGATATCGCACTCGCCAACCAGGCACTCGACCTCATCGGTCAGTGCCAGCTCTGGCTGGAATATGCCGGGGAGGTCGAGGGTGAGGGCCGCAGCGCGGACGATCTGGCCTACCTGCGTGACGCGGGCGCCTTTCGCAATCTGCTGCTGGTTGAACGCCCGAATGGCGACTTCGCGCAGACCTTGATGCGGCAATTCCTGTTCGACGCATTCCATCTTGAACTTATGGGCGCTTTGAAGGGCTCGACTGACAGGCGGGTGGCGGAAATCGCGGCCAAGGCGGAGAAGGAGGTGGCTTATCATCTCGAACGTTCCGCCGATCTCATGATCCGTCTGGGGGATGGCAGCGCAGAGAGCCATGACCGTATGCAAAAGGCGCTCGACCTGCTCTATCCCTATACGGGCGAGATGTTTGCGGATGACGATCTCGACCGCGACATTGCCGAAGCGGGCATAGCTCCCCTGCCCTCGAGCCTGAAGGACGCATGGGACCGCAAGGTACAGGATGTGCTGGCCGAGGCCACGCTGACTCTGCCTGCCGATGTCTGGCAGCACGGCGTGAAGGGTCGTGGCGGCAAGCGCGGCCTGCACAGCGAACATCTGGGCTACATTCTCGCCGAGATGCAGTTCCTGCAACGTGCCTATCCCGGCGCGCGCTGGTGATGCGATGGACGGCGCTGCGCATCCCGATCTGGCAGAGGTCTGGCACTGGCTTTCCGAAGTGCCGGACCCGGAGATCCCTGTTATCAGCCTGACCGATCTGGGCATCATCCGCGACGTGGCGTGGGAGGGCGAAACCCTCGTCGTCACCGTCACGCCTACTTATTCCGGCTGTCCCGCCACCGCGATCATCAACCTTGATATCGAGACGGCACTCCAGAGCCGAGGGATAGAGCGGGTGCGACTCGAGCGGCAGTTGTCCCCGCCGTGGACGACGGACTGGCTGACGGAGGAAGGGCGGCAGAAGCTCCGCGACTACGGGATTGCGCCGCCTGTCGATGGTACCGCGGCAGATGGGAGGCTGGCGGGCCGGATCTCCCGGCTGGCGGGCAGCAGCAACCTGACCATTGCATGTCCCCGCTGCGGCTCCGCGCGGACCGAGAAGGTCAGCCAGTTCGGTTCCACGCCCTGCAAGGCGAGCTATCGCTGCCAGGACTGTCTGGAGCCTTTCGATTACTTCAAGTGCATCTAGGATGCCGAGGATACCCAAATGGCACGCTTCCATCCGTTGACCGTCACCGATGTGCGCCGTGAGACCCGCGACGCCGTTGTCGTCACCCTCCGCCCCCGGGAGGAGGACAGGGCCCTGTTCGATTTCACGCAGGGCCAGTATCTTACCTTTCGCCATGATTTCGATGGCGAGGAGCTGCGTCGCAGCTACTCGATCTGCGCGGGCCGCGACGAGGGGTGCCTGAAGGTCGGGATCAAGCGGGTGGATGGCGGTGCGTTCTCCACTTGGGCCAACGAGATGCTGGGTGTCGGGGATCAGATCGAGGCGATGCCGCCCATGGGAAGGTTCTTCACAGAACTGGACCCGCAAGCTTCCCGCCAGTATCTGGGCTTCGCGGGCGGTTCCGGGATCACCCCTCTACTGTCGATCATCAAGACAGTGCTGGCGCGTGAGCCGGGGTCTAAATTCACGCTGGTCTATTCCAATCGCCAGATCAACACGATCATGTTCCGGGAGGAGCTGGAGGATCTGAAGAACCTCTATCTCGGGCGGCTGTCCATCATCCATGTGCTGGAGCAGGAGGGACAGGAGATTGATCTGTTCACGGGCCGGATAGACGCGGAGAAGATGCGCGGGCTGTTCACCCACTGGCTTGACGCGGGTTCAATAGACACCGTCTTCATCTGCGGGCCGGAGCCGATGATGCTGGCCATTGCGGAGAGCCTGCGCGCCCAGGGGCTGCGGGACGACCAGATCAAGTTCGAGCTTTTCGCCAGCGGACAACCGGGTCGAGCCAAGGCCCGTGCGGTCTCACGTGTTGCCGTCCACCCCGGTGCCGGCACACAGGCGACAGTGACACTCGATGGAGCGACCCGGACTTTCGAGATGCCGCGACAGGGGCAGTCGATCCTCGACGCGGCGATCGCGGCCCAGATGGATGCGCCCTATGCCTGCAAGGCGGGTGTGTGCTCCACCTGCCGGTGCAAGGTGCTGGAGGGGGAGGTGGAAATGGCAGTGAACCATGCGTTGGAGGATTATGAGGTCCGCGCGGGCTATGTCCTTTCCTGCCAGGCCACGCCGCTCAGCGATCGCGTCGTGGTGACCTATGATGAATGATGCAATGTCGGTGGAAGAATATCTGGCGCAGGGCGGAGTACTGACGACACCCGACAACGTGCCCGCCCGCTACCGGGGAGAACTTCTGCGCTTGATGTCGTCCTTCGTGGACAGCGAGCTTGCAGCCTCCGCGGGTTTCGCCGCATCGATTAACCACGCGCCCGGCATCAAGGCCCGTATCGCTGCCAGCCGCATCACGTTGGAGAAGGCGGACCATGCGGAGCGCGTGCTGGCGGTTATGGCCAGCTTCGGCGCCAATGCTGACCGCTACGAAACGACCCATGACTGGGCCGCCCGCTTGCCCCGCGATGCGGATCTGGGCCATGCGCGACAGGAAGGCGATATGCGCCTTTCGGTTTTTCACTACCCGATCACCGGGTGGACGGATGCGGTGGTGATGAATGTACTCCAGGGCTTGGCGACGGATGTCCAGATGGGCGAGTTGACCCGCCTTTCCTATGCGCCGCTGGCCGAGGTGTTCCGCGCCATCGCCCCGCGTGAGATGCGGCACCGGGAACTCGGATCGGAGGGCCTTGCGCAGCTCCTGCTTTCCGACCGGGAGGACGTGCGTGTCGCGGTCGATTATTGGTGGCCCCGTGTCGGGGCTGGCTTCGGAGTGGCTGGATCGGATCGGTTCGCGACATTGCAGCCCTTCGGCCTCCGACATGAGACGAATGAGGCGCTTCGTGCCCGCTGGGAGCAGTCCAGCAAGCAACATCTGGCCGATCTAGGCCTGTAATCCTGTGCGGGATCGCCCGCTGTCAGACAAGTTTGAGGAACCCCAATGACCGCAACCGTTCAGCCCTCGCGCCGTCTCGAAAGCTATGTCTGTGGCGAATGGGCGCCGGGTCAGAAGACGGGCGCCACCCTGCTTGATGCAGCAACCGGCGCAGAAGTCGCGACCATCGATTCCTCCGGGATCGACTTTGCCGATGTGCTCGATCACGGGCGCAAGGCGGGCGCACGTCTGCGCGCAATGAGCTTTCATGACCGCGCCCTGATGCTTCGTGCGTTGGGCATGGCGCTGATGGAGCGGAAGGAGGAGTTCTACGCCGAGAGCTTCCGCACCGGCGCGACCCGTGCCGATGGCTGGGTGGATATCGAAGGCGGCATCGGCACGATGCTGACCTATGCCTCGAAAGCGCGCCGCGAACTCCCCAATGCCCGCGTTCTCACCGAGGGCGACGTGGAAGGGCTTTCGCGCGACGGCAGCTTTGTCGCACAGCATATCCTGACCCCGCTTCAGGGCGTCGCGGTGCATATCAACGCCTACAACTTTCCCGTCTGGGGCATGTTGGAAAAGATTGCGCCCAGTCTCGTCGCGGGCATGCCCTGCGTGGTGAAACCGGCAAGCCAGACGGCCTATCTCACGGAGCTTGTGGTGCGCCGCATCGTGGAGACGGGCCTTCTGCCCGAAGGTGCGCTCCAGCTCGTCTGCGGCTCGGTGGGTGATATGCTCGATCATGTGACCGGGCAGGATGTCGTGACCTTCACCGGTTCGGCCGCGACGGGGCAATCGCTTCGTACCCATCCTTCCATCGTGGGCAATTCCACCCGCTTCACCATGGAGGCCGATAGCCTGAACGCCTCTGTTCTCGGGCCGGATGCGATCGCGGGCACGCCGGAGTTCGATCTGTTCGTGAAGGAAGTGGCACGGGAGATGACGTCCAAAGCGGGGCAGAAATGTACCGCAATCCGGCGTGTCATCGCCCCCCGAGGCCAGGTCGAGGCGCTTGTGGACGCGTTGCGGTCGCGGCTCGCGAAGATGCCGCCCGGTCTGCCGGAGGACGAAGCCACCCGCATGGGAGCGCTCGCCAGCCTCGCACAGAGAGAGGAAGTGCGCGCCCGGATCGCGGAGCTTTCCAAGGTCGCGGAAATCGTCGCGGGCGATCCCGACACGGTCACGCTGGCAACGGGCGACGCGGATAAGGGGGCCTTCCTCAACCCTGTCCTGCTGCATGCAGCCCAGCCCTTCAGTGCCGCGGCAGTACATGAGGTCGAGGCGTTCGGCCCGGTCTCCACCGTCATACCATACGACGACCTGGAAGAGGCGATGGCTCTTACCCGCATGGGCAAGGGATCGCTTGTCGCATCCGTCTTTACGGATGACCCCCGCGTCGCAGAGTCAGCGGTTCTGGAAGCTGCCCCGTTCCATGGGCGGATCCTCATCGGGAACCGGGCCTCCGCCAAGACCTCCACCGGCCATGGATCGCCGCTCGCACCGCTGGTGCATGGCGGCCCGGGCCGCGCGGGAGGTGGCGAGGAAATGGGTGGGATGCGCGGCGTGAAGCATTACATGCAGCGCACCGCCGTGCAGGGCGCGCCCCGGCTTCTCTCGGCTGTCACCGGTCGCTGGACGGACGGGGCGCAGGTGCGGAGCGATATCCACCCCTTCCGCAAGTCTCTGGAAGATTTGCAGATCGGCGACCAGCTCATCACCGCTGCACGGCAGGTGACCCAAGAGGATGTGGAGCATTTCGCCGATTTCACCGGCGATACCTTCTACGCCCATATGGATGAGGCCGCCGCCAAGGCGAACCCGTTCTTCGACGGTCGGGTGGCGCATGGTTATCTCATCGCCTCCTTTGCCGCCGGGCTGTTCGTGGAGCCGAATCCCGGGCCTGTCCTTGCCAATTACGGCGTGGATAATCTCCGTTTCCTCACGCCGGTCTATTTTGGCGACACACTTCAGGTCCGGCTGACATGCAAGGAGATCAATCCGCGCGCCAATGCCGACCACGGCGAGGTGCGCTGGGACTGCCGCGTCACCAACCAGAAGGGAGAGGTCGTCGCGCAGTATGACGTGCTGACCATGGTGGCGAAAAGCTGGCCGATCGCGGCTGCGCACGCGGCAGAATGAGAGGATGGGGTCCGGCGACGGACCCGCCCCTTCCTTTTTCTGCAGGCTGTCAGCGGACGGCGCGTATTCCTTCAATGATCAGCGTCGTCGCCACGTCGGCGTAATCCTCGCGGCTGATACGTCCACCCTCGCGGAACCACATGTACATCCAGTTCATCATGCCAAAGAGCGACATTGTGACCGGCGTGAGCAGTGGCCTCTCCCTGTCCTTGAGCTCCGGGTTCAACTGGTCGAGGACGGTGGAGAAGCGGCGGACGATACGACGTTCGATCGTCAGAATTTCCTCTCGTTGCGTTTCGGAGAGGGTGGAGGCAGCGTTGAGCTGCACCTTGTGCTCGTTATCTGCGCCGCGATAGGCTTCCAACACTGAACCGACAAGCTGGCGGAGGCGCTGATCGGGGGAGAGTGCAGGGTCGTCCGCCTCCGCCACAACCCTGTCCAGCTCTGTCAGATGCGTGATGATTATAGCGAAAATCAGCGCATCCTTGCCAGGATAGTAGTGATAGAGAAGCGCCTTGGATACTTGGGCCTGGGCCGCTATCTGAGACATCGAAGCCTTGTCCATGCCTTGTTCGGCAAAGACCTGCGCCGCGCAATCAAGGATCACGCGCCGCTTTTCCTCAAAATCCTGGGCCCGCGTTCGCGCCATGGATCGCCCCTCCTGACATCGCCCTGAGGCGGAGCAGTCCGCCGACCCAGAGCCGGCGGACTGATTTCAGCTTTTCGGCCGGTTGTCGATGACCCGCTTCGCCTTGCCCTCGGAGCGGGAGATACCATCGCAGTCATGCACTTCGATCCGGGTGGACACGCCGACGATCGACTTGATGTGATGCGCAAGCTCCCGCGCGGACTTCGTACGTGCGTCTTCTGCTGCGTGATCCGGCATGCACTCCACATGCACGGTGAGATTGTCCATCCTGCCCGATCGGCTGAGTTCGATCTGAAAATGCGGCGCAAGCCCCCGGCATTTCAGCACCTGCTCCTCGATCTGCGTCGGAAAGACGTTGACCCCGCGCAGGATGATCATGTCATCCGACCGCCCGGTGATCTTCTCGATCCGCCGCATGCTCCGCGCCGTGCCCGGGAGAAGCCGGGTGAGATCCCGGGTGCGATATCGCACCATGGGCAACCCCTCCTTGGTCAGCGTGGTGATGACGAGTTCGCCCATTTCGCCGTCTGGCACCGGCACGCCGGTGACTGGGTCGATGATCTCGGGATAGAAATGGTCTTCCCAGAAATGCAACCCGTCTTTTGTCTCGACACATTCCATGGCGACGCCGGGACCCATGATCTCCGACAGGCCGTAGATGTCCACGGCGTGCATGTCGAAGGCATCCTCGATCTCCCTCCGCATGGCGTTCGTCCACGGTTCCGCGCCGAATATGCCGACAGCGAGGGAGGATTTGCGGGGATCGACACCCTGCCTGCGGAATTCATCCAGGATGGAGAGCATGTAGCTCGGCGTCACCATGATGACGCGCGGCTCGAAGTCGCTGATGAGTGTGACCTGACGTTCGGTCATGCCGCCTGACATGGGAACGACCGTGCAGCCCAGCTTCTCTGCGCCGTAATGCGCGCCGAGACCACCGGTGAACAGGCCGTAACCGTAGGCATTGTGCAGGATGTCGCCCCGCCGCCCGCCACCCGCCCGGATGGACCGCGCGATCAGCCCCGCCCAGACGTCAATGTCGTTCTGCGTGTACCCCACCACGGTGGGCTTGCCGGTCGTGCCGGAGGAGCCGTGTATCCGGGCGAGCTTCTCCCGCGGGACCGCGAACATACCGAAGGGATAGGTATCGCGGAGGTCCTGCTTCACCGTGAACGGGAACTTCGCCAGATCCTTCAGCGAATGCAGATCATCTGGGTGTGCGCCCGCTTCATCGAACCGGCGGCGGTAAAAGGCCGAGTTCGCATAGGCATGCGCCAGCGACCGCTTCATGCGATCGAATTGAAGGGCCTCGATCTCATCCCGCGAGGCGGTTTCGATCGGGTCCAGATCCTCTTTGCGAGGGGTCAGGTCTTCCATGGTGCTCCTCCCTTGGAGTGTCTGAACGCAGCGGAGTCCCGTCAGTCTTCGACGGGCAGGTGTGTGCCTTTCACGCTGCGGGAATGGCCGCGGAACTCGGCAATATGCTCGCCCCGCTGATTGGTGATGCGAATGTCGTAGATGCCCGACCGGCCGCGGCGCGAGACCTCGCGCGCTTCCGCCGTGAGCACATCGCCCACCTGTCCGGGAGCGATATACGTGATGGAACAGTGCTGGGCGACAACGGCCTGATTGTAGCTGTTGCAGGCGAAGGCAAAGGTGCTATCGGCGAGGGCGAACATGAAGCCGCCGTGGCAATTGCCGTGACCGTTCGACATGGCCGGGGTCACCGTCATCGTCATGGTCGCCTCGCCGGGCGCCACGTGGCAGAGTTCCATGCCGAGCCCCCGGCTCGCCGTATCGCCTTGCCACATGGCGGCGGCGGAGGCTTTTGCCACTTCTTCCGGGGTCATCTGACTGACAGGTTTCATGTCAAAGCTCATTTACCGCGGAAGACCGGAGCACGTTTTTCCAGAAAGGCAGTAACGCCTTCGGCATAGTCAGCGCTCCGCCCCGCCTCTCGCTGACAATCGCGCTCAAGGTCAAGCTGCGCATCCAGATCATTGGTCGCAGCAGCCTGAATGAGCCGCTTCGTCAGGCCGAGGCCGAGCGTCGGGCCTGCGGCGAGGCTCTTCGCAAGGGTCGTGGCGGCAGGCATGAGATCTGCATCATCGACGGCCTGCCAGACAAGACCCCAATCGGCCGCAGTCTGCGCCATCAGCGGCTCTGCCGTCAGGGCGAGCGCCTTGGCTCTCGGTTCCCCCAGTATCCGTGCGAGGCTCCAACTTCCCCCCGCGTCGGGGACAAGGCCGATGCGGGAGAAGGCCTGAATGAACTTCGCGGAGCGGGCAGCGATCACAATATCACAGGCCAGCGCAATGTTGGCGCCTGCCCCGGCAGCGACTCCGTTCACCGCGCAGACGACTGGTTTCTCCAGCGCACGGATCAGGCGAAGGGTGGGATTGTACCATGTCTCCAGCGTCGCGCCGAGGTCGGGGGCGGCTTCCGACTTGCGGGGATCCCGGTCGCCCAGATCCTGCCCGGCGCAGAACGCCCTGCCCGCGCCCGTCAGCAGCACCGCCCGAATCGCGGGGTCGTCCGTGGCCCGCTGAAACCCCGCACGGAGCGCTGTGTGCATCTCCTCATTGAAGGAGTTCAGTTTTTCGGGACGATTAAGGGTCAGCGTCAAGACGCCTTCGGCCAGTGCCGAGCCTACTGTCGATGTCATTTTCGTCTCCCGGCCCAATATCTGACGGGCCCTCCAAGAATCATGTTGCATACACCGACCGGTCGGTCAATGATAAAGCAGGGCGAGGGAGACGCCCTGGGGGGACCTGCCATGAGTGACCTGTTCGACAGCGAACGGCCAACACGTGCCTGCGCGCGCGTCCGTTCCGTCGTGCCGAGATCGGGAAAATCGGCCACCCCGCAAATAATCGCCTGACAATATTGTTTCTGGGAGGAGAAACCGATGAATAAGGTAATGACCGCCACCACGCTGGCTGGTCTGGCTCTTGGCGTGGCGGCGCTGCTGCCATCCGGTGCATCCGCAGATATCAAGATCGGCGCCAGCATCTCCGCAACGGGGCCTGCAGCCTTTCTTGGCGACCCTGAGGCCAAGACGCTGAGCATGCTGGTCGAAAAGGCGAATGCGGCGGGAGGGCTGGGCGGCGAGCAGATCACACTAGTGCTCTATGACGACGGCGGCGATCCCAACAAGGCCCGCACCTTTGCGACCCGGCTGATCGAGGATGACGAGGTCGTGGCAATCATCGGTGGGACGAGCACCGGCACCTCCATGTCGATCCTGGCGGTGGCGGAAGATGCGGAGGTGCCGTTCATCTCTCTCGCCGGGGCCATCGACATCATCCAGCCGGTCAAACCCTTCACCTTCAAGACACCGCATACCGATCGCATGGCCTGCCAGAAAATCTTCGAGGATATGAAGAAGCAGGGCTATACGAAGATCGGGATGATCTCCGGCACGGACGGGTTTGGCGCGTCCATGCAGGCCCAGTGCAAGGCGGTCGTCGGCGATTACGGTATCGAAGTCGTGGCAGACGAGACCTACGACCCCCGCGATTCCGACATGACCGCGCAATTGACCAAGATAAAGGGTACGCCCGGCGTGCAGGCCGTTCTGAACCCCGGCTTCGGGCAGGGGCCATCCATCGTCACGCGGAACTACAAGCAGCTGGCAATCGGGCTGCCCTTCTATCAGTCGCATGGCGTCGCCTCGGCGGGCTTCATCGAACTGGCCGGCACGGAAGCCGCCGAAGGGATCCGCTTGCCCGGGACCGCGCTGCTCATCGCCGATCTGCTGGCCGACGGGGATCCGCAGAAGGCGCCGGTCACAAGCTACAAGGCGGCCTATGAGGCGGCGACCGGAACCCCTGTCGGCACATTCGGCGGCTATGCCCATGATGCCTTCCTGATCCTCACCGATGCGATCAGCCGTGCCGGATCGACCGACCCGGGCGACATCCGCGACGCGATCGAGGCGACCTCCGGTCTTGCCGGGACGACCGGGATCTACACGTTCGGACCCGAGGACCATCTCGGCCTCGACCTGTCGGCCTTCCGTATGCTGGAAATCAAGGACGGCAACTGGGTTCCGGTCGACTGACCTGATCGCACCGGCCGAGAGATCCCGGCCCCCGGACGACAGCCAGTGCCCCGCTCCACGGCGGGGCGACCCTCAGGTTACCGCCTACGGGAGCAGCCCAAGTGTCGGAATTCCTACAGTTCATCTTTTCCGGTGTGACGGTCGGCGCGGTTTACGCGCTCGTCGCGCTTGGTTTCACGATCATCTACAACGCTTCCGACGTGGTCAATTTCGCCCAGGGCGAATTCGTCATGCTGGGCGGGATGATCACGTGGTTCGCTCACGCGGCGGGAGTACCTCTGCCGCTTGCCGCCCTGACCGCCATCGTGGTGACAGCGGCGGTGGGCGTGGCGATCAACAAGCTCGCCATCGAACCAGCACGCGGCGCGCCCGTGGTGTCGATCATCATCATCACCATAGGGGTGTCGATCTTCATACAGGGCGGCGCGCAAGTGGTCTTCGACAAGCAGATCCACAGCTTTCCCGCGTTTTCCGGTGACACGCCGCTCCGCATCGGAGGAGCCACGATCCTGCCGCAGAGCCTGTGGGTCATCGGTGGCGCGATCGCGGTCTTCGTCGGGCTGTGGGCATTCTTTAGCCGGACGCTGCTCGGACGCGCGGTGCTCGCCACGTCCAACAACCGGCTGGCAGCCCAATTGGTGGGGATCAACACGACCTTCGTGATGACCCTGTCCTTTGCGCTGTCCGCCGCCATCGGAGCGCTGGCCGGGGTGTTGGCGACGCCGATCACGCTCACGGCCTACGGTGTCGGGATCGGGTTCGCGCTGAAAGGTTTCGCCGCCGCGATGTTGGGCGGCATGGGCAATCCCAAGGGCGCGCTGGTGGGCGGCTTCCTGCTCGGGCTGATAGAGGCGCTTACCGCGGGTTACCTCTCCTCACAGTACAAGGATGCGGTGGCCTTCGTGATGATCCTGCTCGTTCTCTTCGTGCGCCCTCAGGGGCTGTTCGGGCGCAAATCGACAGAACGGGTCTGATGCCATGAGGTTTGATACGAAAACCGCCACGCTGACGGTGCTGATCGCGCTTGTCGCATTGTCGCCGCTGCTGTTTCCCTCCAGCTTCTACTACCGGGTGGGGGCACTGGTGTTTGTGAACGCGATTGCGGTGACGGGCATCGTCATCCTGATCGGCTATGCCGGGCAGATCAGCCTTGGACATGCCGGTTTCGCCGGGATCGGCGCTTATGCCTGTGCGCTGGCCCCGGCACATCTGGGGGTGTCACCCGCGCTTTCCATCGTTCTGGGCGGGGCCGTTTCCGCTGCTCTCGCCTATCTCGTGGGACGCCCGATCCTGCGGCTGAAGGGTTACTATCTGGGGGTCGCCACGCTGGGCTTCGGCATTCTGGTCTCCATGGTGCTGAACAATGAGCGTGCGCTCACCGGCGGACCGGATGGGATGGCAGTGCCGGAGCTCGGCCTTCGGGCTGTGTTGAAGGGCATGGGGCTCGACCTGTCGAATGGCGAGTTCTGGTATTTCTTCTGCGGCATTTGCATGATCCTCGGCGCGTGGCTGGCGCTCAATCTGCGTGACAGCTCGACAGGGCGGGCGTTGCGCGCGCTTCATGGATCGGAGGTCGCGGCGAGCACCGTCGGGATCGACGTCTCGCGGATGAAGCTCAAGGCATTCGTGATTTCCGCGGTCTATGCCTCTGTTTCCGGTTCACTTCTGGCGCTTCAGAACAAGTTCATCACTCCCGATGTCGCAGGTTTCATGCACTCGATAGAGATGGTGACGATGGCGGTCCTTGGCGGCGTCGGCTCGGTTCTAGGCGCGATTTTCGGTACCGCGCTTCTGACGGTGTTGCCGCAGGTGCTGACGGTGTTTGCCGAATATGAGCAGATGGTTCTGGGGCTGATCATGGTTCTGGTGATGATCTTCCTGCCGCAGGGGTTGCTGCCCTCCCTTCTGCGCAAGCTGCGGAGGAACAGGGAATGATACGCAACGGTAATCCGCTTCTCTCCGTGGAGGGGCTGGGCATCGCCTTTGGCGGGCTGAAAGCTGTAAACGACGTGAGCTTCTCTGTCCGCCCCGGAGAAATCGCGTCCGTCATCGGGCCGAACGGGGCGGGAAAGACCACGCTGTTCAACATGATATCGGGCCTTTACCAACCCGGTTCGGGGCGCGTCATATTGGCGGGCGAGGATGTGACCGGCTTCGCCCCCCATCTGCTCGCGCGCCGCGGAATGAGCCGGACCTTCCAGAACCTGCAGATTTTCCAGTCGATGACCGTGCTGGAAAATGCGGTGACCGGCTATCACCTGCGGGAGCGGGGGACAGTGCTCGCGGATATGCTGTCGCTTCCTGCCGCACGTCGCCGCGCGCGGGAGGCGGAGGAAGGCGCGATGGCCCTGCTCGCGCGCGTGGGTCTCGACCGCACGGCGGGGAGAGAGGCGGGCAGCCTGTCGTACGGCTCGCTCAAAAGACTGGAGATCGCCCGCGCGCTGGCATTGGAGCCGAAGATTCTGCTGCTCGACGAACCCGCTGCCGGATGCAATGCCGTGGAGACGGAGGAGATCGACCACCTCATCGCAGCTGTGGCGGCATCGGGAGTCGCCATATTGCTGGTCGAACACGACATGAAGATGGTGATGCGGATCTCCAGCCATATCGTCGTCCTGGACCATGGCGAAAAGATCGCCGAAGGCGACCCCGCCACGGTCAGCCGCAATCCTGCGGTGATCGCCGCTTACCTGGGGGCTGAACATGCTGAAGGTTGACGGGCTGCGCTCCCGCTATGGGCGGATCGAAGTGCTTCATGGCGTGGACCTCCGCGTTGATGAGGGCGAAATCGTGACGGTGGTCGGTGCGAATGGCGCGGGCAAGACGACACTGCTCCAATGTCTTTCGGGTGTTCAACCCGTGACTGCAGGCTCGATCGTCTTCCGCGGGAAGGAGATCACCACTGTGCCCGCATACCGGCGGCCCGCGCTCGGGCTGACGCAGTCGCCGGAAGGGCGGCAAATATTCACCAATCTCACGGTGGAGGAGAACCTGCGGCTCGGTGCCTATCTCTATTCGGACGAGCAGGTGGAAAAGGACATGCAGGATGCATTCGGCATGTTCCCGATCCTGCGCGAGAAGCGCAATCTGGCCGCTGGCGGCCTGTCGGGTGGGCAACAACAGATGCTCGCCATGGCCCGCGCGCTGATGGGACGCCCGGCGTGCCTGCTGCTGGATGAGCCGTCGATGGGGTTGGCTCCGATCATCGTCCAACAGATCTTCGAAGTGGTAAAGGAGCTGAAGGCGAGAGGCGTCACGGTGCTGCTGGTGGAACAGAATGCCTTTGGTGCTCTGAAGATCGCGGACCGGGGCTATGTGATGGAAACGGGCGGCATCACCATCTCGGGTCCAGCAGAGGCGCTGATCGCGGACCCGCGAATACGCGCGGCATATCTCGGGATTTGAGCCAACTAGCCGACGGGTTCCATCAGCACGGGCACGACGATCTGTCCTCTGGGCGGCGGTGCTTTCGCTCGTCCATCGAGCAGGGCGAATAGCGCCGTCAGCATGGCGGGTACGTTCTGGCGCACCATGCCGACGTTGCCCGTCAGCATTGCCGCGAAGGGATCCCAGTCGAAACAGCCGAAAAGGCACGCCTCTGGATCAAGTCGCCGCCTTTTCAGCCACCGCACGACCCCTTCCAGCGCGATGGTGGAGTTGACGAAGATACCATCAGCAAGCGGACCCCCCAACGCGTCGAGAGCGTCCTCCACCTTGTCGGCGGCATAGCCGCAGGGAAGGATATGCGCCTCCTGCAAGGGGATTCCAGCCGCCTCATGCGCGGCGCGAAACCCCCGGATCCGTTCGCGCGTATTGTGGTCGGTCCGCCTGCCCCCCAGAAACATCAACGGCTTTCTGCGCCCGAAGGCCGTCTCCGTGCGCGTCAGGATGAGGTGTGACAGATCGCGCGCACCGCCGAAATTGTCCGAAACCACCGAGGGCGCCATCCGTCCCGGCAGATCGAGGTTGAGCGTCCGCACCCCGGAGGCCGCGCAGAGCTCGGCGATCCGGTCGGGATCGGTGGCCCCGGTCGCGACGAGACAATCCACCTGATAGGACAACAATTCCCGCGCGGCCTCCAGCTCCAGCTTCGGGTTGCGCTGGGTGCAGGTGATGACGGGAAACAACCCCCGCTCCCGCGCGCCGGCCTCGAATTGCTCGGCAATGGCACCAAAATACCGGTTGTCGTATTTCGGGACGATCATGCCCACGATACCCGAGCGGGCGGACCGCAGCGCGCTGGCCTGCCGGTTCACCGCATAGCCCTGCTCTTCTGCCACCCGGTTGATCCGGTCCGCCAGTCCCGCGCTGATCCGCCGCTTCTTCCAGCTGCCGTTCAGCACGGCGCTCACCGCGCTTGGGGAGGTGCCCGCGAGAGCGGCGAGGTCATAGATCGTGGTCCGTTTTCGCTGGACCGCTTCTTTCCCGGTAAGGCTGTCGCCCTCCGCTCCCTTCATCGTCGGTCTCCCTCATGCGCGCTGGATGCTCTTGACATGCTGCAGGATGTCTCTCAATCATGCTATACCGATTGAGCGGATTTGCACAATCGGTGTAGCTGATAGCATCGGGCAAGCGGACGCGACCCCGCACAGCTACGACATCTCGCTGGGAGGAAAGAGATGACATCCACACATTTTTCGGGCGCGTTCGCTTCGCGTCTTTCGGCCCGCGTCGCCACGAGCCTTGCAGCTGCCGCACTTGGCACGGCTGCCATGGCGCAAGACAATGCAACCGTGGCCTTTCTGATGCCGGATCAGGCCTCGACCCGCTACGAGCAACACGACTTCCCCGGCTTCAAGGCGGCGATGGCGAAGCTCTGTGCGGGTTGCACGGTGATCTACCAGAACGCCAACGGCAACGCGGCATTGCAGCAGCAACAATTCAACTCGGTCATCACGCAAGGCGCCAAAGTCATCGTGCTCGATCCGGTAGACAGCGCCGCCGCCGCTGCGTTGGTGGAGATTGCACAGTCCCAGGACGTCAAGGTCATCGCATATGATCGCCCGATCCCGGACAAGCCTGCCGACTATTATGTCTCCTTCGACAACAAGGCGATCGGTCAGGCAATCGCGCAGTCGCTCGTGGAACATATGAAAGCGGCGGGAGTGCCGGCAGGTGCCGGGGTGCTTCAGATCAACGGATCCCCCACCGACGCGGCTGCGGGTCTGATCCGCGACGGTATTCATGCGGCATTGCAGGCGTCGGACTACAAGACGCTTTCGGAATTCGATACGCCCGAATGGGCACCTCCCAAGGCGCAGGAATGGGCCGCAGGCCAGATCACCCGCTTCGGCGCCGACATCAAGGGTGTCGTGGCAGCGAATGACGGCACAGCGGGGGGCGCCATTGCTGCCTTCAAGGCTGCCGGGGTTAATCCGGTGCCGCCCGTCACCGGAAATGACGCGACGATCGCGGCATTGCAGCTCATCATCGCCGGGGATCAGTACAATACCATCTCCAAACCGTCGGAGGTCGTCGCGGCGTCCGCAGCGGAAGTTGTTGCCGCTTTTCTGAAAGGTGAGACGCCGGACGCGAAGGCCACCCTTTATGATACGCCCTCGCAGCTTTTCGTTCCGGCAGTGGTAACGGCAGAGAACATCAAGGCAGAGATCTTCGACAAGGGTATCCAGAAGGCGTCAGAGGTCTGCACTGGCGAATATGCCGCCGCCTGCGCGAAGCTCGGCATCCAGTGATGGCGCGCCTCCTTCCCGCTGTGTTGGGATGGGGGCCGATTACAGGAAAGGGTGACCCGACATGACAGCGGAGAAAGATACTGACGGCGCTGCAGCCGTACCGCAGGCCATCAGGAGTGTTCCCGGAGACATGATGGCCGACACGCCCATCCTTCGGCTCAAGGGGATTTCCAAACAATTCGGCGCGGTCTCTGCGATCAGCGACATTTCGCTCGACGTGCGGGCGGGAGAGGTGGTGGCGCTGGTCGGTGACAACGGCGCGGGAAAATCGACGTTGGTGAAGGTGCTGGCCGGCGTCCATCAACCCAGTTCGGGCACCATAGAATTCATGGGCAAGCCGGTCACGCTCGACAGCCCGCGCAAGGCGCTGGAGATGGGCATCGCCACCGTGTTTCAGGATCTCGCGCTGTGCGAGAACCTCGATGTGGTGGCGAACCTTTTCCTCGGGCAGGAGCTGTCCCCCCTCCGGCTCGATGAGGTGGCCATGGAGGTGCGGGCGTGGACGCTGCTGAGCGAACTGGCCGCGCGGATCCCTTCGGTCAGGGAACCCATCGCCTCGCTTTCCGGCGGGCAGCGGCAGACGGTGGCCATTGCACGCTCGCTCCTGCTCAATCCCCGCATCATCATGCTCGATGAACCAACTGCCGCGCTTGGCGTTGCGCAGACGGCCGAGGTGCTGAACCTGATAGAACGGGTGCGGGACCGGGGCCTTGGCGTCATCATCATCAGCCATAACATGGAAGACGTGCGCGCCGTGGCCGATCGCATTGCCGTACTCAGGCTCGGCCGGAACAGCGGCACCTTCGATGCCGATGTACCACATGCGGAACTGATCGCCGCGATCACCGGCGCGACGGAGAATGCCGTCTCTCGCCGGCGCGCTCGCAAGGAGCAGGAACTTCAGCAATGACCCTTTCCGACCGCAAGGCCGATGCCGCACGTCTTGACCGCTCCGACAGTCGTCTGCGCAGTGATGAGGGACTGGGTGGCGCATTCACCGGCTTCATCGACCGGGTACGCTCCGGTGATCTCGGCATGCTGCCGGTCATTGTCGGTCTGATCGTGATCTCGGTCGTGTTCAGTGTGCTGAACCCGGTATTTCTCGCCCCCAACAACCTCGTGAACCTGCTCTTCGACTGTGCGACGGTTGGATTCATTTCGCTCGGTATCGTGGCGGTCCTGATGCTGGGTCAGATCGATCTGTCAGTGGGATCAATGAGCGGGCTGGCCTCCGCCATCGTCGGCGTGCTCTGGGTGAATATGGGTGTCGCTCTGCCGCTCGCCATTCTGGCGGCGCTGGTCTTCGGCGCGTTGGTGGGTCTGGTTTACGGGGTGTTGCTCAACCGGTTCGGGATGCCGAGCTTCGTCTCCACCCTTTCCGGGTTGCTGGCGCTGCTGGGGTTGCAGCTCTATATTCTGGGCCCGAGCGGGTCGATCAACCTGCCTTACGCGTCACCGTTGGTGCGCTTCGGCCAGATCCTTGTGATGCCGGACTGGCTTTCCTACATTCTGGCTGCGCTTCCGGGTGCGGCCATGCTTCTGCTTGGCCTCAGGACGATGCAGCGGCGCGCGGCGGCCAATCTCTCCTATCCCGGACTCAGCGTGCTGATCCTCAAGGCTGCGGTGCTGACGCTCGGGATCGAATTCGCAGTGTGGTATCTCAATCAGGGACGCGGCATCCCGTACATGTTCGTGCTGTTCGTCGCTCTCGTCGTGGTGATGGATTATGCGCTCACCCGAACGAAATGGGGACGGTCGATGTTCGCGACCGGGGGCAATGCGGAGGCCGCGCGGCGGGCGGGTATCGATGTGCGGCGGATCACCATTTCCGCCTTCGTGCTCTGCTCCACGCTGGCGGCGCTCGGGGGTGTGCTGTCCGCCGCGCGGCTTGCTTCGGCAAGCCAGCAGGCGGGGACGGGCGACGTCAACCTGAACGCCATCGCGGCGGCAGTGATCGGTGGCACGTCGCTCTTCGGCGGAAGGGGGAGCGCCTATTCGGCGCTTCTGGGGATCATTGTCATTCAGGCCATCTCCAACGGCCTGACGCTTCTCAACCTCAGCTCTTCGCTCCGTTACATGATCACGGGCGGGGTGCTGGCCATCGCGGTTATCGTGGACAGTCTCGCGCGGCAGTCGCGCGTCAGCCACGGCCGCGCATAAAGGGACGAAAACATGGCGGAAGCGCTCAGCGGCAAGGTTGCCGCAATCACCGGCGCGGCCTCTGGCATCGGGCTGGAATGCGCCCGGACGCTGGTGGCCGAAGGAGCGACCGTGGTGCTGATCGACCGGGCGGAGGAGCGGCTGAAGACGCTGTGCGCCGAGATCGGGCCGGCAGCACTGCCGCTTACCGTCGATCTGCTGGACGGGGCGCAGGTTTCGGGCATCCTCCCGCGCATCCTCGACCTCGCGGGGTCGCTCGACATCTTTCACGCCAATGCTGGGGCCTATATCGGCGGTCCGGTGGCCGAAGGTGACCCGGATGCGTGGGACCGGATGCTGAACCTCAACGTCAACGCCGCCTTCCGGTCTGTCCACGCGGTTCTGCCGTATATGATCGAGCGGAAGACCGGTGACATCCTTTTCACGTCTTCCGTCGCCGGCGTTGTGCCGGTGGTGTGGGAGCCGATCTACACCGCATCCAAATTCGCCGTTCAGGCGTTCGTTCACACGACCCGCCGTCAGGTTGCTCCCCACGGGGTCCGCGTGGGTGCCGTTCTGCCCGGCCCGGTCGTCACCGCTCTGCTGGATGACTGGCCGAAGGCGAAGATGGAAGAGGCGCTGGCCAACGGTTCCCTCATGCAGCCCAGGGAGGTGGCGGAGGCGGTGGTCTTCATGCTCACACGCCCGCGGGGTGTGGTGGTGCGCGATCTCATCATTCTGCCCAACAGCGTGGATCTCTGAGATGCAGGCGGTTCTGGGCATCGATGTCGGCACGGGCAGCGCGCGGGCCGGGCTTTTCGATCTTTCCGGGCGGCCAATAGCTTCGGCGAGCCACCCCATACAGCTATGGCGGGAGCCGGGCGGTATCGTTGAGCAGTCGAGCGCCGATATCTGGTCTGCTGTGTGCCATGCGGTGCGGGAGGCGATGACACGGGCGGCTCTTGGGCCGGAGGATGTACTGGGCGTCGGGTTCGACGCCACATGCTCGCTCGTCGTTCTGGGCGAAGGCGGCGCTTCCCTGCCCGTCGGCCCCTCCGAAGACCCCGCCCGCGACATCATCGTGTGGATGGATCATCGCGCCGTCGGACAGGCCGAGCGCATCAACGCCGAAGGCCATCCGGTGCTTGCCTACGTGGGCGGTCGCATCTCGCCGGAGATGGAAACGCCGAAGCTCCTGTGGCTGCGGGAGAACCGGCCGGAGGTGTTCGACGCCGCATGGGGGTTCTTCGATCTGGCCGACTTTCTCACATGGCGCGCGACGGGGGATATCGCCCGCTCGACCTGCACGGTGACGTGCAAGTGGACCTATCTCGCGCATGAAAGCCGCTGGGACGCGAGCTATTTCCGCCAGATCGGATTGGGCCGACTGGCCGATGAGCAGTTTGCCCGCATCGGCACGCGGATCGTCGAACCGGGCTCGCCGCTCGGCGACGGGCTGACGGAAAGGGCTGCGTCGGAACTCGGCCTTCTTCCCGGTACGCCGGTGGGCGCGGGCCTGATCGATGCGCATGCGGGGGGCATAGGCACCGTCGGGGCGGAGGGCGATCCCGTGGCTAATCTCGCCTATGTGTTCGGCACCTCCTCCTGCACCATGACGACCACGCCGGAACCCGTTTTCGTCCCCGGTGTATGGGGCCCGTACTTCTCTGCGATGGTCCCCGGCATGTGGCTGAACGAAGGCGGCCAATCCGCCGCGGGCGCTGCAATCGAGCAGCTCATCGCCTCCCACCCCGCCACGCAGGAAGCGGCCGAGATGGCGCGGGCGGAGGGAGAAAGCCTTCCGACGTTCCTTGCCGCGAGGGCTACGCGCCGGGCAGCTTCCCTTCCGGAGGCCGTGCTGCTGGCGGACGGGCTTCATGTGGTGCCGGAGTTCCTCGGAAACCGCGCGCCCTTCGCCGATCCGCATGCCCGCGCCGTCATTGCCGGTCTGGGTATGGAGCGAGATATCGACAACCTCGCTGCGCTCTATGTCGCGGGTCTTTGCGGTATCGGCTACGGATTACGGCAGATCGTCGAGACGCAGGAGCAGGCCGGCGCGCATGTGGAGCGGATCATGATCTCGGGCGGAGCCGGTCAACTGCCGCTCGTCCGCCAACTCCTTGCAGATACGACGGGCCTGCCGGTGCTTTCGGCGAAATCTGACGAACCGGTGCTACTCGGCTCCGCCATTCTGGGTGCCATGGCCGGCGGTCTCGTCACCGACATGCGGGACGGCATGTCGCGGCTTTCCTCAACAGGAGAGACGGTCTGGCCAGCCGGCGGCGATATCGCGGCGCTTCACTCCCGGCGATACGATGCTTTTCTGGCGCTTCAGGATGTGGCTCGCAGTCTCCGGTCGATCACGCAGGGATAAGGGCCGCATCACGTTTGCCATACCTCATGGCGAGAAGCCGTTGCCCTTCCGGCGGATTTTGTTATCTGTCTTTCTGATAACAGCGGCTGAATGATACGTGCTCACGCTCAAACACTACGAACTTCTCGTCGTTCTGGCAGAGGAATTGCACTTTGGTCATGCGGCAGTGCGGTTGAACATCTCGCAGCCGCAACTCACGCTGCAACTGCAGCAGATGGAAGAGGTCGTCGGCGCCGTGCTGTTCGATCGGAACCGCCGGCGGGTGCGTATCGCACCGGCGGGGGCGCTGATCCTGCCCGAAGCTCGTGCCGTTCTGCGACAGGCCCGGCGGGCAGAAGACATCGCGCTTCGCGCCGGGCGCGGCATGATGGGGGAACTGGCGCTTGGCTATATCGGCGCGGCGGCCTTCAACGGTGTGCTGACGCAGCTTGTCCGTGGTTACCGCGCGCGGGCGCCCGAAACGGTGCTGACGCTGCGCCTCATGGACCTCGACCAGCAGATACCGGAGATCGCCGCGGGAAATCTGGACGCGGGGATCGTGCGGTTGCCCTACCCCGACATGCCGGAAAATGTGGCAAGTAGGACGCTCTGCGAGGAGAGCCTGTGGATTGCCCTGCCCTCCGACCATCCCCTTGCCGGAGAAAAGCGCGTCGCGCTGTCCGAGTTGTCGCGCGACCCTTTCGTTGCCACGCATCTTCCGCCGCAGACAGGTTTTTCGGCGGCGATGCACACGGCTTGCGCTGTCGCGGGCATCACGCCGAACATCGTGCAGCGCTCGCCGCAGTTTGCCTCCATCGTAAGCCTCGTCGCGGCGGGGCTCGGCGTGGCCATCGTGCCCGAAGCCATCCGCAACATCCAAATGAGCGGGGTCGTTTACCGCCCGCTGGTGGAGACCGGCGTTACTGCCAACATCTCACTCGTCTATCGTGCGGACAGCGAAAGCCGCCCGCTGCACCTGCTCCTGTCCTGTCTGGACGGGAGCGATCCCGTTGAAGGAGACTGATTTGCGCCAAGAGATCTTCACTGCTGTCGATGGTATCCACCACGGCTGGCGAGCCCCGCAGGACGGCGCGCCGACTGTCATCTTTGCGAATTCACTTGGCACCGATCTGCGCGTCTGGGACAGGGTCGTGGCCCTGCTTCCCGAAAGCTGGGGTCTGTTGCGACAGGACAAGCGCGGCCATGGGCTGAGCGTGGCGCGCCCCGTGCTGACCATCGAGACGATGGCGGATGATACGGAAGCGTTGCTCGACCACTATGGCATCCGGCGCTTCGCAGGCGTCGGTCTGTCGGTCGGAGGGCTGATCATGCAGCGGCTCGCCCTCCGGAGGGCGGAGGGCATGAGCCATCTCGTCCTGTCGGATACCGCGGCGAAAATCGGCTCACCGGAGGTCTGGAATCCCCGGATCGAAGCAGTGCGGACCAATGGCATCGCCTCCATCAGCGCCGCGATCCTGCAACGCTGGTTCGCTCCCGGCTATGAGACGACCGAGGATTTCGCCATGTGGCGGACCATGCTGGAGCGGACGCCAGCCGAAGGCTATGCGCAGGTCTGCGAGGCGATACGGGATGCCGACCACACCGCGGATCTCGCGCATATCGCCCAGCCCACGCTGGTGATCGCCGGGGCGGATGACGCCTCCACGCCGCCTGCGCTGGTCAAGGCGACGGCAGCGGGGATCCGGAACGCGACCTATGTGGAAATCGCTGGCGCGGGACATCTGCCCTGCGTCGAGCAGCCCGCCGAAGTCGCCGCGCTGCTGAAGAAGCACCTGGCCTGAGGAAAAGGGGCCCTCGCGGCCCCTTTCACCTTAGCCGACGGTCACGCCGCCACAGACGAACAGGGTCTGCCCGGTGACGAACCCCGCTTCTGGCGCACAGAAGAAAGAGACGGCGTTTGCCACATCCTCCCCAGTGCCGATACGGCGGACCGGGATATGATTGATGATCTCCTTCGTTCGCGGCGCGTCGGGGGGATTGTTCCGCCAGAAGGCTTCGGTGCCGATCGGACCCGGAGCGACGCAGTTGACCGTGATGCCATGCGGGCCGAGCTCCAGCGCCCATGTACGCGCCATGGACTGTGCCGCCCCTTTGGTCGCGGAGTAGAGTGTGCGAAGCTCCTTGCCCAGCGTCACACGGCTTGTGTTCATCACGATGCGCCCGCCGCCTGCCGCTTTCATCCCCGGAAGGAACGCCTGCGCGCAGACGATGGAGGGGCGCAGGTTGATGTTCATCAGGCGCCCCACATCCTCCGCCCGCACGGCTTCCAACGGGGCGGGCATGACCACCCCCACGTTGTTGACAAGGCAGGTGACGGAGAAGCGGTTCGCGATATCTTCAGCCGCCGAACGGGCCGCGTCCAGATCGGAAAGGTCCACCCGAACAAAGGCATCGACCGTCGCCTCGGGTTCCGTGATATCGAGGACGACGGTCTGAAAACCGCCGCGCTTCAGCCTTGCGGTGATTGCCGCGCCGATGCCCCCGCTTCCTCCGGTTATGACGGCGGCACGGCGTTCGAACGCCGTCATAGATCGCCCTCGCGAACGGAGGAGGGATGCCGGCAGAGCGGAGTTACGGAGATATCCATGTAGGGATAGAGCGGTAACGCCGTTAGCACCTCGTGCAGATGGGCATTGTCGCGGCAATCGAGGATGCTGACATTCGCATAGCTTCCGGCGACGCGCCAGATATGCCGCCAGATGCCCTGCCGCTGCAGATCCTGCGAATAGGACTTCTCTCTCGCCTTGATGTCAGCCACGGTGTCCTCCTCCATATTCTGGGGAATGTTTACCGTCATTTCGACCTGATAGAGCATGTCAGCCCTCCTGCAATGTGTTCCGTCCGTCGAGATAGGCCTTGCGCCAGCGCGTGACGAAGACGCTCTCGAACAGCCCGCCCCGAAAGAAGGGATCGGCGGCGATGAAGGCTTCTGCGGCGTCGCGGCTTTCCACATCCAGCAGATAGACACCGCCGCTCGCGGCCTCTCCCACGTCATCGAGCTTGGCTCCGCAGGCAAGGAGGAGGGCCTTGTTCTCCTCCAGATAGGCGAGGTGTTCCGGCCGGAGGCGAAGGCGCAGATCCCCCGCGCCCGGCCTGTCGTAGGTTTCTACCATCCACGGCATCAGGCAGCGGCCCCGATGACACCCCAGATGCCGCAAGTGACGCCGAAGATCACACCAAGATAGAAAAGGATCAGCACCATGTAGCCCATGATATCCTTGAGCTTCAGCCCGGAAATCGCCAGCGCGGGAAGAAGCCAGAAAGGTTGTACCAGGTCGTGTCTCGGAAGTGGTAGAAATTGT
>NZ_JFGS01000033.1 GCF_000740775.1 Haematobacter missouriensis | reverse complement strand
GCCTGGCCGGATAACCTCGGAATCTGCAGGTGGATTCCCTGACTGCGAGTCGAACTTCTTCGAGTCCGGTGGACGGGCGCTGACGGACACCTGCTCCACGACTGTTCCAGACATTCGTCGCCAGATGATGGTGATAGCCACCGGTCGCGTAGAAGGTGGCGCCGGGGTAATGCGTGGTGATGTCGAAACCCAGTTGGCCGGAGTAGAACGCCTCGGCCTCCGGGAGAGCACCAACCTGTAGATGCACGTGCCCGACCATTGAACCCTTGGGCGCGCCGGTCCACGGCGTTGCGGCTTCCAGAACAGAAGCGACATCCATTCGCTCCGTGGTCATCGCCACCTGGCCGTCATGCCACTGCCAGACGTTCCGTGGACGGTCGGCATAGATCTCGATGCCATTTCCTTCTGGGTCCATCAGGTAAGCAGCTTCGCTCACCAGATGGTCCGAGAGTCCCTGGAGCCGCGTCTCAAGGTCGGCCGCGTGACGCAACCACCCCCCGAGAGCACCCCGCCCGGGCAACAGAAAAGCCGTATGAAAGAGGCCTGCCTCCTGCGGCATGCGCTGGCGCGCATTCGGGTCCTTGCGCAGCTCCAGCAGCCCGCGCTCCGCGGCGCCCAAAACAGCGCCTTCGCCATCCTTGCTCAGGACCGACAAACCGACAACCGTCTCATAAAAGCGCGTGACCGTATCCAAATCCCGGACACGAAGCGCGACGCTCGCGACACTCACCGGGTCACGGTCGGGGCCATGTTCCATATCCATCATACTCTCTCCCCCGAAGCCGAACGCGAAGGTTTTGCGGCAAAGGCACCATCACCCATCAACGCGAGGGCCAGCAGAGCAACGATCCAGAGCGCGAGAAACTCCCAGCCGCCATTCGGGTTGGTGAAGAAAAAGCCCGCTGGTCCATGGACGGTCGCGATCGCGCCGATCAACGGGAGGGTCATTATCAGGGCCACCCAGCGTGTATAGGCGCCAAGGATAAGCGCCAGCGCACCGACTATTTCCCAGACGATGGTGATATAGGCGAGCCCGCCCGGCAGACCGAGAGATGTGAAGAATTGAGCGGTTCCCGCAGGGGTGAAGACAAAC
This sequence comes from Haematobacter missouriensis, assembly GCF_000740775.1. Lineage (GTDB taxonomy): Bacteria > Pseudomonadota > Alphaproteobacteria > Rhodobacterales > Rhodobacteraceae > Haematobacter > Haematobacter missouriensis. Next base: position 22,271 of record NZ_JFGS01000033.1, on the reverse strand, counting down.
AGCTTCAACCCAGCATGGGCAAGAAACAAGGCACCAAGCGTGATGCGAAGCAGCAGGGCGGCATAGGGTGCCGTTCGAATATCCAGCATGACAGATCCTTCAGGGATTCGATTTCATGCCCAGAATATGGTCCTATCTGATACAGCAATAAATGGAGATACTGGCGGGATATTCATTCCAATATGGAAGTTATCCCCACGCTGGCGACCGGAACTCCTCCACCAGAAAGTCGAGCAGAACCCGAACTTTCCGCGCGAGATGCCGTCCTTGCGGATAGAGCGCGAAGATGGAGAGCGCTTCCGGCTCCCACGCCTCCAGCAAGGGTGTGACATGGCCCTTGCGCACACTTTCCATGGCGAGAAAGGCGGGAATCGACGCCACCCCCTCGCCCGCCTCGGCTGCGCGCAGACACGCTTCCGCATTCGCAAATCGAAGGCGGCCGGTCACAGGATATTCGAGCGCCTCCCCGGTCCGGGGGTCGCAAAACTTCCAGCGAAAGGGTTCCGCCATGTTGGTATCGAGGATGCAGCCATGGTCGCGGAGGTCATCCGGCACCTCGGGACGGGGATGATTAGCAAGGTAGCGGGGCGACGCACAGCGCAGAAGCCGCGCCTCCGACAGCTTGCGTCCGATCAGCGAAGGTGAATCACCAATACGACCGATGCGGACCGCCACGTCATAGCCCTCCTCCACGAGATTGACCTGACGGTCGGTGTAGGACACGTCGAGCACGATTTCCGGATAGGCTTGCGCGAAGCGAAGCAAAACCGGCGTGAGCGCCGAGACACCGAAGGACAGCGGCACGGAAGCGCGGATGCGCCCCGCCGCGGTCTGAGAGGCAGTCCGGACCGCGGCGTCCAGCGCATCGAACTCCAGCAGAAGATCGCGAAGCCCCTCGTAGTAGGCGCGTCCCGCGTCCGTCGGGTGAAGTGCCCGGGTGGTCCGGTGAAGAAGACGCACGCCAAGAGCCTGCTCCAGCCTGCCGATCAGCTTCGACGCCTGTCCGGGGCTGACACCCAGCCGTTCGGCACCGCGGGCAAAGCTGCCCGCCTCCACCACCGCCACGAACATCCGATCGGCTTCGAGCCTGTCCACCTGCCGCCTCCGCTTCCATGGCCGCAGCTAAGCAGTTTATAAGGCTTAGGAAAAGCGCTTCTTCAGGCGTGAATGGGAACGCCCTTGCGGCCCGCGAGGTCGGTAAAGAACTGCCACGCGACGCGACCGGACCGCCCCCCGCGCGTAGCCTGCCATTCGATAGCCTCTGCGCGCAGTTCATCCTCGGCTACGGGCACGTCATATGCGGCGCAATAACCGCGGATCATGGCCAGGTACTCGTCCTGATCGCAGGGGTGAAATCCCAGCCAAAGGCCAAAGCGATCAGAGAGAGAAACCTTCTCCTCCACCGCCTCGCCGGGGTTGATCGCGGTGGAGCGTTCGTTCTCGATCATGTCGCGCGGCATCAGGTGCCGCCGGTTGGAGGTCGCATAGAACAGGACATTCTCCGGGCGGCCTTCGATGCCACCGTCCAGAACCGCCTTCAGGGATTTGTAGTGCTGATCGTCGTGGCTGAAGGAAAGATCGTCACAGAACAGGAGGAACCGCTCCTCCGACCTGCGCAGGAAGTTCAGCAGCCGTGACAGGGAGGGCAGGTCTTCGCGCTGCACCTCGACCAGCTTCAGTGGCCGACCCTGACGGCGGACTTCGGCGTGAACGGCCTTCACCAGACTGGACTTCCCCATGCCGCGCGCGCCCCAGAGCAGCGCATTGTTGGCCGAAAGTCCCCGGGCGAATTGCAGGGTATTCTCCAGCAGGACGTCCCGCGCTCGATTGACGCCAATCAGGAGGGATAGGTCCACGCGCGCGACATGCGGCACCGGCTCGAGCCGATCAGGTCCGACATGCCAGACGAAGGCGTCAGCGAGCGTGAAATCCGGGAGGGCGGCGGGCGGAGGGCTCATGCGCTCCAGCGCCGCGGCGATCCGTTCGAGTGCCTGGGTCGTCACGCCTTGTCCTTCCCGTCTTCCTCGCTTTCGTCCACCCAGAGTCCTTCCGCCTTCATCTCGGCCTCCTTCCGGCGCTCGATCCGGCGGATGAGGAAGATGGAGATCTCATAGAGCGGGTAGATCGCGGCGAACAGGATGGTTTGGCTCATCACATCGGGAGGCGTGGCGATGGCTGCCACGATCAGGATGACCACCACCGCATAGCGCCGCACGCTGGCAAGCCCCTTGGAAGTGATCAGCCCGGCCTTCCCCATCAGCACGAGCAGGACCGGAAGCTGGAAACACAGGCCGAATGCTGTCACGAAACTGATCGTCAGCGACAGATATTCCGCGACGGAACCCTGAAAGGTGATGCCTGCGGTATGGGGCGTCACGCTGCCCGGCTCCGCGGGAATCGGCACGCCCGGCGATCCAACCTGCTGGAAGGTCAGGAAGAAGTTGAACGCGATCGGAATGACCACGAAAAAGGCAAAGGCCGCGCCGATGATGAACATCACCGGGGAAGCGATCAGGAACGGCAGGAAAGCGGCCTTTTCGGACCGGTAAAGGCCAGGCGCAACGAACCGCCACAGCTGATAGGCAATGATCGGGAACGACAGGACCAGACCGCCGAACATCGAAATCTTGATGGCAACGAAAAAGCCTTCCTGCAGCTTGATGAGAACAAGCCCGCAATCCTGCCCCCGCTCCGCCAGAGCGCCGCAGACAGGCCAGGTCAGGAAGTTGAAGATAGGATTCCAGACGGTGAATGCCAGGAACATGGCTGCCACGAAGGCAAGCGCTGACCAGATGAGCCGTTTTCGAAGCTCCGCAAGATGTTCGATCAGCGGGGCGGAGGAATCGTCGATATCTTCGGACTTCATACTTTGGTCCCGTCTCCGGGGCTTTCGGCCGATGCTTTCGCCACGGCGGGTTCGGATACGGGTTCAGGTGCGACAGTGCGCGGCTCCACCGCCGCCACTCCCGCGGGGTCAGTTGCGTGAGCGCTTGACGGCGTCTCCAGCGGAGCGGTGGCTGCGGGCGGTACTGGAGCCGCTGGGGGCGGCGCGGATCCGTTCGCTGCGGAAGGGGGACTCACGCCGGACGGGGTCACGCGGTTGGTGCGGGCGTCCCAGTCGTCCAACTTGCGATTGACCGCATCGAGACCCGACTGCATGGGCGAGCGAATGGAATTCAGGTCACGCTGAATATCCTTCAACCCGGCCTCGTCCGCCGCATCTTCCATGGCGCGCTGAAAATCGCGCGCCATCATGCGCCCCTTGGCCGTCACACGGCCCAGCGTGCGGAACATGGCAGGCAAATCCTTTGGCCCGACCACGACCAGCGCCACGATGCCGATCAGGACGAGTTCGCTCCAGCCGATGTCGAACATGTTCCGCTGCCTTCAGGTTCGCGGGATCAGACCTTGGTCTTTTCCTGCTCCGGGGTGGTCGCAGGCGTTACGTCACGCGCTGCGGCGGCGGATGCGGATTCGATTTCCTCCGTCCCGTCTTTCACCCCTTTCTTGAAGGCCGTGATGCCCTTGCCGACTTCACCCATCAGCGAGGAAACCTTGCCGCGCCCAAAGAGCACCAGCAGCACCACACCGATGATGAGAATTTCGGTCACTCCGAAACGACCCATGGCTTGCTCCTTCTAAGGCGTCACTGCGCCTGTTTCCCGTTCCTAAGGCCGGGTGTCAACGTGCTGACTGAAAGACTTACTCCCCCCGTTTGTCCTTTCAAAGCCCCCACAACGGTATAATCACGGAAAATCGTTCAGGGCGCTGGATAACTGAAAAGACTTGAAAAAGCGTATGTCGCGCGCTCTTTGCCCCACAAAGAACCCTGCAGTTCCCCATTCCCTGCATACAAGCAACGGGGAATCACCTTTCACATTGTAAGGTTGTTCAGGCCGCCATCCGGCATAAAGTTCTGCCCGATGAAGAAACCGGCATACTGGGAGCAGAGAAAAGCACAGGCGGCGCCGAACTCCTGCGCGGTCCCGTAGCGCCCGGCGGGAATGCTCGCATACCGGCGCTGACGCGCCTCCTCCATGGATATGCCGGCCTGCTTGGCCATGCCGCCATCGAGGGCGGTTGCGCGGTCGGTATCATGGATACCGGGAAGCAGGTTGTTGATTGCCACGCCCTTGCCCGCGACCTGCCGGGACGTGCCCGCGACAAAGCCGGTCAGCCCCGTGCGCGCCGTGTTGGACAGTCCGAGGGCTGCGATCGGCGCGCGGACGGATTGCGAGGTGATGTTCACCACCCTGCCCCAACCGCGATCCGCCATGCCGGGCACGAGCGCCTGCATAAGCGCCACCGGCGTGAGCAGGTTCGCATCAAGCGCCTTGATGAAGTCGTCGCGCGACCAATCCGTCCAGGTGCCGGGGGGCGGGCCGCCCGCATTGGTGACGAGGATATCCGCCTCTCCCGTGGCCTCCAGAACACGCGCGCGCCCTTCGGGATCGACGATATCGGCGGCGACGGTCGTCACTTCCACATCATACCGGTCGCGGATATGAGCGGCGGTCGCCTCAAGCGCCTCGGCTCCGCGCGCGTTCAGAATGAGGTCCACCCCCGCCTCTGCAAGAGCCTCGGCGCACCCCCGCCCAAGCCCTTTAGACGAGGCGCAGACCAGCGCCTTCCTGCCCCGAATACCCAGATCCATCCGCTTCTCCATCATTCCCTGAAGACGACGTAGCATCCTGCGGCGCGGGAGGCCAGTTATGCGGAACAGGCGAAAAGGCCGAAACGGCGCCCCCGTTACCGCGGGCACCTCCGCTGACCTTGTTGTGTCAGTTCCCCGAGGGCGTCGCGAACGAGCGTAGCATGAACTCCGGCACATGGTCCCCCATGCCGACGACGGGTCCATCCTCCCGCTTCTCCTTGCGGTCGCGACGGCCCTGACCCTCACGGGAGCGGTGCGGTTTCTCCTCACGCGCGGAGGATTCGGCTTCCACGCGCGGCTCTTCCGGCGGGGCGGATTTGGCCTTGGGTTTCTCGGCAGGCTTCTCCACGCGCGTTTCCGCCTCGACCTTCGGCGCCTCTGCCGGCGCCCCTGCGTCTGCCTTGCGGCGACCGCCACGGGTCCGGGTGCGCGTGGGTTTCTCCTTGCGTGGTTCGCCTGCTGCCTCGTTCTCCTCCACAGCGGCGATGGAGACCGGGTTCTCGATCCGCGGGATCGGTTGCTTGATCAGGCTTTCCACATTGGCGAGATACTTGTCGTCGGAGGGAACCGCGATTGTAAACGCCTTGCCCTTGCGGCCCGCGCGTCCCGTCCGCCCGATCCGGTGGACATAATCCTCGGGATGGCTCGGCACGTCGAAGTTGAACACATGGCTCACCGCGGGAATGTCCAGACCGCGGGCTGCCACATCGGAGGCCACGAGAATATTAATCGAGCCGTCGCGGAAGCCATCGAGCGTCTGCATCCGCTGCCGTTGCTCCAGATCGCCGTGGATGGGAGAGGCATTGAACCCATGCTGCTTGAGCGATTTCGCCAGAACATCCACATCCATCTTGCGGTTGCAGAAGATGATCGCGTTGGTGCAGGCCGCCCCTTCCTGCCGCAGCAGCCCCCGCAGGACAGCGCGTTTCTCCTTGAAGACCACGGCCCGGTCCTTGCGGGTCGGCTTGAACTCGACCAGCCCCTGCTCAATCGTTTCGGACGTCGTCGCCTGACGCGACACCTCCACCCTGACGGGGTTGGACAGGAAGGTCTTGGTGATCCGCTCGATCTCCGGCGCCATCGTGGCGGAGTAGAACAGCGTCTGCCGAGTGAAGGGCGTGAGAGAGAAGATGCGCTCGATATCCGGGATGAAGCCCATGTCGAGCATCCGATCCGCCTCATCGATCACCATCATCTGCACGCCGGTCAGCAAGAGCTTTCCGCGTTCGAAATGGTCGAGAAGCCGCCCCGGCGTTGCGATCAGGACATCCACACCCCGGTCGATGAGCTTGTCCTGCTCCCCAAAGGAGACCCCGCCGATCAGCAGCGCTTTGGTGAGCTTGGTGTATTTGGCGTAGATGTCGAAGTTGTCGGCCACCTGCGCGGCCAATTCCCGCGTAGGCGCAAGCACGAGGCTGCGCGGCATCCGCGCGCGGGCACGGCCCTTGTCAAGCCGGGTGATGAGCGGCAAGGTAAAGGAGGCGGTCTTGCCGGTGCCGGTCTGGGCAATGCCCAACACATCGCGCCCTTCGAGCGCGGGCGGAATGGCTCCCTCCTGAATGGGGGTCGGTGTCTCATAGCCCGCCTCTTCGACGGCACGGAGCACCTTCGGGTCGAGATTGAGATCTGAAAATTTTGTCATTGGCGTCCAGTGGTTCGGCGGCATCGGGCCGCGCGTTCAGGAGGACGCCGTTCCATGCGTCCCGGCTCGGGTCCGCAGGAGCGGACGCAATTGCTTACAGTAATTCCACTGGAAGGTCAACAATCGCGGCCCAGATGCTCTTCAGCGGCCGCATTCGCCGCTTGCCGGATGCCCGCGACGGTGAAACCAATGAGCGGGGCACCGCGTTGTCCCGTAACAAGGAGAGTTCCCATGATCGAGAAATACGGCACCGCAGTCTGGAACGGATCGCTGAAAGAAGGCCACGGTTCGCTCAGCACGCAAAGCAATGCGCTGACGGACAAGTCCTACAGCTATGCGACACGGTTCGAGAAAACCGGCGGCTCCAACCCGGAGGAGCTTCTGGGTGCGGCCCACGCCGGCTGCTTTTCCATGGCGCTCGCCAGCATCCTCGGGAAGAAGGGGATCACCCCTCACGAAATCGACACGACCTCCAAGATCACGCTCGACCCGAGCCAGGGTGAGATCACCAAGGCGCATCTCGTAGTGGTGATCCGCGCAGACGCGGATGAGGAGACCCTCGTCGCCGCCGCCAAGGAAGCAGAAACCGGCTGCCCCGTCTCCAAGCTGTTCAAGGCGGAGATCAGCATGGAAGCGCGGAAAGGCTGACCGTGTTGGACGCCCGGCACCCCCTCACGATCCGGTTCGGCTGTGAACTGACCATCGGTTGCGTCATGCCGACGCCGGTTGTGACGATGCTGGACGTCCATCCCGAGCGGCGGGCCGACCTCCTGACACCCGTGAAGGCAGAGATTCGCGGCGGCATTGAAGATATCGAGAGCTATCTGGACGCTCACGGCAACCTGTGCCGCCGCTTCACCGCACGCCCGGGCGATACGACCATTCTGCTAGATGGGGTGATCCGCGACGACGGCCTTCCCGATGCGGCAGACGAAGGTGCGGCGGAAAATCCGGTATCCGCCCTGCCCCCTGAAGTGCTCTACTACCTCACGGGATCGCGCTATTGCGAAACTGACACGATGAGCCAGCGCGCTTGGGATCTGTTCGGCAATCTCCCGCCGGGCAGGAGCCGGGTTCAAGCGATTCTCGACTACGGCAAATCGCAGGTCGCCTTCGACTACGCCCGCGCCAGTTCCACCCGAACCGCCTCTCAGACCCTTGCGGACGGCACGGGCGTCTGCCGCGACTTCGCGCATCTGGCCATCACCTTCTGCCGCGCGCTGAACATCCCCGCGCGCTATGTCAACGGGTATCTCGGCGATATCGGGATCCCGGCCCAGCCCAGCCCGATGGACTTCTCCGCCTGGATGGAAGTGTGGCTCGGGGACCGGTGGTGGACCTTTGACCCCCGCAACAACGCGCGGCGCATCGGGCGCATCGTCATCGCGCGCGGACGGGATGCGGCGGATGTGCCCATGCTTGCCAGCTATGGCCCGCATGAATTGAAAGGGTTCCGCGTCTGGACTGATGAGGTCTGAACCTCAGACCATCATCTCTTTCGTCGCGGTCAGTTTCAGATCGGGAAAGTCCCGCTGGATCCTGTCGATGTCCCATTGCAGCCGCGTCAGGAATACCACGTCGCCGTCGTGATCCTCGGCAATATGGCCCTTGTTTATGTTGACGAACCGCTCCAGCTCCGCTTTCGGGCCGGAGACCCAGCGCGCGGAGGTGAACTGCGACCCCTCGAACCGCACGGGAAGCGAGTATTCCTGTTCGATCCTGCTCGCTAGTACTTCGAACTGCAGTGCACCTACCACGCCCACGATGAAGCCGGAGCCGATCATCGGCTTGAATACTTTCGCGGCGCCTTCCTCCGCGAACTGCATCAGCGCCTTTTCAAGGTGCTTGGCCTTCATCGGATCACCCGCGCGCACGGTCTGCAGCAGTTCCGGAGCGAAGGAGGGGATGCCGGTGAAATGCAGCGCCTCGCCTTCCGTCAGCGCATCGCCGATCCGAAGCTGGCCGTGATTGGGGATGCCGATGATGTCGCCTGCCCACCCTTCCTCTGCCAGTTCCCGGTCAGCGGCAAGGAACAGGACCGGGTTCGACACAGCCATGGGCTTCTTGGTCCGAACGTGCAGGAGCTTCATCCCGCGCTCGAAATGCCCCGATGCCAGCCGCACGAAGGCCACGCGGTCCCGATGTTTCGGGTCCATATTCGCCTGCACCTTGAAGACAAAACCGGTCACGGCGGGTTCTTCGGGCAGGATCTGCCGCTCCAGCGCCTTCTGCGGCTGCGGCTCCGGCCCCCATTCCCCCATGCCGTCCATCAGTTCCTTCACCCCGAAGGAATTGATCGCGGAGCCAAACCAGATCGGTGTCAGCGAGCCGTTCAGCAGCGACTCACGGTCGAAGGCGGGGAGAAGCTCGCGCGCCATCTCCAGTTCCTCGCGCAGCTTCGCCAGCAGCTCGGCGGGGACGTGATCGGCCAGCTTCGGATCATCCAGCCCGCTGATCTTGATCGATTCCGCCACCCGGTTCCGGTCGGCCCGGTCCATCAGTTCCAGCCGGTCGTGCAGGATGTCGTAGCAGCCGAGGAAGTCGCGTCCCACCCCGATGGGCCAGCTGGCCGGACACACGTCGATGGCGAGGTTTTCCTGGATCTCGTCGATGATCTCGAACGTATCGCGGCTTTCCCTGTCCATCTTGTTGCAGAAGGTCAGGATCGGCAGGTCGCGCAGGCGGCAGACCTCGAACAGCTTGCGGGTCTGGCTCTCCACGCCCTTTGCGCCGTCGATCACCATGATAGCCGCATCGACCGCCGTCAGCGTGCGATAGGTATCCTCCGAGAAATCGGAGTGGCCGGGCGTGTCCACGAGATTGAACCGGAATTCCCGGTAATCGAACGACATGGCGGAGGCGGAGACGGAGATGCCTCGATCCTGCTCCATCTTCATGAAGTCGGAACGGGTGCGCCGCGCCTCTCCCTTCGCCCGGACCTGACCGGCCATCTGAATCGCCCCGCCGAACAGCAGGAACTTCTCGGTCAGCGTGGTCTTGCCGGCATCCGGGTGCGAGATGATCGCAAACGTGCGCCGGCGGGCGATTTCGGGCGGAAGGGCGGGGCGGTTCTGTGACATGCGCCCACGAATAGCGGAAGCCACGCACGGGTGCAATCGCGGCCTCCGCCGAAGGGGGTGCTTTCGCGCCGTCCGGTGATCGCCTATGGCTGGAGAAAACCCATGACGGAGAGACGGGATGCGGAAGCTGGCGGCTGGTAACTGGAAGATGAACGGCACTCGAACCTCTCTGGCCGAGGTGGATCGGCTGATCGCCGCCTGCCCGGAGCCGGGGTGCGACGTGCTGATCTGCCCCCCCGCCACGCTGATCGCTCCGCTTGTCCACAAGGCCGAGGGTGCCCTCGCCGTGGGCGGGCAGGATTGCCACTGGCTGACCTCCGGCGCGCATACCGGCGACATCTCCGCCGAGATGCTGAGCGACGCCGGCGCGACCCATGTGATCCTCGGCCACTCCGAGCGCCGGAGCGACCATGGCGAGACGGATGAGGTCGTCCGCGCCAAGGTGCAGGCCGCATGGGCGGCGGGTCTCGTCGCCATCGTCTGCGTGGGTGAGACCGAGGAGGAGCGGGACGCGGGAGGGACGCTGAACGTCATCGGGCGTCAAGTCGAAGGCTCGCTCCCCGATGGCGCGAGCGCGGAGAACACGGTCATCGCCTATGAACCCGTCTGGGCCATCGGCACCGGCCGCACCCCCACCGCCACCGAGATCGCGGAGGTTCACGCCTTCCTGCGCAGCCGCCTCGCCATCCGCTACGGAAATGCGGGCAACGGGATGCGGCTGCTCTATGGCGGCTCGGTGAAAGCCAGCAACTGCACGAGCGTCTTCGCCATAGCGAATGTCGACGGCGCGCTGGTCGGGGGCGCCTCGCTGAAGGCGGAGGATTTCGCTCCCATCGTCGAGGCGCTTTCCGCTGCCGGATGAAAGCCCTCCGCCAGTCCCCGACGGATCCAGCCTTCGTGCAGGATCCCTACCCGTTCTATGACCGTGGCCGCGCCGCGGGGCCGCTGTTCCTGTGGGAAGATTACGCCCTTCCCTGCGCAACAGGCCATGCGGAGGTGAACGCCCTCCTCCGCGACCGCCGCTTCGGGCGGGAGCCGCCGCCCGGTTTCGCACCCGAAATCCCCGCGCATCTGGCCCCGTTCTACGCGGTGGAAGCGCATTCCATGCTGGAGCTCGAGCCGCCCCGGCACACGCAGCTCCGGGGGCTGGTGCTGCGCGCCTTCACCTCCCGGCGGATCGCGGCCCTGGGGCCGGAAATCGCCGCGCTTTGCCATGACCTGATCGACATGCTGCCGGAGGACCGGGCGGACCTGCTTCCCGCCTTTGCCCAGAAGCTCCCGGTCATCGTCATCGCCCGATTGCTGGGCGTGCCAGAGAATCGGGCGGATGATCTGCTCCGCTGGTCGAACGCCATGGTGGGCATGTATCAGGCGGGGCGCACGCCGGAGATGGAAACCCGTGCCATCACCGCGACGGAGGACTTCGTGGCCTTCCTGCGGGCGCATGTGGAAAAGCGCCGTGCCGCGCCGGCCGACGATCTCCTCTCCCACCTCATCGCGGCGGAGGCGGCGGGGGACAGGCTCTCCACCGAAGAACTCATCTCCACCTGCATCCTGCTTCTGAACGCTGGGCATGAGGCAACGGTCCACACCCTTGGCAACGCGCTCAACGCGCTTGTACCCCGGGGGATCGTGCCGGTGGAGGAGACCGTTGCCCCGCTGGTTGAGGAGGTGATGCGCCATGATCCGCCGCTCCACCTTTTCACCCGCTGGTGCCGGGAGGAGGCGGAGTTGTTCGGCCATCGCTTCCGCCCCGGCGATCAGGTGGGCTGCCTGCTCGCGGCCGCGAACCGCGATCCTAAGGTCTGGCCAGACCCCACGCTCTTCGACCCGCATCGAACGCCAGGGCCGCAGCTTGCCTTTGGAGCGGGCATCCATTTCTGCGTCGGCGCGCCGCTTGCCCGGCTCGAATTGCAGATCGCCCTGCCGATCCTGTTTGCGCGGCTGAAGGGGCTTCAATTCTCCCATCCGCCGCGCTACGCCGATGTTTATCACTTCCACGGGCTGGAAGCCCTTCCTGTCACTTATGAAAGACTGCCGCGATGATCCTTCGCGAGGCGAGCCCCGCCGACCTGCCGCGACTGGCGGAAATCTACAACGACATACTCGCGACCACCGATGCCATCTGGAACGACGCCCCAGTGGATGCGGAAAACCGCGCCCAATGGCTCGCCGCGCGCCGAACACAGGGCTATCCGGTTCTGGTGGCGGAGGAGGAGGGCCGCGTGCTGGGGTATGCCAGCTTCGGCGATTTCCGGCCTTTCTCCGGCTATCGGCTGACCGTGGAGCATTCGGTCCACCTCGCGGCCGAGGCGCGCGGGCGCGGCGTAGGCCGGGTTCTCATGCAGGCGCTGATAGAAGCCGCGCGGGAGGCGGGCAAACATGTGATGGTGGGCGCCATCGGGGCAAGCAATGCCGCCTCCATCGCGCTGCACGAGAAACTCGGCTTCACCCATGTCGGCATGATGCCCGAGGTGGGTGTGCGGCAGGGGCGCTGGCTCGATCTCGTCTTGATGCAGCTCCGCCTGGACGCGGCACCTGCAAAGGATCGCTGATCCAGAATCGGCAGTAGAGAAAGTCGCCGACGCTGCCCCCCTTTGGACACCAGTGATCGCCAGATTTGAAAAGGGGGAGAGCGCCGCTACGGTGTTCTTCCGAACACCGGCTGACACAAGAGGGCAATCCCCTTTTTAGCGAAAGCTTTTGCCTCGGCTGATTGGCCCGCCCGCCTTCCTTGCATCCATCCCCCGGGCCAAGGCCTTGGATCGGCCGCCTTGCAGGTCCTGAAGCACCGGCCGATCCAAGGCCCTGAACGCACACCTGCTGCAAGAAGAACCCCGCATCATCCCTTTGCTGTCAGAAGAACGCGGCTCGAGCCTAGAGCAACCAGTCGATCGGCAGCCAACTCAGGAACCGGACCGTGGCCCGGGAAAGCCATGTGGTGTTCGGTTCCGTCAGGTGTGTGACAGGCTCGCCACCCGGCACGGGATCGAGCCAAACGATCCGGTCATTCTCCAGAGCCACGCTGTAGGCCTCATCGGGGATCTGGGAGTCAAAAGCGCTGCCCATACGCCGCGCGAGATCGGCGCTCTCGATCAGAAACCCCATTTCCGTGTTCAGATAGGCCGAGCGCGGATCAAAGTTGAACGATCCGATGAAGATCCGCTCCGCATCGACAGTGAAGGTCTTGGCGTGCAGGCTGGTCATGGAGGAGCCGAGGAGGCCGAAATTCTCCGTCTCTCGCCGTTGGTCGCTCCCCGCATCCGACTTCAGTTCGTAAAGCCGCACCCCGGCCTCTGCCAGCTGTTTACGATGCTTGATATAGCCGGAATGCACGGGCAGAACATCCGTCGCATCCTGTGAATTGGTGAGAACCCGCACCGTCACGCCGGAGCGTGCCCAATCCTCGAGTTGGCCGGAAAGCTGTTTTCCCGGCACGAAATAGGCGGAGATCAGGTCAATGGAATGACGAGGCGTTTCCAGTATCTCGCCCAGCCGAACGGCCATCAGCCCGCTCCGGTCATTTTTGCCCAACCCCTTTGCAGGATCGTCGCTGACCAGTTTCACGGGAACCCAATCAACGTTGAAGCTTCCATCCAGAAGTTCTCTAACCTCCGGATCGGAGTGAACGCGCGCGACATAGGCATCATGCGCAGAGTCCTTGCGGACGGCGGCAATCCGGGCATCCAGCAGGGCACGCGGATCTTCCGGCACCTCGACGAGACGGTCCACCGGATAGGCCGAGTCGCTGCCCCAGTAGCCATCGAAATCGGCCGACACGTCTTTCGCCACCTGCCCTACCCCAAGCACGTCGAGATCGAGATAATGCGCGTCCGGCCCGCTTTCGAAGTAGATGTCTCCAACGTTCCGCCCACCGATGATGGTGGCGATACCGTCCGCAGTGAAAGATTTGTTGTGCATCCGCCGGTTCACCCGGACGAAATCGTAGAAATAGCCGAGCCAGCGCGGATTGCGGATCGTGAACGGATTGAAAAGCCGCACTTCCGCGTTGGGGAGCGCATTCAGGGCGGCCAGTTCCGGGTCCAGATCGGGCACGCCGTTGTCATCGACGAGCAGCCGCACACGCACACCACGGTCCGCCGCCCGCCGAAGCGAGTCCAGCAGCAGCGTACCGGTCAGGTCGTTCTCCCAAATGTAATACTGGACATCGAGCGTCTGCACCGCAGCATCTGCGAGCGCCATCCGCACCGCAAAGGCGTCTGGGCCGCTGAAGACCGCTCTTATCCCGCTCTCCTTGCCATGGGCGGCCGCCTCTCCGACGATGAACCTGCCGAGCGGCGTCTCCGCAGACGGAGGAACGGCATGCGTTACCGTCCGCCCGTCGAGCGAGGGCAGGGGAAACAGCAGGCGCAGCACAGCGATGGCTACGACAATGGCCAGCGCGACGATGGCCAGACCGATCAACACGGCACGCATCACTTCACTGCGCCCCGTTCAGCGCCGACCCGGCTTCCCTCAGACTTCCTCGACAAGGCTCACCCCCCCGATGGCCTTGATCGCGCCCTTGATCTGAGGCGACACCGGATAGTCCTCGCCAAGACGGATGACGATCTCCCGGCCCGTTTCCGGGTCCGTCACACAGAATTCGATGGGCGCGCGGGAGCGGATGCGTTGCTCCGCCATCCGCTCGAACAGCGCGGCGACGGACCGCGCGGCGCGCGCTTCCTCCAGATGAATGCGAAGCCCGGAGGTTCCCGCATCGGCCACCACGCCGTCGACGGGCCCGGCGGCTCGGGCCAGCAGTTTCAGGGTGTCGGCCTCCATCGTCGCCTCCACCGTCAGCACGACCGCCGATCCCGGCTCCAGAAACTGCCGCGTCGCCTCCAACGTCTCCGAAAACACAGTCACCTCGTATAGTCCTGTCGGATCCGAAAGCTGCACGAAGGCGAAACGGTTCCCCTTGGCCGATTTCCTTTCCTGCCGGGAGGAAACGGAACCCGCAAGCTTCGCCACGGTCGGCCCGCGTTCGGCCTGCCGGGTCAGGGCCTCCAGCGTCAGGACACCCTTGCGTTTCAGAGCGGGCATGTAGTCGTCCAGCGGGTGGCCGGAGAGGTAGAAGCCGATGGCCTGATGCTCCTCCGCCAGCCGCTCCACCGGCAGCCAGTCGTCGCAGTTCACGAGCCGCGGCTCCGGCAGGTCGTCGCCCGCCTCGCCAAACAGCGACACCTGTGCCGAGATGCGTGCCTCATGCACGGCGGCAGACCAGGCGACCAGCGCATCAAGGCTATCGAACACCCGGCGCCGGTTGCGGTCCAGCGTGTCGAAGGCCCCTGCCCGCGCAAGCATCTCGAGCGGACGCTTGCCGATCCGTTTCAGGTCCACCCGGCGTGCGACATCGAACAGGTCGCGGAACGGTTTGTCGCCCCGTGCCTCCACGATGGCGCGCATCGCCTCCACGCCCACATTCTTCAGCGCACCCAGTGCATAGACAACGCGCCCATCCTTCACGCTGAAGGTGGCGAGCGAGCGGTTCACGCAAGGCGGCACCGTCTCTATTCCCAGCCGGTCCACCTCGCGCTTGTAGACGTTCAGCTTGTCCGTCAGATGGATATCGCAATTCATGACGGCGGCCATGAACTCCACGGGATGGTTCGCCTTGAGCCAGGCGGTCTGGTAGCTCACCACGGCATAGGCCGCGGCGTGCGACTTGTTGAAGCCGTAGTTGGCGAATTTTTCCAGGAGGTCAAAGACCTCCCCCGCTTTCTTGATGTCCACGCCGTTCGCCATGGCACCGTTGACGAACTTGGGACGTTCCTTCGCCATCTCCTCGGCGATCTTCTTGCCCATGGCGCGGCGGAGCAGGTCGGCGCCGCCCAGGCTGTAGCCCGCCATCACCTGCGCGATCTGCATCACCTGTTCCTGATAGACGATGATGCCCTGCGTCTCGGCCAGGATATGGTCGATGGAGGGGTGGATCGACTCTATGGGCCGGAGGCCGTTCTTCACCTCGCAATAGGTGGGAATGTTCTCCATCGGACCGGGACGGTATAGCGCGACGAGCGCCACGATATCCTCGATGCAGGTGGGTTTCATGCGCCGCAGCGCATCCATCATGCCGGAGCTTTCCACCTGGAACACCGCGACGGTCTTGGCGGAGGCGTAAAGCTCATAGGTCGGAACATCGTCGAGCGGGATATGCCCGATGTCGTTCGCGGCCCCCTCCTTCGGCACGTAAAGCGCCCGCCCGTCGGCGGAGCGGTGCAGCTCACCCCCGCCTGAAAGGATCAGGTCGATGGCGTTCTGGATCACGGTCAGCGTCTTCAGTCCGAGGAAGTCGAACTTCACCAGACCCGCCGCCTCCACCCACTTCATGTTGAACTGGGTAGCGGGCATGTCGGACCGCGGATCCTGATAGAGCGGCACCAGCGCGTCAAGCGGCCTGTCCCCGATCACCACGCCCGCGGCGTGGGTGGAGGCGTTGCGCAGAAGCCCTTCGATCTGCTCGGCATAGCCCAGCAGACGGGCCACCACCTCCTCCGCCCGTGCGGCTTCGCGCAGGCGGGGCTCATCCGCCAGCGCCTTGGCGATGGAGACGGGCTTCACCCCCTCCACCGGGATCATCTTGGAAAGACGGTCCACCTGCCCGTAAGGCATCTGGAGCACGCGTCCCACGTCGCGCACCGCGGCCTTCGACAGCAGCGCGCCGAAGGTGATGATCTGGCCCACCTTGTCACGGCCGTATTTCTCCTGAACGTAGCGGATGACTTCCTCCCGCCGGTCCATGCAGAAGTCGATGTCGAAGTCCGGCATCGAAACCCGTTCCGGGTTCAGGAAGCGTTCGAACAGCAGACTGTAGCGCAGGGGGTCAAGATCGGTGATGGTCAGCGCATAGGCCACCAGCGACCCCGCGCCCGAGCCCCGGCCCGGACCCACCGGGATATCGCGCTGCTTGGCCCATTTGATGAAATCGGCCACGATCAGGAAATAGCCTGGAAACCCCATCTGCTCGATGATGCCGAGCTCGAAGGTCAGCCGCGCCTCATATTCCGCGACACTCGCGGAATGCGGGATCACGGCCAGCCGCTCTCGCAGACCGTTCCATGCCTGACGGCGCAGTTCCTCCACCTCGTCATCGGCAAAGCGCGGCAGGATGGGCGGGTGCTTCTTCACCTTGAAGGCGCAGCGGCGGGCGATCTCCACCGTGTTCTCCACCGCCTCCGGCAGATCGGCGAAGAGCGTGACCATCTCCGCCTCGGACTTGAAGTAATGCTGGGGGGTCAGCCGCCGGCGCGGTTCCTGCTGATCGACATAGGCGCCCTCCGCGATGCAGATCATCGCGTCGTGGGCCTCATACATCTCGGTCTTGGGGAAATAGACATCGTTGGTGGCGACGAGCGGCAGGCCCATGGCATAGGCCATCTCCACAAAGCCCTGCTCCGTTGCTCGCTCTGCCAGCGCGGGGGTCCCCCCCTCTCCCGGATGGCGCTGGATCTCCACGTAAAGGCGGTCGGGATAGATCCGGGCCAGTTGCTCCAGCAGCACCTCGGCCTTGTCGCGGTGACCGGCGATCAGATGCTGGCCGACCGCACCCTCCGGCCCGCCGGTCAGGCAGATCAGCCCCTCGGCATGGGTTGCCAACTCCTCCACGGTGACGGACGGCAGCTCCCCCCCCGCATCCAGATAGAGACAGGAGGAGAGCTTCATCAGGTTCCGGTACCCTGCCTCGTTCTGCGCCAGCAGCACGACCGGCGCGGCGCGGCGGGCCTTCTGGCCGGGCGCAGCCGCTCCAGTCAGCACGGACACCTGACAGCCGACGATGGGCTGCACGCCTGCGCCGCTGGCCAGGGTGGAAAACTCCAGCGCGCCGAACATGCTGTTCGTGTCGGTCAGCGCAACGGCGGGCATCCCTGCCTCCACGCAGAGCTTCACCAGCTTCTTCACAGGCACCGCCCCTTCGAGGAGCGAATATTCGGAATGGACGCGGAGATGGATGAATCGGGGAGCGGTCATGGGCGGGAGCTTACGCCCTCCCGTGCGGGGAGCAAAGTGCTGGACAGAATTCCGTTGCGCATCTAGCGTTCCGGCATGCGGATCGAGCGTCTGGATCATCTCGTGCTGACCGTCGCCTCCGTTGAAGCGACGGTGGATTTCTATACCCGCGTGCTGGGGATGGAGGCCGTGACCTTCGGCGCGGGGCGCAGGGCCCTTGCCTTTGGCCGGCAGAAGATCAACCTCCATCAGCGGGGCAAGGAGATCGACCCGAAAGCCAGGCACCCGACCCCCGGCTCCGGCGATCTGTGCTTCATCAGCGCAGAGCCGCTGGACGAAGTCATCCGCCATCTCGCCCGGACAGGCACCCCGGTGGAGGAAGGACCCGTGGAGCGGACGGGGGCAGAAGGACCGATCCGCTCCGTCTATCTCCGCGACCCGGACGGCAATCTGATCGAGATTTCCACTTACTGACGTCGCTCAGGCAGTTCGATCCGGTTGCAAAGGTTGGGCTTGCACACAAACCCGATCATGGTTCGGCAGCTTCTCGTCGGCGAGTACCGGAATAGCCGCGGCCGCACCCGGCGGAGCATGGCGGCCGGGTCGCTGATTTCGAAGGTCGCTGACTTCGAACGCGGGCACCGCGGCGGCGGGCCAGAACGGCTGCTCCTGCACCTCCCGGGGGGAGGGACATTGCCGCCTCAGGTCGACACCCCGCCCCGCGAGGCAAGCGCCGGAGGTTCCGGAATTTCGGCAAAACCGAGGTAGGGAAAGGAGGCGCGCGCGGCGTCCTCCACCTCCGCCCGGCAAGGCAAGGCAGGGCAAGCTGGACACGATGAATGGACAGGAGCAGAAATAGAACGGGAGCGCCATCCGAGGCCTCCGCCTCTGCTGCCGAACGTCAATCGCACGCGGAAAGGGCCAATTCCTTCACCCGGCGACATTTTATGAGCATTGCGATCACATTCCCGGCGCGGGACACCGCTCCTGCAAGTGCCGGGCGTAGATATCTGTTGCCAAGCGGGAGGGGCTGCGCTTACCTCGACCTCAAGAACGCGCGCCCCTCTTACGCCGCATCGGACGGGGCACCAGACGCTTCAGGGAGTAAAGCGGCAGGTCATATTCAATGGAGATCGCGTTTCTGCTGAACGGAACGCCGGTCAGGGTTGCGGGCGAACCGCCGACCCGGACCCTTCTCGACTGGCTGCGCGATGAGCGCGGCCTTACCGGAACCAAGGAAGGCTGTAACGAGGGCGATTGCGGCGCCTGCACGGTGATGGTCGCCGATGAGGACGGCGCGCGCGCGCTCAACGCCTGCATCCTGTTTCTGCCGCAGCTTCACGGCAAGGCCGTCCGCACCGTCGAAGGCATCGCCGGTCCTGCGGGCGAGCCGCATCCCGTCCAGACCGCGATGGTGGAGAAACACGGCAGCCAGTGCGGCTTCTGCACGCCCGGTTTCATCGTTTCCATGGCCGTCGCGCATCTGAACGGCCGGCGCGACCATGACACGGTGCTTGCGGGCAACCTCTGCCGCTGCACCGGCTATGCACCGATCGTGCGTGCGGCGGAGGCCGCCGAAAGCGCGCCCGTGCCCGGCTGGATGCATGACCCCGCGCAAGATGTCGCGCAGGCCGTCGGCGGAGAGGATGTTTTCATGCCCCGCAGCAGCGATGCGCTCGCCACGTGGTACCTGGAACACCCGGAAGCCGTCCTGATCGCCGGGGCCACGGATGTGGGGCTCTGGGTCACGAAGGACCTGCGCGATCCTGCGCCCGTCGCATTCCTTGCCGGAATCGCCGATATGAAGCGCATCGAGATCGGGGAGGAGGAGATCCGCATAGGCGCGGGCGTCACCATCTCCGCCTTCGGAACCGCGATTGCCCCGTTCCACCCCAGCCTCGGCGAGATGATCCGGCGCTTCGCCAGCACCCAGATTCGCAACGCGGGCACGATCGGCGGCAATATCGCCAACGGCTCCCCCATCGGCGACGGGCCGCCCGCACTGATCGCGCTTGGCGCGACGCTCCACCTGCGACGGGGAGAGGAGCGGCGGACGCTGCCGCTGGAGGCGTTCTTCCTCGACTACCGCAAGCAGGATCGCCGCCCCGGAGAGTTCGTGGAGGCGGTGTCCATTCCCCGCCGGCCCGCCCCCCTCCAGCCCGACCGGCTGCGCTGCTACAAGCTTTCCAAGCGCTTCGATCAGGATATCTCAGCGGTCTGCGGCTGTTTCAACGTCACGGTGGAGGATGGCACAGTCACCGCGGCGCGGATCGCATTCGGCGGCATGGCGGGCATCCCGAAACGCGCCTCCGGCGTGGAGAGACTGCTCATCGGCCAGCCTTGGACGGAGGCCACCATCGCCCGCGCGATACCGGCCTTGACCGAAGATTTCACGCCGCTGACCGACATGCGGGCCTCCGCCGCCTACCGGCTGGAGACGGCGGGCAACATGCTCACACGCTACTTCCACGATCTTGCGGGCGCGCCGGTGAACATTCTGGAGGTGCAGCCATGAGCGTGGCAAAACCCCTCCCCCATGACGCGGCGCCCCTGCATGTCAGCGGCAAGGCCCGCTACGTGGATGACATCCCCGTGCCCGCCAACACGCTGTCGCTGGCGTTCGGCCTGTCCACGGTTGCGCGGGGGCGTGTGACATCCCTTGATCTTGCACCGGTGCGCGCAGCGCAGGGCGTGGTGGCGGTGATGGGACCGGAGGATCTCCATCCGATCCCCGACGTCTCTCCCGGCGCGCATGACGAGCCGCTGATCGCAGATGGCGTCGTGCGCTATGTCGGCCATCCGCTGTTCATCGTTGCCGCCACGAGCCACCGCGCGGCGCGTCAGGCCGCAAGACTGGCCCGCGTGACCTATGCGGAAGAGGAGCCCATCCTCAGCGTGGAGGCAGCACTTGCCGCCAGCAGCCGGTTCGAACAGGGACCGGTGACCTGGACCAAGGGCGAGGCCGAAGCCGCCATTGCCGCCGCACCCCGCGTGGTGACAGGCCGGATCGAGATGGGCGGGCAGGAGCACTTCTATCTCGAAGGGCAAGCCGCGCTCGTGCTGCCGCAGGAAGGGGGGGACATGATCGTCCATTCCTCCACCCAGCACCCGACAGAGATCCAGCACAAAGTGGCGGAGGCGCTTGACCTGCCCATGAATGCCGTGCGGGTGGAGGTGCGCCGCATGGGCGGCGGTTTCGGCGGCAAGGAAAGTCAGGGAAACCATCTGGCCGTGGCCTGTGCGCTGATGGCGCGGGCGACAGGACGGCCCTGCAAGATGCGCTACGACCGGGATGACGACATGACGGTCACCGGCAAGCGGCACGATTTCCGCATCGACTACCGGGTTGGCATCGACGGCGAGGGGCGGATCCTCGGCATCGCTTTCGACCAGTACACGCGCGCGGGCTGGAGCCAGGATCTGACGCTCGCGGTGGCGGACCGAGCCATGCTGCATGCCGACAATGCCTACTACCTGCCTGCCGCCCGGATCACCTCGCACCGGCTGAAAACCAACATGCAGAGCGCCACGGCCTATCGCGGTTTCGGCGGTCCGCAGGGCATGCTGGGGATCGAGCGCGTGCTCGACCACATCGCCCATGCCGTGGGGCGCGATCCGCTGGAGGTCAGAAAGCTCAACTTCTACGCGCCCGCCCGGCCCGACGCACATCCCGTCATCATCGGGGAACCGGCGCCCGAAACGCCCGACCCCGAGATCCCGGAGGACCGTGTGACTTCCGGCGACCATACGGTCGAGCGGGTCCGTGTCGATCCGGACGGGCTGCAGACGACGCCCTACCACATGCCGGTCGAGGATTTCGTCCTGCACGAGATGGT
Source organism: Haematobacter missouriensis (assembly GCF_000740775.1). Lineage (GTDB taxonomy): Bacteria > Pseudomonadota > Alphaproteobacteria > Rhodobacterales > Rhodobacteraceae > Haematobacter > Haematobacter missouriensis. Next base: position 1,109 of record NZ_JFGS01000033.1, on the reverse strand, counting down.
CGCCGAACTGGAACAGATGGCGGACTACGCCGCCCGGCGTGATGCGATACGCGCGTGGAACCGGACGAGTCCGGTGCTCAAGCGCGGCATCGCGCTGACGCCGGTCAAGTTCGGCATCTCCTTCACGCTCACGCATCTCAATCAGGCGGGCGCGCTGGTGCATGTCTATTCGGACGGCTCGATCCACCTGAACCACGGCGGCACGGAGATGGGACAGGGCTTGTTCCAGAAGGTGGCGCAGGTCACGGCGGCCTCCTTCGGGGTGGAGGCCGACCGGGTGAAGATCACCGCGACCGATACAGGCAAGGTGCCCAATACCTCGGCCACGGCGGCCTCCTCCGGCTCGGATCTGAACGGCATGGCGGCAAAGGCCGCGGCCGACACGATCAGGGAGCGGATGGCCGCCCATCTGGCCGAAAGCCACCAGACGACGCCGGAAAAGGTGCGCTTTGCCGACGGACGGGTCGAGGTGGCGGGCGAAAGCTACAGCTTCGCCGAGGCGGCAGCACTTTGCTACCAGCACCGGGTGAGCCTGTCCTCCACCGGGTTCTACGCCACACCGAAGATCACGTGGGACAGGCTGCGCGGCGTGGGACGGCCGTTCTTCTACTTCGCCTATGGCGCCTCCGTCACCGAAGTGGTCATCGACACGCTGACCGGAGAGAACCGGATCCTGCGGGCAGACATCCTCCACGATGCGGGCGCGTCGCTGAACCCCGCGCTGGATATCGGTCAGGTGGAGGGCGGTTACGTGCAGGGCGCGGGATGGCTCACGACGGAAGAGCTGGTGTGGGACGACAAGGGGCGGCTCCGCACCCATGCGCCCTCCACCTACAAGATCCCCGCCTGCTCCGATCGGCCGCGCAGCTTCAACGTGCATCTGTGGGAAAAGGGCCGGAACCGGGAGGATACGATCTACCGCTCCAAGGCGGTGGGGGAGCCGCCCTTCATGCATGGCATATCGGCGCTGATGGCCCTGTCAGACGCCATCGCGGCCTGCGGGGACGGCTCTGCCTATCCCGACCTGCACGCCCCCGCGACGCCGGAGCGGATCCTCTCGGCCATCGCCCGGCAGCGGAGGCAGCCATGACCCGGAGCGCGCATGCCTC
>NZ_JFGS01000032.1 GCF_000740775.1 Haematobacter missouriensis | reverse complement strand
GCGCGGGGGACGCCCCCCGCGACCCCCGACCCGGAGCGCTGAAAAGAACCGCCCCCTCGGTGACGGTTGAGAGCAAGACGGCGCAAGACCCCGGGTCGCCCTCTGCAACACAGCAACGGAGGCGCCGGGAATGAGCTTCGATCGCAGCCTTCTTGCCACGTTCGCTGAAACCCACGGCCCCGTCGCGCGGATCGTCGTCGCGGAGGTGCAAGGCTCCGCCCCGCGGGAAGCGGGCACGGCAATGCTGGTCTGGACCGACGGCATCTGCGGCACCATCGGCGGGGGCGCTCTGGAGTGGCGGGCGATCGCCGCCGCCCGGGAACAGATCGCCAGAGGAACGGAGAGCGCGGTGCAGCGCCTGCCGCTCGGCCCGGCGCTGGGACAATGCTGCGGCGGGGCGGTGACCCTCGTCACGGAAGTCTGGACGGCGGCACGCCTTGCCGAGTTGCCCCACTCGCTGCCGGGCTTTGCGCGCCGGGTGGAGGGAGAGGCTGAGATGCCGCTGGCGCTCCGCCGGAGCCTTGCCCATGCGCGCAGGGCGGGAACGCTGCCGCGCCCAACATTCAGCCAGGGCTGGTTGATCGAACCGCTTGCGGCAGAACCCCGCGCCACATGGATCTGGGGTGCCGGTCATGTCGGAAGGGCCATTGCTGCGGTTCTGGCCCCGCTGCCAGACTTCGACATCACGCTCATCGACACCTGCGAGAGCCGAATGCCCGAGAGCCTGCCCAACGGGGTACGCGGGCTCATCGCCGCGGAGCCGGCACGGCTGGTCAGACACGCGCCAAAAGATGCAGAACACCTGATCCTCACCTTTTCCCACGAGATTGACTTCGCACTCTGCCATGCCTTGCTTCTGCACGGGTTTTCGCGCTGCGGCCTTATTGGGTCCGAGACGAAATGGGCGCGTTTCCGGTCTCGCCTGGCCAAGCTGGGGCACGCGGCTGCGCAAATTGACGCCATTGCCTGCCCGATAGGCGATCCAACGCTTGGCAAACATCCACAAGCCATTGCCGTCGGCGTTGCCGCACAGCTACTAAAGCCTGCACAAGCAAGCCAATCCACGAAAAAAGGAAAGCGCCTGGTGACTGGGGCATGAACGGGGAACACAGCAAAGCCGCGGCTGGCGGAGCCAAGCCATTGCTTCGGGTGGAAGGCGTGACCAAGGCCTATCCCGGCGTGGTGGCGAACAGCAATGTCTCCTTTGCGGTGGATGCGGGTGAAGTTCACGCCTTGCTGGGGGAGAACGGCGCAGGCAAATCGACGCTGGTCAAGATGATCTACGGCCTCGTGCGGCCAGACAGCGGGCGGATGACCCTTGCCGGTCAGCCCTATACGCCCGCCGAACCTCGGGAGGCGCGGAGCCGTGGCGTTGCCATGGTCTTCCAGCATTTCTCTCTGTTCGAGGCGCTGACTGTGGCGGAGAACGTGGCGTTGGGGATGGAGAACCCCCCGCCGATGCGCACGCTTTCATCCCGGATCCGGGAGGTCAGCGAAACCTACGGTCTGCCGCTCGACCCGGCGCGTCTGGTCGGCGATCTCTCCGCCGGAGAACGCCAGAGGGTCGAGATCATCCGCTGCCTCCTCCAGGATCCCAAGCTGCTCATCATGGACGAGCCGACCTCCGTCCTGACCCCGCAGGAGGTGGAGATCCTGTTCCGCACCTTGCGCCAGCTGTCGGGAGAAGGCACGTCGATTCTCTACATTTCCCATAAGCTGGAGGAGATCCGCTCGCTCTGCGACTCTGCCACCATCCTGCGACTGGGCAAGGTGGTGGGCGAATGCGCCCCGGCGGAGCGGAGCGCGCGCGAACTGGCAGAGATGATGGTGGGCACCACTCTACACACCCCGAGCCGCCCCGCGCTCTCTCCCGGGAAGCCGGTGCTGGAGGTACGGGACCTTACGCTGTCCTCACAGGCGGCCTTCGGCACCACCCTCCGCGGCGTGACATTCACGGTGCGCGAAGGGGAAATCCTCGGCATCGGCGGTGTGGCGGGAAACGGTCAGGACGAGTTGCTGGCGGCACTTTCGGGTGAGGCGCGATCGGCGGGGCAATCCGTGCTGCTCGAGAGCATGCCGATCGGCGCGATGGGGCCGGAAGAGCGGCGGGCGCGCGGCCTGTTGTCCGCCCCGGAGGAGCGGCTGGGCCATGCCGCCGTGCCCGAGATGAGCCTGACCGAAAACGCCCTGCTCACCGGCAGCACACGGGAGAACCTGCTGCGCAACGGTTTTATCGACTGGAGTCGCACCCGCAGTTTTGCAGCCAGGATCATCGGTGATTTCGATGTGCGGACACCGGGAACGGAAACAGCAGCCCGCGCCCTGTCAGGCGGCAACCTGCAGAAGTTCGTCATCGGGCGGGAGGTGCTTCAATCGCCCCGCGCCCTCATCGTCAACCAACCCACATGGGGCGTGGATGCGGCGGCAGCAGCGGCCATCCGTCAGTCACTGATCGACCTGGCGGCCGGGGGCGCGGCACTCGTGGTAATCAGTCAGGATCTGGATGAACTCATGGAAATCGCCGACCGCTTCGCGGCGCTGAACGAGGGACGCCTTTCGGAGCCGCGGCCGACGCAGGGCCTGACGATCGAAGAAATCGGGCTGATGATGGGTGGCGCACATGGCATGCGCCCCGCCGATCCCGACGCGAGCGAGGTCTTGCATGATCCGGCTTGAGAAGCGCGGGACGCCTTCGCGTCTATGGGCACTTGCGACGCCCCTCCTCGCCGTGGTGCTGACGATAATATTCGGAGGGCTGCTGTTTGCGCTGCTGGGCAAGGATCCCTTTATGGCGATCCGCACGATCTTCTGGGATCCGCTTTTTTCAGAGAACGCCTGGTACTACCGCCCCCAGCTTTTTGTAAAGGCGGCGCCGCTCATTCTCATCGCAACCGGCCTCTCGCTGGGCTTCAGGGCTGGCATCTGGAACATCGGGGCCGAGGGGCAATATATTATCGGCGCGATCTGCGGGGCCGCTGTCGCTCTGGCATTCTACCCGGCGGAGGGGTGGTACATCTTCCCGCTGATGGTCGTTGCTGCAGCATTGGGAGGGTTCCTCTGGGCAATGATACCGGCGGTGCTGAAGACCCGTTTCGGCACTTCGGAAATCCTTGTCTCGCTCATGCTGGTCTATGTGGCGGGCCACATCCTGTCCTGGGTGGCTTTCGGCCCGCTGAAGAACCCGCAGGGCTACGGCTTTCCGGGCAGCCGCAACCTCCAGCAGTATCCGCCCGCTGCCAACTCAGAACTGTGGGACGGGACCGGCATCCACTGGGGTGTCATCGCGGCAGCTCTGGCGGTGATCGCGACATGGGTGATCCTGTCCAAGCATATCCTGGGCTTCCGTATCCGCGTGGCGGGTCTGGCGCCACGGGCCGCGCGCTTCGCCGGGGTAAGCCCTGACAGGCTTGTGGTGCTTTGTCTCGGTATCTCGGGGGCGCTGGCAGGGTTGGCCGGCATGTTCGAGGTATCCGGCCCTTCCGGCACCTTATCGCCCGACTTCGCCACCGGTTATGGCTTCACGGCGATCATCGTGGCATTTCTGGGCCGCCTGCACCCGGTGGGTATCGTGCTCGCCGGGTTCCTGCTCGCGCTGACCTATATCGGCGGAGAGATCGCGCAATCCACGTTGGGCCTTCCGGCCTCGGCCATACAGGCATTTCAGGGGATGCTGCTGTTCTTCCTGCTCGCGCTGGACGTGCTTCCAAATTATCGCATCCGCATCGCGAAGGAGACCGCGTGATGGTCATTGCCGGTTTCGACATTCCGACGCTGGTCGCCATGCTGATGGTCGCCTCGACCCCCATCCTCTTTGCCGCGATCGGTGAACTGGTGGTCGAGCGCGCGGGCGTTCTGAACCTCGGAGTAGAAGGGATGATGATCTGTGGCGCGGTCTGCGGCTTCGCCACCACGATCCATACGACAAACCCTGTGCTGGGTATGCTCGGGGCAGCTCTGGGCGGGGCGATGCTCGCTGCGCTTTTCGCTGTGCTGGTGCTGTTCCTGCTGTCCAATCAGGTTGCGACGGGTCTTGCGCTTACGCTCTTCGGGCTGGGGCTTTCCGCACTCATCGGGCAGAGCTACAGCAGCATGCGCCCGGTGAGCACGCCTAAGCTCGACCTCGGCCCCCTTTCGGATCTGCCGGTGCTGGGGCCGATGCTCTTCCGTCACGACATCTGGGTCTATGGCTCGCTGCTTCTTACCCTTGCGGTCTGGTGGTGGCTGACGCGGACGCGCGGCGGGTTGGTGCTTCGCGCCGTGGGGGAAAATCACGACGCTGCCCATGCGCTGGGCTATCGCGTGCTCCGTATCCGGTTCCTCGCCATCCTGTTCGGCGGAGCCTGTGCCGGGCTGGGTGGAGGCTACCTCAGCCTGGTGCGGGTGCCGCAGTGGACAGAGGGGATGACAGCCGGCGCAGGATGGATCGCCCTTGCCATCGTCGTCTTTGCCTCCTGGCGGCCATGGCGCGCGGTTCTCGGCGCCTATCTCTTTGGCGGCGTCACCGTATTGCAGTTGAACCTTCAGGCGCGGGGGGTGAACATTCCGGTACAATATCTTTCGATGGCACCCTACGTCATCACCATCATCGTCCTCGTCCTCATATCGGGCGGGCGGAGGGCGCGGGGCGCGCCCGGATCGCTCGGCCGGGTATTCCATGCCTCGTCCTGAGGCCAATTCCATTCAACGGGAGAAACTTGAATGAACAGACGCGAACTTCTGGCCGGCGGTGCCGTTCTTGCCCTGGCGGCGGGGGGCATGGGTCGCATGGCGCTGGCGCAGGCTCCGGTGAAAGTCGGCTTCATCTACGTCGGCGTTCCTGGTGATGGCGGCTGGACCTATCAGCACGATCAGGCCCGCAAGGAGATGGAGGCGCATTTCGGGGGCCGCGTTGTCACCAGCGTCATCGAGAATGTGCCGGAAGGCGCCGATGCGGAACGCGCGATCACGCAGCTCGCGCTTGCCGGCAATCAGCTCATCTTCACCACCTCCTTCGGCTTCATGGACGCCACGGTGAATGTTGCCGCCAAGTTCCCGAAGGTGAAGTTCGAGCATGCGACGGGCTACAAGACCGGACCCAACCTTGCCACCTATGATGCCCGCTTCTACGAGGGCCGGGCGATCATGGGCACGCTTGCCGGGCGGATGACAAAATCCAACAAGATCGGCTACATCGGCTCCTTCCCGATCCCCGAAGTGATCCAGGGCATCAATGCCTCCTTCATCCACGCGAAGAAGGTGAACCCGGACGTGGAGATCAAGGTGGTCTGGGCCTACACCTGGTTCGACCCCGCGAAGGAGGCAGACGCCGCCGCCGCGCTGATCGCCGAGGGGGTCGATGTGCTGCTCCAGCATACCGATTCCACCGCGCCGCAGGCCAAGGCGCAGGAGGCAGGCATCTTCTCCTTCGGTCAGGCTTCCGACATGTCTGCCTATGCGCCAAAGCCGCGGATTTCGTCCATCATCGACAACTGGGCCCCCTATTATATCGAGCGTGTTCAGCTTCTGCTCGACGGAAAGTGGGAGACGGCCCAGAACTGGGAAGGCATCGGCAGCGGAGCGGTCGGGATCGGCGAGATCACCGATGCCGTTCCGGCCGAGGTGAAGGCCGAGGCGCTCGCACTGAAGGACAAGATCGCGAAGGGCGAGTATCACCCCTTCACCGGCCCGCTGAACAAGCAGGACGGCTCGGTCTGGCTTAAGGAGGGCGAAGTGCCGGATGACGGCATGCTCCACGGGCTGAACTTCTACGTCGAGGGCATTCAGGCCAAAATCCCGAGCTGATCGGGCAATGGCGATGGTCGGCGGCCCTCCGTCGATCATCGCCTGCCGGGAGGGCCCCGGGGAAGACTGACGTCTCACGCGTGGTGCGCATTCAGGGGGTCCGCCTTCCTCCCGGTGTCCGGCGGCTCTGCTCTACCCTTGCGCGGCGTTCTGAATGGGGGTTCGGTGCGGGTGGCAGCGCAGCGGTAAGGCTCGGCCTCCTCCACCATCGCGTCACTGTCGATTTGACCCTGTCGCTCCGCATGCCTGTCGGTCAATGCCATCAAAGTCGCAGCGCAGGTCAGGCCGTTTGCAACAGCGGTCAGGCCGGACGACGGCCAAGGCGCTCGTGGACGAGCAAGAGATATCCGTCAGGCTCGGCAATGATGAACTGCCGGTTGCCGACCTCCCCGCGCCCATCCGATACCATCGCTCTTCCACCGGCAGGTATAGGGAGAGACCGTCTTCCTCCAAAGCGCCCAGCAACGGAGCGATCCGGGCCACACCAATCTGCAGGTATATGCCTCTGCCGAGCGGCGCCTGCCATGGCCACTGCCCCGCGTCGAAGGTCCGGCCCTTGCCGATCTCATCTATCATGATGATCGGCGGCCCCGAGGCGCGGATAGCTGAACTCCTCCTCCGGCCGCTTGCGGACGACCGAGAAACCCAGGAGTTCGCGGTGGAAGCGCCGGGACCCCCACCAATCCGTGACCGCCAGCTCAAGGCCTGAGATCGTTCGCCATGCGGCCCCCTTTCCCGAGCGAATCAACGGGCCTCGGGTGTGGCTGCCATCGCCTCAGGATCGGGTTTCTCCGGCTCGGGCGGCAGCTCCTTCTCGGCGATATAGCTGTAGAACATCGGCACCACGAAGAGGGTGAAGGCAGAACCAACCATCAGCCCGGTAAAGATCACCAGCCCCATGGAGTAGCGCGCAGCCGCACCCGCCCCAGCTGCCGTGATGAGTGGCACCACACCCAATGCCATAGCCGCCGTCGTCATGAGAATCGGGCGGAGACGCACACGGGCAGATAGGATGATCCCCTCCTCCCGGCTCAGGTTATGCTCACGCCGCTGCTGGTTGGCGAACTCCACCAGCAGGATGCCGTGCTTGGTAATAAGCCCGACAAGCGTAATCAGCCCCACCTGCGTATAGATGTTCAGCGTGGAAGCCCCGAGGTTCAGCGGCACGATGGCGCCAAAGATCGACAACGGCACGGACATCATGATGATGAACGGATCACGGAAGCTTTCGAACTGCGCGGCCAGCACAAGGTAGATCACGATGACAGCCGCCCCGAAGGCGATGAGAATGGTATTTCCCTCCGTCACCTCGAGCCGCGACTGGCCGGAATAGTCGATGAAGAACCCTTCGGGCAGCAGATCCTGCGCGAGCCCGACGATGGTCTGCAACCCGTCTCCGGTGGAAACCCCGGGGAGAGGCAGGGCAGAGATCGTGGCCGAGTTCAGCTGGTTGAACTGTTCGATGGCGGTCGGCGAGACGTTGGTCTTGATGTCCACCAGCGCGGACAGGGGCACCATGTCCCCCGTCGTCGCGCGAATGAAGAAATCGCCCAACCGTTCCGGGTTGTCGCGGTAGATATCCGGGACCTGCATGATGACGTCGTAACTGTTGGAATCGCGGTCGAACTGGCTGATCTTGTTGCCGCCGACCAGCAGCGTCAGCGTCTGACCGATGGTCTGGGCGGGCACGTTCATCGCCGCCGCGCGATCCCGGTCAATGGTGATGGTCACCTGCGTCTGCGTGTAGGCAAGCGAGTTCTGCACCACGATGAACTGGCCTGACGCCTGCGCCTTCAGCCGCACTTCCTCCGCCAGTTCATAGACGTTTGAGGATGGGCCCGTCGATTGCAGCACCATGGAGATCGGCAGCCCGCCCCCCGTCCCCGGCAGCGTCGGCGGCGCAAAGACGAAGGCCTCCACCCCGGTGACAGGAGCGATGCGCGCCTGAAGATCCTGCTGGATCTCCGCCTGACCGCGGTCCCTGTCGGCCCAGTCCTTGAACGCCCAGAGCGCGATGGCGGAATTGGTACCACCTCCGAAACCGACAATGGAGAAGTTGGCCTTCAGCTCCGGCAGGTCCTTTGTCAGATCCCGCATCTGGTTGACGTAGGCCGCCGTGTAATCGACCGTCGCGTTGGACGGGCCGTTGATGATCGAAAAGAGCGCGCCCTGATCCTCCTCCGGCGCCAGTTCGGAAGAGGTGCGTGTGAATAGGAAGCCCATCAGCGCCACCAGAACGATCACCATCAGCAGCGTGATCGGCCGGTATCTCAGCGACCCCCGCACAAGCCGCTCATAGCGGTCGGCCAGCTTCTCGAAGGTGGTATCGACGAATTTCTGGAAGCGGCTTGCCTCCCCCTTCTTCAGCAGCCGCGCCGACATCATCGGCGTGATGGTGAGGGCGATCAATCCAGAGATCATCACTGCGCCTGCAAGCGTCAGGGCGAATTCCCGGAACAGCGCGCCGGTCAACCCTCCGGTGAAAGCCAGCGGTGCGAACACTGCGGCCAGCGTGATCGTCATGGCGACGATGGGCCCGATGATTTCCTGCATTCCTTTGAAGGAAGCCTGCATCGGGCTCAACCCTTCCTCGATATGGCGATGGATGTTCTCCACCACCACGATCGCGTCATCCACCACCAGTCCGATGGCGAGCACCATGGCCAGAAGTGACAGCAGGTTGATGGAGAAGCCCAGCACGTAGAGGATGAACAGCACCCCGATCAGCGACAGCGGAATGGTCACGATCGGCATCAGCACCGAGCGGAAGGAGCCCAGGAACAGCAGGATGACCACCACCACGATGGCCACCGCCTCCAGAATGGTCTTGAACACCTCCTCGATGGAGGCGGAGATCTGCTCCGTCGCATCATACATGAGCGTCATGGTCATGCCGCTGGGCAGGGTGTTGTGGATCGCGGGCAGTTCCTTCAGCACGGCGGAAGACACGGTCAGCGGGTTGGCGGACGGCGTCGGGAACACGCCGATGAACGTCCCCGGCTCGCCGTTGAAGTTCACGATGGTATCGGTGGAGGCGGCGGCAAGCTCCACCCGCGCGATGTCGCGAAGCCGCACCACGTCATCGCCCTCCGCCTTCACCGGCAGAGCACCGAAGGTTTCGGGCGTCTGCAGCGTGGACTGCATGGTGATGGGATAGGCGACGAGGTCATTCCGCGTCCTGCCCGGCGCAGCGAGGAAGTTCGACGTGGTAATCGCTTGATAGACATCGGCAGCGGTGAGCTGATGTCCAGCCATGAGGACCGGGTCGATCCAGATTCGCATGGAGTATTCGGACGCGCCCAACACATCCACTTCCGCCACACCGGGGATGGTGGACATGCGCGGCCGTATCACACGTTCGATATACTCGGTGACCTGTTCAGAGGTCATGTTGGGATTCTGGAGCGCGAAATACATCGTCGCGAACTGCATCCCGGTGCCCTTGACGATCGTGGGATCCTCGGCCTCCGCGGGCAGTTGGCTACGCACCTCCTGCACCTTCGACATGACTTCCGTCAACGCCGCGTCGGGGTCCGAGCCGAGCCGCATGTTCACCGTCACGATGGAGGTGGATGGCAACGACCTCGAACTCACGTAGTCGATATTCTCCGTCGTGGCGACGGACCGGGCAATGGGCGCGGTGATAAAGCCCTGCATCAGATCGGCGGAGGCGCCGGGATACGTGGTCGTAACGGTGATCACCGTCTCATCGACCTCCGGATACTCTCGCACCTGAAGCGAAAACAGCCCCTGAATACCCAACAGAATGATGAGCGCCCCAAGAACTGTGGACAGGACGGGGCGGCGGATGAAGATGTCAGAGAAGCTCATTGGCCTGACGTCCCGCCGCCTGTTGCTCCACCGCCTGCCGATCCACCGCCTGCCGCTCCATCGCGATCAGCCGCCGGGCCTTGTGCGCCCGTGCTCGGGGTACCCGTGCCGGCGGTGCTGCTACCACCGTTTCCGTTCGGACCGTTTCCCGACGCTGGAGCCGCCTGCCCCGCTTCGGTACCAGCTTCGGTGGCGTCGCTGTCCACCGGGTTACGACCCACGCTGCCGGAGCGGATATAAGCCTCGGTTTCCTGAACCGCGGGATTGATGGCATTGTTGATCTCTGCGGGCTGGCCGTTGCTCAGCCGGTTCTGCCCCGACGTCACCACGCGATCCCCATCCTTCACGCCCGAAACGATTTCCGCGACGGGGCCGGAGCGGCGTCCGATCGTCACGAAAGACTGGCGAACCTCCAGCTGCTGCGCGTTGTCCTGTTTGGGCTGCACGAGATACACGTAGTCACCGTATAGGCTTGAGACCACGGAAGTCAGCGGAACCGCGATCACACCCGTTTCCTGCGGCAACGCGACGGCGATACGGACGAACTGCCCCGGCGTCAGTTGCTGGCCCGGATTGGCTACCGATCCGCGCACGGAAACGAGCCTGCTCTGCGGATCGACGCGCGGATCGATACCCGTCACCTGCCCCGGCAACCCTTCCGTCATGCCACCTGCCCAGACATCGAGATGCTGATTGATGGCGAGTTCCCGAAGACGCTGCTCCGGTACCGTGAAATCGACGCGCATCGTCTCCAGATCCTGAAGGGTCGCGACCTCGGTGCCCGGCGCGAGATACTGGCCCAGATCCACACGGGGGATCCCGATCATGCCGGAGAAGGGCGCATCGACATTGGTCTGATCCAGCAGGGCGATGGCGGAGGCAAGCTGTGCCTCTGCCGCGCGAGCGGAGGCTTGGGCTTCTTCCAGCGAGGCGCTCGTAGCGACACCGCGGCTCTGAAGCTCCTGATTTCGCGCGAGGGTCTGATTGGTCAGGTCGACCTGCGTGCGCGCCGCCTCCACATCTGCGGCACGAACACGGCTGTCCAGCCGGAGAAGCGTACTCCCATGCGACACCTTGTCATTGGCGGTGAACAGAATCTCCCGCACGATGCCCGCGGCCTCAACCGTCAGTTGGACGCCCTGCGACGCGTTGGCCGTCCCGATCGCCTCAATAACCGGCGACCATGTGACCGGCTTCACCTCATAAACGGCAACAGCAGCGGGCGGCACCTGACGGTTTGCAAAGAAATCCGCGATCATCTTGGAGCGGAACAGATTGAACCCAACAAGGCCGCCTACGATGATGGCAAGCAGGATGACGGCAATGACAAGTCTCTTGATCATACGGGCCCTTTCCGGCACGGGGGCCCCGCCCGATGCCGGGTCGGGCCAACGGACGCGATCCTATCACATGGTATTGAAAACGGCCACGTTTTGACTGTGCTGCCCAGAAAATTGTGTCAAGTGGAGCAATTTCGCTGAACCGCGGGCAGAACACTGCGAGAGAACGAATTCTGGATGCCGGGGAAACGGCCATGCGGAAGCAAGTCGTACGCGAGATGTCCATTGCCTTGGGGCCATTGCGTAACGCGCGGGTGTGACAAGCGGCTGCTTACCTTCTCCCCTCAAAAACGCGGCTGCTGGAAGCGGTATCATCGCATCTGAGCCGGCTCCACTCCGATATCTCCGCGCGTTCGGGGTTCGATGCGGAGGACGGTCCGTTCCGGGCCTATCTGGCCGAGATGCCTCACCGTCTGGCGGGAGGCGCCTCTCGCCCGCGGAATGCCTGCCGCGGCGGCGGAGAACTCCGCGAGCCCTGGCTCCGCGGGGAACGATGGGCGAAAACTGCTGAAACGACTCCGGCCAATTCCCAGGATCCCCAGCGGCCACCATGATTTTTCTTGCAAGGGAGAGCATCTGCATGGCGGGGCTTCCGGGCCGCGACCTCATCACGCGGAAGGAAGCCGAGGGACGCGCTGGAGCAGACGGGCACCAGGCTCACCTGACCCCTTTCCCGGCCTGCCTCGTCATGGCATGACATACGAATGGACAGCGATTTCCTTATCATCGGCGGCGGGATCGCCGGCATCTCGGCTGCGGCGCGGCTTTCATATCTGGGGCGGGTCATCGTGCTGGAGGCGGAGCCGCATCTGGCCTATCACGCCTCCGGCCGGTCCGCAGCGCTCTATGAGGAGGGTTATGGCGCTCCGGCTGTAGTGGCGCTGAACCGGGCGAGCAAGGATTACCACTTCGACCCGGCACGGGAGCTGACCACGCCCCGGGGCGTGATGATCGTCGGACGTGCGGGAGAGGAAGACTTGTTTCGCGCAGATGCCGCACAGATGCATCTTTTCCCGGTCACGCTTGAGGAAGCCCGCACCCGTGTTCCTGTCCTGAACCCTGAAACGGTCGCGCATGTCGCGGTTGGCGACGGGGCGCGCGACATAGACACCGACCGGCTCGTGCAGGCCTTTGCGCGGGAGGCGCGGGGGAACGGCGCGCTGATCGTCACAAGCGCTCCGGTGGACACGATCCGCAGGCGCTCCGGTGGCGGCTGGGACGTGCAGTCGGGCGCGCGGGGCTGGTCGGGGCGAATCCTTGTCAACGCGGCCGGGGCCTGGGTGGACAGGGTGGCGGCGCTGGCGGGTGTCACTCCGCTCGGCTTCACGCCCTATCGCCGCTCCATGGCGCGCATTCCCGCGCCCGGCGGCCATGACGTCAGCGGGTGGCCGATGATCTTCGGCGCGGGCGAGACATGGTATGCTAAACCCGATGCAGGCAAGCTCATCGTTTCGCCCGCCGATGAAGACCCGGCTGAACCGCATGACGCCTATCCCGATGACATGGTGCTGGCCGAGGGGCTGGCGCGCTACGAGGAAATGGTGACCACTCCCGTGACGCGGGTCGAGTCAAGCTGGGCGGGACTGCGGACCTTTGCACCGGACAGGGTGCTGGTCATCGGATTCGACCCGCGGGTGCCCGATTTCTTCTGGCAGGCAGGACAAGGCGGTTATGGCTTTCAGACCAGCCCCGCCGCCAGCCGCCTCGCCGCCGATCTTGTGGGAGGGACGGCATCGGAACTCGACGCGGCCACCGTGGCCGCGCTCTCCCCCGCGAGGTTCTGAGATCAGTTCGTATCGGCGATGAAGGAACCGAAGGCGCGGGGGCCGGGCGGCATGGCAATCTCCTGCTCCACCGTCAGCGTCTCACCGTCGATGCGCATCACGCTGTCACTGAGCCAGTTGGCGACGAAAAGCGTGCGCCCGTCGGCCGCCACGGAAATCCCCTCGGGATAGTCCCCCACCGTCACCTGACCGGTCACCGCCAGCGTTCCCGGGTCAAAGACGGTGAGCGTGCCACCATACTGATCCGTCACAAAACCCCGGCCGGCGGCAAAGGCGACGGCATACGGCCGCTCGCCCGTTTCCACCTTGCCCACCACCGTGCGGCGCCCCAGATCGACGACCGTCACACTGTTGTCGAGCACGTCGGCCACATAGGCCCGCCCCTCCCGCAATGTGACACCGAAGGGATGATGCCCTACGGATACCCGCTCCACCACCGCACCCGAGCCGAGGTCGAACAGACTCAGCGCGTCGGAATCGCGGTCAGTCACGGCGAGCAGGCGCCCGTCGTCAGATACGGCGATGCCGGAGGGATTGGCGCCGGTTTCAAAGCTCCGCACGACCGTCCCGGTGGCCGGTTCCACCTCATGCGCATGTCCTTCCCAGTCGGTGACGAAAACGTGGCGCGAGATCGGATCATAGGCGATGCCGAAGGGCGCCCCGGGCAGGGGGTGGCGCATGATCTCCCGCCCGTCCAGCCCGATGACGTGCAGCATGCGGGACTTCACCGCCACGACAAAGGCGCGGGCATTGCGACCGTCCACCGCGACGGAAACCGGGTCTCCCGGCACGTCCAGCGTGCTCCGGGCGGCACCGCTCTGCAGGTCGAGTATGGTGACCTTGCCCGCATTCTGTGAAGTGACAACTGCGAGGTCCAGCGCTGCGGCCGGGCTGCCGAAAAGAAGCAGCGCCGCGCAGATTCCGCCCACGCCCCCTGTCACCAATCCGCTCGTCATCGGCCCCTCCCTGCTTGACGGCGCACCATTCCCGGAGCCGAGCGCAGGGTCCAGTGGGAAAAGAGTCCTACCCCCCTAAGAGCGCGGGCCCGCTGAGAGCGGGCCCTGAGCGCCGGACAGACAACCGTCGCCGATCCTTACGAATAGACCGTGCGCCGCTCAGGCGGGCGACGCTGCAGGATCGACAAACGCAGGATTGATGAGCGCGGGAAGATCGGCCCAGTCGGAGAAGTGGAAGCGGGAGGGGAACATGTCCAGATCCTCGCGCGCGTAGCCTCCCGTGAAGATACCGAACGGGATCCTGCCCGCTTCCGCCGCGCGAGCGTCTATCTCGCTGTCGCCGATGAACACCGCCTCGCCGCCACCGAGCACGTTGATCGTGTGGAGAACGGGAAGCGGGGATGGCTTGCGTTCGGCCAGTGTATCCCCCGCCGTCACCTGATCGAATACCGCGAGATCGAGCGCTTCGAGCAGCAGCCCCGTCGCGCGCGCGGGCTTGTTGGTGCAAAGACCCAGCCGTGCGCCCCGGTCGCGCAGTTGAGCAAGCGCTTCCCTGACTCCGGGAAACACGGTGGTGCGGACGGCGGGATTGCGCTCGTATTCCGCAAGGAAAGACGTGTGCCACGGCTCCAGCAGCGCCGGATCGGCGCCCACCGCGGCGATCACCCGCTGCATGAGGACGCGCGTCCCCTCACCGATGAAGCTGCGCACCGACGTCAGCGGCAGCGGCGGCACGCCGTTTTCCGCAAGCACATGGTTCACGGCGGCATGGATGTCAGCAGCACTGTCGATCAGCGTTCCGTCGAGGTCGAAGACAACAATCATGCGGCCACCCAGGTTCTTTTGCCGAGCCTTGTTCTAAGGCCGGTCAACCCACCCAGATCAGAGAAGCAGGACAGCTGCAACGTTGGATTTTCCGCAGCCTCTCCCTGCGTGAACACCCCTTGCGAGAGAATTACGGGAATGCCCGCCTCGCGCGCCGACAGAACGCCGTTGCGCGAATCCTCGAAAGCCACCGCCTCCCCCGCCGCAACGCCGAGCATGGAGAGAGCGAGACGATAGACATCGGGCGCAGGTTTCTTGTCGCGCACCATGTCGCCTGCCGCCACGGCGTCGAACACATCCCCCGCGCCCACGCCAAAGCCCGCACGGCAAAGGGCCTCCACATTCGCGGGCGTCGTGGTGGTTGCCACACCCAGCAGGCAACCCGCCGCACGCGCTTCCGCGACAAGTGCGGCGATCCCGGGACGAAGCGGTATGCCCTGAGCAAGAAGAAGGCCGAACCTGCGTGTCTTTTCTGCGTGAAGCGCGGCCACGGGCCAGTCTTCCGGCGTCTCGCCGATCTCCTCCAGAAAGCGGGAAATGCGCTCCTTGCCACCGGTTGTCGTCAGCAGGTCACGATACTGATCGCGGGACCAGTTCCACGACAGGCCACGGGCGGCGAAGGTTTCGTTGAACGCGGCAAGGTGCAGAGCCTCCGTTTCCGCCAGCGTGCCATCCACGTCGAAAATGAGCGCACGCGGCCAGCGATGTTCAGGCATGAGCTTCCTCCCTTCTGCGCGGAACCGCCGCTTCGGCAGCGGCGCGTATGGCGCGGATGTTGTTGCCGTAGGGGGCAGGATCGGCCACCGATCCGCCTTTGAACACCGCCGATCCCGCGACCAGCACATCCGCGCCAGCCGCGGCGACAACCGGGGCCGTCTCGGGTGTCACGCCGCCGTCGATCTCGATATGCACGGGGCGGTCACCGATCAGCGCGCGGAGCCTGCGCACCTGATCGACCTGGCTCGCGATGAATTTCTGGCCGCCGAAGCCGGGATTGACGGTCATCACGCAGACCAGCTCGACCATGTCGAGCAAGGAGGCAGCCGCCTCTACCGGAGTGCCCGGATTGAGCGCGAGTCCCGGTCGCATTCCAGCGCCCCGGATGGCCTGCAAGGTGCGATGGATATGCGGACCCGCTTCCAGATGCGCGGTCAGGATGTCCGCCCCCGCCGCCGCGAAAGCGTCGATATAGTTATCAACCGGAGCGATCATCAGGTGGACATCCATGACGCCCCGGATATGGGGCCGGATCGCCGTGCAAAGCTGCGGTCCGAAGGTCAGGTTCGGCACGAAATGCCCATCCATCACATCGACATGGACCCAGTCGGCACCTTCTGCCTCTATCGCCTCGCATTCCCGCCCGAAATCTGCGAAATCGGCGGAGAGGATGGAGGGCGCGATACGGATGCGTCTGTCGAACGTGCTCATGTCCCCGTCCCGATCTTGAGCCCGCCGCTGAAGACGCGGCTGACGTTGATGTCCTCTGCCTCGATCCGGCTCAGGGTTGCTGCATCCACCGGTCCTGTGGATGTGGTGAACAGCCGGTTGGCCTGTCGGAGTCGCGCGCGGTCCAGCGCGTTGCGAATGGAGCGGGCATTGGCAAAATGCGGTTGCTGGCGCCGAAGGGAGATATAGTCGGTCAGAACCTGCGACGCCTCATCCGTCAGAGTGTAGTTCTGATCCTCAAGCATGTGGTCGGCGATGCGGTGCAGTTCTCCGTCGGTGTAGTCCGGGAATTCGATATGATGCGCGATGCGCGAGCGGAAGCCCGGGTTCGACTGGAAGAACCTGTCCATCCGGTCGGCATACCCCGCGAGGATAACGACGAGATCGTCTCGGTTGTTCTCCATCACCTGCAGCAGGATCTCGATCGCCTCCTGCCCGTAGTCGCGCTCGTTGTCCGGGCGGTAGAGGTAATAGGCCTCGTCGATGAACAGCACGCCGCCCATTGCCTTCTTCAGCACTTCCTTGGTCTTGGGCGCGGTATGGCCGATGTACTGGCCCACAAGATCGTCCCGTGTCACGGAGACGAGGTGTCCCTTGCGCACATATCCCAGCCGATGCAGCAGCCCCGCCATCTTCATCGCCACGGTGGTCTTGCCCGTCCCGGGATTGCCGGTGAAGGACATGTGCAGCGTCGGCGTTTCCTGGCTCAACCCCATCTGGCGGCGTGCACGGTCCACCAGCAGCAGCGCCGCCGTTTCCCGGATGCGCTCCTTCACCGGTGCGAGGCCGATCAGCTCACGGTCCAGCTCATCCAGCACTTCGCGGACACCGGAGCTTTCGTATTCGGCGGCAAGATCGACAGTCAGCGGCGTGTCGGCGTTCATGGTGATTGCTCCGTTTGGCAGGGATCGGGCGTTCCCCCGGCCGGAGGGGATGACCAGGGAAAGAAGCCGGGGGAACGCAGAGGCTACCCTTAGCGGACGACCTCATGGGTGTAGCGGATGGACCGGCCGTCCACCTCGGTCCGCACCATGCGGATCCTCGGCTCGACCTTCGGACGGTTGACGATGAAGCTCATCGTGACCGTCTCGAACCCGCGTGTGCTGTCGAAAGCGTTCAGGCGGATGTAGCTGTCGGGGAATGCCTTGCGGCAATCCTCCAGTTCCATCATCACGCCCTTGGCATCCCGCAGGTCGAACATCGGGTTGCCCCACATCTCCCAGAAGGTGTTCCGGGGGTGTGGCTCATCCGTATATTCAACACCGATGGCCCAGCCCTTGGACAGGCAATATTCCACCTGTGCAGTGATCTGCTCGTCCGTCAGGTCGGGCAGGAAAGAAAAGCAGCCTTGAGTGATACGCATCCTGGCCTCCTTTGAGGTATTGCGATGGCGGCGGGACATCCCGCCCGTTTCCGCTGCGCCCCCAGGTAAGGGGCGTCAGGCGCCGTCAGCTCACCCCGGCGGTCGGAACGAAGTCCGACGTGTCGGTGGAGGTGTAGTTGAAGCTGATGTTGCCCCAGGTATCGAGCGCGGCTTCCAGCGGTTTGCACCACTTGGCGGCCTTGCGGAGCACTTCCGGGCCTTCGGTCTTGATGTCCACACCTTCGTTCCTGGCCTGGATCATCGCCTCCAGCGCCACGCGGTTCGCTGTCGCTCCCGCCTGGATGCCCATCGGGTGACCGATGGTGCCGCCGCCGAACTGAAGCACCACATCCTCGCCGAACAGGTCGATGAGCTGGTGCATCTGGCCGGCGTGAATACCGCCGGAGGCCACGGGCATCACCTTCTTGAGGTCGGCCCAGTCCTGCTCGAAATAGATGCCGCGCTCCAGATCGACCGGGTTATGCATCTCACGGCAGACATTGTAGTAGCCCTGCACGGTGGGCGGATCGCCTTCCAGCTTGCCGACCGCGGTGCCTGCGTGGATATGGTCCACGCCTGCCAGCCGCATCCATTTCGCGATCACGCGGAAGGAGATGCCGTGACCCTTCTGGCGCGTGTAGGTGCCGTGGCCCGCGCGGTGGAGGTGCAGGATCATGTCGTTCTGACGGCACCATTCGGAGATCGACTGGATCGCCGTGTAGCCGATGATCAGGTCGATCATGACGATGACGGAGCCGAGCTGCTTGGCGAACTCCGCCCGGCGATACATCTCCTCCATCGTGCCGGCAGTGATGTTGAGGTAGTGGCCCTTGACCTCTCCAGTCTCCGCTTGCGCCTTGTTCACTGCCTCCATGCAGTAGAGGAACCGGTCGCGCCAGTGCATGAAGGGCTGCGAGTTGATGTTCTCGTCATCCTTCATGAAGTCGAGCCCGCCCTTCAGGCCCTCATAGACCACCCGGCCGTAGTTCTTTCCCGACAGGCCGAGCTTGGGCTTCGTCGTAGCACCCAACAGGGGGCGGCCGAACTTGTCCAGGCGCTCGCGCTCCACCACGATGCCGGTCGGCGGACCCTTGTAGGTCTTCACATAGGCGATCGGCAGGCGCATGTCCTCCAGCCGCGCGGCCTTCAACGGCTTGAAGCTGAAGACGTTACCGATGATCGAGGCGGTGAGGTTCGCGATGGAGCCTTCCTCGAACAGGATAAGGTCATAGGCCACGTAGCAGAAGAACTCCCCCGGACGGCCCGGAACCGGTTCAACCTTGTAGGCCTTGGCGCGATACTGGTCGCAGGCCGTCAGCCGGTCGGTCCAGACGACGGTCCAAGTGGCGGTTGAGCTTTCGCCGGCGACAGCAGCGGCGGCCTCGATCGGATCCACTCCCTCTTGCGGAGTGATGCGGAACAGGGCCAGCAGGTCGGTATCCTTGGGCACGTAGTCACCGTCCCAGTACCCCATTTGCGCGTATTTGAGCACACCCGCCTTGTAGCGTTCCTTGCCCTTGATTTCCTTCATCTCTGTCATGGCACGGCCCTCCTCAGGCAGCCTTGGCGGTGGAATTGCTGGATGAGAGCGCGCCCGAGGCGTAACGCCGGGCCATCTCGTCCATCGGAATGACCTTGATCTTCGAGGCGTTTCCGGCAGTGCCGAAGGCTTCGAAACGGTCGCGGCAGAGCTTCGCCATGCTGTCCATGGCGGGCTTCAGGAATTTGCGCGGATCGAACTCGCGCGGGTTCGTCTTTGCGATGCGGCGGAACTCCGACGTCATCGCCATGCGGCAGTCGGTGTCGATGTTGACTTTCCTCACCCCGTGACGGATGCCCCGCACGATCTCCTCGACCGGCACACCGAAGGTCTGGGGCATTTCGCCGCCGTTCTCGTTGATGATGTCCTGCAGTTCCTGCGGCACACTGGAAGAGCCGTGCATCACCAGATGCGTGTTCGGAAGGCGGGAATGGATTTCCTCGATCACCTTCATGGCGAGGATGTCACCATCCGGCTTGCGGGAGAACTTGTAGGCCCCGTGGCTGGTGCCGCAGGCGATGGCCAGCGCATCCACCCCGGTCCGGGCAACGAAGTCCACGGCCTGATCGGGGTCGGTCAGCAGCAGCGCGTGGTCTATCTTGCCCTCCACGCCATGCCCGTCCTCTGCCTCCCCCTCGCCTGTCTCCAGCGAGCCGAGCACGCCCAGCTCTCCTTCGACACTGGCGCCGACCCAATGCGCCATGCGGGAGACGCGCTCCGTGATGGTCACGTTGTAGTCGTAGTCGGCAGGCGTCTTGGCATCCGCCTTCAGCGAGCCGTCCATCATGACGGAGGTAAAACCGTGACGGATCGCGGTGAGACAGGTCGCCTCGTTGTTCCCATGGTCCTGATGCATGCAGAGCGGGATCTCGGGATAGATCTCGGCCAGCGCCTCGATCATCTTGGCCAGCATGATATCGTTGGCGTAACTGCGCGCGCCCCGGCTCGCCTGGATGATGACCGGCGCGTCCACCGCGCGGGCCGCCTCCATGATGGCGAGGCCCTGCTCCATGTTGTTGATGTTGAAGGCCGGCACGCCGTAGCCGCGTTCCGCGGCGTGGTCGAGAAGCTGCCTGAGTGTGATGAGTGCCATTCGTAATCCTCCCTAGATCAGCCGTCCGATGGCGGCTGCGGTATCGGC
>NZ_JFGS01000031.1 GCF_000740775.1 Haematobacter missouriensis | reverse complement strand
CGGCTACGTTCTCGATGCTCTGCTGCAAACCCCTATTGCCGGATCAGCAATCTCGTCGATTCCGGCGTCGCCAAACGCCAGACAGCGGCAGCGCACCTGAAGGCGATGGTCTCTGAAGGACTGCTGGAAGAAGTAAGGGTCGGGCGGGAAAACCTCTACATCAATCCGACCCTTCTGGCGCTGCTATCGGAACGAGGCCAGACAAACATCTGACCTAGCGCTGTTTCAGCCTGGGAAGCAAGCTCTGCTATTCGTGGATATAAATAGCCCGAGGCAACCTGTCCTGTCCTCATCCCGTCCCGTTCCAGAGGTGGAATCTCTCGGCGATCATAGGCTGCTTCTTGGCTATAGCCTATCGTAGCAGCGATTTCAGGTTGGACTGGATTGCCCTATCAATCACGCTTGGATCTAATTTGCGTGCGTGTGCGATTGCTATGACCGCTTTCGGCGCATCGGCCGGCGCGGCAGGCCGACCGTCGATCTGGGTGAAAGGTCCATCCGTTTCGGTCAAGATCCGATCCAAGGGCAACTCGGCGACAAGCGCACGGCCGCGATCCGAACGCATCATCTCGGCGTTGATAGAGAAATAGCAACCGAGGGCCGCAGCACGCCGGGCCTCGGCCTTGGTTCCGGTGAACCAGTGCAAAACGACGGCTCCCCGGTCTTGCGGGAGATGGCGCTCGATCATTTCGAGCACCGCCGGTACGCTGCGGACGCTGTGTACGGTGAGGATCTTGCCACCGGCCTCGGCACATCGTTCAAGGACCGCGCGAAACACATGCTTCTGAGCGTCGAGCGATTTGTAGAATCGAGGACCGGCGTCGAGACCGACCTCGCCGACATAGCGCGTCTCCGGCAGGTGCCGTTCCCACAGTGCCAGTTCACCGGCCCGTTCCGCCACGAGTTGCGGGTGTAAACCGAGTGCGGCGCGCACATAGCGCGTGGCGCGCGTCAGCTGGTGATTGCGCGGCCAAGCCTTCGGTGTGGTGGTGACGGTCAGCGTGTAAACTCGCGCCGCTTCCGCTTTCGCGATCGCGGCTTCGAAGTCGGGATAGAGATCGAGATGGCAGTGGAAATCGACGCCGCCGAGAGGGACCTCATCGCTCATCCGGGCTGTGTCCTCACCCCAGTCAACAGAGCGCCCACTTCCTCGAGGCCACGGCGATAGACGTCGGCCAGCGACACTTGGCGAGTCGGACACTCATCGAAGAGCGGGCCGGGTTTGTGAATGAGGATGGGTGCCAAGGCGGGCCTGGCGCGGAGCCGCTCGATCGCGAGTTGAAAGGACCGGACCTGTACGCCCTCGGATTGGCGCGTGTCGAGAATGCGGGCGGCCAGGTCGTCGAGCGTGTAGACGGTCGAGTCGGCGCCGGGACCAAGTCCTTTGAGAAGCGCGGCGCGGCGGATCAGGCATGGCAGGCAATATCCGCAATGCTGCGTGCCGAGCCCCTGCCAGCGTCCCTTGGTGGGAGACGCGCAAGACAAGGACGTCGGCGTAAGGCGCGTCAACAGCGCCCCGTTGGCGCATGCGGCCACCATCTCGCCCTTCGTCTTGTCCCAATAGGGATTCTCGATGCAGCCCGCGATGCCCAGAGCGGTGAGCGCGTCGTTCCAGCGGGCGATGTAGAACGGGTGCGTGGTCCGCGTACTCAGCGCGCCGAGGCGGAGAGGATCGAGCGGCACATTGACCGCGATCAGGCCGTTCTCGGGCACATTCAGCGTGAACGGACCGTCGAGCCCGCTGCCTGCGAACACGCCCAAGGCGAAGAAGAGGAAGGAACGACCGCGCGTGGTGTTCTCAGCGGTGGTTCCACGGATGAAGCCGTCGGGGAAGGCCATCCAAAGCCGCAAGCGTTGGAAAGCATTGGCCGGATAGTGCGCCTTCAACGCATCGAAGATCGTGGTCTGGGCGTCGCTCGTCGCGCCCTCGCCGGCATGACTGATGAGGAGCGGCGTGCGGCCGGCTTCGAGCGCGTCGATGGCGCCGATCAAGCTGTCGAGTCCGCCGGAAAAGAGCGCCAAATCATTGAAGGGTGGACCGATGAGCCTGCCAGGCACCGTCGGCACGACTCGCGCGAAACGACGGGGCCGCGCCCGGAACCCGAGCGACCAGCGATCTCCGGTCAAGAAATTCAGCATCCTCTCAAACGTCGGCGCCGCCGACGTCCATCGATCGGGATCGGAAACTGGCACGATCAGGCGAAGTTCCCGTGTCCAGCCGTCCTGGGACTCGCTATCGCGCGACACGCGAGTGTCGGCGACGTGAACGTGGGCGGCGAGAACCAAGACGTCCACGCCCATCTCGGTTGGATAGAGGCCGAGCCGAACCAGATCGCCCAGCGCATGGCCGATCCCGTGATCGAGCGTGCGTTCGCCCACGACCAGGTCGAGGCGGGTTTCGATCTCGCCGTCGCCGAGTGACAACCGGCTGCGGTCGCCCAGACCGTAGCGACCAATGATGACGTGTCGTCTCATGCTCCCTCCGCTTCGGCGTCGCCCATGATTTGCAGGATGCCGAACGCCTGCTCGTAGATGCCGCCGACGAAGGTGAGTACGCGATCGGGCGTCAGTGCGGCGACGGCCGCGCGTGCCGTCGTCAGAGCGTCGGCGACGGCACGCCGGATGAAATCGTTCAACTGCGCCTGGACCCGCGCCGCTTGGCGGCTGTCGGAGGGCAGGCTCACCGCCTTCAAACCGATGTCGTTGCAGAGCCGGGCCTCGATCGCGTTCGTCGCATAGAGCTCGAAGACAGTCTGCATCTGGTCGGGAGTTAGGCTGTCGAGGTCAGTTATCCCCGCGCCAGCCAGGTCGGCAATCGTCTCGACGAACGCCTCCCTGGCGATGCCTTCGTCGATGGTGCCGCCGTCCGGGCACACATAGTCGGCCAGCCCCAGGAATATCTCCTCGATCGGCCGGCCGGCGAGCGCGCCGAGATTGAGGGCGCGGAGCGCCTCGGTCGCGCCACGCCTTGCCGCGTCCGACAGGAAGCCGAGGAGGCGGCTGCCGGCGCCGCGCGCCGACCCCATCCGGGCTGCTGCCGTTCGCGCCCCACCCGAAGACGATCCGACATAATGAGATACGGCTCGGCCGAGGGCTTTGCGATCGTCTCCGCCGGAGCCGGCGAAGCGGGAGAAATTGCCACGGGCCGCCGAGAAGCGTGTTGGGTCCGCCGTCGGGGGAACGGGCGGCCTTTCGGGAGGTGCCGGTGGTCTGGCGGGCGGTTGGGCAGGTGGCGCGCCGCCGCCGTTGGGAGGTGTGGCTCCGTCTGGCGCGGCGGGCGGCGAACCTTCATTGCCGAGCCAACTCGGGACGAGCGGCGTGCCGCCGCCCTGGCCGCCGAAAGCGCTGGACGTGCCCATCAGCGTACTCCTTGGCGCGTGCGCAACACGCCATTGGCCGCAGCTTTGAGCATCGCTCCACCATCCTTTTCCCAGATCTGGAGTAGCCGATTAAATCGCTGCGTGGCTTCGACGTCCTTGAGCGCGCTCTCCCATCCTCTGCACGCCCACGGTCCCAGTCGGCCTTGGGGAAGCGCTTCGAGGAAGTCGAGGAGATCGCCCTGAAGAGTGGGGTGAGCTTTGACGAGGACGGCTAGGCCGTCCACGCCGGCCGGCTCGGTCTCGAAGATGTCGCTGCCGACGATACGCCCGCGCACCGCCTCGAAGACCTTGGCGGCTTCGGGAGACGCGAGGCGCTTCAGATCGCCTTCGAGACCCTGGACCGCGAGTTTCCCGCCGAAGAGCTGCTCGACGACGGTAGCCAGGTGTCCGAGCACAGAGGCGGCGCCGAAATAGTCCTTACGGTCCTTGGCGACGAACAGATAGGGACGGAGATCCTCGTCGCCTATCTTGGTTGGCACCGCGGCCCAGTCCTTGATGGTGGGCGACGAAAGCCACTCGCCCAACAGCGCACTGTCAGCTGCTTTCGGGGCCACCGGCTTGGGTGCGGCCTTATCCGCCGCATTGCCCTTGCCGGTTGCTGCCTTGGCCGGTTTCACCTTTTCCTCGTCGTTTCCCGTGCCGTTTGCGGTTGCTTCAAGTTCCGCCAAATCGGAGCATTTGCCATCCGGTGCGGTAGCGGCGGCAGCGGCGATCTGGTCGAACAGGCGCGGGAGGAACCGCTCGGCGAGCATCAGCTTGGCGAGAACGGGAAGCTTGACGTCATCGCCGAAACCGCGGGCTTCAGCGGTTCGCTGCCTCAAGACCAGTGTGTTGAGGAATCGTTTGATTTGACGCGGATTCCCCTTGGTCCCGCTGGCGAGTATCGGCCCGATCTGATCGCTGAGTGCCAGAGCGCTGTTCGCTCGCGGGGCTTTGTCGCCCAGCGCCGTCTTAACGGTGGCAGCATCGAGCGTGCCAGATGTCCATGGCCGCTTCAGCCGCTCGCGGGCGACGTCAATGAGGCTGTTGAAGGCCGGATCAACATCGCCGAGCTCTGCGCCCACGAGCAGCAGCGTCACATAGATGCGTGTCTCGGTGTCACCGAGAGCCGGAATGCGGAACGGCACCTGGATCAGCTTCTCCAGATAGTTTCGGGCATAGGTCTGCGGCCCAGTCGTGTCAGGCAAGTCAGGAAAATGTTTGCGCACCGCATATTCGATCATCGCTTCATCGGCGGCGACGACAAACGCGGTGCGTGACGTGAAGACGAAGAGGCGCACAGCTTCGAGCGTCTCGATTGCCGTGTCGGGAAGGCAGCGATCAAGGTCGTCGATTAGAACGACCAGTTGCTCGACGCCAGCTTTGTCGAGGAGACCGTCGAACGCCTTGCGGAAGGCGTTGATCTCTTCGGGCACGTTAGTCGATCCGCCTTCACCGGCCGGCTTCAACAAGTCTTTCACACCGTCGATGGCGGCTGCGACATTTTCCTTGGTGGCGAGTTTTGCTGGATCATCAAGAATTCCTTCGAGCGTCCCCACGATAGCCTGAATTTGCTCTGGTGTCGGGATACCGGTGAACGCAGTAAACGCGAGACCACCTGCCTTCTTCGCGACCTTCAGCCAGTCGATTCGACGGAAAACAGCCTTTACCTCTTCGCCTGCCTTGGTGAGGGCGGGCCGCTTTTCGACCAAACCAGTAACGATTCCCTCGATCAGAGCGATCTTGGCGTCTTCGAAGCCTTGGAAGCGCCAGCCGTTGAATTTGAGGCACAGGACCTTCGCTTCGCCCTCGAAACCGGCCTCGATCATCTCCAGAACGCTCGACTTGCCGGCACCCCAATCGCCATGGACGCCAACGGTCACCGGCTGATCCGGCCTATCGCGAAGGAGCTCGATGATCGTCGCGGCGATCGCCTCATTGTTGAGGAGATCGACCTTGGTCTCGTTGTCGGTCAGGATCATCGTGGGCTCCCAAGCTGGAAATGTGGCGATGCCGCCTCGGTCCTAGTGCTTCTTGTCCTTGGGCGGGTTCGGGTCATTGCCCAGCGGCACGGTGTCAGAATCCCGCCAGCGACCATCACGCCCCTGAATGCGGACTTCGCCGCCACCGAGATTGCGAACCGTCTGCTTTGCTGCCTGCTCGGCCGCGCGCTGCGTGGCGTGAACGCTGCTCGCCCTTTCGCCTCCAGGGGCTTTCACTGCCCAACCCTTCGGATGTTTGGTAACGTACCTGTCGGCCACTGCCCCCTCTCCTCTCATTGACTCGGCTGGGATGTCACATATATGAACTATACGCATCGCACGTCAATGACAGTATAGTTTCTCAACCCACAAAGGGATCAAAATTGCGCTGGGGCGTCGAACAAAGACTGGAGTTCATCGAGTTCCGCCTGTTCTGGGAGGGGTCGATAAACCGTTCTGATATCAAGGATTTCTTTGGCGTATCCGTCCCTCAGGCGTCGAAGGACCTGACACTCTATCAGGAACGCGCACCCGGAAACATCGAATATGACACCCGCGCCAAGCGCTACGTCGCCGCCGAGAAATTCGTTCTACGCTTCGTCGATCCGGACCCTTACGCCTATCTCTCCCAGCTTCGCTCGGTCGCCGAAGGCGTTGTCCCCGCGAGCGAGTCGTGGATTGCATCGCTTCCCAGCGCCGATGTCGCGCTGACCCCCAAACGGGACATCGACATCACGGTCCTGCGCAAGATTCTCGATGCCATCCGCGAGGGCGTGTCCATCGATGTCCTCTACCAGTCGATGAACAAGGTGCGGCCGGACCCCATCTGGCGACGGATCACGCCGCATGCCTTCGGTCATGACGGTTTCCGCTGGCACGCGCGGGCCTATTGCCACTTGGAGCACAAGTTCAAGGACTTCTTGTTGCCGCGCATCCTCGAAGTCGGCTCGCAGGGTGAGCCAGGCGAAGCCGGTGAGCAGGACTGGCTCTGGAACAACTACTTCGACGTAGTTATCGGGCCTCACCCTGCCCTTACCGAGAGCCAGAAGAAGGTCGTCGCCAAAGACTATGGGCTGGACCGCGGCAACGGCGCACTTTCCGTCCGCTACGCGATGCTTTTCTATGTGCTGAAACGGCTTGGTTTGCTTGGCGACGCTGCGAAGCAAAGTGCCTATACGCAGCATATTGTGACAGTAAATCGTAAGGAGACGGAGGCCGCCCTGGAGAAGGCGGGGCTTCGACTTTGAACGTGCCGAAAGGAAGTGCTGACCGATGACAGCAAGGCTTGAAGACATCAAGAACGGCGCATCGGTGCGGGGAATTGCCTCGATCCAACCCGTGCAGGTCGTGTCAGTGGACTGGATCGGCGATCAGGCAATCAACGTCGTCTATCGCGACCACAACGGCACGGTGGCTGAAGCTGTCCTTTATCGAGACGATGAGCATCGTCTTGATGTCGAGCAGAACGGACGGCCCTGGTCGTTCGACGCGGATGGTGCCCTGCTGCGCCTGGTGACGGAAGCCAACCGCATCAAGCTGGCGCATTTTTTCGACCCGTATCTGGCGATCCACACGAGCCTCGTCGATCCGCTGCCACACCAGATTTCGGCGGTCTATGGCGAGATGCTGCCGCGGCAGCCGCTTCGCTTCCTGCTCGCCGACGATCCCGGTGCCGGCAAGACAATCATGGCAGGCCTGCTCATCAAGGAACTTATCGCCCGCAGCGATCTCGAACGCTGTCTCGTCGTTGCGCCGGGCAGCTTGGTCGAACAGTGGCAGGACGAACTCGGCCAGAAGTTCAATCTCGAATTCGACATCCTGTCCCGTGACATGATCGAGAACTCGCGGTCAGGCAATCCGTTCAGCGACCGGGATCGGCTGATCGTCCGCCTCGACGTGCT
This sequence comes from Haematobacter missouriensis, assembly GCF_000740775.1. Classification (GTDB taxonomy): domain Bacteria; phylum Pseudomonadota; class Alphaproteobacteria; order Rhodobacterales; family Rhodobacteraceae; genus Haematobacter; species Haematobacter missouriensis. The sequence continues at coordinate 42,978 of NZ_JFGS01000031.1, read as the reverse complement.
GGCGCGCAACGAGGAGCTTCAGGAGAAGCTCATGAGCGCCCGTGAATGGGACCTGATCATCTGCGACGAAGCCCACCGCATGTCAGCCACCTATTTCGGGGGCGAGGTCAAATATACGCGGCGCTATCAGGTCGGCCAGAAGCTCGGCCAGGTCTGCCGGCATCTGCTGCTCATGTCGGCGACACCGCACAACGGCAAGGAAGAGGATTTCCAGCTCTTCATGGCCCTGCTCGATGGCGATCGGTTCGAGGGCAGGTTCCGGGACGGCGTCCACTATGCCGACACCGAAGACATGATGCGGCGGCTGACCAAGGAGGAACTGCTCAAGTTCGATGGCCGGCCGCTCTTCCCCGAGCGGCGGGCGCGCACGGTCAAGTATCAGCTCTCGGAAGGAGAAGCCGCGCTCTACACCGCCGTCACCGAATATGTTCGCACCGAGATGAACCGTGTGCAGCGCTTCGCCGAGGGAGACGGGAAGAAGCGCAACAATGTCGGCTTTGCCTTGCAGATCCTGCAGCGGCGTCTCGCCTCATCGCCGGCCGCCATCTACCAGTCGCTCAAGCGCCGGCGCGAACGGCTGGAAAACGAGTTGGGCGAAGCGCGCCTTGCCGCCAAGGGCCGCCGGGCCGGTTTCGACGAGCCGACTATCAACACCGACATGCTGGGCAACATGGAGGAATACGGGCAGGAGGAAATAGACGAGCTCGAGGATCTGATCTCGACCGGCGCGACAACAGCCGAGACGGTCGAGCAACTTGCACTGGAGGTTGAGACGCTGAAGGGCCTGGAGTCTATGGCACTTGGCGTGCTGCGTTCGGGCGTGGACACGAAGTGGAGCCAGCTCAATCGTATTCTTGACGACGACCTCATGATCGACGCCGCCGGCAATCGCCGCAAGCTGATCATCTTCACCGAACCCAAGGACACCTTGCACTACCTGCTCGACAAGGTGCGGGCTCGGCTCGGTAACACGCAAGCCGTGGAAGTGATCCACGGCGGCGTCTCGCGCGAGGAACGGCGCAAGGTTGTCGAGCGGTTCATGCAGGACAAGGACATGCTGGTCCTGATCGCCAACGACGCGGCCGGCGAGGGCGTGAACCTCCAGCGCGGCCACCTGATGGTGAACTACGACCTGCCGTGGAATCCGAACAAGATCGAGCAGCGGTTCGGCCGCATCCACCGCATCGGCCAGACCGAGGTTTGCCACCTCTGGAATCTCGTCGCGGCCGACACGCGCGAGGGCGAGGTTTATGCGCGGCTGCTTGAAAAGCTGGAAGCCGCGCGCGAAGCCCTCGGCGGGCGCGTCTATGATGTACTTGGCGAGCTGTTCGAGGGAACGGCGCTCAAGGATCTACTGTTCGAAGCCATCCAGTATGGCGAGCAGGAAGACGTCAAGGCGCGCCTCTTCCAGCAGGTCGATGGCGCCGTCGATCAGGGGCATCTGCTGGAACTGTTGCGCCGCCGGGCGCTGTCCAACGACACCATGCCGGAGGGGAAGGTCGAGGAGTTGCGACTCGAAATGGAGCGCGCAGAAGCGTTGCGCCTGCAGCCGCACCACATCCAGAGCTTCTTCGTCGAAGCGTTCCAGCATCTGGGCGGTCGTCTCAAGCGCCGCGAGGAGGGCCGCTGGGAGATCACCCATGTGCCCGCGCGCATCCGCGAGCGTGATCGTCAGATCGGCACCGGGGCACCGATCCAGAAGCAGTATGAGCGCATCTGCTTCGAAAAGGACAAGATCAACCAGCAGCCCGTTGCCGCCTTCGTCTGCCCCGGCCACCCACTACTCGAAGCTGTGATCAGCCTGATCCGAGAACAGTATGAGCAGATCATGCGGCAAGGCGCGATCCTTGTGGACGACACGGATTCGGGCGACGCATTGTCAGCGATCTTCCTGCTGGAGCACACGGTCCAGGACGGTCGCGTGACCAGCGCCGGCAAGCCGCATGTGATTTCGCAGCGGCTTCAGTTCGCCGCTATCGACAAGACCGGCCAGACCATCAACGCGGGGATTGCGCCGCACCTCAACCTTCGACCAGCCACGGCCGAGGAGGTTGCCAGTGTCAGCGACCTCCTGGCTGAAGACTGGCTGACCACCGAACTGGAAAAAGCGGCTGTCCGGTTCGCAACGGTGGAGCTTGCCCAGCGCCATGTCGCCGAGGTCAAGGCGCGACGCCTGCCCGAGATCGAAAAGGTCGAGCGGGAAGTCCGCGCGCGGCTGAAGAAGGAAATCAACTATTGGGACTCGCGCGCCTTCGAATTGAAGGAAGAGGAGCGGGCCGGCAAGAAGACGCGGGTCAACTGGCAGAACGCGCAGCGCCGGGCCGAGGAACTGGCGGAACGTCAGAAACGCCGCATGGATCAACTCGAACGTGAGCGTTTCATTTCATCGCAGCCCCCGCGCGTGCGGGGCGGCATGGTCGTCATTCCGCGCGGGCTTCTGGACGCGCGCCAGACCCCCACCTCACCGGGTGTGCCGAACCATTTCGCGGAAGACCCCGCCGCGCGCCGTGCGATCGAACTTGCCGCGATGGAGGCCGTCATGGCGGCCGAGCGCGCCTTGGGCAACGAGCCCACCGACGTATCCGCGCAGAAGATCGGCTACGACATCGCTTCGCTCGATCCCCGCGCCGGGCATCTGCGCTTCATCGAGGTCAAGGGCCGCATCGACGGCGCCGACACGGTGATGTTGACCCGGCAGGAGATCATCACCTCGCTGCACGAACCGGGCAAATACGTCCTGGCCATCGTCCAGATCGACAGCGGCTTTGCCCGTGAGCCGCGATATGTCCGGGGGGCGTTGTCGGAGCACGAGCCCGCGTTCGAACACACCGCGATCCAGTTTAATCTAAAGCGCCTGCTTGAGCGGGCAGAGGTGCCCGCATGACCCAACCCTACAAGAAGAAACTGATCGAAGTCGCCATCCCGCTCGAGGCCATCAACGCCGCCTCGGCTCGGGAGAAGTCGATCCGGCATGGGCACCCCTCCACCCTGCATCTGTGGTGGGCGCGGCGGCCGTTGGCGGCGTGCCGGGCGGTGCTGTTTGCGCAGCTGGTGGACGATCCCTCCAGCCTCCCCGACCAGTTCCCCACCCATGAGGATCAGGAGCGCGAGCGGCAGCGGCTGTTTGCCATCATCGAGGACCTGGTGAAATGGGAGAACTCGACCAACGAGGAGGTGCTGGAACGCGCGCGGGCGGAAATCCGACGCTCGTGCGGCGGGGTGCTGCCGCCGGTCTATGACCCGTTCTCGGGCGGCGGGTCGATCCCGCTCGAGGCGCAGCGGCTGGGCCTGCCGGCCTATGGGTCCGACCTGAACCCGGTGGCGGTGATGATCGGCAAGGCGATGATCGAGATCCCACCGAAGTTCAAGGACATGCCCCCGATCCACCCCGGCATCAAGGAACGGTCGTTCTATCGCAACGCCGAGGGGCTGGCCGAGGATGTGAAATATTACGGCGAATGGATGCGCGAGAAGGCGTGGGAGCGTATCGGGCATCTTTACCCGCAGGTGGACCTGCCAAAGGAGTATGGAGGAGGAAAGGCGACGGTGATCGCCTGGATCTGGGCGCGGACGGTGCCGAGCCCAGACCCGGCATTCGCGGATGTGCAGGTGCCGATTGCATCGAGCTTTCTGCTGAGTTCCAAGGCCGGACGCGAGGCTTGGGTCGAGCCCGTCGTGGACCGTCACGCCAAGACCATCAGCTATCGCATCCGGCAGGGCGGAACGAAGGCCGAGCTTGCGGCGGCGAAAGAGGGCACCAAGGCCGGTCGTGGAGCCAACTTCCGTTGCATCATCTCGGATACGGCAATCACGCCGGACTATGTGAAAGCCAAGGGCAAGGCCGGCCAAATGGGGCAGACCCTGATTGCCATCGTGGCCGAGGGCAACCGCAGCCGCGCCTATGTCGAACCGAAGGCCGATCATGCCGAACTGGCGCTTTCCGCCAAGCCGGAATGGTCGCCGGAAACGCCCCTGCCGAGCGATCCGCGCAATTTCTGGACGGTGGATTACGGACTTGATACGTTCGGAAAACTGTTCACCAACCGCCAGCTTGTCGCGTTGAACACGTTCAGCGATCTGGTGCATGAGGCGCGGGCGCAGGTTCAGGCCGACGCCCTCGCCGCCGGGATGCCCCCCGACGAAACCCCGCTCCGCGACGGCGGCAAGGGCGCAAAAGCCTATGCCGAGGCGGTGAGCGTGTATCTGGGTTTTGGCGTTAGCCGCCTGTCTGATATTCAAAACTCACTTTGCCGTTGGGAGTCATCGAAGACACAAGTTCGGAACTTGTTTGGCCGACAGGCCATCCCGATGCTGTGGGACTTTGGCGAGAACAATGCATTCGCCGATGCCGCTGGAGATTACCGAACAAGCCTTGGCAGTATCGTCAAAGTCATTGAACGCTTCAGCCCTCGTGCAGATGGACTAGAGCGAAACCACGACGCTCAAACGGTTGACTACCCCGTTGGGACGGTTATTTCGACTGATCCACCTTACTATGATAATATCGGCTATGCCGATCTTTCGGACTTTTTCTTCTGTTGGCTAAAGCCCGCGCTTCGCCCAGTTTATCCAGATATTTTCGGGGTGCTAGCAACCCCCAAGGCTGAGGAACTCGTCGCGACGCCATATCGGCATGGCGGCAGAGATGCGGCCGAGGCATTTTTCATGGACGGCATGGGAAAAGCTATCGCAAATATGGCGCAACAGTCGTCTGATGCCTTCCCCGCCTCGATCTATTACGCATTCAAGCAGAGCGAGATAGACCAAGAAGGCATCAGTTCCACCGGCTGGGCAACCTTTCTGCAAGCCGTGGTCGAGGCCGGTTATGCCGTCGTCGGCACATGGCCGATGCGCACCGAAATGGCGAACCGGATGATCGCCGCGGGCACCAACGCCCTCGCCAACTCGGTCGTGCTTGTCTGCCGCAAGAAGGAGGCCTCCGCCGAGGTCATCACCCGGGCCGAGTTCATCCGCGCGTTGAGGCGCGAACTGCCCCCGGCCATCGCCGAGCTTCAGGCCGCCAACATCGCCCCCGCCGACATGCCGCAATCGGCCATCGGCCCCGGCATGGGCGTGTTCTCGCGCTACCGGGCCGTGCTGGAATCCGACGACAGCCCGATGAGCGTCAAGACCGCGCTGCAACTGATCAACCGGGAACTGGACGAATATCTCGGCGGCATCGAGGGCGAGTTCGATTCTGAGTCCCGCTTTGCCATCACCTGGTTCCAGCAGAACGGCAACGGCAAGGGGGATTACGGCGTGGCCGACAACCTCGCCCGCGCGCGCGGCATTTCGGTCGAAAGCGTCAAGCACGCCGGAATCGTCGAAAGCGCGGCAGGCAAGCTCCGCATCCTGACCCGCGACGAACTTGCCGAGGATTGGGAGCCGGAGAGCGACGGCCACCTGACGGTGTGGGAATGCCTCCAGCACCTCGTCAAGGCGCATGAGCGGGACGGCATCTCGCACGATGCCGCCGTGTTGCTGAAAAAGATCGGCAGCCAGGCCGAGGCGGTGAAAGACCTAGCCTATTGCCTTTACGACATCAGCGCGAACAAGCGGAAGGATGCGAAGGAGGCCACGGCCTACAACGCCCTGATCGCCGACTGGGCCGAACTGACGAAGGCGGCTGCGGGCATTCACGACACAAGCGGGGATCGCCAGATCCGTATGGGATTCTGAGGGGAGCCAGAACATGGCCAAAAGCACGCGGCAATATGTATTCGAGGGGATGGAACTGATCCCGACGGCGCTGATCCCCTTTGTCGAGAAGCGGCTGGAAACCGCGATCAAGGGGCATTGGCAGCTTGAGGTGGTCCAGCGCGTTCAGGGGTTGCGCCCGAACTCGACCGGGAATGTGGGCTGGGACCAGCAGGGCTTGCTCAAGACCATGATGGCCTTCTGGAAGGAGGCGTTCGCCACGGTCCTCGGGCACCCGGAGCGGTCCTATGTGTCCGAGCTGCTGGATGTGCGCAACAAGCTCTCGCACAACGAGCCGTTCACCTATGACGATGCCGAGCGCGCGCTGGACAGCATGCGCCGCCTGATGGAAGCGATCAGCGCCGGAGAGGTCGCCGCCGAGATCGGCAAGATGCGCGACACCATCCTGCGCACGAAATTCACCGAACTGGCGCGCAACGAGGAGCGGCGCAAAAGCCAGCGGCTGGAAATCTCGGTCGAGACGGTGGCGGGCCTGCTGCCGTGGCGCGAGGTGGTCGAGCCGCACCAGGATGTGGCGACGGGGGAGTTCCAGCAGGCCGAGTTCGCGGCCGACCTCGCCAAGGTGCATACGGGCAGCGCGCCGGCCGAGTATCGCGATCCGAAGCAGTTTTTCAGCCGGACCTATCTGACCGAAGGATTGAGCACGCTGCTAATCGGCGCGGCCAAGCGCCTTGCGGGTGCTGGCGGGGATCCGGTGGTCGAGTTGCAAACGAATTTCGGCGGCGGCAAGACACACTCGATGTTGGCGCTTTACCACATGGCGGGGCCGACGCCGGTTCAGGACTTGTCGGGGCTGGACCAGTTGCTCGACAAGCAGGGGCTGAGCGTTCCGAAGGCTATCCGCCGCGCGGTGCTGGTCGGCACGTCGCGGGGACCGCAAGACGTGCTGAACGCCGAGGGTGGCCGGAAGATCCGCACGACCTGGGGCGAATTGGCATGGCAGCTTGGCGGGCCGGAAGGCTTCGACATGGTGGCGGAGAATGACGCCAGCGGCATTGCGCCGGGCTCGAACCTGCTTGAGGCGCTCTTCAAGACATACGCGCCCTGCCTGATCCTGATCGACGAATGGGTCGCCTATCTGCGGCAGATCTACAAGGTCGAGGGGCTGCCGTCCGGTTCGTTCGACGCGAACCTGTCTTTCGTCCAGTCGCTGACCGAGGCGGTCAAGGCCAGCCCCGGCACTCTGCTGGTGGCGTCCTTGCCAGCGTCGCAGATCGAGGTCGGCGGCGAAGGTGGGCAAGAAGCACTTGCCCGCCTCAAGCAGACCTTCAGCCGCGTGGAGTCCTCATGGCGACCGGCAAGCCAGGAAGAAAGCTATGAGATCGTCCGGCGGCGGCTGTTCAAGGAAATCCCCGGCGACAAGTTCCATCACCGCGACAACACGCTGAAGCAGTTCGCCAAGCTGTACCGGGAAAACGCCAACGACTTCCCGCAGGGTTGTGCCGACGAAGATTACCGGCGCAAGCTGGAAAAAGCCTATCCGATCCATCCCGAACTGTTCGATCAGCTTTATACGAGTTGGGGATCGCTGGAAAAATTCCAGCGCACACGCGGCGTGTTGCGCCTGATGGCGCAGGCCATTCACGAGCTTTGGATGAGCGGTGACCCCTCGGTGATGATCATGCCCGGCAGCGTGTCGGTCAGTTCGCCGCGCGTTGAGCCGGAGTTGCTGCATTATCTCGACGTGACCTGGCAGTCGATCATCGCCGGCGATGTCGATGGCACGGCATCCACGCCATACAAGATCGACCAGTCGGCACCGAACCTGAACCGCTATTCGGCGACTCGGCGCGTTGCGCGCACGATCTTCATGGGCACAGCTCCGACGCACCAGCAGCAGAATACCGGCCTCGACGACAAGCAGATCAATCTCGGGGTCGTGCAGCCGGGCGAGCGTCCGGCGATCTTCGGCGATGCACTGCGGCGGTTGACCAACCAGGCGAAGTTCATGCACGCCGATCTTGGCCGCTACTGGTACTCGATGTCGGCGAGCCTCAACCGTATCGCAGCGGATAAGGCGGCACAGATTGAAGCGGCACTGGTCGATGTGACAATCGACGCGGAACTCGGGAAATATGTAAATGGCCTCGCCGATCGCGGGCATTTCGACGCGGTTCAGGTCGCGCCGGCCTCGTCAGCCGAAGTCCCCGATGAGGCGGGCGGCGTGCGTGCCGTTGTGCTGGGGGTCCAGCATCCGCATAACGGGCGCGACGGTTCGGACGCGCTGGTCGAGGCGAAAGACATCTTGATGCAGCGCGGCAGCACGCCGCGCGTCTATCGCAACATGCTGGTATTCATCGCTGCGGAAAGTCGGCAACTCGATAATCTGAAGGATGCCGTGCGCGCCTCCCTTGCCTGGGGCGAGATCGTCCGTGACACCGAGCGGCTCAACCTCACCCAGAGCGACAGTGCGCTGGCCAAGACACAACTGTCGGAGGCCAACGAGACGATGAAGACGCGCCTGAAAGAGGCATGGTGCTATCTGCACTATCCGACCCAGGAGAGCGCCCAGGCTGACTGGGAATGGGTGTCGGGCAAAATTCCGGCGCAGGACGGGCTGCTGGCGCGCGCCAGCAAGAAGCTGGTCGCCGAAGAAGGCTTGCTCGTGGAACTGGGGCCGTCTCGCCTCGACCGTGATCTCCAGAAATACATCTGGAACGGCAAGCCCCATCTGTCCCTGAAGGAACTGCGAGAGTTTCTCAATCGCTACATCTATCTTCCGCGCATCAAAAGCCAGGAGGTGCTGATCAAGGCCGTGCAGGCTGCCGTGAGCGGCATTCTGCCCGGCCCCTTTGCCTATGCCGAGCGGTGGGACGAGAAGACAGGCACCTATCTGGGTCTCGCGATCTCACACGCTGGCAACGCCGTTGTGGTCATCGATAGCGACAGCATTATTGTGAAACCGGATGTTGCGGAAACACATAGACCGTCGCCAGTGCCGCCTGAGCCGACCGGTAATCCCGACGAGGCGACCGAGACCTCAGGGGAAACTAGCGGTAGCCAGAACACCGGCGGTACATCAGAATCCACCACCACGGAAAAGAGGCCGACCCGATTTGCCGGAACGGTGATGGTATCTGCCGAGAGGCCGGCGCGGGACATGCACCAGATCGTTGAGGCCATCGTCGAACAACTCACCATCATTCCCGGTAGCGATGTGAAGTTGAGGCTCGAAATCGAAGCCGAGGTCCCTTCTGGCCTCGATCGGGCAAAGGTCAGAACGCTGGTCGAAAACGCCAACACACTCGGGTTCATCGAAAAGTCGGTCGAATAGTCGAGATGGGTTGCTCGTCGTCCCGCAGGTAAGAATGATGGTACAAATTGGCCACGGCAGCGGTGGCGTGATTCAGAAAGTAGGGATACGTGTCGGAAGGACCGATCGAGACAGCATTGGCGGAACTGTCGCGGCTGCGGGACGATGATAACGCGCGCGGCGAGATTCTCGACCGCGCAAGCTTTACGATGCTGCATCGGCCTGCATTGGGTGGGCGTCTGGTCGCGAAGCTCTGCGCCACGGAGGAGAGTGCCCCGGAGCTGGAGCCACTCACCGAATTGCTGGCATCGGCACTGAGTGCCGCGCGTATCGCCAAGGAGAACCGAAAGAAGCGCGGCGATGCCTTTCTTGAGGCGGTGGCGGACGCGGTCGAACTGGCTTCTGGCCAGGGGCGCCTGAGCCCCTTCCACCGCCTGCTTCTTGCAAGCGCATGGACGAGGAACGGACTGCCCGCACCCGCATCTCTGGAGGTTTCTTCCGCCGATATGATGCGCGCAGCGCCCGATCCTGCTCCGCAGGATTTTATCGCGGCGGAGGCGGCGCTGGAAGATCTGTTCCGCAGTCTGATCGAGCAGACCGAGGGCGATGCGCTCGCGCTGCATGCAGCGCTGACCGAGACGTTCCCGGCAATGCCGTCGGCAATGCGTCAGCACGTCATTGCATGGTCGGTTGGACGATCGGAGCCGATCCACGTGAAGCTGGCATGTTTCTGGCTGCTCGATCCGTCAGCGCAGATCCGCGCTGCGGCTGCATGGGCGCTGAGCGAACGCGCCACCGCCGGCACGCTGTCGGAAGAGGTTGCAGGCAAGATGGTGATCCTGCGCAGCTGGATGCCTCAGGACGAGGCCCGCGCCTCGGTGGACAAGGCATTGAAACTCGCCATGCGGTCGGGCCTGGTGACCGGCGCATCAGCCAAGCCGTGGACCATCAATTCGGTCATGGCCACACTGCCCGATGGCGGCGGCGCGCAAAGCCTCATGATCGCGCTGCAATCGGGCGGAAGCCGCAAGACCGCGATGCTGCTCTTCAAGCAGGGCCACGGGGTCAAGGACGCCTATGCCGTGCCCTGCACGTCGGCGAGCGAACAGAAGGCGCTGATCAGCCGCATCAGCCAGGAAACCGGCGCGGTCAAGGTGCCCCTCTCCTGGCTCGAAGGCAGCCTCGCCATGGCGCTGGCCGATGGCCTGGCAGCAGGGCTGCCCCCGGCCCCGGGACTCATCGAGGTGGCGGAACTCTGCGGCCTCGACAAGCTGCGACCTGAAGCCGTCACGACCGAAGCCATGATCTCTGCCTTGCCCGCGTCGGAACGTATACGCGACCTCTCGGCGCAGGCGCGAGGCAAGCTGATCAATGCCAGCGAAGGCTGGTGGGATCGTCATGAGATCGTCCAGAGCTGGTTCGAGGAAAGCGATCATGCGCATGAGGTGCTCGAGGGCCGCCACAGCCCGCGCGCGCTGGACTCGGCGCTGTGGCGATGGCTCGAGACCCGACGCGACTTCTGGGCGCGACTTGTCGCGCGGGCGGCCGATGTGCTGACGGCGGCCGACCACCCGGACGCCAACAGCTTCACGGCCACGGCTGTGGCGCTCCTCGAAGGACGCGATCTGAAGAGGATCCCGGTCATGGCCGATGTCCACGACCAGACAGTCGAGGCATGGGTATTCGACGACCCGGACGTGAATCCGGACGCCACGCTCGAGGAATGGGCGGAAGAGGCGGAGGCATGTACGCCAAAGCCGGAGCGGAAGGGCGAACTGGCACGCCTCGTGAAGGGCTCGGCGATCACGGCGGATTGGATCGACGGGTTCCTGATGTCGGTCACCATCGCGCCGAAGGTGATCGCGCCCAACAGGTGGTTGCCCGAAATCCTCGGCAGCGCCATTGGAAACCTGACGCCGGACAGTATCCAGCGCTTCGCCGATCTGATCCTGATGCGCGCGAACGCCTGCGTAGACCAAGCGAACAAGCCTGCGGAATTCACGGCCGCAATGTCCGGGCGCAGCCAGATGGCCATGCGGAACTGGGCGGCCGGGTTCAGCCATGCCTGCGAGCACTTTCGATCGTCCTGGCCTGCGAAGTCCACGGCCCCGGACGATCGGGCGATGATGCAGCGCGCTGCCGATGCGATGGCCACGGGCTTCAGCGCGGCCGAATTGAAGAGTCTCGGCCAGTGGATCGCTGCACGTCATGATCGAAACAGGGGTTCCTGATAGTTGTTTCCACTGCAAATGTCGTCCGAAGGGGCGAGCGCCTGGGCTATCGCGGCGCGCATCCGGCGGAGGTGAGACTATCCGTCGGATCTGAAGGTGGTTGCTGTTCGAGAGCACGCGAGCCAGAGGAAAGCCCCACGACATTCTTGCTTCGAGGGTTGCCATCCTCAGAGAGGTGGTTGTGACAGCACAGAAGCTTTCCCCATCGCGCGAGCCATGCTCAACAAGCGTCGGCAGGCCGGGTTATCGTTTTGATCAGACCAGACCACGCTGAACGGCAACACTTCGTCCGCCAGTTGCCGGAATGCGATCCCCGGAAATTGCCCGACGGTGGTGGCTTCGCTCGTCAAGGTGAGGCCACGACCGACCGCGACCAGCGACAGGATGTTGTCGCGGCCCACATGCTGGGAGTGAATGTCAGGGTGATGACCGAGACCGGCAAGGTGAGCGACCAGATAGTCGTGGATCTCCTGGCCCGGTGCGACATCGCTCACGATGAAGCGTTCACCTGTCAGATCAGGCCATCCGAGTTGGGCTTTGGCAGCCAGCGGGTGGTCGGTCGGCAGCACGACAAAGACCCGTTCGCACCAGAGATGCTCCGTTTCGCAGCCATCCCAGCGAGCGGTTCCGGTAATGAAGGCGATGTCCAGGTCCAGCTTCCGGACAGCCGCGACATGCTCGGCAGGATTTCCGTCCATGAGGTCGATCTGAACCGTCGGATGGTGCCTCCCGAACTTCCGCAGGAGGTCAAACAGAAACCCCGACGCCAGCGACGAGAAAATTCCGACCTTGAGCAGTCCCTGGTCAGCCCGGCCAACCGCAGCGACTTTTGTCACGCCGATGTCGATCTGCCGAAGGGCATGCCGGGCGCTGCGCAGAAACTCCTGCCCGGCGACTGTCAGCCGCACCCCGCCCGAATGTCGTATGAAAAGAGAAGCACCCAATTCATCCTCAAGGTCGCGGATCTGGCGGCTGACCGACGATTCATTGATGGCGAGCGCGATTGCTGCCTTGCGGAAACTCCCTTGGTCCGCCGCTGCAAGGAAATGCCGCAGCTGGCGCAACCGGATTGTGTTCTTACCGGCGCTGCCCTCGACAATACGCGCGAGGACGGAGCTACCAGATGGGGCGTCCCTGTTCCGGCGCGCAGGCATGACGCATCATCCCGAACCGCAGTCGGCTTCTGGCCGGCGTTCGGTCGCGGCCTGCCGGCGAAGGCGACGGCGCGTGCCACAAGAGAGGCGCGCACCATGATGCCCAGATTCGTACGCGACCATCTCCCCTCCTCTCCGCCTCAAACTGAATGTCATTCAGTTCTTGGAATGGTGCTGCTTGACAACGGGTCCGTCAACGAAAAAAATAAATCGTATTCAGTTTCAGCGGACAGTCGCAACAGGGATCTCGATGGCTCGCCCCCGAAAAGAGCAGGAACTTGATATTGCTCGCCGTGCGGTCGAGGAAACGATCCGTCTGCTGGCACAGCAAGGCGACTTCGATGTTCCACTGACCTCGGTGGCACAGGCCGTGGGCTGCACGGCGCCGGCCCTTTACGGCCATTTCCGCAACAAGAATGCTTTACTGCGCGCGGCGCGCAACGAAGGATTTGGACGCCTCTACAACGAGAAGTTCGCGGTTTTCGAACAGATGCGAGGCGATCCGTTCGGCTATTTGCGCGATGGCAGCTATGCCTATGCGCGCTTCGCCCTGGAGAACCCCACTCTGTACCGGCTGATGTTCTCACCGCCCCCGAAGCTTGGGGTGAGCGATGATCCGTGGTCAAGCGAAGCGGGTCGTCAGGTCCTGAGTCTGCTGCTGACAGGCCTGCGCTCATCTCAGGAGCATGGTTACTTGCCGGGTGCTGACCTGCAACGCTACGGCTTCATGTTCTGGTCAACGATCCATGGAGCGGTCAGTCTGAACATTCAGAACCGCCTGCTGGACCACGCGGCGAAGTGGGACTCGACGCAGAGCGTGATAGACGCGCTCATGGAGATGATCGCGGCAACCGGCCCGGCCAAACACCCGATCACGTCATGAGCGGATCTTTCGCGCCTTTGCAAAGCCACGATCCGTGGCGATGAACCGCTCCAACATCGGTACGATCAGCCTGACGGGATCGGCGGTGGGCTGGCCGGTCTCGCGGGCCAGTACCTCGGCATAGGCGACCAGATCGCGGTGAAGCGACGCGGGCAGTTCCACCGTCACCTTCACGGGCTTGTCGTCGGGGAGCGGGCCGAGTTTCAGCTTTGTCATGGTCAACCTCCTGCCGGCTCGAATACCAGATCGCGGGTGACGATGATCCTGACCGGGTAGCCAGGACGGATCGTCAGTGTCGGTACGACCTGCAACTGGCGCTGGACGATCTGCTGACCCGCCTGGTTGATGGTATCCTGCGCCCCGTCGCGTATGGCGCGGATCAGTCGATCCTCGTCGCTGCTGGCCAATTCCGCACCGACCGCAAGCAAGGTCGAGAGGCCAGCGGCCCGCATCAGATCCCACCAGTGGTAATCCACGCCATCCTCAAGCCCGGCGTAACCGGAAGCGTCCGCACCCGGCAGGCGCTCCAGGACGATGGAGCGGCCGCCGGGCAGGATCAGGCGATTCCAGACCAACAGGACGCGGCGCTGGCCGAAGGTCACACCGTCATCATATTGGCCGATGATGCGCGTTCCCTGCGGGATCAGCAACAAGCTGCCGGTCGGGCTGTCATAGACGTTCTCGGTCACTTGGGCCGTGATCTGGCCGGGCAGATCGGAACGGATGCCGGTGATAAGCGCCGCCGGGATCACCGCCCCGGCCTGAAGGATATAGGGCGATGCCGGTGGTGCGACGCGATCCGGGGCGACGGTTTGCCGGTCCACAGGCCCGTTGAGAAAAGCGGTATGGCGATCCTGCGCTGGAGCCTGACCACCGAGATCGAGACCCGCGAGGCCGGGCATGGTCGTTCCCGGCGTCGCTCCAGCCCGCGGGCCAGACTGGAAGAACACGCCGCTCAGACGAGCGGCTTCTTCCTCGGCGAGACGCCGCTGCTCATCTGGATCAACGGCGGGCGTCGTGATGGTCGGTGGCGCGACCGGTTGTCCCCGATTCTGCGCCTCAAGTATCGGGCGACCGAGATCGCCCGGCAACGCCGGTCCCAGGACCGGGCCGGTATAGTCGCGCGGCAGGCCGGCAAGCCCATCTGCTGTGGGGCGGTTCTCGGTCGAATAGAGTTCGCCGCCGCCCGGCCCGGCATCGCGGGTCTGGAGAGCGTAGATCAGTGCCCCGCCAATGCCGAGAAGGGCAACGGCTCCGGCGCCTGCCAGCACCTTGCGGGACAGGCGGGTGACGCGGGGCGGCTCGGCGCGCAACCGCATGGGGGCTGCGGTGTCGGTATCGCTCATGAGGGTGATCCTCCCGTGGTCGCACCGGCTGGCTGGGCTGCGGCCCGCGTCTGCTCGACGCGGACGATCCTGACGACCTGCTGGCGGTCGCCGCTGCCGAGGCGAAGTTCCGCTGCGCCGAACAGGCGGTCCACGATCAGGACGTTCCGATGGATGCGGGAATTGACGATCTGCGGTTCGCCGTCCGATCCAAGGACGAACAGAGGCGGCATCTCTCCCTGCACGATGCCACGCGGGAAGACGACATAGACGCGCCTGCCGTCGTCGAAGACGGAAACCGGCCGCCATGGCGGGCTGCTGCCCTGCACCTGCAAGCCGTAACGATAGTTGCGCGCGGTCTCGGCCGGGATGACGGGGGCTGAGGGCGTGGTCACGCGGCTTCCCGGCGGTGGTGTCGGATACGCCCATGCCACGGCAGGCATATAGAGAGCTTCGCGGGCGCGGAGTTCGATCATGTAGATGCGCCGGTCGGTGGTGATGACGAGGTTGGTCGAAATGTCCGGTCGGGTCGGCTTCACCAGCACATGCACCCGGCGGGTCGGGCCGCTGCCGCTCTCCGTGT
The DNA here is from genome assembly GCF_000740775.1 of Haematobacter missouriensis. Lineage (GTDB taxonomy): Bacteria > Pseudomonadota > Alphaproteobacteria > Rhodobacterales > Rhodobacteraceae > Haematobacter > Haematobacter missouriensis. The sequence continues at coordinate 27,831 of NZ_JFGS01000031.1, read as the reverse complement.
CACCGATGATCCAGCGGGTGGTGTCTCCGGCGGCAATCGGCCCCGCGCCGGTCAGGCTTTCGCCCGGCTCCAGCGCGATGGTGGTGATTTGCCCGACTGCGGCATAGACCTGATAGAGCGCGCCTTCCGACCAGGGATAAATCTGGATGGCATTATAGTAGCCTTCCCGGCGCGGCTCGACGCGGGCGGCGGCATTGGCGTTCTCGACGCGGGCCGTCGCCGTGCCGGCAGCCTCGCCGCCCCGCGCCACAGTCCAGGCGGGCGGGACGTGCAGCGGCCGGGGCGTTGTGTCGGCTGCGGCGGCCTGCACGGTCGGCACCGGCGGCACATCGGCGTCGTAGCTGAACTGCGGCGTCCGGTTGGTGGCGCAGCCGGCCAGCATGGTGGCGGAAAGCAGCAAAGCCGCGAAGGCGGGTTTGCGGAAAACCGGAAGCCCGGCTTTGCGGAAAGTCGTGGCGGTCATTGGCTCATCTCCCGCGACCAGTTGATCGCGTTGACATAGATTCCGAGGGGATTGGAGCGCAGCCGCTCGGCATTGCGCGGGGTCTGGATCACGACCGTCAGGATCGCGGTCCATCGCTCGGTGGTGGAGAGTTGGCCGTTCTCGTAGTGCCGCTCAGACCAGGCCACACGGAAACTGTCCGGCGACGCCCGGATGATGCTCGATACTTCGACGGCTACCTGCTGGCGGCCGACGCGCGTGAAGGGATCGTTGGAGCGGGCATAGTCGTTCAATGCGGCCGCGCCCCGGTCGGTGGTGAACTCGTAAGCCCTGAGCCAGTTCTGGCGGACGACGATGGCGTCGGCCGGGAGCGCGCGCACCTGTTCGATGAAACGGCCGAGGTGAAAGGCGATCTGCGGGTCGGTCGGCCGATAATCGGCTGCTGCCGGCGCGACGGCTTGCGCCTGGCCGAGATTGTCCACCTGAACGACCCATGGCACGATGCTCCCACGCGCCGATTGCCAGACAAGAGCGCCGGCGAAACCTGCCGCGAGGATCAAGGAGCCGAACGCCATGTAGCGCCAGTTCCTTGCCTGGACCCGGGCCGAGCCGATGCGGTCGTCCCAGACCTGCGCGGCGCGCTGATAGGGCGTTTCGGGTTCCGGCATCTTGCCGTAATGGGTCGTCGGTCGTTTGAAGATGTTCATGTGCGGTTACTTTCGGAAAGGCTGACGGAGGAGCCGCCACCATGGCTGTCGCCGGACCGGACGGCATGGGCGGCAGCGGTGACGCCATGGCTCATCGCCCGGCTGCGGCGCATGTTCTGCGCCCAGGCCGGCGGGCTATCTGCGGCTGAGGGCGTTGACGGATCAGGCGATGGGGCGCCGCCGATCGTGCCCATTGAGGAGCTGCCGCCGGACGCCGCGAACCCCGCTTTTGCGCCGTCGGAATAGCTGGATTTCATACTGTCGGCGGAGCGAGACGCGGCACGCTTGAGGGGCGAGATGGCTGCGGATACTCCGGTGCGCGCCACGCCACCAAGGCCGGACGCGACACCGGCTGCACCGGACCCGCCCATGGAACTGAGCGTATAGGCCGACGAGGCCGCACCGGCGGCCGAGGCCCCGCCGCGGGCAAGTGCAGCACCGCCCGAAAGTGCGGCACCGCCACCACGCGCCGCAAGCATGGTCACGCCACCGCCCGCGACAGCAGCACCGCCGACCGCGAGGCCGGTTCCAACCGCCGCCCCTGCGCTGAGTTGCGGGCCGCCCGAGACGAGGCCGGTGGCGATACCGGGACCGAAGATACCGAGGCCGAGAAGAGAAAGGGCGGCCAGCACGATGGCCATGGCGTCGTCAATGGTCGGGGTCGCACCGCCGAAGCCTGCAGTGAACTGGCCGAAGAGCGTCGAGCCGATGCCGATGATGACGGTCAACACCAGCACCTTGATGCCGGATGAGACGACATTGCCCAGGACCCTTTCAGCCATGAAGGCGGTCTTGCCGAAGAGACCGAAGGGGATCAGCACGAAGCCTGCAAGCGTCGTCAGCTTGAACTCGATCAGGGTGACGAAGAGCTGGATCGCCAGGATGAAGAAGGCGAGGATCACCAGTGCCCAGGCGAAGAACAGGCAGAGGATCTGCACGAGGTTTTCAAAGACCGCGATCCAGCCCATGAGATCGGAAATGGATTCGAGCAGCGGGCGCCCGGCATCGAGGCCGATCTGGGCGACGCGGCCAGGGCGCAGGAGATCGGCGGCAGAAAACCCCGTGCCCGAGGCCATGAGGCCGAGGCCGGCGAAGCTCTCGAAGACGATGCGGGCGAGATTGTTCCAGTTGGCGATGATATAGGCGAAGACGCCGACGAAGATCGTCTTCTTCACCAGGCGCGCGATGATGTCGTCGTCGGCGCCCCAGGCCCAGAACAGGGCGGCGAGCGTCACGTCGATGACGATGAGCGTCGTGGCAATAAAGGCAACCTCACCGCCGAGCAGGCCAAAGCCCGAGTCGATGTAGCCGGTGAAGATGCCGAGAAAATTGTCGATGACCCCCGTCCCGCCCATGATTATCGCCCCTCATCCGGGCCAGGCGTCGACGGCGCGGGTGTCCGGCCGAGAAACTGGTCGCGGGTCTCGGCCCAGATGCCCAGGCAGGCGGCATCATTGGCTGCCGCCTCTCCCATCTCCTGACAGCGGCGCTGCCCTTCGCGCAGGGGATCGACCTGACGCGAAAGAGCAGGAGCGGAAGGTGCTGGCGCGGGGGCTTCCTCGCGGGTCATCTCGATGATCGCCGCGGTGATCGCGACGGCGACGAACACGATGGCGGCAATCCGGACCAGCACCTTCCCTTCCATGATCTGCCCTCCCCGGCTCAGTTGAACATCTGCGCGTTGCCGGGCTGGTAGCCCGAACCCGGGGTGAGGAACCGCTCGCGCTGGATGCGGCCCTGCTCGGCGGCGGTCGCGCGTTCGGCCTCCATGAGGGCCTCGGCCCGGCCATTGGCCGAGATGACCGCGATCAGGTCGGAAAGCTGCTGCGACTGGAGGGCGAGAAGCTGGTTGCCGGCCTGAGTGGCCTGAAGCGCGCCGGTCGCGCCCTGGCTTTCGCCGACGAGCGCGGACATCTCGGCCCGGTTGCTGTCGATGTTGCCGACAACGCCGGCCTGCACCCGCATGGCATCCTGGAGGCCCCCGACGGTATTCTCCCAGCGGGACCGGGCATCGGCAATGAGCTGCTGGTCGGTCGCGGTCAGGGACAGATTGCCGTAGTCCTGCTGGAACATCTGGTCGATGTTCTGCACATCGAAGGCGATGTTCTGGGCCTGACCGAGAAGCTGCTGAGTGCGCTGGACGTTCTGCTGAAGCTGCTGGAGCGACGAATACGGCAGGCTCGCGAGATTGCGGGCCTGGTTGATCAGCATCTGTGCCTCGTTCTGGAGCGAGGTGATCTGATTGTTGATCTGCTCCAGCGTGCGCGCGGCGGTCAGCAGGTTCTCGGCATGGTTGGTCGGGTCATAGACGATCCGGCCGAACCCGCCGAAGAAGGCATGGGCCGGTGTCGTGAACACCGGCGCCAGAGCCAGCGGCACGGAGAGCGCAAGCAAGAGCGTCGAGGCGCTTGCCATGCGGATGAACCGGGGAATTGCGCGCTTCATGGGGTAATCTCCTCTTCTTCCAGGATGATGCCGAATTCGTTTTCATCGACGACTGGCGGCAGGTGTTCGCTTTCGGTCGCGAGATTGGTGAGGTCCGGGATGAGATCGGCCGCCCAATCGACGCCGCGTACACGTAGCCAGGCGGCGAGAAACCCGTTGCTGCCATACTCGGCGAGGATGTCGCTGATCAGGGCCTGATCGGACTTGGCCGATGCCGCGCAAAGCGCCAGCCCGACTTCTGACAATCCGAGGTCGAACAGGCGGTTGCCGCGCCGCGACTGGCAGTAGTAGTCCCGCTTGGGCGTGGCCCGTGCGAGGATCTCGATCTGGCGATCGTTGAGGCCGAAGCGGCGATAGATCGCGGTGATCTGCGGCTCGATGGCGCGCTCATTTGGCAGCAGAAGCCGTGTCGGGCAGCTTTCGATGATCGCGGGTGCAATGGCCGAATTGTCGATGTCCGACAGCGACTGCGTGGCGAAGATGACGCTGGCGTTCTTTTTGCGCAGGGTCTTGAGCCATTCTCTGAGCTGGTCCGCGAACCCTTCGTCATCGAGCGCCAGCCAGCCCTCGTCGATAATCAGCATCGTCGGCCGGCCATCGAGCCGGTCGCCGATACGGTGGAACAGGTAAGAGAGGACGGCGGGCGCCGCGCCGGTGCCGACCAAGCCTTCGATCTCATATGCCTGCACATCCGACGAGCCGAGATGCTCGGCCTCCGCATCGAGCAGCCGACCATAGGGACCGCCGACGCAATAGGAGCGCAGCGCCTGTTTCAGGTCATTGGACTGAAGCAGCACGGCGAGGCCGGTGATGGTGCGTTCCCCGACCGGAGCCGAGGCAAGTGAGGTCAGCGCGGTCCAGAGATGTTCCTTCACCTCGGGCGTGATCTGGATGTTCTCGCGCATCAGGATCGCCACGATCCAGTCGGCGGCCCAGGCACGTTCGGATGTCTCGTGGATGCGGGCCAGCGGTTGCAACGAAACCGACGTCTCGGAAGCGTCGGTCAGTTCACCGCCGAGATCATGCCAGTCACCCTGCATCGCGAGTGCGGAGGCGCGGATGGAGCCGCCGAAATCGAAGGCGAAGACCTGTGAGCGCGCGTACCGACGGAACTGCAAGGCCATCAGCGCCAGCAGCACCGACTTGCCGGCGCCGGTCGGTCCGACGACAAGGGTATGGCCTACGTCGCCGACATGAAGGGACAGCCGGAACGGGGTCGATCCTTCGGTTCTGCCGTAAAGCAGCGGGGGTGCGCCGAAGTGATCGTCCCGTTCCGGCCCCGCCCACACAGCGGACGAAGGGACCATGTGGGCAAGGTTGAGCGTCGAGACCGGCGGCTGGCGGACATTGGCATAGGCATGTCCGGGCAGGCTGCCGAGCCAGGCGTCGACGGCATTGACCGTCTCGACCATGACGCTGAAATCGCGGGACTGGATGATCTTCTCGACCAGCCGCAGCTTTTCGTCGGCGCGGCGGGCGTCCTCGCCCCAGACGGTGACGGTCGCCGTGACATAGGCCATGCCGGCCATGTCGGCGCCGAGTTCCTGCAACGCCATATCCGCGTCGGCGGCCTTGTTCGCGGCATCGGTGTCCACGAGCGCGGATTGCTCGTTGGTCATCACCTCCTTGATGATCGCCGCGATGCTCTTGCGCTTGGCGAACCATTGCCGGCGGATTTTGGTCAGCAGCCGGGTCGCGTCGGTCTTGTCCATGAGGATGGCGCGGGTGGACCATCGGTAGGGAAAGGCCAGCCGGTTCATCTCGTCGAGGAGGCCGGGGGTGGTCGTGCCGGGAAAGCCGGTGATCGTCAGCACCCGGAGATGCGACAAGCCCAGGCGCGGCTCCAGCCCGCCGGTCAGCGGCTGATCGGCCAGCAGAGCGTCGAGATACATCGGCACTTCCGGCACGCGGACGCGATGCCGATTGGTCGAGATGGTGGAATGGAGGTAGGTCAGCGTGCCGGCGTCATCGAGCCAGCTACATTCCGGCATGAAGCCGTCGAGCAGCGCCAGCACGCGGTCGGTGCGGTCGATGAAGCCGCGCACCAGCTCCCACGGGTTCACGCCCGAGGTCTCGCGGCCCTCGTAAAGCCAGGACTCCGATCGTGCGGCATCTTCGGCGGGCGGGAGCCAGAGGAAGGTCAGGAAGTAACCGGAGACGAAATGGCTGCCCTCTTCCTCGAAATCGGCCTTGCGCTCGGCATCGACCAATGCCGAGGCGGGATCGGGGAAGCGGTCCGCAGGATAGGTTGCGGCCTCCGAACGCTGTGCTTCCACGAAAATGGCCCAGCCAGAGCCGAGACGGCGGAAGGCGTTGTTCAGCCGTCCCGCGACCGCAACCAGTTCGGCCGCGACGGCGGAATCCAGATCGGGGCCACGAAACTTCGCCGTCCGCTGAAACGAGCCATCCTTGTTGAGGACAACTCCCTCCCCGACCAGCGCCACCCAGGGCAGATAATCGGCCAGGCGGGAAGCGGTGCGGCGGTATTCTGCGAGATTCATCATGGATCAAACCTCACACCGAGAGATGGCCGGGGATGCGCAGATGGCGGCGCGCGACCTCGACGAAGAGCGGATCGCGCTTGGCGGCCCAGACGGCGGCGATGTGACCGACCGCCCAGATCAGGATGCCGGCGAGCCAGAGCTGGAGGCCGAGGCCGACTGCCCCGGCCAGCGTGCCGTTCAGGATCGCGACGGATCGCGGCGCCCCACCGAGCAGGATCGGCTCGGTCAGGGCGCGGTGGACCGGGACAGCGAAGCCCGGCACCGCGTCGAGCGCCTCGAAACTCACGGCCATCAGACCAGCGCTCCGCCGCCGAAGCTGAAGAACGAGAGGAAGAAGGAGCTGGCGGCGAAGGCGATGGAGATGCCGAAGACGATCTGGATCAGTCGCCTGAAGCCGCCGCCGGTGTCGCCGAAAGCCAACGTCAGGCCTGTGACGATGATGATAATCACCGCCACGATTTTCGCCACCGGCCCTTCGACGGATTCGAGGATGGATTGCAACGGCGCTTCCCAGGGCATCGAAGAGCCGGAGGCAAAGGCCGGGGATGTCATCAGGCTCACCCAGGCGAAGGCGGCGGCGGTTGCGATATGGTGACGGATGCGGAAGGCGCGACGGATCATGCAGGTTCTCCAGTGTTGCGAGTGGTGCCGGGTTCTGAAAAGGCGGGGAAAATCCGGTAGTCGCCGTCGGGACCGAGACCATCGACGCGGGCGAGTTCGACAAGCCGCCGTGCGGAACCGCGACCGGCAAGGACGGCCACGAGGTCGATGGTTTCGGCGATCATGGCGCGCGGGACGGTGACGACGGCTTCCTGGATCAATTGTTCGAGGCGGCGAAGCGCGCCGATGCCGGAACCGGCATGGATGGTGCCGATCCCTCCGGGGTGCCCGGTGCCCCAGGCTTTGAGGAGATCGAGCGCCTCGGCGCCACGCACCTCACCGATCGGAATACGGTCGGGACGCAGCCGCAGCGAGGAACGGACCAGATCGGACAGAGTGGCAACGCCATCCTTGGTCCGCATGGCGACAAGGTTGGGTGCCGCGCATTGCAGCTCGCGGGTGTCCTCGATGATGACGACGCGATCCTGCGTCTTGGCCACCTCGGCCAGCAGCGCATTGGTCAGCGTGGTCTTGCCGGTGGACGTGCCACCGGCGACGAGGATGTTCGCACGCGACTGGACGGCGGCGCGGAGCGTTTCCGCTTGACCGGCGGACATGATGCCGGCCGCCACGTAGTCGTCGAGTGTGAAGACCGTGACGGCGGGCTTGCGGATGGCGAAGGCGGGTGCGGCGACGACCGGCGGCAGCAGGCCCTCGAAGCGCTCGCCGGTCTCCGGCAGTTCGGCCGAGACGCGGGGGCTGCGGGCATGCACTTCCACACCGACATGGTGGGCGACCAGCCGCACGATGCGCTCACCATCGGCAGCCGACAGTATCTCGCCCGTATCGGCCAGTCCCTCGGACAGCCGGTCCACCCAGATCCGGCCATCGGGGTTCAGCATGACCTCGACGACCGACGGGTCTTGCAGCAGGGCTGAGATGGCAGGCCCGAGCGCCGTTCGGAGCATGCGCGCGCCGCGGTCCACCGTTGCCTGATTGTGGTTGATGCCTGCCATCTCGTCCCCGTTCCACCGGGGAGGCGAGAGTTCCCCGGATGGGGATGACTAAAAGAGACCCCAAAGCGGCCGTTTCAACAAGTTTCGACCGTCGTAGTAGTGTGGCGTGCAAATACAGGAGAATGGCGGTGATGCTACTCAGGGCCAAGGCGGCGCGGCGCGGGGGAGTCGCTCAACACAAGCCGGCTGATTCGATGAACATTGCGACCTTGCGGACCAAGTTGCCGTTCGCTGCTGAGGCGCGGTAATCGGCTGCACTGCAGCAAGCTCGACCAGCAGGGGCGAAAAGGCGGGCTTTCGCTGCTTCTGCGCCGGAGGCGTGGTGCAATGACGGGGGCGGACATTCGTGGGTTCGTCATCAGTGTCCAGCAGGCCAACCACTTGGTGCTGGACTGATCAGAGCTTCATTGCGCTGGTTGATCGGGCAACACGAAACCCATCTCGCGTAGAAAACGTGACGGTTGCTTGTTCCATCCCCGATAGTTGTCTGCATAGGAGAGGCAGAGCCACTCTCGCGCACGCGTGATAGCCACGAAGCAGTTGCGCCGCTCCTCTTCCATTTCAGCGCTGTTCTCGCCCGCCTTCAGGCTTTGAAAGCTCGGCAAGATGTCCTCCGCCAGTCCGACCACATAAACATGATCGAACTCCTTCCCCTTGGCGCCGTGGATCGTCATAAGGGTCACGGTATTGCTGCCGACTGGGGCTTCCTTTGAGCGGATGGCCAGTTCCTGGAGAAACTGTTCAAGTGGCGCATCGCGGCCGATGGTTTTGCCGATACTTCTCACAAGATCGGACCAAGCCGCCCGGTCTTCTGCAATGTCACTGGCTTCATCGTCCTGCGCCGGGATCATGGCGAGGACTGCGTCAACAAACTGCCTGAACCGCGCGGGCTCCTTTGCGAAGGTTGCAGCTACATCGACGAGAGCGTTGCCATTGACATCATCACCCAGTCCGGCTTTGACCGCTACCGCCCATTCATCGAGCAGGGAGCGTTCCGTCAATTCGGTGGCGGTGATGATGAGATCGACACGGGCGTCAGTGCCAAACCAACGATTGAAAGCGCCGGTCAGGGTTTCCAGCGCACGCCGATCAAGCGGGCGCAGCGCTTGGCGAAGTACGGCAGTGAGCCACAGGAACTGAGGTGATCGGAAATCATCGCGGCGCTGAGAAATGACCGCACTGACCTGCTTCTGCGTCAGCGCGGATTGAAGCTTTTCTAGCATGTAGCGCGTACGGGCCAGTACCGCGACTTCACCCCATCGAGCGCGGTCGATTTTGGCGATGCCTTCCGCAATCGACGCGGCTTCCACCTCGTCGGTGGAATAGCGTAGGACGCGGATGTGCTGTTCATCGCGATATTTCAGCGAGGTCTTGCCCGCCTCCAGCGGCTGCTTGGCGGCCGTGCGTTGCAGATTATGGACCACAAGATGGTTCGCGGCGGCAACAATTGCGGGCGGACAACGGTAGTTTGTGGGAAGCTGCAGTTCCTGCGGGGAAAAGTCGGCTCGGAACCGCTGGATCTGTTGGTAGCTCGCGCCGTTCCACTGGTAGATGATCTGGTCATCGTCGGCGACGGCGAAGACATTCCTGAAATCCTTGCCGGCGAGCGCGCGGATTAGTCGGTACTGCCCATCGGTAGTGTCCTGAAACTCGTCGAACATCCAGTAGGCATAGGTCTTGCGATAGCGTCCGGCGATGCCGGGGAAGTCTGTGACAAGGCGATAGGCCTGGGCGATGAGCGAACCAAAATCTAGGGCATTGGCTTGGGTGAGCGCCGCCTCGTATGCGGTGTATACCTGCTCCACCCGTGCGCCATCGGACGGATCACGAAAGTATCGGGCCGAGCCTGTCGGTTGGATAAGCTGCGACTTAAGCTTGTCAATGGTAGACAGAAGCCGAACGTCGTTTTGGCTCAGGCCCGCCTGTTTGATCGCGTCGCGCAAAATTTCCTGGCGATCGACGTCGAGCGAGTAGATTGCAAAATCAGGGTTGATGCCAATGTGGGAGCCGTGCTGCTGCAGCATCTGCATGCAGAAGGAGTGAAAGGTCCCGATCAGAGCGCGCCGTTCCTGTTCAGGTACCAATGCAGTGACGCGCGCGGACATTTCGTCAGCCGCCTTGTTGGTGAAGGTCAGAGCCAGCACGCGGAACGAACGATCGGGCGTATCGGCAAGCAGCTTGGCCACCCGCGTCGTCAGGACGCGGGTCTTGCCGGAGCCGGGGCCGGCGAGAACGAACATCGGGCCATCGCGCCAAGCGACAGCGATACTTTGTGCTTCGGTCAGTTCTGACAATGCCACGTTGAGGGCGGTATCGGTCATGTTAGGCCTCTCAATGCCAAGATTGCATTGCGGAATGATGCAGGCATGCGCTGCGCCAGCGCCGGGTTCTCGGCGCACTGTTTTGCGAGGACGGCTGCGTAGCCGCTCTTGTCGTTCTCGAGTGCCGCAATCAATGTCGCATCGTCAAAATCCGCTGCTCCTACGTTTCCAAAAGAGACAAGAATTGCTTTCAGTTCGTTTTGCAGTCCATCTGCTATGAGCTGCTGTTCGAGATAACCGGCCGGCAACGAGAAGGTGCGGCGAGCCATTTCCTCGGCGGAAAACTTTCGTGCGGTGATCCTGGCGATGTAGCCGAGCCCGGCGGCATCTCCATCGACGACGGCAAGCCAAGGATAACCGAGCGCTCTTGCAAGTACCGCAAATATCTACCGTGTGCCTTCGGTCAACAACCTTGCGGATTATACCGAGCTGCCGTTCATGCTTGGCGCGGCGAAGGTCGGTAGCGAGCCCTTTTTGACGAATGCTGCCGAGCGACTGGACGGCCGCTTCGGCGGACCCGCAGCTTAGCGAGGTGTTCTCCGTTCGGGTCTAGACATACTCCGTAATGCGTTTCAACAAGGCGACACCGGCACCTGATAGAACGCCGCAAGAAGACGTAAGCTCTTGACGACGCCCGGTGTCGAGCGGGTGGGGTCCTGTTATGTGACCGTAAACTGCCCCATCATGCCCGCATCCTCGTGTTCGAGGATGTGGCAGTGATACATGAATGGTGTCTCTTCCGAAGCCAGCTTGTCGAACCTCAGCAGGATTCCGGTCGGACCCTGCACACGGACAACATCTTTCCAACCGATCTGCGCCGAGTCGACCGGCCGTCCGTTCTGACTCACGCCTCACGATAATTGTCACACGCCTCAACACCCTTTGCGACCACGTCGAGAAGTGCGTCCACATCGTTCAGAAGGACCGTGATGCGCGGGTTGCTGATACGGTAACGGATGAAGCGCCCTTCGCGGTCGCTGGCGACAAGCCCGCAGTCCAGCAGGCACCTCAGATGGTTGGAGACGTTGGGTTGCGATAGTTCGGTCCGCTCGACGATCTCGTGAACGGCCAATGGCTCGTTGCAAAGTGCACCGAGGATGGCCAGGCGGCTCGGGTCCGCGAAGCCGCGGAACAGCTTCGCCCGTCGCTCGATGGTTGCGCTCTTGCGGTCATCGACCAATTGCGCCATATCACTCCTCGCTGATATGTTGTTCTTCGATTCATCCTAGCAGGAATAGCGCGACCATGGCCAACACCGAAAATGCCGGATCGACGGCAGATGTCCCGCCCGTCCGTTACCGGGTTTCCGGTATGGATTGCGCCAAGGATGCCGCGCAGATCGAGCGGGCGGCACAGGCAGCCGGGGTCGCGCCCGGCGATGTGAAAGTGTCGGCCGCGACGCACATCATGACACTGACTGCACCCGAAGTGCGCCTGCCGGACATCGAAAAGGCAGTCGCGGTGACAGGCTATGGCTTCGACCGGATCGAGGGCGATGAAGACATTCCGCCGAATCCCGCCCATCAGGACCCGGCCTACCGCCGTGCCCTCTGGATCGTCGTGATCCTGAACGTGGGATACGGGGTCCTCGAAATGATCGGCGGTTTCATTTCCGGATCGCAGGCCGTGAAGGCCGATGCGCTCGATTTCATCGGCGATGGCGCGATCACCTTCCTCGGCCTGCTGGCCATCGGCTGGAGCCTCGCTTGGCGGGCACGGTCGGCTCTGATCCAAGGCATCTTCCTCGGGCTCCTCGGTCTTGGCGTCCTCGGCACGACCATCGTCCGGGTCTTCGAACGGACGACGCCGGATGCGGGTCTCATGGGCCTGCTTGGCATGATTGCCCTTGTCGTCAACGTCATCTCCGTTCTGCCGCTGCTGCCGTTCCGCAAGGGCGACGCGAACATGCGGGCCGTCTGGCTTTTCTCTCGCAACGACGCCATCGGCAATGCGGCGGTTGTCGTTGCCGCCGGTCTCGTGGCGTGGCTGGGCAGCGCCTGGCCGGACCTCATCGTCGCCTTCGGCATCGCCGGACTGTTCCTGCACTCGTCCTGGGCGATCATTCGCGATGCGCGGGCCGATCTGAAGGCGCCGGCATGAATAGCCGCTTTCTGGGCGGGCTTTGCGCGATCGCAGCCTTTGGTCTCGATCAGGGCACCAAGGCGCTTGCCCTGAACACACCGGCGCTTGAGCGCGGAGTCGAGGTTCTGCCCTTTCTCAATCTCGTGCGGGTTCTGAACGATGGCGTCAGCTTCGGTATGTTGGGCGGGATCGTGCCATGGTGGGGTCTCATCGCACTTGCTGCCGTAATCGTGGCATGGCTGCTGATCTGGTTGTGGCGCGCGCCGGACAGGCTGACGGCTGCCGCTCTCGGTCTGATCATCGGCGGCGCGCTCGGCAATGTCCTCGACCGGCTGCGTTATCAGGCCGTCCCGGATTTTCTGGATTTCCATTACGGAACATACCACTGGCCGTCCTTCAATCTTGCGGATGTGGCGATTTTCTGCGGTGCGGCCCTGCTGTTCTGGGACAGCTTCCGCTCGGCGCAGAACAAGCCCGAACGTAACCACCGAGAAGAAAACGTTACGGGGAAATAATCGATGTCCAGCATTCCATCCGCAAAGGGCATCGACAGCACGCTTGCCCTGCTGCGCAACCCATATGGGTTCATTCCGGACACATGCCGCGATCTTGAGGGCGACCTGTTCGAGACCCGCATCCTCTTTCAAAAGACGATCTGCATGACTGGTGCCGCAGCTGCGGAGGTCTTCTATTCCGAGGATGGGCTCGTGCGCGCAGGCTCGATGCCGAAGCGTATCCAGAGAACCCTGCTCGGCGAAAAGGGCATCCAGGGGCTCGATGGCGAGGCCCACCGTCATCGGAAGCGGATGTTTATGTCACTCATGGCGTCGGAGCGGATCGAAGCTCTCGAAAACACGACGCGGGACCTGTTGGACCGCTACGCACGGGACTGGCAAGCGGCGGAGAAGGTCGTTCTCTACGACGAAGTGCGCGAAATCCTCACCAGAGCTGCCTGCGCCTGGTCGGGCGTGCCGCTTCCCGAAGCGGAGGTCAAGACGCGGACGGCGCAGATGACGGCGCTCTTCCAAGACGCCGGGGCGGTCGGCTGGAAGCACTGGGGTGCGCGTCTGGCGCGGCATCGCGCAGAGCGTTGGATAGCCGGGATTATTGAACGGGTGCGCGACGGAAGCCTTCAGACAGGACAGGAAAGCGCCGCCCATGTCGTCGCGACGTGGCGCGATCTGAATGGGGAGCTGCTGACCTCCAAGGTTGCCGCCGTGGAGCTTCTGAACGTAGTACGCCCGATCGTCGCCGTCTCTGCGTTCATCGCCCAGGCGGCGCATGCCCTGCATCGGCATCCCGAGTGGCGGCAAAAGCTGAAGGACGACGAGGGACAGCTCGAACCTTTCGTGCAAGAGGTCCGCCGTCTGTATCCGTTCTTTCCCGCGGTCGCGGCACGGGTGAAGAGCGATTTCGAGTGGCGCGGATATCGCTTTTCCAAAGGGTACAGGGTTCTGCTCGACCTCTACGGCACAAATACCGACGCTCGCTCGTGGGACGCGCCGCAAGAGTTCCGGCCCGAGCGGTTTCACGATCGGGAGGCCACCCCCTACGACTTCATTCCGCAGGGCGGTGGTGATCACCACAGGAACCACCGTTGTCCGGGCGAGTGGATCGCGATCAGCCAGATGAAGGCGTTTTGCAGTTTCTTCGTGAACGCCATCGACTACGAAGTGCCAGATCAGGATCTGGATCTGGAAACCGAAGAACTGCCGCCCATGCCTAAATCCCGGTTCATCATGCGCAACGTCAGGCGTCGGCAGTAGCGTCGGCCTCCTCCGGATCGACCGACCGCGCATCCTTGGTGGCCTCAAACGCTTCCCACGCAACGTAGGGCACGATCAGAAGCGCCGCGACCGGGTCGGCCCACCACCAGCCCATCCATTGCGTCAGACCGATCCCGGCCAACACCACGATTGTCTGATACTGGCAGATCATGGTGTCCTTGGCATCGTACTTCAGGGCGGGCGCATCGAGCCGTTTGCCATAGCGATACTTGCCCCAGGCGAGGAACGGGTTGACCACGAGCGAAGCACCCAGAATCGCGATACCCCACCAGTTGAAGCCCGGCGCCTTCTGCGAAATGAAGGCGGAGACCGCCTCGTAGAGGATCGCCGCGACGACGATCCAGAACGCACAGGCAACCACGTAGAGCGCGACCTTCTTGCGGTGCAGGACCGTGCGCTTGCCGGCACCTCTCTCCCCCTTCAAGCGCCAGATCAGCGTCGCGGCTGAGGTGGCTTCGACCGTGCTGTCGAGACCCCAGCTTACCAGTGCCGCGCTGCCGGTCAGAAGTCCCACGGTGACGGATACGACGACCTCGATGATGTTGTAGACGAGGCTGGCGATCTCGACGCGGATGCCGCGCGTCAGATTGGCCTGCCGGTTATCTTGCTGACTACTCGTGATACCTCATAATGCGGAGCCTGCAGCCAAAGTTCGAGGCGAGAATTGATTGCCTTGCCATTAGTGTTGCGCCACGAATCGAAAGCCGATGTTGTTCTTTTTCCAAGCTTCCTTAGTAGAGGCGAGCTTGCCCCTCATACATGAAAACCAAGGGCTTCGGACCTGTCGCGTAGCCGGTGTCGAGCCGCTCCATTCGGAAGCCGCTTGTCTCGATCAAGCCGGCCGTTGGACGGTCAAGGTGACAGTTCCCGGCGCAGTGTTTCCAGACGGGCGTGAGCCAGCGCTGCCAGCGCCGGACACCGGGCTCCGGCGCCAAACCATGCTCGACGAAGCGGAAGATGCCGTCCGGCTTGAGAACGCGCCGGATCTCGGCGAGCGCCTTCTCCGGCTCCGACACGCTGCAGAGCGCCCAGGTGGCGACGACGCAGTCGACGCTGCGATCCTCCAGCGGCAATGCTTCGGCCACGCCCTCGATCATCTCGGCCGCGGGCATCAGGCCATGGGAGGTTTGCGCGGCCCGAGAGAGGAGTTCGGGCGACGGGTCAACACCGATGATCTGACGCACGGCCTCGGGGTAGAGCGCAAGGTTCAGGCCCGAGCCGATCCCGATCTCCAGCACACGTCCATGCAGCCCGGAGACGGCGCGGCGCCGGTAGGGAAGAAGTTGATCCTGGCCCATCGCCAGATGCGTCAGCCGAGGGAGGATATGTTTCTCGTACAGTCGCATCTGTTCACCCGATCCGCGCAAGGACAGGGAAGGTGTCCAGCAGCCAGTAGGCCAGTGCGCTCAACCGCCCGGTCATCATCGCCAGGCCCATCAGGATCATGACGCCGCCCGCAGCCTGATGCAGGCGGCGACCCCAACGACCGATGCCGCGCAGCCTGCCGGCAATACTGTCGGTGAACCCCGCGACGACCAGAAACGGGATCCCAAGGCCGGCCGAGTAGAAGGCAAGCAATGCGACGCCCTCGCCAATCGTCGCGCTTGTCGCGCTGGCGGTTAGGATGGCGCCGAGGATCGGCCCGATGCACGGTGTCCAGCCGAAACCGAAGGCGAGTCCGAGCACGTAGGAGGCGACCGGTTGCCCGCCCGGCAGGTCGCGATGGAAACGCAGGTCGCGCTCCATGGCCGACAGGCGCGCTGCCCCGATCATGAACAGACCGAACAGGATCACGATCGCGCCGCCGACGAGGTTGAGTTCGTAGCGCCACTGCAGCAGCGCCTGACCGAGCGCGGTGGCAGAGGCCCCAAGCGCGATGAATATCGTGGAGAAGCCAAGGACGAAACAGAAGCTGAGCCAGACGGCCCGCCCCTTCGAAGGCGCTGCACTGCCGGTGACCGTACGTCCGGCAACGTAGGATACGTAGCCGGGCACGAGCGGCAGCACGCAGGGCGACAGAAAGGAAACGGCACCGGCCAGCAATGCCGCCATTAGTCCAAGAGCGGAAAGTTCAATCAAATCCACATCTCCAAACTGATCGGTAGACCGCCACCACGTGTGCGCACGGAGCGGAACGGCTGGCGCGGTCGTCGTGCTTTTCCATGTCCTATTGCTTACGTTCGTCAATAAGAGCGCTTATCTGCGCAACGGCTTCGGGGCTGTTCCATTCGGCCGGGCCTGCGAGGCGCCCGCGCTCGCGCCCAATGCGGTCGATCAGAATCGTTGTCGGCAGGCCCACCACGGCCAAGGCCAGCATCGCGCGCGTATCCTCCGCGATATAGAGATCGAGGTTGCGAATGCCGGTCTCTCGGTAGAAGCGGCGCACAGGTTCGAGACCGGCCCGATCGATCGACAGCGGCAGAACATGAAAATCCGATCCGCCGAGGCGCGCTTGCAGCGCGTCGAGCGTCGGCATCTCCTCGCGACAAGGCGGGCACCAGGTCGCCCAAATGTTCAGAAGCACGACACGTCCCTCGAAGTCCGCCAGCGTCAGATTCCGTCCATCTCCATCCACGAAAGGCGGCGACAGGAGATCACGCGGAGTCCCGTGATTAGGGATCGGTGGTCGGGCGGAGGCAGGGCTTGCCGCAAGCGCCAAGACTCCGGCAAGGACGTCACGTCGCCTCACGGGTCGCTCTCAGCCTGCAACCGGCGCACGACCGGCAGAATGTCCTCCTCAAGCGAGGCCTGATCAAAGGGGCCGACATGCTTGTATGCAATGCGCCCCTCGGCGTCGATTATGTATGTTTCCGGCACTCCATAGACGCCCCAGTCTATCGCAACGCGGCCTGATCGGTCCGCGCCGATGCGGGTGAAGGGATCGCCGAGCTCTTCGAGGAAACCCAGCGCCTCCTCGGCATCGTCCTTGTAGTTGATACCGTAGATCGGAACGGTGCCCGCTTCGGCAAGATCGACGAGAAGCGGGTTCTCCGTGCGGCAGGGGACGCACCACGACGCCCAGACGTTGACGAGAGAAACCTGGTCTAGCAGGTTCGCCGAGGCTAGGCCGTCCTGCCGCCCTTCGATGGGCGGGAGCGCGAATTCCGGGATTGGTCTTCCGATCAGCGTCGAGGGCAACCGGTCGTCGTTGTTCCAGAGGCCCCAGTAGAAGACTACGCCCAGCAACCCAAACAGAAGAATAGGCAAAATCATGAGCGGCCGTCCGCTCCGGCGCCGCTTTTCTTGGGTATCCTTCGAACTCATAGCCTGCCATCAATGCTTGGAAGGAATAAGGTATCAGCAACCGCTGATATGAAGCAAACCGTCGCCGATCACAATGCCGAACGATGGGGGAGGCTTGGCCGCGGCTTCGCAGACCCGAGCCATACTTACTGTCTAGATTCCTAAGAAATCAGCGAAAGGTTGGTATCTGAAGAGGCCGTTGAATTCAGACCTCTGAACGGCCCCTTCGTCCGCATTGCTGACCTCAGACACTAAAGAAATCGAGCACCCGCAGCGAATGGCCGGTCTGGAGAAGCTGCAACGCGGCGCTCGGCGTCGGGATGAAGGTCCGCTTTGGGCCGTTCTATGCATGGAGTAGCGCAAAGGTGCGCTCGGCGCTATTGTAACTCTAATCGGGGTGGGGCAAGTTCTCTTCCGCCTTCGCCGCTCCCACAGCAAAAGCCGGTGCAGCAATTGCTGCCAGATGTTCCTCTGCTCACAGATAACAGGTCCTCTCGTTTTGCGCGTGGAAGGCTGGTTACTCAAGATTGTCACATAGGAAAATCACCTCGCTTTGGCCGGCTGGCAGCGGACACAACGACTAACAGAGCTTGGGTGCCTTGCTGAAACACTTGTGATCCTGCGCCACCGACTGTGGGAGTAGAACCAGGAGCACTTGTCAAAAAACTTTAACCGACTTGTAGCCGATCTGACATCTCTACGTGGAACACTCTCCTTCGAAAAAGGAGCGCGCATGTCGCAACAATCCATCGACCTCCGAGGCATACGCAAAAGCTTCGGAGCCACGCAGGTTCTGACGGATATCGACCTTTCGGTGAAGGAGGGTGAGTTCCTCTCTCTGGTCGGAATGTCCGGCTGCGGGAAATCGACGCTGCTGCGCGTCATTGCCGGTCTTGAAGCGCCCGACCATGGCTTGGTCTTCATTGGCGCCGAGGATGTGACCTCACGCGATCCGTCCGACCGAAACCTTGCGATGGTGTTCCAGTCCTACGCGCTCTATCCGCATATGAGCGTCCGTCAGAACATTGCGACGCCCTTGCGGATGCGGCTTCTGACATTGCCCGCCCGGCTGCCGCTGTTGGGCCGGCTGCTGGCGCCGAAGGCGGTGATGGCCCAGATCGACGCGGCCGTCGCAAAGGCTGCCGAGACGCTTCAGATCACCCATCTTCTGGACCGCAAACCGGGGCAGCTGTCGGGCGGGCAGCGGCAACGGGTCGCGCTGGCGCGGGCGCTGGTCCGCCAGCCGGCGGCATTTCTGATGGACGAGCCGCTGTCGAACCTCGACGCGAAGCTGCGGGCGCATATGCGGGATGAGCTGGCGGCCCTGCATCGCCGCCTTGGGGCGACCTTCGTCTATGTCACCCACGACCAGACCGAGGCCATGACGATGTCGGACCGCATCGCGCTGATGATCGACGGAAGGATCGAGCAGCTAGGCACTCCCGACGATCTTTACCAGCGACCGGCGACCCTGGCGGTGGCGCGGTTCATCGGCTCGCCCGGCATCAACCTGCTGCCGGCCGAGGCAGATGCCGAGGGCCGCGTTAACATCGCGGGACAGGCGACGGGCATCCGAGCGCGGCCGGGCCCCCTGACCGTCGGCATCCGCCCCGAGGACCTGCAGGCCGGGGACGAGGGACTGGCCGCCGAGGTCCTCCGCGTCGAGACGCACGGCCCCGACCGTTTCCTGACCTGTGCGCTGCAGTTTGATCACGCAACCCTCGTGTTGCGACAGGGCGCCAGCGCCCGGCCGGCGCGGGGCGACATGCTGCGGCTGAGCATCCCGCCCGAGCGGGCGCATCTGTTCGCGGCGGACGGGCAGCGGCTGTCCGCATGGGCTGCCGGCCAGGTGGCCGCATGACCGACGCCGTCCTGCCCGCCGCCGCACCCGCCCACCGTGCCATCGCCCTGCCGCGGGGTCTGTTCTTTGTCGCGCCCGCGGTGCTTCTGATGCTGGCGATCTATATCCTGCCGGTCCTCGTGCTGACCGGATTTTCCATCACCGATTACCGGCTTGGCGCACTGGAGTGGCGGTTCGTGGGTCTCGGTAATTTCCGGGCCGCCTTTCAGGACCCGGTGTTTACCCGCGCGCTGGCGAACACCGCCCTTTATGCCGTCTTGGTGATCCCCGCCGGAGTCTTCCTCGCCTTGGGCATCGCGCTGCTGGTGCATGGGCGCCGGCGGTCCCGCGCGCTGTGGGAGACGGCATATTTCCTGCCCGTCACCGCGACGCTGGTCGCGATGGCCACGGTCTGGCAGTTCCTGCTGCACCCGACCCTGGGGCCCGTCAACGCGGCGATCACCTGGGCGGGTTTCGATCCGGTGTCTTTCCTCGGCAATCCGGCGCTGCTGATCCCGACGCTGGCGCTGATCGGCATCTGGCAAGTGCTTGGCTTCAACATGGTGCTGTTCCTCGCGGGGCTGACCGCTATCCCGAACGACCTGATCGACGCTGCGCGCATGGACGGGGCCCGCAGCCCCATCGACCGATTTCTGACAGTCACCTGGCCGATGCTGGGCCCGACGACGATGTTCGTGATCGTCACAACATCGATCTCGGCCTTCAAAGTTTTCGAGACCGTGGCCGTGTTGACCAAGGGCCGCTCGGGGTCTGAAACGCTGCTCTATGCGCTTTATCTTGAGGGGTTTGAGTATTCGAACACGGGCTACGCTGCCGCGCTGACGCTGATCTTTCTGGCAATCGTGCTGGTCCTGTCGATCGGCCAGACCATGCGCATGGACCGGAAGGTGCATTACTGATGCGGCGGTTTTTTCCCCACCTGGTCTTGGGACTTGGCGCGGCGCTGATGCTGCTGCCCTTCTACTGGATGATCCTGACTTCGATCCGCGCGCCGGCCGAAATCTTTGATGTCTCTCTCTGGCCAATCCCGCGCGAGTTCAGCGCAGTGCAGAACTACAGTCAGGCCGCCAGCACGGTGCCAATGGCGCGGTTCATGCTGAATGGCTTGATCGTCTGCGGTGGCATTTTGATCGTGCAGGTCCTGACGGCGGTGCCGGCTGCCTATGCCCTGGCCAAGCTGCGCTTTCCTGGCCGGCGTCTTCTGATGGCGCTGGTCATCGGCGCGCTGTGCATCCCGATGCAGGCCCTAGCGCTGCCACTGTTCGTCGGCCTCGCCCGCACCAATCTTCTGAACACCTACTTCGCGCAGATGATGCCGTTCTTCCTGTCGGTCTTTGCGATCTTCCTGTTCCGCCAATCGTTCCGTTCCTACCCCGACGAGATCATCGAGGCTGCCCGCATGGACGGCTTTTCCGAGATGGAGATCTGCTGGTGCCTTGTGCTGCGTGGCTCGCTGCCCTCGTTGGCGGCCTTCTCGGTCTTCTCGGTCGTGGCGCATTGGAACGACCTCTACTGGCCGCTGATCGTCGTCTCGGACATGGCGATCGCCCCGCCGCCCCTGGGAATGCTGTTCTTCTCGGATGTCGAATCCGGCGCGAATTACGGCGCCTTGATGGCGGGCGCGGCCATGATCACCGCCCCGATGATCGTCTGCTTCCTGCTGGCTAGGCGCAGCTTCATCGCGGGCATCACCATGACCGGGGTCAAATAGGGCCCCCGACCCGGAGAGCAAAGATGACTTTATCCCGCCGTTTCACCCTGGGCGCCGCCGTCTGCGCGCTGGCGCTGCCAAGCCTCGCCCAGGCCCAGCAGGTCACGCTGGACGTGCTTTACAACCTGCCCGGCTTCACGCGCTTCCACCAGCCGCTGGCCGATGCGTTCATGGAAAACAACCCTGACGTGACCATCAACTTCCTGGCCCCCGCCGTCGGCTATAACGAGGGCCAGCAGCAGATCCTGCGCTCGGCCGTGACCGGCAACCTGCCGGATGTCTACTTCTCGGGTTACAACCTGACGGCGGAGCTGGTCGAGGCGCTGGCCCCGCGCGATCAGATCGTCGATCTGGCCCCCTTCATCGAGGCCGAGGGCGGGCAGACCTTCCTCGACGAGAACTTCGCACCCAGTATGCTGGCGCTTGGCGTGGTGGACGGCAAGCAATACGGGCTGCCGGTCAACGCCTCTTCGCCCATCATGTATGTGAACGCCGATCTGGTGCGCGCCGCGGGCGGCGATCCCGAAAACATGCCGACCACCTTCCCCGAGCTGATCGAGTTGGCCAAGACCATCCACGAGGCCGATCCCCGCGTCGCCGGCATGTCCTATGACATTGCGGGCTGGCCCGATGACTGGCTGTGGCAGGCGATGGTCTACCAGCAGGGCGGCAAGCTGATCGACACCGAGACGAATCAGGTCGCCTTTGACAACGAGATCGGCCTGAACGGGCTGACGATGATCCGCCAGATGGCGGCCGAGGCCGGCGCGCCGACCTTTGACTGGGATCAGGCCCGCCAGCAGTTCGGCGCCGGCATGACGGGCTTCCTGTTCTCGACCCCCGCCCATGTCCAGACCATCGAGGGTCTGGTCGGCGACCGCTTCGAGCTGATCACGACCACCTTCCCGCTGGACGATCCCGAAAACGGCGGCGTGCCGACCGGCGGCAACTCGGCCGTGATGCTGACGCAGGACGAGGCCAAGCAGCAGGCGGCGTGGGACTACATCAAATGGGTGACCGGCCCCGAGGCGCAGGACATCATCGTGCGCATCACCGGCTATCTGCCCACCAACAAACGCGCCACGGGCGAGGATTACCTCGCGCCCTATTACGCCGAGCATCCGAATGTCGCGACAGCCGCGCGCCAGGCCGACCGCTCGCTGCCCTGGGCTGGCTATCCGGGCGGCGACTCGGTCCGCGTCTGGCGCACGCAGCGAGACATCATCGGCACCGTCATGCGCGGCGAGGTCTCGCCCGAGGACGGGCTGGCCCAGATGGTCGAGCAGACGAATGCGCTGATGCAGTAAGGCGCGTTCGCGCCGTCACGGATGCGGGGCGCGCTGCCCCGCATCTTTTCTTTCGCAGGGACCACCATGAAGATCATCCAGCTGACTGACACGCATCTGATGCCGCCGGGCATCCCCGCCAATGGCGTCGATCCCGAGGCGCGGCTGCGCGCGGCGATGGCCGACATCCTGGGGCGGCACGCCGACGCGGACCTTCTGGTGATCACCGGAGATCTCTGCAATCACGGCGATGCCGAAGCCTATGCGCTTCTGCGCGAGATCCTTGCGCCTGCGCCCTTTCCGGTGCGGCTTCTGCTGGGCAATCACGACCGCCGCCCCGAATTCGTCGCCGCCTTCCCCGATCACCCGCGCGACGCGAACGGTTACATCCAGTCCGTCCTTGATACCGATTCCGGCCGGCTCCTGTTCCTGGACACGCACGAGGCCGGGGTGATCGGCGGCATCTACGGCGCCGATCGCCTTGCCTGGCTGGACGCGGCGCTGGCCGAAGCGGGTCCGGCGCCCGTGACGGTCTTCGTCCACCATCCCCCCGTCGCGGACGGCATCCGCCATTTCCGCGACATCAGCCTGCATGACGACGGCGCCCTTCTGGCGCGCCTTGTCGCCCATTCGGCTGGGGTGCGCCACATCGTCTTCGGCCATATCCACATGCCCCTGTCGGGCACCAGCCCCGAGGGAATCCCCTACAGTTCCGGCCAGTCCTGCACGCATCGCTTCATCACCGACCTCACCCTGCCAGACCCTTGGTGGACCGACGGCAACCCCACCTATCGCATCCTGTTGATCGACGAACTCGGCTTCCGGGCGTTCACGGTCGAGGTCGGACAAGTCCCGACAGTCCGCGCTCCTATCTGCGAGGGACCGTGAGACATGGTCAACGGGGATAGAATCAGGCGCCTGTGGGCGATCACGATCTACGCGTCGGGGTTAAGCTGTCGATTGCCGTGGTGGCCTTCACGTCGGTGTCGCTACGGGCGGTCGTAGTCTGGACGCGGCAAGCGAGAACATTCGGCAGTTGCTCCAGACAAGCGGTGGTTTCAGGTCTTTAATCTAACGATCGCAGCATGCGGTCGCATGTGATATTCGCAGCTGGCATGACCTTGATGCTCCGTGCCGAGGTAACCGGACATGGCCCGATGGTCCACGCTGCGACCTGCACCAATGTCTGGTCTGGGAAAGCCGCACCGCGGCGTTGCTGCTCTCCCGACCGACCGCAAAGGGCCGAGTGCTCACGCTGCACCTGCATTCGATGCAGCCGGCACGAATGTCGCTGATGGGCTCAAAGCGTCGATAACGTGACCCCGGCCTCGGTGCCGTTTGGGTCAGAAATCTGACGGAAAGCCAGAAATAGCTGACAGATCACAGATGCGGGCTGCGCCTGGTCGGGGGGATTCGGACAAGCCGAACGCCCCCGCCCTGTTTTTTGGCCGCGCTGCGCGCGTCCGCCTTGGGAACCGCCGGTTCCCCCATTCAAGGCCATCGGTCGGACGGGGCGAAGGGGTATCCCCAGCCTTCCTCCTCCTTCGTCGTCGTGCAGGCCGGGTGATCCCCCTCCCCTTCGCCCCTGACCTCCAACCTTGCATGGGACCCCCTCCTGCCCTCGCCGGGAGGCAAGCCGGAATGAGGGGCCGCACTTCGCTGCCCTCATTCCGGCTCGCCCCATTATCAGAAGGGCACCAAGGGCAGCCGTCACACCACTTTGGAAGGAAAGAAAAAATGGGTTTCAATCGTTTCATGCGCGGAATGAATGTCAGCGGTCACGCCAGCGGCGAAGCCCTGACCGATGACGAACTGCGCGCCGCCGTGCCGTCGATCTTTGCGACCGAGGCCCACGAGAGCCGCAGCACCCGCTTTGCCCCGGTGCCGACGATCACCGTGCTGCAAGGCTTGCGCGGCGAGGGCTTTGAACCGTTCAGCGCCTATCAGGCCCGCACCCGGATCGAAGGTAAGGCCGAATACACCAAGCACATGGTCCGCCTGCGCCACCGCTCGCTTGTCAGCAGCCAAGGCGATGCCTTCGAAATCATCCTGATCAACGCCAATGACGGAACCAGCGCCTATCAGGTGATTCCCGGTTTTTTCCGCTTCGTCTGCGCCAATGGCCTGATGTGCGGCGACACGTTCAGCGAAGTGAAGGTCCGCCATTCGGGAGATGCCATCGGTCAGGTGATCGAAGGTGCCTATACCGTGCTGGAAGATGCGCCTGTCGTGGCCGATCAGGTCAGCCGCTTCAAAGGCATCATGCTGTCGGATGCAGAGCGCAACATTCTGGCCGAAAGCGCCCATGGCCTGCGCTTTCCGACCGAAGGCGACGCCAGCGTCGCGCCCATCACGCCGGAGGCCCTGCTGCGGCCCCGCCGTTCCGGCGATGGCGCAGCCGATCTCTGGACCGCATTCAATGTGGTGCAGGAAAACGTCATCAAGGGCGGCCAGCGTGGTCGCGTCATCGACTCCAACGGCCGACCGGCAAAGCGCACCACACGCGCCATTCAGGGTATCGACCAGAACCGTGCCTTGAACCGTGCCTTGTGGCTTCTCACTGATCGCATGGCCGAGCTGAAGAACGGCTAATCACGAGGGGCGGGTTGCGGCCCGCCCTTTCCCATCATCAGGAGGATAGACCATGTGGACCGGAACCTATAACCGCCTTCACCTGCATGTCAGCGCATCGGACCGCGCCGTCATTCGCGCTGCGCGATTGGTTATCGACCCGTTGTTTCAGCGCAGCCGTGAACACCGCGAAGGCCGCCACGCCTTTTTCCGCGCCATGCTGGATAACCATCAGCGCGCCCGCCGGATCGTCGAGGAGTATCGGCTGTGACACAGAACGCCCTTGCAGATCGCATTGCGGCCCGGCGGCGGCTGATGGCCGCCCTGGCCGACTGTGACGTACATGACGCCGAGGAAGTAGTTTATGCGTGGCTGGATACTGTCAGGCCCGGCACGCCGTTCCCCGCGTTCGCCTCTATCGAGGCGGAAGCGGAGAACTGGGCGGCCTGCGCCACCGCGCCGGAAATCTGGTATTACTTCGTGGCCTGCGGTCATCGCCTTCGGCACGATGACCTCGGCCAGCGTGGCATGGCACAGCTTGCGAAACGAGCGGCCGACGAGCTGCCGCCACATGCGCGGCGACAACTCGCGTCCGATCTGTTGGCGTCCTGCCGCCCTGGCGCCGCAGCCTGATATTCAGCCGCGCTTAGTGACAGAACCGAATCGATGTCACTAATGCTGGCGGGTTTGTCATTGTCTAGGTCATGTTGACAAATGGCGGAGCCAGAGGCGGATCGACGTGATGTCGATGAAGCCCAGGAAGCTTTCGGCGGTCTTGTCGTAGCGGGTGGCGACGCGACGGGCATTCTTGAGCTTGTTGAAGCACCGCTCAACGAGATTGCGCAGGCGGTAGAGCCTGCGGTCAACGGCGACCCGTAGCTTCCGGGTTTTGCGCATGGGGATGACCGGCACCACGTCGCGCACCTCCATGGTCTTGCGGATGTTGTCGGAGTCGTAGCCGCGGTCTGCGAGCAGAACGCTTGGCTCGGGCAGGTTGTCAGCCATGACCAGATCGAAGCCGAGGTAGTCCGATGTCTGCCCGGCCGTGATCTCGGTTCTCATGGGCAGGCCTGCCGCATTGACCCGCAGATGGATCTTGGTCGTGAAGCCACCTCGCGAGCGGCCGAAACCTTGGCGCGGAGTCCCCCTTTTGCGCCCGCTGCCTGATGATGAGCGCGAACCACGGTGCTGTCGATCATCTGCAGCGCATCCGGCACGATCCGGCTCTCGTTCAGCGCCTCCAGGATCTGTTCCCACAGCCCCGCCAACGTCCAGCGCCGGAACTGCCGATAGACAGACGACCATTTGCCGAACTCTTCCGGCAGGTCGCGCCAGGGCGACCCCGTTCGGGCGATCCAGAAAATCCCATCCAGAACAAGCCGATGGTTCGTGGGCTTGCGGCCGTTCGGAGAACGGACAGCCAGGATGAAGCGTTCAAAGAACGCCCACTCGTCGTTCGACATCAGGTTTCGTGCCACGCTGGTCTCCATTGCAGATACCAGCTTGAATCACGATCACCGCGCCCGGTGAATCCCTTTTGTCAACACGCCCTAAGGGGCGAGTATGAGCAAGCCTGAGCCCACCCGCTACCGCACGATGAACTGGAAGTCCTACAACGATGCCTTGAAGCGGCGCGGGTCCCTTCTGATCTGGCTGGACAAGGACATGGTTTGGCGCGCACCCAAATCCGGATGCAATGGTCGGCCGCCGGTCTTCTCTGATGCCGCGATCCAGTTCTGCTTGATGGTGAAGGTTCTGTTCGGCCTGCCTCTCCGGCAAACGACAGGGATGGTGGCGAGCATCCTTTCGATGGCCGGGCTCGACTGGCGGGTGCCCGATTTCTCGACCCTGAGCCGCAGGCAGAAGCGCATCACGGTTCAGATCACGAGCCGCCGTGCGCCGGGGCCGCTGAACCTGCTGGTGGACAGCACCGGGATCAAGTTTCTTGGTGATGGGGAATGGCTTGCCCGCAAGCATGGCCCGCATCGCCGACGCCAATATCGTAAGGTTCATCTGGCGATGGACACGGCTACAGGTGACATCCGCGCCGTCGAATTCACCTCAAGCCGTGAAGGCGACAGCCCTGTTCTGCCCGACCTGCTCAACCAGATCCCAGAGGATGAACAGATCGGCACCGTCACCGGCGACGGTGCCTTTGACACCCGACGCTGCCACACCGCGATCCTGGATCGAGGCGGCACCGCCATCATCCCGATCCGGAGGAATGGCCGTCTCTGGAAGGAGGATTGCCCCGCAGCCAGGGCGCGCAACGAGATCCTCCGGGCAACCCAGCGCTTGGGCAGGGCCATATGGAAGCGCTGGTCAGGTTATCACGTCCGAAGCAGGATCGAGGCAAGGATGCGCTGCCTCAAGGCCTTCGGTGAACGCATCTCATCACGAGACCCGGACCGCCAGACCGCCGAAATCCATATCCGCATCGCCCTCATGAACCGCTTCAATGCCCTCGGATCCGCCGAGATCAAACGCGTGGCATGAACTCAACGCGGAAAGGGAAAACTGCGCTCACACACTGACTTCTGCAACAACGCCGAGCGCCTCATCTATCCGGGCCGCGATGTGTGCATCGGCAAAAGAAAATCCAATAGAGATGAGTAGCGTGTCGGGGGTGAGCAGGAATGTACGAAGGCGATCGAGCAACGCTGCGTAGGGCGCTTTCTGTGTTTGATCGTATTTCAGGTGTTCGGGGAAGACGAGGTGACTTGCCGAGCTCTGCCCCGTGCGGATCACTTCGCCCTTCGCGCTGGCGCGCCAGCCGAGCGATCCATGGAGCTTCCATAGCCGCGTCCAGCGCGCGGGAAGATCACTGCGCGACACTGAGACGGGGTCGAAGAATGGTTCGCGACCACCCGTGAAGCCATCGTAGTACGGCGCTCGTACGGATTCGAGCGCTTCTTCGAACAACAAGTCGTAGTTCGTGGTAAAAATCTCGACCGGATAGTCACGCGTTGTGCCCGTGATCCAATTCACGAGATCTGCATAAGCTGATCCGGTCTCTGGCAATCGGACGTCCACGATCTTGCCTATCTCGGAGCAGATCGCTTCTCCGAAAGTCGCAAAACCTGGGCCGTCGAGATCGTGGACTTTCGACGAACCAATCACCTGGCTCAGAGAGCGAATCCTCGAAAGGATCGTCTCGATGTCGTGCTGCGCGAGTTCGGCTTTCAGGCCATCAATCTGTTTTTGATAGGTTGGGGCAAGTGTTGTGAGGCATATTTGCCTTCCTTGATGTGCTGC
>NZ_JFGS01000030.1 GCF_000740775.1 Haematobacter missouriensis | reverse complement strand
AAATCAGCGATTTACTTGGGGAATGTGGGTCTAAGCGATGCGGACGCGCCGCTCATGGTCGCGGAAGCGGGGCTGCTGGACCGGCTGACCGATGTCGCACCGGGCAAACTGCGTAAGGTGCTTGCTGTCGGCACGGGCGAAATACCGGCCCGCACAGGTATCGAGATCCTGCCACTTCACGACGTGGATCACGTCGATCCCACGATCTTCACGCTGGAAACGCCGATAGAGCCATGGGACACTCTGGCGATCATGTACACCTCCGGCACCACCGGAAACCCCAAGGGTGTCGTGACCTCTTACGCGCAACTCTATACGATGGGGCCGGATGCGTTCGAGGTGGCGCCGGATGATCGCTGCCTCATCTGTGGACCTATTTTCCACTGCGGTTCAACGCTTTACGTTTACGCGCAACTGGCGCGCGGACTGTCCATCGGCATGATGCGGGAGTTCAAGACGCGGGAGTTCTGGCAAGCCGTGCGGGGCACAGGATCGACCTATTGCCTCCTGCTGGGCGTGATGGCGAGCTTTCTTCTGAAAGAGCCAAGCCAGCCCGATGATCGGGACCATCCCCTACGACGGGCCTTCATCACCCCCTTCGGGGAGGACGGCCCGCTCTTTGCCGAGCGGTTCGGAGTGGAAGCCTGGACGATATACAACATGACAGAGATCGCCAGTCCGCTGCACGCGGGCCCCCTGCGGGGAAGCGCCGGCCTGAAGGGTATTACCGGACGACCGCGCCCCTGGTTTGATCTGCGGATCGTGGACGCCAACGATATCGAGGTGCCGGAGGGTGCCACGGGGGAACTCATCATCCGCTCCAGCCGTCCTTGGGCACTGATGAAAGGTTACCACAACGCGCCGGCGGCGACGGTGGAGGCAATGCGGAACGGCTGGTTTCACACCGGCGACGGCTTTCGGCGCGATGAAGCTGGGCAGTTCTTTTTCGTGGACCGTCTTAAGGACGTGATCCGGCGGCGGGGGGAAAACATCTCCTCATTCGCCTTGGAAGCCGAAGTGACCGCCCATCCCGATGTTAGGGAATGCGCTGCCGTCGCGGTCCCGAGTGCTTTCAGCGAAGATGAGGTGTTGATCGTGGTCACGCCGGTCGCCGGTCGGATAATCGACGCAGAAGTGCTGGTGGCCCATCTCGCACAGCAATTGCCGAAATTCATGGTGCCCCGCTACGTCAGGGTAATGGCTGACCTTCCCAAGACGGCGAGCGGCAAGATCCAGAAGCATGTGCTCCGAGCCGACGGCGTGACGAGCGATACGTTCGACCGGGAGCAGATGGCCGCCCGTACATGATTTGCAGGCGGGCGCGCGGCTCGACGCGCGCCCTTCCTCTCAAGCCAGATACTCTTCCAGCACCGCCCGGGTCCCCTTCGCCCAGAGGGCTTCAAGCGCCTTGGCGAAAGCGTCCGCGACCTCAGGGTGCTGACCGAGATCCCCGTAGATGTCGGTCATTCCCAGCCAGATCGCCGGATCCCGCCGCGCGTTCCTGGCCCGGAGAGTGAGCGCCTCCCAGCGCGGATCATTCGGCGCGATCTCGGCCCCGCTGTCACTCTCTCCGGCGCAATAACGGCACCACAGGGCCGATTCGAGCAGCAGCCCCCGCGGCAACACCCCCCGCGCGAGATTGTCCCGGATCGAGGGCACGATGAACTTCGGTTGACGCCCCGAACCGTCAAGGCAAAGCCGCCGTACCGTATCCGCAACCTCGGGGTTGGAAAACCGCTCGCGGATCACGCGGTAGTAGTCCTTCAAATCGGTAGCAGGCACCGGCGGAACGATGGGCAGGATCTCCTCCTCCTCCACCCGGTCGAGAAAGCGGGAGACCAACGGCTCGGTCATCGCGTCATGGACAAGCTCCACATCCATCAGCCCGGACGGATAGGCGATGATCGCGTGACCGCCGTTCAGGATGCGGATCTTCATCGTCTCGTAGAGATGAACATGCGGCGTGAAGGTCACACCCACTTTCTCCAGCGCCGGGCGACCTGCGGGAAAATTGTCCTCCAGAACCCACTGGCGGAACGGCTCGCAGGTGACGGGAACAGGGTCGTCGAGACCGAAATCCCGCGCCATCGCCCGCTCCCTCTCGCCGGTGGCGGGCGTGATACGGTCCACCATCCCGTTCGGAAAGGCGACATTCTCATGCACCCAGTCTGCAAGTTCGGGATCGAAAAGCCGCGCCAGACCCACCACCGCATTGCGCGTGACCTCTCCGTTGCCGGGGAGGTTGTCACAGGACATGACGGTGAAAGGTTGGATACCCTGCGACCGCCGGACGCTCAACGCTGCCAGAATAGCGCCGAATGCGGTTGCGGGCGCCTCCGGGTTTGCGGCATCGGCCAGAATATCCGAGGCTCCGGGGTCGAAATCCCCGTTGGCATCCGTGAAGTAGCCGCCCTCCGTCACTGTCAGGCTGACGATGCGGATTTCCGGCCGGGACATGGTGGCGATGAGCGTGACATTGTCCGGCTCCACCGGGATGTAGTCGATCATCGACCCCACACGGCGTGCCCGTTTGCCAGAAGGATCAAGCTCGATCACCGTCGAAAGGCAGTCCTGCGCCTTCAACGCCGCCCTCATGGCAGCGTCTGGCGCCCTCACGCCCGCCCCGATGATCGCCCAGTCATGGTCATCTCCGAGCGCAAACAGGTCATCGAGATAGACGGCCTGGTGCGCGCGATGAAAATTGCCAAGCCCGATATGCACAATACCGGGGGTCAACCGGCTGCGGTCATAGGCGGGAAGGGCCACGGAAGTATCAGTATGTGTCATGTCAGACCACCGCTTCGCCGAGGGGAAGGGGCGCGCGTCAGCGGAGGGAGGGTCCTTGACGCGCGCCCGCAATCATGGCTCACGCCATCCAGTTACCGCCGTCCACGCCGAAGCATTGGGCGACGATGTAATCCGCCTCCGGCGTGGCAAGAAAGATCGCCATGCCGGTCAGGTCCTGCGCTGTGCCCATCCGTCCGAAGGGCACAGCCTCTCCGACAAGGCGCTTCTTCTCGCCACGCTGCCGGTTTTCGTATTTCGCGAACAGGCTGTCGACGCCATCCCAATGCTCTCCGTCCACCACGCCGGGGGCGATGGCATTGACGTTGATTCCATGGCGGATAAGGTTCAGGCCCGCCGACTGGGTAAGAGAGATGACGGCGGCCTTCGTTGCGCAATAGACCGCGACCAGCGGTTCGCCCCGACGCCCCGCCTGGCTCGCCATGTTGATGATCTTGCCACCCTCTCCCCGCGCGATCATGTGCCGCGCAACGGCCTGAAGCGTGAAGAGCGTACCCGCAACGTTGACCGAGAAGAGCCGGTCATAGCTCTCCCGCGTGATCTCCTCGATGGGAGCCGCATCGAAGAGCGCCGCATTGTTGACGAGGATGTCGATCCCCCCCATCGCGGCCACCGCCGCCTCCACACCCGCTTCGATGCTCTCTTGCAGTGTCACATCCATCGTGACTGCATGGGCGCCCGTACCGAGCGAACCCGCAGCCTCCTCGACAGCCGCTGCATTGATATCGGCCAGGGCGACCGATGCGCCCTCCGACAGATAGGCACGGGCGAACTCCAGCCCGATACCCCGCGCGGCCCCTGTAATCAGCGCGCGCTTCCCTTCCAGTCTCATGCGATCGCCTTTCCAGCCTGATCGAAGCGATAAACCTTGCCCGCCTGTGGGGCGAGGCTGACGGGGGTGCCGCTCCCAAGACCCACCTCGCCATGTGCGCGGACTGTAAGCGGGCCGACCCCTGCCACATCAACATGCAGGAACGTGTCCGACCCGAGGTGCTCGGAAAGGGTGACCTTGCCTTTCCATGGGCCGTCATCGGCAAGCGTGACATGCTCGGGTCGAACCCCGATTGTATGCGCGCCATGCTGTTCAGCGGCGGCCCCTTCGATAAAGTTCATCTTCGGACTGCCGATGAAGCCCGCCACAAAAAGATTTGCGGGGGTACGGTACAGTTCCAGCGGGGTGCCCACTTGCTCGATCCGGCCGGCGTTCATCACCACGATCTTGTCGGCCATCGTCATCGCCTCCACCTGATCGTGCGTGACATAGATCATCGTGGTTCCCAACGACTGGTGAAGCTCCGAGATCTCCTGCCGCATGGAGACCCGCAGCGCAGCGTCGAGGTTGGAGAGCGGCTCATCGAAGAGAAACGCCTTCGGTTCGCGGACGATGGCGCGCCCGATCGCCACACGCTGCCGCTGACCGCCGGAAAGCTGCCCCGGCCGACGGTCGAGATAGGGTGAGAGGTTGAGGATCTTGGCAGCCTCCTCGACTTTCCGGGCCTGATCGGCGGAGGACATCCCGGCCATCCTCAGCGGGAAGGCGATGTTCTTGCGCACCGTCATGTGCGGGTAGAGGGCATAGGACTGAAACACCATCGCGAGCCCGCGCCGCGCCGGCGGCAGGTCGGTGGCGGTGTTGCCGTCGATGGTGATGGTGCCGGAGGTCACGTCCTCCAGCCCCGCAATCAATCGCAGCAGAGTGGATTTGCCGCAGCCGGACGGCCCGACGAAAACCACGAACTCGCCTTCCTCCACTCGCAGATCGATGCCCTTGATGACATCCACGCCGCCGAAGGATTTCAGCACATCCTTGAGAACGATCTCGCCCATCGGCGTCTCCTTACTTCACCGCGCCGAAAGTCAATCCGCGCACAAGTTGCTTCTGACTGAACCAGCCGAGGATGAGGATCGGCGCGATGGCCATGGTGCTTGCCGCCGAAAGCTTGGCGTAGAACAGACCCTCGGGGCTGGAATAACTCGCGATGAAGGCGGTCAGCGGCGCAGCCTGCGAGGCCGTGAGATTCAGTGTCCAGAAACTTTCGTTCCAGGCGAGGATCACGTTCAGCAGCAGGGTCGAGGCAATGCCCGGAACCGCCATGGGAGTTAGAACGTG
This sequence comes from Haematobacter missouriensis, assembly GCF_000740775.1. Classification (GTDB taxonomy): domain Bacteria; phylum Pseudomonadota; class Alphaproteobacteria; order Rhodobacterales; family Rhodobacteraceae; genus Haematobacter; species Haematobacter missouriensis. The sequence continues at coordinate 46,163 of NZ_JFGS01000030.1, read as the reverse complement.
GACCACTTCCGACCACAGTCCCGCTCCGTCCATCCGCGCAGCTTCCAGGATCTCCGCCGGGATTTCCTTGAAATAGGTATAAAGCATCCAAACAATGATCGGCAGGTTGATAAGCGTGAGCACGATGACCAGCCCGATCCGGGTATCCAGAAGCCCCGTGTCGCGGAAGAGCATGTAGATCGGCACGAGTACACCGACCGCTGGCAGCATCTTGGTCGAGAGCATCCACATCAGCAGATCCTTGGTCCGCTTGCCGGGAACGAAGGCCATGGACCATGCCGCCGGAAGGGCAATCGCCAGGCCAATCAACGTTGAGCCGAGCGAAATGACGACCGAGTTCCAGAAATGCCCCAGATAGTCGGACCGCTCGTTGACTGCGTGGTAATTCTCCAAGGTCCAGTCGAAGAACAGGAAGCTCGGCGGAGTAGCCACAGCCTCCCCTTCCGTCTTGAAGGATGTCAGCACCGTCCAGAGGATCGGAAAGAAGATCGCGAGCCCAATGACCCAGGCCACCGCGGTGACAAGGGCCTTCCGCCCGTTCGTGACATTGCGCGCCATGTCAGGTCTCCAGGTTCTTGCCGATGGCGCGCATCAGGAAGATGGCGACAATATTGGCGAGGATGACCGCGACGATCCCGCCCGCGGACCCGAGGCCCACATCGAATTGCAGCATCGACTGAACGTACACGAGGAAGGTCAACGTGGTCGAAGCCGTACCCGGGCCGCCATTCGTGGTGACAAGGATCTCTGCGAAAACCGACAGGATGAAGATCGTCTGTATCAGGATGACCACCGTGATCGCTCGGCTCAGGTGTGGCAGTACCAGATGCCAGAACCGCGATCCCCAGCCAGCGCCATCCATCTCCGCCGCCTCCATCTGCTCGCTGTCGAGGCTTTGCAACGCAGTGAGAAGAATGAGCGTCGCAAAGGGAAGCCATTGCCATGCAACGATCAGAATGATGGAAAACAGCGGGGCCTGCGCGAAAAAGTCAAACGGCTGAAAACCGAGCGTCCGCGCGATCCAGGCGAACAGCCCGTTCACCGGGTTCATCATCATGTTCTTCCAGACCAACGCGGAAACGGTGGGCATGACGAAGAACGGCGCAATAACAAGGATGCGGACAATGCCCTGTCCCCACATCGGCTGATCCAGCAACAATGCCAGGGCAATACCGCCAAGTGTCGTTATCGCCAGCACACCAAGCACCAGCGTCAAGGTATTGAGGAGCGCGGGCCAGAAGGCGGGATCGGTGAAGAAATACTGGTAGTTCTCGAAGCCGGCGAATGTCTCCATTCCCGGCATCAGCAGATTGTAACGAAGGGTGGAAAAGTAGAGCGTCATCGCGAGGGGCACAATCATCCACAGCAGCAGCAGGATGACCGCGGGTGACAGCATGAGCCGCCCTGCGGAACGTGAGGCTTGCGTCGCCATGAAGGATGTCGTCCTCTCTTCCTAACGGCCCTCGCGGGTCCGACCGAAAAGGCGGCTCACAGATGAGCCGCCTCGCTTGTCAATCGACGATCACTTGGGATAGCCGGCGCGCGACATTTCGCGTTGGGTGAGCGTTTGCGCATTGGCCAGGGCCTGTTCCGCCGTCGCACTTCCGGCCAGCGCCGCGGCGACCTGCTGGCCAACTGCCGTGCCGATCGCCTGAAACTCTGGAATGGAAACGAACTGTCCACCCGTATAAGGTACGTCCTTCTCCGACGGATGCGCGGTATTCGCAGACTGGATGGCCTTCAAGGTCATCTCTGCAAAAGGCGCGGCTTTCAGGTAGTCGGCATTCTCATAAAGAGAGGTACGCGTGCCGGGCGGCACGTTGGCAATCCCCTCATGCTCCGCCACCAGCAGAGTATAGGCAGGAGAGGTTGCCCATGCGACGAATGCTTTCGCCGCCTCCGCCTTCGTGGAGCTTGCCGGAATGGCGAGGTTCCACGACCACAGCCAGTTGCCATGGTTCTCCCCACCCGGACGCGTGGGAGAGACAGCATAGCCCACGTGATCGGCCACCTTGGAATCCTTCGGGTTCGACACGAAGGAGGCGGCCACTGTCGCGTCGATCCACATGCCGCACTTGCCCTGCTGGAACAGCGCGAGGTTCTCGTTGAACCCGTTGGAGGAAGCGCCGGGCGGGCCGTAGTTCTTCATCAGGTCCAGATAGGTGTCGAGCGTCGCCTTCCATTCGGGGCTGTCGAACTGCGGCTTCCACTCCGTGTCGAACCAGCGGGCACCCATGGAATTGGCCATGGAGGTAACGAAGGCCATGTTCTCGCCCCATCCAGCCTTACCGCGAAGACAGATGCCATAGACCTCGGCCGACTTGTCGGTCATCTTCTGGGCCGCATCCTTGATGAAGTCCCAGTCGGGCGCGGCAGGCATCGTCAGCCCGGCCTTTTCCAGCAGGTCCGTGCGATACATCAGCATGGAGCTTTCCGCATAGAAGGGCGCGGCGTAGAGCTTGCCCTCCTCCTTCAGGCCGGCGGCCACCTGGGGAAGCAGGTCGTCTGCCGCGAAGCCCTCGCCCAGATCGTCTAGCGACGTGAGCCAGCCCTGCTTGGCCCAGATCGGTACCTCGTAGTTGCCGATGGTCAGCACGTCGTACTGGCCGCCTTTCGTGGCGATATCGGTGGTTACCCTCTGGCGGAGCGTGTTCTCCTCCAGTGTGACCCAATTGACCTTGATGTCTGGATGCTTGGCGTTGAAATCCGACATGAGGCCCTGCATGCGGATCATGTCACCGTTGTTCACCGTGGCGACGGTGATCGTCGTCTCCGCCATCGCGGCCCCTGTGATTCCAATGGCCACGGATGCGCCAAGCAGGGCGCGCAACGTAAAAGTCATTTTTCTCCTCCCCTAGGATCGCGATAGTGCTGCTTGAGCAAATCATCTCACTTTGAGCAGATATTCACTTAAGCGCAGAGCCGGTCAACCCCCTCTCTCCGCTGCACTTGCAAAGTCCGCCTGACGGCAAGATCAGGTGGAAAGAATCCCGCGTGCGGTGTTTTCGTCTGTAATCAGTCCGTTGATGATCCCGGATGTGAGCGCAGCGCGAATGGCCGCCACCTTCTGCGGTCCGGCGGATGCCGCTATCACAGGGCGTTCTGCCGACGCGCGCACCCGCACTCCCCCGACTCGGGAATTGAGAGAGAGATCCATGTAACGACCTTCGCGATCGTAGATCCATCCGGCGACCTCACCCGTCGCGCCGCTGCGCTGTACCTGCCCCAATTCCTCCCTCGTGAGGAAGCCATCGGTGAGCAAGGGGGCATCGTCCGTCATTTGGCCGACGCCCACGAACGTAACGTTTGCCGCGCTCGCCAGCTCCCTGACGACACGCACGGCGGGGAGGGACTGGAACGCTGCGTTTTCTTCCGCGGTGGAGGAAAGGACAGGCACCGGCATGGGGTAATGGCGGGCGTGTACCTTCTCGGCCAGATGCATGATGACATCAAAATAGGATGCCGAGCCGTCCGGTGCGATATTGCCGATCAACGAGACGAAGCGATGCCGCGGCGCATCCACCCTTCCCATCGCATCCACCATTGCCCGCATCGCCCGCCCCGTGCCCACGGCGATCACCAAGGGCTCCGGGCGACGGAGCATGCGCTCCATCTCTGCCGCCGCGGCCGGAGCAATGGCCTGAACAGGATCGCCTCCCCCGCCGAGCCCGGGCGCCACACGGCAGCGCCAGAGGCCGAACCGATCCGTCAGCGCCGCCTCCAGCGCGAGACAGGGAGCCAGCCGGTGATTGAGCCGGACGTGGATCATGCCCGCCGCCATCGCGCGGCTGACGAGCCGCTGCGCACGCTGACGCGAGATATCCATCTCGCGCGCGATCTGATCCTGCGTCATCCCGCCGACATAGTAGAGCCAAGCCGCGCGGGCCGCATCATCATCCACGGAAGCATCGGAATCGGAAGGCAGGCTCATAGGTCAACCCGTTGGAAAAAGGTGGGGAAAGCAGCGCGAATCTCGGCGAAGCTGGAGAAATGCTGCGCAGCAAGAAGCGAAGGGGGCTCTTCGCTCATATGTCCACCCCCGGTGAACTGCCAGCCTGTCATGCCGGCACGTGCCGCAGCCGTCAGCCCCGGCTCACTGTCTTCCAGCACCACGACATCGGCGGGCACCACGCCCATCACCCGCGCCGCATGCAGGAAAAGATCAGGCTCCGGCTTGCCACGGGCGACATCCGCCACCGTGAAGCAGCGTCCGTCGAAAAACCGATCCAGACCGGCTGTCGCAAGCGACCGGCGAAGCCGATCGGGGCTGGAGGAGGTCGCCAGACAATAGGGCACGGCAAGGTCACGAAGCATCTCCGCCGCGCCTTCCATCGCCAGAAGTTCCTCGGCGAACAGCGGGAGCAGGCGATCCATGTAGCGCTGCTGGAAATCGCTGGGCAGCCGGCGCGACCAGACCCGGCTCACCTCCGCCTCTACGGCCGAAAAGCTGCGGCCAAGGAAGTGTCTCCGGAAGGCGGACAGGTCGATGAACACACCTTCCCGGGCCAGTTCTTCGGTCAATATGCGACGGCTGATCGTCTCACTGTCGATCAGCACGCCGTCGCAATCGAATATGATGAGCGCGGGGGTCATGCCAATAACCATAAGGCGCCGTGCGGAGCGGGTCCACCAGCGCGCGCGAGAGAGGGGCAGACCCCGTGGTTGAGGGGCTGGACGCTGACCGGCACGCCTGCCAAAACGGGGCGGCACTTGCGACTGGGAGAGAAGCATGTTCCTCGGCCTCGATCTGGGCACTTCAGGTATCAGGGCGCTCCTGATGGACGAAAACCAACATATCCTCGGCTCCGCGACAGCCGATCTTCACGTATCGCGCCCGCGCCCCAGCTGGTCGGAGCAGGCTCCCGAGGACTGGATCGCCGCCGCTGAAATGGCCATCGCAAGCGTCCGGGATGCGCATCCGACCGAATTCTCTGCGCTGAAGGGGATCGGCCTTTCCGGTCAGATGCATGGCGCGACGCTCTATGACGCCGAAGACAGGCCTATACGTCCGTCGATCCTCTGGAATGATACGCGCGCGGCGGAGGAGGCCGCAGAGATGGACGCGACTCCGGCCTTTCGCCGCATCACCGGCAACATCGTCTTTCCCGGATTCACTGCGCCGAAACTGCGCTGGATCGCCCGGCATGAGCCGGAGGCCTTCGCTCGCGTGGCCAAGGTTCTGCTGCCCAAGGATGCGCTCCGGCTCTGGCTTACGGGAGACTACGTCTCGGAGATGTCCGATGCTTCCGGCACGAGCTGGCTCGATATCGGGGCGCGTGACTGGTCGGACGAACTGCTGGCCGCGACGGGCCTCACCCGCGCCCACATGCCCCGGCTGGTGGAAGGAACCGAACCGGGCGGGATGCTCCGCGAACGGCTACGCCGTGAATGGAAGATCGAAGGCGCGGTGACGGTCGCGGGAGGAGCCGGAGACAATGCCGCCTCCGCTGTCGGAATGGGTATGGTGTCCGAGGGGCAGGCGTTTGTCTCGCTCGGGACATCCGGCGTGCTCTTTGCCGCGAACGACGTGTGGCGTCCGCAGCCGGAAAGCGCGGTGCATGCCTTTTGCCACGCATTGCCGAACCGCTGGCACCAGATGGGCGTGATCCTGTCTGCCGCAGATGCCCTGAACTGGCACGCACGCACTTCCGGCGCGACCGCCGGGGATCTTTCGGCCGAACTGGGGGAGAAGTTGCGCGCACCGGGGCCGATCACCTTCCTGCCCTATCTCTCGGGGGAACGGACGCCGCATAACGACGCGCGCATCCGCGGTGCGTTTACAGGGCTTGGCCATGAGACGGGCCGGGCGGAGATGACGCAGGCTGTCATGGAAGGGGTGGCCTTCGCGCTGGCCGACAATCTCGCCGCGCTGCGATCCGCGGGGGCGGAAGTTGCGCGGGTGACGGCGATCGGTGGCGGCTCACGATCTTCCTATTGGTTGCAGGCCATCGCGACGGCGCTGGACATCCCCGTGGAGCTTCCCGCACGCGGCGACTTCGGCGCAGCATTTGGCGCAGCCCGGCTGGGGCTGATTGCCGCCACCGGGGCCGATCCGCTGAGCATCTGCACCGCGCCGCCCGTGGATCACGTCATTTTCCCCGATGCAGCACTTCGCCCGGCATTCGACACGGCCCGTCAGCGCTACCGCAGCCTGTATCCGCTGCTCGCAAACCTTTGATATGGAGGCGAACATGCCGGACCTTTCCCGTTTTCCCATCACGAACCGGTGGCCAGCGAAGCATCCTGAGCGGTTGCAGCTCTATTCGACGCCCACACCGAACGGGGTGAAAGTGTCGATCATGCTGGAGGAGACGGGTCTGCCCTACGAACCGCATTTCATCGATATCGGCAAGGACGAGACGTGGACCGAAGCCTTTCTGTCGCTGAACCCCAACGGCAAGATACCCGCGATCCTCGACCCGTCCGGTCCGGGAGGACAGCCGCTCGGCCTGTTCGAATCGGGGGCGATTCTTGTCTACCTGGCCGAAAAGACCGGGATGTTCCTGCCTGAAGGCACCGAGCGCTACGAGGTGCTCCAATGGGTGTTCTTCCAAATGGGCGGCATCGGACCGATGTTCGGCCAGTTGGGCTTCTTCCACCGTTTCGCGGGGCGCGAGTATGAAGACAAGCGCCCCCGTGATCGCTACGCCGGGGAGTCAGCGCGCCTGCTCCGGGTACTGGAAGGACAGCTTCGGAAGACGGCCTTCCTCGCCGGACCGGATTACACTATTGCGGATATCGCAACGCTGGGCTGGGTGCGGAACCTCATCGGGTTTTACGATGCGGGCGAGCTGGTGAACTACGCCGAGCTGGAAGCGGTGCCCCGCTGGCTCGAAACCTGCCTCGCACGGCCGGCGGTTGAGCGGGGACTGACCATCCCCGCGCGTTCCTGATTACGGAAAACCAAATCACTCGCTACACACTCGGATCATCGTGATCGGTACCGTTGTCAGGCCGTTGCCGATCGCCTCTGCTCGTACTCCATCTTAAGCTCGTTTCTCAGGGCGAATTTCTGGATCTTCCCGGAGGCGGTGGCGGGCAGTCGCTCGCGGATCTCCAGCCGCTCCGGCACATACTGCCGGGCGAGTTGTTCACCCGCAAGGAATGCGCTCATTTCGGCAAAGTCGATGCCCTTTCCTTCCTTCGGCACTATAAAGGCGCAGGCCCGCTCCCCCAGCCGGTCGTCCGGGTAGGCGACGATGGCGACCTGCAAAACGGCGGGATGTTTGTAGAGCAGAGCCTCGACCTCCACCACGGGAATGTTCTCCGCGCCGCGGATTATGACATCCTTGGACCGGCCGACGATGCGGATATGGCCGTCCCTCTCCAGTCGGGCGATATCGCCCGTCTCGAACCAGCCCTCCGCATCGGTGGCGTTCAGATCGGGCCGCCTGAGATAGCCCGCGAAGTTGGAGCAGCCGCGCACGAACAATTCGCCCTCCTGCCCGGGTTGAACCGGCTTGCCGTCGGCCCCCCGCACCTGCACCTCCATGCCCCGGAGCGGCGCGCCGTCCGATCGGGCGGAGCGGTCCGGTACGTCGTCAAGCGGTACCACCGTCACCGCCCCGTTCTCCGTCATGCCCCAGGCAGAAACGATCCGCGCGCCCAGCACCCGACCAGCGCGCTCCACCAGCGGGCCGGGGATGGCGGTTCCCGCGCAAAGGAAGATCCGAAGGCTCCGGCTGTCGCTCGCTTCCTCTTCCACCGCATTGGTCAGGTCCATCAGGAAGGGGGTGGAGGCCATGGTGAAGGTCACACCCTCGCTCGCGATCAGGCCCGCGGCCAGCGTCCTGTCCCAGCTGTCCATCAGCACCATCCGCGCCTTCAGCATCACGGGAAGCAGGAAGCCGTACATGAACCCGGTCTGATGCGCCATCGGAGACGCCATCAGGATCACGTCCGATCCGTCCAGCCGTAGCCGCTCCGCATAGGCGACGAGGTTGGAATACATGGTATTGGCCGTGTGCATCACGCCCTTCGGCTCGCCGGTCGTGCCGGAGGTGTAGATGAGCTGGCAGACGGCGTTCGCATCGCCCCTGTCCCGCAGGCTCACCTCTCGCAGATCTGGCGCATCGTCGAGCATGGGGTCCAGCAGCAGCGCCTCGAAGCTGCCCTCCCCCTCGCGTCCCGCGACGACGACATGCGAGAGGTCCGGCAGATCGGGGCGCAACGCGTCCGCCATCCTCTCATGGTCGAAGCCGCGGAAGGTCTTGGGCACAACCAGCACCTTGGCCTCGCCATGGCGGAGCATGAAGCGGAGCTCCCGTTCCCGGAAGATGGGCATCACGGGATTGAACACGATGCCAAGCCGCCGACAGGCGATATAGAGCACCACGAACTCCCAGGAGTTGGGCAGCTGGCAGGCCAAGACGTCATCCCGAACGAGGCCGAGCCGCCGCAGCCCCTCCGCCGCGCGCCAGGACAGATGTTCTATCTCCGCCCATGTCAGATGTCGCGTCTCCCCCGTGCCCACGTTGACGCTGGTCAACGCCCGCGCTTGCGGTGCTTCCGCCAGCACTTCCTCAAAATAATCGAGCAGCGTCTTGCCCGGCCAGAGACCCTCTGCCTCCATACGGGCGCGGCGTGGCTCGATCAGAACGGCATCGAAGTGCATGGTTTCCTCCCCCCTCCTTTCGGTCCGGTCAAGCGCCGACGGCGGCGCGTCCCGCCCGCTCCCGGGCGATGATATTCTTCATGATATGCGCGGTGCCGTCCCCGATCTGCAGGCCGAGCACATCGCGGAGCCGCTGCTCGAACGGCAATTCGTTCGAATAGGCCGCATGGCCATGGATCAGCAGACAAGCATGGATCGCCTCATAAGCCAGAAGCGGCGGCCACCACTTCGCCATCGCGGCTTCCGCCACATGGGGACGGCCCGTATCCTTCAGCCACAGCGCGTTCAGGCATAGAAGCCGCGCCGCCTCCACCTTCGTGTCGAAATCGGCAAGCTGATGGGTCACCCCCTGAAACGCCGCAAGCGGTTTGCCGAACGCCTTCCGCTCGCCGATGTAGGCCCATGCTTCATCCAGCGATTGCCGCGCGGTGCCAAGACATTGCAGCCCGATCAGCGAACGGGAGAAGTCGAAGCCCTGCATGACCTGCACAAAGCCTTGTCCCTCATTACCCAGAAGGTGATCCGTCGGCACCCTCACATTGTCGAAGAAAATGGACCCGCGTCCAATGGCGTGCTGACCGACATCGGTGAACCGTGTAGTGGAAATACCGGGCGTGTCCATCGGCACGAAGACGGCGGAAACCCCCCGCGCTCTGTCTTCGGGGCTGCCCGTCCGCGCGAACACAACCGTTCCTGCCGCCTGATCGGCCGCAGAGATGGAGGTCTTCTCGCCATTCAGAACATAGTGGTTGCCCGACCGCTCCATCTTCAGACCGAGGTTCGCCGCGTCCGATCCGCCCCGCGGCTCGGTCAGCGCGATGGCCAGCATGATCTCGCCTGCCGTGAGCCGCGGAAGCCAGTCGCGGCGGATTTCCGGGTTCGCAAAGTTCGCGAGGATCTGACCGTTCAGGGAAGCGAGGACGTTGATATAGCCAAAATTGAAATCGGCGCGCGCGATCTCTTCGATGATCACGCCGGAATAGATACTCCCCGCTCCCAGGCCGCCCACCTCTTCCGGCAGTTCCGGCGCGATAAGGCCGAGGCTGCCCATCTCCCGCACCAGCTCCGGGCCGAAGCTGCCCGACTTCTCCCGCGCACGATAGCCGGGGGCCAGCTTTTCACCCGCGAACTTGCGCGCGAGATCGCGGAGCGCACTGAGCTCATCTGTGTCGAAAATCGTCGGTTGCACCCTGTCCTCCCAAACCGGTGCGGGTGGCGCTCCGGCCACCCGGAATCCATGCCTATTTCGCGTGCTTGCGGAAATCCGGCTTGCGCTTTTCGCGGAACGCGACCCCGCCTTCCTTGCTTTCGTCGGTATCGTAGTAAAGCGACAGCGCCCGCATCCCGAGAGCCGAGATACCCCGGATATTCTCGCTGTCGGCATTGAACGATACCTTCGCCAGCGCCAGCGCTGTCGGGGAACGCTCCATCAGTTCGGCGACCCAGCGGTCCACTTCCGCATCCAGCTCCTCATGCGGAACAACAGCGTTCACCAGCCCCATGGCCAGCGCCTCCTGGGCAGTGTAGCGCTTGTTGAGATACCAGATCTCGCGCGCCTTTTTCTCGCCCACCACGCGGGCGAGATAGGCGGTCCCGAACCCCGGATCGACCGAGCCGACCTTGGGGCCGACCTGCCCGAACTGGGCCTTCTCAGACGCGATGGTCAGATCACATATCGTGGCCAGCACGTTGCCGCCGCCAATCGCAAATCCGTTGACCCGCGCGATCACCGGCTTCGGCACGTCACGGATCAGCGACTGGAATTCGTCGATCGGCAGGCCGATGACGCCGCGCCCGTCGTATTGCCCGTCATGGGCTGACTGATCCCCCCCGGTGCAGAAGGCCTTGTCGCCCGCGCCGGTCAAGACGATCACCCCGACGGACCGGTTCCAGCCTGCTGTCTGGAAGGCGTGGATGAGCTCATCCACCGTCTGTCCACGGAAGGCGTTGTACTTGTCGGGCCGGTTGATCGTGATCCAGGCGGCACCGCCGCGAATGTCATACAGGATGTCTTCGTAGGTCATCGTCTCCCCCTCATACGCCATGATTTCCCCTCAACCATGCATCGTCAGACCGCCGGAGACCGAAATCACCTGACCGGTGATGAAGCCCGCGTCGTCGCTCGCGAAGAACAGGATGGCGCCCGGAAGGTCGTCGGGCTGGCCCAGGCGCCCCATCGGCACCGCTTTGGCAAAGGCGCCACGCAGCTTCTCCTTGTCGCCGGCTGCCTCCATGAACTGCTCCAGCATCGCCGTTTCGGTCACGCCAGGACAGACGGTATTGAAGGTGATCCCGTGCCGCGCATGCTCCCGTGCCAGCGTTTTCGACAGCGCGATCACCCCGGCCTTGCACGCGGAATAGACCGACTCGCCCGAAGAGCCTCCCCGGCCGGCATCGGAGCCGATGGACACCACCCGCCCCGCCACGCCGCGCGCAACCATTGAGGCGAGGACCGGCTTGGTGATGTTCAGTACCGCCCGAAGGTTGATGTCTATGATCTTGCTCCAGAAATCCGGTTCCTGCTTCAGGAACGGCACGAACAGATCCCAGCCCGCGTTGTTCACGAGGATGTCGATAGGGCCGAACTCCGCCTCAACCCGCGACACTGCGGCGCCCGTCGCCTGATAATCAGTCAGATCGACGATCATCGCCGTGGCCTCACCGCCCTCTGCCCGGATTTCATCCACCACGCGGTTCGCAGCAGCTTCGCCGATATCGGCCACGACCACGCGCGCGCCCTCCCCCGCAAAGCGCCGGCAGGTCGCGGAACCGATACCTCCGCCCCCACCCGTTATGACAACTACTTTACCTTTCAGGCCGCGCATCTTCGCCTCCTCGATTTCTTTCCGGCAGCAGGTTTTCCATAACAAAAGCGATTTTAAGCGCCTTTTCTCTCGAATCCCGTGCCGCCTCCCTGAAGACAGGAAACACGTCTCCATAATATATGTCAATATATTTACGTTCATGCTTCATCACGGCTTGACGGAAGCCCCCCGAAGGAACATGTTGCCTTATGGCAAAGGACAGTGATCAGTTCAGGGATATGTCGCTCGGCTTGAGCAACCGGCTGTTCTTCCGCCTGTATCAATGCGCCAACATGTTGCACAAAACGGGCACGCGGGCGCTGGAAGATCACGGCATCACCACCCAGCAATGGGCTGTGCTCGGTGCCCTGACACGGACAGGGTTCTCAGAGGGTGTGGCGGTAGGCGATCTTGCCGCTTTCCTGATGGTCAGCAGGCAGAATCTGGCAGGCGTTCTCTCCAGGTTGGAGGCGCTGGATTATGTGGAACGTGCGATCCACGCCCGCGATAATCGCTCCCGGCTGATTCGGCTTACGACCAAGGGGCGGAGCCTCTGGGATGAAAACATGCGCCCCGTGATCGCCGACTACTATGAGCAGGCTCTTGCCGACTTCTCCACCTCCGACAAGATTCACATGATCCATTATCTGGACAAGATGCTCGGCAATTTCAGTGCGATAGACCCTGATATGGGGCCGCGGGACGCAAAAGACGGGTGATGCAAACGCGTCGCAATATGCGACGCAGGCCAGAGATTGTTAATTTTGCTCTCCCACTCGCGGGATTTCACCCCAGACTGCCTGCAAGAGTGCTGAACCACCTTCAGAAGCCGGGGGTCTCAATGATCCGTGCCGTATTTACAACCGCCCTGCCGTTCGCTGGCCTGCTTCTTGCAGGCGGCATAGCTGTCGCCGAGCCACTGGGAGACGATGTGAACGGCGCACTCCTCCGCCCGAACCAGGCAGCGGTGGCGCGTGCGATCGGCGGCATGGACCCGGAGAGCGCGCTCCCCGCCGCATTGGCGGAACTGAACTCTTCTGGCACCCGTCTCGCTTATTCCTCGCTCGCGGGGGAGGGTATCGCGAGCGCCCGGACCATGCTCCTCGATGACAGCGCCTTTCTTTCACGCGGCATACTTCGACGTGGTTCGGGAGCGGTGGAGACTTCGGCCTTCGGCGACACCGGGCTTTTCTGGCTGGACGGGGAATCGCGCAGGTTGCACGGTTCGGGTGACGGTAATTTCGCCACTTCGGGCTTCCGTTCCAGCGGCATCCGGCTGGGTGCGGACAGTGACTGGGATGGTCTTCGGGCGGGCGTTGCAATTGGTTATAACGATGGAAGCTTCAACAGCCGCGACCGTCACACCTCCGCCACCGCTGACGGCCTGCACGCCGGGGTTTATGCGCTGGGGGAGCGAGGCGGATGGAACCTGAGCGGTGGCTGGACGTATGCGCGCTACGATCTGGATGACGACCGTGCCGTGCCGATGGAGGAAACGATGCGCGTTCGTGGCAGTTCATCCGCCAGCGCCCATCGGCTCTTTGCCGAAGCGACCCGCCCTGTTCAGCTCGAGGTAGTGGAATTGGAGCCGGTGTTGGGCATTACGCAGACATTTTTCCACGCGGACCGCTTTCGTGAGCGCGGTGCTGTCGCTGCCCTCGGCGTGGATGATGCAGATGCATCGCTGACCACGCTCCGGCTTGGCGCGCGCGGCATATGGAATGTCGATATCGGCCCCTATCCGGTAACCGCGCGGCTCGGGGCCGGCTGGGAGGGCAACATGGGTGACCGGTCCACGCCTCTCACCGCTGCCTTCGCAGGCAGTACTGCGTTCCGCGCGCGGGGCATCGAGCTGCCCGAAAATCTTCTCGATATCGAAGCTTCGGTCAGCATTGCCGCGCTCAGAAACGGAACTGTCCAGATGGGATACGGCGGTCGATTCGGCGATGATTTCGAGGATCACCGTGGTCGTGTCACCGTCGAAATTCGCTTCTAGCGGGGCGCGAAGGCAAGCCCTTTGACTTGCGCGAAGACCTTGGCACCGGTCGCCAGGTGGAGATCATCCCACGATTTTCTGGTCACCCGCGAAAGAAGTCGCGCGCCTTCTCCCCGCGCTCCCAGCGCCAGCACTACGACCATTGCCGCGCCCTCCGCTTCCGCCGCGACAATGCGCGCGGGCAGAATGTTGAGGATGGAACTTCCCTCCGGCTGCCGTGTGGAAAGACTGACATCGGCCGCCGAGATACGCAGCCGGACCGTGCCCGCGCCGTCCCCGGGTGCCACCAGTTCCCCGCCATCAACGGCGATACGGATCAGCCCATAGGCGGCGTCCTGCCCGATCACCCGCCCGGCAAGCGTCACGCCCGCCTCCGGCATCCGCAGCAGAGGCAATGAGGGATCGGCCTCCAGCTCCACAAGCGGGCCGGATGCGCGCACCCTACCCTCCCCCAGCAACACCATGTGGGAGGCGAGACGCTCAACCTCGGCGATATCATGGCTGACATAGAGGATCGGAATGTCCAGCCGGTCGCGCAGGCTTTCCAGATAGGGCAGGATCTCCGCCTTCGCCGCCCGGTCCAACGCTGCTAACGGTTCGTCCATCAACAGCAATCGCGGTTGCGACAGAAGGGCGCGCCCGATGGCCACCCGCTGCCGCTCTCCCCCCGAAAGGGCGGAGGGCCCACGGTTGAGCAGGGTCGCGAGCCCGAGCAGAGAGACGGCTTCGTCAAGGCGTATCTCCTCCCGCGCGCCGCCTGCCAGCGCCCGCCGGCGCCCGTAGTCAAGGTTGGCCCGCACATCGAGATGCGGAAAAAGGCTCGCCTCCTGAAAGACATAGCCGATGGGCCTGCGGTGCACGGGCAGAAACGTCCTGCCGTCCTGCCAGACATCATCCCCCAATGCAAAGCGCCCGTCTAGCCGGTTCAATCCTGCGATCGCGCGCAGCACAGATGTCTTGCCTGAGCCGGACGGGCCGAAAAGCGCGGTGATGCCGGTGAGAGGCGCCTCGAACGAAGCATCCAGCGCGAAAGCGCCCAGGCGCCCCTTGAACACGGCCTGCATCCTGTCGCTCATCGTCCGGCCCGTGCCATCCGGCGTTCCAAAAGAAACATGGCGAGAATGACGACGAAGGAGAACGCCAGCATTCCGCCCGCGAGCAAGTGCGCCTCCCGCCAGCGCAACGTTTCCACGAAATCGTAGATCGCGACGGAGAGCACTTTGGTCGTGCCGGGAATGTTGCCGCCGATCATCAGCACCACGCCGAATTCCCCTATCGTATGTGCAAAACCCAGCACCGCACCGGTCATGAGACCCGGTCGCGCCAGAGGCAGCGCAACACTCAGGAAGGCGGCGAGCGGCGAGGCACGGAGCGTCGCGGCCACTTCCATGGGCCGTTCGCCCATCGCCTCAAACGCATTGCGGATCGGCTGGACGACAAAGGGCATGGAATAGAGAACCGAACCGATCACCAACCCGGGAAAGGTGAAAGCCAGCGTCCGCCCGCCCCACAGGCCCGCAATCCACCCGCCCGGACCGGAAGGTCCGAGCGCGATCAGGAGGTAAAATCCCAGCACCGTCGGCGGCAGCACGAGCGGCAGCGCCACCACGGTGGCGACCGCCTCCTTCCACCGCGCGCGCGACCGCGCCAGCCACCAGGCGAGCGGAGTGCCGATGAACAGCAGGATGACCGTGGTGATCGTCGCCAGCTCAAGCGTCAGCCGGATGGGCTGCCAGAGTTCGGGCGACATCAGTTGGCCGATACGCCGTCCTTGGCCAGGGCATAGCCGAACCGCTCGATCACCGCCGTCGCCTCCGGCCCCTTCAGGAAGTCGAGAAAGGCGCGGGCGGCCTCATTGGACTCGCCGGTCTTCAGCAGCACCGCGTCCTGTAGGATCGGCTCATGATCCCCCGCCGGCACGATCCAGCGTGATCCCTCCTCCTTCGCGATCACCTGCGAAAGCGCCACGAAGCCCAGTTCCGCATTGGCGGTTTCCACGAATTGCAGCGTCTGCCCGATGCTCGTTCCCTGAACGATCTTCGGGCGGAGCATCTCCTCCACGCCAAGCGCGGTCATCGTCTGAACCGCGGCGAGACCATAGGGCGCCGTGGCGGGATCGGCGATGGCGATCTTGTGGAACGCATCCGATTTCAGAACCTCCGGCCCGGTGACGAGGGCCGGATCCTTGCTCCACAGCACGAGTTGCCCGATGGCATAGGTGAACACCGTCCCGGACACGCCGTATCCGTCCTGCACCGCTTTCTCCGGCCGGATGTTGTCAGCGGCGAGGAAAACCTCAAAGGGCGCGCCTTGCGTGATCTGAGTGTAGAACTGCCCGGTCGCGCCGAAACTCAGCACCGCCTTGTGGCCGGTCTGCTGCTCGAACAGCTTGGCGATCTCCGTCGCGGGTTCGGTGAAGTTGGCGGCGACCGCGACATTTGTCTGCCCAGCGAAGGCAGGCAGCGCCGGAAGCACGGCAACGACGGCAGCAAAGATCGTGTGTTTCATGTTGGTTTCAATCTGTTGCGAGGATGATCTGTGACGGCTCGAAACGCGCCATAACCGTCGTTCCGGGCGCAAGGCCAAGTGTGAGGAACCGGGAGACAGGCGCGACGGCAACCAGTCGCGCGCCGATGTCCGGCCCGTCGGGAGGGCCAATATCCAGCGTGACCTCCCCCTTGGCATCGGCGCCGCGACCTTCCTCCATCTCAACGTTGACAACCCGGCCCAGCAAGCGGTTGCTACCGCTTTCCCCCGGTGAAAGCAGATGGACGAGAGGCGCCTTGATGAGGGTGAGAGCGCGGCGACCCGGAAACAACCCAAGCTCAAGAAGGCTCGCGCGTGTGATCGCCGCCTCCACCACTTGCCCTCCGGCGATACGAAGACGGACAAGCGCATTGAGAGGCCCATCCTCCACGTCGATCACCACACCCGGCAAGGCGTTGCGGGCGCTGGTGCGGAAGAACCCGCCGTGCACGTGCCCCTTCTCCAGAACCGGGCTTGCGGGGTCGCTGAACAAACGCCGGACTGCATCTGCGGTTTCCGCTTCCAGCCGGCGGAACGCCTCCACGAACCCGATCCCTTCCGGGGTGAGGGAGGCACCACCCCCCTCCGCGCCCCCGCGCTGCGACGCGACCAATGGCCGTCCCGCCAGCGTGTTGAGAGCTGACACCCTGCTCCAGGCAGCCTTGTAGCTCAGCCCGATGGAACGGGCGGCGGCGGAGATGCTGCCTTCCCGCCCGATCGCCTCCAGCAACCGGACATGTTCGATCCCTGCGGGAGCGAGATGAGGTACGGCAAGCGAGACAGCGGAGGTGATGGCAGTCAAGGAAGGCTCCAAGGCGATATGTCTTCAGCTTACATATTGCCTGCGCCGCCGGTCAACAGCCCATTTCAGCTCACCATGACAGCACGTTAGCTTTCGGACTGCTCCTTCTGCGAAGGCTCAGGTTCCCGTGCTGCCTCCTCCGCGTCCGTCTCCGCCAGAGCTGCCTCTGCGGCAACACCGTCCGGCAGCGCGTCACTGTCAGGCGCATGAGCGAACTGCTGGCCCACCCGTTCGGTAAGGATGACGAAGGGCCGCTCCCGCCGCTCCGCAGGCGCAACATTGCGCACGCGCCAGAGGGTGAAGGCGATGAACAGCACCGCCGCCGTCGCCATATAGGCAAAGACGAATGTGATCCCGCCGATCCCCCGCAACCATGCGCCCAGCAGCGGCCCGACGAACGATGCCGTTCCGTTGATGAGGATGAGCTGCCCGCTCACCGATACCACCTTGTCGGGATCGACCCGGTCATTCGCGTGAGAGACGGAAACCGGATAGATCGTCGCCATGAAGCCACCGAACAGGAACGTGAGCACCAGCCGCGGCCAGCCCCCCGGCGGGACCAGGATCATGCCCAGACACAGGATCGCCAGCACCCCCGCCAGCACTGCAGCCACGATCCTCCTGTCGAACCGGTCGGATACGGCGCCCACGGGGATCTGAAAGGCCAGACCTCCAAAGATCGCCGTTGCCATCAGCCGCGACACCTGTTCCGTCGTCGCTCCCGCGGCCTGCGCCTCGGCAGGCATCAGACTGAAGAACGACGCGCTGATGAGGCCCGATACCGCGCAGCCCACGAAAGCCACGGGGGCCACGTGCTGCAACTCTCGCAGGCTCAGCCGTGGACCGGGTGTCAGCGTGGGCGGAATGCGACGTGTCAGGCTCACCGGAAGGAGAGCGATGCAGAACAGGGCTGCGGCGAGCGAGAACAGCTCGTACCCCCCCGGCGCGGGCAGGGTCAGAACGAACTGTCCCAGTCCGAATGTCGCATAGGTCGCCACCATGTAGATGGCAAAGATCGTCCCGCGGTTCTGTTGAGTCGTGGAGGCGTTGAGCCAGCTTTCCGCCGTCACGAACAGTCCCGCACAGCCAATGCCGGTAAGGAGTCGGATGGCGATCCACGCCTCTGGCGACGTGAATACCGGCTGGAGCGAAACCGAAGCCGCGACCAGCCCCGCAAGAGCGGCGAACATGCGGATATGGCCTACCCGCTGCAACACGCCGCTGACGGTGGCTGCGCCGATGGTATAGCCGCCATAATAGGCCGCGAGCACCAGACCGGCCATCAGCGGCGCGAACCCCTCGCTCGCCGTTCGCATGGAAACGAGCGTACCGAGATAGCCATTGGCGAGCTGGACGATACTGATGCCTATGATCGTCGCGCCGACCGTCACAAGGATACGGTTGAAGGATCCCAAGGGCGATCTCCGTCTGAGGGTCGTGATTGACAGCAAGATGGCGGAAGCGGTCAGCCCAAGCTAGCGCGCGCCGCGGGTCGCGGGAAAGAGCAGATCCATGAACCGTTCCGCGGTGGGTCGTGGTTCGTGATTGGCAAGCCCGGGCCTTTCGTTGGCTTCGATGAAGATATATTCGGGTACGGTCGGATCGCTCACCATCAGATCGATACCTACGACAGGAATACCGATGGCCCGCGCCGCCCTGAGGCCCGCATCCACCAACTCCGGATGCACATCCGCAGTGACATCATGAATGGTGCCGCCTGTGTGCAGGTTCGCGGCCTTGCGAACCGTGATCTCCTCCCCTTCACCCGGCACGCTGTCCAGGTCGAGGCCCTGTCCCTCCAGACAACGGCGCGTCTCGGCGTCTATCGGTATCCGGCTCTCCCCGCCCGTGGCGGCCGACCGGCGGCGGGATTGCGCCTCGATCAATCGGCGGAGCGGCGTGCGCCCATCCCCCGTTACCCGCGGTGGACGGCGAAGCGCCGCTGCCACAAGCGCGCCATCGATGATGACGAGCCGCAGATCCTCTCCCTCGTGGAACGCCTCAAGAAGCACCCGCTCCGATACGCTCCGCGCTGCACGGATGGCGGCTTTCAGATCCTTAATCGTCGAAATGCCGATTGAAATGCCGCGCCCCTGCTCCCCGCGAGCCGGTTTCACCACCAGCTTTCCATGGGTGACAAGGAATTGCTCCAGCGCCTCTTCCTCCGCATCGGCGTCGATCTGCTCGGGTACGATGACACCGGCAGCGCTGACCACCCGGCGCGTCACGGACTTGTCGTCGCAAATCGACATGGCGACCGCAGACGTGAGGTCCGTCAGGCTTTCGCGGCAGCGGATGGACCGGCCGCCGTGGGTGAGATGGAAGAACCCGCCTTCAGCATCCGTGACATCCACCCGGATGCCACGCCGCATCGCCTCATCCACGATGAGCCTCGCATAGGGGTTCAGCGCTGCATACTCCGCCGGAGGTTGCGCGAAGAAGCGTTCGTTGATCGCATTCTTGAGCTTCACTGAAAAGAAAGGCACTCTGCGAAAACCGAGTTTTCGATAAAGTCCGATCGCGCCTTCATTGTCGTGCAGCACCGAAAGGTCGATATAGCTTAGCCCGCGGGCCTGGAAATGCTCGGCCAGCGTGCGAACAAGCCGCTCCCCGATCCCGGGTTGCCGCGCCTGAGGATGAACCGCAAGGCACCAGAGCGAAGCCCCCCGCTCCGGGTCAGCAAAGAGACGTTCGTGATCTATGCCCGTCACCGTGCCCACGATCCGGCCCGTCTCCTCCTCCTGCGCGACGAAATGCGTGACGGAGCGGTTGTTGCGTTCCCCTTCCAGATAATCCTGCCGAATCTGCACCATTCCCGCGGCGGCGTAGACGGCATTCACGCCCTCGGCATCTGCCTCCGCGGTCATCCTGCGGATCGCGATGCCCTTGGGCTTTCGCCCGCCGGAGCGATAGGTGGACAGTTCCAACCGATAGGTATGCGACGGATCGAGAAACACTTCCTGTGGCGCGAGCGACAGGAGCACATGCGGATCGCGAATGTGAAAAGCGATGTCCCGTGCGCCGGCTGCCTCCTTGCGCAGCTCGTCCAGCAGGGCCGTGTGGCTGGGGAATGTGGCGCCGAACAGCAGCCGCCCCCAGCCGCAGTCCAGCACCGCGCTTTCCCCCGGCACCGCATCCCGGCGCAGGCGGTCACGTTGCTCGTCTATCGTCGCCGGTGTGCGCAGGCGGGTCAGCCGGTGCGAGACGGCGCGCGTCCCCTTGCCGCGGGGACGAAGCCCCGACCGCTCCATCGTCATACGCCCTGCTCCTGAAGCCACAGTTCCAGAAGGCCCGCCTGCCAAAGCTCCGAGCCGCGAAGCGGCGTGATATGCTCCGACGGCGCATCGAACAGCGTCTCGAGATAGGCCGGCTGGAAGATGCCCCGCTCCCGCGCCGCTTGCGAATTCAGCGTGTCCTTCAGCATGTCGAGATAGGGGCCGTCGATGTATTTCAGTTGCGGGACAGGGAAGTAACCCTTCTTGCGGTCGATCACCTCGCTGGGAATGATCCGGCGCGCGACATCCTTCAGGATGCCCTTGCCGCCCTCCCGGAGCTTCTCTTCCACCGGAATACGCGCGGCCAGTTCCACCAGTTCATGGTCAAGGAACGGCACCCGCGCCTCCAACCCCCAGGCCATGGTCATGTTGTCCACCCGCTTCACCGGGTCATCGACGAGCATCACGTTGCTGTCGAGCCGCAGCGCCGCATCCACCGGCGTATCCGCACCGGAGCGCAGGAGTTCACCGGCGAGAAACTCGCCAGCCACATCCCGGTCCGCCATCCAGCGCGACTGGATCTGCCGGGCCAGCACGTCATGGGCCCGGTCGCGGAAACCCTTCGCATAATCGCGCACGACATCATTCGATTCCACCAGCGGAGGATACCAGTGATAGCCGCCGAAAACCTCGTCCGCGCCCTGGCCCGACTGCACTACCTTGATATGCTTGGAAACCTCCTTGGACAGCAGGTAGAAGCCCACATTGTCGTATGACACCATCGGCTCCGACATGGCGGCGATCGTACCCGGCAGGGCCGACATCAACTCGCCGGAGGGGACGAAGATCTTGCGGTGATCGGTCCCGAAATGCTGCGCGATGAGATCGGAATAGACGAACTCGTCGCCCTTCTCGCCATTCGCCTCCTCGAACCCCACGGAAAAGCTCATCAGCCCGGTCTGACCCGCTTCCGCCAGCAGGCCGACGATCAGGCTGGAGTCGACTCCGCCGGACAGAAGCACGCCCACCGGCACGTCAGAGACCATGCGCCGCTTGACGGCAAGGCGGAGCGCGGCCAGCAGTTCCTCCTGCCAGTCTTCGCGGGTCATGCCGCCATCCTCGGCACGCCGCTCATAGGCCGGATCCCAGTAGCGCCGGTCGGCGAAGGTGCCGTCGCGCTCATAAATCCGGATCGTCGCGGGCGGCAGCTTCCCGATCCCGGCGAGTATGGTACGCGGGGCGGGCACCACCGCATGGAAGCTCATGTAGAACTGCAACGCCACCCGGTCGATCGACGTATCCACGTCACCGGCGCGAAGCAGCGCGGGCAGCGCCGAGGCAAAGCGAACCTGCTTCCCGCGCTCCGAAAGATAGAGCGGCTTGATCCCGAACCGGTCGCGCGCCATCACCACCCGGCCCGTGTCGCGCTCGTGGATGACGAAGGCGAACATGCCGTGGAACCGCTCCACGCAACGCTCACCCCAGGCGTGCCAAGCCTTCAGGATGACTTCCGTGTCGCCATCGGAGAAAAAGCGATATCCCTTGCCTTCCAGTTCGGCGCGCAGTTCACGGAAGTTGTAGATGCAGCCATTGAACACGATGGTGAGGCCAAGGTCCGCATCGATCATCGGTTGCTGCGACTTGTCGGACAGATCCAGAATGCGCAGCCGCCGATGTCCCAGCCCGACATTGCCCCGCACCACGACCCCCGCCCCATCCGGTCCGCGCGGCGCGAGAGCGTCCGCCATCATCGAAACCGCCGTGACCGAGGGCTGTGCGCCGTCGAACCGAATTTCTCCGCAAATACCACACATGAACTGGGCCTAGGCCTCCTTTGTCGTTACGCCAAAAGGTGCCAGCGCCCGCAAAACAAGGCCGCAGGCGCGGCACTTTCATAAGGTGAACCGATGTATCTCCGATTGGTTCCATAAGAAAATCGGATGGATCGCCCTCAGGCCTGATCTTTGCTGCTCTGCGCCTGCTCCGCTTCAGGGAGATCCTGGTGGGTGAACCCTTCCAGACCGGGCGTCACCTCCTCCGCATCCCGCTCTATCAGCACCTCGCTTGCGGCATAGATCACCAGAAGCCGGGACAGCGAAACGAGCGCATTGAGGTGGATCCGCTCATAGCCATGCGACGCATCCACCCCGAAGGTAAGGAGAGCGGTCCGAACGTCGTGTCCGGCCTCCACAGCAGAGGCCGCATCCGACCGATAGTAGCGGAACACGTCCTTTTGAACCCGGACGCCGTGATCGAGGCAGAGCGCATGGAGCTTGCGGCTCAGGTGATAATCGAAGGGGCCGGTCTGGTCCGCCATCGCCAGCGTCACACCGAACTCGGAGGAATTCTGCCCCGGCGCCGTCGTGCCGTTGTCCACCGCGACCAGCGACGCGATCTCCGGTGTCAGCACGGCAGAGGCGCCGACACCCACTTCCTCTCCGATAGTGAAGAGCCAGTAGCTGTCCACCGGCGTTTCCACCCGCTCCCGCTGCATCGCCTCCAGCGCGGCCAGCATGACGGCCACGCCCGCCTTGTCGTCCAGATGGCGAGAGACGATGTAGCCATTTTCGAGGAATTCCGGCTGCGGATCGATGGCGACGATGTCACCGATATCTATGCCCAGCCCAGCAAGATCATGGGCATTGCGGGAGAGCGCATCCACCCGCAGCTCGACATGCGGCCAGCCGGAGGGCTGGCTGTCCACCTCCTCGTTGAACGTGTGGCCAGAGGCCTTCAGCGGCAGAATGGTGCCGCGATACACACCCCGGTCCGACATGATGGAGGCCCGCGCGCCCTCCGCGAAACGCGCGGACCAGTGTCCGATGGGCACGAGTTCCAGCCGCCCGTTCGCCTTCAGCGCCTTGACCTGCGCGCCGAGCGTATCGACATGCGACACGATACTCCGCGCGGGACGCCGCGCCGCGCCGCGCCGTCGCGCCCGGATTGCACCGCGCCGTGTAAGAACCACATGGAGGCCGAGCCGCTCCAACTCCTCGGCGACGTGACGCACGGCCTCATCCGTGAAACCGGTGGGGCTCGGTATGGCAAGAAGGCTGGCAAGCTGCCGGGTGAGATAATCGGGGTCGATCGGGATAGTGGTCTGCATGAGGCCAACAGATGCCGCAGGCCCGGCACGGGTCAACCCCCGCAGCGCCGGGGCAGATGCCTGGCCCGGGCGGCGGGGAGTGCGGCGCAGACTTTCCCTGCCCGGTTGCCGGAATAGACTTTTCAGGTCCGCGCGGGAGGGAAAATTGTCCGCAATCCGGGAGATCCGGCAGGAATTCAGGCATTTCCGGTGAGTCCGGGGCTGATGTGCCGACTTCCAGAGCAGGGACATGACAGCTCAGAGCTTTTCAGCAGGCCGCCCCGTCATCGGAAGGCGCGAAGCCATCAACCTCCGTGCCCCTCCCGGCAATCAAAAACGACGGGGCCAACAGCAATCCGGTGCGGTCATCATTCCGGCGCGGACCAGCGCGGTGTGTTGCCCTCAAGGCATACACGGTCGCCGGATTCCTGTGCCTGCCGCCAAACTTTCCTGCTCGGCCGAAGTCGGCATCACCCTCGCTCAGTGCGGCTTCTTTTCTCCCGCCCTGACCGGAAACGGCAGCACATTCTGCGCCGGAGGCAGCGGGCAGACGGCGAAGTCGGTGAAGGCACAGGGCGGGTTGAACGCCTTGTTGAAGTCGAGGATCACGCTGTCGCCCCGCACGTCACCGATCAGGAACCGCGCCGCGCCATAGGTTTCCGGCCCCGAGGTGCGGTCGCGGATCACGAACATCGGCTTGCCGCCCTTCCAATGTGTCGGCAGCAGCAGCACCTCCGCGCCGTCATGAGAGAACCGCGCCTCATGTGTGATGCTGACCGAGGTGGGAATACCCTTCACCGTGTCGATCCCCAGACGCTCCGGCGCGGCAAGCGCCTTCCACTCCGCCTCCACACGCCACGCGGGATCCAGCGGGAAGCTCTCGATACCCGCAAATTCCATTCGCGAGGGCGCGTCGATCTGACGGACCCGCAGGGCGTGCTGCCCCTCGATCTCCGTCACCTCGAGCAGCAGGCCGCCGGTCTCAAGCCGGGGCGGGTTGTCCCCAGCGGCAACGAAAGCGCGCGCACCCGTGCCGTCATCAAAGGTCGCCGTCCCGTCCGCGCCAAGCGCCAGAACTCCGAGCCGCGACGGCCCGACGGAGAGAGGCACGTCGCTTTCCGGCCCGCTACCCACCTGATAGGTGCCCGGCGCGATCTCCACCCGGTCGGTCAGGTTCAGCCAGCCATCCGGCGCTGTCAGCGCGGCAAGACGCTGGCTGCGCCATGCATCGATCTCGGCACGATAGGCATCATCGGTCATCGGTCGTTCCTTCCGGCAGACGCGGCAGGCTCGCGAGCAGCCGCTGGGTATAGGGATGGCGGGGGGCGTCAAGGATGGCGCGCGTCTCGCCCGCCTCGACCACCCGCCCGCGTTCGAGCACCAGCATATGCTGACAAAGCGCCGCGACGATGGCGATATCGTGCGAGACGAGAACCATGGTGGTTTCCCGCGACAGATCGCGCAGCAGATCGACGATCCGCACGCGGGTGGAAAGATCGAGCGCACTCACCGGCTCATCGGCCAGCAGAACCTTGGGCCGCGCGATCAGCGCCCGGGCGATGGCGATACGCTGGCGTTGGCCACCGGAGAAGGCGCGCGGGAACCGCTCCAGGCTGTCGGGGGGCAGGCCGACGGCGGCCAGCACACGCAAAGCCTCCTCCCGCGCATTGACGGGAAGGGAAAGCCCCTGCACCGGCTCGGACAATATCCGCGCCACCCGCATACGGGGATCCAGCGAGGTGTAGGGATCCTGGAAAACCGGCTGCACCATCCGGCGATGCGCCCGCATCCGCGCGGCGGAGCGGGTGTCGAGCAGGCTACCCTCCGCCTCCACCACACCCGCATCCGGCGCGATCAGCCCCAGCATCACCCGCATGAGCGTGGTCTTGCCCGATCCGCTCTCTCCCAGAATGCCGAGGTTCTCCCCCTGCCGCAGGTCGAGAGAGACATCCTCCAGCACGGGCGCACCCGCATGATAGGCATGGCTCACATGGCGGAGCGACAGAAGCGTCATGTCCGCCCCTCCAGCGCCGCCTCTAGCCGCCGGGCAGCAGCGATCAGTCCACGGGTATAAGGATGGGACGGTCGGGTGAAAACCTGATCGACTGAGCCTTCCTCCACCGCCCGCCCCTTTTCCATAACGACGATCCGGTCGGTGATGCGTGCGACCACGGGAAGGTCGTGGCTGATGAACAGGAGCGCCAGCCCCTCCTCCCGTGCCAGCCGGTCGATCAGGTCCAGCACTTCCGCCTGCGTCGTCACGTCGAGCGCGGTCGTCGGCTCATCCGCGATGAGGAGCTGCGGCCGGCAGGCCAGCGCCATCGCGATTGCCACCCGCTGGCGCTGTCCGCCCGACACCTCATGCGGCCAGGCGGCGAGGATGCGCTCCGGCTCGGCAATGGAGACACGCGCCAGCGCGGCGAGCTGCTCCGACCGAAGCGCTCTGCGGTCGAGCGTTATCCCAGAGCGGCGCGCCTGGCGGCGCAGTGGCAGCGCGAGCTGATCGCCAAGCCGCATCAGCGGGTCGAGCGCCGAACGCGGATCCTGAAACACCACCGCCGCTACCCGCCCGCGAAGATCGTTCAGCACGCGCTCCGGCTGCCCCACGACCTCCTGCCCGCCAAGCCGGATGGACCCGCCGGCCCGGAGCCCGGGTGGCAGCAGGCCCATGACGGACATGGCGGTCAGCGACTTGCCCGAGCCGCTCTCTCCCACCAGTCCAAGCCGTTCTCCCGGCGCAATCGAGAACGTGATGCCGTGAACCAGTTGCCGCCCGGCCGTTCCCACCGTCAACCCTTCGATCTCCACAAGGGTCATTCGCCATCCTCCCGTTCCGGGTCGAACAGATCGCGCAGTCCATCGGCCAGGAAGTTGATCCCGAGCACCAGCGTCAGCAGGGCCACCCCTGGCACGATCACTCCTATGGGAGCCGTGAATACCGTGGACTGCGCCTGTTGCAGAAGCTGACCCCAGGATGCATTCGGCGGCGGTGCCCCCAGCCCCAGATAGGAAAGCGAGGCTTCGGCGATCACCGCCAGCCCGAACTGCAAGGCCAGCGCCACCATGAGCGTGGGCAGGATGTTCGGCAACACATGGGCCAGCACGATGCGCGGCCAGCCTGCGCCGGAGCAGCGTGCGGCAGTGATGTAATCCTGCGTCAGCACCCGTTTCGTCAGGATGCGCACCAGGCGCGCCACGATGGCGGACAGCGCGATGCCGATGGCGATGATCGCCGTCGAAAGGCTCGCCCCCTCACTCGCGGCGACGATCAGCATGGCCAGCAGCAGTGTCGGAAAGGCGATGAGGATGTCAAATGTCGCGGCCAGCCCGTCATCCGCCGCACCCTGCGCAAAAGCTGCAAGGATACCCAGCACCGTGCCGATCAGGCCACCAATCAGCACCGCGCCGGCCCCCACCGTCAGCGCGATGCGCGAGCCGATCATCACCTGCGTGAAATAGTCGCGCCCGAGCCGGTCCGTCCCCGCCCAATGCGCCCAGGAGGGGGGAGAAAGCCTGCCCCCCACCATCGCGGTCGGATCATAGGGCGTCCAGACGAGCGTCAGCAGCGCCACCGCGACATGCAGCCCGACGAGCAGACATCCGATCAGCAGTACCACCCGCCTCAACGCCGTGCTCCCGTGTCGCGCAGCCGCGGATCGACAAGGCGTTGCAGGATGTCGGCGGCAAAGCCGATCAGCAGCACAAGGAGCGTGGAGACGAACAATACCCCCTGCACGCTGGGATAATCGCGCTGCTCGATGCCGAGCAGCAGCATGGACCCGAGCCCCGGCAGGGCAAATACCCGCTCAACCACCACCGCGCCGAGCAGGGTGGAGGCAAGCTCGATCCCGAGGATGGAGATGACGGGAAGGGAAGCGTTGCGGATACCGTGCCGTATCATCGCTTCCGGCAGGCTTTGCCCCAGCGCACGCGCATTACGCATATAGTCCGATCCCAGCACATCCAGCGTGGCAGAGCGCACGTAGCGGATCAGGGAGGCGCTCATCACCACCGCGATGGTCACGACGGGCAGAAGGAGCGCCCGCATCGCGGCCAGCGGATCAGCCCAGCCACGCACGGGAAAGCCGCTGGCCGGAAGCAGGCGCCACTTCACCGCCACAATCCAGACCAGAAGGATACCGATCCAGAACACCGGCACAGCCAGCCCGAACTGCGACACGGCGGAGATCAGGGCGCCGTACCAGCGGTCCCCGCGCATGGCGGCCACGATGCCAAGCGGCACAGCCAGCACCAGCGCCAGAACAAAGGCCGCAAAGGTCAGTGGAAGCGTCACGGCCAGGCGCGCCCGGATTTCGGGCAGAACCTCCGCCCCACTCACAAAGGACCGGCCCAGGTCAAAGCGCGCCATGTCCGACAGAAAACGTCCAAGCTGCACCACCAGCGGCTGATCGCTTCCCACCTCCGCCTGCGCGGCCGCGATCTGCTCCGCATCCGCGCCGACCGAGAGGAGCGCCGCCGCAGGATCCCCCGGAAGCAGGCGCAGCAGCACGAACAGGACCAGCCCGGCCACCAGCAGCGACGCGAACAGGATCAACGTCCGGCGAAGGAGATAGCGTGCCATGCCGCCTGCCCCGTTAGGTCACTCCGCCTTCTCGACCCCGCGGAGGAAGAACTGCGCGTTCAGCCCGTTCACCGGATAGCCCGTTGTGCGGGTGTTGGAGACGACGATCTGCGGATAGAGGAAAAGCCAGTTGGAGGCTGCATCCGCCACAATTATCTCGTTGGCCTGCCGGAGCTTCTCCGCCTGCCCGGCTTCCGTGTCGCTCGCCTCGGCTTCCGCGATCAGGCGTGTGACCTCGGGATTGTCATAACCCCAGTAGAAGTTCGGATTGCCGTAGAACACGATGTCGCGGTGGTTCACATGCTCCTGCAAGGTCGCCTGAAAGTCATGCGCCTGATAGACCTTGGTGTACCATTCGTTCGCCGTGATGAGGTGGATGTTCACCGTCACCCCGATCTTCGCCAGTTCCGCCTTCAGGAACTCCGCGGTGATCGGGTGGGGGTCGTAGTTCGGCGTCTCCAGCGTGAAGGTGAATCCGTCCGCCAATCCGGCCTCTCCCAGAAGGGTTTTCGCGCTTTCCGGGTCGTAGGGGTCCACGCCGGTGAGATCCTCGTACCACGCATCCGTCGGCGGCACGAAGGAGCCGATGACCATTCCCCGGTCTCCCCAGATCGCTTCCAGAAGCCGCTTCTTGTCCACCGCGCGGGCCAGTGCCTTCCTCACCTTCACGTTGTCGAAGGGTGCCACGCGGTCGTTGTAGGCCATGATCTGCTTGGTGGTGGAGCGTCCCTCCGAGATGGTGAAGGCCGACGGATCGGCGAACAGCGCCAGTGCATCCGGGCTTTGAACGGAGGTGATGATGTCCACCGCATCCGTCAGCAGCGCGTTGTTGAGCGCCGAGGCATCGGTGAAATAGCTGAACGTCGCACCCGCGTTCTTCGGCGCGTTGCCCCAGTAGCCGTCGAAGGCCTCCAGCGACAGCGCCGTGCCCCGCCGCCAGCCTGCCAGCCGGTAGGGGCCGGTGCCGTCCTCCTTCTGGGTGATGTCGCCCGCCGCATCGTTGACCACCCAGACATAGCTGAGGTTGTAAGGCAGAGAAATCGACTTCGACTTCAGCCGCACCACGACCGTCTGGTCATCCGGAGCCTCCACGCTGTCGATGGTGGCGAGGCTCGACTTGCGGGAGCTGCGGGAGCCTTCGGCCTTCACCCGCTCGATGGAATATTTCACATCCGCCGCAGTCATCAGATCGCCGGAATGGAAATGCACCCCTTCCCGCAACGTGAAGGTATGGGTCAGGCCGTCGTCGCTCACCTCATGGCCGGACGCCAGAACCGCCTCCACCGAGCCGTCATCCGCCAGCCGGTAGAGCGCCTCATAGACATTGTCGTTGAATGCCTCGCTGATCCCCTGTCCCGCCCCCGCGGTATTGTCGAGGTTCTGCGGCTCATAGAGCGACCCCACCCGGATGACCGCCGCAGAATCGCCCGCAGCCAGCAACGCTCCGGGCGCGGTCCCGGTCAGAAGCGCAGCCACCAGTGCCGCGGTGATCCGGGGGAGGGCGGCAGGAAAGGGCAGCGTCTCGGTCATTGTCTGGTTCCTCGAATGATCTTGTCGCGAGCGGTAATATAGTTCTCTCAGCGCTGTCGACCCCCTCCGCATTTCCCTTACGCCCGGCGCTGCTTTCCGGCAAAGACCCGCGAAAGAGCGCGGCAGAAATGTCTCATGCCACAACGTATATGAATTCGACTAATTTCTGCGGAACATCCCGTTGGCAGCCAAGTTCTACCGCAGCGGTACGTGAGGCGTACCAGAAATTACGGAGGCGGTCATGAATTCCATTGTCTATCTTGTCGGTTTGGTGGTCATCGTGTTGTTCATCCTTTCCTTCCTGGGGCTGCGCTGATGGCCGCCCCGGTGGAACAGGTCCGTGTGACGGACACCCGCGATCCCGGTCGGAGCTACGTGGACTGGGCTGCGATCTTTGCGGGGACTGTTGTCGCAGGCGGTGCAACCGTCGTGATGACCACATTCGCGGCGGGCCTTGGGCTCGGCTCCATCTCCGTCGATGACGGCGATGGTGGCGGGATCAGCCTGTGGTGGCTGGTTGTCACCGCTCTCTTCACCGTGATCGCGATGGTGGCGATCTACATGCTCGGCGGTTATATCGCCGGTCGTATGCGGCGGCGGGTCGATGGCGCCGTGCGTGATGAAGTAACCGCGCGCGACGGCATCCACGGTCTTGCGGTATGGGGCCTCGGAATGCTGGTCGGGGGCATGCTCGCGGCCGGCGCGATTTCCGGCGGCGCAAAGGCCGTGGGCAGCGCGGCCAGCACCGTGACGGAAGCGGCGGGGACTGCGGTCGGCGGTCTTGCCCAAGGCGCGGGTCAACTCGCTGGCGGTGTCGTTTCCGGCGCGGGTCAAGCGGTCGGCGGTCTTGTGCAGGGGGCCGGCGAAGCTGTAGCTCCGGCGCTGCAGGACATGCTCCCGGAGGGTCTGCAATCCAACCCGGTTGACTACATCACGGATACGCTGCTCCGTCCTGGCCAGCAGCAACCGGGCATGCCCGGCATGCCTGGAGCAACCGACGATCCCGAAGCCATGCAGCGTCAGATCGGACGTATCCTCGTGAACCTCGTTGAAACCGGCGAGATTTCGGATCAGGATCGCGCGTTCCTGCGTCAGCAGGTTGCTTCGCGCACAGGTCTGTCGGAACAGGAAGTCGAAGCGCGCGTCGATCAGGCTGTCGATCGTGCCAACGAGATTCGCGCTCAGGCCGAGCAACGCCTTCAGGAAGCGCAGCAACAGGCCGAGCAACTCCGCGCCGAGGCAGAGCAACGCTTCGAGGAAGCGAAGCAACAGGCGGCCGAGGCAGCCGAGAAGGCTCGTAAAGCCACCATCCTCACGGCTTTCCTGCTTGCCGCGGCCTCTCTCGTTGCCGGTGCCGCTGCCTATATCGGTGCCGTGCATGGCGGTCGTCACCGGGACGAAGGGCGCATCTGGGGCGGTCTGTCCTACAACCGCTGACGGGACGAACGAACCCATGACCAAAGGGACCGGCGCGATCAGCGCCGGTCCTCTGCATTCTGCCCCCCGCTTTTGTCATCGCCGCCCTAACAGTCCGGTCAGATACGACGCGATCAGACAGATCACTGCCAGAGCCGCGGGAACGACGGCGACCGATACCGGGCGCACCTCCTCCCTTGCGTGGGTCGATGCCAGGATTTCCTCTGTCAGTCGCTGCGGACCATCGGTGAGCGCCGCATAGCCCAGGCCCATAATCCTCGCGCGGTCCTGGAGATAATCGGCCCGTAGGCCGGAAAGATGCTCCTCCCCCGTCAGATCGGCCTCGCCATAGGGATTGTTGCGCGGGTGATAGCCCGGGCGTTCCGCTGCATCGGGGGGCGGTTCCCCAATGCGCGCTGGCGCCTGCTGAACGTCTTCCGGGCGGTAGAACCCGATCTCCCGCCCGTCGCGGTCAAAGCGCGGTATGGGAACGGGCGTCGTCCTTCCCGCCCCGACGATCACTCCGCCGACCCGCCCCGGTTCTGCCCGGAAGGGCGGAGGGCCCGCATAGGGCAACGGTGGCGCTTCCTGCCCGTCGGTCACGAAAACGAGATCCGCGCCAAGCGCTTCGGCGCGGTCACGCGCATGTAGCAGACCACGAGCGATCATGCTGTCGCCCTCCCACGCCATCCGCCAGTCCAGCGCATGTATGGACCCGGTCAGGGCAGCGTAGTTCGCGCAGATCTCCACCGGTTCCATAAAGGTGAGCGTCCGCCGCTCGGTGAACACCGCAAGTCCTGCGCGGGAGCCGCACGGTAGCCGGGCGAGCACCTCCGGCAGAATTCGCTTCACCGCGTCGAGCCTGCTCTGCCCGTCCATGTCGCGGGCGTTCATGCTGCGGGTGATGTCCACCGTCAGCAGCAGATCCCGCAAGGCGACCTGCCGTGACACCCTTGGATCGGCCAACGCCACGCCGGTCAGAAGCAAGGCCAGCGCCAGCAACCCCGAGGCCACGCGCCTGTCCCTGCGCATGGTCACGGCAATCCACCCGGAATGCCCGGCAGGTCGGTCCAGAGCGCCTTTGGCGGCACATCGGGCTCCTCCCCGTCCTGCTCCTCGCGCGGCAGATCGCGGACAAGGCGCATGGCAAGGTCGAGATTGACCTTCGCATCGTAGAAGCCGGGATCGGCCCGGAGCGCCGACCGATAGGCGATCTTGGCCAGATTGACCTGTGGGGTGGCATCGTCGAGCTTGCGGATCTCGATGAGCTCGAACGCCTGCCTGAGCCGCGCATTGCCACGGTTGTAGTGCCACGCCGCCTCCGCCCGCAGGTCGCCCGCCGCCGCGATCAACGGGCCGAGCGCCTCCGCCTCCTCCAGCCGGTCGCGTGCGAGAAGCCAGGAGGCCCGCGCCTCGATCAGCCGGAGGGCATCCCCGGGATGAACAGGCACATCGCGGCCTTCGGACAAGGCCGTCAGCGCGGCATTGACCCGCGTCGCCTGCCAACCGCGATAGGCACAGACCGCGGCCCCGGCAAAGGCCAGCATCACCAGAAACGATAGAAGCAGAAACGGCACCCGCCGCAGTCTGGCAGGCCGTCTCATCTCCGCTCCTCTCCCGGTTCCAGAATGTAGGGACCGACGGGCCGTGGCCGCTCTGCTCTTTCCAGCAACCGCGCCAGCGTCAGCAGGGCTGTTGCGGCAAACGCCACCGCCCATGCGAAACGGGTCAGATCGCGCCGCGGCACCGGTTCGCGATAAAGCAGCGGTCGCGCCTCCAGCCGGTCGATTTCGGCAATCGCCCGCGCCACCGCCTCGGGGTTCTCCGCCTCGAAGGCGCGATAGGGAATGCCGAGACGTTCCAGAAACAGGTTCAGGTGGCGTTCGGGCCGCGCCTGTGCGGTGTCCGGTTCTCCGGGTGAGGGCTTGTCGAACAGGCCGCGGCTGTTGGCGGTGCGGAGATAGAGCCAGTAAAGCCGCGCCCCCTGCCGCACCGCCTCCGCCGTCAGCATGTCCTGCACCTCGCGGGGGATGATCCCCGCCCCGTCGGATACCATGATGACGGCGCGGGAGGCATTCTCCGCCGTGTCGTCAAAAAGCGAAAACGCCAGCGCCAGCCCACGCCCGACATCCGTCTTGGAAAGGCCCGGTTCGTCGATGGCGGCAATGGCTGCGGCCACGGCGTCGCGGCTGTCGGTCATGGGCAGGATCAGCATCGGGGCGGTGGAAAAGGCGGCGACCGCGATCCGGTCATGCGGTCGGGAGGCAGCGAATTCGGCCAGAAGCCGCTTGGCCGCTGCCGCCTTTGCCTCGTTCGAGCCATCGGGTCTGCGACCCGCGAAACTGTCGTTCATGCTCATGGACCGGTCGATCAGCAGGACCAGATGCGCTCCTGTGCCGATCCGCGCTTGGGTTCCGCCGCCGGCATAGGGGCCGGCAAGCCCGACCACCAAACCCGCAACAGCAAGCGCGCCGAGCAGCCGGAGCAACGCCTCCAGCCACGCCCCCCCCGGCGGTCCCCCTTCAAGCGCCGGTTGCGCCCGCGCAACCAGCAGCGGCAGCACAAGCGGTACCGCCGCCAGCGGCAGGGCCAACAGCCAGAGCGGAGAGACGAAGCCGATCATGACCCGCGCCCTCCCCGCTCAGCGCGCTGCGAAACGGCGAAGGCGCCCTGCATGGCGCGGCTGAACCGAACCCACCCCATCAGGCCCGGCCCCCCTCTCTCCGCGCGAGGTGCCGCGCCAGCGGCAGCGCTTCCGCCCCCCCGCCCGTGCCGTCGCCGTAGAACATCCGAGCGGAGGCGTCGAAAAATCCCCGCAACTCTGCGCGCAAGTCGTCGAATTCGGGGTGACGGCTCAGAAACCCGTCCAGATCGCTTGCGAGAAGCGGCCCGCCATTCGCGGCATTCAGCCCGCGATGCAGCGCGAGGGCCTGCGTTCGCGCGTCTCGCGCGCGCCGTACCTGCCGCAGTGCACGCGTCAGGGGCCGCTCCGCCCGTTGATGGAAGGGCCACCACCCCTGTTGCCAGGCCATGCCGCTCAGCGCCAGAAGCGCGAACAGGCCGAATCCCGCCGCGCCGCGGAAGAGTGGCAGCGTCGCCAGCGGCCGAACCCCCACGTCCGGCTGCATGGCGGCGATGGCGGACGGGGCAAGGATCGGCCGGATGGGCGAGGTGACAAAGTCCCAGCTCGGGATCTCGGCCTCCTCCACGCGACCGCTTCCGTCGCGGGCCAGAAACCGCAAGCGATAGCCCGGAACCCGCTGCCGCGACGGCTCGAGCGCCGCGTAGAAATTCTGCCATTCCGTCGTGACGCGCCAGGCGGCGTGACCGTTCACCCTCACCTCGTCCACCGTCACATCGACAAGGTCGAGCCAGTAGTCGGCAGCGCGCGGCGCGGGCAGGCTTGCCCGGTCGATCTCGAACCCGTCGGGCGGCAGCAGAAGGGCGCTATGCACCAGCCTGTCGCCCAGCCACCATCCATAGCCCCGCGGCGGCTCCACACTGTAATCGACGGCCGCTCCGGCAATGCCCGGGAGCCCGGAGAGCCACAGCACCCACAGAAGTGCGAACTTCCTCACAGCGCCCTCCGCGCCAGTTCGGCGGCGAGGTCGATGGGCGCGATCCTGTCGCGGATCTCCACCGGATCCCTCCCGTGGCGATGAAAGGCGACCGCGACCTCCTCCCGCTGCAACTCCCGCTGCCGTCGCCATCTGTCCCAGCGCGCAGGCGTCACGACCGACGTGCGGGCCTGTCCCGTCTCGGGGTCGGTGAGGCGCAGCAGGCGGGGGACGCGGCCGGGATGCTGCAACTCCTCCGCCTCCAGCGCGCTGTCTCGCAGCCAGAGCGGCAGCAACGCATGGCTCCCGAAGGCGGCGAGAAGCCGTTCGGCCTCCTCTCCGGTGATCTCGAAATCCGAAATGAGCACGACCAGCGTCCTGTGCAGCGGCGTCAGATGGGCGAGCCTGACAAGACCCTCCACGCCTCGCCCCGAAGGCCGGGCCGCCTCCACCGCGTCCCGCGCCGCTTGCACCCTTCCCCTGTCGCGCCCTGGCGAAAGCACGACCTCCGCCGCATCTCCCTGCGCGATCGCAAGCGCGCAGGCATCGCCTGAAAGCCGCACAGCCCCGGCAAAGGCGCCGGCCAGCAGCCCCGCAAGGCGGTGCCGGTCGGTCGCCCCCGATGCGGCGATGGAGGAAGAGAGATCGACGATCAGGTGCAGCGTCACCGTGCTTGGCATGGCGAAGCGGCGTACCCACGTTTCCCCGAAGGGATCGGCCACCGTCCGCCGGATATCCATGCGGCGCGGGTCGGGGTGGCGGAACAGAGGGGATAGGTCGTTGAACGTGCCCTCCACCCCCGCATGCCGCCCCCGATGCTGGCCGGGCCGCGCACCTGAAACCCGCCGTGAAAGCCGCCAGGCCAGCGCCTCGCAAAGCTCCAGGAAAGCAGGTTCCTCCTCGATGAGCGGGGAAGCGGTCATGCAGCGGCCGGGGCCGGGGCGCGGGCCAGCACACCGGCGACAAGCTCCGGCATGACCTCATCCCGCCGCGCCTCGTACACGGGTTCGAGGAACACGCGGTGCGCCATGACCGGCGCCAGAACGGTGCGCACATCATCGGGCAGCACCATCGCCCGGCCCTGAAGCCAGGCCTCCACCCGCGCGGCCCGGACCAGTGCGGAAGTGCCGCGCGGACTGGCCCCACCGCGCACGATCCGACCCCTCTGAACACCCGTCAGGCTGACCCCTAGCGCCGCAGGGTCACGGAACCCCTCCCACAGCGTCATCACGAAGTCCTGCAGCAGAGGGGAAACCGTGATCGCCTCCTGTATCCGGGGCGCCAGCGCCGTCACCTCACGGAACGGCATGATGCCCTCTTCCACGCCGGCGACCAGACGATCCGCGTCATGGAACCGCGTGTCGAAGGCCAGCGCCATCCGCGCCTCCCGCGTGGTAGGGGCGCTCATGGAGACTTCCATCAGGAAGCGGTCCCGTGCGGCGGCGGGCAGCTCGAACGTCTCGTCCCGCTCGATCTGATTGCGATCGGCGAAGACGGTCAGATGCGGAAAGGCATGCTCCCCGCGAAAGGCGGTCACGCTCCGTTCGGCCATCAGCCGCAGCAGCAGGGAATGCACCTGCGGTCGCGCGCGGTTGATCTCGTTGAAGAAGAATACCGCCAGATCGGCCCCCTGCGACAAGACCGGACCGGCATCGACGCGCGGGCGGCCGTCTTCCCCGATCCATGGGGAATAGAGCAGATCGGCAGGCATCAGATCGATCGCACCCTCCATGCGCGCGAAAGGGCCGCCAAGCGCGCGGGCAAAGGCGCGCAGCAGCGTCGTCTTGCCCACCCCCACGTCACCCTCCAGCAACACATGGCCGCGCGCCAGAATGGAGATCAGGACAAGACGGACCGCCACCGCCTGCCCGATGATCGTTTCGTTCAGCGCGGCCTCCGCGGCCAGTGCGCGCCCCCGCCATTGGTCAAGTCCGTCTGTCATCGCCTCACCTCGGTGCCCGCCCGCCTTCCGGCAGAGACGGGAGCGTCCCGCGGCACGATGGCCACGGGACGCGGGGAGACCGGCAGGCGCTGTCAGCCTGCCTGCCGGTTACGCCCCGGCCGAAGCCGGGAACTCCGGGCCGCGCGCATGCGCCCTGCGCCGGCCCCTCGCGGCGCTACTCCGCGGGGATCTTGGTGACGTCGTAGATGAACTCGCCGGTTTTCTTGAAATGCGCGACCCGCTTGGCATTGCGCTCATCCATGGCCTGAAGCGACTCGCCCTGTTTCGACACCTCCTTGGGATCGTGCAGCGGGTCGAACTCGGTTCCCTCGATCCTTTCTGGATACCCCGGCTTTGGCTCCCAGCAGTTGCCGGGCGCGCGGCAGTTGGTACCGTCGTAGGCGTTGGCCGCACCTGCGGCGATCACGGCAAAAGTGGCGGCTGTGAGAATGGTCTTCATGGGTTCCTCCCCTTGGGATGTCCGGGCCTCCCCGCCCGGCATGTGCCTCCGCGGCCGGCAAGGCCGCGGTGACAGGTCAGTTGCTGGTCTTTTCGTGGGTGAACGGCTTGAAGTTGGCCCGCTGTTCCTCGGTGAACCAGGTCGCTGTATCGACAGGCCCGGTATAGAGGTGCCGGACCCAGGCCATCGTATGCAGCATCTCGTCGAGATTGAGGGCGCCGTACATCGGCCCCATCTGCCCGCGCGCGCCCCCGAAGATCGTGGAGAACAGACCCGTATCCTCGCGGTTGACGTCGTAGGTCCAGTAGTCGTCGTTCAGGCCGGGGCCGATCTTGCCTTCTCCGTAGTGACCATGGCAGCCAGAGCACATGCCAAGATACAGCGTCTCGCCTTCCTTCAGCGCTTCCGGGTTTTCGTTGTAGATGTTGACGCCCGTGTCGAGAAAGGTCTTGACGGCTTCGGTATCGCGCCCCTCCTCCGGTGCATCGCTCAGACTGAGGGGCGTACCTTCAACGGTATTGTAGAAGGTCATGCTCCCTATTGCGGAGGCGGCGGTCCCCAGCGCGGCGAGCGCCGCGGCGAGCCAGAGGGCGTGGGTGAGCGGTTTTGGCATGGGCTATGGCTCCGATGGTATCAGCTGCTGGGCGGAAGAAGGGGGATGCCCTCATCCGTGAGGATGGCCTCGATCTCAGCGCGTTTCTCGACGATGGCCTTGTCCAAGGCATCGCGCAGTTCAGGCTTCGACTTGACGACGCCCATCGACTGGTTGAACTGAAGCGGCACTTCGACACCGTTCGACCGCGTCAGATGGTTGGAGATCACCGTGACTTTCAGCGGCGTGCGAGACGATTTCACGTATCGCGCGATCTCCGGTCCAAAGGCCACACCGACATCCGCATCGCCCTTGGCGACCTCAGAGACGACGCGCGCGGCTTCCACGTTGGTGTACTTGTTCCGCTTGTCCTCGAAATTCGTCAGGCTGGTGACGTAGATGAGGTTGTTCTCATACTTGCCCGCGTATTTCACCAGCACCTCCGCCGGGCCGTGCAGCCGGTAGGCGATGGTGTCGAGCTTCTGGTCGCCCAAGGCTTCCCAGTGGTCGCTCTCCAGCGGTGTGTCCTGACGTGTGACGAACACGTAGCCGGACCGGTAGTAGGGCTGGGTCGTCAGAAGGCGGGGATCGCCGGTATCGACACCCATCATCACGTCGCACTGGCCGGTATCCACTCCGTCCCGGACAAGATAGATCGCCTCCTTGTTGACCCATACGAGTTCAAGTGGCCGCTTGATGGCATCGGCCATGACCTGGGCCAGGCGGTTCTCGAAGCCGCTGCCGTCCTGCTGTGAAAACGGGGCGTCCTTGGTGGAAGCGCAGACGCGAAGCGGCTCACTTGCCGTCTCCGCCGCGCCCATTCCGCCGGTGGCGAGGGCGATGGCAAGACCGGCGATCACGGATCTGGTATTCATGTGACACTCCTTTCGGGATGCCCGCGCCCGGAGAAGCCGGACGCGGAGATGTCGCCTGTCAGAGCTTCTGGCCGGACTGGATGACTTCGTATTCGCCCAGATGCACATCGTCGGAATACGGGCTCTGGCCGTCGAGGGAGAACACCATCACGCCGCCGCCCTGCTGGGTGTACTCCTGCAGCCGCCGGAACGCGCCCACGGAGCCGAGACCGGCCGTCGGGTCGGCAAGGTCGAAGACTAGACCCACACCCGGCCAGCCGCCGACGCCGTAGTAGATGGCGACATACTGGCGACCGTCATGCTGGTAGGTCATCGGATGGCCGATCACGCCAGAAGGCAGCTTGTACTTCCACAGCAGATCGCCCGTGTCGCTGTCCCGCGCTTTGATGAAGCCGTCGAGCGTGCCGTAGAAGGTCACGCCGCCCGCCGTTGCCATCGTCCCGCCCCAGACCGCGAAGCGCTCCATCACCTCCCATTTGAACTCGCCCGTGATCGCGTCGTAGGCCTTCATCTGGCCCAGACCGAGCGCGTTCTCCCGGTCGCCCTTCGGGCCCGGATACATGGACAGCGTCGCGCCGACGAAGAACTGGCCCGCGCGATAGGGAAGCATGAACGGTTCCCAGTCCATGCAGATGTGGTTGATGCCCATGAAGAACAGCCGGCGCTCCGGGTCGTAGCTGTCATGGCCCTGGTTGTGATAGCCCATGGCGGAGGGGCAGATGTCCGTGGCCTTGTGGTCCATCCGCGTGCCGAATTCCGGGTCGCGGACAGGCAGGCCGGTGTCTAGCTGCACCCCGGTCGTCCAGTTCACCGTGTCGTCGATCTTGTCGGCAGAGACGAGATCGCCGTTCGTACGGTCGAGCGTATAGACGATGCCGTTCCGGTCGGGATGGGTGAGAAGCTTGCGCTCCTTGCCGTCCTTATCCTTCTGGTCGGAGAGCATCATCACGTTGACGCCCGCATAGTCCCATTCGTCATGCGGCGTCTTCTGGTAGCCGAACTTGGCCATGCCGTCCTCGGGCTTGCGGCCCCAGATCGTCATGGTCCACTTGTTGTCGCCCGGGCGCATCGTCTCGTTCCACGGGGCCGGGTTGCCGGAGCCGTAGTAGAACAGGTCCACGGTCGGGTCATAGGCATACCAGCCCCAGTTCGTCCCGCCGCCGATCTTCCAGGCGTCGCCCTCCCAGGTCGAAATGCCGAGACCCTTCTGGCCGTAATGCGGGTTGGCGTCGTTGAAGTCCGCCGCGAGCCGCACATCCTCGTCCGGTCCGGTGGAGAAGGCGCGCCATTTTTGCTCGCCGGTCTTCACGTCATAGGCGGTGACATAGCCCCGCACCCCGAGTTCCGCACCCGAGGAGCCGACGAGCACCAGATCCTTGACGACATAGGGCGCGATGGTGAGCGTGGAGCCGACCTTGATGTCGGAGTTCTCCATCGACCAGCGGGTCTCGCCGGTCTTTGCGTCCAGCGCGACAATATGGCCGTCGAGCTGCGTGCGCAGGATCAGAGGCTCGACCTCGCTGTCGCCCGGCCAGTAGGCCAGCCCCCGGTTCACCACGTCGCAACAGGCCACCGCGCGGGCCGTCGGGTTCTGCTTGGGCTTGTTCTGCCACAGGATATGCCCCGGCTCGTTCAGGTCGAGCGCGAAGGTCGTGTTCGGGAAAGGAGCGTGCACATACATCACGTCCCCGACTACGAGCGGCGTTCCCTCGTGCCCGTTCAGCACCCCGGTGGAGAATGACCACGCCGGGCGAAGCCGCTTGACCGTCTCCTTGTTGACCTCAGTCATGGCGGAGTAGTTCTGAGCGTTGTAGTCACGCCCGGTCATCACCCAGTTGGCCGGATCCTTTGCAAGCTCCACGAGCTTGTCGTTGGAGAGCGCTGGCCCGGCCGCAAATCCCACTGCCGCCGTTGCGACGATGAGAGCAAGTCTCGATGGGGCTCCGGCGAGCCCTGTATGGCGTATCATATATAAGCCTCCCTCTGGCGGCGCGCCGGGTCTGTCCTGCCTCGCAGGCCAGCCTCCTTCCCGGCGATTCACCGATACCGGGGCCGCGCTCCCGGCGCCGCTCCGACATGGGCGATTAAGCGCGGGAGCGGGCGTTCTGTCAGCGGCACTTCTTCCCCAAACGACCGGGATAAATATCCCGAATTTCAGCTGCAAACGTCACAGGGGATTGCCACGTCAGCCGCCAGTTGCCAGAATGCCGGACCACATGGATCGGACCGGAGGAGGAGGAAAGATCTATGAAAAACAAATATTTAATTGTTTTTCCCGTTGCCGCGCTTGCCCTGTTTTCCACGGGGACCGCCCTGATCTGGCCCCTGCTTGGGGACCATCGGCAGGACGACAATACTTTAGTATCAGCGACGCTCGGGATGGCCCCGAAGGGCGGCGACTGGCTCGCGATGGAGGATGATCGCGACCCCGGCGGGTGGCTTGCCGCGCGCGCCGAGCCTCCGGGAAATGCCCGTGAATACGCCGGGCTTCTGGCGGAGGCGGCGCGCCACTACGAAGAGTCGCCACGCATGATCGCCAACCGCATCGCACAGATAGATGCCGAGGTGACGGATGCGGATGCGGGACAACTCCTGCGAGACTTCGCCTGGGATCCGGCGCAGACCCGCTCCTTCGGCACCGTGGCGCAGCATTATCTGGTACTCCGCCGGCAGGGGATGGACCATGGCGGGGCGCTGGAGGCCTTGCACGTGGCCTATGCGGAAGGGAAATGAAGCCGCCGCCGATGAAGCCGGTCCCGCTCAGGCGGCTGGGTGTCCTTCTGGCCTTCGCCATGAGCTTCGTGCTCAGCCTCAGCGTTTCCGCGATCCTGATCGTGAATGCCCGCATCGCCACGCGCAACGAAATCGACACCGCCTATGAACTCGCCACAGCTTATCTGGATCAGTTCCGCGGCAGGCTCACCGGCCCGCAGGCGATGGAGGAGGCGCTCAACCTGTCGCGGCAGTTCGACATGCTCCGCCATGTCCATGCCGAAGTCCGCGCCCCCGACGGCAAACTGCTCAGCGCCCCGCAGGGCGCGGAGAGTGATGGGCCGCCCGGCTGGTTCCTTGTGCTGCTTGGGCAGACGGAGCAGGAAACGACCGCCTATGTGACCAACTATCCCAACATCCTCGGCAGGCTCATCCTGCGCAGCGACATGCGGGATGAGGCGGCTGAAGTCTGGCAGGATTTCCGCGCGATCCTCGCCGCCATCCTCGCCATGAGCGGCGTCGCCGTGCTGACCACATTCCTCGTGCTCCATCTCGTGCAGCGTCGCCTCAAGGCCTGCAACAGGACGCTGGACGCGATCCGGCAGGGGGACCTAAACAGCGATCTTCCACCTCAACCGCTGCGGGAGATAGAAACGCTGCGCAGGGGAATACATGCGCTCGGCTCCGATCTGGGGCGGCGACGCGCGGAGAACCGGCTCCTC
Organism: Haematobacter missouriensis; assembly: GCF_000740775.1. Classification (GTDB taxonomy): domain Bacteria; phylum Pseudomonadota; class Alphaproteobacteria; order Rhodobacterales; family Rhodobacteraceae; genus Haematobacter; species Haematobacter missouriensis. The sequence goes on along the minus strand of NZ_JFGS01000030.1, from coordinate 4,733 downwards.
CAGCAGCGTCTCATGACCCTTTCCGAATCCGAGCGGCGCGACGTTGCGAGCGACCTGCATGACGGTCTTGGCCCGCTGCTCTTCTCCCTCCGCATGTCGGTGGCGACGGCGGAGGATATGCTGGCACGCGCGGCGCAGGCGCCGGATGGGCTGACGGCGGAAATGGCGGCGAAGATGGCAGTGATCCGCCGGAACGTGGAGGGCGTGCAGCTCATCCTGCGCTCTATCATCTACCGGTTGCGCCCGATGGTGGACGCAGGAACCTCGCTCGCGGATGTGCTGAACGACTGTGCCGCCGCATTTTCCGAACTCACCCCGGGCGTCTGCATGCGGCTCGATATGGCGCCGGTCGCGCGCGTACCCATTGGGGAGAGCGAGACGCTGGCGATCCTGCGGTTCGTGCAGGAAAGCGCGCTGAATGCCGTCCGTCATGGCGGAGCGGCGCGGATCGACCTCAACGTGAGCACGGCGCCCGGCGGTCTGCGGGTGGAAATGCGCGACGATGGTCGCGGCCCGGACCCAGACCGCGGCCCGAGCCATGGGCAGGCGGGGATACAGGATCGGGCGGAGGCGCTCGGCGGCACCTACGAACGTCCCGTTCGCGACGGCTGCATGACCCGCACCGCCCTGACCCTGCCCCACCGCGACTGCAAGGAGGCCGCAGCATGACACGCATTCTCGTCGTGGACGATCATCCCGTGGTGGCAGAAGGTTGGAACCGCATCGTTCGTTGCGTGTCCGGCAGCGAGGTCGTGTTCGCCGCCACTCCGCTCGCCGCGCTGCGCGAAAGCCGCAAGGCGATGCCGCAGATGCTGGTGGCCGACATCTCCTTCGGCGAGGATCGCCTGGCCGGAGTGAAATTCATCTCACGCGTCAGGCGGCATGACAGGCGCCTGCCGATTCTGGTCTTCTCCATGCACCGCGGTCCGGTCATTGTACGGCAGGCGTTGCAAGCCGGGGCAAACGGCTTTGTCAACAAGGACGCTGCCCCGGAGGAAATCCAGACCGCCTTCCTGAGCGTGCTGCGGGGTGGACGCTACCTCGCGGCCGACATGGCGCAGCGGCTGGCCTTCCTCGACATGCTGGACCCGGACGCACCGCCGCTCCCCAGCCTCAGCCGGAGAGAGACGGAGATCCTCGCCCTCATCGCCGCAGGCAGGTCCTACCGGGAGATCGCGGAGCAGTCATTCCTGAGCTACAAGACGGTCCTCAACGCGGGTCACGCGCTCAGATCGAAACTGGGCGCGAGCTCGCTCCCGGATCTGGTGGTGAAGGCCGCACAGCATTTCGAGCGGCGCTGATCACCTGCCCTGCCGGGCGACGATGCCCATGACCGTCGCCAGAAGCTGCGCCGCGAGAAGCGCCCCCCGGCCGTCGATATCCCGCTCCGGCATCAGTTCCACAAGGTCGAAGGCGACGATCTCCGCCCGCTCCGCCACCCCCGCGATCAACTCCATCGCCTGCCAGTAGCCAAGCCCCCCTGCCGTGGGCGCGATCACCGCCGGCATGATCGCAGGGTCGAGCCCGTCACAGTCGAAGCAGATGATGACCCGTGCCCCCGCAGGGATCGCCGTCACCGCGCGGGCGATACCATCGCCGCCGCACACCTCCCGCGCGGGCACGAACGTCACGCCCGCCGCAATCGCCTCCGCCATGTCGGCCGCCCGTGCGGAGCCGATACCACGCTGGCCCACCTGAACGATCCCCGCAACATGCGCCATCTCGGACGCCCGCCGCATGGTCGAGGACAGGCCGAACCTTTCCCCCTCCACGCTGTCGCGCCAGTCGATATGCGCGTCGATCTGCAGGATCCAGACCGGCCCCTGACCCTCGAACGCCGCGATCATCGGCAGCGGGACTGAATCGTCGCCGCCGATCAGAAGTGGCACGGCCCCTGCCGTGCGGACCCGCTCCACCGCCGCACGGATGCAGGCGCGATTGGCAGCGGCTTCCTCCCCTATCGGCAGATCGCCGGCGTCCACCGCCAGAACCCCGTCCGGCAGCGTCGGTGCACCAAGGTCGAAGTTCACATGCGGCAGCGTCGTTCCATAGGCCGCCGATGCCTCACGGATCGCGCGGGGCGCCCCCGCGCAATAGGCGCCCACGGAGGCATAGGGCGTGGCTGTGGCCGCTCCCAGAATAACCACTCTCGCCGCTTCCGGCATCTGCTCCAAATCGTCGCAGCGGGGCAGATCGAACAGGGTCTCCCCGCTCGCTTCGCCGAACATACCCGTCAGTTTTGCCATGCAACCCATTCTCCCGATGAGGAATCATCGAAGCCGAGACGCGCGGCCCATGCAAGAGATTTGGCAACGGGGAGACAGGGTCATGCCTCCCCCCACGTCCACTCGCTCACGACCAATCAAACATCGTGCCCCATCGTCGACGGGCGCCCACGGCGACGCACCGGCCCTCCACGCGGCCCGCGCAGGGGTGAGACGCGGCGTTGCCGGCGCTGGCAGAGCTTGCGCAATATTGCCAGAGGATGAGACCGGGACGGATCACTGAAACCAGCGCAATGCCGCGTAGCGCCACGTTCCACGTTCCACGGCCCGCGGATCCCCCGGCTCATCCCTCGTCAGCCGATCAGGCAGGCGGGGATCCGCCCCGCCCTCGCCGCCATAGTCACGCGGAAACAGACCTTCCGGCGCGGAGGGCTGGTGGTTAGGATGGGGGCGGCGATGGCAACCCTCACCGCAGCGGCGGGCGCTGTCCCCGAGTTTGTGCTCAGTATCTCTGCCGCTGGCAGCCCTGGCGCACACCCCTGCCCGCATGCCACAGCTTGGCCTTCACCTGCGGTTCTGGTCGCGCATCACCCGGGTCCGCTCTGCGCGCGAGCCAGCCTTCCCGCAACGCGGGTCACGAGACCGCGCTTCAGGCCGACCCCCTTCAGCCGGAAGGCGGCTGGGCAGCCTCTCGTGCTGTCGAGCTGATACGACATCTTCGCAGGACCACTGTCCGCATGGATGCGCAGATGTGGGAAATCAGTCCTGAATTTTACACGACACCGAATAATTCGCCGCTCAGGGTTTCATCCCGCAGGATATTGTCGCATTCACGAATGTGCGGCATGACGTCGCTGCGAGACTGAGATGCTTACCACCGCCACGCTCGCCTTCTGGCTGATCGCCTGCCTTGCCGCGTGGGTGCAGACGCTGACCGGCTTCGCCCTCGGACTGATCCTGATGGGTGGGGTGGGTCTCCTCGGTCTCATGCCACTGCCGGAGGCGGCCGTGGTCACGTCGATCCTCGTGGTGACGAACGGTGTCATCGTGCTCCGCCGCGGCTGGCGGGAAGTGGACGGGGCGGCCTTGCGCCTGTTCCTCATCGGGACGCTGCCGACGCTCATCATCGGCTATGCGCTGCTCCATTATCTTGCTGGAACGGCACTCTGGCTGCTGCAACTTCTGCTCGGGCTGGTCATCGTCGGGTCGAGCATCCAGCTCGGTTTCCGGCCCAGACCGCAGGAGCACCGCTCCCCGCCCGCCAGCTTCATCGCCTTCGGTGCGGCAGGCGGCATCATGGGCGGGCTGTTCTCCACCGCCGGGCCGCCGATCATCTACCACATCTATCGTCAGCCGATCGCCCAGACGGCGATCCGCTCCACCCTCGTCGCGATATTCGTGCTGAACCAGACCTTCCGGCTCGGTCTGGTGATTGCGACGGACGGGGTGGCGCTGCCGACCCTCGCCGTCGCAGCGGGCGCGATCCCCGCGGTTGCGCTCGGCACCTTTGCCGCGCGGCGCTGGCCGCCACCGCTTACCCCCGCCCGCATGCGGCAGCTTGCCGTGGGCTTGCTGTTCTGCTCGGGCGCAGCGCTGGTCGGCCCCGCGCTGACAAGGCTCGCGGGCTAGCCCTCGAACCTGCCGCGAAAGAAGAGGAGCGGCGCCCCCTCGCCCCGCGCCCGCACCCCCTGCACCCTGCCTATCACGATGGAGACATCGCCCTCTTCCACCACCTGCGACACGCGGCAGTCGAACACGCCGAGCGCCTCACGGAACACGGGTGCGCCTGTGACGAAGGTTTCCCAGCGGCCCTCCTCGAAAAGCTTCTCCCCCTTGCCGCCGAAGGCCTGCGCCAGCGCCGCCTCCCCCACAGGCAGGAAGTTCACCGCGAAGTGTCCCTTTTCCAGTACCCCGCTCAGCGCAGAGGTCTTGCGGTCGATGGAGACCAGCATCACCGGAGGCGCGGCAGAGACATGGGAGGCTGACAGCCCGAGAAAACCGGTCCAGCCCTCTGCGCCATCCGCCGTGACCAGCGTGGCCCCTGTCGCCCGCTCTCCCAGCGTTTTCCAGAACTTGCCGATGTCGATATCGGTCCCCGTGGCTTCCATGACGCGCTTTTCCCCTGACAATGGCGTGAGATTGGCCGAGCCGCGCGGGAACCGCAACCCATGGAGATCGCCCTCCGCAATCCCTGAGCGGGCTGCCGAAAAAGTCCTGAAGTGTCATGCCTATGCGCCGGAAATCGGTAAATCGGCCCGAAAACGCCTATCTGTTTGCTCCCCCGGTTTGATGGTGCGATGCACTCTTCGGAATGGACGGTGCCCTATGGGACAAGTTCGTCACGGCAACGCCACAACCACGCACGCTGTCGGAGCAGCAATAAGGGGGGCCAGCCCGCCATCGGTCCGAGGGCAGGCCCGAATGCTCGCAAGCTTCGCTCGCGCAGCCGAGCCGGGAACTGGGCATCAATCCCGAGACGGTTGCGAAGTGGCGCAAGCGCGCGACGGT
>NZ_JFGS01000029.1 GCF_000740775.1 Haematobacter missouriensis | reverse complement strand
CCTGGCCGGATAACCTCGGAATCTGCAAGCCAAACGAGCCATCGCCAATCCTCGTCTGGATCAAGCTGAAAAGGCCCGCCCACAGGCGCTCGTCAATGACATCGATTGTTGCAGGACGTGCCCCGTACTCACGATCCGTAAAATAGGTCGTCACCTTTTTCCCCCTCACTTCACAGAGCGGTTCACCCGATCGGCAATGCCTGCGCATCGCTCGATCAGAACCTCGAACGACTCCGCGTCCTCAAGCAATAACCCGTCCTCAATCATTTGCGCATAATCGGAGGCGAGTGCCGTGCGCGCTTCGCCGCCCGGCACGAGCTGCAACAATCCATTTACAGCAGCCTCATAGTCGACGGACGCGCCATCAGCCGCCTTCTCGGCGAAAAACATACTCTGTCTGGCCACTGCTTGGGCAAGATCTCGATCCGCCGATGCTGCTGCCGCAATCCCGGAACCATCCAAACGGACAATGTCATGCCAATGGCGTGCAAAGCGCTCCCCGCGAAGCCGCTCCTGTAAGCAGAAGACATGGATCGCGGTCGCTTTCTCCCAGAACGTTCGCTCGGCATGCATCACCCGCGGTGTCGCTGTCGGAAATGTCACACCGTCAACCAGACCGGCTGCATCGCAGATCACATCGCGCAGGCTGGCCGGTTCGCCCGTCGAGCGAGCTCCGAATTCCAACATGACGCTGGGCGCGACATAACCGGAACCGGCGGAGGTCGCCTCATAGTCGATGAAGAGCTTTTCACCCTCGACCCGCGTCACAGCCGAAACACCCTGCGCGCCAATGACGTCGGCGATCAATGGCTGCACTGTAGCTGAAATCCATTCCGGCAGCCGGTGGCGCACTGCTTTGGACCAGCGCCTTTCTTCGCTACGTGTTGTCGGCAGGCCCTCACCATTATCGCCGACCAGATCAGGCGCTATTGCCCGGATGTCATAGGTCAGATCGACATCTTCCGAGAAGCGCTGGATGATGCCATAGGCCTTTGAAAGCGAGGTTCCACCCTTGAAGGCAAGATGGTCGCCGAAGGCAGAACCGAAAATTGTCTGAAGCGCCCAGACGACCCAGACATCCTTTTCAAGCAGATGGGCGGGCCGTCCCGAGCGATCGGCGGCTACGCCCAATGCGTCGCGACGATCCTGGGCTGTCAAAGACAAAAAGGGCTCAGCCATGAGCAGCCTTGCTGACGCTTCGAGCCAGCCATGTCGGAAACTGAGGTGCAGCCGTCACCAATTCGCCAAACGCTGTTGGGGGCAATTTTCCTTTCAGGGTCTTAAGCGCCGTTTCTGCCTTCTCAGGGCCGAGCCAGGCCAAAGCGCGAACCGCTTGTCCTGCCGGTCGATCGGCCAGAGCGAGCTGCCAGCGCGGTGCATGCCGCAACTCCACAAGCTGCTTGCCCAGGGTCATGGTGCGGCTACGACCTGATGTCAGATAGACGGAGCGAACCGGGACCTGCGTCGTCAGCCCGAGCGCGTTTGCCGCAGCCGCGCCATTCGGTACGATAATCTCACCTCGTTGTGCCGCCAGAGCCTCGACCGCCTGCTCTATCGAAGGAGCGCGCGTGCCAAACCGACTCTTGATGGGGTGCAGATAAACGCCTCGTCCGGCGCGGATCAGTTGTCCGCGTACGGCAAGACGCGACAAGGCTTGATCCACCCCCGCGCGGTTGCCGAGATGGAGCAGGCTCTTCGCGGCCAGCGGCGTTCCTTCCGGAAGTCGCTCGGCATAGGCCAGTATCTGTTCGGTCAAATGTTGCACAGCAAAACTCCTGTCAGAAAGATAGGCAGTTTTCTGACAGTTTTCAATATGGAGTGTCCGACAAGGGAAACCTTGAGGGGAAAGCCTTCCCCTGCGGACGAGCCAATGTCTCGGCCGACCCCTTCTGCGGGGAGACCCCGCAACGCCCCCTTCAGAGTGAGAGTGCGGACGGATTTTCCGTGACGGGTTGATGGCTGGAGGAGAGGCTTCCGGCGCCCGTCGCGGAGATCATCCCGATGGCCAGACAGGGTCGTAACCTCGCGGAAGGTGGCGCGCGCAGCAACCTTTACGACGACATCACCAACAAGATCATCGCCGAGCTGGAGCAAGGGCGGTTGCCATGGGTCCAGCCTTGGGGTGCGTCGCCTGATACCGCCCCGCTGGGCCTGCCGAGAAATGCTTCAACCGGCCGGTCCTATTCCGGTATTAATATTCTGATCCTTTGGGGCGCTGTCATCCAGCACGGCTTCCCCGGTCAGGCGTGGCTGACTTTCCGCCAGGCCCTTTCGCTTGGCGGCAATGTCAGAAAGGGCGAACGTGGCACCACCGTCGTTTATGCAGATCGTTTCACCCCCGAGGACGAGAAACGCCGTGCCCGCGAGACGGGTGAAGATGCGCATGCCATACCGTTTCTGAAGCGGTTCACAGTCTTCAATGCCGCACAATGCGATGGTCTGCCCGATGACATCACGGCAGTCGCGCCGCCACCGCCGCCGGGCCTGATCGAACCTCGGGTCGAGGCGCTGATCCATGCCACCGGCATCGACTTCCGCATTGGCGGCGATCGCGCCTTCTACATGCCCTCGCTCGACTATGTGCAGGTGCCGCCTCCGCAAGCCTATTTCGAGCCGATCAACTGGCACAGAACGGCCCTGCACGAGCTGGGTCACGCCAGCGGCCATCATAGCCGTCTCAACCGCGATCTGACCGGCTCGTTCGGCTCGAAGAAATACGCCTTCGAGGAAATGATTGCCGAGCAAACCGCGGCTTTCAGCTGCGCCGCGCTCGGGATCGTGCCGACCGTCCGCCATGCCGATTACATCGGGTCGTGGCTGGAAGTCATGCGCGAGGATTCCCGCGCCATTGTCCGCGCGGCCTCGCAGGCCAGCAAGGCGGCGGACTGGTTGCTGTCGCATCTCCCTGCCGAGGACACCGGGGAGTCGGATGCGAGCGTAACCGACCGGAGGGCTGCGGCATGATCCTTCTGACCGGCGCACAGCGCGACCGCCTGTTGGCGAATGGACGCCAGCGCGATCAGGATCACATCCCGGTCGTGAAGTTCTTCAACCCCCTCGGCGAGGGCGTCTGGCTTGCCACCGAACTGGATGAGGATGGCGACATCATGTTCGGTCTGGCCGATCTCGGCTATCCCGAACTGGGGTCGTGGAGCCTGAGCGAGATTCAGTCAGTCCGGCTGCCCTTCGGCATGGAGATCGAGCGCGATCTGCTGTTCACCGGCGATTTCCCGATCTCGGTCTGGGCCGAGGCCGCCCGCGAGACCGGCAGCATCCGCGCCGCTGAACGTCTGCTCTACCGCGTCGGTGCGAGCTTTTCCCGTACATCCGCCGATACAGAAAACCGGAGTGCCTGATTTCCGGGTTTCAGGTTCTGCGGCTGGCGTCGCTCTCTTCAGAGGAAGAGGGCGGCGCTTCGCTTCGTGACGGGCTGATAGCCGGAGAGAGAGGCTCCCCGGCGTCCGTCATGGAGTAACTATGATGGCTACTGCCGCTCAGAAGATCACCCTGTCGTCCTCGCGCGATATTCCCTTCAACAAGCTGGTGCTTTCCCAGTCCAACGTCCGGCGCGTCAAGGCCGGGATCTCGGTCGAGGAGTTGGCCGAGTCCATCGCCCGTCGCGGCCTGATCCAGTCCCTGCATGTCCGCCCGGTGGTGGATGCCGAGGGCAAGGAAACCGGCATTTTTGAGGTGCCCGCCGGCGGTCGCCGCTTCCGGGCGCTGGAACTGCTGGTCAAGCAGAAGCGCCTCGCCAAGATCGCGCCGGTCCCCTGCGTGGTGTCGAAAGCCAGCGCCGATGTGCTGATCGACGAGATGTCGCTTGCCGAGAATATCGAACGCGCGCCGCTGCATCCGCTGGACCAGTTCCGCGCCTTCCAGGCCATGCGCGACAAGGGCATGTCCGAGGAAGCCATCGCCGCCGCCTTCTTCCTGGATGCCAAGGTGGTGAAACAGCGCCTGCGGCTCATTTCTGTCTCACCCGCGTTGCTCGAAATCTATGCCGAGGACGGCATGACGCTCGAACAACTCATGGCTTTCAGCGTCAGTTCTGACCATGCCCGTCAGGAGCAGGTCTGGGAGGCGATCAAGGATGGCTGGCAGAAAGAACCCTACCACATCCGGCGCCTACTGACCGAAACCACGGTGCGCGCCGCCGATAAGCGGGCGCTCTACGTCGGCATCGATGCCTATGAGGACGCTGGCGGCTGTGTGCTGCGCGATCTTTTCCAGCAGGACGATGGCGGTTGGCTCCAGGATCCGGTGCTGCTGGACCGGTTGGTCGGCGAAAAGCTGAAGGCCGAGGCCGAAACCATCGCCGCCGAGGGATGGAAATGGATCGAGGTCGCCATCACCTTTCCCTATGGTCACGACCATGGCCTTCGCCAGATTGTCGGCACCACGGTCGATTTGAGCGAAGAGGAGCGCGCCACCCGCGAGGCATTGCGCGACGAATATGACCGCCTTGAAGCCGAATATGGCGAGGCCGACGAACTGCCTGACGAGATCGACGCCCGCCTCGGTGAGATCGAACAGGCGCTGGAAACCTTCGAGCGCCGTCCGATGACCTTCGAGCCGGACCAGATCGGCATGGCGGGTGTCTTCATCAGCATCGACGCCGATGGCGCATTGCTGATCGAACGCGGCTATGTTCGCGCCGAGGACGAAACGCCTGCGGAACCGGAGGCCGAGATCGTTGACCCGGAAACTGGCGAGGTGATCCAGCGCGCCGAACCGGAGGCGAGCCGCATGCATGCGGTTATCACGCTGGGCGGCCAGCCGGTCGAAACCGAGGAGGAAGACGAGGCCGACACCATCAAGCCGCTGCCCGATCGTCTGGTCAGCGAGCTGACCGCGCATCGCACATTGGCGCTGCGGGATGCGGTGGCGGTGAACCCGCATGTCGCCATGACGGCACTGCTGCACCGGCTGGTCATGGATCGCTTCATGCCTCATTCCAGCAAGGGCTGCCTGGAAGCGCAGGTCCGAAAAGTGGATCTGCCCACACAGGCCGAAGATCTGCGCGATAGCGCCTCAGCCAAGGCCATTGCAGACCGGCACGAACGCTGGGGCGATCATGTCCCGGCAGACGATGCCGCCCTCTGGGATTGGCTGACCGATCTAGATGATGGGTCGCGCATGGATCTGCTCGCCCATTGCGTCAGCTACGGTGTCAACGCGCTCTATGAAAAACCCAACCCCTATAGCGGCGCGGGCGTCAGCCAGCATGGGCTGGACATCCGCCTGTCGCAGGCTGACCGGCTGGCCCGTTCGACCGGCCTCGACATGGTGGCCATGGGCTGGCGGCCGACGGTTCGCAATTATCTCGGCCGCGTGACCAAGCCGCGTATCCTTGAGGCCGTGCGCGAAGGGGCCAGCGACCGGGCCGCCGATCTGATCGGACACCTCAAGAAGGGCGACATGGCCAAGGAAGCCGAACGCCTGCTGGCCGATACCGGTTGGCTGCCTGAGCCGCTGCGCATGGTGGACGAAGGTATCGAAGTCGATCCGGCATCGGGCGTTGCGGCGGAAGCCGACGATCTGCCCGATTTCCTCTCCGGCGATGGCGAGGACGACCCGGCTGACGACGAGGAAGAACAGCATATGGTCGCTGCTGAATAGCACGCATGCGGGGCGGCCTCGGTCGCCCCGTTTATCACCCTCCGTTTCCGCAACTCGCCTGGTCCTCGTGATCGGGCTTTTTCTTTGGAGAGCCGCCATGGCTGCCAGCATCAGCATTGACGAAATCTTTGCGCAGGATCGGGAGAACCGTCCGATGGAGCGCACGCTGCCCTGGGAGGAAACCCGCGACGGCATCACCGTTGTCGTGGAACCAAAACCCCATTGGGCCGAAGACATGCGCGTGTTCCGCCTCGATGCACGTGAATATTGCCGCTACGCCGAATGGACCGCCCATGGCGGCCGTACGCGGTTCTATGGTCATATCGACACATCGGGCGACGATCTGATGATGAAAGCACGCGCGATGATCGCCCGAGAAATTGCCGATGGGCTTTGGAGCTGAAGACCCGATCACAGGGTATCGGGCCGTGAGGATGGGAGGTCTGCACCGGACGGGGCCATTCCGGCTTCACCATGCAATCCGCCGTCTCCTTCAGGACAAGCGGCAGCCATCTCTGGCCTGAAGGGAACACAATCCTGATGCCAGCATGGTGGCAAGGCTGGCGCGGCAGAGCATCTGCGACGGGTATCCGGCATCCAGTCGGATACGAAAAACCACCCCCGCTTCCATTCGCGAACCTTGGTCCGATCCGTCTCTTTGACATTCAACCCCAAAGGGGTCGGCTTACGCGCGCGTGCCGCCCTCGGGGATTCGGAAAAAGTCCGAACGCCCTCAGGTGATTGCAGATCCGGTCAGACACTTCGGGCGCCTGTCGCGCGGGGGATGGTCCCCCGCCTCCTAAGACAGGAGCCGGAACCCATGTCCTATGCAGATGCCACTGCCTTCGCCGCCAGCCTCGCCACCACGCTGATGGTTTCGATCGTTGTGTTCCAGGCCGGAGACGGCACCCACGCCGCTTGCCCTGCCGCCGAGTTCGACGGCGACGACGACATGGTGAAGCTGGAACTGGACCCGTGGGAATAAGGCGCGAAAGCGTCTCACCCCCGACGGCCCGAACGCGGCAGCCCGCGCTTCGGGCCTCCAGCCTTGCGATGATCCCCATCGCCGACAGCGGAACCGGGGGCGCGCGCCGGTCAGAGAGGAAGAGTGCGGGCCGTTCGGCCGTGACGGGTTGATGGCTGGAGAGAGAGGCTCACCGGCGCCCGTCATGGAGTGAGCCCGATGACCTTTGCCCGTTCCGAAACCTTCCGTTCCATCGGTCATATTCTGGCTGTCGATGTTCTGCCCGCGCTTTATCGGTCGCAGAAGCTGCCGCTGCGCATCTCGTGCCTCGGCGTCGCCAGCTATGACGCCAGTGACGTGGCGAACAGTTTCGACCGCATGATCCCGCTTGGCGAATGCCCGTCACCGGAAGAGGCCATCCTGGCCGCAGCCTTGCGCCTGTCGCGCGGTGATATTTGCACGGGGCCGGACGGCTTCCCGTATTTTCAGCCGCGCATCATGCTCATTCAGGACCAAGATCAACGTCTGGTCCTCGCTGGCGAAATCCGCGCCGGCATTATTCTCTGGCAACAGCCAGTCGCATCCGATGCCGAGGCACGCAGGATGGTGACCGAGGCCAGCCGCCTGCGCGGTATGGCGTTCCGGGCCTTGGACCCCGGTGATGCGAGACGGCTGCGTTACCGTGCCGCTGCGCTGGAGGCCCGGTTGGTCGATCCCTTCTGGCGCGAAACCTCGGCCGATCTGCTCCGCCTGCCGCAGGACGCCTGAGCTTTACCCATTTCATCCCATTCGGCTCGGCCATACGCCGGGCCATGTCATGTCCGGAGACCGTCATGGCCGATTATTACACGCACTTTTCCTGCCTGCTTGACGTGGGCACCCCCGAAAACGCCGCCCGTGCGCTCGAACTCTACAACGCGCTGGCGGATGATAATGCCACTGAGGCCCCACCATCGGACGGGTTCCTGCTGTCGATCCAACCCGAGCACGGCGGCACACAACTATGGATGCGCGATGACGTCACCGGCGATCCCGAGCATGTCGTTCAGTTTGTCAAACGCTGCGCTGCCGAGTTTGGCCTGAGCGGATTATGGGGTTTCCAGTACGCAAACAGCTGCTCGAAACCGCGTATCGACGGATTTGGTGGCGGCGCGCATGTCCTCGATCTCGCCACCGGCGAAACGGTGGACTGGATCTATACCGATGGCTGGCTTTCCACCGTGCTGGAGGGAGGCGATCCCTATGCCTGAGATCATCGAAACCACCGTCTATCGCTTGGACGAATTGTCCGAAGCGGCGAAGGACAAGGCGCGTGCTTGGTACCGCGAAGGCGGATTCGACTATGACTGGTACGATGCCGTCTATGAGGATTTCCAGCGCATCGCGGAAATCCTCGGGCTGAACCTCAAGACCCGCACCGTCCGATTGATGGGCGGCGGCACCCGGCAGGAACCCTGCATCTGGTTCCGCGGCTTCTGTTCACAAGGTGACGGTGCGTGCTTTGAATCGTGGTATTCCTACCGCAAACAGGCGCCGCACCTGATCCGAGAATACGCCCCGCAGGACACCGAACTGCACCGCATCGCCGATGCCCTTCAGGCGATCCAGCGCCGCAACTTCTATCAGATTCGCGCAGAGGCCAGCCATCGCGGCCATTATTATCACGAATACTGCATGTCGATCACGGTCGAGCGCGACAGCCCGACCTGGCAGGACATGACCGCTGATGCCGAGGAGTCGGTCATCGAGGCGCTGCGCGATCTGGCCCGCTGGCTCTACCGCCAGCTTGAGCGCGAGTATGATTATCTGTCCTCGGACGAGGCTGTCGATGAAACCATTGCCGCCAATGAATACACCTTCACCGCAGCTGGTCGCCGCTTCGGATGATCCCGAGAAGACACTGACAAGCGCCCCACCGTTCGGTCGGGGCGCTTTTTTTATGCTGCGCTTTGAGAGTCAGAGGCGGGCCGGAAGGGGTTAAGTCCGGGCGGTCGAGAGAGAGCGCTGTTCGGACTCTTCCATTTCTGCTCTCCTGAGGTTTCCGACATGAACATGGTGTTTCCCGTGGCCGATCCGGTCACGCCACTGGCGGCTGCGCCCGCGATTCTGGCTGCGGCTAATCTTTTGGTTCCGTCTCTCGAACGCGGTGAACGCATCGATGCCGCCACCTTGCGCCGTGCTATGGAAACGGCCTTCGGCGCGTCCGATGCCACAGGCGCCTGGGACTGGAAGCTGGCCTATGAGGCGTGCGAAGTCGCTACCGTCCTTTTCTTACGCAAATACGGAAAGGCGCTTTTCCGTAAAGCCGCGTCTCCGGCTGCACGGATTTCCGTGCTGGCAAAAATCGCGGGGCTGTTGCCCACGCAGACCCGGCGTTCCGAGGAAAGCCAGAACTTCCAGCAATTCTCGACGCCGATCCCGCTCGGTCTCGCCGCTCTGACGGCTGCCGCGATTACGCCCGATGACAGGGTGCTGGAACCATCGGCGGGCACCGGCCTTCTGGCGATCCTGGCGCAGACCATCGGTGGCTCGCTGATCCTCAACGAACTGGCCGAGACCCGCGCCGATCTGCTTGCCCAGATCTTTCCGGCTTTTGCCGTCACCCGCTTCGACGCCGCCCAGATCGATGATCATCTGGCTCCGGATGCTGTGCCGTCCGTGGTGCTGATGAACCCGCCATTTTCGGTCATGGCCAATGTCAGCGGGCGTGTCGCGGATGCGGCCTACCGCCATGTTGCCTCGGCGCTGGCCCGCCTTGCTCCCGGCGGCCGCCTCGTGACGATCACCGGCGCTGGCTTTGGCCCCGAAGCTCCGGCATGGCGGGACGCTTTCATCCGCTTGCAGGCCCGTGGCCGAGTGGTGTTCAGCGCCGCCGTCGATGGCGCGGTCTATGCAAAGCACGGAACCACAATCGATACGCGGCTGACCGTGATCGACAAACTGCCCGCCGACGATCCGGCCAGTTTCCCAGCCTCGCCGGGGATCGCGCCTGATGTTGCCACGCTGATCGAATGGATCGAGGCGCATGTCCCGCAGCGTTCGCCGGTATCATTGCCGAAGATCACGGTACCCGCTTCAACTGCCGCGCCGAAGACCGTGCGAGGTTATCTGGCCCGCGCGACAGCTGCGCGGCCTGCCGCGGCTACCGCCAATGATCCCGAGGGCGTCGAACTTGCCTATGACACCGTGGACTGGACGCCACCGGAAGGCACTCGCCTGTCCGATGCGATCTATGAGGAATATGCGCTGCAGTCGCTGCGCATCCCCGGTGCTGAGCCGCATCCGACCAAGCTGGTGCAATCCGCCGCCATGGCCTCGGTCACACCGCCCAAGCCTTCCTATCGGCCGATGCTGCCCGGCGACATCCGCCAGCATCTGTCCGATGCCCAGCTCGAGACGGTGATCTATGCCGGAGAAGCCCATGCCGATCATCTCGCGGATGCCTGGACCGTGGACGAGCATTTCGACAATGTGAGCGCCGCGCCCGAGGATGCTGTCGGATCGATCCGCTTTCGTCGGGGCTTCATGCTCGGTGACGGAACCGGCGCTGGCAAGGGCCGTCAGTCCGCCGCCATCATCCTAGACAATTGGCTGCGCGGACGCCGCAAGGCAGTCTGGATCTCCAAATCCGACAAGCTGATCGAGGACGCACAGCGCGACTGGTCGGCTCTCGGCATGGAGCGTCTGCTTGTGACGCCACTGTCACGCTTCCCGCAAGGCAAGCCGATCACGCTGTCTGAAGGCATCCTTTTTACCACCTACGCCACGCTACGCTCCGACGACAGGGGTGAGAAGGTTTCGCGCGTCAAACAGATCGTCGAATGGTTGGGGGCCGATTTCGATGGGGTCATCATCTTCGACGAGAGCCATTCCATGCAGAACGCCGGAGGCGGAAAGGGAGAACGCGGCGATGTCGCCGCTTCGCAGCAGGGACGCGCGGGGCTAAGGCTCCAGCACGCACTGCCCGACGCCCGCGTGGTCTATGTCTCGGCAACCGGTGCCACCACCGTTCACAATCTCGCTTATGCGCAGCGCCTCGGCCTCTGGGGTGGCGAGGACTTTCCGTTCCAGACCCGCGCCGAGTTCGTCGAAGCAATCGAGGCCGGAGGCGTTGCGGCCATGGAGGTCTTGGCCCGCGACCTGCGATCTCTCGGCCTCTATACCGCCCGCTCACTCTGCTATGATGGCGTCGAATATGAACTGATCGAGCATCAGCTCACGGACGAACAGCGGCATATCTACGACTCATATGCTGCCGCCTTCGCTGTCATTCATGGGAATCTGGACGCGGCCATGGAAGCCGCCAACATCACCGGCAGCGAGGGGACGCTGAACCGGCAGGCGAAGTCTGCTGCCCGTTCGGCGTTCGAGAGCACAAAGCAGCGCTTCTTCGGCCATCTGCTGACCTCCATGAAAACCCCGACCCTGATCCGGTCCATCGATGCCGATCTGGAAGCGGGCCATGCCGCCGTCATCCAGATCGTCTCTACTGGCGAAGCCCTGATGGAACGGCGGCTGTCCGAGATCCCGACCGAGGAATGGAACGATATTTCCGTCGATGTCACGCCGAGGGAATATGTCGGCTCGTATTTGCAGCATTCCTTTCCGGTGCAGCTCTACGAACCGTTCACCGATGGCGAAGGCAACCTCTCATCACGGCCGGTATTCCGTGACGGTCAGCCGGTGATATGCCGCGAAGCCGTAGCCCGGCGAGACGAAATGCTGGAGCAGCTTGGTTCGCTTCCACCCGTTCCGGGGGCGCTCGACCAGATCGTGCAGCGCTTCGGCACGGATATGGTGGCGGAAGTGACAGGCCGCTCGCGTCGCATCGTGCGGAAGGGCGATGGTGCATCGGCGCGTCTGGCGGTCGAAAACCGTGCACCGTCCGCAAATCTGGCGGAAACCTCCGCCTTCATGGATGATCAGAAGCGCATTCTGGTCTTTTCCGATGCCGGTGGTACCGGGCGCAGCTATCACGCCGAACTCTCGGCACGAAACCAGCGGCTGCGTGTGCATTACCTCCTAGAGCCGGGCTGGAAGGCAGATGCCGCCATTCAGGGGCTGGGCCGCACCAATCGCACCAATCAGGCGCAGCCGCCGCTGTTCCGGCCCATCGCCACGGATGTCAAAGCCGAGAAGCGCTTCCTTTCGACCATCGCCCGTCGCCTCGATACGCTGGGCGCCATCACACGCGGCCAGCGCCAGACCGGCGGTCAGGGGCTGTTCCGTCCCGAGGATAATCTGGAATCTGCCTATGCCCGCGATGCGTTGCGCCAGCTCTATCTGCTGATCGTGCGCGGCAAGGTCGAGGCTGCTCGCTCGAACGGTTTGAATCCGCCACTGGCCTGAAGCTGATGGACAGCAATGGTGTGAAGGACGAACTGCCGCCGATCACCACCTTCCTCAACCGCCTGCTGGCGCTGACCATCGAGTTGCAGAGCATCCTGTTCTCGGCCTTCGAACAGCTTCTGCAGGCGCGGATCGACGGGGCCATTGCATCCGGCACCTATGACATGGGGCTGGAAACGCTGAAGGCCGAAAGTTTCATCGTCAAAGACCGGCAGGTCATCCACACCCATCCCGGCACAGGGGCAGAAACCCGGCTTCTGACGCTCACCGAGCGCAAACGCAATCAGCCGGTCACGCTCAATGCAGCCCTAGCGGAACTGGATGATCCACGCGCAAGATTGCTCATCAACGAGCGATCCGGTCGTGCCGCCGTGCAGATCCCGGCCACCAGCGTCATGCTGGATGATGGCGAGATCGAACGGCGCGTGCGGCTGATCCGGCCCATGGAGGCGATGAACATTCCGGTTCGGGCGATGGGCGAGACCCACTGGATCGAGGCCGACCGTGCCGACTTCACCGTGGCCTGGAAGGCAGAACTGGCCGAGGTGCCGGAGTTCACCGACAGCATTCTGCATATGGTGACTGGGCTGCTTCTGCCGATCTGGAAACGGCTGCCGCAGGACTCCTCCCGCGTCTATCGGCTCCTGACCGACGAGGGCGAACGCATCATCGGTCGCCGGGTATCGCCGGCATGGGCCGCCAATGCCTCGGCCAGTGGCGTCACCAGCAGCCTGACACCGGATGCCGCCTATGCCGCGCTGATCGAAGGTCGCACGATCCTCGACCTTGCCGAAGGGCTGCAACTGCGCCGCGTCCGCGTCATGGGGGCCAACCGGATCGAGGTGACAGGGTTCTCGGAAGCGATGCGCGACCGGCTGCGGGCCTATGGCCTCTTCAGCGAGATCATCTCGTGGAAACTGCGCTTCTTCGTGCCCGTCGATGCAACGGGACCGAAGATCACCGGCAAACTGCTTGACCGCTTCCCGGCTCTGCGCATCGGTGAGCGGGAGGCCGCATAATGGCGCGTCTCAACGCTTCCGAACTGGCGCAGCGTCTCGGCCGACAGGCCGAGGCGGTGTGCCGCCACTACCTGTCGAATGGCCGCAAACAGGGCAATTACTGGCAGGTTGGCGATGTCCGAAACACGGCTGGCCGTTCCATGTTCGTCCGGTTGCACGACAGCGTGAAAGGCATTGCCGGTAAATGGCAGGACTCGGCCACGGGTGAATATGGCGATCTGCTGGACGTGATCCGGGATTCGCTCGGTCTGATCGACTTCGCAGACGTTGCCCATGAGGCCTGGCGCTTCCTCAGCCTGCCGCATCCTGAACCGCAGCCACCATCCCGCCCGTCCCGAACGCCAGCACCATCGGGATCATCCGAGGCCGCACGCCGCCTCTGGCGCATGACGCAGCCGCTGATAGGCAGTATCGCAGAAGCGTATTTACGCGGACGCGGCATTACGGATTTACGCCAGACCGCAAATCTGCGCTTCCACCCCAACTGCTACTGGCGGCCCGAGGACGATGGCCCGACCGAAACATGGCCCGCCATGATCGCCGCCGTCACCGACCTCGATGGCAGGATCACCGGCGTGCACCGCACATGGTTGGCCCCCGACGGCTCCGGCAAGGCACCTGTCGATCCGTCAAGGAAGGCAATGGGCGACCTGCTCAGACATGCAGTTCGTTTTGGGGATGCGCAGGATGTCATGGCAGCGGGGGAAGGTATCGAAACCATCCTGTCGCTACGTCAGGCTCTGCCCACCATGCCGATGGTTTCAGCACTCTCGGCCGGACACCTCGCTGCCATCCTGTTCCCGCCGCAACTGCGCAGGCTCTATATCGTCCGCGACAACGATCCGGCAGGTGACAGCGCCCGTGATAGCCTGGTGGGCCGGGCGCACGAGGCCGGGATCGAGGCTATCACGCTCTCAGCCATGATGGGGGACTTCAACGAAGATCTCGCAACTTACGGGCTGGATGCCGTTCGGGCAGAGATCCGGCTGCAAATCGCTCCCGAGGACGTCAGCCGCTTCATGGCTTCAATGGCATAGCCGGTGCAGTGCCGTGATCGGGGCGTTCCGACCCTGTCATGCGCATAGGCTGCATCCTGTCATCAGCAGAGGACCGCGCCTTGGCCTTCTGAGAGGGCGATCGGCCCACAAACGCTCCGGTCAGGCAATGGCGGCGCCCGACTGATTTCCGTCGGCGGGCAAGCCCGCCTTTACAGCGCGAAACAAATCAGCCGGGCTTTGCCATCAAGGCACTCGCCAGAGGCTCGCGCTGCCAGACCGGAGCGCCCGTGAGCTTTCGTCGCCATGAAGGCCGCGACGGTCGCGGTCCAACTGACGGAAGCATCCCATGTCCGCGCACGACGATTTCGAACCCGATCACAGCACGTCCCCGACCGGCCATGCCATCGAAGAACTCGAACTCTACGGCTACCGCCCCTCGGAAGACGAGACCGATCCCCGGATCACACCCGAAGATCATGTCATCCAGGGCGCAGTCTCCGACATCTTCGACGCCCTGATTTCCACCATGGCCGACACCAGCCTCGATTTCGACCTCGACGAGATCCTCTGGTCCACCGTCAACACCTTCCACCGCGCTGTCGAGCGGATCGAGACCAAACTCGACGATAACGAGCAGGCACAGAAGCGCCTTCAGCGCGAGCAGGACGGCAGCGAGGTCAAATCTGTCCAGCTCGAAACCCTGATCGGCGCGGGACAAAGCCTGATCGAGCGCCGCGACAGCATGGAAACCTTCTGCGATACCGCCGCCGACGTCTATCTGCGCACCACCGGAACGCCCTGGTCGCAACGCTCCGGCTCACGGGTCAACCATCGCCAGATGACCTCGGCCATGATCGACAGCCGCGACTTCATCGCCGCAAAACGCCGGGCCGACAACGAGGTGCTGCTGCCCGCCGGACCGAAAATCGCTTTCTCGGGCGGTGACACCACCGATCACCGGACGATCTGGGCCAAGCTCGATCAGGTCCACGCCAAGCACCCGGACATGGTGCTGATGCATGGCGGATCGCCCAAGGGCGCGGAACGCATCGCGGCCACATGGGCTAATAACCGCAAGGTCGCACAGGTCGCCTTCAAACCTGACTGGGCGAAACATGCCAAGGCAGCACCGTTCAAGCGCAACGACCAGATGCTCGACATCATGCCGATCGGGGTCATCATCTTCCCCGGCACCGGCATTCAGGACAACCTTGCCGACAAGGCCCGCAAGATGGGCATCCCAGTCTATCGCTTCGGGACCGGCAGCGCGTGAGCGCTGCCGGTTCGGCATAACGCCATTGCGCACTACTGCAAGAGCGCCAGGTCCTCCCAGCGAATCCGGAGATAACGGCCTGAGCGCTTTGGCAATTGCTTGCGGCTGACCATTCGCCCGGAGACCTGGAACTCCGCATTTATTTTGACCACGAGCAACTTGTTGAAATGCCTCGATGTATCCACCATCACTACGTCCTTGGTCTTGAAAGGTGTGATGGTTTTGATTTCGACATGATCGTTTTCGAGCCTGCCGTCCGAACCCTGCGCGTAGGTCTTGTTCAACTTGATGCCGTAGGTGATGGCACCGAACAGCTCACCGATGTCGCCATACACGGACAAATGCAGGCCCGTCTCCAGATGGTAGCTCTCAGCGAGTGAGATCAGGTCCTCAAAATACGGGATCATTGATCGGATGGCGTTTGGATACTTCGCTTCCCATTCCTTGTGGCGAAGCTGTTCGTCAATGTCTGACCAGCTTACCCATTCGCCATCGTCGTAAAATGCCCCATCTGACCAATCGACTTCTGCCATAAAGTTTAACCCGCATCCTTCCGCCCAACGATATGGTCATCGTAGAGGTGCAGCAGATACTGGTCCACCAGACGCATAAGGTTTCTCATTCAACCTGCTAGTTTTCGGACAGGCCTGGCCTCGAAAGCCATCGCTTCTCGCGCGGTGAGAGGAATGCTGCTATGCTGTGATTGCGCCATGGTGGTGGTGGAAGGCGCAGCCGTCCGACCTTTTGCACGGAGTCACCACCATGATCGTTCTCGGAATTATTGTTTCCATTGCAGCCATCGGGACCATGTGCTGGCTGCTGTTCAATCTCGCCGTTTTTGCCCTGCCGTTCTTTATCGGCCTGAACGCAGGCATATGGGCCTATGGCACGGGCGCTGGCTGGCTTGGCGGCATCCTCATCGGTCTTATCGCTGCGGGTCTGACAGTGGCGGTCGGTCAGGGCCTGCTCATGCTGGTTCGTCCGATCTGGGCACGGCTGCTGATCGCTTTGACCTTCGTTGCCCCGGCGGGCGTGGCAGGGTTTTACGCTACGCTCGGGATCGTCAAACACATGATGCCGTCCGAGACGTGGCAGATCATCTTTTCGGTAGTCGGTGCGGTCGCGGTGGGCGTGACGGCGTTCCTGCGCGTTGCAGGCATGGCGGCAACCGGCCCTGCGGACGGGAACCTTGCACGCACCTGAACTGGAGTGACCCGTAGAGGCAGTACTAGAAGCGGATACGGATCATCTGCCGTCTTCGTCAGGAGGCGGGTGGGTAGATAGCGTGTGGATCCCAGGGCAGCGTGAGGCACAGGCACGGTCCATAGGAGCGCAGGACGGTCAGTGCCAGCATTCGAGGACTGACCGAAAACCGGTTGGGGCAATGCCGATAGCACAGGCCGGAGAAAAGGATGTGCACGACCTGAAACGCGGGGGACCAGACAAGCCGGTGCGCCGGTCTGGTCATCCTGATGGAGCCTCGAGGTTGCCACCGTCCCCGTTCACCCCCGTGTCTCGACCGCTCCAAACGGCCTCTTCAATGGCCTGATCTGGCCGAAGAACAGCGCGATGCGCTTCGACCGCTTTAGCGCAACAGCGTCGTCACAACTTTCTTCCCCTGCCGGCAAAGCCGCCATTCCGCGCGGAACAAGAAAGTTCCTCCTGTGCTGTCCAGCCCCTTTGGGGTGCGCCAGCGTTCGTCTCCGGCCGGTCGATCGCCATAGAGGCCGCAATGGTGCGGGCTCGGAAACGGAAAGCGGAGACTTAAAATGGCAACCATCGGCACCTTCAAGAAGACCGGCTCGAACGAATTCACCGGCGAAATCGTCACCCTCAGCGTCCAGGCCAAGGGCGTGCGCATCATCCCCGACCTGCGCGCCACCGGCGAGAATGCCCCCAGCCACCGCGTTCTGGTCGGTCGCGCTGAAATCGGCGCCGCCTGGTCCAAGCGCTCCAACGAGGGCCGCGACTATCTGGGCCTCAAGCTGGACGATCCAAGCTTCAACGCTCCGATCTACGCCAACCTCTTCGACGAAGAAGACGGCGAAACCTTCTCCCTCATCTGGTCCCGCCCCAACGGTCGCCGCGGCGACTGAGGCGCGGAACAAAGGCTCCGACCGCAAGGTCGGGGCCTTTCCCGTGCCCGCGGGAAAGCCGCCAGGCCCGGTGACCTGACCGGGCTGGAACTGCTCAGCCGGGCAGGATCGGGATCATGGTTTTCACATGGGCGTCGATCCGTTCCAGCACGGGCGGGGGGACCACCTCGCGTTCCGGCAGTGTCCACCATTTCGCATCGATGCGTTTCACCGTCTCGACAACGGCCTTGAGCACGGCAGGCTCGGGAAGCCTTGCCCGATTGGCAAACGTCTTCCAGCGGGCCGGGGCCAGGCCCTTGAAGGCCCGCTCGCCGCCCAGAGACAGCGCCAGCCCATCTGCCGGAATATAGGGAATGGTCGAAAGCATGTCGTAGATCGGTGCAAGAGCGGGCGTGTCGCCGTCGCCCGGATAGATCAGTGACCAGTTCTTGAGGTGCATGTCGCCATTGCCCATGACCACCGAGAAGGTCAGCCGCCGGACAAACTCCAGCGCGGCGAACGGCGAGATTGCCACATTCAGTACAGAGGCGATGTCGTGGGAGGCGGCGCCATCATATTTGCGCGCCGGGTACAGGCCGAAAACCTGCGCGAAATCCTCGATATGGATGCGCTGCCCGTCTGCCCCGCGATCAAAACGCCGCACGAGCAGGACCAGCCCCTCGGCAAGTGTTTCGAACTCTTCGGGAATCCCCTCGAACTGCCCTCGGCTGACCAGTTCCCGCTCGGGCACGTCCATGCCGATGGCTTCGGCAAGCGCGAGGTTCGCGAACTCGTTTTCCGACACACCCGGAAAGGCGGTCGAGGGGAATTTTGCAATATACTTGCCCTCGTCATCCCCGAGCGGCAAGGTCAGCCCCCCGCCTTTGCCCGTGTTCTTCATTACCGAGAGCTTCATCTGCACGCCCGCCAGCGAGAAGCGGGCTTTGGGCCGCCCTTGGGCGGGCGCCGCCCCGATGCCCGGTTGACCGTCACTGGGCAGCACCCGAACGGCACCCGGCAGGTCCGCGCCCAGAGCTGCCAGGAGATCGAAATCATTCCCCGGCCGCACATTGCCCGCATGGTGTCTTTCCATCGCCTCGCGCAGCCGGTCTTCGGGCAGCAGGTTGGCAAAGAAGGGCGGCAGGCTGCCTGCGACAGGTCGCGGATCCTTGCGTAGCCCCCCTGATGCCGCGCGCAGCGACAGGCTCAGAACCGGAATGCCGCCGGTCGCGCGATAGGCCGGATCAAGGCTGAAGGCGTTGAAATCACCCGGCGTCCTGACGATCATGCCAACCTTCGCACTGTTCAGGAACACGTCCAGCGCGGTGATGGTCTCAGCGGTACGGACGGCTGTCATCGTCGCTCTCCGGTTGCGGGCTGAAGGCCGGATGATCATCCTCGGCCTCTGGGCGCAAAAGCGCCTCGATGGCGGGCACCATCGCCTGCGGGACCAGCATCATTTCCAGCCCAAGCGCCCTGGCAATGTTGATCAATGTCGTGGTGCGCGCAGCCGCCGCCCCCGTCTCGATGTCGCGGTAGCGCGGGCGCGAAATGCCCGCAAGATCGGCCACCTGCTCCTGGGTCAACCCCGCTGCAAGACGCGCGCGGCGAAAATGGTCGCCGATCAGCCTCAGTGTTTCTTCTTCCGCCTTCATGTGATGCCTTTACGGATCATTACTGTCGCATTGATCTGAATAGGTATCATATCCAGTGTAGAATGCAACGACAATGATCTCCAAACATATCACGATCATTTCCCGTGGAGCGTTTGGAGATCATCTTGCGCTGGTCGGCGCTACGGCCAGCACAAGCGCTGCAATTGTGACATACAGGCGAATCAGTCGGCTGCATGCTCAGCCGTGCAGATAACGCCCTGGCCAGATTCGACGATTTCGTATGGCGTATCAGGCGAAGGCGACTAAAATAGCCGTAGTTCTGGAATGCGCGCCGGTCGCGATGGGAGGTGATCATGCATGATCACCGCTCGACAGTCGCGGGCCGCACGCGCGTTGCTGGGTTGGACGCAGGAGACGCTCGCTGACAAGGCCCGAATATCGCTGACTGCCCTGAAACGCCTTGAGTCCGAGAACCGGCTCGAGGTGTATGAGACAACGCGGGATCAGGTGCGCCGGGCGCTTGAAGCAGCAGGGATTGTTCTCCTGTCCACGGATCGCGGGCAAGGAGTATTGCTGGTTCATGACCAAGACGAGAAGAGATACCGACAGATCCGTGACGCCTGACCGGCGCCGGCGACATCATCAATCCGCTGCGGCGGCCTATGCTCTGTGGCGACCCGCGACATGACATCTCCGGTTCCTCCCTTCGACGATATTGCACCTGTTAGCGACGAGCTGACCAAATATGATCGCGCGCATATCAAGCTCTATATGCGGCTGCTCGATGCCGCCGGTGATGGGGCGGAATGGACCGAAGCCGTCAATGTGCTGTTCGGAATTGACCCTGTTCGGGAACCTGAACGCGCCCGGCAGGTCCATGACGGCCATCTGGCACGGGCGCGCTGGATGACACAGAGCGGCTATCGTCAGCTGCTGCGTCATCCGACAGATCGGACCTGACCTCGCCGCCGTCGCACCAGTGATGCCTTCAGAGCATCACCCCATGTCTTTGTCCCGGCTTCCATCTCGGTAGAGGCGCCGCAATTCTTTCACGCTCCACCTGTGCAGTTTCAACCAGGACCGGAGCAATGAAGCCGGATACATCCCGCTGGCGAGACCAGAACCAGTATGAATTCTACGATGCGCTGCCCGTTGAGGGTGTCGCCTGGGAATGCCTGCGGCGTAACGCCTCCTACCAGGCCAGTTTCGATGATCTTGTAGCGCAAGGCGCCGGGCATCTTCCCTTTGCGGATGATGTCCAACATCGCTGGGGGTTGCGATTTCCCGGCAGACCCCGGCTTTTCCGCGCTCGACCAACCGGTCATCTGGTCGCCTGTTGCCAATCCGGACATGCTGATGCTCGGGGCAGCGCCCGATTTTCTTCCGCCTTCTCCGTCCGCCTTATCGGTAGATCTTGCTGATGCCATCTGCGGACCAGAGGGGACATATGGTGTCTGCGACGCCAGAGACGGCGTTCAATATCTGATCCTCGCCGACACCGATGCCAATTCGCAGCCGGCGATCATTCTGCCACTTGACGAAAATCTGCCGGATCGGCTCGAAGCCATTCTCAGGCTCTGGCACATGCTGGCCGGGAAACCCGCGCGCCGCGACCCCAGGATGACGCCGTATCAGCGCCGGCGGTTTCGCCTGATGATGCAAGCTGCCGACGGAAACGCCAACCACGCGACCTATCGTGAGATTGCCATCGCCATCTACGGAGAGGCGCGCGTTCGCGCTGAGCCGTGGAAGACATCGGCTTTGCGCGCCTCTGTCATCGCCCTTGTCCGATCTGCCGCCGCGCTGATCGACGGCGGTTATCAGGACCTTTTGCGCCATCGTCGCAAACCCTGACACTGACGTCTGATCGAGGGTGAGGATTCTACCCCTTCGATCTTCCTCATCCCCCATGCCGCCGCGCCTTCGCCACCGTGCGCATGTCATGCCGTTGATCGTCAGCGGCATCCTGCACAACCACGGAGGCCACCCCATGCGACCTGATCTCGCCGCCTTGCCGCCACGCTATCTGCGCACCAAGGAAGCCGCCGATTTCCTCAGTCTGTCCGCGCGCACGCTGGAAAAGCACAGAACCTACGGAACGGGACCTGCCTATCACAAGCTCGGCGGCCGCGTTGTCTATTCGGTCGAGGATCTCGCAGCCTGGGTTGCGCGCGGATCGGTTACCTCCACGTCGGACCCACGCGGACAAGTTCTCCCGGCGAAACCTATGCCGCCGACCGCATTCACCTCGCCCAAGCGCATCACGCGCTGAACACGGCGGTCAGCCCCTGATGGCAGCGCAGCACCCATCCGCCTCGGAACGCGGGCAACTCGATCTGTTTCGGGCGCTTCCCGGGGAATTCGCACCACGAGACGCGCAGGATCTCATGGCCTATCCTTTCTTTTCCCTTTCCAAATCGCACCGTATCCGCCCGATTGACTTTGCCTTGGGCAACGTCTCGATCCGTGTCGAAGCTGTTCCCGATCACGGTATGGCGACGATCTGGGACGCCGATATACTGATCTGGGCGGCCAGCCAGATCGTGGAAGCGCGGGACGCCGGTCTGCGCACGTCGCGCCTGATGGCGGCAACGCCTTATGAAATCCTGACATTCACAGGGCGCGGAACCTCCCTGAGGGACTATCAGCGCCTGAAGGCGGCGCTGGACCGGCTGCAATCGACCACGGTTGCAACCTCGATCCGCCAGCGCGCGAATGGACGGCGACATCGTTTTTCGTGGATCAACGAATGGCACGAGCGGACCGATGCCAATGGCCGTCCGGACGGCATCGAGATGATCGTGCCCGACTGGTTCTACAGTGCGGTTCTGGATGACGCCCTGATCCTCACCATCGACCGGGCCTATTTCAATCTGACCGGCGGGTTGGATCGCTGGCTCTATCGCCTGGTGCGCAAGCATGGTGGGCGACAGAAAAACGGTTGGCGGTTCGACTTCCGTCACCTGCACCAGAAATCGGGCAGTCTGTCGCCGTTCAAGCGCTTCGCCTTCGAGCTGCGCGACATTATCCGCCGCCAGCCACTGCCCGGCTACACCCTGTTCGCCGAGGTCGAAACCGGCGGCCGGATGCTGCTCGCTTTCGAGCCTGTCCCGGCCTGTGGAAAACCTGTGGATAGTCTCGTGCTATCGGGAACCCGGACTATCGTGCCATCAGGAACCGGAGGCTCGTGCTATCGGGAACCCAAACACCTCCTATCCTTCGGTAACAAAAGCGAAAATCGCGCCCTTAACTTAGAGTCTAACACAGAATCTAACTTTGAAGAGCGGCGGCGCGATGTGGAAAAGCTCATCGCGAAGGCTGGTGCGGCCCTCAGATCGGGTGCCCATAAAGGCAAGCTGACACCCCCAAAGCAAGGATCGCCCGCGTCAACAAGCACGCCTGAACTTCCTCTCGGCAAGCCGGGAGGACAGCGATGATCGTCGCTCTCCTCAATCAGAAAGGCGGTGTCGGAAAAACCACGTTGGCGCTGCATCTCGCCGGTGCGTGGGCTGCGGAAGGCAAACGCGTCATCCTGATCGACGCCGATCCGCAAGGCTCCGCACTCGACTGGTCGCAGCGGCGTGGCCATGAAGGGCTGCCAAGGCTGTTCAGTGTCATCGGCCTGGCCCGCGATACGCTGCACCGGGAAGCGCCGGAGCTGGCGCGTGACGCCGACCATGTCGTCATCGATGGTCCGCCCCGTGTCGCTGGTCTGATGCGCTCAGCGCTGCTTGCAGCCGATCTGGTGCTGGTCCCGGTGCAGCCATCTCCTTTCGACGGCTGGGCCTCCGCCGAGATGCTGGCGCTTCTGAACGAAGCACGCATCTATCGTCCTGAACTGGCCGCCCGTTTTCTGCTGAACCGATGCGCTGCGCGCACCGTCATCGCCCGCGAAACGGCTGAGACACTGGCGGACCAAGATCCGCCGTTGCTGGCCACGACCATCGGCCAGCGCGTCGCCTTTGCTGAAGCCGCACAAACTGGGCGACTGGTCTCAGAGACCGATGGCGGCGAACGGGCTGCACAGGAGGTCACAGCGCTGGTGGCCGAGATCGATAGCCTCGGGATCGGGAGGATTGTGCGATGACACGTCCACCCGCCAAATCCGGCTTCGCATCGCGTCCGGGTAATCCCGATAGCTGGGTCAGGGCCGCCGATGCGCCGGCAACCGGAAAGATGGCTGCCGAGGCGTTTACCGCCCGCCTGACCATCGACATCACACCCGAACTGCGCGGGCGCATCAAGGTCGCCGCTTTCCGGCGCGGCGTCACCGTCGCCGTGATGCTGCGCGAGCTGCTGGGCCGCGAGTTTCCACCCACCGAAGGAGACCGGCCATGACCGGCAAAACCGGGCGTGGTGCGCATGAACATCCGCTGGCGGACGGTCCAGCGCCCTTCACCACACTTGTCGAACTGGCCTTCCAGAAGCGGAAGGTTGAGCACTGGATACGCTTCGGCCACAAGAGCTTTGAGCAGATCATCGACCGCCGCCGCAGTCTCGTCGGCTTCGCACCCGAAAGCATCTTCGCCTTCGTCCGCTGGGCCTCCAACGACTACGGCACCATCGTTTCGCGGCTCGACATCCTGCGCGCTGTCGGGCGTGGCGAGCCGTTCCAGACCGTGCCCTTCGTTCGCCCCGGCGGCGAGATCCTGCTGCGGATTGATGGCTGGCCAAAGGTGCAGCAAGCGCTGGCCGCCATCGACGCCGTGGACGCGCTTGGCGTCGATCCTGCGAATGCTGCGCCGGACCATTGGCGGCACGTCCACAACCGCATGATCGCCGGTCAGGACCCCACCCCCTACACGCCGGAACGCCATGCCGCATGGGTCAGCCGCCGGAGGATCGCACCATGAGCCGCCGTCATATCCTCGCCGTGTCCATGTTGGCCGTCGGTACGCTTGTCGCCACGGCCGTTGCCGATCCGCCAACCAGGCTGATCTGGAATGCGACCGCCAGCGCGCCCATCGGCTTCTACACAGTTGTTCCTGCCGATGTGGTCGAAGTTCCTGAACTCGTCGTCATCGCGCCGCCCGAACCGCTGGAGCGGTTCATGGTCGAGCGCGGCTATATCGGGCGGGACGTGCCGCTGCTGAAACGCGTCCTCGGCTTGCCGGGACAGCGCGTCTGCCGCAGCGGTGCGACGATCACCGTCGATAACGTCGAGATGGGCGATGCACTGGAGCGCGA
This sequence comes from Haematobacter missouriensis, assembly GCF_000740775.1. GTDB lineage: Bacteria > Pseudomonadota > Alphaproteobacteria > Rhodobacterales > Rhodobacteraceae > Haematobacter > Haematobacter missouriensis. The sequence continues at coordinate 27,018 of NZ_JFGS01000029.1, read as the reverse complement.
CCGGATGGGACGCGATCTGCCGGTCTGGCAGGGCTGCCGCATCATCCGCGACGGCGAACTCTTCCTCATGAATTGGGAAATCCGGGACAGCCTCGACGGCCGTTACTTCGGACCTGTTCCCGCCAGTTCCGTCATCGGCCGGGCGCTTCCGCTCTGGACCGATGAGGAAGGCGATGGCCGCTACGAATGGCGGGCGGTCACGCATTGAACCCACGCCAAACCCACCAACACAGGAGACATACCATGCCACAGATCGGTCAATTTGCGCGTGACGCATCCGGCTTCGCCGGTCAGCTCGTCACGCTCACCATGAAGCGCGATCTCGTCATCGTGCCCGCTGAACATTCCGATGCGGAGAATGCGCCGGACTATCGCGTCCATTACATTGAGCATGACGGTCCCGAGGTCGGTGCTGCATGGAAACGCACCGGCGAAAAGGCTGGCGAATATCTCTCGGTGCTGCTCGACGATCCGGCATTACCGCACCCGATCCGCGCCAACCTGTTCCGCGACGACGATGCAGGCTCGTCATGGTCGCTGCACTGGAGCCGCCCGCGGCCCCGCGAAGATCGCGACTGAGATCATGCGATCCCGCACCTTTCTTCTCTTCACGGCCCTGCTGTCGGCTGGCAGCGGCTCGATGCCGGCCATGGCGCAGGTCACGCTTCAACCTGCGCCTGTCACCGCGCATCCCCATGCTGCGTTCATTGCCGAGGCGTCACAGCGTTTCGGCATTCCAGAGCACTGGATTCGAGCCGTGCTGCGCGTGGAAAGCGCGGGCGATGTGCGCGCAATTTCATCGGCGGGCGCGATGGGACTGATGCAGGTCATGCCCGATACCTGGGCGGGCCTGCGCCGCCGCCATGGTCTCGGGCGCGACCCTTACGATCCGCGCGATAACATCCTCGCAGGCACGGCGTATCTGCGCGAGATGTGGAACCGCTACGGCAATGTTGCGGCCATGCTTGCCGCCTACAATGCCGGTCCCGGTCGCTATGACGAGCATCTGGCGACGGGCCGTGTTTTGCCCGCAGAAACGCGCGCCTATGTCGCCACGCTCGCGCCGCTTCTTGGGCATGCGACTGCGCCCGATGTGCCGACAATCGTGCCGCCACCACCACCGGATTGGCGCGAAGCCCCGCTCTTCGTTGCGCAATCCGGCGGCATTTCAGCGGCGGCCAATCAGCCGTCGGGCGACATCCAGGCAACCGTTTCTCTGCGCGATCCCGCCGTTCAGGAACCGCAGGACAGCGGCATATTCGTGGCCCTTGCGGGCGATGGCGACAAGCCATGAGCATGGCGTTTTCGCGCTCGTTCGGTCCATTTGCGGTGTGCAGTCAGGCTTGGGGGCGCCTGGCAGCATTCCCGGCAGGAAGGGCAAAAAGGGAAGGAAAGGCGGAGGGCAAGATAAAGGAAACCGGCACCCTGTCGGGGCGGTTTCTGGGCAAGCCCTTGTCTGCACACTGTTTTGGGACGCGGGGCACGGCACCATGCTTTTGGGTTTCGCGTGCCGCGATTTGGCGCAAAGCCTTGGCTTCGCTGGGTTTTGACCGGCACTATAGCCGAATATATGTCGTTTGCGTGCCTACACGGCATGGGATGCGCTCATGAGCGCCGACGACGAGAACCGCTTTCGCCCGAAGCCTGGCCGCATCAGGTCGGACGTGCCGAAGGCGGGCAAGGCGAAGAGCTTTCTGACGCAGGCGAAGAAGCTGGCGCGTCAGCATAGCAACAGCCCCGGCAAATCATCTTCATTCGCATCACGGACATCCTCGTCGTCTTCATCTGGTTCTGCCGGAAAGATCGGGAAGGCGTCGCAGGCTGGCAAAGGTCCGGGCGTCAAGCGTGGTCGTGGTGCGGCCTTTGTCCGCGCCCGAACCCTGTCGAGCGGCTGGCGTCACAGTACGGCTGGCGCGCGTCGCGTCGTCGTCAAAACCCGATACGTTCAGAGCGCGGGGAAGAATGGCAAAGGTGCTGCCCATCTGCGCTACATCCAGCGCGACGGAACATCGCGTGATGGCGAGCGTGGTCAGCTTTATTCCGCCACCGACGATCGTGCCGATGGAGATGCCTTCCTTGATCGCGGCAAGGATGATCGCCACCAGTTCCGCTTCATCGTCTCGCCGGAAGATGCCGCCGATCTTTCCGATCTCACCGAGCACACCCGCGATCTGATGAGCCGCATTGAGGGCGATCTTGGCACGAAGCTCGATTGGGTGGCGGTCAATCACCACAATACCGGCCATCCCCATGTCCATGTCATCGTTCGGGGCAAGGACGATCTGGGCGAGAACCTGGTCATCAATGGCGATTATCTCGCCAATGGAATTCGTGAGCGGGCGAGCGAACTGACCACGCTGGAACTTGGACCCGCCACCGAGATCGAGCAGAGCCGCAAGCTGTCTGCCGAAATCGATCAGGACCGCTTCACGCGCATCGACCGCGCCATGACCGAGGAAGCCGACGAAAGGTTCCTCGATCTGCGCCACGAACCGGCAGATGCACGCCGCCAGTTCAACCGCACACTTCGCCTGCGCCGTCTCGCCAAGCTGGAAAAGATGGGGCTGGCTACGGAACATGCACCCGGCGTCTGGGAGCTTGGCGCGAAGATGGAACCGGCGCTGCGTGAACTCGGTGAGCGCGGTGACATCATCCGCAACATGCACAAGGCGCTGAAGGCCGATGGGCAGGAACGTGATCCGATGACCTTCCAGCTTCACGATGCCGCACCCGCGGCACCCATCACCGGCCGCGTCGTGGACAAATATCTCACCGACGAGATGGGCGAGAACCTGACGCTCGTGGTGGACGGCATCGACGGGCGAACACACCATCTTCCCGGCATTGATCCGGCCCGCGTTGAAGTTGCCCGGATCGGCAGCATCGTGGAAGTCGGTCCCGCCGATACAGCGCAACGTCCCTCTGATCGCACCATCGCTGCGATCTCGGAAAATGGTATCTACCGACCGAGCCGCCACCTCGAACAGGCGAAGTTCGAGGGACGTGTACCGGGCGGTGATTACGAGGGCTATTTGGATGCCCATGTCCGGCGACTGGAGGCGCTGCGCCGCGCCGGCATCGCTGAACGGATTGACGCCGACCAGTGGCGCATCCCCGAAGACTTCGAGAGCCGCGCCACCGCCTATGATGCCGGTCGCAACCGGCAGCCCAGCATCCGCGTCGTCTCGACCTTCGATCTGGAAAAACAGATCGGCGCCGATGGCGCGACCTGGCTGGACCGGCGATTGGTCACACCGGACGCCTCGGACCTTACCCCGGCAGGGTTCGGCCAGCAAGTGCGCGAGGCTATGGACCAGCGGCGTGAACACCATATCGCACAGGGCGCTGCCACGCGACAGCAGAATGGACGCATCCTCTATCGGCGCAACCTGCTCGCCAATCTGCGAGAAAGGGAAGTGGCCCGCGTCGGTGCGGAAATGGCCAGCAGCAAAGGCTTGCCGTTCCGGGCGGCTGCCGATGGCGAAAATATCAGCGGCAAGTTCACCGGGATCGCACATCTATCGAGCGGCAAGTTCGCCATTGTCGAAAAGAGCCACGAGTTCACTCTTGTCCCATGGCGGCCAGTGATCGACCGCCAGCTCGGCCGCGAGGTTGCGGGCATCGTGCAGGGTGGATCGGTATCGTGGCAAATGGGGCGAACACGAGGGCTCGGGATTTGAGCCTTTGCCGATCTGGCACCTCGCAAATTGTTCTGTCGACATCGGCATCTGAAAGGGCCTGTCCGATGTGCCGCCGATAGTATCCGGCAACACGGCACCCCTGCTTTTCCTGTTGCCGCTTTCGAAAACGTCTATTCTTTGATCGGCTCCGACTCTCTTGCCGATTGGAGCCTGTATGCGTGGTGGCCGAATACTCTGGGGCCAGATCATTGTCGTATTCACCATTGTCCTGGTGATGGTCTGGACTTCGACACAATGGGTGGCCTTCCGCCTTGGCTTTCAGCCCCAGCTCGGCAATCCGTGGTTCGATGTTGCGGGATGGCCGGTCTATTATCCTCCGGCCTTCTTCTGGTGGTGGTTTTCCTATGACGCCTATGCGCCCGGTATTTTCACCGAAGGCGCGTTCATCGCCACGTCCGGGGCGTTGTTCGCTATCGCCGCCGCTTTTTTCATGTCGATCATCCGGGCGCGCGAGGCGCGCAACGTCGCCACCTACGGTTCTGCGCGATGGGCCGAGGACAAGGAAATCCATGCTGCCGGACTGCTCGGTCCCGATGGCGTGGTCCTTGGCAGGCACAGCAAGGACTATCTCCGGCACGACGGCCCCGAGCATGTCCTTTGTTTCGCGCCCACCCGATCAGGCAAAGGCGTCGGTCTCGTTGTGCCGACGCTGCTGACCTGGCCGGGAAGTTGCATCGTGCACGACATCAAGGGTGAGAACTGGAATCTGACGGCTGGCTTCGGTCCCATCACGGCCGTGTCCTGCTGTTCGATCCGACCAATGTGCATTCCGCAGCTTACAACCCGCTGCTGGAAGTCCGTCAGGGGGAGTGGGAAGTCCGCGATGTCCAGAACATCGCGGATATTCTGGTCGATCCCGAGGGCAGTCTCGACAAGCGCAACCATTGGGAAAAGACCAGCCATTCGCTACTGGTCGGCGCCATCCTGCATGTTCTCTATGCCGAGAAGGACAAGACGCTGGCGGGGGTCGCGAGCTTTCTGTCCGATCCGCGCCGTCCGGTCGAGGCGACCTTGCGCGCCATGATGGACACGCCGCATCTGGGCGAAGCCGGTGTGCATCCCGTCATCGCCTCATCGGCACGCGAGCTGTTGAACAAATCCGAGAACGAACGCTCCGGCGTGCTGTCCACGGCGATGTCCTTTCTCGGTCTCTACCGAGATCCGGTCGTGGCCCGCGTGACGGCCCGCTGCGACTGGCGCATTGCCGATCTGGTCGGAGCAAAAGAACCGGTCAGCCTCTACCTCGTCGTACCGCCCTCGGACATCAACCGGACCAAGCCGCTGATCCGTCTGATCCTCAATCAGGTCGGGCGGCGGCTGACCGAGGAACTGGAAACCACCGGAAAACGCCATCGTCTCCTGTTGATGCTGGACGAGTTCCCCGCGCTCGGGCGGCTTGATTTCTTTGAATCGGCGCTCGCCTTCATGGCCGGCTACGGCCTCAAAGCGTTCCTGATCGCGCAGTCGCTCAACCAGATCGAGCGGGCCTATGGACAGAACAACGCCATTCTCGACAACTGCCATGTGCGTGTCGCCTTTGCCGCAAACGATGAACGCACCGCCAAGCGGATCAGTGATGCGCTCGGCACGGCCACGGAAATGCGCGATTCCACCAACTATGCGGGCCATCGCCTCGCGCCCTGGCTCGGGCATCTCATGGTTTCGCGGCAGGAAACAGCGCGGCCGCTCCTGACACCGGGCGAGATCATGCAGCTTCCGCCAACCGACGAGATCGTCATGGTAGCGGGTGTGCCGCCCATCCGCGCCGCCAAGGCGCGTTACTATGCCGATGCGCGGCTTCAGGAACGGGTGCTGCCGCCGCCCGATCTGCACAAGCAGTCGGTGAAGATGGAAACATCGGCACCAGACGACTGGACGAGCCGTGTTGTTGCGGCCGCGGCCGGCCACGGACCCGCGTCGAACAGGTCCGACGACGATCCTGCCAATGCCGGTATCCGTCTTGAGCCGGAGCTTCCCGAGCATGAGGAAATCATCCCGCCACCACCGCCGCCATCGCAGGAGTTCGATTTTCTCGATGATGAGCCCGACGTCGATGCCGCCAAAGCCCGTGCCATGCGTCAGCGGATGCGCATGGTCGCGCGGCAGGCGTCACTCGACCCAAATGACGGCATCGAGCTTTGAGAAGGAAGACAGGCATGACGAGTCGCACCCGCATGAATGTCTACTTCTCCCCGGATCTGCTGAAGCAGGTCGAGGGTCTGGCGCTGCGTCGCAATGTTTCAAAATCCGCAGTGATCGAGGCTGCGGTAGCATCCTTCCTGTCCGGTGACACGACCGAACGGCTGGAAGCCGCAATGTCGCGACGCCTGGATAAGCTTGGCCGCCAGTTCGATATGCTGGACGAAGATGTCGCCATCCTCGGCGAGACGCTTTCGCTGTTCGTACAATTCTGGCTCACCATGACGCCGCCGCTGTCAGATAGCGCGAAACAGTCGGCACGCATCAAGGGCAACGAGCGCTTCGAAGGCTTCATGCAGACGCTGGGCAAGCGCCTGGCTTCCGGCGACAGATTCCTGAAAGAGTTGTCGCGGGATATCGATTCGCTTCACGATCTTTCGTCACAAGGCCAGTCCGAAGCGGATGGAAACCAGCTCTGATCTTTCGATCCATCCTATTTACCGCCCTGCGCCGCCGATGCCCGCACACGCGTAAACATCTGTTGAAACGGCCCTAAATCAGGTTCTTTTAATCGACCCCAATCCGGGGTCCGTCTTTTGCGCGTCCCGCCATGAACGGGGCCGCCATGACCGCATCACATCAGAAACCCGAGACGATTGCGCGTGGTGCGCGGATGCTGCGCACCGCGCTCGGTACATCGATTGCCCGGTTTCTGGAAGATCCAGCTGTGGTCGAGGTGATGCTGAATCCCGATGGCCGCATCTGGGTGGATCGGCTCTCCGAAGGGCTGGCCGATACGGGGGAGAGGCTGTCGGCTGCCGATGGCGAGCGGATCGTCAGGCTGGTCGCCCATCATGTCGGCGCCGAGGTTCATGCCCGCAATCCGCGTGTGTCGGCTGAACTGCCCGAGACCGGAGAGCGCTTCGAAGGGTTGCTGCCGCCTGTCGTCACGGCGCCGACCTTTGCCATCCGCAAGCCTGCCGTCGCGGTGTTCACGCTCGACGACTATGTAAACGCCGGGATCATGACCAGTGCTCAGGCCGAGGTGCTGCGCCTGAACGTCGCCACGCGCGCCAATATCCTTGTCGCGGGCGGCACCTCGACCGGAAAAACCACGCTGACCAACGCGCTGCTGGCAGAAGTCGCCAAGACTTCGGACCGCGTCGTGATCATTGAAGACACGCGCGAACTGCAATGCGCCGCGCCCAATCTGGTCGCGATGCGCACCAAAGATGGCGTGGCGACGCTCTCCGATCTGGTGCGTTCGTCGCTACGCCTGCGCCCGGATCGCATCCCGGTCGGCGAGGTGCGCGGGTCCGAAGCTCTCGACCTCCTTAAAGCCTGGGGCACCGGCCATCCGGGCGGGATCGGCACCATCCATGCCGGTTCCGGCATTGGCGCGCTGCGACGCCTCGAACAGCTCATCCAGGAAGCCGTCATCACCGTCCCGCGCGCCCTGATTGCCGAGACAATCGACCTCGTCGCCGTTCTTGCCGGACGCGGCTCTTCCCGCCGGCTGGTCGAACTCGCCCGCGTCGATGGGCTGGGGCCGGACGGCGATTACGCCATCACGCATCCCATCACTTTGGCAACCACCCCGAAAGGAAACCCTTCATGATCCGCACGATTTCACGCGGCTGCCGCATCATGGCAACCGCCGCTGCCACTGTTTCCATCAGTCTGATGCTGGCGCCTGCCGCACACGCCTCCGGCTCCTCCATGCCCTGGGAGGCCCCGCTTCAGTCGATCCTCCAGTCGATCGAGGGTCCTGTCGCCAAGATCATCGCCGTTATCGTCATCATCGCCACCGGCCTGGCGCTGGCCTTCGGTGATACCTCCGGCGGCTTCCGCCGCCTGATCCAGATCGTCTTCGGCCTGTCCATCGCCTTCGCCGCGTCGAGCTTCTTCCTGTCGTTCTTCTCGTTCGGCGGCGGGGCGCTCATCTGATGGCGGGCGGGTTTGAACAGCTCGATGCGGTGCCGGGCTTCTCCATCCCGGTTCACCGGGCGCTGACCGAGCATATCCTGCTCGGCGGCGCACCGCGTTCGATTGCCATCGTCAACGGCACGCTGGCCGGCGCCGTCGGCCTCGGCCTTCGTCTCTGGCTGGTTGGCATCGCCATCTGGGCGGTCGGTCATTTCCTCGCGGTATGGGCTGCCAAACGCGATCCGCTTTTTGTCGAGGTGGGCCGTAAGCATCTGCGCATACCCGGTCATCTGTCGGTGTGAGGGCGCAGCCATGATGAACCTCACCGAATATCGCCGTACCGCTACCCGCCTCGCGGATTTCCTGCCCTGGGCCGCGCTGGTTGGCTCGGGCGTCGTGCTGAACAAGGACGGCAGTTTCCAGAGGACTGCGAAGTTTCGCGGGCCGGATCTAGATTCCGCTGTTGCCGCCGAACTGGTCGCGGTCGCCGGGCGTATCAACAACGCCGTGCGCCGCCTCGGCTCCGGCTGGTCGATCTTTGTTGAGGCACAACGAAGCGAAGCCGCGACCTATCCCGGCAGCCAATTTCCTGATCCGGCCTCCGCTCTTCTCGATGCCGAGCGCAAAGCTGCCTTCGAGGAAGCGGGCACGCATTTCGTGTCAGGCTACTTCCTGACCTTCCTCTGGCTGCCACCCGCCGAAGATGCGGCTCGCGCCGAGACCTGGCTCTACGAGGGCCGTGAGCAATCCGGCGTCAATCCATGGGAGCTGATGCGCGGCTTCATCGACCGCACCGACCGCGTGCTGGCGCTGCTCGACGGCTTCATGCCCGAATGCCACTGGATCGATGACGCGGGCACGCTGACCTATCTCCATTCCACGATTTCCACGAACCGCCATCGTGTTCGCGTGCCCGAAGTGCCCATGCACCTCGATGCGCTGCTGGCCGATCAGCCGCTGACTGGCGGGTTGGAACCGCGCCTTGCTGACAAGCATCTGCGCGTCCTGACCATTATCGGCTTTCCGACAGCGACCACGCCCGGCCTGCTCGACGAGATGAACCGGCTCGCGTTCCCGTATCGCTGGTCCACCCGCGCCATCCTGATGGACAAGACGGACGCGACGAAACTCCTCACCAAAATCCGCCGTCAATGGTTCGCCAAGAGAAAATCCATCGCCGCGATCCTCAAGGAGGTGATGACCAACGAGCAATCGGCGCTGGTGGACACCGATGCGTCCAACAAGGCGCTCGATGCCGACATGGCCTTGCAGGAACTGGGCGCTGACGTCGCCGGCATGGCCTATGTCACAGCAACCGTCACCGTCTGGGACGCCGACCCCCGTATCGCCGACGAGAAGCTGCGTCTGGTCGAGAAGATCATTCAGGGCCGTGACTTCACGGCCATGCCGGAAACTGTCAATGCCGTCGATGCCTGGCTAGGCTCGATCCCCGGACATGCCTACGCCAATGTCCGGCAGCCGCCGATCTCGACGCTCAACCTCGCCCACATGATCCCTCTATCGGCCGTGTGGGCGGGGCCGGAACGGAACGAACATCTCGGAGCGCCCCCCTTGCTGTACGGCAAGACCGAAGGTTCGACTCCGTTCCGGCTTTCCCTTCATGTCGGCGACGTGGGCCATACCCTCGTCGTCGGCCCGACCGGCGCGGGCAAGTCCGTGCTGCTGGCGCTGATGGCGCTGCAATTTCGCCGCTATGATCGCAGCCAGATTTTCGCTTTCGATTTCGGGGGATCGATCCGGGCATCCGCGCTCGCCATGGGTGGCGACTGGCATGATCTCGGCGGTGGATTGACCGAGGGATCGGAGGTTTCCGTTTCCCTGCAACCGCTGGCGCGGATCGATGATGCCTATGAACGGTCATGGGCCGCTGACTGGATCGCCGCGATCCTGATGCGTGAAGGCATGATCATCACGCCGGAGGTGAAGGAGCACATCTGGACGGCGCTGACATCGCTGGCATCCGCCCCGGCGGGGGAACGGACCATCACCGGCCTTGCCGTGTTGCTGCAATCCAACGATCTGAAACAGGCGTTGCGCCCTTACTGCATTGGCGGCGCCTATGGCCGGTTGCTCGACGCCGAGGCCGAACATCTCGGATCAGCCGATGTACAGGCCTTCGAGATCGAGGGGCTGGTCGGCACTGGGGCTGCGCCTGCCGTCCTGTCCTATCTGTTTCATCGGATTGGCGACCGGCTCGACGGTCGGCCAACCCTGCTCATCATCGACGAAGGCTGGCTGGCGCTCGATGACGAGGGGTTCGCCAACCAGCTGCGCGAATGGCTGAAGACACTCAGGAAGAAGAACGCTTCCGTCATCTTCGCCACGCAATCGCTCTCGGACATTGACGGCAGCAATATCGCGCCCGCCATCATCGAAAGCTGCCCGACGCGGCTGCTTCTCCCGAATGAACGCGCCATCGAGCCGCAGATCACGGCAATCTACCGCCGCTTCGGCCTCAATGACCGGCAAATCGAGATCCTCGCGCGGGCCACGCCAAAGCGGGACTATTACTGCCAATCGCGGCGCGGCAATCGCCTGTTCGAGCTTGGCCTCAGCGAAGTCGGCCTCGCGCTCTGCGCCGCATCATCCAAATCCGATCAGACCCGTATCGCCGAACTCGTCGCCGAGCATGGGCAGGACGGTTTTCTCGCGGCCTGGCTGCGCCATCGCGGCGTCGAATGGGCCGTCGATCTGATCCCGAACCTCACAAATCTTGTCGAACGGACAGAGCCCGCTCGGCCGGTCGAGCCAGACCAAATCCATCCAGATGACAGCCAAGAAAAGGAGACCCTGCCATGATCCGTATCCCCGTTTCCCGATATGTCAGTGCATCCGTGCTGGCGCTGACGCTCGCCATGCCTGTTGCACTGTCGCCCATGCTGGCAAGCCCCGCTCACGCTTTTGGCTTCGGCCGCATCGTCTATGATCCGACCAACTATGCGCAGAACCTTCTGACTGCCGCACGTACGCTGGAGCAGATCAACCACCAGATCACCTCGCTTCAGAATGAAGCGCAGATGCTCATCAATCAGGCGAAGAATCTCGCCAGTCTGCCATATTCCTCGCTCCAGACTTTGCAGCAGAATGTCCAGCGCACGCAGCAGCTTCTGGCCCAGGCGCAGAACATTGCCTTCGACGTGCAGAACGTCGATCAAATGTTCCAACAGAAATACGGCAAGGTTTCGCTGTCCGCGACCGACGCCCAGCTCGTCGCCGATGCGCGGTCCCGCTGGCAGAATACGGTCGGCGGTTTGCAGGACGCCATGCGCGTGCAGGCTGGTGTCGTCGGAAATATCGACACCAACCGCGCTGAAATGTCCGCCCTTGTCGGGCAGAGCCAGAACGCCACCGGCGCGTTACAGGCGACACAGGCGGGCAATCAGCTTCTCGCGCTCCAGTCGCAGCAGCTTTCCGACCTGATCGCGCTGATGTCCGCCAATGGTCGCTCCGAAGCCCTGATCGAAGCCGAGCGTGCCACCGCCGCCGAACAAGGCCGCATCCAGCGCGAGCGCTTTCTGACGCCGGGATCGGGCTATCAGCCCGGCAATGCCCGGATGTTCGGCAACGGCAACAACTGACCGGACAGGAGGGGCGCGACATGGACGGCAAGATGCTGGCCCGGCTGGGCGCGATCATATTCGTGGCCATCGCCATCACCGCGACGGTGATCGAAATGACACGCGAGGACGAACCAGCACAGCCCCGCGCGGCGCCGGCGCTTCAGGCGCCTGCCGATCCGCTGCGCCAGAGCCTGCGCCACTGCCAGCAGTTAGGCGAGGCCGCCGTGAACGATCCCGGCTGCCTCGCCACCTGGGCCGAGAACCGCGACCGGTTCCTCGGCCGGACGCCGGTGCCCGCCGCCCCGCATCAGAACGGGGGACAGTGAACCATGGGCGGCACCGGCGTCATCGACAACTTTCTGGGTGTTTTCACCAGTTACATCGACAGCGGCTTCGGCCTGCTTGGCGGCGAGGTCGCCTTCATCGCTACCACCCTGATCGTCATCGACGTGACGCTCGCGGCACTGTTCTGGTCCTGGGGTGCGGATGACGACATCATCGCCCGGCTGGTCAAGAAGACGCTCTTCGTCGGGGTCTTCGCATACCTGATCGGCAACTGGAACAATCTCGCCCAGATCATCTTCGACAGCTTCGCCGGTCTTGGCCTGAAAGGTTCGGGCACCAGCTTTTCCGCCGCCGATCTGCTGCGGCCCGGCAAGGTGGCGCAGACTGGCCTCGATGCCGGTCGCCCGCTGCTCGAATCCATCTCGGACATGATGGGTTATTGGTCGTTTTTCGAGAACTTCATCCAGATCGCTTGCCTGATGTTCGCCTGGGCGCTGGTACTGCTGGCCTTCTTCATTCTCGCCGTGCAGCTCTTCGTCACGCTGATCGAGTTCAAGCTGACCACGCTGGCGGGCTTTGTCCTCATTCCCTTCGGCCTCTTCGGCAAGACCGCCTTCATGGCCGAGCGCGTTCTTGGCAATGTCGTCTCCTCCGGCATCAAGGTGCTGGTGCTCGCCGTCATCATCGGCATCGGCTCGACATTGTTCTCGCAGTTTACGGCCGGTTTCGGCGGCGTGACGCCGACCATCGACGACGCCATGGCGATCGTGCTGGCCGCACTTTCCCTTCTCGGCCTCGGCCTCTTCGGTCCCGGCATCGCTTCCGGTCTGGTTTCTGGCGGCCCGCAGCTTGGCGCAGGTGCAGCAGTTGGAACCGGTCTCGCCGCTGGCGGCATGATGCTTGCTGGCGGCGCTGCCGCAGGCATGGCCGCGAAGGGAGGGGCAGCGGCGCTGTCGGGTGGAGCTGCTGCCGTCCGTGGCGGTGCTGCTGCCGCAGGTGCGGCGAGCGCCGCCTATAGTGTCGGATCGCTCGGCCAGTCAGGGGCTGCCGGTGTTGCCTCCGGCCTCGGCGGTGTTGCCCGCGCGGCAGGCTCAGCCGCAGCATCGCCCCTGAAGCGGACGGCATCGAAAGCAGCGGAAAGCGCCAAATCCAGCTTCTCCGATGGCGCGCGCGCCGGGCTCGGCGTCACCGGTGGATCGTCCTCGCAGGGAACCATTGGTGGTGCGAGCGTGGCCGGTGCCGCACCCGCCTCCGCACCGGCGGGCGGACCGCCTGCATGGGCGCAGCAGATGCACCGCCGCCAGGCGCTCAATCACGGCACGACCATGGCCGCCCATGCCGTCCGCTCCGGTGACAGCCACGGCGGCGGCTCTTCCGTCAACATTTCCGAAAGTGACCGCTCATGAACATCTTCAGACGTCCAGCGACCCATTACGGCAAATCGCCCGAACCCGAGACGCCTTACCAGAAAGCCGCGCAAGTCTGGGACGAGCGTATTGGCACGGCTCGCGCGCAGGCCAAGAACTGGCGCTATATGGCCTTCGGCTCACTGATCCTCTCGGCGGGCTTCGCTGCCGCGCTCGTTCTGCAATCGGCGCGAGGGACCGTCGTGCCCTGGGTGGTGCAGGTCGATAATCTCGGCCAGGCCCAGACCGTCGCCTCAGCCACGGCCGATTACCGTCCGACCGATCCGCAGATCGCCTTCCATCTCGGCCGCTTCATCGAGCAGACGCGCTCGATCCCGGCGGACGCCATCATCGTGCGCCAGAACTGGCTGCGCGCCTATGAGTTCACCACAGATAGGGGAGCGGCCGCGCTCAACGACTATGCCCGCGCCAACGATCCGTTCACCCGTGTCGGCCGCCAGCAGATCGCAGTCGAGGTTTCCAGCGTCATCCGCGCCTCGAACGACAGCTTCCGAGTCGCCTGGACCGAGCGCCACTACGAGAACGGGCAGCTTTACACGACCGAGCGCTGGACCGCGATCCTGACCATCGTGATCCAGACTCCGCGCGATGCCGAGCGTCTGCGCGCCAATCCGCTCGGCATCTACGTCAATGCAGTTTCATGGTCGCGGGAGATGAGCCAATGACCATCGCGTTTCCCCGCAATTCCGCCTTGCCGGTTTTCCGTAAGCCCGCCCTCGCGGCTTTGATGCTCTCGGCCACCATGCTGGCAGGCTGCGCCACCAACAAGACGCCGCAGTTCAGCTATGATGCCAATGTTCCGGCTCTACCGACCGTGCAGGCCACCGTTACGGATGATCGGCCCCGACCGCTTCACACGCCGCCAGCCTGGACGGTTGCGCGTGGTGGGACCGCAGCGGGAACACCGGCAGGCCGGGTCGAGAACGCCAATGCCGCCGCCCGCGTCGAACCGCGCCGCGAGGGTTACTATAACGCCATCCAGATCTATCCCTGGTCGGAAGGCGCGCTCTATCAGGTCTATGCAGCACCAGGACAGATCACCAATATCGCGCTGGAGCCGGGCGAAAGCCTGACCGGCGCGGGACCGATCGCGGCGGGAGACACCGCTCGCTGGATCATTGGCGATACCGAGAGCGGGAGCGGTACGTCGCGCCGGGTCCATATTCTCGTCAAACCATCCCGATCCGACATCTCAACCAATCTCGTGGTGACGACCGATCGACGCACCTATATGATCGAGCTGCGCGCCCGCGAGGCGCTCTATATGCCGTCCGTATCTTGGTCTTATCCGGCGCTGCCTGCCGGTCAGCGCCAGACCGTTCCCGCAGCACCCATCATCCCGGTCGAGGCGGCACGCAACTATCGTTACGGCCTGACCGGAGATACGCCGCCATGGCGGCCGATTTCCGTCTTCGACGATGGCCGCCGTGTCTATGTCGTTTTCCCGCGCGGCATCGTGCAGGGAGAGATGCCGCCGATCTTCGTCATCGGTTCCAAGGGCGAGACCCAGATCGTCAATTCCCGTGTTCACCAGAACATCTTGATCGTCGATCGGCTGTTCGGAGCGGCTGAGCTGCGTCTTGGTAGCGGCAAGCAGCAGCAGACGGTCAGGATCGTTCGCATCGAGCAAAGGCAAGCTGCCCAGCCCGCCAAAACCGGGGAGCAACCGTCATGAGTGAAGAGGCCACCACCAACCCAACGCCGATGCGTCTGCGTGCCGAGCCGCCGCACGTCACGCGCCTGTCGCGCAAGATGCTGGCCGGTGCCGGGGCTGTTGCGCTCCTCGGCATCGGCGGGGCGCTGATCTATGCGCTCCAGACGCGCGACATGAGCGGAAACGGTGAAGAACTCTATTCGACCGAGAATCGCGCCACGGCAGATGGACTGGCGGGTCTGCCGAAGGATTATACCGGGCCGGTCCTGGGGCCGGCATTGCCGGGCGATCTCGGTGGCCCGATCCTGGATGCCCAGAACCGGGGTCAGCCCGTCACGCCGCCCGCCATGGCGACGCCTGCCCGCGATCCTGCCGAAGAGCGCCGGCTTGCCGAAGAAGAAGCTGCGCGTCTCAGTACAGTGTTCTTCCAGTCCGGGCCAAGAGTGGCGACGACGCCTGGCTCCAATATGCCGGGCCTTGCTGGCCTTGACCTTGGTGGCCAGCCCGCAACACAGGACCGCCACACGGCATTTCTGAATGGGCCGGTGGAACGGCAGACCGTTGCCATGGATCGGATCATGGCGCCAGCCTCGCCCTACATCCTTCAGGCAGGGGCCGTAATCCCGGCGGCGATGATTACCGGCATCCGCTCGGACCTTCCCGGCCAGATCACCGCGCAGGTCACGGAAAATGTCTATGACAGCCCGACCGGCAGCCTGCTGCTAATCCCGCAGGGAACGCGCATCATCGGTCAGTATGACGCCGGTGTGCAGTTCGGTCAGCGCCGCGTGCTGCTGGTCTGGAACCGCCTGATCCTGCCCAACGGCCGCTCTATCGTGCTGGAGCGCCAGCCCGGTGCGGACGCTTCCGGCTATGCCGGGCTGGAAGATGGCGTTGATTACCACTGGTGGGATCTCATGAAGGCGGCGGGGCTGTCCACGCTGCTCGGCATCGGCACGGAACTGGCGACCGACGACGAGGATCGTCTGATCCGGGCCATCCGCGACGGAGCGCAGGATACCATCAATCAGGCAGGGCAACAGATCGTCCAGCGCCAGTTGCAGGTCGCGCCGACCCTCACGATCCGGCCGGGCTACCCGGTCAGGGTCATCGTTACCCGCGATCTCGTACTCGAACCTTATAGGAACTGACCATGACGAAGCTGAAGCTCGGGCCTCTCATCGAAGACAAACCCGTGAAGGTGGCGGTGGAACTGCCGGGGCCGCTGCACCGCGATCTTGCCGCCTATGCCGAAGTGCTGGCTCGCGAAACCGGCCAGCCCGCTGCCGATCCTGTCAGGCTGATTGTGCCGATGCTGGAGCGGTTCATTGCGACAGATCGGGGCTTTGCCAGCGCCCGAAGATCTCGCTCATGAGGTGCCGCGCGTGCCATTGCGCGTCGCGGCGATGATTTCCATCAACGTATCGACGGCCTTTCGTGTCGCGTCCCATTTGGCGGGCTGATCCATTTCCCGGTTCTGAAGGGTGAGGCTTACCGCACCATGTACCGTTGACCAGAACATGAAGCTGTAGCGACTCAGATCCATGCCGCGCAAAAAACCTTCCGGTAGCGTCCGAGGAGCTGGTGTAATTTCAGTGCCGTCCACGGTGTGATCCTGGGTGGCCATCGAGGTGTATGGTCGAGGTGGAGTTTGCCGACTTCAACCCCGGACCACATGGAGACCCCGATGACCAAGACGAACATGGACCTGTCCGACCTTCTGGCCAAGCACGATCAGGGAGACTTTCTGCGCAGCATTGCCGAGGCCGTCCTGCAGCTGATCATGGAGGCGGATGTCGAAGGCCTGATCGGCGCTGGCAAGCACGAGCGCAGCGGCGAACGCACGACGTGGCGTAACGGGTATCGAGAGCGCGCTCTCGATACCCGTCTGGGCACGCTGAACCTGCGGGTTCCCAAGCTGCGTCAAGGCAGTTACTTCCCGGGCTTTCTCGAAGCGCGCAAGACCTCGGAGCAGGCGCTGGTGGCCGTCATCCAGGAGGCGTGGATCAGTGGCGTATCGACCCGCCGCGTCGATGAGCTGGTGCAGGCCATGGGGCTGAGCGGCATTTCGAAGAGCACGGTGTCGAAGCTGTGCAAGGACATCGACGAACGTGTCGGCGAGTTCCTGAACCGCCCGCTCACCGGCGAATGGCCCTATCTCTGGCTTGACGCCACCTATCTGAAGGTGCGCCAGGGCGGAAGGATCGTACCAGTCGCGGCAATAATCGCCGTGGCCGCCAACACCGAGGGACGCCGTGAGATCATCGGCCTCGGTATCGGCCCGTCCGAGGCCGAGACATTCTGGACCGAGTTCCTTCGATCCCTGCGTGTTCGCGGCTTGGGAGGCGTCAGACTGGTCATCAGCGACGCGCATACAGGGCTCAAAGCCGCCATCGCCCGGGTCTTCGAAGCAACCTGGCAACGCTGTCGCGTGGGGCTGTTGAAGAAGTCAGCCTCACGTGATTCGATTCATTTGGGATTGATTCTCTGGGTGCACCGGCATGTTGGGACATAAGGAACGCGGTCAGCTCGAGCTGTTCATGACGGGTTCGCTTCGACAGCTCATCCCCGACGACTACATTCTCGCCAAAGTGGATCGTGTCCTCGACCTCACGTGGCTCAGGGCAGAGGTTTCCGATCTCTACTGTGAGCATAACGGACGACCTGGGATCGATCCGGAGGTCGCCGTCCGGCTAATGCTTGCGGGCTTCCTGCTCGGGATCGTTCACGATCGTCGCCTGATGCGGGAGGCGCAGGTCAACCTCGGGATCAGGTGGTTTATTGGCTATGGCCTGCACGAGGCACTACCTGATCATTCGTCTCTGACGCGGATACGGCAGAGATGGGGGGTGGAGCGCTTTCGAAGGATTTTCGAACGCACGGTGGAGGCCTGCATCGCAGCAAAGATCGCGAAGGGGGACGTGGTGCATGTCGATGCCTCACTCATTCGCGCGGATGTGAGCTGGGAAAGCCTTGCGGTGCGCCACGTTGAGGCGGTTGCCGAAGCGAACGAAGATGCTTCCGTCGCTGAACGCGATAGCCGCAAGACTGGGAAGTTCAAGAAGGTCTGCGTCACCGATCCCGATGCGACGATGGCGACGAGCGGGCGCAACCGTCGGCTTGAACCCTCCTTCAAGCAGCACGCTGTCGTCGATGACGTCTGTGGCGTGGTTCTCGACGTCGAGGTAACCACCGGCGAAATCAACGAAGGTCAGGTCATCATCGAGCGCATCGACGCGACCGTTGAGACCACGGGCGTAGATGTCGAGATCGTCACGGCCGATGCAGGCTATGCCTATGCGAGGGTCTTCGGCGGGTTCGAGCGGCGGGGCATCAGCGCCGTCATCCCAACGAAGGCGGAGCCGATCCGCAGCCCAGTGCCGATGCGCCGATTTCGCTACGACGCAAAGAACGACACCCTAAAGTGCCCGCGTGGAAAGACCCTCAGACCGACCCGACCGATCAAGCACGGTCGGTTCTTCTATTCCAAGGCATCGGACTGCCGGGGATGCGATCTGGCAAGGCTGTGCCTCTCGAAGGGGCGGGCAAACAAGGCCGTCGTTGTAGGGGACGATTACCCGGCGCTCCTGCGAGCCCGAAGACGCCGTGAGAAATGGACCGAGGAAGACCGGCGTCTGTACCAGCGGCATCGCTGGCGCTCAGAGGGGTTTCATGGCGAAGCGAAGAGCTGGCACGGACTCGCCCGCGCCGTTCGGCGCGGACTCTCCAACATGAAGATCCAATCCTACCTCACGGCCGCCGCCATAAACCTGAAGCGGCTCGCGGTAGCCCTTTTGCGACTGTTCTTGCTCGTGACTTCACCCCAGGCAACCATCTGCGAGCTGAGGAACGCTTTCAGCCGCATTCTACTCCCGCAGAGGTTCATTAACGCGCGAGGTGCTGCCTGATCGGCCATCGGCGACTTCTTCAACAGCCCCCGCGTCCACTGGATGCGCAACGCCCTGGCCCATGTCTCGCGTGGCCAGCATACCGTCGTCGCCGCTGCCATCCGGCAGGCCTTCGATCAACCCGACCGCACCCATGCCGGCGAAACCTGGCGAAAGGTCGCAGAGCAACTGCGCCCGCGCTGGCCAAAACTGGCTGATCTCATGGATGCCAGCGAGCACGACGTGCTGGCCTACATGTCATTCCCGCGCCAGCATCGCACCAAGCTGCACAGCACGAACCCAATTGAACGCCTGAACAAGGAGGTCAAGCGACGCGCCGATGTCGTCGGGATCTTCCCCAATGAGGCATCCATCACGCGTTTGATCGGCGCCGTACTGTTCGAGCAAAATGACGAATGGCAGACATCAAGCCGCTACATGATGGTCGAGGCATTCGCACAGATCGACAAGGAGGAGATCGATCCCATCCTCAGCATAACCACAAAAGCCGCCTGATCATGCCCTCAGGCCATCCAGAAAATTACACCAGCTTGACGGCCGTGACCAGGGTTTCTACCGCTACCCCGTCGGCAACTGACCCACCTCAAAGGAGATTCGCATGGAATACAACAGCGGCAATTTCTACGCCTTCGCCCGCCCCCGCAAACCCGCAGGGGTGGATGGCAAGACCGCCTGGTTCGTCGGCTCGGGCCTTGCGGCGCTTTCGGGCGCGGCCTTCCTGATCCGCGACGGCCACATGGCCGGCGAGAGGATCACCATCCTCGAGCGGCTGGCGCTGCCGGGCGGCGCGCTGGACGGCATCGAGGAGCCGGAAAAGGGCTTCGTGATCCGCGGCGGGCGCGAGATGGAGGACCATTTCGAATGCCTCTGGGACCTTTACCGCTCCATCCCCTCGCTGGAGATCGAAGGGGCCAGCGTGCTCGACGAGTTTTTCTGGCTCAACAAGGACGACCCCAACTATTCGCTGCAACGCGCCACCGTGAACCGGGGGCAGGACGCGCAGACCAACGGCCTTTTCACCCTGACCGAGAAGGCCCAGAAAGAGGTCATCAAGGTCTTCTTCGCCACCCGGGAGGAGATGGAGAACAAGCGCATCGACGAGGTCTTCGGCAAGGAATTCCTCGACAGCAACTTCTGGCTCTACTGGCGGACGATGTTCGCCTTCGAGGAGTGGCATTCAGCGCTGGAGATGAAGCTCTACCTGCACCGCTTCATCCACCATATCGGCGGGCTGCCGGATTTCTCGGCGCTGAAATTCACCAAGTACAACCAGTATGAATCGCTGGTCCTGCCGCTGGTGAAATGGCTGCAGGACCACGGCGTCAACTTCCGCTACGGGATCGAGGTGACGGATGTCGATTTCGACATCCAGCCGGGCCGCAAACAGGCGACCCGCATCCACTGGCTGGAGAACGGCAGCGCGGGCGGCGTGGATCTCGGCCCCGACGATCTGGTGTTCATGACCATCGGCTCGCTGACCGAGAACTCGGACAGCGGCGACCATCACACGCCTGCGCGGCTGGACGAAGGCCCCGCCCCGGCCTGGGATCTGTGGCGCCGCATCGCGGCGAAGGATCCGGCTTTCGGGCGGCCCGACGTCTTCGGCGCGCACATCCCCGAAACGAAGTGGGAGTCGGCGACGGTCACCACGCTCGACGCGCGCATCCCTGAATACATCCGCAAGATCGCCAGGCGCGATCCGTTCAGCGGCAGGGTGGTCACCGGCGGCATCGTCACCGCGAAAGATTCGAGCTGGCTGCTGAGCTGGACCGTCAACCGCCAGCCGCATTTCAAGAAACAGCCGAAAGACCAGATCGTTGCCTGGGTCTATTCGCTGTTCGTCGACGTGCCGGGCGACTATGTGAAAAAGCCGATGCAGGACTGCACCGGCGAGGAAATCACGCAGGAATGGCTCTACCACATGGGCGTTCCGGTAGAGGACATTCCCGAACTCGCCGCGACCGGGGCGAAGACCGTGCCGGTGATGATGCCCTACGTGACCTCCTTCTTCATGCCGCGCCAGGCGGGCGACCGGCCCGACGTGGTGCCGGAGGGCGCCGTCAACTTCGCCTTCATCGGCCAGTTCGCCGAATCCAGGCAGCGCGACTGCATCTTCACCACCGAATACTCGGTGCGCACGCCGATGGAGGCGGTCTATACCCTGCTGGACATCGAGCGCGCCGTGCCGGAGGTGTACAACTCGACCTACGACATCCGCAAGCTGCTGGCCGCCACCGGCCGCCTGCGCGACGGCAAGGAACTGGACCTGCCCGGCCCGGCCTTCATCCAGAAGCTGCTGCTGCGCCGGATCGAGGGCACGCAGATCGGCGAATTGCTGAAGGAATTCCATCTGGTTTCCGGCGAGTGAGCAAAGCCGAGGGGGTGCGGTCGACGCTCGCCCCCTCGCGCCATGCTGCCGGCACCCTCTCGGCCCCTTGATCGTGGGCACCTCCCGCCGTTTGGAGGCCGGGCGTAGCGCGCCCGCCCTGTGGGCACAAACCCACACAACGGCCCGATTGGGGCCCACGTCGTACACTGGAGGGTGCCCACGCCCCGCCAAAGCCGCCAGAGCCCCATGAATGCCCCCGTCGATGTCTCCTTCTTCCCGCGCGCTGCCAAGCCGCTGACCAGCTACCGGCCGTACTGGGCCAGGCGCTTCGGCACGGCGCCGTTCCTGCCGATGAGCCGCGCGGAAATGGACCAGCTCGGCTGGGACAGTTGCGACG
Source organism: Haematobacter missouriensis (assembly GCF_000740775.1). Classification (GTDB taxonomy): domain Bacteria; phylum Pseudomonadota; class Alphaproteobacteria; order Rhodobacterales; family Rhodobacteraceae; genus Haematobacter; species Haematobacter missouriensis. The sequence goes on along the minus strand of NZ_JFGS01000029.1, from coordinate 5,671 downwards.
TGATCCTGGTCACCGGCGATGCCTACGTCGACCACCCCAGCTTCGGCATGGCCGTGATCGGCCGCGTGCTGGAAGCGCAGGGCTTTCGCGTCGGCATCATCGCCCAGCCCGACTGGCAGAGCAGCGAGCCTTTCAAGGCGCTGGGCCGCCCCAACCTGTTCTGGGGCGTGACGGCGGGCAACATGGATTCGATGATCAACCGCTACACGGCCGATCGCAAGATCCGCTCCGACGACGCCTACACCCCCGGCGACGTGGGCGGCAAACGTCCCGACCGCGCCGCCATCGTCTACAGCCAGCGCTGCCGCGAAGCCTACAAGGGCGTGCCCATCGTGCTCGGCGGCATCGAGGGCAGCCTGCGCCGCATCGCCCACTACGACTACTGGAGCGACAAGGTGCGCCGCTCCATCGTGGTGGACAGCAAGTGCGACATCCTGCTCTACGGCAACGCCGAGCGCGCGCTGGTCGAGGTGGCCCACCGCATCGCCCGGCGCGAGCCGGTGGACAGCATCACCGACGTGCGCGGCACCGCTTTCGTGCGCCGCGCGCCGGCGCCGGACTGGTTCGAGGTCGACTCCACCACGGTCGATGAGCCCGGCCGCGTCGAGCCGCCGATCAACCCCTACCTGAGCACCAGCGAGCAGGCCGCCGCCCAGGGCCAGAGCTGCGCACTACCCGGACTTCATTGTACGGATCGAAGCGGAGGGCCGCTCGCTGCCCGGATATGTCCGCGAGGCGTTCGATGCCTACCTGCGTTGCGGCGTGCTCGAGCACGGCTTCCTGCGGGTGGTGTGCGAGCACTGCCGTGCAGAGAGGCTGGTGGCCTTCTCCTGCAAGAAGCGCGGGTTCTGCCCGAGTTGCGGCGCGCGACGCATGGCCGAGAGTGCGCGGCACCTGATCGAGGAGGTGTTCGGCCCGCGGCCTGTGCGGCAATGGGTGCTGAGCTTTCCGTACCCCTTGCGTTTCCTGTTCGCCAGCAAGCCAGAAGCCATTGGCCCGGTGCTGGGCATCGTGCAGCGCGTGATCGCCGGCTGGTTGGCCGATCAAGCCGGCATCGACCGCGCCAGCGCCCAGTGCGGCGCGGTGACGCTGATCCAGCGCTTCGGCAGCGCGCTGAACCTGAATGTTCACTTCCACATGCTGTGGCTCGACGGCGTGTACGACGCGAACGTCGAGCCCCCGCGGCGCAAGCCGCGCCTGCGCCGCGCCCGTGCCCCCACCTCTGCGCAACTGACGCAGCTCGCCAACACCATCGCGCATCGCGTCTGCCGGCACCTGACGCGCAAAGGCTGGCTGGAAGGCGAAGACGAATCCGTGTTCCTGTCCGACAGCGCGGGTAGCGACGACGGCATGGATGGGCTGCGGATGAGTTCGATGACCTACCGCATCGCCACCGGTCGCGACGCTGGCCGCAAGGTCGTCACGCTGCAAACATTGCCCGGTGACGCAGGCTCGCTGGAGGGCGACGCCGGCAAGGTCGGCGGCTTCTCGCTGCATGCCGGCGTGGCCGCGGAAGCACACGAAAGCCACAAGCTCGAAAAGCTGTGCCGCTACATCACGCGCCCGGCGATCAGCGAGCAGCGGCTGTCGATCTCACCGCAGGGTAGGGTGCGGTATCAGCTCAAGACGCCGTGGCGAAATGGGACCACGCATGTCGAATGGGATGCGGTGGACTTCATCGCCAAGCTGGCGGCACTGGTCCCGCCACCTCGCGCGCATCTCACCCGCTTCCACGGCGTATTCGCCCCGAATGCAAACCTGCGTGCGCAGCTGACGCCCTCGGGGCGCGGCAAGCGGCCTGCGGGCGATGCGGCGCCAGTGGACGTCAGCGCCCACGACGAGCCGCGCAGCCCCGAGCAGAAGCGCCGTGCGATGAGCTGGGCGCAACGGCTCAAGCGGGTCTTTTCCATCGACATCACCACCTGCGCCCACTGCGGCGGCGCGGTACGGATCGTCGCCAGCATCGAGGAACCCACCGCCATCCGCGCCATCCTCGCCCACTTCGAGAAGCACGGCGCGCTGGAGCAAGCGCACTACCGGCCCGCAGCGCGCGCGCCGCCGCCGGCCGCGTGACGAGGTGCCGGCCACACAGCCGGCAGCCAAGCCAGAGTCCGATCCGATGCGGCCACGACCCCGCAGGGCTGCGCTCGGCCCTGTGCCGGGATTCGGTGAGAAATGGCTACGCACTGAGCCGCTGCGTGGCCCCGCGATGTCGAAAACCCACGCATGAACCCCCGATCTGTGCCCGATCTGTGCCCAAAGCGGCGCTTGCGCGGCCGCTTCCTACCCGCCAGACTCGCAAAAAAGGGCGGTTGAACTTCCTATACCCACAAGGGCAAGCTGGGCCGCGCCTCGGGCGAGGGCTTCCTCCTGAGAGCAGCGAAGCCCCGTCAGAAACAGATTGAATATCTGGCTCCCGGTTTCGCTCGACCACGGGTCATCGCTGACCCCGAGCTTCGGCGGCGGTGTGAACATCAGCCGATATAGCGTGGGGTTTTCCAGGGCAAAGCGGACATAGGCATAGCTGCCATCACGCAAATAGCCGAATGGATTGCCGCGCATCTGTTCGAAGATGGCCAGCTTTTCCCTGTATAGGCGGTTGAACCCTTCTTCCCGAACGGCGCGCAGCAAGGCGCTTTTGTTGCGGAAATGGCCGTAAAGCGCTGGTGCTGTGCAACCGATGGCATGCGCGACCGCAGTCAACGGTACGTCGAGGTCGCCACGCTCTGACAGCAGCCGGATCGTTTCGTCGATCGCACGACGAGCAATATCAAGTTCTTGCTCTTTCCGGGGACGGGCCATTCCGATGCCTGTTGCAACTTGTCGTGAAAACTAAACGACATTTACTTTTTTCGTTGACGGGACGGAAGTCAAGAAGCAGCATTCGGTAACTGAACGTCGTTTAGTTTGAGGATGTGCGGAGAGCTGATGAACGCACACAGATCGATTTTCGCGTTGATGATGGCGGGGTGCCCGTCAGAAGCCGAACGCTGTTTCGGATGATGCACCATGGCTGTGATCGGGAACAATCAGACCTCGCCTGATGATAGCCTCACAAAGGTCGTTGAGGGGAAACCCGGTACATCTGCGGTCCGGCTGAACCAGTTGCGATATTTTGTTGCCGCCGTCGACTATGGGAGTTTTCGCAAGGCTGCTGCCGCGCTTTCTGTGCAGGAATCCTCCATCAGCCGACGAATCCGTGATCTCGAAGATGAACTCGGGGCGTCGCTTTTCATGCGTCATGCTGGCGGGGTGCGGTTGACCGTTGCCGGGCGGGAATTCGTGCGCAACGCTCGTCATGCTCTTCGCCAGATAGACATTGGGGTGACCAAGGTGGCGGCGGTTGGCCGGGCGGAGCAAGGGCTGATCAAGGTCGGGATATTTTCGTCCCTTGCGTCAGGATTTCTGTTCGATCTGTTGCGTGCCTTCGGCATGCGCCACCCGAACGTGCAGGTCGACCTTATTGACGGCAATCCGCCCGAGCACATCGCGGCTGTCCGGAAACTTTGTCTGGACGTCGCGTTCGTCACGGGAACGGCGGCCTGGGATGCCTGTGAAGCAGAGCATTTATGGTGTGAGAAGGTCTTCGTGGTACTGCCCGATAACCACCCCTTGGCGGGCAAGCCCGCATTTGGGTGGGGCGATTTGGCATCCGAGCGGTTCATCGTGAGCGACGTTGCGCCGGGACAGGAGATTCACGACTACCTGGTCGCTCACCTTGCCGGTCTCGGCCGCCAGCTCGATATTCAGTCTCAGCAGGTCGGCCGCGACAACATCCTATCTCTGGTCGCTCTCGGTCGCGGCCTCACTCTGACAAGCGAAGCGACGACCGTCGCCCAGTTTCCTGGGATCACCTACCGGGAACTTGCGGACGAGGTGCTGCCGTTCAGCATGGTCTGGTCCGCGCAAAACGATAATCCAGCATGTCGGCGGTTATTAAGCTTGGCCCGGTCGATGGCGGGACCGGCCGGGAGAAAGTAGGATTTGTCGGCACATGCGTAAGCGTTCGCAGGTCATCACGGTCGTCTTAGCTTGACGGCTTGAAGCTCCATGGCAGCAGGTCGTCGAGGCGGCTTTGCGGATGACCGTTGGCGATGGCGGTGAGCGTGGCCTTAAGGTAGGCGAAGGGTTCGACGCCGTTGATCTTGCAGGTCTCGATCAGCGAGGCGATGCGGCCCCAGGCGATGCCGCCTTCGTCGTGGCCGGCGAAGAGCGCATTCTTGCGATTGAGGGCGATGGGGCGGATCAGGTTCTCGACCCGGTTGCTGTCGATCTCGACGCGGCCGTCGGTCAGGAAGGTTTGCAGCCCGTGCCAGTGGTTGTGGATGTAGGCGAGCTTTTCGCCCAAGCGAGATTTGGCAGAGATCTTGCGGCGCTGCGCCTGCAGCCATTCGCCGAAGGCGGCCACCAGAGGCGCGGTGCGGGCTTGGCGGGCTGAGAGGCGCTGACTTGGCGAGACGCCGCGGATGTCGGCCTCGACGGCATAGAACTCGGCGATGCGGCGCAGGCCTTCGGCCGCGATCTCCGACCCGTCGCGGTCGAAGACCTCTTTCAATTTGCGCCGTGCATGCGCCCAACAATGCGCCACGCGAATGGGCGTGCCGCCCTTGCGCGAGGGTTTGGTCAGCCTATTGTAGCCGGTATAGCCGTCGACCTGCAGGATGCCGTCGAAGCCGGTCAGGAAGGTTTCGGCATTCTCGCCGGCACGACCAGGGGCGTAGAAATAGACCACGCCGGGCGGGTCCTCGCCACCCCAGGGCCGGTCGTCGCGGGCCAGCGCCCAGAGATATCCGGTCTTTGTTGCCCCGCGCCCCGGATCCAGCACCGGGGCGGTGGTTTCATCCATGAACAGCTTGGGCGACCGCTTCAGATGTTCGGCCAGCCGGTCGACGACGGGCTTCAGATGGAACGCCGCCTTGCCGACCCAATCGGCCAGCACGGCGCGGTGCAGATCAAGACCCGCCCGTGCCAGGATCTGGCTCTGGCGATACAATGGCAGGTGATCGGCATATTTGCTGACCAGCACATGGGCGAGGGTCGCCTCGGTCGGCAGGCCGCCGATGATCAGGTGGCTCGGCGCCGGTGCCTGGGTCACCCCATCGGTGCAAGCCCGGCAGGCATATTTCGGGCGCACGGTGACGATCACGCGCAGTTGGGCGGGCACGATGTCCAGCCGGTCCGTGCGGTCCTCGCCAATCTTGTGCATGACGCCGCAGCCGCAGGGGCAGACCAGGCTGTCCGGTTCGATGACGACCTCGACGCGCGGTAGCCCGGCCGGCAGATTGCCGATGGTGCGCTTTGGCGCAGGCCTGGTCGTTCCGTCCCCCGGTTTGGCGGCACGCGTTTCCTGTTCCGCCTCAACCTCGGCCAGGGCGATGGACAGGTCCTCGAACACCAGCTGCCTCTCGTCCTCGGACAGCTTTTCCGACCGCTTGCCATGCAGGGCATGGTTCAGTTCGGCGATCAGATGCTCTTGCCGCCGGGTGATGTCCGTCAGCACTGCCACCTGATCCATCAACGCCAAAACCGCCGCGCGTTGCGCGGCAGGAATGGCGGAAAGGTCAAGGATGGGGGCAGCCTGCATGGGCTGAATCTATCACAAACCTCCAGTAAAAACACGCAAAATCAAGCTGATGATTCATTCTGCCGCAGCCGGTGGACGGGTTTCCAG
>NZ_JFGS01000028.1 GCF_000740775.1 Haematobacter missouriensis | reverse complement strand
ACCGAACTCGCCGACATACTGGGCGCGGAGGCGCATCTGCTGCTCTGACATCGCACGTTTTCGCCATAGGCGAAACGCATGGCCTCATTCGCCTTGAAAGCGAGTGAGGCTACGTCATAAAGGCCGGGAAAGGAGCCTGTTTTCCATGACACCCTCCGCCTTCATGACACCTTCCGCCCTGCTGCACCGCTTCCGCCAGGGTCTTGCACCGCTCACGCTTCTCATGGGCCTTGCCGGAGCCTTGCCGGCTTCGATCTCTACCGCATCTCCCTATCCGCCGGTTCCTGCTGTCGATCCCGGTGCCGCCGGCGGATCGGTCCGCTTCCCGGAAGGAAACTGGACATCCGACCGTGCGGGGCGCGGCCTGCTGCTTCAGCCCGGTCAGGGCATTGCGCTTGCAGGATCGGGGCGTCCTCAGGCGATCTTCGCCCTTCTGCGCCTGCCGGTCGACAAGCGCGACGGGCGGTTGACGAAAGGGATCATGGGCCATGCCGGCAAGGGCGGGAACCGTTTCCGGCTGGGTCTGGGCAATCCCGGACATTTCGTCCCCGAACTCCGCGACCGTTTCACCGCCTATCAGATGGGTGGCCGGGGCAGCGCCGTGGAGGTGGCAAGCGCCCTCTGGGATGAGGATGCGGCCCTTGTCGTCTTCTGGCATGACGGGACAGGCACATGGCAGATCGACTGGTATTCCCCCCGGACCGGCGACCGGCATCCCGGGCCGCCCCTGACGGAAACCGGTGTCACGGACAGTGGGCAGATTGCCCCCTTCAACATCGGCGGCTGGGGCAGTCTCACCGCTTTCGGGGAGCCGGCCAACCCCGGGCGTGACCCTATGTGGGACGGGGAGATCGGCGCCGTCGGTATCGTCACGGGTCCGCTCCCTGCCCCGGAGGACTGGTCGCGGATCGCCCGCGGCGCGCCGTTCCGGGCAGTACTGCCCGCGGCAAACCTCACCTTCCTGCGGGAATTCGACGGGACACCCACCAGCCTATCCCCCGCTCCGGGAGAAGGCACGGCACCCACCACCAATGTGGAAACCGCCGCCGGCCCCGAAGGGCCAACTCCCGGCTCGACACTCCGCCGCCAGTCGGAGACGCAATACGTCACCCTTGAGCAGAAGTCGGCGGGCATGGTCTTTGGCCTGCACCGTGGAGAGCGCGCGCGAGAGGTGCCCTTCTCGGGCGAGGCGTCCGGCCCGGTGGAGCTTCGCGTCATCGAGGCCGCGACGGGAAAGGTGGTGCAGGACTGGACCCCGATGGAACCGCCGCAGGGCAACCTTTGGGCGGGCAGCCTGCCGCTTCCCGAAAGCGAAACCGGCTGGCTCTTTGCCGATGCGCGGCTGGTGGAAGCGCCCGATGTGATCGCCCATGCACGCAGCGAATTCGGCGTGGGCTACAAGTTCCTCGTCATGGGGCAGAGCCAGACTTCATATCCGCTCGACAATACGACCCGGCGGCTCAACCCCGATGCGCCCATGTCGGGCTCCGTGGCCCGGCTTCTTGCACTGGGATCGCGGGAGGAGCTGGGGGATGCGGCGCGCCGCCCTGTCATGGGCCGGATCGGGGCCGGGCCGCAGGCAGATGGCGACGGGGTCGTCGCCTTCCTGAACCAGTTCCGCCGCCTGAAGCCCGGTACCCCCTTCATGCTGATCGACGAGGCCGTGGGCGGCACCTCCATGGCGCGGCTGCTCGGGGGCGAAACCGCTCGGGCCGACCGGCAATGGGCCGACATCACCGACAAGCTGGACCTCTGGGGCCGGGATGTCACTGCGGTGCTGTGGAACTGGCTGATGAACGAGGGGGCGATGACCGGCAAGAATGTTGCCCCGCTCATGTCCGCCATGTTCCTGCCCGATCACGCCGGCGACATGGCGCATTCGCTGGCTCGGGAGCTGGAGCCGGGCTGGACGCTCGGCGTGTTGGCCAGCGACCGGGAAACCCGCGTCAACGGGCGGGAAGGGATGCGCGCGGCACGCGCGGCCTTTGCCCAGCAGCACGGCTTCACACTGGGGCCGGTTGTCTCCGACTACCGGATCGGCGACAGCGGCGGGGCGCATCCTCCGGCGCAGTTCGACAATCCCGAACAGGGCCGCTACGGCCCACCGGAGACATTCGACCACGGCAGTGCGCGCTTCATGCAGCGGCTGGCGGTGATGGCGCTCCAGACGATCGGCGAGATCCCGGATGCCGCCGTGCATCCCCATTACGCCAACGCCCGTCTCACTAAGGACCGCAGGCATATCCTCATCGACGTGGTGGCAGTGAACGGGGGCCGGATCTACAGCCCCGCGCCTACCGCACTCCGCTCGTGGTATGTGAAGGAGCCGGGGAAGGACGCGGCTTTCATTCCCACCGCCGCGCTGGGGGCGAGTGCGGAGCTGGACACCTCCGTCACCCCCCCGCAGGTCAGGATCACGCGCGCCACCGGGCTCTGGCCGGTCGGCACGCTCATCCGCCGCATGGACGACAGCGAGAAGCGGCCCGACAAGGACGGCGCGGCCGAAGATGCGATCCACGCGGGCGGCATCTATGAAAGCTGGTCACAGGACCCGTTCGGCTTCGGATTTCCCGTAGTCGGCATGAAGGACGGCAAGGGCCGCTGGCGCCCGCTGTTCGAGATGCGTCTCGCAGCCCCCTGACCGATCTGAGTCCCCGTAACCATCTAGGCTTCCGAACCATCTGGGCCCTGACAAAACCGGGCTCCTGACGAACCGAGCCGGATGTTCCGGCAGCGGGCAAAACACCTGGGGGCCGCCTGCTGGCCGCACGTCGAAGGAAAGACCATCGCGGCGCTGGACCACCTGTGTGACTCAGGCGGCCCGGATATTTGCCATTTCCTTGGCGCGCTGTAAGCGGGACAGATTTCCGGGCAAGGCATTTGCGCTGAAGATGATTGGCTGGTTCAAGGTTGTATGAGCCCACGGTCTGATGATGTCTCTGAGATGCCGAGAGCCGACGCCTTGCGCCGGCTCGTTTTGGATCTGTCGCAGCGGCTTGGCGTCCTCGAGGCGCAGGGGGCCGAATTGCGGAGCGAGCTCGATCCCCGCTTCTTCGCGCTGCGGGCGGAAATGGAGGCCGCCGCGTGCTCCGGCAGCCACCGGGCCCTTTGCCGATGCCCCACGACCTCAAGCCCTCCCCGGCCGCAGCTTGCCGGTTTCAGCCCTTGGCGCCCTGCCCGCGGGCATAGACATCGTCGTAGCGGATGATGTCGTCTTCGCCGAGATAGGAGCCGGTCTGCACCTCGATCAGCACCATCGGCACCTTGCCGGGGTTCTCCATCCGGTGCACGGCGCCGAGCGGAATGTAGACCGACTGGTTCTCCGTGATCAGCTTCACCTCGTTGTCCACCGTCACCCGCGCGGTGCCGGAGACGACGATCCAGTGTTCGGAGCGGTGGAAATGGCTCTGGAGCGAGAGCGCCGCGCCGGGATGGACCACGATGCGCTTCACCTGGAAGCGGTCGCCCAGCACCAGCGTCTCGAACCAGCCCCAGGGGCGGTGGTCGCGCGGGAAGCTCTCGGCCTGCTTGGCACCCTTCTTCTTCAGCGCGGCCACTGCCTGCTTGACCTCCTGCGCGCGGGAGCGGTCGGCGACCAGAACCGCATCCTGCATGGAGACGACGATCGTGTCCTTGAGCCCGATGCCCACCAGTTCTAGGCCCTGCGTCTCGGACCGCAGCAGCGTGTTCTCGCAGTCGATGGCAAGCGCGTCGCCCCCGAGAGCGACCCCCGCCGCGTCCGGCCCCATCTCGCGCCAGACCGCGTCCCAGCCACCCAGATCCGACCAGCCGGCCGCGAAGGGCACCACGGTCAGGTTCCGCGCCTTCTCCATCACCGCATAGTCGATGGAGATGTCGGGCGCATCGCCGAAATCCTCCGGCCCCAGCCGCAGGAAGGCGAGGTCGGTCTTCGCACCTTCAAGCGCCGCGCGCACCGGGCCGAGCACGGCGGGGGCATGGGCCTCGAAAGCCGCGATCAGCGTGGCGGGTGTGAACAGGAAGATGCCCGCGTTCCACAGGAAGTTGCCCGCGGCCAGCATCTCCTCCGCCCGCGTCCGGTCCGGCTTCTCGACAAAGCGGGAGAGTGCCACGGGCGCCTCGGCTGAACTTTCGGCCAGTTCGAGCCAGCCATAACCCGTCTCGGCATGGGTAGGCTGGATCCCGAAGGTGACGAGCTGCCCCGCCCGCGCCGGCTCCATCCCGCGGGCCACGGCGGCAGCAAAGGCCTTCGCATCCGGGATCACATGGTCCGAGGGCGCCACCAGCATCGGCTGATCCGGGTCGGTTCTGGCCAGCCAGAGCGCGGCGGCCAGAATGGCGGGGGCGGTGTTGCGCGCCGCCGGTTCGATCAGGATGGCGCGCGGCTTCACGCCGATCGCATCCATCTGCTCCGTGACGATGAAGCGGAAGTCGGATCCCGTGACCACCACGGGGGGCGTGAACGCCGTTCCCGAAAGACGCGCCACCGAAGCCTGAAAGAGCGATGTCTCCCCGATCAGGGGGGCGAACTGCTTGGGGAAGGATTTGCGCGACAAGGGCCACAGGCGCGTACCGGAACCACCACAGAGCAGGACGGGAGTGATCATGCAGAAAACCCTTGATCGGAATGAGGCCAGCCGGAAAGGCAAGAGGCAGGAGAACGGGCCAGGCCGGAATACAATTTGCAGGTCATTGCGTCTTTGCGGTCAGTATTGCGAAGGGCCGGTTTTGGGGTGAAGACCGCACAGTCATGCGGCAGCGCGACCGTAATGACAAGGCGGGGGAAATGCTCGCCGCGAACCCGTGATGCGGACCCCCGGAGTCATATTGACCTGAGCGCAGCACGCCCCGAGGCAGGCCGCGCCCGAGCGCGCCCCCTTTGGGTCACGCGGGGGGCCTGACGGCGGCAATCCGGCGCTGGCCCACCACCTTGGCCGGCGCGCCGACCGCAATGGCCCAGTCAGGAATTTCGCCGGTGACCACGGAACCTGCTCCCACCACCGCACCCTTGCCGATCCGGGCGCCCGGCAGGATGATCGCATAGGCACCGATCCAGGCATCGTCGCCTATGAAAATCTCCTTCTCGTCCATCGCGTTGGACCTTACGGGCTGGCCGTCGTTGAAACGGTAGTTCGCAGCCGTCAGCATCACCCGCGGGCCGAAAGTCACATCATCTCCGATAACCACGCGCCCCTTCTCCGACGGACCGGCCCAGAGAAAGGCGCCGGAGCCGAGATGCAGCACCCTACCGGCGGTGATGTTTTCGGGGTTCGCGATGGAGGCGTTCGGCGCGATCTCGGGACGCGGGCCGATCCGCCCGCGCAGGGTCCGCATGGGAGCGACATGGGTATAGTTGTAGTAATTGACTACCTTCAGCATATGTACCCAGGCGCGCGGATCGAAGGTGGTCAGGATGAGGCGCAGAAGGCGCTTCGGTTTCGAGGTGCGCTTCTTGTGAACACCCGGTGAAGAAGAGGAGCTGTTGTCTACAGGCACTGGGTCGGTTCCTTCATCCTGCCGGTCGGGATGTCCGGCCTTTTTCTGAATATCAGGCTGTCGCACAAGATCAATCACCACAACTACAGGTGGCGGCTGCAGGCTGTCCCGCCACCACCCGATGGGCAGATCACAGTCATGTCTGGCTGCGGCGTGGCTTCGGGCCGAACCTTTCCCGTCCTCTCGAATGGGTGCGCCATATCTGACCCGGATCACTCTCCGGCAGGCGAGATCAAGGTATTGCCCGCTGGCATGAAAGGCGCTCTCATGATAGACAGAAGGCGAACCTGCCACCGCCGCTCCAAAGCCGTACGCGATTTTTCAGGCCGGAATTGTAAGAACCGCAAGGATGACATGCAGGACGTGAAATTCAGCGGAAAGAGAGTGGTCCCCTCGCGGCGCGACAGAAGCGCCGGCTGGGGTCGGGTAAGCACGATGGAGTGTGCTGGGACGCATGCGGATATCGTCTCTCAACACTGCAGGGCACCGGTATTTCAGCAACCGGGGCACCGGGAAACTGCCTTTGCAAAGGTGATCGGAAAATGATGGCGGTCGTTTCACTGCTGGTTGCAGGCCTTGTAATTGCGTTCATCACCTTGCTCACCAAGTTTGAGCGGCAGGACAAGATTGCCACCATCTGCTTGCTCATCGCCTTCGTCATAGGGGGCATCATGATGGGCCCGGATGAGAGCGCTTATCGACCTGAGAATTCGGTCTGCGGACGGGGCTGTCCGCCTGAATTGCGGGGCAGGATACTGATCGATCTCTGAGACGTATCCGCTCCGATACCTGCAGCTCCGAGAACCGCCGGGATCTTTGAGACGGAAAACCCGCCCGGAAGACGGGAATATCTCACCGGCAATGTCTCACCGGCGAAAACGGCATTTCTTTCCGCGTATTCCCGTTGGAATACACATTAACAGGCTGCTGAAAAACGCTTTCTGGCATGTGTTGGAGTGGAAATCGTTCGCCATCTGACGAAATCCAGCCGGAAATCCATATATTTCCGGGCGTTTCCGGGCCGATCTTCCGATTTCCGGCGCATAGCGTGACACTTCAGGACTTTTTCAGCAGCCTGTTGAGTGACTTGCAGCTGGTTCCTGAATGAAGTCCCATGACACCAATGGTATCACGGGGCCGTTTCAGACGAGAAGCAGGGGATGGGCATCGATATAGGCAGCCAATTCCTGTGGCGTCATGCTTTCGTCCAGGATGAGAACCCCGTTGAGTGCACCGAAATATGCGCCGTGCATCGCAGATGTCGTCCCAGCCGCACTGTTGGAGTTGAGCGCTCCGAGAACGAGACTGTCGGAATTGTGGGTCCAGTCCATATTGGTCTCAACCTGGCCGAGATGAGTGTTGTTCACCCACACATCCGCTACACCATTTCCAAAGCTCGCCACGACGGAATAATCCTTGTAGCGCTCGACGCCTTCATAGCGGAGAGATTGCGTGCCGCTGTCATCCTCGAACTTGACGACGAGGCTGCCGTTGCTGATGGCGATGTGGAACCCGTCCCCCAGCCCCGCGGAATCCCGCGATAGGAGGCCCCTTCCACCATTCACCAGTTCGGGACGAAAGTTCAGCGCCACCGTTCCTTCCGTCGTGGCGAATTTGTCGTCGGCCTCGGTGACGATGGCGTTCTTCACCGTGTTTTTGAAATCGGTGATCCCGCCATGATAAAAGACCTTATGCGCCGTATCCTTGGAGGCCTCGACCGCCGCGAGATAGCTTTCCCGCGCATCGACATGTGCCGACAGCTGGCTGTAGGTCATTCCCTGATCGTAGATGCGCAGATCTCCGATGGTCCCCGAGAAGAACGATTTCAGCCCGTGCTTTGAAAGCCCCCCGTCAGCGCCTAGGATCAGATCGGAGCGGTTCTTGGCCCAGTCCATCCCAGTCTGCACCTGCCCGATGGCTTGCCCATCCAGCCAAGCCTCAGCCTTGCCGTCGTCGAAGGACGTGACGAGGTTATAGTTCGTTTTCGCGGCAATTCCGTCATGAACGATGGTCTTGACGCCACTGTCATCCTCAAAGCGGAGAGTGAGCGTCCCGTTGTCCACTGTGGCTGCGAAGCCATTGTCGAGACCGACGGAATCCTTGGACAGGATGGTGCGCGGGCCAGAGGCGGCGTTGGCCGAAAAGGTCAGCGAAACCGTCGCCTCATCGAGGTTGAGCGTGTCGCTCTCAGCGAAACGGAACCAGGATTTGCTGTGCCCCTTGAAGCTGAAGTCATCCGTTTCCTCCATCACCAGACGGGTCACGCCGAAGTCGTTGTGTTCGCCCGCCAGCAGCTCCTTCAGCCTTTCCTGAGCGCCGTAGCCGCTGCCGAAATCAATGGCCGATCCGGCGACAGGCAGGAAGCTCTTCCAGCCGATATACTGCGGGCTCTGGAAGATGTCGGTCTGATCGCCCGTGGCATTGGACCACTTGCCAGTGCCGAAATAGTAGTTGTTCCAGGCCGTTGTCCCATGTCCCTCATCCCCGATGGCGCGGGAGACGTTGCCGGTAACGCTGATACCTTCGTTGTTCCAACCGGCAAGACGGATATTGGCGCCGTTGCTCCACTGCGTGGCGATCAAGGAATTGTCGCGAATGACAAAGTTCCCGTCCGCCCCGTTGACGTAGATCGTGTTGATATGCTGCGTCCAGATCAGGTTCTGCTCGATCAGGATATCCTTGAACCCCGAAGCCCCCATCGGGCCGTTCATGAAGATGCCCTGAGGTGTCACCGATCCTGTGGAGAGATCGTCGTGCAGGATATTGCCGCGGATCGTGATGTCATGCGGCGTGGCCCCATTCAGGCCAAACATCTGGATGAGATCGGGATGGGTCGGTGCACGGGCGACAGTATCGGAGATAAGGTTGTTCTCGACCACAACGTCATGACTGTTTCCGACGATTCGAACCAGGTCCTCGGTCACGTCATGTATATAGTTGCCCCGGACAGACACGTCGGATGCAGCCTGCAGGATAAGGCCGAAGTTCCCTCCACCAAGCGTATTGCCGGAAATGTCGGCGCCCTGCGTATCGCGAACGGTCAGGGTGGTGATGTTGGAATTCTTTACCGCCACATTGCTGGAATTATACCAGATCTGGAGCGAGTTGGAGACATCGAGGCCATCGAAAGCCAGATTGCTGGCCCCGCGCACATCCATCTTGGAGAAGGTCGCTTTTCCCGGATTGAGCGCCGCGATCGTTACGGTGCTGTCATAATCCAGAAGCTGCCCTTTCAAACCTTTGGAAAGGTAGAGATATCCATAATCTCCATCCGCCAGAAGGATCGTATCCCCGCCCTTCACGACGCGGAGAGCCGAAAGCAAATCATCAACCGAATCTACAAGTTTGATCGCCATATCGTCTCCGCCTGCTCCCGAAGATCTACCTAGAGTTGAACATACTCATGGTGAACAACTTACGGTTTTATTTCCACAACAAAAATAATAGCCGAGACATATTCCGCAATGCAGAATGGCTCATCTGCAGAAGATCTGGCAATATTTCGCGAAACGGTCATCTCGTGAGCGTTTTCTCGCGCATTGCTTTCAGCATGGGGAACTGTTCCTTATCGGGTTGCACACTGCCCAAGCGTGGAGCTGCAATCTTTTTCCACCTCTGCCCAATACAGGCGAGGGGACCATTTGTGCGAGAGAAGACTATAATGGTTTTCCGTCTCATGAAGGCAGGCGGAAGAAAGATCACCACATTCGGCTACGCCCTCGGCCAAGGCGCCCGGCGAGCCAGTCCCCGGCTGTGACAGGGACGGGCGGGCGGAAGACCACCCGCCGCAAAGAGGCGCCATGACCGGAAGTGGCAGCAAAGCGCTGACTGAACGGTCAACCTCCCTCTCCACCGGTTCTCTCCGCGTCACGGGCGAAAAATCGCTCAGCCCCAGGAAACCGTTTCTTTCTGCATGCGCATCAGAATTGGGTCGGAAATGGTCCGGTTATTGTCTCACTTTAGGCAACAATAAGTTCAAACAGATTGCGCCAGAGACCGTTCTCATCCCGCATTCCCACCACGGGGAAGCCGAACCCCAGCGGGTCCTGTGCCCAGTCCTCATAGATGCCGCCCGAATGGATCGCATCTTCGGCCGTCCCGTCGTTGTCGGCCCGCTTCTCACCATCGTCCATGCGTTGAACGATAACGCCCGGCCCCCAGCTCCCGGAGGCGCGGGTGATCTCCACCTGCGGCGGGCTGACAGAGGTGTTGAGCACGGCCTGGGCGCCTTTCTCCACCGTACTGACAAAGGAAGGGTCGCTTTCCTCCTTCACATACCATGATCTGAGCGCAGCGGGCGCGGGGCTGTAGATCCGGCCTCCGTTCACTGCCATCACGTCGATGAGGATCTTCCGCCGATCGGCGCTGAACCGGGGATTGGCGTAGTAGGGATGCACGGTCACATCCGAAAGCGCGCCGACCGTCTGGAGCGCCATCACCCCCATGCGCTGCATGAAGCGGGGGATGCCGTGATCGAAGGTTTCCGGCGGCGTGTAACCCAGAATGCCAGGATTGGTGAACTGCTTGCCCGGATGGGGGCCACCCGCATTCTCGATCCGGTAATCGGAAACGACCGGCCCCAGGGTAAAACCGTTGCCATGGGCAAAGGCGGTTCGCGCGGCGCGCATGCCCTCGCGCCCGGTGATCCGGCTTTCCCGGTCGCCGCCCAGCACGCCGAGCGTCCAGCCCGGCTCCAGATCCCGCGCCAGCGAATGCGCCATGTCACCTGTGTGATCAGGCAGGAACATGGCCGACATGAGGGGCACGACATTGCTGCCGTTCATCGCGCCTTCGTTCATCAGCCAGTTCCACAGCACCGCCGTCACATCCGGGCCCCAGAGGTCCAGCTTGTCGGTGATGTCGGCCCATTGCCGATCGGTGGCCGTATCGACCTCTCCCGCCAGAAGCGCGCGCATGGAGGTGCCGGAGACCGCCTCGTTGAGGATCATGACAGGGGTCTTCGGCTTCATCCGGCGGAACTGGTTCAGGAAGGTCACGAAACCATCGCTCGGCGCGAATCCCACTCCCGTGCCGATCCGCCCCATCACCGGACGCCGCGCCTCCGCGCCAAGGATACGCCGCAGGCCGAGGTTGACCAGCGTCGCGACAGAGCCGCTCATCGCCGTGCCCGGTTCCAGCGCGAGCCGCGTCGTCATGTTCACCATGGGCATCGCCGTCTGGCTTTGTCCCATGATCATGAACTTGTAGCCCACGCCGAATTCGCTGCGCGCATGGGCGATCACATCGGGGGCCCCCACCAGCCGCGCATCGGCGAAAAGCCAGCCGTTCGCGCTTTCCGGCAGCGATACCCGTCCGCTCCAGACCCCGTTTTCCGGAGCGGGCATCTGGACCCAGTCGCGGACGATCCTGCCGGTCTCTGCCTCGAATACGCGGATTTCCACCGGCCCGGAGGCGCGCCCAGAAAAGGGCACGGATGCCTTGGTCTCTCCCGGTTTCAGTCCGAAGACCATACCCGCCGACCTCTGGTCTAAGGTCACGAAGCGCGTGGCCGACTGCGGGCGGAGCGTCGATCCGGGAAGGAGCATCGTTCCTCCGGCAGAGGGGGAGGCATCGGCGACGGGCACCGCTGGCCGCGTCCTGTCTGCCGTGGCCCAGGCAGGGGCGGCAAGGCTGGCCGCCGTGCCGTCAAGCTCCCGTATCCAGCGGACGGCCGGGACCGGCAGCACGTCCTGCGGGCGGGCGCCACGGGCCAGTTCGGCCCATTCCGCCGGGGCGACCGTGCCGTTCAGATAGCCGACGAGCGCAATCTCCCCGTCCCACAACTCCTCGACCAGCGGGTTCGTATCGGTGGCGAAGGCGGTCATGGTCTGCGCGCCCCCGATGGTAAAGCCCGACAGGGCTGCACCGGAGGGGTTCACCCCGGTGAGGCTGGAGACATCCCCCGCATGGCGCGTGCCATCGATGAGCGAATACCAGTCCACCCCCCACCGGTCCGTCCCGTCATGCCAGAAGACGACCAGTGCGGCATCCTCCGTCCAGGGGGCACTGCGCAGGTTCACGCTCGCCCCGCCCGCGCCGTACTGATAGCCCTGAAAGCGGTTACGGGAGGTGGAAGTGGAATTGTTCGGATTGCCGTAGGCAAGCCGAATGCGGTTTCCGCCGCTGCCCTCGCGCCCCAGGATCGCCTTTGTATAAGGCCCGTCCCGCTTGTCCCTCGGCAGGCGCACCATGGCGAAGAGCGCAGAGGGTGTGCCGGAGCCGGGAAAGACCTCGCTCCAGCCCTGATGGAGCAGGCCCTTCCATCCGGTCAGACCCGCCCGCCCGGTGTGCACGTTCCAGTTGCCTTCGGGGAATTTCAGCGAGCCCGCCCCCGCCGCCAGAGAAACAGGCGGCACGTCCGGATAGAATTCTGGCACTACGGGAGGGGTGATGCTTCTGCCGCCGCGCCCGGTGCTGATCAGACGGGTGAGAGAGGTTCCGATATGGATCATGCCGCTCCGAGCCTCCCCGCCCTGTGCCACGAGGTAGTTCCCGCCGGATATCCACCTGCCGGGGCGATCCCCAGCCGGGGGGCGATTCGCTTCCACTGCCGTCCCATTTCAATCTCCTGCCCAGATACGGACCCCGGAAACCCGGGATCCGGTGCAATGAACGGGCAAGCTACCTCTTCCGGATAAGCAGAACGTTGGCGGGGCGTACGCTCCCCCTCCCCGTTGCCGCAACGGCCACCGCCTCGCTCAAATCGGCTCCGCAGGTCAGGAGAGGCAACACGACAGACAGGGTGGCCCTCCCCTCACCCCGCCCCGGAAAGCCTGTTAATGCTGCATTGCAGCAACAGAATCGGCGACCGGAAGGCGGGGCGGGAAGTTGCCCTCGGAGGACTGCCCGAGGGGAACCGCGGCAGGCCGTTCAGCACGGAATGCAACCGGAAGGGTACCATGTGAGACCATTTCCCGGGCATCCGGCCTGCTGGAAACGGCTCGTTGCCGCCTATGCAACGCCCTCAGGCGGAGAGGTCCCTTGTATACTTTGATAAGTTTCGGCACACTCAAGTCATTGTTTTTTGAGAGTGCCGCCCAGTGTCAGGTTTCAGTCAAATCAGAACCCGCCTCTTTAAGATCCTCGTCAAGATCACCGAATTCAAATACCGTCACCTCTATGGCATGGATCTGGGAGAGCATGTCCGCATCTCGCGTGGCGCGCGGCTGGACCGGACCAACCCGAAGGGTGTGCATATCGGCGATTACACCGCGATTACCGGCGGTGCAGCAATTCTGACCCACGACTTCGTCACCCGAACGTGGAAGGACACTTATGTGGGCAGGAATTGCTTTCTGGGCTTCAATGCTATCATTCTTGCCGGAGTGAAGGTGGGGGATGGCTGCATCATCTCTCCCAACACAGTGGTTGTCCGCGACGTTCCGCCGAACAGCGTCGTAATGGGCAATCCGGGCAAGGTCGTGGAACAGAACATCGTCACTAGCAAATGGGGCATCCGTCTCGACAAGGGCAACGACAGCCCCGTCGCCCACTGATCAAACGGCCGGACCTCCCCCGGCCTTGCAAGGAGAACAACATGAACGCCATCGTGGACAAGGATGCCGACCTGAACGCCGCCATCCGTAAAGTCTTCAACGACGTCTGGGACGTGGAAGTGCCGGGCCAGCCCGCGCCGGAGCTGGCCGAGGACACCGTCCTGCTGGAAAGCGGCCTGGACAGCCTCGGCTTCGCCATCTTCGTCTCCACCCTGGAGGAGGAGCTGGGCTACGACCCGTTCACCATCGCGGAGGATGCCTATTACCCCCGCACCTTCGGGGAATTCGTGGCCTTCTACGACAAGTACCGCCCCGCCGTCTGAGCGGGAGGGCAGGCTGGAGAATTGCCGTCTGCATGATTTCTGAACGGTTTGCCGGTGCAATGATGGCCACACTCAGGGAAATGCTGGCGGCACGTCCGGGAACGGATGTGCTGATCCGGGAAGGCGCGCGCGATGTCACCGTCGCCGAAGCGCTGGCGGAGGGGCCGAAAGGGCTTCCGCCCTCAGCGCGCGTGCTGCTCTCCATTCACGACACCGGGGCGCTGGCGCGCACGCTCGTCGCGCTCGACGGGGGGGTGGAGGCGCTGCTGCTCACCTCCTACAGTTTCTCGCCCGAGGTGGTCGCGGCGCTGGCGGAGGTGGCGGGGATCACCCATATCGTCACCGACCGGGAGGAGCTTCTGGCAGTCAGCCCTGCTTCCGCCGCAGCGGATGACTCTGTAGCTGTATCGGACGCCCCCGCAGCGGATGCCACATCGGGCCTCGCAACGGGTGCCGCCGCCGGATCAAATACTGCATCAAATACCGGACCAAACATCGGGCCGATCCCCGGGGCGCCCACAGCGCAGGCCGCCGGACCGACCCCTGGGCAGGCGTCCGAGCCGGCGCAGGGCAGCGGGACGACCGCCGGAGCGGCGGCTCCAGTGTCTGGCCCGGCATCCGGCCCAGTGTCTGGACCAGCGTCCGGGGCTGAAGCAGCCGCCGCGCCCGCAGCAAATGCTGCGGTAAAGGGGACAAACACGGTGGCGACTGCGGCGGCTCTTCCCCCGCAATCAGCGCACCTACAGTCTGCCGCCCCGCAGTCTGGCCCTCAGCAGTCTGGCTCCCAACAGTCTGGGCACCCACAATCCGCACGACAGCCCGCACCGGGTTCCGGTCTGAGCAAAACTCCCCTCCCCATCCTCACGCCGGAGGCGGCGCGTGGTCCGGCGGGGGATGCCCCGCCCGTCGCCACCCTCTGGCTCATGACAACCTCGGGCACGACCGGCGTGCCGAAGATCGTCACCCACAGCGTGGCCTCGCTGACCCGTTCCGTTCGGGGAACGCGGCCGGAGGCGTTGCCGGTCTGGGGGCTGCTCTACGACATGACCCGCTTTGCCGGGATGCAGGTCGGCCTGCAGGCGATGACCGGCCATGGCACGCTGGCCGCGATCGACCGCGACGCCGCCCTTGGCGCGCAGGTGGCAGAGATGGCGGCGGCGGGTGTCACCCACCTTTCCGCGACGCCGACGCTCTGGCGGCGGCTCCTCATGGCGCCGGGGGCGGAGGAACTGCCCCTCCGCCAGATCACGTTGGGCGGCGAGATCGCCGAACAGACGGTGCTGGACGCGATCCGCGCACGTTTTCCCCGGGCCCGCGTCACGCATATCTATGCCTCGACCGAGATCGGCGTGGGCTTTGCCGTGAACGACGGGCGGGCGGGCTTCCCCGAAAGCTATCTCTCCGCCGAGGCTCCCGCCGGCCTTGCCATGCGGGTGGAGGAGGGGATGCTCTGGCTTCGCCCGCCGGAGGCGCACCGGACCCGCTATCTGGGGGACAACCAGCTCGACATCGATGCGGAGGGCTATGTCCGCTCCGGCGACCGGGTGGAGATCCGGCCCGATGCGGAGGGCGCGCGGGTGCATTTCCTCGGGCGTGACAGCGGCGTGGTGAATGTCGGCGGCGTGAAGGTCTATCCCGAACGGGTGGAGGCGGTGCTGACCGCCGATCCGCGGGTGAGCCTTGCCCAGGTCGCGGCGAAATCCAGCCCGATCACCGGCAACCTGCTCGTCGCCACCATCGTCCCCGCCGATCCCGCCGCCGACCGTGCGGCGCTGAAGCGGGAGCTGCTGGCCCATGCACAGGCCCATCTCGAACGTGAGGCCGTGCCCGCCATGTGGCGCTTCGTCGATCATCTGGAGACGAATGCCGCCGGCAAGATCGTCCGTTCCCAAGTAAAGGCCTGATCCACTCATGACGACCCCCCTGAAGACTGTCATCGTCACCGGCGTCTCGCAAGGTCTGGGCCTTGCCATCGCCCGCCGGGTGGCGGCGGATCCGTCCTACCGGCTCGTCGGCCTGTCGCGGAAACTGACCCCGGCCTATGAAGCGCTGATCACCGAATACGGCGGGGACAAGGTGGAATTCCATCCGTTCGACGTGAGCAAGCTGGACGCGATCCCCCCCTTCATCCGGGAGACGGTGGACCGGCACGGGCCGATCTGGGGCATGGTCAACAATGCCGGCATCGGCATGGACGGGGTGCTCGCCACCCAGCACCTGACCGACATCCAGTACATGATGGACGTGAACCTCACCTCCGCCATCGTCTTCGCGAAATACGCCTCCCGCTCCATGCTCTCGGCGCGGGCGGGGCGGATCGTGTCGATCTCCTCCATCATCGCCTCCACCGGGTTCAACGGGCTGGCCGCCTATGCGGCGACCAAGGCGGGGCTGGAAGGGTTCACGCGTTCGCTCTCGCGCGAACTCGGCAAGCGGGGGATCACGGTGAACTGCGTGGCGCCGGGATACATGGTGACGGAGATGAGCCTCGGCATTCCGTCCGACAAGATGGACTCGATCAAGCGCCGCGCGCCCCTCGGCCTGCCCGACCCGGACGATGCGGCGGGCGCGGTGATGTATCTGCTCGGCCCCGATGGCGGCAAGGTCTCCGGCAGCGTCGTCACGGTGGACGGCGGCTCCACGGCCTGAGGTTTCGCGCGCGAAACAGGGCGGGGTTCCTCAAGTCCGGGCACGGCGGCCAGTCGCGCCGGGACTATCCCGGCCAGCGAAACCATCCCTCGCCCCGCCATCGCAAGTCCCCCAAGCACCACCTTCGGGTAGCGCCCCGGATGAGCGCGGCAACGCAGCCGTGATCCGCCGTGACCGAACGCAGTGACCGTCCCCCCTGACGGCGGCTGCCTGTGGCGATATGCTGATCATCGCGCCTGCCTCCCCCGCGCAAAAGGGCCATGCGCCCCAGACAGACGGAAAGCCAAACCATGACCTCCCTCCAGATCGCGGCCTATCTGGCAATGGCCCTTGTCTATGCGACCCTGATCACCGGATGCGTGGCTCTGGTGCTGCGGCTTGCGGGGCGACGGATCGGCAGGGGTGGGCTGCTTTTGCTGCTGTCGACGCTGTTCATGGTCACCCTCGCCCTCTATCCCTTTCCCGATCGGGCGACATTCATTTGTGTGCCGGGCGCGGTGCATACCCAGCTTCAGCCGTTTCACTTCCTGCCCTCCTTCAACCGGCTGATCAGAACAGGCGCGCCGTTCTCTGCGTGGGTGACCAATCTCACCGTGGCCTCCACGATCATGAATTATCTGGTCTGCATGGTGATTGGCCTCGCCCTCGCGCAGGTGACGGGGCGGTGGCTGCTGGCGGCGATCTTTGCCGCCACGCTTACGTTGGGGATCGAACTCACCCAGATCACCGGCAACTGGGGCATCTACCCCTGCCCCTACCGGCTGTTCGACGTGGACGACCTGATCATGAACTTCGCGGGGGTGATGACGGGGTTCGCACTGTGGCGCGGATGGAGGGCCGTCAGGGAAACCCGCGGGCAACGGGCAGGCGGGCTGGGGCAGGCGCCACGTCGTAACCCTGATCCCCGAGATCGACCGTCCTGAGCACCGTGACCCTGTCCGGGTGACGCGCCTCAATCGCGGTCAGCGCCCGTACGGACAAGGTCGCCAGATCGAAATCGTCCCGATGCGTGCCGATGACCCGGCTTCCCCCAGAAGGCCGAGCCGTACGAGCCAGTTGCGCGCCTCTTCGCCCAGCAGGGCAGGATCGGCGATCCGGGGATCCTCGCGGAACTGGACCGTCACCAGCGACCGGCCCGCCATGACCCCGGGCACGGCAAAGCCCGTGACATTCCGGGCGCGCTTTACCACCCCATGGCCGATCACCTCCACATAGCCCGCGAAATCGGGCGGCGGCCCTTCCAGATGCAGGACGGCGCTGAAGGTGCGGACGCGCAGGCAATCCTGCCGGAGCGGATCCACCCCCGCGATCGGCGCATGGGCGCGCGCGAGGACATGAGGAGCCGCCGGGCCCGGACCGGGGCCCCGCGCAGTTTCGGCCAGCACGTCCTCCGGGCCGATCCGAAGCCGTTCGATCCGGCAGCCCTGCAGAACCCTTGCCCCCGCCGCGTCCAGCCGCCCCAGCGCCGCCGCCATGATCGCCCCGTATCCCGGGCGGGGATAGAGGATCGGCAGGCCGAGATGGCGTAGCGACAGCCCGACATTGGCAAGCGAATGGCGCGTCTTCTCCGGCTCTCCCCGGAGCGCGGATTGATGGCCTGCCGGCAGACCGGCGTGCCGGGGCTGGCTTTGGCGCGACAGTAGGGGCCGAGGCTTTCCTCTAGGCTCAGGAGCTATTGATTTCGGGGTGTTGCCCATTCCCTGTCGGGCACATGGGAAGACTTCTTCCGCCGGAAGATTCTGGACCTGCTGTGGATATGCGGACTGTGGACGGTGATCTACACCCTGGTTCAGGGCCGCCCGCCAAGTTATATCCTGACCTCCTGGTACAGGCCGGAGATCCACCTCTGGTTCATCTGGGGGCTGATCATCTACCGGCTGCTCTCCTATCTGTTGCGCAGGCATAAGACGCTGGCCCTTGCGCTGTCTCTGGCCCTTTCGCTGCTTGCGTACCACGATCTGCCGCAGGATTTCTGGGTCAGCCTTTCCACCCACCAGCGCAGCGTTGTCAAATACGGGACATTCTTCTTCTTCGCGGTCTGGTATGGTCGGCAGATGGTCTCCGCGCTGTACCGCTGGCCGTGGATCGCTCTGACCGCCGCGCTGATGGTCGCTTTGCTCGCCTCCCGGTTGGACCTCGTCTTCCTTCTATCCTTGTCGGGCGTGGCGCTGATCCTTTCGGCATCGATCCTGATTTCCAAACATCTTGCCGTCGTGCAGAACGCTTTCACTTTCGTCGGGAGCCGGTCGCTTGAGATCTTCGTGCTGCATTTCGCGATGGTGGGCCCGCTGCTGAAGATGGCGAAGGGCTATTCCTACAGTTCCATATGGGCGGTACCGGCGGTGACGCTCGCCTGTGTCGCTCTGGCCATCGCGCTGCGGCAGATCACGGATCGCTTTGCCCCCTGGCTGTTCCGCGCGCCAAAGGGCCTGATGGAGCACTTGGGAGCACGGATCGGGGCCTTGGGGAACCGAAGCCAACCCGATGTCACCCCGGATGGCGAGGGACGCTTGCGCTGACCGGCCTTGCCGGGCAATCGGCCCTCAGGCCATCACGACCCCGCCACGAAGATGGCCCCTCACTCTGCCGAAGCGGGGATCTGCGGAATTCGGGCCAGTTCCGCCCAATGCTTGCGCCACAGGCGCAGTCCCCATGTGTCGCGCGGGTTGTTGTGCCCTGTCACCTCATCCTCAGAGATATGCGGATAGGGCCATTGCGCAGAGGGGTAATTGCCGAACTCACGCCCCACGGGCGGAACGGTGCGGCGGGCATATTCCACAAGGCTCGCCTTCCAGGACGGCTGGACGATTCCCAGTGCCTGCGCCGCCATCACGAATTCCAGCCCTGTCGCGATCACCCGGTAATCCGCAAATGGCGAGGGATTGTCCGCCTGGCGCGCGCTGCGCGTATCTGTGCCCCAGCGGATCGCCCAGTTCGGATCACCGGGTTTCAGCGTCCCGTCCTCCGACATGAAGACCCGATCACCGGGACGGAAGGGGTTGCCTCCCATGAGGGTCAGGGTGATATCGCCCCTCACGTTGCCCCCGCGAGGCTGGGAGATCCGGGCGCTTTTCGCGCCGTCGACGGATTTCAGCAGCAGGCCTGCCAGCCCCCCCTTGCTCATGTTGCTGTTCGGCCGTTCCGTCTCGCTGTTGGAAATGGTGACTTTCGGCCCCGCCACGCTGACAACAGTGCGAATGTGAGTAATCAATGGCAGATCCAGGCTTTCATGCGGGGTGCGGTACCGTGCGAGGCTTTCCGCCGTCTCCACATAATACTGGCCGAGGATGTTGCCTCCTGCGGGAGAGCTTTCCCCCCGGTCCCCGATGATGAACCCCGAGAGATCCGCCCCTGCCCAATGCTGCTCGAGATAGACCATGGGGAACATGAAGGACCACAACCCGCCATTCGGGCCGAGATCGATGCCGCGGACCTGAATTCCCCATGAAATCACCGCGTGCACGGCACGCCGGACCTGCTCGGGAGAGCCGGCGTCGGTCCACAGGAGGGGCAGGATCCCTGCCTGCATCGCCGCCACCTCCCGCCCGTAATTGCTGTCCTCCACCCCCGTGCCATAGGGCATGTATTCCCGGAAACCGCCCTGCTCCGCCCCGTTTCCCGGAATGGTGTTCGTGCCGAGCGATGCCTGAAACTTCTCCGCCCGCGCTAGATAGGCATCGAGATCGCGTGGCGGCCGGGTGCCGGCTGCGGAATGGCGCGGAAGCGTGCGCAGGATGCGATCCACGTCCACCCGCTCCAGAACGATGGGCCCCACCTCCGCCCGGTTCACGGGGGGTGCGAAGTCGTTGGCGCCGGGCAGGGTATCGGCGATCATCAGGCTGAAGTATTCATCCACCAGCGACGTGCCGGACGCCCCGGCGCGCCGGATATGAGACCGGGCCGCAACCAGTATATCCCCCCGCCGCATCTCGAGCGGGAAATGCGCCACCGCATCGGGCTGATGCATGGCGTTGACACGGCTGTCCTGGGACTTGGCCCGCTGATCGTATCCGCGGCGGTCGGGTCCGGGATTGAGCGTGGCACCATGGATCGTCCGCCCGTAGGCATCGGTCGTCGTCGCAGGGGTGCGCGAGACAACACGCACGACCCCCCCCGCAGGCGGCACGATGACGGCCTGACGCTGCGGGTCGGAAGTATAGCCGATCCGCGATCCTTCTGGCATCAGGCCGGATATCTGCACCGTTCCGTCGGATGAGCTGACAGTAAAGGTTTCCATCGCCACCGGCGTCGCGACCTGCCCCGAAGGTGGGGAGGCTGCTGCGGGGCGCATCGCCACCGGCAGCGCGGCCAGAAAGGTGACGAGCAGCGCGACCAGCAAGGCTGCGGGAGGCAGGCGGACATGGCCCGCGCCCCCTCTTTCCGTCGGAAGGTGATGCCCCGCCCCGGTAAGGCCGTCGATTGCCCTCCGGCGACGGAGGAAGGGGGAAAGGATCATGGCGTCAGCGTCCGCATCTGGCGGCCCGGCAGGGAGCGGCAGGCCCGTCCGTCTCAGACTGACGCCTTGGAAAGGCAATGCAAATCACTTTCCCGTCCCGCGGTCACTCTAAAATTGGCAGGCAAAACCGCTCTCTTGCAGCACCATGTTGCCTTCGGACGACCCCAGGAGAGTGGCATAAGCAGGTGATCGCGAGACCATCCCCCTGAGAACCATCCTCCTGTGCTCTCCCGCGCCGCTGGATCCGGCTCCCATCGTGCAGGAGCCTCTCCTTAATCCGGAAATGTTTCGCGCGCGAAACATGAATCTTCTGAATTTCGTTTGTGAAACGATTAGCCTCAGCGTTTCGCGCGCGAAACGGCAACTGTATTTACCTGCCGCGCCGAGGCGGCTCTGCTCGTTTCGAGGTTTGTGATGGTGAGCAGCCTGCGGACGATAAGCACAGTTGCTAGCCCTCCGTGCGCAGCCATTCCACGAGCCGTGCTCGGAGCGCGGGAGTCACTGACGAGCCGGTGAGGACGATGCGCCCTGTGCTGCCCGTCATGGCAAGGCCGGGCAGGATCTCCTGTGCGGCGGCCTTCTGGCGGGGAGCGGGTTGCGATCCTTCTGCCCATCGGGCGAGAGTGTTCAGCTCCATGGCCGGATCTGCATTCTCCCCTCTGGCCAGAAGACGGGCCAGGGCGACCCCCGCCTCCTGGTCCTCCGCCAGCCGTTGCGCCAGTTGCAGCCCCAGCCGCTCGCCGATCGCGGCCGGGAAGCGGAGGCTACCGTCCAGCGCATCGTAGAGGCTGAGGAAGGAGCCGATCTTCGACCGCTTGGCCCGGCTCGCCGTGGCGTAAAGGGTGCGGAGCGCCTCTCCCCGGTCAGCGAAGGCGCCCGCCTCCACCGCCTTGGCGGCGATGCGGGCACGCTCATAATAGCTCAGGCCCGCGCGGATCTCGTTCTCCTCCACCATGGCGACATAGGCGGCGCCGGAGCTTTCGGGTGTCCGCAGCAGGGCCAGCACGGTCGCGAACCGCGCCTCCCCCGTCTCCGCATGGAGCCGCCGGAGCGCGGAGAGCCGTCGCCAGCCGGAGATCAGGCCGTAGCGGCGGGCGGTCTCGCCCTCTCCTGTCCCCCTGCCCCGGCCGGCGGTATCCGCCGCGCTCTGGCTGTGATCCTGGGCCCGATCTCGGCCCTGCTGACCTCGGCGCCCCTCCTGATCCGGGCCAAGGTCGATCACCTCCACCGGGGCGCGCTGACCATGGGCGCGCAAGCTTTCCACCAGCGCGTCGAATTCCTCGCCGTCGAAGCTCACCCGGTCGCGCACCAGATGGCCGGTGTCGATGGCGTCAAGCGGCAGCACCTCCACCATCCGACCCGCGGCGCGGGCCTCAGCCACTTCCCCTGCCAGCGCCTCCAGCGCCGCGGTGGCCGCCGTCTCCGCCGCGATGCGGGAGATCGGCGGCGGGCGCGGCGCGGGTGCGGCGGGGGAGGGAGGGGGTGTCACGGAGGAGACGGCGCGGGAAGCCGGACCGAAGGGCATGGCCTTCGTCTCCAGCGGGGCCTCTGGCAGGCCCTCTGGCAGATCGGCCGGATCAGGCTCGGCGGCGAAGGGCAGGGTGAGGCGCTTGCGGGCCATGAGAGTCCTCCGGGTCAGGAATGTTTCGCGCGCGAAACATCAGGAATTGGGTGGCCGTCAGGGCAGGCAGGCCAAGGGGAAAAATCAAACCGAGCAGGCCAACTGGCAGGGCGGTAAGAGCCATCCGCCGACGTCATGGGCCGGGCGCTGGAATGCGCACCATGGAGCGGCGAGAGGGCGTGAAGCCGCGCAAAGCGATACGAGCCACCTTGTCCCCCCATGCCCCTGCCGCGTGACGAGGATTCGCCCCCTGCACAGCCGACTGCACGTTCCAACCGCCCCCGGAGCGCCCGCAGATCATATCTTCCGGAGGCCTCTCTGGCCCCGGCGGATTCTGCCGGCAACGGGGTCTGCCCCAACCATTCGTCGCCACATCCGGCAGCAAGCGGTCTGTGGGCCGGATGTGAGTTGACCATGCGGATCGCGCCGCCTGCGCCGGCCCGCGAAAACTCCGAACGGCCAAAAATGTTTCGCGCGCGAAACATCACTCCGCCGCCTCCCGAGACGCCAGCTCATCCCGCCGCCAGCAACCCAGTAGCAGCTTCTTGAACACCGCATAGGTGGCGTCGAAGGTTTCCCGCCCGCGGATGTAGGTGTCGCGGTTGAAATCGCGGTAATCGGCCTCGTAGATGCCGGCGACCTGCTCCCCCGCCTGGCCGATCAGCGCGGTGAACCCCTGGCGCGAGGGGGAGAGCGTGCGGCCCAGATAGGCCTGCATCAGCCCCGCCAGTTCCGCTTGCTGCGCCCCATCGTAGCGGGTGACCAGCGCGCGCACCGCATCCCATTCGAAGCTGAGCTCCGGGCGGCCAAGCGCCCGGGCGGCCACGTTCTCCCCCTCCTCGATGGAGGCGAAGGTGGAATGCAGCATGTCGAAGAACCGCCCCGTAGAGTCGAATTCCAGGAACGACGCGCCCATCGGGACGAGCAGGATGTCCGCCGCCGACAGCCCGTTGATCGTCAGGTAGCCGAGCGCGGGGGGCGTATCGAGAAAGACGAGATCGTATTTCTCCAGCACCCCGTCTTCGGCGAGGCTCTCGGAGAGCGCGTCCCAGAGCTTCCAGCCGCGTGCGGCCATGCGCCAGACGGGGATCTGGAACTCCGCCCAGTAGAGGTTCAGCTGCGCACCGATCAGGTCGATGTTCGGCCAGTGGGTCGGGCGCACCAGATCGGCGGCGGTGATCTTCAGCGCCTCGTTCAGTGTGTCGTCGATCGGGATCGGCGCCTCCCCGCGGTCGATCCGTCCGGCGTTGGAGACGCGCAGGTGGCGGGCGTAATGGCGGGCGAGCAGCGGAAAGACCGTGCCCCATTCATCCGCTACCTGCCCGCCGAAGATCGAGGTCATGGAGCCCTGGCTGTCCAGATCCACCACCAGCACCCGGTAGCCGTCCAGCGCCGCGGACATGGCCAGATGCGCGGCGGTGGAGGTCTTGCCGACCCCGCCCTTGAAGTTGGCCACCGCGACGATCTTTGCAGGTTGCCCCTTGGGCCGGTAGGGCAGGTATTCCTTGGCGCGGGAGCCTTCGGCGGCGAAATGGGCGCGGAGCCTGAGCACCTCGTCCAGCGTGAACCACTTGGCCCCGCCCTCCGTCTCCGAGGCGCCCTGCGGCAGGTCGGGGTTCTGGCGCAGCACCCGGCGGAAATGCTGGGGCGCCACCGGGATCAGGTATCTCGTGATCTCCCAGGTGGAGAAGAGCCGGAGCCGTTTCTGCCCCTGCGCGTCGAGACCCCGGCCCACCAGATCCTCCCGCCCGCGGGCACAGGCGGAGGCGATCTCGGCAAAGCCGCGGCTGGTCACCGGCGCGCCCAGTTCCGCCAGCGCCGCATCGGGCGAGATGTTGAAATAGGGAGGATCGGCCTCCGGTCCTGTGCTCATCTGCGCCCCTCCGGGCGGGCCTGTCGGCTGCCCTTGTCGCGGTGATTATCCACCAATGTACCGCTTTTTTAAAGACATACCACAAAACGCGGCACATGAAACATAAAAGCGAACACCGCTGGATTTTTCTCAGTAAATAAAGGGATTTTTCAGCCTGTCCCCGCGTGATTTTCCGGGCATTTGTGGCGAGCTTGTCACGGCTGAAGCACGAGGCCGGGTTAAGTATGGAGTTATTTCATAGTTACGCGATCATGCGCCTTTCACAAAGCCCTGAATTCATGGGGTAAGCGGCGGGTTGCCGGAAGCGAAGTGAATCCGAAACCCCGTTTCTCCGACTCGGAAACCACGCTGATGCGATTCCGATCCCACGGTTGGCAGGGGGCATGATCTGCACCCGGTTCTCCCGGGGCGCTGGACGGAAGGAGGCGCGCTTTCTATGGTGTCATTGAAACCACGAAACGAGTCACCCCGTCAGAGGGGACCGGAGAGGGTCGGGCAGATGCGGAAGACAGGCGCGGCACAGGCCGCGGAGCCGGGCGGCAGCCGGGTTGGGAGAAGATGACGACCGCCGTTCCCCGCCGCCGCAGATCCCCCAAGGCGGATGCGCTGCCTGTGTCAGGCAATGCGGGTGCTGCTGGTCTTCCGGCCGAACTGCCGGGGGGCGGCTTCTTCGTGGCCGATATCTTCGACGCCCTGCCCAAGGACGATCTGGGGAGCATGGAGCATCCGATGTTCTCGCTCTCCACCCGGCCCGATCTGCGCATCCTCGCCTATGCCCATAACGGGGTGGAGATCACGGTGACCCCCTCGGTCCGCGGTCTCGCCACGATCCACGACAAGGACATCCTGATCTTCTGCGTGAGCCAGCTCATGGCGGCGATCAACGCGGGACGTCCGGTGTCGCGGAACCTCCGGCTCAAGGCGGCGGACCTGATGGCGGCCACGGGGCGGGAGGCGTCGGGCGACGGCTACCAGCGGCTCCGCGAGGCCTTCGAGCGGCTGGCGGGCACCCGTATCACCACCAACATCGTCACCGGCGACACGGAGACAACCACCGGCTTCGGCATGATCGAGGCCTGGCAGATCGTGCGGCATACCAGGGGCGGGCGGATGATCTCCGTCTCGGTCACGCTGTCGGACTGGCTCTACCGGGCGGTGCTGTCGAAATCCGTGTTGACGCTGTCGCGGGACTACTTCCGGCTCAGGAAGCCGCTGGAGCGGCGGGTCTATGAACTGGCGCGCAAGCATTGCGGACGCCAGCCGGAATGGCGGGTGTCGATAGAGGTGCTGCACAAGAAATCCGGCTCCGCCTCCCCCCGCCGGGTGTTTCGCAAGATGATCCGCGACATGATTGCCGCCGATACCCTGCCCGATTACACGCTGGCGGAGGAGACGGGCGACGTTCTCCGCGTCACGCCCCGCGAGGTGGTGGAGCGGGCCCGCACACCGCTCGGCGCACCGCAACTCACGCCTGAGACGATCGATGAGGCGCGGGCACTGGCTCCCGGCTGGGATATCTACGCGTTGGAGGCGGACTGGCGGCGCTACTGGGCGGCAACGGGGCGGCCGCGGCTGGCCTCAGCCCGGAAGGCGTTTCTGGGCTATGTCCGGGCACGGGCGACGGAGAAGGGCTGAGCCGGTGTTTCGCGCGCGAAACATCAAAAAGGAAAGACCGCCCGAAGGCGGCCTTTCCCGGCAAGGATCTTTCGGTATCAGACGGCTTTGGCGTCCGACCGGCGGGAGCGGGTGACAACCCCCGCTGCACCAAGGCCAGCCAGCAGCAGAAGACCGGCTGCCGGAAGCGGCACCGGGGCCGGGATGTCCGCCGCCGCGCTCATCACTGTGAGCGTCACGCCAACCGGATTCGTTACGCCATCGAAGAAGCTGATGTAGAAGTCTTCCGACGTGGTGAAGCTGGGCAATGTCCCGCCGGCGCTCGCAAGCTGCTTGCGCGAGAGGCTCGCGAAGGTGCCAAAGGTGCTCCAAGTATAGCGTTCGCCGCCGTTGATGGAGAAGGTCACGTCGAGCAGGTCGGTGAAATCGCCCGACCCGGCAACGCTGAAATCGAAGGTGAGCGGGCTGTCCACCACGACATTGAAGACCACCGTGCCGCCCGGATTGAGCACGTCGGTGGCCGAAACCAGCTGACCTGCAACCGGGGTTATGGTGACCGCCGGAGCCGCGACGGGGATTGCCGCAAGAAACGCAGACGCGAGAAGATGTTTCATGACGATCCTTATTGTTTGTGGATGCCAGGCCGCTTGGGGGAGCGGCAGAGCGTTAATTCAACTTTTAGTAGCAATGGGAGGTTACCAAATCGAAAGAATTACAACAATAGGGTTAATTAGACTCATAAAATACTATCATTACGTGTGTTTTGTCAACAAATCATCAACCATGAGATGATATAGTATAAGGAATACAACCTGTTAGTTTCTCACGATAGGTCGATCCCCTGGAGGGACCTCGGACTGTTTTCCAATCCACCAAAAACCTGCCCCAGAACTTCGCTGATTGTTTACGGCTGGCCGGCTCCTTCCCTCTCGTGGACTGCTCGTGGTGAACCTCTCCGATTCGTCTCAGGAGGATGTTTCGCGCGCGAAACATCGGGAGATCAGGTGTCGCGCACATGAAGCCCGGATTGAACGGGAGGGTCCGAAATTGTCGACAGCGCTGCCGTTAAAGGCGGCAGGCCCGTTGTCCGAACCGCCACAGCGGTATCAGGCAGGTAAGGGAGATCCTTATTTCCGTCTTTGACCCGACAAGAGGAGCGCAGCCGACAGGAACTCAATGGGCAGGCTTGCCGAAGAACACTCTGTCAACCGGCATCAGGTCACTCCTGAGGGATGGGTCCGGCAATCGCGCCCGCCGCTGGAACGCGATGACCGGCCTTTTGATCTTCTAGGACAATTTCAGCCTCACCATCCGGCTCGCAACAGGGTTAGGCCTTCTTCTGTCCTCCTCGAAGATCGCGCCGATGGAGGACCCGCAACCGCTTGCACGTGGAACGAACTTCCGGTTTCATGCGCGTGACCCTGTCAGCTGAGAACTCCCCCATGATGAAGAAGAGTGGCTCATCCCATAGCCCCAAAATTCTGGCCGTGGCGTCAACGGGAGGGCACTGGGAGCAGCTCATGCAGATCGCTCCCGCCTTTGAAGGTGGGAGCGTCACATTCGCCTGCACCGATGCCCGCCAGGCGGATCATTACGATTTGCCCGCCTTTCTATCGCTCCGAGATTACAACCAGAACGAGCCGTTGAAGATGCTGCGCGGGCTGGGAGAGACCTTTGTTCTGGTCAACCGCCTGAGACCGGATGTGATCCTGTCCACCGGTGCCGCTCCGGGGCTTCTGTGCTTGCTCTGGGGGCGGGTCTTCGGGGCAAAGACCATCTGGATCGACAGTATCGCCAATTCCGAGAAGCTGTCGTTGAGCGGCAAGCTGGCCCGGAAATTCTGTCACGTCACCCTGACACAGTGGGAGCATCTGGCGCAGAAGGAGAGCCGGCCAGCCTATTGGGGAAGCGTCATATGATCTTTCTGACCCTTGGCACCCAGTTGCCGTTCGATCGTCTGGTGAAGGCGATGGACGAGGTCGCGCCCGGTCTGCAGGAAGCCATCTTTGGACAGATCGGCAATGCACGGGTAAAGCCCGCCAACTTTGAAAGTGTCGATTTTCTGGCCCCGCGCGAGTTCAAGCAGCATTTCGACGCGGCGCGCGTCATCGTGGGCCATGCCGGGATCGGCACGATCCTGTCGGGGCTGAAGGCGGAAAAACCCCTGGTCCTGATGGCGCGGCGCGTGGCTTTCGGCGAGCATCGGAACGATCACCAGCTCGCGACGGTCTCCCAGATGAAGCGCATCCCCGGCATCCACATCGCCGAGACGCGCGATGATCTGCAAGCCCTGCTGTCGGAGCCGGACCTCCTGCCCATGAAGGCGGAGGATTCTCTGTCCCGTCAGAATCTGCTCACCCGTCTCCACGCGGAAATCTTTTCCTGATCGCTCCGCTTCGCCGTCTCATTGCCCCGCCGTCCCGCCCCCGTGCGGGGCAATGAGGGAAAAGCCACGCCAGGAGGGGGCCGGCAATATGGTGATCCCGGAGCGGAGTCCTGCCTCTGGGCGGGCCTGGCGATCCGATGCTGCAATGCAGAACCCACTTTGTGTTTTCCGAACTTCCGTTTATATTGAAGAATGTATCGGGGCCTTCCGACGCGGGGGCAAACTAACGTAAGGGCTGCCAGATTTATGGATTTCGACGTTGTCGTGGCCACCCGAAACCGCCCGGATGCGCTTGAACTCTGTCTTCCCCTGCTGATCGGACAGTCCCGCCAGCCCTCCCGGATCATCGTGGTGGACAGTTCGGACGATGCGGCCCCTGTTGCCGATCTGGTCGAACGGCTGCGCCCGCTGTCCGATGTGCCGCTGCGCCTCCTGCGGTCGGCCAAGGGGCTGACGCGGCAGCGCAATCTCGGCCTGACGGAAGTGACGGCTCCGGTCGTGTTCTTCCCCGACGACGATTCCCTCTGCCATCCGGGAACGACCGAAGCGCTCCTGCAGGTCTATGAGCGGGACGGGGAGGGGATGATTGCCGGGGTGCGCTGCGTGGATGCGCCCGAGCCGCCGCCGGGCACCGATCTGGGGGGCAGCTACCAGATCAGCGATGCCCATCGAAGCGAGGCGCGGATGAAGCGGCTCAGGCATCGGCTCGAACGGGGCATCGCCGACCGCAATCCCTTCCCGGCGATGGGCAATGCGCTTGCCGATCTCGTGCCCGCTCCCGACTGGCTGGAGGAGGAGGATGCGGTGAAGGTCGGGTGGATGACCGGCTATCTGATGTCCTTTCGCACCGCTGCGATCAGGCCCTCCGGGTTCGAGGAGGCTTTCGCGGGCTACGGGCTGTTCGAAGATATCGACGCGAGCTTTCAGGCCATGCGGTTCGGCGCGCTCGTGGCGGCAAGACGGGCGCGAGTTTACCACCATCGCGCGCCCGCCGGACGGCCGGACCCGTATCACCATGCCGCAATGAGCATCCTGAACCGTGGTCTGATCTTCGCCAAGCAGTTCGGCGCGGGCAGGCTGGCTCCGGCGCAGGTCGCGGATATCCGTGCGCGCACCTATTCCTATGCCCGCCTGCGGATGATGGGGCTTCTGCCGCGGATCCGTTCGGCAGAGGCGCGGGCGGAGATCAAGGGAACGCGCGACGCACTCCGCGCGCTCGACCAACTGTTGAAACTGCCCCCCGATCGACTGGGGGAGGGATACCTGCGTCTGGCGCGGGATCTCGGTATTGGATAACGGGGTTGACGGCGGAGGCGATGACGGCTGGCGGTGGGGGTGAGTGAAAGATGACAGATCTTCAATCCGACCTCTCCGATCCCGCCGCAGGGCGGCAGCCCGTCCAGAGTGGACCGCCCGTTGGCATGCAATCCCCCCTTCCTTCCCGCGGAGCACGTATGCGGCAGAAACTGAAATCGGCCCTGTTCGGCGGGCCCGCGGGCGCCGTGTTCCGGGGCATGAGCATTTTGGCGATTGGCGGGATGGTGGCCCGGGTCATCGGCTTTGCCAGCTATCCCATCGTGACCCGGCTCTACAGCTCCCATGATTTCGGCATTGCATCCCTTATGCTCGCCCTGACCGGGATGATCGCACCGCTGCTGACGCTGCGCTATGCCACGCCGATCGCCCAGCAGCGCAGCGACGGCGCGGCGCTGAACCTTTTCGCGCTTTCAGTGACCTGCGCACTGACGATAATCGCGGTCGTGACGCTTGCGCTGCTCTTTGGGGGGGAGCGCCTTTTCCTTCTTATGTCCATGGAAGATCTGGCGCCCTGGTGGTGGCTGGTGCCCGTGGGTCTGATCGCCTCGGTCACATATGAAATGCTGCTGTCATGGGGGGTCAGGCGGCGGAACTACCGTGTGATCTCGCAATCCCAGATCAGCCAATCCCTCACCAGCAGCCTCGCCAAGGTCGGGTTCGGCCTTGCCGCTGTCGGACCGATCGGTCTGCTGCTCGGTGGGGTTCTGGCGAGCGGGGGAGGATCGGGGCGGATGCTGCGCGCCTTCCTGCCGGACTTCCGCAAGGGCTTTCGCCTGGTTTCCTGGCGGCGCATGCGCTACTTCGCCTGGCGCTTCCGCAGCTTTCCGATCTACCGGCTGCCCTCGCATTTCCTTCTGGCCTTCGCCATGCAGGCGCCCCTCATATTCTCCGCCGCGCTCTATGACCCGGCGACGACCGGGCAGTTCGGCCTTGCCATGCAGGTGATGGCGCTACCCATCGTGATCATCTCCCAGACCCTCGGCAATGCCTATTACGGCGAGATCGCCAAACTCGGCCGACGGCAGGCGGGCCGCATCTTCGATCTGAGCAAGATCATCCAGAAGCGGCTGTTTCTGGTGGGTATCCTGCCCACGCTCGTCGTGATCTTCTGGGGGCCGTCGCTCTTCTCTCTGGTCTTCGGGGCGAACTGGGCGCAGGCGGGATATTTCGCCTCATGGCTCGCGCTTTATCTGCTGTTCCAGGTCACTTCGACGCCGCTCATGCAGGTGTTCAACATCATGGGCAATATGGCGGCCTATCTGATCATCAATGGATTGCGTGTGGCCCTGGTGCTGGGTCTCTACTGGGCCTGCCGTCACACGGGGGCCGGGGCAGAGGTCTATGTGGCCGCCTACAGCATGATCATGGTCTTTTTCTATCTGCTCTCAAGCGGATATATCTTTTTCGAGCTCGCTCGTGCTGCCCGTCGACAGCGTGAGGTGAATTCAAAATGAGGCAGGACGTTTCGCAGTTGTGCGGTCGGTCGATTGCCGCTTTAACCTTCCCGGACACCCCTCCTTCCCCGGACACCCCTTGAACAAGCATCAAAAGGCAACCTCCCCATGAAGATAGCGATGATTGGCACGGGCTATGTCGGCCTCGTTTCCGGCGTGTGTTTTTCCGACTTCGGCCATGACGTGGTCTGTGTGGACAAAGACCCCCGCAAGATCGAGATGCTGAAGCGCGGTGAGGTGCCGATCTACGAGCCGGGCCTCGATCAGCTCATGGCCAAGAACGTGCAGGCCGGGCGGCTTTCCTTCACCGGCGATCTGACCGAAGCGGTGGATGGCGCGGATGCCGTCTTCATCGCGGTCGGCACGCCGACGCGGCGGGGGGATGGGCATGCAGACCTCACCTACGTCTTTGCCGCCGCGCGGGAGGTGGCGCAGGCGCTGAAGGGCTATGCTGTGATCGTGACGAAATCCACCGTGCCCGTCGGCACCAATGCCAAGGTGGCGGCGGAGATCCGGGACGCCAATCCGGCCGCAGAATTCGACGTGGCCTCCAACCCCGAATTCCTGCGCGAAGGCGCGGCGATCGACGATTTCATGCGCCCCGACCGCGTGGTGGTGGGCGTCACGTCGGAGCGCGCGCGCGAGGTGATGGGCGCGATCTACCGGCCGCTGTTCCTGCGCGACTTCCCGATCCTCTACACGGATCTGGAGACGGCGGAGATGATCAAATACGCGGCCAACGCCTTTCTGGCGACCAAGATCACCTTCATCAACGAGATCGCCCGGCTCTGCGAAAAGGTCGGTGCCGACGTGAAGCAGGTTTCCAAGGGCATCGGGCTGGACGGCCGGATCGGCAACAAGTTCCTGCATGCCGGCCCCGGCTACGGCGGGTCGTGCTTCCCGAAGGACACCTCGGCGCTCGCCCGCATCGGGCAGGACCATGCCGTGCCCATGCAGATCGTGGAGACGGTCATCGCCGTGAACGACGCGATCAAGCGGCGCATGGTCGACAAGATCGTCGACCTCTGCGACGGATCGGTCAACGGCAAGAAGGTCGCCGTCCTCGGCGTGACCTTCAAGCCCAACACCGACGACATGCGCGACGCGCCCTCGCTCACCATCGTGCCAGCGCTGGTGGGGGCGGGGGCGCAGGTCGCCGTCGTCGATCCGCAGGGGAAACGGGAGGGGGAGAAGCTGCTGCCCGGCGTCACCTGGGAGGAAGACCCTTATGCGGCCGCGCAGGGTGCCGATTGCGTCGTCGTGCTGACCGAATGGAACGAGTTCCGCGCCCTCGACCTGCCCCGGCTGGCCGGGACCATGGCGGTGGCGCGCATGGCGGACCTGCGCAACGTCTATGACGATGCTGTCGTGCGCGAGGCCGGTTTCACCGCCTATGAAGGCGTGGGCCGGTGAATGAGGCGGTGAAGGGGAGGGCGCGCCGCGCCCTCGTCACCGGATCGGCGGGGTTCATCGGCTATCACCTGTCCGAACGGCTTCTTGCCGAGGGCTGGGAGGTGCTCGGCCTCGACGCGATGACCGATTACTACGATGTCTCGCTGAAGGAGAAGCGCCACGCCATGCTGGCCGCGCGCCCGGGGTTCCGGGCGGTGATCGGCCGGGTGGAGGAGCCGGGGCTGGTCCGCGGCCTGCTGGAGGAGTTCCGCCCCGATGCGGTGATCCACCTCGCGGCCCAGGCGGGCGTGCGCTACTCCATCGACGCGCCGCGTTCCTACGTGGAGGCGAACCTGGTGGGCACCTTCGAGGTGCTGGAGGCCGCGCGCGCCGTGCCACCCGCGCATCTGCTGCTCGCCTCCACCTCCTCGGCCTATGGCGCCAACACGAAGATGCCCTATGCGGAGACGGACAAGGCCGACCACCAGATGTCCTTCTACGCGGCGACGAAAAAGGCCACGGAATCGATGGCGCATTCCTATGCCCATCTCTATGGCCTGCCGACCACCATGTTCCGTTTCTTCACCGTCTATGGCCCCTGGGGGCGGCCGGACATGGCGCTGTTCAAGTTCACCAGGGCCGTGCTGGAAGGCAAACCGATCGACATCTACAACCACGGCGACATGAAGCGCGACTTCACCTATGTCACCGATCTGGTGGAGGGGATCGCCGGGTTGATCGGCGTGGTGCCGGGGCAGGAGCCGGTGGGGGCGTTCGACAGCCTCTCGCCCGTTGCGCCGTTCCGCGTGGTCAACATCGGCAACGGCTCCCCGGTGCCGCTGATGGATTTCGTCTCTGCCATCGAGGCCGCCACGGGGCGCGAGGCGGCGAAGAACTTCCTGCCCATGCAGCCCGGCGACGTGCCCGCCACCTGGGCGGATGCGACGCTTCTCACCCGGCTTCTGGGCCAGCCCCTGCCGAAAACCGACATCCGTGATGGCGTGGCCCGCTTCGTGGAGTGGTATCGGGATTACTACGGAGTGTAAGGCCCGCCGCCTCCCGGACCCCTTTCGTGGATCATGAGGACCGGCGAAGGGCCGGAATGGGACGGATCTCCCGCGGATCCCGGATCTTGCCTATCCTGAAGGCAGTCTTGACAAGGTGCCGGGAATAGCGCCCCTCCTGCATCCCGATCATGCTGCGGGCCAGAAGTCCCATGCGCGTACGCTGTTCCCGCAGCGAAACTTCAGCGAAGAGCCGCGCTTCCTCCACCAGCCCCGCCTTCAGATACTTGATGGCGATCTTTGCCAGATAAGTGGCCAGATGGGCACTGTGGTCACGGAACAACCCTGCCTGCATGCCAAAGATGTCGATGACATCGTATCCCTGCCGATCCCATTCGCGCGCGCATTGCAACGCCATGAAGGCCAGGGTGATCTGGGTGACATGTTTCTGCATGTCGGTGGCGATGCCGTCGGCGGCGAAAAGGCGGCGTTCGTAAAGCACATCCGGGATCACGGCATATTTGCCGCCATAGCGCGACATCCTGCACCACAGGTCCAGATCCTGGGTGAGGCGGAAGAACGGCCGGTATCCCCCCACCGCTTCATAGGCGGAGCGCCGGTACATCACTTCGCCATGGGTGAAGGGGGAATGGATGCGGCCCAGAACCTGCTCATGCGTGATTTCCGGGCGGGCCTTGAGCCTGAGATCGCGGACCCTGACGATCTTCCAGTCGCGATCAACCTCCGCTTCCCGCAACCCGCAGCCGAGACCGATGTGCTCCGGATGGGTGTCCAGGAATGCCGCCTGTACCCGCAGCCGCGAGGGCAGGGATGCATCCCCCGCACCCATCACGGCGATATATTCCCCGGTCGAATTTCCTATGGCCTTGCGGATCGCGCCGACGAAGCCGGTGTTCTCCTGATGGATGACCCGCAGGCGGGGGGTATCATAGCTGTCCAGAATCTCGCGCACGCGGGGATCGGGACTACCATCGTTGACAAGGACGATCTCGTAATCGTCGAAATCCTGATTCAGCAGGCTGTCCACGGTGTCGCGAATATAGTCAGGCCGATTGTACCAGGCGCAGACGACGGAGACCTTGGGGGTGGATGGGGGGAGGGGCATTTTCACTTCCGACAGGATGAGCTTTCAGCCCGACATCGGAGAAGGTATCAGTTCGCCCGTCAGGTTCCAAGCGTTCGGCACCCCGGATATCCTCCGGGAGGCAAGATTTTGCCGCAATGCAGAAAGTCGGTCTTTTCGCCCGACCCGCCTTGTGCCATCCTAGGAAAGGCCACAGAAGGCATCAGGATGCCGGACCATTAGCCGGCACATCACAAGGATAGCTTTGTTCCATGGCTAGGCTTGGCCAGCTGTTTTTTGCGGAAGCCAACCGCCGCATCGTGCGGGATATCGCTCGCATGCAATCCCTGCAGCAGCGAGGGCATGGACGGGTTGCACTTCTCTTCTCCCGCTTGATCCAGCGCCGCTATGGGGTCTTCACATCTCCGCTGGCCCGCTTTGGAAAGGGTGTGCACTTCCCCCATCCCACCGGGATCGTCATTGGCGAAGGTGTCGTCATAGGGGACAAGGTGACGATCTACCAGAACGTGACGCTGGGCGGTGCGCGGCTCGGCGACTGGCAAAAGAACAATTACCCGGAGATCGGCTCGAACACGGTGATCTTCGCAGGTGCGGTGATCGTCGGGCGGGTCAAGATCGGCGCGGGCTGCACAATCGGGGCAAATTCCGTCGTCCTCACGGATGTTCCCGACGGTGCCACGGCTGTCGGTGCCCCAGCGCGTATCCTGTATCCAAAGAACCCGGATCCCCTGACGGCGTCGGGCTCTCTCATGGCTGCGCCTGCGGCCCTCTCCACCGGAGATTGACATGAACCAGATGATAGCCCCCACGATTTCCCGTCTGAAAATTACCCCGGCCCGGCTGGAAGGCGAGGTATTTCTGAGTGGTGCCAAGAACTCCGCCCTGCGATTGCTGGCGGCAAGCCTGCTCACCTCCGAGGAAGTGGTCCTCACCAACTATCCCTCGCAGCTTCTGGATGCCCAGATCCATGTCGAGATGCTGGAGATGCTGGGCAAGAAGGCGGTGCTCGTCTCTCCCGATGAAATTCGCATCACCGAGGTGGCGCCCCCGGACAGCCGGCTGAACTGGGGAGGGCGGTCGATCCGCAACACCCTGCTCATCCTCGGCGCGTTGACGGCGCGGACGGGCGCGGGCGCGGTGCCGGTGCCGGGGGGATGCCAGCTTGGCGACCGCAAATACGACATCCACATCATGCTGCTGGAGCGGCTGGGCGCGAAGGTTTGGGGCGAGGGAGAATATCTTTGCGCCGAGGCGCCGAA
Organism: Haematobacter missouriensis; assembly: GCF_000740775.1. Lineage (GTDB taxonomy): Bacteria > Pseudomonadota > Alphaproteobacteria > Rhodobacterales > Rhodobacteraceae > Haematobacter > Haematobacter missouriensis. Next base: position 19,532 of record NZ_JFGS01000028.1, on the reverse strand, counting down.
CGGCCTCGTTGGCACCGACATCCACCTGCCCTTGCGCTCCACCGGGGCCACGGAAAACGCGATCATCGCGGGCACGCTGGCCAAGGGTGTGACCCGCGTCTGGAACCCGCATATCCGGCCCGAGATCCTCGACCTCATCGCCATGCTGCGCAGCATGGGGGCGCAGATCCGCGTCTTCGGACAGGAGCATATCGAGATCACCGGATCCGAGGGGCTTTCGGGAACCCAGCACCGGGTCATCGCCGACAACATGGAGGCGATCACCTGGCTCGCCGGGGCGGTGATCACCGGTGGGGACGTGGAAATCCACGGCTTCCCCTATGAGGATCTGGAGGTGGTTCTGGCCCATCTGAAGGCGGCGGGCGCGCAACTCTACCGGGGGGACAGGTCGCTGATCGTGCGGGGCGGCGCCTGCTATCCGGTCGAGATTTCCACCGGCCCGCATCCGGGCATCAATTCCGACGTGCAGCCGATCCTTGCCGCCTGGGCGGTGAAGGCGCGGGGGGAATCCCGCATCGTCGATCTGCGCTTTCCCGGCCGCTACGGCTATGCGGAGGAAATGGCCCGGATGGGGGGTGAATTCTCCGTCGTAGGCGATGCGCTGCGGATCCATGGCAATGGCGGCAAGCTGCACGGGGCCGAGGTCCGGGCGCTCGATCTCAGGGCGGGAGCGGCGCTCACGCTCTGCGGCCTGATCGCGGAAGGAGAGACGGTGATCACCGATGCCTGGCAGATCTTCCGCGGCTATGTGAACTTTGCCGACAAGCTGAAAAGCCTTGGCGCCGATGCGCGGGTTTCCTGAGGGCCAAAACGGACGGCTGCCGCCTCCCGGCACGGCGGAGGCACTGAGCCGCCTGATGCCGGGTGCGGTGGAGGAGCGGGTGGACCTTGCACGCCATTCGCATTGGCGGATCGGCGGAACGGCCGATATCGTCGTGCGGCCGCGGTCGGTGGATGAACTCTCCCGGCTCTACGGCTGGCTGGCGGCGCAAGACCTTGCCCATGTCGTGATCGGGGGGAGCACGAACCTGCTTTTCTCCGACGAGGGGCTGCGGGCGATCTGCGTCGAAATCGGCTCCGGTCTTGCGGGTCTTCGGGTCGAGGGCAACCTGATCTTCTGCGAGCCGGGTGCCTGGGCGCCCCATATTGCCCGGGGGGCAATGCAGGCGGGGCTGACCGGGATCGAGCATATCTGCGGAATTCCAGGTACTATCGGCGGCCTTGTGTACATGAACGGCGGCAGCCAGCGACACGGCATAGGCGAGGCGGTCGTCCGTGTTGTCACGATCGATCCGCAGGGGCGGATTGGAAGCCGCACGGCAGAAGAATGCGGGTTCCGCTACCGTCACTCCATCTTTCAGGAGACGGGGGAGATCGTGGCCGGGGTGGAACTGAACCTGACACCGGGCAGTGATCCCGGCACAATCCGGCGCGAGATGTTGAAGATCATGGGTGACCGGCGACGGAAATTTCCCCATCGGCAACCAAGCTGCGGGTCCGTCTTCGTCTCCAACCCGGCTTTCTATGCCGAATACGGTCCGCCCGGCGCGGTGATCGAACGGATGGGGTTCAAGGGCCTGCGGGAGGGCGGCGCACAGGTTTCGCCCCGGCACGCAAACTTCATCGTCAATACCGGGGGTGCCACGGCGCGTGATGTGCTGGCACTGATCCAACGCATCCGGCAGCGCGTGGCGGAGGAGACGGGTTACGTGATGGAGGTGGAGGCCCGTTTCGTCTCCTCCAGCGGGCGCGTCATTTCGGCAGGGGAGGCGGGCGTTCCGGTCGCCAGCAATAACGCCGCAGGATACGACCATGGCGGCTCAGGACGGGTGATGCCGGGAGGTTTCAGGAAGGCATGAGGGCCTCCCCGGGCAGGGGGGTCAAGGAGGCAGCAGATGAAATATCGTGCCGATATCGCGGGTCTTCGGGCCGTTGCCGTCCTGCCGATCCTGCTCTTTCATGCGGGGGTGAATTCCTTGCCCGGCGGTTTCGTGGGCGTGGATATCTTCTTCGTCATTTCAGGATTCCTCATCACCGGCATCATCGTGCGGGAACTGGATCAGGGGCGGTTCACCATCACCGAATTCTACCGCCGGCGAGTGGCGCGCATCGTGCCCGCGCTGGTGGCCATGCTGCTCGTCACGCTGTTGGCCGGATATGTGGTGATGCTGCCCTCCGAACTCGCGGCCCTGGGGGGCAGCGCGGCCTGGGCCTCGCTCTTTTTGTCGAACGTCCATTTCTACATGACGGCCGATTATTTCGGCGCGGCGGCTGAGACGACGCCCCTGCTCCACACCTGGTCCCTGGCGGTGGAGGAGCAGTTCTACATCTTCTATCCCCCCCTGATGATGCTCCTGTGGCGATGGCGCCGGGTGGCGCCCCGGACGGCAGTCGCCGTCGTCTGTCTGCTGTCCTTTGCGGTGGCGCTCCTTCTGGGGCAGCGGGGCGGCAGCAGTCTCGCCGCCGCCTTCTACCTGATCCCGTCGCGGGCCTGGGAACTGGGTCTGGGAGCGCTGGTCGCGCTTGGCGCCTTTCCCGTCATCGCCTCACCGCGTCTGCGGCAAGGGTTGGCGGTGCTGGGGCTTCTGGCGATCCTCGTCGCGATCCGGGTCATCCATCCGGGGGCGCTCTTTCCCGCGCCGCTGGCCCTGCTGCCGTGCCTGGGGGCGGCATTGCTCATCGCCTATGGGCAGTCGGGTGTGACGGCGGGCCTGCTTTCCTCCTGGCCCATGCGGCGGATCGGCGACATCTCCTATTCGCTTTACCTGTGGCACTGGCCGGTGATCACTTTCTACCGGATCGAGACGGGTATCCACCTGTCCCGAATGGAAACGGTCGGGCTGGTTCTGGCCTCATTCGCGGTGGCCATCGCCTCCTACGTCCTGATCGAGAAACCGGCTCTTGCCCGTTTGCGTCACGGCTCCCGCCTTCCGGCGCTGCGGATCAGCGGCTTCGGGCTGGCGGTTCTTGTCGGAACGGCAGCCCTGTCGCTGGTGGTGGCACCGCTGGGCCAGCGGTTCCGGGACTATCCGCCGGACACGCAATACATCGCCTCCTTCATCGATTACCGCGAGACAAAGGATTACGCGCAGCAATTCCGCAAGGGCATCTGCTTCATGGGAGAGACGGACGTCCAGACCTTCAATGCGGATTGCCTGAGGCTCAGCACGGACAAGCCCAACGTGATCGTTCTGGGCGACAGTCATGCCGCGCAATACTGGCGCGCCTTTGCCGACCGTTACCCGGCCTGGAACGTCATCCAGGCCACCGCCTCCGGCTGCCGGCCCCTGCTGGACGCGAGGGGGGAGAAACGCTGCACCGACCTGATGGCCCATGTCTTCGCCATGCTTGAGGCGGAGCCGCGCCCGCCTGTCGAGGCGGTCGTCCTTGCCGGGCGATGGCTGGACAGTGAAGCCCCGGCTCTCGTGCGGACGGTTGCCTGGTTGAAGGAGCGGGGGCCGCGGGTTCTGGTGATCGGACCGACCGTCGAGTACGACGGGGACTTCCCCGTGCTCATGGCGCGGGCCGGTCTGGGGGCGACACCTGCGGAGATGCTGGCTGATGTCGAGGGGAAACGCCTGAAAGAGCGGGAGGCGCTGGATGCCCGGCTCGCCCCGCTCTTTTCCGGGACGGGAGCAACCTATGTCTCCGTCTATCGCATGGAATGTCCGGCGGAATGCCTGTTGCGCGATCAGACAGGAGAGCCCTTTCATTTCGATTACGGACACCTGACGCTCGGCGCGGCGCGCCAGCTTGTGGGTATGATGCCCGCGCCCTGAAACCGGGAGCCGCGTCTATTTCGACATTATCGCCTCGATCTCGGAAACCTGCGCGTTCACGAGCATTTCATGCGTTCCGCCAAAGATCGTCAGCGCGACATTCGGCGCCTTTGCGTGAAAGAGTACCTCACGGTCATCGAGTTTCGCATCAAGCGGCTGGTGGGCAAGGCTCAGAAGGCTCCCCGTCACTCGGGGCGAGATCGGCTCCCCGCCCTGCTCCTCCGCGATCATGTTGAAGAAATCGAGGCTGTGGGAGATCGGTACCGCCCCGTCATACCCGTCGCGGACCCCGGCATAGAGCGCGAGAGCACGCCCCTCCGGCGGGCGGGCTGTCATGTAAAGCGGTGAGCGGGCGCGGGCGGCTTCCGCGTCGAGTGTCTGATCCGACCCGGTACAGGCCAGAATATTGGCGGCATACTGAGTGTTGCGGGCGCGGGATTGATAATACCATGCCTCCAGATCGGTGATCGGCACCCAGGCAAAAACCTTGTCGATCGGTTGGGTCGAGTGGAGCCACGCGCCGAGCGCCGCATACCCGCCCCCCGAGGCGCCGACCACGTAAATATGGGTGACCTCTGCCGCCTCCCGGCCATACGCAATCGCCCGGTCGATATCATCGAGGACCAGATCGGACAGGCAGGCCTCCGGCCGGGTGTTCGGCCCGCGGATATCGGGGTGCAGGTAATTCCAGCCCCGGTCGAGCGCCTTTTGGGCCAGAGCATCCCGCTGGGTCCAGTCGCCGGACCAGGTATGGAGGCTGACGATCAGGGGGGCCGGACCTTCCGCTCTGCGGAAGTAGCCTTTCTGGATACCGCCATCCCGCGCGGGGATTTCCACGGCCCGAAACGCCTCCGGCCACCGTGCTTTCGACACGTCATCCCAAGGGAGCCGCGCGGCGGGAGAAGCCTCGATTATGAGGTAGGCCCCGGCCAGTAGGGCGACAAATACGGAGGCCGCTGCTGCAATCTTGCGCATGATGAAAAACCGGAATTAATTCGCCTATTTGGATTTACGGTATCACATTGTGCAACTAAAAATTGCAGGCTCTTTGCCGCGGCGTAACAGGCGATTTCCGCATGGGTTTTCCCAAGCGGCATCACCACCGCACCGTCGCGTTGAAGGACAGCCGCCAGCGGCCCTGCGCCATTTCCCCCAGCACCGGCAGGCCGGTGCCGCCTGCATGCCCGTCGACCAGGCCGTTCATGGCGTCGAGATCGTAGGTCTCGTAGATTGCCCCCGCATGGACGGCGTCCTCCATGGCGGTGTCGGTCTTGGCGCGGTTCTCGCCGGGGGGGCGGCGGTAGATTTGGGTGTTGTTCGGCCAGACGCCTTCGGCGCGGGTCAGTTCCACCACATTGCCCCGGAGCCGGGCCGTGAAGCGGCCGCTGCTGGTGGCGATCCAGTTGTCGTCTCGCGGCTCCTTCACGAACCAGCCACGCAGCGCATCGGGGGCGGGGGAGTAGATCCTTCCGCCGTTCACCGCCACCGCATCGACAAGGATGGTCCGGCGGTCGGCGCTCAGGCGGGCATGGGCGAAATAGGGGTTTTTCGAATGGTCCCAGCCAAGCGCCCGCGCCGCACCGATCGCCGCACGCCCCGCCCACCGCGCGCCGCCCTCCAGATGATCGGGGGAGGCATGTCCGGCGAGCTGATCGTTCTCCACCCGGTAATCCGACACGGGCGGTGATATCGTCAGTCGCGGATCGGTGGCCATCTGGCGTTCCACGTAGTCGAGCCGGCTTTCGGTCTGGGCAAGGTGAGCGGCGGAGGCCACGCCGCCCCGATCCATCGGGACGAGGGTGAACTGTGTCTGCGGCAGGGCGCGCAGCGGCGAGTAAAGGCCCCGGACCGCCTCCGGCCCCGTGCCGTATATCCAGGCCTGCATCAGATCCCGGATCGATTGCTCCGTGATGCTGTCCGACAGGCCCCATTGCAGGATCTGCACGGAGACGTCATCCCCATAGGCCGCGTATTTATCTGTCGTGTCGGTGTAGTGCCGGTCACCACCATAGGCCTTCTTGTAGTCCCGCCGCATGAAGCCGCGCATTGGCGTGCCGGGGACAGCGTCCTGATAGATCATGATGGGCGTCTTCGGCCGGTACTTGCGGATCTGGTTGACGAACATGATCTGTCCGTCGCTATTTTCCGCCATGCCGATGCGCGCCATGGTCATGTAGCGGGCGGCGGCGCCTTCCGTCTCTCGCCTGCCCCGGATCACGTTGTCCACGTAGCTTGCGCTCATCGGGTCGGTCATGGCGACGCCGACCCGCCCAACCCGCATCGCGGTGGAGACATTGCTCTGCCCCACGAGCTGGAATTTCCAGCCGACGCCGAATTCGTTCCGCCAGTGGCCCACCACGGCAGGGTCGGAGGCGAGGCGCACATCGGCGAAGAGCCAGCCGTCCGTGCTTTCCGGCAGGGTGAGCGCGCCGGACCAGGCGCCCTCTGCGTAATGGCTCATGCGCGTCCAGTCCTGCACGATGCGCCCCGTTTCCGCTTCGAAGACCCTGAGTTCCACCGGGCCGGAGGAGAGGCCGTGGAAGGGCACGGACCGGCCCGTCTCTCCCTTCATCAGGCCGAAGACCATACCGGACGAGGGCATCCGCAGGAGCGCATAGGCCATGGCCGACTGGCGGCGGAAGGTGGTGCCGGGCAGCAGCGTGGCGGGCGGTACGCCTTTGGTGCGGCTTCCTACCGGGCGGGCAGGGGCGGTCCTGTCGGCGGTGGCCCAGGCGGGGGGGGCGAAGCTCGCCTCTGTCCCGTCGAAAGCGCGCAGGAACCGCAGGTCGGCCACCGGGATCACGTCGCGGACGGCAGCCCCCTTCGCGATGGCGGCCCAGTCGGCGGGGGAAGGGGCGGTGCCTGCCACGTAACCGATGGTCTCGATCTCTCCTGGCCAGGGAAGGCGCAGGTTGTGGCCCGATCCGTTGTCGCCGTTCGCGGTGTAATCGGCGAAGGAGCCGGTGCTGCCGATGTTGAACAGGCCGCCAGCGCCGCTTTCCCCGACATCCGCGGCCACGGGCTGTCCGGCATGGCGGCTGCCGTCGGCAAGCGAATACCAGTCGATCTGCCATTGCCCGTTGCCGGATGTCCAGGCCACGACCAGCGCCTCATCTTCCGTCCAGGGGGCGGAAAGCGGCTCGGCGATGTCGCCCGCATCTCCCCGCTGCGCAAAGCTGAAGCGGCCGGGGTTGAAGATCGCCGATGTTCCCGGATAGCCGTAGCTCATCCGCCAGGTGCCTGCTCCCTTGCCGGAGGTGCCGAATACTCCGGCTCCGTAGCGCCCCCCCTGAAAGCGCTTCTCGACGGGCAGCCGGACGATTGCGAAGCTCGCCTGCGGCACGCTTCCCGCCGCAAGGGTCAGCCCTGCCCTCGGCTGCGCCAGCGCCCCCTTCCAAGTGGCAAGGCCGGGGCGGGTGACGGCGGGACCGTTGTTGCCCTCCGGCAAACGGAGTGAGCCGCCCGGTGAGGCCGGGTCCACCGTTCCGGCCGTCAGCGGAGAGAGGCCGGCGGCAAGAGCGAAAACCGCAGCGGCAAGAAACCGGACCAGCCGGGAAAGGGAGGGAAAAGTCATGACGCTCCGTCCGGGCGAATGGGGTCTCCCGGCGGGCCTTTTTGGAGAGACCGACCGAGGTATTGCAGGGGGCCTTGCAGGGAATCCTAAGCCGGGAGCCCCGGCTCCCGCAACGCCTCCCGGCGCTCGAAGGTTCAACTGCACGGGAGTGTTACGGCTTTCTGCCAGAAGGTTGGCCTGTCCGCCTCGCCGATGATGAACCGCTCGTCGATCCGCGCGGCGGGAGGTCGATGCCAGTGCGGGAATGGCTGATCTCCGTCACCAGCCGCGCGATGAGCGGCAGATGTCGCTTTCCTTACCAGAGCACAGGCATCCTGCGGGGTATCATTGTCCGCTAACCGGCATTATCGGGGGCAAAGCGGCCAGCCCTTCGGGTCAGCTCGCCAGCCCCTCCCAGCCCCTCGGTCAGGTCGTGCGGCCCTGCGGCAGGCCTGGCACTGTGAGAGCCGCTCAGGCGAGATATCCCATGCCGTGGAAGACGGCGATGCAAGACCGGACGTGTCAATGCGGAACCCTGCCTCCGGAGGGCGGTCATCGGCACTGATCGGGAGGATGAGCCATCCGGGGAGCATCACCCGGCCGACCGATACGCCGCATCAAAGAAATTGAGCTCGAGCGCTACGGCGCGCCAAAAGAAATCGTGGCAGATGTCAGGGTCTTCCGGTCCGACCCGGTCCAGTTCGGAACGTAGAAAGGCCACGAAACCCTGGAAGTCGGGATTGTCGTGTAATGTGATCCATTCCGCATGCATGAAACTGGCCGGTAAAGGTCGGGGGGGATGCCCATTCGAGATAGAGCCACTCGGCGACGTTCAGCATGGAGGCGCCGCCGCGTAGGACCGTGTTTTCGCGGCCTCGCGCATGATCGACTTGACCCCTTTGTCGCTTCGGAACGGAGGCGCGGGTTTCCGCAGTTTCTAGAGAGCAGCCTCTTGAGGCAGCCTCCGGGCAACGGAATATCTGCCACTTTATGCGACACGCATATCCGCGTCTGCCTGTCAATTGCCCATAAGTTGTATTGCCTGCCCCGCAGGGGCCTCTACCCTCCTCCTTCCATAGTCAGGGAGGAAGACTGATGGCGTGGAAGAAACCTGTGCTCCGTGAGATCAAATGCGGCATGGAAATCAACATGTACGGTCCCGCAGAGGATGATCGCAACGACCGCGAACTGGTCTGACGCTTCATACCATGCGGTTGAGAATACTCGGGGCAGCCGCCGGTGGGGGGCTGCCCCAGTGGAATTGCGGATGCCGGAACTGCGCGGATGCGCGGGACGGGCGCATCCCCTCCATGACACAATCCTCGGTCGCCGTTTCGGCAGACGGCCTGACATGGGTGGTGCTGAACGCTTCCCCTGACATCCGGGCGCAGATGCAGGCGGAGCCTGCCTTGCACCCGCAGTCGCTTCGGGGCACGCCGATGGGTGCGGTCATCCTCACCAACGGTGATATCGACCACATCGCCGGATTGCTCACGCTGCGCGAAGGAACGCCCTTCGCGCTCCACGGCACGAAGGCCACGCTGGCGATCCTGGATGAGCCGGTGTTCCGGGTGCTTGATCGCAGCGTGGTCCGCTTTCTGCCGATCCGGCTGGATGAGCCGTTTTCACCCGTTGAGGGCCTGACCGTCACGGCCTTCGCGGTTCCGGGCAAGGTGGCGCTCTTTCTTGAGGAGGAGGAGCCCGACACCGCCGCCATGGGCGAGCAGACCGTGGGGCTGCGCCTTGAGGATGATGACAGCGTCGTCTTCTACATTCCCGGCTGCGCCCGGGTGACGGACGATCTGCGCCGGCAGTTGGATGGCGCCGACCTGCTCCTGTTCGATGGCACCGTCTGGCAGGATGAGGAGATGCGCCGGACCGGAACCGGCACGAAAACCGGCGCCCGCATGGGCCATGTGCCGATGTCCGGCCCTGACGGCAGCCTTGCCCGGCTTGCGGATTTTGCCGGCCGCCGTGTCTATATCCACATCAACAACACGAACCCCGTCCTGCAGCCCGCCTCGGCCGAGCGTGCGGAGGTGGCGGCCGCAGGCTGGTCCCTCGCCTTTGACGGCATGGAGATCACGACATGATGGATATTCCAGCCCCCTCGGATTTCGAGGCGCGCCTCCGCCGGATCGGTGTGGAGCGTTACCATGACAAGCACCCCTTCCATGCGTTGCTGCATTCCGGCGGCTGCACGCTGGATCAGGTCCGGGCCTGGGTGATCAACCGATATTACTACCAGTCGCGCATCCCTATGAAGGATGCGGCCTTCATGAGCCGTGTGGAGGATCCCGCTCTCCGCCGTGCCTGGCGGTCGCGGATAGAGGATCATGACGGCACCGCGGAGCGGGAGGGCGGCATCTCGCGCTGGCTCCGGCTGGCGAGGGGGATCGGGCTCGATCCCGACTACGTGGCCTCCACCCGCGGCGTGCTGCCCGCCACCCGCTTTGCCGTCGATGCCTATGTCCGCTATGTGCGGGATCAGCCGCTGCTTGCCGCCGTGGCCTCCTCGCTGACCGAACTGTTCGCGCCCGCCATTCATGAGCAGCGGATCGCGGGGCTGCTGAAACACTACGATTTCGCCACGCCGGAGACGATCGCCTATTTCAGCCACCGGCTGCAGGAAGCGCCGAAGGACGTGGCTTTTGGTCTCGGCTGGGTGCTCGACCATGCGGTGACCCGGGAGCAGCAGGACATGGCCGCCGCCGCGCTGACCTTCAAGACGGAAGTGCTCTGGGCGCAGCTGGATGCGCTGCACGCGGCCTATGTGACGCCGGGCCTGATCCCGCCGGGCGGCTGGCGACCCGGGGAGGGTCTCGCATGAGCCCGGGGGATCGCCCGCGTCTGCCACGCGGTGTCCGCCTGCATGAGGATCGGGTGCGCGGCGCCACCGTTCTGCTTGGGCCGGAGATCGCGCTGATCCTCGATGGCCCGGGCGAGGCGATCCTGACGGAAGTGGATGGCGCGCGTGACGTGACGGCGATCTCGGCAGAGCTTGCCCGGCGGTTCGAGGCGCCGGAGGCGGAGATCGTCGAGGATGTGCTGGCGTTCCTGAACGATCTGGTACTGCGCCGGCTGGTGGAAGCGGCATGACGCCCGCGGCTCCCATCGCGATGCTCGCGGAGCTGACGCATCGCTGTCCGCTCTCCTGCCCCTATTGCTCCAACCCGCTGGAACTGACCTCCCGCCATGCGGAGCTGACGGCGGCAGAATGGGCGGAGGCGTTCCGTCAGGCGGCCGCGCTTGGTGTGTTGCAACTTCATCTCTCGGGCGGGGAGCCCGCCTCGCGCCCCGATCTGGTGGAGATCGTGGCGGCAGCCCGTGCGGCAGGGCTTTACACCAATCTCATCACCTCCGGCATCGGACTTTCTCCGCGCCGCCTGGCCGATCTGGATGCGGCGGGTCTGGATCACGTCCAGCTCTCGCTGCAGGGTGTGCGGGCCGATATCGCCGATCGGATAGGCGGCTATCGGGGCGGCTTTGCCCGCAAGCTGCAGATCGCGGCGGAGATCGCGCGCATCGGATTTCCCCTCACGATCAACGCGGTGATGCACCGGCACAATCTCCCGGATCTGCCGGAGGCCATAAGCTTCGCCGCTGATCTCGGCGCCCGGCGGATCGAGGTGGCCTGCGTGCAGTTCCAGGGCTGGGCGCTCAGGAACCGTGCCAGCCTGCAACCCACCCGGGCGCAGGTGGAGGAGGCAAAGCGCACGGTGGCCCAGGCGCGCAGGGAATATGCCGGCCGGCTGGCCATCGACTTCGTGCCGCCCGACTATTTCTCCGACTTTCCCAAGGCCTGCATGAGCGGCTGGGGCTCCACGGGTCTCAACATCGCCCCTGACGGCAAGGTGCTTCCCTGCCATGCGGCGGAAACCATACCCGGGCTGGTTTTTCAGAACCTGCGGGAAACGGCGCTTGCGGACATCTGGACGCACGGCCCTGCCTTCAGCGCCTTTCGCGGCACCGGTTGGTTGCCGGAACCCTGCCAGAGTTGCGAGCGCCGCGACATCGACTTCGGGGGATGCCGGTGTCAGGCCATGGCCCTGCTGGGAGATCCCGCCGCGACGGACCCGGTCTGCCGCAGATCGCCGCACCGTGGGATGCTGGATGCCCTGATCGCTGAAGAGACCGCAGCCCCACCCCCCGAATTCCACTACCGGACGCCGCCTGCCTGACAGGCCAAAGGGCGGTTCACGGGGAACTGCTATATTATATCGATAAGTGTGCCTTATCGGAAATGATTTGTACGGAGAGGGAAGCGGCGAGTGGTGCTCGCGAAGCGCTGATACTGCGCCTTGCAGTGGCCATACCGCACCGTACAAGGCACCGTGCCAAAGCCTAGACAGGCCGGAAGCTCGGTCATTTCCGGGCGAAAAGGTTGCGCTTCCGATCATGGCTGATCCAGAATCGCAGTTGATCGTCCAATGCAAGCGCTGCTGTCGTGCTGCCCTCCCGCCTCGCGCAGGTCGAAGGGATTGGTGCAGGGGCTGGGCCTTGCGGTGGCGGAAGCGGCCCTGCTCCAACCTTGCCAAGTGTCCGCCAGAAGACCGCCAGCAGGCCCGGGCCATGATCGCACTCGAGCTTCCTCTCTCTGCGGGACAAATTGCACCCCGGGGTGGCGGACCCCCCAGTCGGGCCAGTGGAGCGGACCAACCGGTGGTGTATGATGCACGACATAGCACGAGGTTCATAACGGCTAAAATCATAGACGTCTTTGGATTTACCGTAACATGATGCATCACATCGGCGACGCGACTTGTTCGGCGTGGAGCGGGCACGGGGCCTCGATGGAACAGCCTCGATTTGCTGCCGGTACGGCATCCGCCTTTGAGCGGTTACGGGGCATTGAACGTGAATTCCACAATATTAACAAAGTATTAACACATGCCGCCCCCTGAACCCTACGCCCATTCAGGGCGAAATGATGACCGAAGCGACTGGCAGACCTTGGCCGTGCATGCGCAAGGTGCTGCCGATCTGGCCGGGATGCGCGGCGCGGCCCTCGGCCTGGGGGCGAGCGCGCGGCTGGTGACAGAGTTTCACGACTTCGGGAAGAACGATCCGGACTTCGACCGGGTGTTGCGGGGGGAGGGGGTCCGTGTGGATCATTCCACAGCCGGAGGCAGCCTCCTCATCGACCGCGCGCCGGTCCGTGTCGTCGGAGAGGTGTTGGCGCAGGCCATCCTTGGCCATCACGCCGGCCTACCGGATACCCGGGGTTCGGAAGCCGGCCTGGAACGGCGGCTTGAACTCTTCCGCGCGCGCGATCCGGTGCCTCGGGAAGTGACTGCGGCCGCTCGGGTCGACTTCACTCCGGTTCTGTCTGAACTGAAGGCGAAGATGCGCAATGATCCGGTTCTGGCAGGTTTCGACCTCTCGGTTGCCGGGCGGATGGTGTTCTCGTGTCTGGTCGACGCCGATTATCGCGATACCGAGGCATTCTACGACCAGCTCGACCTGCGGGGCCGGGACCGGGACTGGCCTTCCCTGATCGAGGTGCTCCCGGAACTCCGCCGCAAGTATGACGCGCATATGGCTGACTTGCCGACGACGGGTGAGCTGAACGCGCTTCGAAAGCGGGTGCTTTGTCACATCCGGAGTCAAGCGGACGCGCAGCCGGGCCTGTTCACGCTCACCGTGCCGACCGGAGGCGGCAAGACGCTGGCCTCGCTGGGTTTTGCGCTTGACCATGCGGCGCGACACGGGCACCGGCGGATCATCTACGCAATCCCCTATACGGGAGCGTGGATCGAAACGTCACATATATGGGTGGCATGAAGGACCACGACAAGGTCGCTCCTCCTGCGGGAGCGTGGATCGAAACACGTAACGCTCTGGAAAGCTACGAATACCACCAAAGTCGCTTCCCCTGCGGGAGCGTGGATCGAAACATGCCGCCCTCACGCGCCGCAGCCCGGCGCTGGCAGTCGCTCCCCCTGCGGGAGCGTGGATCGAAACGTCATCGTCGTAGACCACATCGGCGTGCAGGGACGTGTCGCTCCCCCTGCGGGAGCGTGGATTGAAACCGGGCGATGGCCTGGGCGGAAGAAAATGAGGGACGAGACTGATCCTGCGCCGGACCCTGAAGAGACAGAAACAGGCGAACCGGCCGGGGAGACCTCGGTATCTGCGCTCTGAGACCGCAGCCTCTCGGTCCTCGGGATCCTGCACTACTTCTGGAACGAGGCACGGGTGACGTTCTGGCATCCGGGCCTTGCCGCCCCGCGCTCCTGATTCTCGGTCCGCGCGGCGCTGCAGACGGTCGCGGAGACGTCCCATGCCAGGGGTGAGGAGGCAAGTCTCTGCCTGCGTTAAGTGTATTACATGATACAATACGAGTCATGCCCCGGTCAGTTCTGGGCGTTGCCGTAAGGATCATAGGGACGATCACGGCGCCTTCGATGTTCGATGGCCCTGACGTCCGCAGGGGCGCTTTCGCCCGTGTCATGCGGCTCATGTTTCTGGGGCACAGGAATTCCGCTGCGGATATGAGGATCAGGGCACGGGGCTCTGGTCGCATATCTGCACTTCGGTGCCCCATTCCTCGCAGCGCCGTGCGAGGGGTTCGGGGAGGGGCCGGTCGGTGAACATGCCGTCGATTTCCGAAAGGCTCGCGATGCGCGCGGGGGCGGAGCGGTCGAGCTTTGAGTGGTCGGCGACCAGATAGGCCTGCCGCGCCTGCCGCAGGATCGCGCGGCTGACGCGGACCTCCGCCAGATCGTAGTCCAGCAGATCGCCGTCGCCATCCAGCGCAGAGGTGCCGATGACCGCGTAATCCACCTTGAACTGCTCGAAGAACTGGGTCGTCACCTCGCCGATCAAGCCGCCGTCGGACCGGCGGAGCGTTCCCCCCGCGACGATGATCTCGCAGCTCGAATTCGACAGCAGGGTATTCGCGACGTTCATATTGTTGGTCACGACGGTGATGTTGGAGTGGTGCAGGAGCGCGGCCGCCACCGCTTCAGTCGTGGTGCCGAGGTTGAGGATCAGGCTGGAATTATCGGGGATGGCCGCCGCGCAGGCGCGCCCGATCGCGGCTTTCGCTTCGGCGTTCATGCGGCGCCGGGCCTCGTAGCCAAGGTTGACCATGCCGCTTCGCGGGACCGCGCCGCCATGCACCCTGTCCAGCAGGCCCGCCTCCGCCAGGTCCGAAAGATCGCGGCGGATCGTCTGCAGCGTCACCTCGAAGCGCCTGGCCAGGTCATCGACCAGGACGCGCCCCTCGCTGCGGGCAAGATCGAGTATTTCGTTCTGGCGGATGCTGATGGGCATCTTTCCCCCGGTTTTCGTGGATGTTCGTTTTTGCGCGCCTCCTGCGTCTATCACCTAGCGGGCTACTGAAAAAGTTCCGACGTGGCCTACCTATGCTCGGGAAATCGGGAAATCGGCCCGGGGATGAGCTGAAATGCGGGGTTTTCGGTTGGATTTCCGTCAGATTGCGGCCGATTTGAGCCCCCATGCAGACCCAAAAGGTCTTTTCAGCAGCCTGCCGGGGCCGGTTCAATCAAGGCCATGTCGAGCACGAGGCAGTGTGCTAACACGCCAGCGCGGCTACACACCTGACCGCATACATGCGCGGAAGATCGAAGTGTAACCCGTATGAATGTTCGATTATACGAAAATGATGAATAAACGAAAATAAATCTTGACCGATATCACGGCGTTGATACCACTCTTCCCATGCGATGGGGGGATATCCGTTTCGCTCTGGGGGAAAACGCTTGGCGGATTGTGCTTCGGCGAACATTTCCGACCTTTTCATCGTCGGTGGCGGCGTCAACGGGTGCGGGATCGCGCGCGATGCGGCGGGGCGTGGCCTTTCCGTGACGCTGGCGGAGAAGGGCGATCTGGCGCAGGCGACCTCCTCGGCTTCGACCAAGCTGTTCCACGGCGGGCTGCGGTACCTCGAATATTTCGAGTTCCATCTGGTGCGGGAATCCCTGCAGGAGCGGGAGACGCTGCTCGTCGCCATGCCGCATATCAGCTGGCCGATGCGCTTCGTGCTGCCCTATTCGCCCGACATGCGATTTGAGAACGATACTCCCACGTCGCGGCTCCTGGGGATCGTGATGCCGTGGATGAAGGGGCGGCGCCCGGCCTGGCTGATCCGGCTCGGCCTTTTCATGTACGATACGCTGGGCGGGCGCAGGATACTGCCGGGCACCTCCCGGCTGGACCTGACGCGTGATCCGGCCGGCAAGCCGCTGAAGCCCGGTTTCAGGCTGGCCTATGAATATTCCGACTGCTGGGTGCAGGATGCGCGGCTCGTCGTGCTGAACGCGCGCGATGCGGCGGCGCGCGGCGCGCGGATCCTGACGCGGACGCGGGTCGTCTCGGCCGAGCGGAAGGGCGATCTGTGGGAGGTCGTCACCGAAGGGCGGGCGGGCCGGCAGACCCACCGGGCGCGCATTCTCGTCAATGCCGGCGGCCCCTGGGTGGAGGATATCATCCGCAACGTGGCCCGCATCCCTTCGACGGAGGGTGTGCGGCTGGTGCGGGGCAGCCATATCGTCGTGCCGAAGCTCTACGATCACGACCGGTGCTACTTCTTTCAGGGGCCGGACGGGCGGATCATCTTCGCCATCCCCTTCGAGCAGGACTTCACCCTGATCGGGACCACGGATCAGGATCACAAGGGCCCGCCGGAGGAGGCGCGATGCACGGACGAGGAGCGGGATTATCTCTGCGCCTTCGCGAGCCGCTATTTCGCGCGCCCCGTTGCCGCCCGCGATGTGATCTGGAGCTATTCCGGGGTGCGGCCGCTCTACAATGACGGGGCGAAGTCGGCCACGGCGGCGACACGGGATTTCGTGCTGAGCCTGGACGGGAACGGCGCGCCGCTGCTCAACGTCTTCGGCGGCAAGATCACCACCTACCGGCGTCTGGCGCAGGATGCGATGCACAGGCTGGCGCCGCATCTTCCCGGCCTGAAACCCGACTGGACGGCGCGGGTGCCGTTGCCGGGGGGCGATTTCCCGGTCGATGGCGTGGAGGCGCTGATCGACAGGCTCGGCGCGGCCTATCCGTTCCTGAGCCGGTCCCATGCGGCGCGGCTGGTGCGGACCTATGGCACGGAAGCCTTCGCCCTGTTGGGAGAGGCTCGTTCCATGGCCGATCTGGGCCGCGATTTCGGCGGCACGCTCACGGAGGCGGAGGTCGGCTGGCTGACGGAGCAGGAGTACGCCTGTACCGCCGAGGATATCCTGTGGCGGCGCACGAAGCTCGGACTGCACATGAGCGGCGCCGAACGGGAGGCGCTCGGCCTCTATCTGGGCGATGTCGGGGGTGGCGCGGCCATGAAGGAGCTGTCCCGGGGCTGAGGAGGCCGCGTCAGACGATCATGCCCAAATGCTTGCTGGCCAAATGGTTGCTGGGGGAGGCGGATGACGCTCGAATTGCCGGGCGTGTGTCGCGGACGGTGGGCAAGGGGCCTCTCGCACCCCTCAGTCCGACATTGCGCAATGGCACGGATGCACATGCTTGCTCCGGCAGACGCTGTCCGGCAAGGCCAAAGCCGCATGAGGGCGGGCTATGGATGACCTTTGGTTGTCCTGATCCTTCGCTGCCGGTTTCCTGCCGAAAGCCTGCGCGCTTATCCCTCCGGCAGATCCCGGCAGGGAAACATCCTCAGACCGAACCGGCCGCGGGGCTGCCCGCTCGGGGAGGGCACCTGTCTAGCAGGCTGCTGAAAAAGTCCTGAAGTGTCATGCTATGTGCCGGAAATCGGAAAATCGGCCCGGAAACGCCCGGAAGTTATATAGATTTCCGGTTGGATTTTGTCAGATTGCGAACGATTTCCGTTCCAACGCAGGCCAAAAAGTCTTTTTCAACAGCTTGCCAGGCCCCGTCTAGGCTCCCGTCCGAGACCTCCCCGGCGCTGCATGCTCAACGCACGAGCTGTCTTGCCTTGTCCACAAAGGCGGTGACGGTGGCGGTCATGCCGCTCCGCCGCGCCGCGACGGAGATCGCCACACGGGTTTCGGGGTCGCTCAACGGGCGGAAGACCACGCCTTCGACCGAGAATTGCCGCATCGATTCCGGCAGCAGCGAAAAGCCCAGCCCGGCGGAAACCATCGACAGGATGGAGGCGACCTGCGGAGCCGTCTGGCCGGGGCGCGGCTCGAAACCGGCGGCCCGGCAGGCGGCGACGGCGGCATCATGCAGGCTGGTGCCGAAATCGCGCGGGGTAAGGATCAGTGGCAGTTCCGCCAGATCCCCCAGCGCGACCCGGGGCGTTCCGGGATCGGTGGCGACGGGCAGGGCTGCGAGCAAGGCTTCATCCGCAAGGGGCCAGAAGCGGAGTTCGGGGGGATCGCCGATGCTGGAGCGCAGGATCGCCACGTCGAGCCGCCCCTCCAGCAAGTCGTCCCGCAGGCGAAGGGAGTTCGCCTCCGTCAGATGAAGGGCGAGGCCCGGCCGCTCGGCCCGGAAATCGCGGATCAGCCGTGGCACGACCGGGTTCAGCGCGGCAGTGCCGGTAATGCCGAGACGCAGCTCGCCGATCTCGCCCCGCGCTGCGCGGCGTGCCGCCTCTGCCGCCGCGCTCGCCGCGCCCGGCAGTTCCGCGACCCGATCCCGGAAGACGGCCCCGGCGGGCGTGAGTTCCGCACCATGGGGGACGCGATGGAACAGCTGCACCCCCACCTCCCGCTCCAGATCGCGGATCTGCTGGCTGAGCGGCGGCTGCCCGATGCCAAGGCGCCGTGCAGCGCGGGTGAAGTTCCCCTCCTCTGCCACGGCGAGGAAATAGCGGATGTGACGCAGTTCCATGGTATCTGTTTTACATATGGAAATCGACTTTACCATATATTGGAAGATTGGCTCTGGAGTGTCTATCCCTTCAGGGGAAAGGACCCTCCCCATGGCTACCGCTCTCACTCCCCGCTTCTCCACCGCCTCCTCCCCTGCTGTCACGGCGTCTCCTGCCGCGGCCCCTGCTGCTCCACCCGCCCGCGCGGGGACGCCCGCCTTTGCCCGTATCCGGCTGGCCATGTTTCTGGCCGGTTTCTCGACATTTGCGCTGATCTATTGCGTGCAGCCGCTGCTTCCCGCCTTTGCGCAGGAGTTCGGGCTGTCGCCTGCCAGCAGTTCGCTGGCGCTGTCGCTGACGACCGGGTTCCTTGCGTTCGCGATCATGGTGATGGCCATGCTCGCGCGCCGGTTCAGCCCGAAGAAGGTAATGGTGGCGGGGATGTTCGGCGCTGCGGCGCTGAACCTTGCCGTGGCGCTGCTGCCGGAATGGTATGGCATCCTTGCCGCACGCGCGCTGGAAGGGCTGGTTCTGGGCGGGGTTCCGGCGGTCGCGATGGCCTATCTGGCCGAGGAAATCGCGCCCGGGGATCTGGGCCGGGCCATGGGCCTTTATATCGGGGGCACGGCCTTCGGTGCGATGGTGGGCCGGATCGGCATGGGCGTTCTGACCGAGTTCTGGTCCTGGCGCGTGGCGATGGAGGTGCTCGGCGCCTTTTGCCTTGCCGCGGCCATCGGCTTTGCCCTGCTGCTGCCGCCCGCGCGCCAGCCCGCCGGAAGCGGTCGGGGCGGGAGTGTGGGGCTTGGCTTTCACCTGAAGGCCTGGCGTGCCCATCTGGGCAATCCGGCGCTGCAACGGCTCTATCTGCTGGGTTTCTGTCTCACGAGCGTGTTCAGCACGGTGTTCAACTATGCCACGTTCCGGCTGGTGGGCGACCCCTATGGTCTCAGCCCCAGCATGGTGAGCCTGATCTTTCTCACCTTCGGCTTTGGCATCGTCTCCTCCTCCCTCGCAGGTTCCCTGTCGGACCGGCTGGGGCGGCGCCCGATGCTGGTGACCGCCTTCGGCGTGATCCTGACGGGGGTGCTGGTCACGCTGGCCCAGCCGATAGCGCTGATCTGCCTGGGCATCGCGCTGATCGCCACCGGCTTCTTGGGGTCAGAACAAGAGCTGCTCGAAATCGTACGCTAAGACCGAACGGAGCGGGAACGTCATGCAGCGCGGAGGATTCTTCCAGGAAGTCGCAATGGCCTGAAGCCTTCGGGCATCTGCTGCTCGGTGTCCCAGGAATAGATGCCGGTGAGATTTATGTGCTCCCAGCTGAGTGGCGAGACATGCTTGAGCAATATGTCGGGGATAGTTCGACCACTTTGACGCAGATGGGCTACGGCACGGCTGAGATAAACGGTATTCCACGGAGAAACGCCAGGCGCTGGCCGTGGTG
>NZ_JFGS01000027.1 GCF_000740775.1 Haematobacter missouriensis | reverse complement strand
ATCAGCGACTTACTTGGAGAATGTGGGTTCAATTCCGCTTCGCAGACTGGCCTTTCCTCCTCCCTCGATCAGGACCACGCTCTCGCTACTCCTTCGGGCATATACCGGAATGGCGCGAAGCGGACGATCGACATCCTCCTCATTGCTCTAGCGCTTCCCTTCGTCCTTCCCGTGCTGGCCATCATGGCAGGCTTCGTGATGATGGACGGGCATTCCCCCTTCTACCGTCAGGAACGTGTGGGCCGGGGTGGGCGTCACTTCAGCCTGCTGAAGATCCGCACCATGGTTCCCAACGCCAAGGAGAAGCTTGAGGAGTATCTCGCCTCCGATCCGGCAGCCCGCGCCGAATGGGACGAGACGCAGAAGCTCAAGACCGATCCCCGCATCACCTTCGCGGGCCGCATCCTGCGCAAGACCTCGCTCGACGAGCTGCCGCAGCTGTGGAACGTGCTTAAGGGCGACATGTCCCTCATCGGGCCGCGTCCGATGATGCCGGAACAGCGCGCACTTTATCCCGGTCAGGCCTATTACGAACTGCGGCCCGGCATCACCGGATCGTGGCAGGTGTCGGACCGCAACGAGGGTTCCTTCGCTGGTCGCGCGAAATTTGATCTCGATTATTACAACTCCCTGTCTTTCGTAAAGGATTTGTCAATTCTCCTGCGTACAGTGGCTGTTGTTGTACGGGGGACGGGATACTAACCTCGTCTCTGGAAAAGCGCGCCGGGGATTGGTTCCGACGCCATGGACGAAGGTGAGGATGTGACGGGCAGGAAGGTTCTTCGGGGGCGGATCGGCCTCGGTATTGCGCTGGCGGCTGGTATCGGGCTGCTCGCGGGCTGCGAATCCTCCGAGGAAAAGGCGCAGAAACACTACGAATCCGGGCTGGCCCTGCTGGAGCAGGGCGATGTCAGCCGGGCGATGGTGGAGTTCCGCAACGTTTTCTCCCTCGACGGCAAGCATCAGGAAGCCCGTCAGACCTATGCACGGCTCCTGCGGGAGCAGGGCAGCATACGGGAGGCCTACAGCCAGTATCTCCGCCTCGTCGAACAATATCCGGACAATATCGAGGGCAACCGGGCGCTGGCGGAAATGGCGCTCGATGCGAGCAACTGGGACGATGCGGAACGTTACGGCCGCGCCGCGCTGCGCCTTGCGCCGGATGAGCCGGAGGTTCAGGGCATCGGCGCGATGATCGACTACCGGGCCGCGCTGATGAACCGGGACGAGGATGCCGGACAGGCTGCGCTGCAGCGTGCGCAGGCACTGGTGTCCCAGCATCCTGAGCTTGTCGTCCCGCGGCGGGTGATTCTCGACAGTCTGGTGCGCCAATCGGACTGGGATGCGGTGCTGGCTTCGCTCGAAGAAGGGTTGCAGCATGATCCCGATTCCTTCGAGTTTCAGCGGATGCGGGCGGCTGCGCTCTTCCAGCTCGGGCGGACCGATGAGCTCGAGGCGCAGCTGCGCCAGATGGCCATTGCCAACCCCGAAGATACAGAGATCGAGAATTCGCTGCTCGGCCTGCTCATCAACCAGAAGCGCCCCGAGGCGGCGGAGGAATTTCTGCGCAGCCGGGTCGATCCGGCTTCCGCTGATCCGGCGGCGCGCCAGCGGCTGATTTCCTTCATTGCGCAGACCCGCGGCATGCCCGCGGCGCGGGAGGAGATCGACCGCATCATCGCTGGCAACCCGCCGAAGGTCGGGATCTACCGCACCATGCGCGCCGGGATCGATTTCGATGCCGGAAGCCGCGATGGCGCCATGGCTGAAATGAAGTCGATCATCGACAGCAAACCCGAAGCAGATGTGTTGAACCAGGCGCGTGTGACACTCGCGCGGATGATGGCACAGACCGGCAACAAGGTCGGCGGCCGGGCGCTGGTGGAGGAGGTGCTCGCCTCTACTCCCAACGATGTCGATGCGCTGAAGCTCAAGGCCAACTGGCTGATCGACGACGACAAGACCGGCGATGCGCTGGTCGCGCTGCGCTCTGCCCTCGAATATGCCCCCCGCGATTCGCAGGTCATGACGCTGATGGCCCGCGCGCATGAGCGGGACGGCAGCCGCGACCTGATGGGAGAGATGCTCTCGCAGGCGGTGGTCGCCTCCAATCGGGCGCCAGCCGAATCGCTGCGCTATGCCGCCTTCCTGGAGCAGGACGGAAAGCACCTTCCGGCTGAGGATGCGCTGGTCAACGCGCTCCGGCTCCAGCCGCGCAACGTGGACCTGCTCTCCGCCCTTGGGCGCGTCTATGTCGCGATGAAGGACTGGCCGCGCGCCGACCATGTCGTGCGCACCCTGAAGGAGATCGGCACCGATCAGGCGGTCAACTCCGCCAACGAAATCACGGCCAACCGTCTTGCCGCGTTGAACCAGGATCAGGAACTCGCCTCTTTCCTGCGCGGTCTGGCCGCGGAAGGCGACAGTGGCCCCGGCGTGGAGCTTGCGCTGATTCGCACCAGCCTGCTGCGCGGCGACACGCAGGAGGCTCTGCGGCAGGCCGATGCCCTGCTTGCCAAGGCCCCCGACAATCCGACGGCCCTTTACCTCCATGCTGCCGTGCTGCTCTCTGCCGGCCAGGCAGACAAGGGTCTGGAGGAGATGCGTGCGCTTACCCAATCGCATCCCGATTTCGAGATGGGATGGGCCGCATTGCACAATGCGCTGCTCAGCAGCGGCGACACGGAAGGTGCCGGCAAGGCGTTGGAGGCGGGTCTCGCCGCCATTCCAATGGCGCCCACGCTTTCCTGGATCAAGGCGGGCATTCTGGAGAAATCCGGCGATATCGACGGGGCGATCAATCTCTACGAGGCGATGTACGAGCGCGATTCGAACTCGCCGATCATTGCCAATAACCTCGCCAGTCTGCTCGCCGGTTACCGCAGCGATGACGCAAGCCTTGATCGCGCCTATACGGTCGCCCGGCGCCTGCGCGGTACGACGGTTCCTGCCTTCCAGGATACCTACGGCTGGATCGCCTATCGGCGCGGAAACTATGACGAGGCGCTCACCAATCTGGAACCTGCCGCCCGCGGGCTGCCGCAGGACGGGACGGTGCAGTATCACCTTGCCATGACCTATTCCGCGCTTGGCCGGAAGGATGAGGCGAAGCAGCTTCTCCTGCGGCTCGAGGAAGGTGCCATTCCGCTTCCTGCCGATTATACCGACAGGGTAAAGGCAGAGCTTGCCCGTCTTGCCGCGCCGGAAGAGCCTGCCGTCGCCGCACCCGAGGCGCGCAACTGAGCCGCCGCCGCCATAAAGGGCCACCGGAGAGGAATGTCGGGGTTGTCAGCGGACCTTTGCCGGCCAAGCCCTTTATTCAGGCGGATTTTTCTTCAGAACCGCGGCAGAAGTGTCGCAGTCCTCGCCTTTTGCGGAGCCCGGCTTTTCACCTGTCCGCAAACCTCCTATCCCTGATCGTAATCATTCCCCAACGGGTGCGCCTGATGTTCAGAACCTTGCTCGGGATCTTTGTTTCCCCCCTTTCGCGTATTGCGGCGGTCGCCCTTGTGGCGGGCGGCGTCGCTGGCGGTTTCTCCGCGCCTGTCTCGGCCCAGAGCGGCTATCACCTGCGTCCAGGCGATGTTGTCCAGGTCGAGGTGCTCGACGATCCGAGCCTGAATCGCTCCGTGCTCGTGCTTCCCGATGGGAGCATCAGCTTCCCTCAGGCCGGGACGCTGCGCGCCAGTGGCCAGACGGTGGAACAGCTCCGTTCCGCCCTGACGCAGGGTCTCGCGCCGAACTTTGCCGCGACACCCACCGTCTATGTCACCGTGGGAAGCGTCGCGCCCTCACAGGCGGCATCCGCTGCCGAAGGTGTGCCCGTCTATGTGATGGGGGAAGTGTCCGAACCCGGCCGTAAGGACATCCAGTCCGGCACCACGCTGCTGCAGTTCCTGGCCGAGGCCGGTCAGCTCAGCCGCTTCGCCGCGCGCAACCGCATCGAACTCCACCGTCAGGATCCCCGGACCAAGGCTGCGGCCGTCTATCTCTTCGACCTTGACCACGTGGCGGGCGGCAAAAACCGGATCAGCGGTATGACCACCATCACCGAGGGTGACGTCATCGTCGTCCCGCAGCGCCGGCTGTTCGAGTAAGCAGATGACCCCTCTCCGCCCCGCACGCCTCGCTTCCATCAACCGGGGGGCCGAGCAGCCTCGGGTTGCGGGGGGTGTTCACCGCCTGCCGCTTACCCTGCTGCTTCTCGCCGGCACGGCACTCGTTTCGGCGGAAACGGCACAGGCCCAGGCGGCAAGGGGTGGAGATCTGCCCAATCCGCTGTTGACGTTCAGTTTTTCTTCCTCACTTCATGTGAGCGACAACTACAACCTGTCGGAAGATCCGTCGGGAACGACCACCTATCTGGATAATAACCTTGGCCTCAGCTACCTGAGCGAAACGGACGTGCAGAAGCTCAGCCTTGCGGCGAGCGGGGTGCTGCGTCTGGCCAATTATCCGAGCGATGCCTCGAACAGCGGTTACCAGACCGATTTCGACAACCAGACCCTCCGCTTCGGCTATACGTTGACGGGAGCGGACAGCGAACTGACATCGTCGGCCTATTACAACCGCTCCGACATCGCCTTCTTCGATCCGTTCCGGCTCGTGCAGGAAGATATCGATCTCGAAGCGCAGGACCTTACGTCCAGCGACGGGTATCGTGAGATGATCCGCGCCGATGTGGGCTTCCGCACCGGCATGTCCGGGCCGCTCAGCTTCAATGCAGGGCTCAGCGCCTACAAGCGGAATTTCCTTCAGACCAGCGACACGAGCTTCGACGACAACGAAACCTATACGGCGACGGCGGGATTCGGCTTTCTTATCACGCCCACCACGCGGCTGACGCTGGATGGGCTCTACCGCGACTATTCCGCCGACGATACCGAGCAGACCGACAGGCAGACCCGTTCGCTCTCCGTAGGCGCCGCGCATGAGGTCGGTACCGGGCTCACGCTCAACGGCTCCATCGGTTATCAGGAGATCGAGACCGAGAAGACCGACCTCTTCGGCTACCGCGGAACAGAGCGGCTGACGGGGGTCATCGGTTCTCTTGGCGCCACGCAGGAGCTGACCAACGGCACGGTCGGAATCAGTTTCGATCAGAGCCAGAATACCGCCGGCAGCCGCTCCACCCTCCGCGTTTCGCGCGCGATGGATCTGCCCAGTGGGAGCCTCGCGCTCAGCCTTGGCGCCTCGCGCGGCGACAGCGGCAAGACGACTGCCGTGGGGTCAATCAACTACGATCATGCCTTGGAGAACGGGAGCCTGTCCGCGCGGCTGTCGCAATCGGTGAGCACCAACAGCGATGATGAAGAGGTAGAGGCGCGCAATCTTCTGCTCAGGCTGTCACATGACCTGACCCCGGTTTCGGGTGTCTCGCTGAGCGTGAGCTATGCCGACCTCAACAATCTTCAGGATTCCGGCGGCGACCGGACGCGCAGCCAGATCCGCGCGGCCTACTCCCATGACCTGACGCAGGACTGGGAGCTTTCGGGCGGTTACGAATATACCCAGCTGGAGCGCCCTTCGGGAACGGCCAAGGAAAACGCGGTCTTTCTGACCATACAGCGCCAGTTCCATTTCAGGCCCTGAGCAGGGTTGTGAGGCCGGGACGGTCTCACAACCATGTGAATTTTCTGCATCATTCGCGGCCGGGGTCATGGTTTTCCCTCGGTTTCCGCGTGTGCAACCTTATGTTATATAGGGTCATACTTCCGGCGAATATGCCGGGCGCCTTGGGCTATCCCCGGCCACATTTGACTAGAGGATTTCCATGACGGCCGCGAACGAGAATTCCCGCTCCTCCCTGGCGGCTGCGCTTCCCTCGGTGAACGCCCCCGGTTTCATGTGGTTCATGCTGCTTCTGGCCGGGTCGGTCCCGATCTTCTGGATCGGCTTCGTCTCGCTGGCGCAAGCCTGGTCCACACCGGAATACAGCCACGGGCCGCTCATTCCGCTGATCTCGCTCTACCTCTTCCTGCGGGAGTTGCGGCAGATGCCGCCGCCCGCGGCGGAGGTCCGGGACCGCTGGCCGGGGATCCTCGTCATTCTGCTCGGTCTCGCGGTGGCGCTGTTCGGCAACCTCACCCGCATTCCCGACATCGTCACCTATGGAATGATCATCTGGGTGGGCGGCGTGGTCCTCACCGTCTTCGGCTGGGAGCGGGGCAAGCATCACCAGCTGCCCGTTCTGCACCTGATCTTCATGCTGCCGCTGCCGCAGTTCCTCTACTGGCACCTTACGATCTTCCTGCAGGGGATCTCGTCGGAGATCGGCGTGTGGTTCGTGCGTCTTGCCGGTGTGCCGGTCTATCTCGAAGGCAATGTGATCGACCTCGGGGTCTACAAGCTGCAGGTGGCGGAAGCCTGTTCGGGGCTGCGCTACCTGTTCCCGATCCTGAGCTTCACCTACCTCTTCGCCATCCTGTATCGCGGCCCCTTCTGGCACAAGGCGGTGCTGATGCTGTCGGCCGTGCCGCTCACCGTGCTGATGAACTCCTTCCGCATCGGGGTCATCGGGGTGCTGGTGAACTCCTACGGCATCGAGCAGGCAGAGGGGTTCCTGCACTTCTTCGAAGGCTGGGTGATCTTCATCGCCTGTATCGGCATCCTGTTCCTGATGGCGATGGGCCTGCAACGGCTGACGCGGAACCCGCTGCCTCTTTCGGAGGCGATCGACCTCGACACCCGCGGCATGGCGCCGATCATGGGGCGCATCCTGTCGATCCGCCCCTCGAAGGCGCTCGCGGTGGGCGCCCTGCTCACGCTTTCCCTCTCGGTGGGCTGGGCGCTGCATGGTGGGCCACAGGCCCAGCAGATAGACCGGGAACCCTTCGCGCTCTTCCCCCGGCAGTTCGGGGAATGGTCGGGTGCGGCCTCCGCTCTCGAACCGGAGATCGAGCGGGTGCTGGGCGCGACCGACTACATGAACGCCGCCTATACCGCCCCGGGCGAGCGAGATTACGTGCATTTCTTCTCCGCCTATTATGAGAAGCAGACGGAAGGCTCCGGCATCCACTCTCCGGAAGTCTGTCTGCCGGTCGGGGGCTGGGAGATCTTCACCTTCCAACCGCAGGAGGTGAGCTTCCCGGGCACGCCCTACGGCACCTTCACTGTGAACCGGGCGGTGATCCAGAAGGGACTGTCCAAACAGCTCGTCTATTACTGGTTCGAGCAGCGCGGCAAGCGGATGACCAACGACTATCTCGCCAAGGCCAGTGTCGTCTGGGACAGCCTGACCCGCGGCCGGACGGACGGGGCGCTGGTGCGCTATGTCACCCCGATCGGCACGAACGAGAGCGAGGCCGACGCTGATGCCCGCATCCAACGGCTGATGGCGAAAAGCCTGAACGTCCTGCCCCGCTACATCCCGTTCTGAGCTTGTTGAAAACGAGTTGAACAACCCGGCTTCGGCCGGGTTTTCTGCGCCGCAGCATGGCTGCGAATGGCGAATCCCCATTGTTCAGACACGAATTTCCAAAACGAAAATACTTTCCCGAGCGACTGAAATCGCACGGATGACCCGGGGTTTTCAACTCTCCGAAGAAAAAAGGGGGGCTCCTCTTTTCGTGCTTCACGATTAAAGTTGTTAAAAATAACACGTTTACGGCGAGTTCACCCAAGTAATTCGGAGAACAAATTCAAAGAATGACGGTCTTTCGTGCCATATCGGGAACAAAGACGCTTTCAATCTCCGCAACCAGCTGAGTTTTATTAATAAACTAGGAAATATTAAAAAAACTACTGTCACGCCGCATCGCAACATGTTAATAATTGACGGAAGCGTGATGTACCTCGGCTCCGACCCCTGAGCCGACAGGCAGATTATGGAGAGAAACATGTTGAAGAAGGTTGTTACGGCTGCCCTCATCGCCGCGGCCTCCGCTGCCTCGGCAAATGCAGCTGTTGTTTATGCAAGCAGTGTTGTTTCCGCCAACCAAAAAGGTTTTGTTGCACCGTCGCGCAGCAACCCGGCTGCAGCGACCGGCGCTGAGGATGGGAGCTTCTACTCCCTCGGCTTCGGTGGCAGCATTGTGCTCGGCTTCTCGAGCCTGGTGAGCGGGGTCGGGTCGGTGTTCGAAGTCACCAACCTCCCGCGGGAAACCTATATCGAGAGCGCGATCTTTTCTGTCAGCCTCGATGGAAAGTCTTGGACCACCCTGGGAGAATACACCAATCAGGTCAGCTCGCTCTACTCGGCGACGCCGTTCCTCTTCCTGAAAGTGGTGGATACGAGCCCGGTGGTCGCCGGACATGGTCGTGACGGCTATGACATCGACGCCATCAGCTTCGAAAAATACGTGGCCCCGGTTCCGCTTCCGGCGGCGGGCCTGCTGCTGATCGGCGGTCTGGCCGGTCTGGGCATCATGAAGCGCCGCAAGGCTGCCTGAGCCCGAGCCTCGGGACACGATTTCGGAACGCCGGTGCGATTGCGCCGGCGTTCTGCTTTCTGGGGTTCGGCTTCTTCCAAGGTTTCCCTTGCATCCGGGGCGTTGCTGGATCACCTCTCAGGCATCATGAGGTCCGACAAACCCCTCTCCGCCCGTCAGCCCCCCCGCTCCCCGCGGCGAGAGGGCATTCTGACAGACCGAATGCGCGCCATGCCGGTGGTGCTCGTGCTGTTCCTGGCCTGCCTGCTGCCGGAGATCGTTCTGTCCGGAGCCGATTACGGGCTTTGGGGCGACCCCGGCTGGCGGCTCTGGGCGTGGCAGCATGGCGGGTTCTGGACGGGGCTGCTGGGCAACTGGCGACCCAACTATGCCGCGCAACCCTGGCTCATGTTCCTGACCTACGGCTTCCTGCACGGCGGGCTGGTGCATTTCGGGGTGAACATGCTCACCCTGTTCTCCCTTGCGCCGCCGCTGGTGGACCGGATGGGACAGGGGCGGTTCCTGCTGCTCTACATGGCCTCGATGATCGGTGGCGGTCTGGGCTTTGCGCTGCTGTCCCAGTCTCCGCAGCCGATGGTGGGCGCGTCGGGGGCGCTGTTCGGGCTTGCGGGCGCGGTCATGGCGCTGAGCTGGCAATATCTGCGGGCTCGGGGGGAAAGCCTGCGTCCGGTGATCCGCTCGCTGCTGTGGCTGGCCGTGCTGAACGCCGTGCTCTGGTGGGCGATGAGCGGGATGCTGGCGTGGGAGACGCATCTTGGCGGTTTCGTCGTCGGCTGGGTCATGGGCCTCTGGCTGGTGAGGGGCGGGCGATAGCTGCATTGCAGCGACTTGTCACGCTCCGCCTCTGCTGGCAGGCTGCCGTGACGACTTTCCGGAGAGATTTCCTTGACGAAACATGTATTGGTCACCGGTGGAGCGGGTTATATCGGCTCGCATGCCTGCAAAGCATTGAAGCGGGCGGGCTATGTGCCGGTCACCTATGACAGCCTTGTCACCGGTTGGGAGCAGGCGGTGCGGTTCGGCCCGTTCGAGCGGGGCGATCTCGCCGACAGGGCGAGGCTCGACGAGGTTTTCGCGAAGTGGCGGCCCGTGGCGGTGATGCATTTCGCCGCGCTCTCCCAAGTGGGAGAGGCGATGCGGGAGCCGGGAAAATACTGGCGCGGCAATGTGGCCGCCTCCCTCACGCTGCTGGAGGCGGCGGTGGCGGCGGGCTGTCTCGACCTGGTGTTTTCCTCCACCTGCGCGACCTATGGCGATCAGGATGGGGTGGTGCTGACGGAGGAGACGCCGCAGGCGCCGATCAACGCCTATGGCGCCTCCAAGCGCGCGATAGAGGACATGTTGCGTGACTTCGGCGCGGCGCACGGGTTGCGGTCGGTGATCTTCCGCTACTTCAACGTGGCGGGGGCCGACCCGGAGGCGGAGGTGGGCGAGTTCCATGATCCGGAGACCCATCTGATCCCGCTGATCCTTGACGCGATCTCCGGCAGGCGCCCGGCGCTCACCGTTTTCGGCACCGATTATCCGACGCGGGACGGCACCTGCATCCGCGACTACGTGCATGTCTCGGATCTGGTGGATGCCCATGTGCTGGGCTTGAAGGCGCTGGAAGCAAGGCGGGTGGCGGATGGCGGGGTGGAGGTCTTCTGCCTCGGCTCCGGCAGCGGGTTTTCCGTCCGCGAGGTGATCGAGGAGGCCCGCCGCATCACCAACCGCGAGGTGCCGGTGGTCCTGGGGGAGCGCCGCGCGGGCGATGCCGTGGCGCTGGTCTGTGGCAGCGAGAAGGCGGGGCGCGAGCTTGGCTGGACCCCGGCCCGCTCCGGCCTCGGCACCATGATCGAGGACGCCTGGCGCTCCTACCGCACTGTGGGCTGGGACAGGACGGTGGCGGGTGGCCCGGCATTGCCGGCGCGATCCGTCGGCGTATCCTGACCTGCGGGCACAACGGAAACGACTTGCCTCCCGGGGCGTTTTGGCAGGGAGAAAAGCCAGCCCGCCCCCAATGCCTCCAGCCCGCGCGCCATCCAGAGCGAGAGGGCTGTCGCGAAGAGGGCAAGCGGAAGCGCGGCCCACAGGCTGAAGGCAGGCAGCCCCGCCGCTGCCCAGACATAGGTCTCGACGATCAGGCTTATCAGCAGCGAGTGGATCACATAGATTTTCAGGCTGTTCTGCCCGAGGGTGATGCCCAGCCCTCGCAGGAAGGAAACCGCCCCTGCTTGTGACAGAAGAGCGGCCAGCAGAACCATGGCCCCTATTCCGGCCATCAGCCTGAGAAGCCCGCGCCCCATGCCCTCGGAATCGCCATAGGCGGCAATGAAGGCCGTTCCCCCAATCGCCATGCCGAGTGCGAGCCCCAGGAAAAGCCGCAGGTTGCTGAGGATCAGGCTGTATATCTCCCGTCCGTAAAAGGCGAACGCAAGAAAGAAGGGCGCATAGCTCAGCGCTGCCTTATGCGGGTAGCTGAACTCGTATGTCTGGCTGAAGGCGAAGGTTGCCAGAATGAGCGAGACCCCGAGACCGATCAGCCGCCCCCTCTGGGGGATCAGCCGTGCGGCCAGGAAATAGAGCGCCAGACCCCAGATGAACCACAGGCTTCCCGGCGGATCATAGAGGCTCCGAACCAGTCGCAGGGCCATCGTCTCGATGTCGGGAAGGGGTCCGCCTTGCAGGATGCCAAGACGGAAATACTCCACGGCGAGAGTGATCAGCGTCCATACCAGGAAAATGTGCAGGAACAGCATGATCCGGCGGGACAGAACTTCCCTCAACGGTCTCCGAATCACGGACATCGCCAGATAGCCGGAAATGGCAAAGAACAGCGGCATTCGGGCCAGGCCGATGACATTGTTCAGGCGGTAGGTCGTATAGGTCGATACTCCTGCCCATGCCAGATACTGATGGGAATGGTGAAGGACGACGAGGAACAGGGTCAGACCCTTCACCACGTCAATCCAGACGATCCGCGTCTTATCCGTCGGGGAAAATGGCTGAGACATTATAATTCTCATAATGCAGTAAATATTTATGACATTATTGTGATGATCGTTCCTGACGCAACTATTTTCTAGTGCGGGCCGGGTTTCTACTGCAGGCCGGGGCGAATGGGGTTGGGCCCCCGGATGCTGCCATCAGGGGCCAAGCGTCCTGTTCGGAGAAGCTTTCGGCAGGGTTCCAGCTTGCGCCCGGACGGCCCGGCGTGTCAGAGCGGGATGGAGAACGGCTCCCCGAATATCGGCTGCGGCCTGCATGCGGGTGGGGACGCATGTGGTTCCGGGGCGGACACCGCCTCTGAAGGCTCACGCGTCACAATTCCGCCGTTACCGGTCGGCGCGGGTTTCCTTGGCGGAATGACCTGTATATCAACTCTCGAAGCAGGTCATCCTGCGGGATTCGGAACAATAAAAGGAACGACATGCGCCAGCATGCCATCTTCTTCTGCCTCCCGCTGATCCTGACTGCCTGCACGGATGGTTTCGTCTATTTCCCCGTCGATGAAAGCGGTCAGCAGCGCGCGGCGCAGGAGGAAAACGTCGATATCATCCGTCTGACTGCGGAGAACATCGGAAGCTTCACCCAACCGGCAAAGGGCCATGTGGCGACCTCCATGCCGCGGGGGGGGCGCTGGAACTATCTGGTCGGTCCGGGCGACATTCTTGACATCATCGTCTTCGACCACCCGGAGCTGACGCTGCCTGCGGGGCCGCAGCGGGCGGCGAAGGATTCCGGTTTCCGCGTGCAGGCGGACGGCAGTTTCTTCTACCCGTTCATCGGGCAGGTGCGGGCCGAGGGCCGGCCGCTCGAACAGATCCGCGAGGAGGTGACGCGGCGGCTGGCCGAATACGTGCCGGAGCCGCAGCTCGAGGTGCGCGTCGCCGCCTTCA
Organism: Haematobacter missouriensis; assembly: GCF_000740775.1. Taxonomy (GTDB): domain Bacteria; phylum Pseudomonadota; class Alphaproteobacteria; order Rhodobacterales; family Rhodobacteraceae; genus Haematobacter; species Haematobacter missouriensis. The sequence goes on along the minus strand of NZ_JFGS01000027.1, from coordinate 46,033 downwards.
ATTCCCAGAGCGTCGTCGTCTCGGGCGAGGTGAAGATGCCGCAGCGGCTGGAGATGACGACCAGCCCCCGCACGCTGCTGGAAGCGATCAGCGAGGCGGGCGGTTTCACCGAGGATGCCGACATGCGCCGCGTCCGCGTCCAGCGCGGCAACCAGTTCTATGACGTGGATGTGGAAGGCTATCTCTCCGCCGGAATGACCGCCAACAACCCGATGCTCAGGTCTGGGGATGTGGTCTCCGTCCTGCGCAAACGCGCGCAGGAGGCCTATCTGATGGGCGAGATATCGGAGGCGGGGCCGGTTGACCTGTCGCTTGATACCGTCTCTCTCACCCAGGCACTTGCCCTGCAGAAAGGCGTGCGCTCCACCCGGTCCGATGCGCGCGGCGTCTTCGTCTTCCGCAATGTGCGGGGGCGTATGACCGTCTTCCAGCTCGAGACGAGTTCCCCTACCGGGCTGCTGCTCGGCACGCGCTTCGTGCTGGAGCCGGGCGACGTCGTCTATGTCACGCGCAACCCGCTGCAACGCTGGAACGACACGATCTCCAAACTGCTGCCTACGGTGCAGGCGACCAATGTCGTTGCGGCCACCGATGGCGCACTACGCTGAACTGATCCCGGAAAAGCCCATGATTTCTAACGTGATGGTCGTCTGCGTCGGCAATATCTGCCGTTCCCCTCTGGGGGAGCGGGTACTGCAGGCGGGCCTGCCGGGGGTCACCGTGACTTCGGCGGGGATCGGAGCGCTGGTTGGCCATGCCGCGGACCCTCTGGCCGCGGAAGTGGCGGCGGAACACGGCATCTCTCTCGACGGCCATGTGGCGCGGCAGTTCACCGCCGAACTGGGCGGCACGCAGGATCTGATCCTCGTCATGGAGCCGGGGCACAAGACGGAGATCACTCGCCTGGCGCCCGCGCTTTCGGGCCGGGTGATGCTGTTCGACCAATGGACCGGTGCCAAGGGCATCGCCGACCCCTATCAGCGCTCGCGGGAGTTCCACGAGGCCGTGCATGGGGAAATCGCGGTGGCGGCACAGGGATGGATCGCCCGCCTCGGAGCTCGTCCCGGTTCCCGCCCCGGAGCGCAGGGATGAGCCCGAAGGCCCCGCGGGAGGCGGAAGCGAAGGAAGTCGATCTTGCCGCGCTGGCCGAGGAGCTCTGGTCTGCCAAGGGCAGGATCGCGGGCTTTACGGCTGCCGGGGTGCTGGCGGGGTTTCTCTACATCTTCCTTACCGCCCCCACCTATGAGGCGGATGCGCTGATCCAGCTGGAGCCCAAGACCGGCAACCTCGCCGTCCCCTCGGGCCTTTCCGACCTGATGGGCGGCGGTCAGACCCAGGCCACGACCGAACGCGAACTGATCATGTCGCGCCTGGTGCTGAATCAGGCGGTGGCGGATGTGCATCTGGAATGGACGGCCCAGCCCCGGCAGTTCCCGGTGATCGGCTATGCGCTCCGCTCCCGCGCGCTGCCTTTCAAGGGGATGGGCTTTCTGCGGCCCTATGCACAGGGCGGTGAACGGATTCGTCTCGACCTTCTCGCCGTGCCGCCGCATTGGACGGGCGAAACCTTCGTGCTCACCAAGGGTGAGGGTGAGGAATATCGTGTGACCACCCCGGATGGTCGCCGGTTCGAGGGCCGCGTGGGAGACGTCCTGCAGGATACCGACATCGGCTTCGCCATCCGCGTGGGAGAGCTGGAAGGCCAGCCGGGGCGGCAGTTCGAGATCACCCACCGTGAGACGCAGGATGTCATCGAGGGGCTTCGCCGTTCCCTGACGGTTGACGAAAAGACCCGCGATTCCGGCATTCTGGAGCTGTCTTTCACCTCTCTCGACCGGGTGGAGGCGCAGCGTACGCTGGCCGCCATCGCACAGGCCTATGTCCGCCAGAACGTCGAACGCTCCGCCGCACAGGCGGAGAACAGCCTCGGCTTCATCCAGCAGCAGATCCCCAAGGCGCGGCAGGACATGCTGGATGCGCAGGACCGACTGAACGCCTATCGCGAGTCGCAGCGTTCGGTGGATATCCAGTTCGAGACGCAGAACCTGCTGACGCAGATCGGCACGCTGGAAACCGAGCTCCGCGAACTCCGCGCGCAGGAGGACGAGGTCGCCGATCTCTACACCAAGAACCACCCGCGTTACCGCCAGCTTCTGGCGCAGCGTGAGCGGCTGGAGGCCCAGCTCGACAAGCTGCGGGGCGAGATCGGTACCCTGCCCGATACGCAGCGGGAGATCCTGAACTACACCCATGACGTGGAAATGGCGCAGGAAATCTACACCGAGCTTCTGACCCGCGCGCAGGAGGTGGACGTGATGCGCGCCTCCACCGTCGGCAACGTCCGCATCGTCGATCCAGCGGAAACGCAAATCCGCCCGGTGGCGCCCCGCAAGGTCCGCATTCTCGCCGTGGCACTGCTGCTCGGGGCGATGCTGGGGGCGGGCTATGTGCTGCTGCGGAACTGGCTGCGGAAGGGTATTCAGAGCGCGGCCGATCTGGAGGACATGGGCCTCACGGTCTTTGCCACCATCAACAAGAGCCCGGATGCCGAAAAGCCGGAGGGCGGTCGCGGCGGTCGCGTGCCCCTGCTGGCCGCGACCAAGCCCACCGACCTTGCCGTGGAGGGGCTGCGGTCGCTCCGCACGGGGCTGCATTTCGGCATGCTGGACGCGCCCTCCCGCACGCTTGCCATCACCTCCACCGCCCCGGGTGCGGGCAAGAGCTTCCTGTCGGCCAACTTCGCCGTCGTCTCCGCCCAGGCGGGGCAGACGGTCTGCCTGATCGACGCGGACATGCGGCGCGGACGCCTGCGGCGGATGTTCGACGTGCCCCGCGATGCGCCGGGCTTTGCCGATATCCTGACCGGGCAGGCGCGGCTTGAGGATGTGCTGGTGCAGACCGGCGTGGCGGGACTGGTCTTCCTGCCCGCGGGCAAGTTCCCCCCGAACCCGGCGGAACTGCTGCTCCGCCCGACGCTTGGGGCGCTCATCCGCGAACTGGACCAGCGGTTCGATCTGTCGATCTTCGACTGTCCCCCGGTTCTGGCCGTCACCGATCCGGTCATCATCGCCAAGGCCGCGGGGGCGAGCCTGCTCGTCGCCCGCTTCGACGAGACGCCGGAGAGCGAGATCCGCGCGGCGCAGGCCGCGATGGAGGCGGCAGGCACCGGCTTCAAGGGCGCTGTCTTCAATGCCTATGACCACCGCAAGGCCAAGTCGGGTCAGACCTATTCCTATCGCTACGAATACAAGGCGAAGGAGGATTAGGCTGCTCTTTCACCCCGAAAGCAAAGGCAGAAGTTCGCCGATGATGGCAGCGGAGCAACATGGGTTGATGTGCCCGGACCGCAAAACGATAAACATGGCCCTGCGACCGTTGCCGTTTGCCAATCGTGAGCGATAATGATGGGCGTAGTTCATGAGCCGTGCAGGACAATCAATGGGACTTCACTCCGGCAGAGCCTCAATGAATGCCCCCGGCTGACCGGCTCGGAGGGGTGAGCCGGAGACGGATGAAGACGGCGGTCATCCCCCCTCTTCCCTCAGGGGGCCTGTCAGAGATTGGGCCGCCCTGTATGATCCAGCCTCTTCGGAGGCATTCTTTCCGGGCTGTCGCGGCCCGGTACCGCGGGCAGTATTTCCAATGTGGCGGGACAATACCCGCCCACCTCAAGGTTCCGGCATGATCTTCGTCAACGCATTCGCCTTCGCGATACTGGCAAGTTGCCTGTTCGCCACCGTTCTCGTCCTGACGCGCCATCTGCATGGGCATCTGACGCTCGACAGTCAGGTGGGCGTGCAGAAGCTCCATGCCGTGCCGACCCCGCGGGTGGGCGGGCTGGCGCTCATGGTTGGTGCGCTGGCGGGCGGTTTCGCTCTGCCGGATGGCGGACGGGAGCTGTGGTGGATGATCTGCCTTGCCGCGATCCCCGCCTTCGCCTCCGGGCTGATCGAGGACGTGACCAAACGGGTGGGGGTGCGCACCCGCCTGCTGGCGACGATCCTCTCGGGGCTGATCTTCTGCCTCCTCTCGGGATATGCGATCCGGGGGGTGGACCTGCCGGGCGTGGACATGCTGCTGGCAATCGGCCCGGTTGCGGTGCTCTTCACCGCCTTCGCCATCGGTGGCATCGCCAATGCGCTGAACATCATCGACGGGGTGAACGGGCTGGCTTCGGGAACGGCGATCATCATTCTGGCAGGCTTCGGACTCATTGCATGGCAGACGGGAGATACGGCGATCATGGGCGTCTGCCTTGTCGCCATCGGTGCCATCGCCGGGTTCTTCCTGCTGAACTATCCGCTCGGGCTGATCTTCTTCGGCGATGCGGGGGCCTATGGAACGGGCTACCTGCTGGCGGTTCTGGCCGTGGCGCTCCCTGCCCGCAACCCGGAGATCTCGCCGATCATCGGCATCCTGCTGCTGGCCTATCCGATGATCGAAACCTTCGTGTCGATCCACCGCCGCACCGTGCGCACCGGCAGCCACCCCGGCCAGCCGGACCGTCTGCATCTGCACAGCCTCGTCTATCGCAGCCTCGCCCGCCGTATCGCACGGGGGCTGGGCAAGCCTCAGCTGCGCAATCCCGTGGCGAGCACCATCCTCTGGGCCTTCCCGCTGCTCTCCACGGTGCTGGCGGTTTTCTGCGCGAAAAGCTCGCTCGCCATCTGGGGGGCGCTGCTCGTGGTGACCTGCTGCTACCTGCTGCTCTACCGCCGCGTGGCGCTGCTGCGCGGCCGGGGCGGCAATGGCCCTTCCCGGCGGAGCATCCGTCCGCATCCCGCAGCCCATCCCGCCGAATAGGCGCGCGGGCTTCGGATCATCCCCTGAGTGGGATGCGTGCCCCGGGCCGGACAGGCCCGTTCTTTTCCACCACGACCCGGCGGATGATCTCCAGGTAGCTTTCCGCGCGTTCTCTGGGGCTCATGCCCGCAAAACCCTGCGCGCGGATCATCTCCCGTTCCTCCTCCGACGGGGGGGTGGCCAGCCCTTCGGCGATGCAGGCCGCCGCCTCCTCCGGCGCATGCGGGTCGAAGTAGCGCGCGAATGGACCGCAGATGTCCCGGACGAAGGGCCGGTCGGAAGCGAATACCCGCAGTCCCATGGCCATCGCCTCCAGCGGCATGACGGAGAAGCATTCGAGCAGGCTCGGAAAGATCGCGGCGTCCAGTCCCGCGTAGAAGGAGGGGCACTGGGCAAGGTCGAGCGGCCCGACATTGGTCACGGCGCTGCGGAACTCCGGGCTGCGCGCCTGCCATTCGGCCTCCGTCAGGGTGACGAGGAAGTCCACCACGATCCCATGCCGTTCGCGAAGGACGCGCGCCACGTCCGGCAGGATCGAAAGGTTCTTGTGCGGGTAATCCCGGCCCAGAAAGCCGATCCGCCACCCTTTCCGCTCCCGCAGCGCCACGGGCAGTGCCACCGGCCGCCACAGTTCCGGCTGGCGGAAGATGTCGCTCACGCAGTTCGACACCACGCTCACCTGCCCTGTACGAAACAGCCCGCGCGCGACAAGTCCTTCCTTCACATGTCCCGCCTCAACGATGGCATGGTCGGCATTGCGCCGCAGGATCGCCGCCTGCACCCCGTATTTCAGCCGTGACTTCGCCTTGGCGATCGGGGAAAGGCCGCGATAGATGTCGTTCTTCGGGTAGATGATCCATGGCTGGGCAAAGCCCATCACGCTCACTTTCGGGCGACGGCGGGCATAGAGCGGGCCGAAAATGGTGAAGACCGCATCGGCCCTCGCGATTTCCTCGTCCAGAACAGGGTCGAAGGGCGAGAGGCCCGGAACCGAGCGCACCCGGTAGCGCGCGAAAGCCCCCGTGTCGCACCCGATCTGGGAGAGGTTGCGGTCCACCCCCTCGCAGGCCAGCACGCTGATCTCCATCCCCTCCGGGCCGAGGCGGGAGATCTCGTCGATGGCGGAGATGCCGACCTGTACTACCCCGCCCACGCGGAGGTTGGAGGCATTGATCAGAAGGCGAAGGGTCATGTCAGGTCCGGGCAGGCAACAGGGGTTACGGGATGTAGTAGCCGTCGCCCCAAGTATAGATGTTCTCGACGAAGGGAATGCTCTTCAGGCTGAAATAGATGAGCAGCGCCAGCACCAGCGGATGGCTCACCCGGCGCTCCGTCACGGTCAGGTAGAGCAGGAAGGTGACCGCCATGACGTTGATGCGGGAGGCCCCGAAGACCGCCGCCGCCATCGCGATGGGGAGCAGCCCGACAAGGAAAGCCTGCTTCTTGCGCAGCACGACCAGTCCCACGATGACGAGCAGCCCCATGCTGGCCAGCTCGGCGACGCCACCCCCCTGATATGCGGCCATCTTGCCCTGAATGGCGGGCAGAAAGCGCAGCACGAAAAGAAGAAACCCTGCGATGGCAACCGGAATGCCCATGAGGATCAGCAAAAACTGCGCGGGGGTGACATAGCGGCGCAGGAAATCCGCCGACCCGGCCCGCTGGCCGATGGCGGCGGCAATCAGCAGGAAGGACTGGAAATGCGCCATCATGGAGATGAACAGGATCAGCGCGCGTTTCCAGCCTGTTAGCAGCATGGCGAGTGTCAGAAAGATATAGGCGAGCTTCAGGCGTTCGAGTGAGGTGAACAACGTGAGCAGGTAGAAATTGGTGAAGATGAGCAAGGTCGGCAGTACTCCTGCCCTGTGGCGGCGCAGGAACAGGTGCAGAACCAGCCCCAGCACCCCGTTCATCAGGGCGACGACGACATCCTTGTCGAACCCCGCGCTGGAGGCCAGCCACATCAGGTAGCCATAGAGCGGTTCCGCAGAGCCGGTGGTTATCGCCTGAACGACGGGCACCGAACTCGCCCGCACCCCCCGCACCCCATCGTAGAAGGCGCGGTAGTTGAGCTGATCCCCCCTAGTATAAGCACCGAGAAGTGAGAGGGAGATGACAAAAACCACAAGGAACACGAGCAGTCCGATGATCAGATCGGCCCCGCGAAACCCTTCCCGAAAGGGCTGCGAGACCGGACTGGCATCAATGGCGCGGCTCGTCATCGCTTCCCCATGCGTGGTATCCAGGGCGACTGCCGCCGGTTGCCGCACTATAGCAGCCCCTCTCCCGAGGTCGAGACAGGTGGGCGGTCACGCCCTTGTGACGGTTGGAGCGGCAGGGATGAAGCCGGTCACCGAACCTGCCGGGGTGCAGGGACTCCCCGGACCGGCGGGCAATCTGCCGCTCTCCTCCCGGGTCGTTCCAAGGATATACCCAAGGATGTGATCCGGCGCGAGGCCGACCGGCCCTGCACGTCTCGCGGGTGGGGGCGGCAGGTTCTCCGGGGCAGGATGGCCTGGGGATTGTTCTGTTCCATCGTGGGCGGACTCATGTCGCTGCTCGATATGGGTTTAATCCTCCATCCTCCGCAGGAATGTGGATCGCGGCTGTTGCCCCGGGGCATCCATACGAGCCTTGGCAGATTGGCCAATGGGCGCGGCAATCCGCCGGTCTTCCGCACCCCTTCCCTTTCCATGCGGTCCGACCCGTGCTAGGCCGCAGAACCAATCGAAGGCCCAGGATACCCGAGCCACCGCATGAAGATTTCCGCCGTCATGGCCTGCTACAATTCCGGGGCGACGGTCGCGCGGGCAGTTGAGAGTTTTCTCCTTCAGGACCATCCCGAGCGGGAACTCGTCGTCGTTGACGGCGCATCGAAGGACGAGACCTGTGCCGTGGTGCAGGGGTTCGGCAGCCCGCTCGTCAGTCTTGCCTCCGGGCCGGACCGTGGCATCTACGACGCGATCAACAAGGGCATCGTCCGGGCCGGGGGAGAGGTGATCGGCATTCTGCACTCCAATGACCGGTTCGCCCATCCGCATGTCCTTTCCCGCGTGGCGGAGGCTTTCGCGGCCGAGGATCTCGATGCGGTCTTTGCCGATGTGACCTTTCATCCGCCCGGTCAGCCGGACCGGGTGATCCGGCGCTACGACAGCTCCCACTTCCGGCCCGAGCGGATCCCGGCGGGGGCGATGCCCGCCCATACCGCGCTGTTCCTGCATCGCCGTGTGTTCGAGGCCCATGGTCTTTACCGGACGGACTACCGCATCGCGGGGGATTTCGAATTCGTGGCCCGCGTGTTCCGGGATGGCCGCCTCCGCTGGCGTCACGTCCCGGAGGTCTGGGTCAGGATGGAGGCGGGCGGCGCCAGCACCTCGGGGCTGAAGAGCAAGATCCTCGGCACGCAGGAAGTGCGCCGCGCCTGCCGGGAGAACGGCATTGCCACCAGCTATCCGCGCATCCTGTCGAAATATCCCCGCAAGCTTCTGGAACTGGTCCGGCACTGACATGACCTGTCGCCCGGACAATCGCCCTTGCGGCATTCGCCATTCCCGTGGAGCAGGCCCGCAGCGCGCGCGCTCGCAGCACCCCGCCCCGCACGACCCCGGCCCGCACGACCCCGGCCCCCCGCAGGATGGGCGGCTCTTCACCTGCCTGCGTCCCGCGGGTATTCCCGCTCTTGTCCGCGGCGCCCTGCGGATTTCCACGATAACCGCCTGCGTTCTGCAGGCTTCCAGACATCCCCGCCCGCTTTCAGCCAGGAGACCCCGATGAAGAAGGCCCTTATCACAGGTATCACCGGCCAGGACGGCTCCTATCTGGCGGAATTCCTGCTCGCCAAGGGCTATGAGGTCCACGGGATCAAGCGGCGCGCCTCGCTGTTCAACACCCAGCGGATCGACCACATCTATGAAGATCCGCACAATCCGGACCCGCGGCTGAAGCTGCATTACGGCGATCTCACCGACACGTCGAACCTGACGCGCATCCTGCGCGAGGTGGAGCCGGACGAGGTGTACAACCTCGGCGCGCAGTCCCATGTCGCGGTGAGCTTCGAGGCCCCCGAATACACCGCCGATGTCGATGCGATCGGCACGCTCAGGCTCCTGGAGGCGATCCGCTTTCTCGGGCTGGAGAAAAAGACGCGCTTCTACCAGGCCTCCACCTCCGAGCTTTACGGGCTGGTGCAGGAGATCCCGCAGAAGGAGACGACCCCCTTCCATCCGCGGTCTCCTTACGCGGTGGCCAAGATGTATGCCTACTGGATCGCGGTGAACTACCGCGAGGCCTACGGGATCTATGCCTGCAACGGGATCCTCTTCAACCATGAGAGCCCCCGCCGCGGCGAGACCTTCGTGACGCGAAAGATCACGCGGGGGCTGGCCAATATCGCCCAGGGACTGGAGCAGTGCCTTTACATGGGCAATATCGACAGCCTGCGGGACTGGGGCCATGCGAAGGACTACGTGCGGATGCAGTGGATGATGCTCCAGCAGGACACGGCGGAGGATTTCGTCATAGCCACCGGCAAGCAGTATTCGGTGCGCGAATTCATCCGCTGGTCGGCGGCGGAACTGGGGCTGACGCTGGAGTTCACCGGCGAGGGCGTCGATGAGGTGGCGACCGTCACCGCCGTCACGGGGGACAAGGCGCCCTTCGTGAAGCCCGGTCAGGTCATCATACGCATCGACCCGCGCTACTTCCGCCCGGCGGAGGTGGAGACGCTGCTCGGCGATCCCACCAAGGCGAAGGAGAAGCTCGGCTGGGTGCCGGAGATCACCGCGCAGGAGATGTGCGCCGAGATGGTGGCCGAGGATCTGCAATCCGCCCGCCGCCACCGGCTCCTGCGGGAGCATGGCTTCCACGCGCCGGTCTCGGTCGAAGCGTAAGGGGGCGGAAGATGAAATACTACGTCGCCGGACATCGCGGCATGGTGGGGGGCGCGATCCTGCGCCGCCTGCAGGCCCAGGGGGCGGATGTCGTCACCCGTACCCATGCCGAACTGGACCTGACCGATCAGGCCGCGGTGCGCGATTTCATGGGCCGGGAAAAGCCCGATGCGGTGATCCTCGCTGCGGCCAAGGTGGGCGGCATCCATGCCAACAACACCTATCCGGCCGAGTTCATCTACGAAAACCTGATGATGGAGGCGAATGTCATCCATCAGGCCCACAGGGCGGGCGTGCAGCACCTGCTGTTCCTCGGCTCCTCCTGCATCTACCCCCGCGCGGTCGCCCAGCCGATGGCGGAGGATGCGCTGCTGACCGGCGTGCTGGAACCCACGAACGAGCCCTATGCCGTGGCCAAGATCGCCGGCATCAAGCTCTGCGAGAGCTACAACCGGCAATACGGCACCGACTACCGCTCCGTGATGCCCACGAACCTCTATGGCCCGGGCGACAATTTCCACCCCGAGAACAGCCACGTCATGCCCGCCTTGATCCGCCGCTTCCACGAGGCCGCGCGCGAGGGGCGCGAGGAGGTGGTGATCTGGGGCACCGGCACGCCCATGCGCGAGTTCCTGCATGTGGACGACATGGCGGAGGCCTCGCTCTTCGTCCTCGGCCTGCCCCGCGCGGTCTATGAGGCCAATACCGAGCCGATGCTGTCCCATATCAACGTAGGCACGGGTCAGGACGTGACCATCGCGGAACTGGCCGCGATGATCGCGAAGGTCACCGGCTTCAAGGGGCGTATCTCCTTCGACACGACGAAACCCGATGGAACGGCGCGCAAGCTCATGGACGTCTCCCGCCTCGCCGCGATGGGCTGGCGGGCGGAGACCGGGTTGGAGGACGGCCTGCAAGGCACCTACGCCTGGTTCAAGGACCATACCGCCGAGCTGCGGGAGGCCTGATGACCCGGCCCGAGCCTTCCTCCGATGCCGAGCCGCAGGGCATCCGCGGCAGGGAAACCGGCGATACACCCGGCGCGCAGGCGTCCGGCCGCCTGCCCCGGCTCGTCTTCCTGTGGGAGAATTTCGGCCCCATGCATGCCGACCGGTGCGATGCGGTGGCGGCGGCCGTCCGGGGGGAGGCGGAGGTGGTGGGTCTCGAGCTTTACGGGCGAAGCGACACCTACGACTGGGTGCCGGAGTCCGGGGACGGCTTCCGCAAGGTCACGCTGCACCCCACGTCCCGCCCGACGGGGCTGGCGCTCCTGCGTTCGCTGGCGGCCTTCCGGCGGCGGGAGGGGCGGGCCACCTGGTTCCTGTGCCATTACAGCTGGCCTCCGGTCTTTGCCTTCGCCTGCCTGCTGCGGCTGCGCGGCGACCGGGTCTATACGATGGGCTGCTCCAAGTTCGACGACATGCCCCGCAAGCCGTTCCGCGAGTGGCTGAAGTCGTGGTTCCTGAAGCCTTATCAGGGTGCGATCGGCTCCGGCATGCGGACACGTGACTATTTCCGCTTCCTCGGTATCCCCGAAGGCCGGATCACCGGGGAATACAACACCGTCTCCCTCGACCGGATCCGGCGGATGTCGGAGGGGGTTCCCGCTCCCGGCGGCGTGCCCTTCGAGGCGCGGCATTTCACCATCGTCGCCCGCCTCGTGCCCAAGAAGAACCTGTTCACGGCGCTGGAAGCCTATGCGATCTATGCGGCCACCGATCCTGCACCCCGCCCGCTCCACCTCTGTGGATCGGGTCCGCTGGAGCCGGAACTGCGTGCCCGGGCCGAGGCGCTCGGAATCGCCGATCACGTGGTGTTCCACGGCTTCATCCAGACTGATGCGATCGCCCGGCTGCTTGCCTCCACCCTCGCTCTCGTGCTGACCAGCATGGAGGAGCAATTCGGAAATGTGGTGATCGAGGCCCAGGCCATGGGCCTGCCCGTCATCCTCTCCGATGTCTGCGGCGCACGGGACAGTCTGGTACGCACCGGCGTGAACGGCTTCGTGGCGGAGCCGGACAACCCGGAGGGCTTTGCCTTCTTCATGCGTCTGCTGGCCACCGACCGCGCCCTCTGGGAGCGCCAGTGCCGGGGTGCTGCCGACTATGCCCCCCGCGGCGATGTGCCGGCCTTTGCGGCAGGCGTGCGGGAGTTGATGTCAGGGTAAGGCGCCCGGCTGACAAGCCGCTCGACTCTCCCGACCATGTCTCTCCCGACCACGTCGCAGACTGGCGCCCATGGGCCGAACGGCATGGTGAGGACTGTCTGTCCAGTGGGACTGAACAAGTTTCCGGTCTCCACACCCTGCTGAGGGAGCGTCAGCCCATCAGTGCCCGTTTTACCCGCGCCGCCAAGCCAAGCGTCATGACTGCGGGCCAGAGCGGAGAGTTCGCATTCCGGCGATAGAATGCCGCATGCTGGCGCCAGCTGTCCGGGCCGCCGAAATGCTTTTTCCAGCGCTTGGAAAGGGTGGAAAGATCCGCAGGCGGGTTTCGGCTGGCATAGCCGACAGGCTGCGCAATCACGATGCGGCGGACGCCTTTTCGCCCAAGACCATAGCCCAGGTCGATATCGCCATAGGTGTGGTTGTAGCTCGGACTTAGCCCCCCGAGCGCCTCGAAAGGGGTGGCGGGGACCAGAACGAAGTTACCGTTGAACGTGTCGCAGGCGATGTCCTGCCCTTCGGGAAAGACCGGCGCGACGGTCAACGGGAAGTGGCGGGATTTCCGGGCATATCCGCTGTAGGTCGGCTTTTGGCTTTCGGGGTCAAGAAAACAGCCCACGCAGGCTGTCGGAGCCTCTCTGTTGTAGGCGGCATATCGGGAGAAGAAATCGGCGACCGCCTCAGGGAGCAGCACGGAATCGTCATTATAGAGCAGATAGGCATCCCAGGGGCCATCCCTCCGGGCCGCCGCATGCGCCCGGCGCATGCCCTGGTTCCAGAAGAGGTTTCCGGTTCCCTCGATGACGCATACTTCAGGCAATCGGCTCCTGACGGCTTCGGCTGTGCCGTCCGGGGAGGCATCGTCCAGCAGATAGATCCGCCAGTCCAGGTCGGGCACAGATCCCAGCGCCTCCCGCAGGCTTTCGAGGCCTTGGAGCGTCACGGCGACACGATTGAAGCTGGCGCAAAGGATGGCAAGTCTCATGGAGGTTTACCTACAGGCAGGAAAGCGGAACGGAAAGGGAGGCAGGCGTGTCACACTCGGTTCTCCTGATACAGGAGACGTTCGTTCAGCCGCCGGAGGATCATGCTTCCAAGCCCGGTTCCGACCGAAATAGCGGTGACCGTGCCGTAAGGCCCGAAGATCCGGCCCATCAGGAAGCCCAAAGCGAAGGTGAAGGCGAGCGTGGCAACCGCGATCCATATGTTATGGCGCAGATGGCCTGTGACGAAGCCGATCGAGGCGCCCGGCGCGTTGACCAGCGCAGTCAGAATCCCCAGCGTCAGGATCACCGTGAAAGCCCAGTAGCGCAGGTCCACGTGGCCAAGCCAGAGCCAGGAGGCAACCGGGGCTCCAAGGCAGATCGCCGCGCCAACCGCCGCGGTCACCTGTGCGGTACGGCGCAGGATTCTGCGATAGAGCCCACGGCTCGCTTCCGGGTCAGCCTTGGTCTGATAGCTGAAGGCGGGCATGGAGGCCTGAATGCTGGCCAGCACCACGGATCGCGGTAGCATGACCGTCTTGTAGGCCAGCTCGTAGAGGCCCTGCAGGGCGGCGTCGCCGAACAGGCTGACGAGCAATTTCGTCGCGGGTTCGAAGAAATTGGACAAGGTGCTCGCCACCTGCGCGCGCAGGCTGTAGCCCAGCATCTCCCGGAAGCGTTCATAGTTGAAGTGACAGGGGAGCCACCCGGCGGAGGGAACCCAGCGGTGCAGCATGAGCCAGCCTGCGACCGACAGGGTGACATGCATCGCGATCTGCGCCCACGCGAGTCCCTGAAGGCTGAAATGCGGAATGAGCACGATGGCCAGCACAAGCTGCAGGATGTTTCCCGCAACGGACAGGCGCGCGGCCACATAGCCGGCATGAAGCCCCTGAAGGCTGCCGAGCACGATCCAGGAAAGATTGCTCAGGAAAGACAGGAGGAACAGCCAGGGAAGCAGTGCCTCGCCCTCTGCCAGATGGTCCGCGGATACGAGATAGGGCAATGTCCAGGCGAGGACCCCCCAGCCGAGCAGGTTCAGAAGTCCGAAGATCGCGCTGTTGGAAAGAATTCCGGTTTCGATCGTATCCCGGATCACCTCCTGCTCGTGATCGAGATCATGCCGAGCAACGAACCGCAGGGTCGCCGTGGAAAGGCCCAGGTCCCCCAGCCGGATAAGCGAGGTCCACGCAAGAAGCAGGGACCATGTCCCAACCGCCTCGATGCCGCTGCGGCCGATCAGGATGCGATAGGTGAGAAACGTCAGGGCAAGACTGACAGCAAAGGAAAACGCCTGATGAAGGACGTTCTTTCGAAGGTTGAAGCGTGCTTCTGTCATGCCGAATGGCCGCTCCCGGACATCCGGCCGGCCTTGGTGCCCGCCACGGGGGGCCGCACTGCGGGCTGCACAGCCCCGCCCCTTGCCGACAGGCAACCGGAAAGCCCGGAGGCGCCTGGTGGCAAGGCAGTTCCGGCATTCCTTCGGACAGGAGAAGGCCGGGCAGGAGAAGGCCGGACAGGGAAAAGAAGCAGCGGCAGGGGGAAGCGGTGCAGGTCCATTGACTCTCCGGCGGGGCAGCGGGGGGATCGGAAAGCCGTCGTTCCCGCAATGGGACGGCAATAAAATCCGGCGGATGGATAGGCAATCCCGCCCCGCATCTTCCTTCTCACAGCGGCAGAACTCCCGCCCGGTAGGCGAGATTTCGCAGATCGTTCTTGACCCGCCCCAGCCCCTGGCGCGGCAATCCGCGACCGGAGGAGCCCGACAGTCCCTGCAGCCGCGGAGCGGGCCACATCACATAGCTCCGCGGGGAAAGCCCGCTCAGCCCATCGCGGTAGCTGTGTTCAAGGTAATACCCCGCGGGATCATCGACATTGCGATACCGGTCCTGAAGGTGGTTCTCAAAAAAGGAGCGTGCCACCAGGTAGAAGCGCGTGTCGATGCTGTCGATCCGGGAACGGCCCCAGAGGTTGAAGCCCGCCCGGCCATTCCAGCCTTTGAGGCAAGCGCCGAAGTTCTCGAGCCACAGCTTGCCCGTGCATTTGCCGAAGGCGGGACGATCGCGCAACAGGCGGCTTTCCTTCAGGGCATGGGCCACGATCTCCCCCTCGCCATATCCCTTGCCGCGGCGGGCGACCGTGGCGCGATCATTCTGAAAGGACAGGACCTCGATCACGACATTCGGGTTCTCCTTGCGGATCGGATCGATATGGGGGTCTAGATCGAAGCCCGACCCGTCACAGATCACGATTTCACGGACTCCGCGCGTCCGGCTCCAGGCGCTCAGGCTGGCGAGATGGGCGTCAAGGCGGAGGGCCGTGTCCGTCAGCGCCGTCAGCGGCGCGGAAACGTGAATCGCGGAGGTAAGAAGAATTGGCGGAGCGGGGGAAGCGGTCATCAGAAAGGTCCGGGCAGCGGGAAGCGGCGCTCTGGTCTATAAGAGCACCCGCCTGACATGAACACCACTTCCCTGCCGGTTGCAGTCCCTCAAGCAAAGAAGGGCTGGTTGCAGACCACCTCTCCGGGAAGGAGATGCAGCCCCTCCAGAAGGAAATCGGCATCCTCTGCTGTCTCCAGGATCAGGCCGATATGGAATGACGCGGGGTTGGCGGGCACGAAGCTGGTAACGCGCGTCACTCCCAGACCGGTATCGGTTCTGACCAGGGCCTGTTCGGGCGCGGCGATGCTGGTCGGTGGTCCTGAGAGATCGGCATTGGCCCAGTACACCGCACTGACCCGCCGCCCCTCTCGTCCGGCTTGCTGCCAGCTGCCGACCCCCACGATCGTCAGATACCCGTTCCAGACAGAGGCGAGCAGAGAGAGCGGCACCTCCAGAGCGACGGCACAGGCTTCGCTTCCGCCCCGCACGTGCAACAGGCTCGTCCCTTCTCCTGTCAGGGCGGAGGTCTGGGCGGTGGCGCGGCCCCCGCGGGAAAGCACGGCAAGCCGCTCCGGCGGAATGCCGTTTCGCCAGGGAGAGAAGCGCCCGCTGGCCACCCGGCCCTGCTCGATGATCCCCATGCCGAACGCGGGGGTCTGGCCGTAATAGACATTGCGCAGCAGCGCCACCTGCCAGGGGTTGGAGACAGCCTTGAATGCCGGATCATGGCCGAGGATGTTGATATTTGTGAGCGACACCAGCCCGTTGCGATTGTCGATCAGCGTCAGGCAGGTCTTGTTGCCGATGTAGAACTTCGTCCCTTCCACGGAAAACGGTGTGCCGTTCAGCACATAGGGCGCCTTCTGGTCCACGGAACTGCGGAAGACCGCCGCGGTATTGATGTGCTCTATCCAGCCGCCCCGCCACAAGAGGGTGGAGAAGCTGCGGGCATCGACGACGTAGGCGCCCTCGAACTGTTCGGCCGAACAGTTCTCGAATGTCCAGCTCGCCCCGCAGCGGAGCGTATAGGCAGCGGTGAAGCTCTTGCCCGCCGTGCAGTGGTAATGGGTGGTATTCGTCACCTTGTTGAGATTGACCGGGCAGCCGGTGGAGTCCGACCATGCCTCGAAGACACGGAATTCCTGCCCTCCCCCCTGCCGACCGCCGAAGAATCCGAAGCGGCAGTCATCTATCAGCCAGTAGATCGGCACGCAGCGGAAAAGGAGCTGGAACTCGTTCGAGATCTCCAGCCGCCGTATGCGAAAGCCCCCTGAGTACTTCTTCTGCGAAGGGCTGTCGTAGAAGAGGACATTCCGGGCGCGCGCCTCGGCGAAGAAGCCGTCGAGCACCACCGAATAGATCGGCGCCTCATCCCGGTCGCGGAAGATGGCGCCGCCCTCGACCGTGCAGACGAGGCCGTAGCGCCCCGCCTGAAGCTCTCCGCCCGGGCCTTCGATGCGCATGCCGGTGACAGGCTGGATTTCGTTGACGGCATAGGTATGCGGCCCGAGGCGGACCTTGCCGCGGGCGATGGCGCGGGTGAGCGCGGCGCTGTCGTCCGTCTGCCCGTCGCCCGCCGCCCCGAAGGCGTCGAGATCCACGTAGCCGTCCCGGTCCGGCTCCACCGCCAGCGCCGTTCCCCCCGCTGTCACCAGATCGGGGGCGGCTGTCCGGTCCGCGGCCAGTGTGACATAGCCGAAGCTCCCCGCCCGCAGGCTGTCGCCCGGATCGAACGGATGCCGCGCCGCCCGCAGGCTGGCCACATCCGGGTAGTGCGCGCCGGAGAGGAGCCGCCAGCGGCTGCCGTCCCGATGGCGCGTCGCGCCTGCCGGGTCGCGCCGGTAAACCAGTTCCAGCCCGTCGCCCATGACGCGGGCGAGGCGGGTTGCGGGGTTGATCGGGGCGGAGAGGAACTCCGCCTTGCCGGGCCAGGGCGCGGGCGTGGCGATCAGGCCCGCCTGCTCCAGCATCGCGGCGGCGGTCTCCGCCGTCTCCACCGTGGTCCGACCCCAGTCCAGCCCGCCTGTCTCCGTTCCGACCAGCGGGCGCCCCGGCTGCGGATGGAGCGGCGCCACCGGCATGTCGAGCCTGAGCGCCGCATCCAGTCTCCGCGTCTGGTCCTGCAAGGCCCGCACGATGAGGTCGAGCTGCGCCTCCAGCCCGTGCCGCCCCGCACTCCGCCCCCAGCCCTGCGCAAGCTGGCTCTGCCGGAAGGGAAGCAGCAGGCCACCCGCCAGCCGTTCCGCCGTCTCGGGCGCGAGCAGAAGCTCCCCCGCGGTGGAGGAGGCGGGCGGAATCAGCCGGAACTCCGCCTCCGACAGTTCGATCCGTGCGTCGTGATGCAGGACCAGCACCCCGATGTCCCCCGCCTCATAGGGATGCGGAATGGCATAGGGGCCGGGGCCGGAGATGCCTTGCACCGGAGGCGGGACAAAATTCGGAACAGCCACGATGCGCCTCCTGGGGACAGATCCTGCCGGGAGCCTTCCAGTCTTGGCGTTTTGGGTCAAGCGCGCGAATATCAGGCCGGATCATGGCGGCTGGTTTCTGCTCCTGCTGCCATGATCATGAGTATCTCTGCCGTCACCCAGAACGGTGACAGGCAACTCAAGAAGTGGAAGTAGCCTGAACCCGCGTTTTTTCCCGCATGGGGCTGCGCAGGCAAAGCTCCTTTAGGCGGGCATAAGTCGCCGCCAGTTCGTGTCGCGGTGCGTTGAAGAGTTTCTGCTGGTCGGCGGAGGCAAGTTCCGCTCCGCGCAAGCGATCCCGAGCAAAGGTGGATTTCGCCCGTAGCCGGTAGAGCAGGGTCTTGTAGCCCGCGAAACGCCGCGCTTCTGACTGTATCCGGGCCCATTCCCGCGGGTTGTCGGACCTGTCCTTCGCCAGCACATAAGCGCGGTTGAGGATATGCATGACACCCATCGCCTGCCCTGCATCCCGCCGTTCGGGGGCCTTGTGGTGATAGATGAAGGCTTGCGTCGCGGCCACGATGCAAAAACTGTCGAGCGTGCGCAGGGAGGCGTCGATATCCTCGAACAGCGCATAGCGGCCCAGACCTTCATCGAACTGGAGACCGCGGATCACCTCTGTCCGAAAGGACATGCGGAAACCGGTCATGTAGGGAACATGGATCGCCTGAACTTCGTCCAGCCAGTCCGGTTGCCGCAGGCGCGCGCGTTTTTGCGCGGCAAGGGTCAGGAACGGATCGGGGATCAGCCGCTCCTCCATCCGCCGCCGGAGGGGCAGAAGGGCGAGAGACATCGCATCACTCCGCCGTCGACGGTAGCCGGGGCGATCATTAGCCCCCGCGATGCCGGCGCTTTCGTGGGGAGCGTGGGCTTCCGCCGCGCAGACCCCTCCGATCAGCCCCTCGGTATCCCGCTCATAGACGCGCATGATGTGATCCATCGCGTCGGGATAGAGGAGGGAATCGTCATCGGGAAACAGCACGACTTCCCCCGTGACATGGCGCAGCCCGAGGTTGCGCTGCGCCGCCGCACCCGGCGCGCTGCGAATGTAGCGCACAGGCAAGGGGGCCAAGGCCGCGAACCCTTCGATAAGATTGCGGACAGCGGCTTCATCATCACTTGAATCAACGACAATGATGTCCTGAGGCGTGCGGGTCTGACCAAGCAGCGCCGGTATGCTGAGCTTCAACGCTTCCAGCCGGTTCCGGGTCGCAATCACGCAAGAGTAGTTCATGGTGAGATCCTCGTACTCGTACTACGGCGGTGTGAAGATGTCCGCACTGATAATCTTTAACATGATAAACTTTTACAAGATATGACGTGACCTATTGGTAAACTTCTGTACAGGAAATTTTTCGAACTGCCCGCCTCTTGAGCGGAAGAACTGCGCTCAGTCCAAAAATTCGATGTTTGGAATATGGGTGAGGCTCGTGTGATAGATGGCGCGAATCTTGTAGTCGTTGCCACTGTAGAGCTTCACCCTGCGCCCCAGGATCGCTGCGCCGATGCCGATATGCAGTCGGTCGGTCACGATGGTTTCATAACGGGCGATCTCGCGCAGGAAATCGTCACCGTTCGACATGTGATTGCCGAGAGCGCTGATGTCGATGTTGTCTTCCGCCTTCTCAAACCGGTGGGAGGATTCTCTGTCGCGCCGGTAGGCGTAGCCCACGGCAATTTCCGGGGGGCCGAAGTCGTACTTCAGTCCCTTGGCCATCAGGTAGAGCGCCATGTCATGACAGAAGAGCGACCGCGGACAGGCTTCCTCGCTCTCGAATTCATCCCGGCGGAACAGAGTTCCCCGCACTTTTGGCGCCGAATGGTAGAAAGTAGACGGCAAAACGACAAGATTGTCCGTGAAGTATGAAATAAACGCACAGATATCCCCCGCGTGACGGTAGTTGTGCCCCCAGGCGGACCCACCCGAGTAGATGAAGAGATACCGGTTTCTGCGGGCAAGATAGGGTGCGAGGAAATAGCGGGCCGATCCTTTGCCCAGATGAATTTCAGTATGGGGGATACGGTAGTCATACAAAAACCGCTTCGCGCCGTAACGGATCAGCCCGTCCCCAAAATTGCCGGGATTGGGCAGAAAAATGATCTGCCGCCCGGCTGATCGCTCCCGGATGACCCGGGCCAGCTCATCGAAGGCGGGCAGGAGATGACTGCTGGAAACTAGGGGAGTCGCTTTGGCCAGAGTGACGACAGGCTCCAAAGAGGTGGGAGGGGGCGAAAGCTGCATTTCAGGCTCCAGGAGAGGCATCATTACCATGTTGGCTGATTGCATGAAAAAGGCAATGCGGCCCATTTTATTTTTTAGAATTAAGAGAATAACTCTGTTTCCTGGTCAGGAAGTCAATAGCCGGAACGGCTTTGTGGAGCGGTGTGATCCGGCGTGAATATCTGACTTGGTGAAACGAAAACAGCCATGCATCGGGCACGCGCCGAGCATGACTGTTTCCTTTGGAGAGCCGTTTTCTTGTTGGCCGTCAGGCAGCGGGCAGGCCTGTCGTCACGGGCCCTTCATGGGCGAGAACCCGCCAGATCATGCCGCCGATCACCGCGCCGAGCAGGGGAGCGAGCCAGAAGAGCCACAGCTGGCCAAGTGCCCATCCACCAGCAAACAGTGCCTGACTGGTTGAGCGCGCCGGGTTGACCGATGTGTTGGTCACCGGAATGGCGATCAGGTGGATCAGCGTCAGTGCCAGTCCGATCGCGATTCCGGCAAAGCCGGCGGGCGCACGCGGATGGGTCGCCCCAAGAATGACGATCACGAAGAAGGCGGTCAGGATTGTTTCGGTCAGAAAGGCCGACATCACAGGATATCCGCCGGGAGAATGGTCGCCATAGCCGTTTGCGGCGAAACTGCCGAGCTCGAATCCCGGTTTGCCCGTCGCGATCAGATAGAGCGCGGCAGCGGCAAGGATGGCCCCCACGAGTTGCGCCACGACATAGGGCACCACGTGGGTGGATGAAAACCGCCCCGCGACCGCCAGCCCGACAGATACCGCAGGGTTGAAATGCCCCCCCGAGATCCAGCCGACAGCATAGACCATGGTCAGCACGGTCAGTCCGAAAGCGAGAGCCACTCCCGCAAACCCGATCCCCAGTCCGGGAAACGCCGCAGAAAAGATGGCACTGCCGCAGCCGCCAAAGACCAGCACGAAAGTTCCGAGACCTTCGGCCATCAACTGCTTCTGCATGATGATGGAAGCTCCTGAAATTGGTCGACATACTGAAAGGTTTGTTAAGTTTGCGCTCACTTATGCGTTTAGACAAGATGCCGCGATCGCCCCTCCATCATCCTACAGACGCTGTAGCCTGCGGCCCATAGCTCCCGTTTGCGCCAGTGCCGGGAAGTTGCGACAAGCCGCTTGTTCGGGCCGTACACCGCACAAGCGGGTATTTGTTCCCGTCGGTTCTGTCCGAGCGCCACGGGTTGCGGTGGCATCGCGCAATCAAGTGAAATTTTTGCCATCACATTGGACCCAGAGATATTTATAAGCAGCCATGATGTATTATTGGTAATATTACCAATATTTGATAAAATTTATGCACGCTTAGATTGAATTTGATCTGAATCATTCGACGCAATAATATTCGGTAATCCTTCCCTTTTTAACGGTGTGCAGAAGTAGACTTCAGGCAGCCATCCTTAGTTTCTGGGCGGGTGTGATGCCGCCGATGCCCATGTCGGGGCGCTCATTGTTGTAAGTCCATAGCCAGTCGGTTGCGATCTCCTGCGCCTCGTCGATGGTTTCCAAAGATGTAGAGGCCCAGCCATTCATGCCCCGGGTCCGGTGCGCCCTGATCAGCCCTCCCGGAAGGTCGGCGATGAATTCGTTCTAGGCATCGCGCTTCGGGCTGTAGCGAAAGCAGGTCTCGGCTCGACCCAAAGGTCCGGCAGGCCAGCGCGATGCTGACCCCCGTCGTCGCCACTGCCTTCTCGGCCAGCTCGCAGCTTTGAACTGGCCATGTCATTTTTTTCCAAGGGCTTCCTTGAGCAACTTGGCCTGCATGCTCAGGTCGGCGAACATGCGCTTCAGCCGCCGATTCTCGTCTTCAAGTCTTCAAGCGCCTTCATCGGGCTCATCATCGAGGCGTCCATGCCGCCATACTTCGAGCGCCATTTGGAGAAGCTTGCCATGCTGATCCCATGCTCCCGACACAGTTCAGGCACGGCCACGCCGCTCTCGGCCCGACGAAGCAGCCAGGTTCTGCGGCTCGGTGAAACGGCTTTTTCTCATTCGAAGCTCCTTAACTCACGGCTCATGAAAAAATTCTACTTATGCAGCCCATTAACCATGGGGATGATTACCCCCAAAGCATACCACAGGCGAAAAATAGAGTCCTTTGAGCTTTCTTGATATTCTTGATCGAGCTGCTAATGCAGGCCGAATCTGTTGACGAAATTCGATAGTTTAGTTTAGCTCACAGCGAATAATATTCTGGACTTTCAGAGGCAGCGTATATGTAAATATTTTAATTAATTTTTGATATATTTTCATCGTATGCATTAATATGCATATAATAATATTTTTACCTTAAGTATAGAAATATGATCCCGGAGATAAAAATTTCCTGCGCTGTCGCAATTATCATCGTCACTTTTGTGTATTTTGCACTTTCTGTCTCCAAGCGTGAGGGCGCAGAATGTCAGGACGAAGATAATGATGACCCAGATTATATAGATACTTTCTGGTGAGTCCCGCCTGCTGATCGCTAGTAATTATGGGGTGGGCGTGTTGTCTCGTTTCTGCTCCCGTGCACGCATCAGGCGGAGGGCGTCGGCGAGCCAGAGGCGGGCCAGGCCGTGGTAGAGCGGCTCGGGCGTCAGGATCCGGGCCACGCCATAGCCGATGAGTGCTGCGGCCATGACGGGCAGGATGTCGTCATGATTGCCGGTCATCTCGAACACGATGACGAAGGCGGTCATCGGCGCCTGCACGACCCCGGCGAAATAGCCCGCCATCCCCAGAACCGCGGCCATGCCGCCCGGCGTGCCGATCAGGGCCCCGATCACGCTGCCCAGCCCTGCGCCGACGGAAAGGGAGGGGGCAAAGAGACCGCCCGGAATTCCCGAGACGGTGGAGGCCAGCGTGGCCACGAACTTTGCCAGAAAGAACTCCGGCCCCAGCGTCTCGCCCCCGATCGCCGCGCGGGCGTGGTCATAGCTCGTGCCGAAGGCTGCTCCGTTCGTGGCGATCCCCGCCACCGCCACCACCAGCCCCGCGATCCCCGCGACCGCCACGATCCGCCGTGCGGGCGATCCGGGATTCCAGCGCCGGATCCGCCGTGTGAGCCAGAGCGCCCCGGCAGAGAACCCGGCCCCGAGGACGCCCCCCGCCACCCCCGTGGCAAGGATCAGCGGCAATCCCTCCGCCAGCGCCAGTGTGCCCTGCGAGGCTCCGAAATAGGTGTAGTGCCCCTGGATGGCCAGCGAGGCCAATCCGGCGATCACCACGGTGGAAAGCACGATCCCGTTGGTGCGCGCGTGGTAGCTCCGTCCCATTTCCTCGATGGCGAAGACGATCCCGGCGAGGGGGGTGTTGAAGGCGGCCGCGATCCCCGCCGCCGAGCCGGCCAGGATCAGCCCGCGCGCCTGGATCATGCCGCCCAGCCGGGCGGAAAGCAGCATGATCGCCGCGCCGATCTGCACCGTCGGCCCCTCTCGCCCGATGGAGGCGCCGCAGAGCAGGCCGGCCACGGTCAGCACGATCTTGCCCACGGCCGTGCGGATCGAGAGATAGATGAGCTGTCCCTGCCCTTTCAGCTCCCGCGCTGCGATGGTCTGGGGGATGCCACTGCCCTGCGAGCCGGGGAAGTAGCGCCAGGCGATCAGGGCGCAGGCGATGAACCCCGCAGGCGTCAGCAGAAGCGTGGCCCAGAGCCGCCACGGCGGGCCGGAGATCGCCCGTCCGAACAGATGTTGCGCGGTATCGGCTGCATGGGCGAAGGCCACGCTGACCAGTCCCGTCGCCAGTGCCCCGAGCCAGAAGACCAGCCGCGCCCGCCAGCGCGCCGGCGACACCAGAAGCGCCTGCGACCGTCTGAACGCTCCCCGGCGTGCGCCCTGCTTCAGCCTGATCCGTGTCCGCCTTGCTTTGGTTTTCTGCGGTTCGGGGCTGGTTTGGGGCATAGGGGGACCTCCGGTGATCTCCCTCGCCTGCACCCGTTCGGGTGAACGTGCAACCCCCCTGCGCCGGTGCGGCCGGGAAATGCAGGCGTTCAAAACATGAAGCCATCCAATCCATAGGGGATGGTTTTCTGCCTCATTGCGATACTTCTATAAGTCCGGGGCTCCGCGTCGCAAGGATGGGACACGGGTCGGGCTCCGTGAAAGCTTTTTGGAAGGCTTTCCAGAGGGAGGTCCAATGTCACTTATTCAGACGCTTCTTTCTACGGTGTTGTCCGGCCCTGCTGTGGACCGCATTGCCGGGCTGATCGGGGTCGATCCTGCCAAGGCACGACCGGCGATCACGGCGGCCGCTCCTGCCTTGCTGGCGGGTCTCGTCAGCGCGGCCACCAATCCGCAGGGCAGCAAGGCGCTTGTCTCCGCGCTCACCGGACTCGCCAGTCAGGAAGGTGATCCGCTGACGCGGCTTACAGCGAGTGCAGGCGGGGCAGGTGGAATGCTGTCCTCTATTTTCGGGGACGGAACCCTCAAGACACTCGCATCCAAGATCGGCAGCTATGCGAGCCTGCCCGAAGGGCAGTCCGGCCCGCTGATGGGCGCCGTTGGCAGCTTGCTGCTCGGCTCGCTTGGCAAGGCCGCCGCGGCACCGGGCGCCACGCCGGCGGGTATTCTCGACCAACTCGTTGCTGGCAAGGATGAAATCGCCAAGGCGCTGCCGAGCGGTCTGGCCCAGAGCCTGGGTGCTGTGGGCGGATTGTTCGGTGGAATGGGCGGAGCTGCTTCCGCTGCGGCGGCAAGTGGCATGGAATCGGTGACGGCTAAGGCCACCGCTGCCAAGGCCACCATGGAGACCCCCCGGACACCCCCACCCCCACCCAGGCCTACGCCCCCGGTGCCGGAGAAACGCTCCTCCTGGTGGCCGTGGTTGCTCGGCATCGTGGTGCTGGCCCTGCTGGCCGCCTGGGCGCTCGGAGCCTTCCGTTCTCCGCCCCCGCCCCCTCCGCCTCCGCCGCCCGCTCCTCCGCCTGCAGCGGCTCCTGCGCCTACGCCACCGACAGCCCCTGCAACTCCCGCACCGGCGCCGATCCCGCCGACGCCCGCTCCGACGCCTGCTCCGACCCCGGCCCCAACCCCGGCCCCGGCTCCGGCAGGCGGACCGATGGATGTGATTACGGGGTCCATCGACCGGCTGCGCGGTACGCTTGACACGGTGACCGACCGGGCCAGCGCTGAGGCTGCGCTCCCGACACTGCAAGGGGTGCGCGACAACCTTGGTTCTGTCGCATCGGTGGTGAACGCGTTGCCCGACACCGCGAAGACCGCGATCGACGGGGCCATCGACAGCGCCATGCCTGCCCTGCAAGCCGCGCAGGACCGGCTCTTCGGCAATAGCGACATCGCCGAAGTGATCCGCCCGGTACTCACCGATGTGATGAGCCGCCTGCGCGGGCTGGCCGACTGATCTTGCGGGAGGCGGTGCCGCCTCCCGCAGCTTCTGCCCGGAAGCCCGGTCATGACTGCCATTCATGGGGGAGCGGCAACGCTCCCCTTTCGTGCATGAATCAGAAGATCGCCGCGTAGAGGTCGCGCACTTCCGCCCGGCTCATGTCGCGGGGGTTGGTGGCGATCAGGCGGCCGATGCTCACCACCACTTCCTCCGCCATCGGGTCCAGATCTGCCTCCGTCACGCCGAGCTTCGAGATCCGCCCTTCCAGCCCGCTTTCGGTGAACATGGCGTCCAGCTCGTCGATCAGCGCCGTAGCGGCGGCGCGTGGCGTCCCGAAGCTCCGCCCCGGCAGCAGCACGGGCGCGAGTTCGGCATAGAGCGCCTCTGCCGCCGGCAGGTTGAAGCGGAACACCGGCCCCATCACCAGCGCATTGCCATGGCCGTGCGGAACGTGGAACCGCGCGCCCAGCGGATAGGACAGGCCGTGCACCGCGCCTACGCTGGCATTGATGAAGGCCATGCCCGCCAGCATCGAGCCAAGCAGCATCTTCTCCCGCGCATCGACATTGTCAGGCTCGGCCAGCACTTTGCGGTAGTTGGCCCCCAGCAGGGAGAGCGCCTGCACCGCCATCGCATCGGCCAGCGGGTTCTTGCGGGTGCGGCTGGTATAGGCCTCCACCGCGTGGACCATCGCATCAAGCGCCGTCGCCGCGGTGACATGGCGGGGCATGCCTACCGTAAGGCCCGCATCCAGAAGCGCGATATCCGGCAGCAGCACCGGAGAGAAGATCGCGCTTTTCAGGTTGTCGCCCGAGGTCAGCACGGAAACGCTGGTCACTTCCGATCCGGTCCCGGCGGTGGTTGGGGCAAGGATGAGCTTCAGCCGCGCGCCACGTGTGCGCTCCACGCCGACCATCTCCTCGATCGGCTGGTCGGTATTGGCGGCCAGCGCGATCACCTTGGCCGCATCCAGAGAGGATCCGCCGCCAAGGCCCAGCACGCCCTCCGCCCCGCTCTCCCGCGCCGCGCGGACGCCCTCTTCCACCACGGCGACGGGCGGGTCGGCCACGACGCCGTCGAAGACAGCGACCCCGATCCCCGCCGCGCGGAGCGATTCCTCCGCCGTGGCGGCAAAGCCCCGCTCCACGATGCCCCGGTCGGTCACGATCAGCACCGTCTGGCAGCCCAGTTCCCCGAACAGCCGCCCGACATCCGCCAGCCCGCCCACCGCGCATTCGACGCGCGGCGTGGTGCGGAAGGTAAATCCACTCATCCCATCCTCCATTGGCCATCCTCCATTGGTCTCCGTCTTTCCCGGCACCCACGGCGGACCCCGTGATCGTTCCGGGACAGACCCCCCTTGACTAAGTTCCACCTACCCGGAAGTATGTCAATCGCCCAAGGGGAGGTCCGCCATGCGGAACGAGTGGGCAACAGAATGTCAAAAGGTGGATCGGGAAGGATTTTCCGGACCCCTGCGGAGGAAGAGCATGAAAGTTTCCCTGAACAGGACCGCCTGCGCCGCCGCGCTGCTCGCGGCCGGAACCCTGACCGGAGCCCTGGCCGGAACCGCTGCCCGGGCCGATGAGATGCATATCGGCTTTCCGGTGTTTCTCTCCACCGCCGCGGCGGGCGCCTTTGGCGAGCCGGAGAAACGCGCAGCCGAACTTCTGGTCGAGGAGCTGAACGCAGGCCACGTTCCGGCCCCCTATGCCGCGACCGGCATCAACGGCCGGACGCTGAAGGCCACGTTCATCGACGAGGCGGCGGATGCGGTCTCCGAGTACCGCAACCTCGTGGAGCGCACGGGGGTGGATGCGGTGATCGGCTACACCTCCTCGGCCAACTGCAAGGCCGTGGCGGAACTGGCGGAGGAGCTGGAGACGCCGACGGTGCTCGTCGATTGCGGCACGCCGCAGATCTTCGAGGAGCTGGTGACGGAACCCGTCTATCTCTTCCGCACCGGCCCGACGGGCACGATGGATTCGGTCGGCGCCGCGCGCTACTTCAAGGATATCGGCGTCGATCTGGGCAAGGTGGCCGGCATCAACCAGAACTATGCCTTCGGTCAGGATGCCTGGCGGGACTTCACCGGCGCGATCAAGGCGCTGGACCCGAAGGCGGGGATCGTTTCCGAACAGTTCCCGAAGGTCTATGCCGGACAATACGGGGCCGAGGTCTCCGCGCTGATGACGGCCAGCCCGTCGGCGGTCTTCACCTCCTTCTGGGGCGGCGATCTGGAGGCGTTCATCCTGCAATCCGCGCCCCGCGGCCTGTTCTCCCGCGCGCCCGTGCTGATGACCTGCGGCGAGGCGGCGATCGGCCGGCTGGCCAAGGACATCCCCGAAGGCGCGATCCTCGGCGCCCGCGGGCCCTATGGCTATTTCGCCCCGGAAGGTGACCTGGCCACCTGGTTCCGCGACGCCTATGAGAAGAAATTCGGGGAGGTGCCGCCCTATCCCGCCTGGAAGATGGCGCAGGCCGTGCTCGGCCTGAAAGCCGCCTGGGAAAAGGCAGGCGAGGGTGCCGACAAGGAAGCCGCCGTCGCCGCCTTCAAGGGGCTGGAATTCGACAGCCCCGCCGGCCCGGTGAAGATGGCGATCGGCGCGGGCCACCAGTCCATCCAGTCGATCAGCTACGGCAAGTTCGCCCGCGACGCGGCCGGCAAGCCCGGCGTGACCGAGGTGGTGACCTATGCCGCGGAATGCGTGAACCCGCCGGCCGACATGCTCGCCGCCGACTGGATCGCCAAAGGCTTCCCCGGCGCGAAATGCGACTGACCGGAAGGGCATGATCCCGTTCCGGGCGGCCTCCCGCCCGGAGCGACCGCCGCCTGCAGCCCCCTCCTGGCCCGATCCTCCGCTTCCCGGAGGCCCCTCCTTCGCCCGTCCAATGTGGAAATCCCATGCTGCTGATCACCGCCATCCTGCTCGACGGGCTGAGCTATGCCGCCTGGCTGTTCATCATCGCCGTCGGCCTCACCCTGATCTTCGGGGTCATGCGCATCCTGAACATCGCGCATGGCGCCTTCTATGCAATCGGTGCCTATGCCTGCGTGACGGCGCTCGGGGTCTATTATGCCGCCGGACTGCCGGAGGCGGGGGCCTATCTCGTGATGGGGGCTGCCGCCATCCTGACCGGCCTCGTCGTGGGGCTGCTGGTGGAAGGGGTGCTGCTCCGCCGTCTGACCGGGCGGGATGAGGTGCTGATGGTGCTTGTCACCTATGCGCTGTTCCTGATGCTGGAGGACGGCATCAAGCTCATCTGGGGGGCGCAGAGCTATTTCGTTTACCAGCCCTATGCCTGGCCCGGATTTGTCGAGATCTTCGGCCTGCCCTATCAGGTCTATGATCTCGCCATCATCGGGATCGCCGTGCTTTTGGGCCTCGGCCTGTGGTTCTGGCTGACGCGGACGCGGACGGGCAAGCTCATGGTCGCCGTGGTGGCCGACAGGGAGATCGCGGCCGCCATGGGGATCAACGTCCGCCGCATCTTCGCGATCACCTTCGCGCTCGGCACCATCCTGGCCATGCTGGGGGGCGCGCTCACCGCGCCGAAGATCGCCGTCACCTCCTCCATCGGGGTGGAGGTCATCATCCTCGCCTTCGCCGTGGTGGTGATCGGGGGGCTGGGCTCCATTCCGGGGGCCGCGGTGGGGGCGCTGTTCGCCGGTTTCGCCCGCGCGGCGAGTGTGCACCTCGCCCCGCAGTTCGAGCTTTTCGCGATCTATGCGGTGATGGCGCTTGTCCTCGCCATTCGCCCGCACGGGCTCTTCGCACGCCAGACGGGGCGCAAGATATGACACTCGATTTCCGCAGGGACGGCCGGCTCGTCCTGATCCTCGTGCTGCTCGTCGTGGCGGGCTACTTCCTGCCGGGCTGGCTGCGCTATCTGCTGCAGACCTCGCTCGCGGGTGGGCTGGTGGCGCTGGCGGTGATGATCCAGATGCGGGCGGGGCTCGTCTCCTTCGGGCAGGGGCTCTATTCCTGCCTGGGCGCCTATGTCGCGGCGATCCTCGCGGCAAAGGCCGGGGTGAAGGATGTGGCGATCCTGCTGCCAGTGACGATCCTCGCCTCCGCGCTGTTCGGGAGCCTGCTGGGACTGCTGCTGTCCCGCTACCGCGAGATCTTCTTCGCCATGCTTTCCATGGCGCTGTCGATGATCCTTTACGGCGTGCTGGTGAAATCGGCCTGGCTCGGCTCCACCGACGGGTTCAACCTGCCCGCGCCCAGCTATTTCGGTTTCTCCCCCCGAGCGGCGGCACGGGGCGACTGGAGCTATGTCTGTGTCGGCATCGTCGTGGTGCTGACGGCCTATGCCGTGGCCCGCTACCTCGCCACTTCCGCGGGCGCCATGCTTGATGCCGTGGCGCAGAACGAGATCCGGCTGGAATATCTGGGCGCCTCCCCCCGCAAGGTGGTGTTCACCGTCTATGTGGCGGCGGCGGTTATCTCTGGCATCGGCGGCGCGCTCACCGCGCTGTCCACCCGGCATATCGACCCGGAGCTTGCCAACTGGACCACCTCCGGCGGTTTCGTGTTCGTCGCATTGCTGGCCGGCCGGGGCAGCGTGATCGCTCCGGTGATCGGTTACTTCCTGCTCGAACTGGTCAAGACCTATGCGCTCGACTGGGCGCCGAATGCCTGGCAGCTCATTCTGGGGGCGGTGATGCTCTTCGTCATCCTCGCGCTTCCGAATGGCGTGTGGTCCCTTTTCGCCCGGAGGTCGCAATGACCGATGTAATGCCCGTCCTCGATGTGCGGGGCCTCGAGAAGCACTTCGGTGGCGTGGTCGCCGCGCGCGACATCAACGTGACCGTCGGGGCCGGGGAGCAGATCGCCATCGTCGGCTCCAACGGCGCGGGGAAGACGACCTTCGTCAACATGGTCACGGGCTATCTGAAGCCCTCGGGCGGCACGATCCGTTTCCGCGGACAGGATGTGACCGGTCTCGATCCGCGGCAGACCGCGCGGGCCGGCATCCGGCGGTCGTTCCAGATCGCACAGGTGTTTCCTGCCATGACGGTGCTGGAGAACATGCTGACCGCCGACATGGCCGGGGATACCGGCCGGGGCGCCTTCTGGAAGCCCAGCCTCTCGGACGCGCGGATCCAGCGTGCGCGCGCAGAGCTTGCACATTTCGGGCTGGCCGGGGAGGAAGGACGGATCGCGGGCACCCTGCCGCAGGGGGTGCGCAAGCAGCTCGACATCGCCATGGCTTCCGTCGGGCGGCCGGAACTCATGCTGCTGGACGAACCGACTTCCGGCGTCTCGGTGGATGAAAAGATGGCGATGATGGACAGGGTGATCCACCCGCTCCGCGACATCGGCGCGACGATCATGTTCATCGAGCACGACATAGACATCGTGCGCAGCTATGCCCGGCGGGTGATCGCCTTCTACGAGGGCACGATCCTTGCCGATGGTCCGGTGGAGACGGTGCTGGCCGAGCCGAAGGTGCGGGAATATGTCATCGGAGACCGTCATGCTTGAGACACGCGATCTGGACGTATCCATCGCGGGGACGCAGATCCTGCGCAAGGTGACGGTGGCCATGGGCGCCGGCCGCACCGTCGGCCTGATCGGCCGGAACGGCGCGGGCAAGACGACCTTCATGCGCTCCGTCATGGGGCTTCTGCCCGCGGCAGGGGGCAGCATCCATCTGGCCGGCACCGACATGACGCGCCGCCCCGCCTATGCCCGTGCGCCCATGGGCGTGGGCTACATGCCCGAGGACCGCCGCCTTATCCCCGAGTTCTCGGTGGAGGAGAACATCCTTCTGCCGCAGGATGCGGTGGGGCGGATCAAGGGGCGCGAACGGCTCGACTGGATCTACGGTCTGATGCCCGAGATCGCCCGTTTCGCAGACCGCAAGGCGCTCGCGCTCTCGGGCGGGCAACAGAAGCTCGTGGCACTGGCGCGCGCGCTGCTGATCGGCGAGCGGTTTCTCATGCTGGACGAGCCATTCGAGGGCGTGGCCCCGGCGCTGGCGCAGCGGTTGATCGAGGTGGTGGCCGCGCTCCGGGCCGAAGGGCTGACCATTCTGCTTTCGGAATCCGACCACGTGCATTCGGCCAGCCTGCTCGACGATCTCTACGTGATCGAGCGCGGGGCGGTGGTGCGGGGGTAGTCCCGGTCCCTTGCCGACTACGGCGTCGCGAGAGGCATGAACCGGAGCGCCGGTCAGGCCCGGAGATCAAACCCAGAGAGATCAGGCTGGGAGAGATCAGGTCGGGAGATCGGGGGACAGGTCAGGCGGGAAGCGTCATGATCCGCCGGGACCGCAAGAGGACGGGGATCCCCTCCCTCCCCGTCCGCATTCCTGCCTGCGCTCCCGTTCGGGCTCTGGCTTCCCCCTTGTGGAGACCCGCAGTCTTCGACCGGGCAAAAAGGGTCCTCAGAACCCCGGGCAGCCGCTCCTGTAGCTCGCCGAAGCTGTGGGCGGACAGCGCGAGATCGGCGATGTCGCCGGAGGTGGCCGTCCAGACCCCGGCGGCATCGTTCCACCGAGCACTGACGGTAATCTTCGGCTGTAGCATTCCGGTCCTTTCGATCATCTTCCCCTCCTCAATCTCCGCGCCCCCTGCCGGGTTCCGCGTCTTTTACCTCTGTGGTTAGGATCGGATGGCGCAGCGCCTGAATGCGGCAGTGGTGAATGCTGCGGGCAATACTGCTGCCTGAATGCGGCTGCCCCCGTGATGTAGCCCGCGTGATGGCTGAGTAGAATGTGGCCCGAGTGATGGCGAAAATGCTGAGCCTGAAGCTGGGCGACCGGCTGCGACACACCCCCGAAGTCGGCAATCCTTTGCCTCTTTGGCGCGCACCGCCCGCCAAAGAGGCACGTGGAGAGACGGAATGTCGCAACTTGTGTGACAAAACGACACATGACACTTCCCTCCTCGCGTGCTGAAGGCCTCAGATGCGCCGCATCGGTTGCCTTCGGGCTGGTGCGGCGATTATGGGGTCCACATTGTAACAAGGGAGTGAGGATGACCCAGCAATCCCAAAAGGCCGCCGAGCCGAAGTGGAGCATCGTCGGGCCGGGGCTCGTCGTGGCTGCCACCGGCGTCGGGGCGGCCGACCTTATCGCCACCACCGTTGCGGGCAGCAAATACGGCTATGCCCTGCTGTGGTCGGTAATCGCGGGCTGCATCATGAAGGTGATCCTGGTGGAGGGCGCCGGCCGCTATTCCCTCGCCACCGGCAAAACGATCTTCGAGGGCTGGTCGAGCCTCGGCAAATGGACCAGCTGGTATTTCGGCCCCTACATCGTCATCTGGGGCTTCGTCTATGGCGCGGCCGCAATGGCGGGCACGGGGCTCGCGCTCTACTCACTGTTCCCGTTCCTCAGCGTCGCCGTCTGGGGGATCATCTCCGGGCTGCTCGGCATGGCGCTCGTCTGGTCGGGCAAATACGACCTGTTCGAGAAGGTGCTGACCGCAATGGTCATCCTGATGTTCATCTCGATGGTCGCTGCCGCCGCCTTCACCCTGCCGAACCTGGGTGAGATCCTGCGCGGCCTCATTCCGTATATTCCCGAAGGCGCGATGATCAACGTCCTCTCCGTCGCGGGCGGCGTGGGCGGCACCATCACGCTCGCGGCCTATGGCTACTGGCTGCGGGAAAAGGGCTGGGACACCCCGCGCTACATGCGGGTGATGCGGCTCGACAACGGCATCGCCTATCTGGTGACCGGCATCTTCGTCGTGGCGACGCTGATCGTCGGGGCGGAGCTGCTCTATTCGGCCAATATCGCCATCGGAGGCGGCGATCAGGGGATGGTTGACCTCGCCACCGTGCTGGGCGAACGCTACGGCAGCTGGATGAGCAAGCTGTTCCTGATCGGCTTCTGGTCGGCCTCCATGTCCTCGCTCGTGGGCGTGTGGAACGGGGTGAGCCTGATGTTCGCCGACTTCCTCGGCCATGAGCAGGGCAAGCCACACAACGATCCCGACAGGCTCGCAGGTGGGCGGTATTACAAGTTCTACATCTTCTGGCTGACGATCCCGCCGATGGTCATGCTGTTCCTGGGCCAGCCGGTCTATCTGATCCTGGCCTACGGGGTGCTGGGGGCGCTGTTCATGCCGTTCATGTCGGTGACGCTCCTGTGGATCCTGAATACGGACCGGGTGCCAAGGGAATGGCGCAACGGGCTGCTCACCAACATCATGCTGCTGCTCTGCACGCTGGCCTTTGCCGCTCTCGCGGTGGACCAGCTCCGCGGTGCGATCATGCGGGTGTTCTGAACTCTCTGAAATCCAGTTCCCTGAAAACCGGAAAAGCCCCGCCTTTGTGCGGGGTTTTTTCATTTGAGACTTTTCCTTTCGGGCGAATGGCGGGCATGTTTGCCGGGCATGAGGGAAAGATATGGCCCAGAACATCTACGACGACCCTGCTTTCTTCGCCGGTTACCGCCAGCTGCCCCGCCAGGTTCTGGGGCTGGAAGGTGCGCCGGAATGGGCTGCCATCCGCGCTTTGCTGCCGGATGTGAGGGGTGCGCGCGTGGCCGATCTGGGCTGCGGCTTCGGCTGGGCCTCCCGCTGGTTCCGGGCGGAGGGCGCGGCTTCGGTTCTGGGGTATGACCTGTCGGAGAACATGATCGCGCAGGCAAGGGCCCGGACCGACGATCCGGCCATAGACTACCGCATCGCCGATCTGGAAGCGCTTACCCTGCCAGAGACCGCCTTCGATCTGATCTACAGCGCGCTCACCTTCCATTATATCGTCGATTTCGCCTGGCTGACCGACATGATCCACCGGGCGCTGGTGCCGGGGGGCAGGCTGGTCTTCACCATCGAACACCCCGTCTATATGGCCCCGGCGCATCCCCACTGGACGGAGGATGAGGATGGCCGCCCGACCTGGCCTGTCAACGGTTATGCCGATGAAGGGGAGCGGCGCACCGACTGGTTCGCGCCCGGAGTGGTCAAGCAGCACCGCACGCTCGCCACGACGCTCAACACGTTGATCGGGAGTGGTTTCGATCTGCTCCGGCTGGACGAATTCGCCCCGACGGAGGCTCAGGTCGCAGCCATGCCGGAGCTTGCGGTGGAAAGGGAGCGGCCGATGATGCTGCTCCTCTCAGCCCGGAAGCGCTGAGGCAATTGCTGAAGGCAGTCGCTGAGGCGCAACGGGAACCGGCATCCTCCTGTATCGGGCGATCGGCCCCGCCAGTTCGGGTCGGGTCGGGTCGTGCGTGGCAGGTGGCGGATTTTTCTCACCCATATCTAGTGATCACAGTAAAGCGGATGCGGCGAAGTCAATTGGGATCATCGGGGAATATCTGTGCAATGACGCACACAACATGTGAGAATAGGCATCTTATCTCCAATTATGTTTGATCCTATATCAGTGCCGTAACCGATGGAAAGATCGGTGGACCGCAAGAGTGAAGCTACAAGACGGTCCGAACGAAGGATGAAAAAGATGTTTGCCAAATCCATTCTCGCAGTTGCCCTTCTGGGTCTCGCTGCTCCCGTCATGGCTCAGGGCGTCAACCCGGGCAAAGCCCAACTCGCCCAGCAACTCGGTGTGAACCCGACGGAATTCTCCGTGAACGAGCTGGTTCAACTCGACAATGCGAAACGCCATAACGATCATGAGCGGGTCGACCTGATCCTCAACCATGACGCGATGGTCACCCGCGGCGCCAACACCCCCACCGCGCTGATCGTCCCGGACTACGCTGACGACTGATCGCTCAGATCATCGCAGAACTCGCACAGGGCACGCCATCCGCGTGCCCTTTTGCTTTGCCGGACCGATCCGGCTGTCAGCGGAAGGGGCGGCTGCGCAGGATTGCGGCCTGAGGGCGGCATGCAGGGTGTTTCCGGCTTTCAGCTCATCTCTCGGTGGCGCGGAAGGCCGCAATCCCGGCGCCGGCCTCGTCCAGAAGGACAAGGACCTGTCCCGTCGGGTCGCTCTGCCAGCGCCGCGCGGCTGCGAGTGCATGGAAAAGCGCTCTCTCCTGCTCCATCGCGAGGGGCGGGCAGGCCATCATCGTGCTGGCGATGCGGCCGAAGTCGATATGCTCCCCCTCGATCCGCGCCTTGCCGGTGATCATGTTGCAGCCGCCGGAGCCGGACAGCGTGCCATCTGCCGCGATCTCGATCACCGCCTGAACGCCCTCCTCCGCAGGTTGATCCCCGACGCTTTCGAGCCGCCATGTGCCAGTAGGAGTCGCGGCGGGCGTCGTGGTGGGCGTCGTGGCCGGGGTGGTGACGCGCTCCACCACGATCTCGGCCTGTCCTGCGGGGTTCTCGAAGGCCGGATGACGGGTCGTGGTGATGAAAAGCAGCCGCTCCCCCGCCGTGATCCGTGCCTGCAGCGCATAGCTGTGCCCCTGCGCGATGGCGGCGGCGTCATACTCCAAGGCAAAGGGGAACGGCGCGGCATGGCCCGGCCGGAGCGTGGTCTCGGCAAGGATGGTCGCCGGTGCATCGGCGCGGGAGACATCGAGGAGCTTCACCTCCACCTCGGCTCCGGGCGGCAGGGCCATGCGCTCCCGATAGGTGACGGTACCGCGCAGGGTCTCGGCAGAAAGGGGGCCGGCCATCACAGCCGTGGCCAGAATCGCAAAGGCAGGAAGGCGGGATCGGATCATCTCCGGGACTCTTTGTAAGCGCATGGATTAAGCATGAACCGGCAGTATAGCAGGAGCGCGGCCATGTTGTGGAGCGCTCAATTGCTTGCCTGAAACCTTCTCCGCGACCCGTGATCACAGATGTGGAGAGCGGCCCATCGGACGAACCGGAGGCCTAGAGGAAATAGGAAGTGGAGCCGGTGACATGGTGTGACAAGGGTTCTTCGCCCAGCCGTGGGTGATCCGACGCGATTTTGCGTCTTCAAACAAGTCTGGCCCATATCTCGGGCTTTCAGCGCGAATGCGGAAGTCCGGGGCCGTCCTGAAATCTGCCAAGGGGCGAAGGCTTCAGCCACATCAACCGTCTGATCCAGAAGAGGACGGAGCGGCGAGGGCATTGCGGAGAAGAAGACGATCGGCGGGAAAAACCAGGTCGATCCTCTACCGCTTCCAAACGCCCCCAAAAGGCGTCAGGAACCGGATGCAGGCAGGCTGGAACAGGCCGTCTCCGAGCGACAGGAAGCCGCACATTTTGGCGAACGCGGGGCCATCCGGAACGGTCAGTTCGTTAACAAAAAAACAACGGAAAATAAGATACTTACAGTCAAAGTATCTCGGTTTGCTGTTAACGTGAAATGTGCCCTTATGCTAGGGACATCGCGGATTAACACTTGCCTTGGACATCGCGCATTCACACCTGCACGGTCTGAAGTGCGATCAAATGGCAGGATCTGGTCATGCTGCCGCCGGCCGACAATGGCGGTAACAGGCTGGTGGCTGACGGCATCAGAACGGAACGCCCCTCCCCGTTCAGGCGCTCGATCGCGTTAGCGCTGTGAAGCTTGGCGCAATGTTGGGCAGGGAAGGCCATGCAGGCCAGCACGTCCTCCCTGTCCATGATGATTGGCCATTTTGTCGACAGTTGACAAATCTGCACCCGATGCCCGATGCTTTCTTTGGCCATTTGGAGGAGTGGCCGTCACCCGTTCCGCTTACGGCAACTGAGCGTATTGCCCCGTCAGGCCCAATGCCTGAGGGACGGCGACTTTTGCCGCCTGCCTGGAACGGGGCGACGGGAGGCAACCGGGCACAGGACCGCTGGCCGGTGGGGGAGTGAATAACCCCCCCGCCGCCATCGTGGCCTGCAGCCCATCGGGGGAGGAACCGGACATGACGACAGAAATCGGCAGAACATCCGTGGCGCAGCCGGACTGGAAGCGGCGGCTTTTCATCCTGGGGGCGGCGGGGGCCGGCGCACTGGCGGTGTCAGGGCTGCCGGGACGGGTGCTCGCCGCCACGGCGGACCGGCTGAAGGTGGCGCTCCATGCCAATCCCTCCAGCCTCGATCCGGCGACCGGGAGTTCCGGCTCCGACCATATGTATCTCTATTGCCTTTACGACACGCTGACGGAGTGGGATCCGGATACGCTGACCGTCCGCCCCGGCCTTGCCCGGAGCCATGCCTTCACCGACCCGAAAACGCTGGTGCTGGATCTGCAGGAGGGCGTGACCTTCCATGACGGCACGCCGCTCGATGCGGAGGCGGTGAAGTTCAACCTCGACCGGGTGCGGGGCGAGCCGATCTCCAACATCCGCGCCGATCTGGCCACGGTGGAGAGCGTGGAGGTGACCGGCCCGTTGCAGGTCACGCTGCACCTCAAGGAACCCGACAGCGCCCTGCCGCTCATCCTGTCCGACCGGGTGGGGATGGTCGTCTCCCCCACCGCGCTCCGGGCGAGCGAAGGGGGCAGGCTCGACCGCGCGCCCGTGGGTTCGGGACCATGGAAGCTCGTCAGCTGGACGGATGGAGAGCGTTTCCTGGCCGAAAAACATTCGGCCTACTGGCGGCAGGACAGGCCAGGCATGCAGGAGATCGAGATCCTCATCATGCCCGATGCCGCAACCCGGCTGCGCTCCCTGCAGAGCGGCCAGACCCATATCGCCTGCCAGATCACCGAGCTTCTGCAACCGATCGTCAAGCGCTCGCCGAAGCTGGAGGTCCGCGCCCGGCCGACGATCTGGTGCTATATCCTGTTCCTCAACGCCTCCAAGGGGCCGCTTGCGGATGTACGGGTGCGGCAGGCGCTCAACTACGCGATCGACCGGGAGAACTTCATCCGCGCCGCGATGGCCGGCCAGGGAGAGGCGGCCAGCATGATGCTGCCGAAATCCCACTGGGCCTATGCGCCGGAGGCGGAGGGACGCACTGCCTATGACCCCGACAGGGCAAAGGCGCTGCTGGCGGAGGCCGGTTTCGCGGACGGGTTCACGCTCGATTTCCGCGGCTTCCCCGATCAGGCCTATGTCCAGCGGCAGGAAGTCATCCTGAACCAGCTGGGCAAGGTCGGCATCCGCGGGCGCTTCGCCAATGCGCCCATCCCGGAGACCGACAGCCGCTGGTGGGGCGAGCGGCAGGGGGAGGCCTATTTCTCCGTCTGGACGGGCAGGCCCGATCCGACCAACACCTATGCCACGCTCTATGGGGAGACGTCCTATTACAATCCGAGCCGCCTGAAACCGCCCGAAGGCTTCATGGAGGCGATCACCGAAAGCCGCTCCACCGACGATCAGGCGGCCCGGGCCAAGGCGCTTGCCAGAGCACAGGTACTTGCCATGGACTTCGCGCTGAACGTGCCCATCGCCTTCCGCTACCAGATGGATGCGGTAAACCGGTCGGTGAGCGATTTCGGCCCCAACCTGCTCGGCAAGCCCAAGTTTACCACCGCCGTGGTCGGCGCGTAGCCGGCGCGGCGGTCAGAGGGCATCGCCGATGCCCCGAGGCGCCCCGGGCCGTCAGGGGCTATCAGAGGGGTTGGATTAGGAGATGGGTCTCAGGCGTAGAGCGGACCGGCATGAGAGAAGTCGTCAG
Source organism: Haematobacter missouriensis (assembly GCF_000740775.1). GTDB lineage: Bacteria > Pseudomonadota > Alphaproteobacteria > Rhodobacterales > Rhodobacteraceae > Haematobacter > Haematobacter missouriensis. The sequence continues at coordinate 7,312 of NZ_JFGS01000027.1, read as the reverse complement.
GGCCTGACCTCCAGGCGGGGACATCCAGCAGGCTGCTGAGAAAGGCTTTCTGGCCTGTGTCTGGCCTGTGTCTGGCCTGTGTTGGAGCGGAGATCATTCGCAATGTGACGAAATCCAGCCGGAAATCCATATACTTCCGGGCGCTCCCGCGCAGATGATCCGATTTCTGGCACATAGGCATGACACTTCAGGACTGTTTCAGCAGCCTGCTAGGTGGGGAGGCGCCGGTGGCCTGAAATCGGTGCCCCGCCTCCGGCGTGACGGTTCCGCGGCAGAGCAGACCCGTTAGCAGGCTACTGAAAAGCTCTCAGATGAGCGGGGAGCGGAAATCGTTCACAAGCCCCCGGATACGGCCGGAAAACTACACGATCTGGATCATTGCAGGGCAAATTTCCCGATTTCCGGAGTACAGACATGAGACGGCAACCTTTTCAGCCTCTCAGTCCCGCGCATCCGGCCCGGTCCGCCCCACGGTCTGCCCCCCGGCCTGCACCGCAGAGACGCGCGGGCCGAAGGCTGCAACAGCCAGACCCAGCAGGGAAACGCCCACTGTCAGCCCGGCCAGCCCCGGCCAGCCGCCATGCTGCCAGAACCAGCCCCCCGCCCAGCCGGTCAGGCTCGCCCCCGCATAGTAGAACATGAGGTAGAGCGCCGTCGCATGCCCCTTGTTTCCCCTTGCCGCCGCGCCGACCGCGCTGCTGGCAACGGAATGACCGATGAAGAAGGGGTCAGAACAAGAGCTGCTCGAAATCGTACGCTAAGCTTGAACGGAGCGGGAACGCTTGATTGACCGCATTTCAAAAAGGGCATCTATGACCGGACATTCTGGAACCTGATCGCCGGTGCATTGCGCCGCCATATTCGACATGGCCCGCTCCAGACGCCGCAGATCGGCGATTTTCTGACGGATATCTTTCAAATGTTCGATGGTGAGCGCATGGACCTCCCGGCAGGTGTAGGTATGCCCATCGACCAGGCGAAGCAGGCCGCGCAACTCGTCCAGGCTGAAGCCGAGTTCACGGCCGCGCCGCACGAAATGCAGCCGCCTTGCGTGTTCAGTTGTGTAGATACGATAACCCGCTGCGCTGCGGGCGGGCTTCGGCATGACGCCGATTTTCTCGTAATAGCGGATCGTCTCTATGTTGACGCCGCTGCGCTCGGACAGCACGCCGATCGAAAATTCATCATTCTGTGTCATCACATAGCTCGCACAAATCCGTGAAAATTTCTCGCTTGACCCTGTAGTCGCTACAGGCACTAGGGTCACGATAGATCAATTGCGGGAGCATGTGAACGATGATGCAGGATGAAACACGGACGCTGGCAAATACAGTCACAGAGCCAGCCGAAAAGGGTTTTGATCGGGCAGCATTGCTGTCGGTCGGCGGCATCGTTGCGGCACTGGGCGCAGCAACCTGTTGCGTGCTGCCCTTTGCCTTGTTCTTCGCTGGCATCAGCGGCGCGTGGATCGGCAATTTGACCGCGTTCGAACCCTACCAGCCTGTGTTTATCACGATCGCGCTCGCCTGCCTCGGCTACGGTTTCTATCTCGTCTATCGCAGGCCGAAGGCGGCTGAATGCGCCGAGGGTTCCTACTGCGCGCGTCCATCATCCCATCGGAACGCCAAGATCGGCCTTTGGGTCGCAACTGTCTTGATCATTATCGCCGTGGGCTTTCCCTACGCCGCCCGCCTTGTCCTCGATGCTTAATCCCAAGGAGAATCTCATGAAAATCCTGCCCCTCATTGCCCTTACTGCGTCCCTGCTGACGGGTGGTCACGCTTTTGCCGCCGAGCAGACCGTAACCTTGAATGTTGCCAATGCCACCTGCGAACTCTGCGGCCCGATTGTGAAGCGGGCGCTCAGCAACGTTCCAGGCGTGCTCGATGTTGATGTATCGGAGGCGACCGGCGCGGCGATCGCGAAGGTGCGCTTTGACGACAGCCAGACGAATGTCGCCGCGCTGATCACCGCAACCACCAATGCTGGCTATCCGTCCGGCGTTTCGCAGTAAGGAGGTTCAGCATGACAGATGGAAAGTTCATCGGCCTTGGCGGAGTCGGGTTTCTCGCCGTCATCTGTTGCGCCGCGCCATTTCTTTTGGTCGCCGCTGGCTCTTTTGGCTTTTCCGCATGGTTCGCAGCGGCCGGCTATGTGCTGATCCCGATCGCTCTCGCCGCGATTGGGGCGTCCGCACTTTATCTTTACCGGCGTCGGCGTTCCGCCTCATCAGCGGATGCCAATTGCTGCTCGATGAATAACAAGACAACAAAGGTGAATTGAATGTGTGAAGCTTGCGACGTTCCAACTTCCAACAAAGGCAACGGCCGTTATGATCTTGTGGTCGTCGGAGCTGGCTCGGCCGGTTTCTCCGCCGCGATCACGGCCGCCGAACTAGGCGCCCAAGTGGCTCTTGTCGGGCATGGCACGATCGGCGGTACATGCGTCAACATCGGCTGCGTGCCCTCGAAAGCCCTGATCCGGGCCACGGAGGCTGTACGTCACGCCAACGATGCGGCTGCCCGGTTTGATGGGATCGAAAGCGGCGCGCGCGTGGTTGATTGGGCCGCTCAGATCGCCCAGAAAGACGCTTTGGTTGCCGGTCTGCGACAGGCGAAATACGCTGATCTGCTGCCGGAGTACAACAATGTGGTCTACCACGAAGGTCCGGCCCGCCTCGTTGACGGCGGTGTCCAGGTCGCGGGCCAGCACATCGGCTCCGAGCGAATTATCATCACCACCGGTGCGCGTCCGGCGTTGCCGGGGATTCCGGGGATCGCTGACGTATCGCCGCTCGACAGCACGACAGCGCTCGCCCTGACCGAGCTGCCACGCTCGATGATAGTGCTTGGCGGCGGCTACATCGGCGTGGAGCTTGCCCAGACTTTCGCACGGGCCGGTGTCGAAGTGACACTCGTGTTCCGCAGCCGGCTTCTGCCGGAGGCTGAACCCGAAATCGGCGCTGCGCTTGCCACCTATCTGGCCGATGAGGGGATTAAAATCGTCAGCGGCATTACCTACGAGTCCGCCCGCAAGACCGATGATGGTGGTGTTGCCCTCGCCATCGCGCGGGACGGACGTCCGGAAATCTTGACTGCCGAGCGGATTCTTGTGGCGACGGGACGCCGCTCGAACACTGAAGCCCTTGGGCTTGCTGAAACCGGTATAGACCTGACACCGGCCGGGGCCATCATCGTTGATGATCGCATGCGCACCTCGAAGGCGGGCGTCTATGCCGCCGGCGATGTAACCGGAAAAGATCAGTTCGTCTACATGGCCGCCTATGGCGCAAAGCTCGCCGCCAAGAACGCATTGAACGGCAACAGCCTGAGTTACGACAACACCGCAATGCCCGCCGTGGTCTTTACCGATCCGCAGGTGGCGAGCGTCGGCATGACCGAAGCGCAGGCGCGGGCTGCCGGACATTCGGTTCGCACCTCCGTCCTTTCCCTCGACAATGTGCCGCGGGCGCTGGCGGCGCGCGACACGCGCGGCCTGATCAAGCTGGTCGCCGACGGGTCAACCCGGAAACTCCTTGGCGCTCACATCCTTGCACCAGAGGGTGCTGACAGCATTCAGACGGCAGCCTTGGCCATCCGCTGCGGCCTGACGATCGATGATCTCTCGGAGACGATCTTTCCATATCTGACGACTGTCGAAGGTTTGAAGCTTGCGGCTCAGACCTTCGACAGGGATGTGAAAAAACTGTCCTGCTGCGCGGGGTGAGGCGAAAGGGAAACGGGTGCCTACTCAAGTTACGGCTTAAACGGAGCGGTCGCCCTCGATCCTGACACGCATGATGGTCTGGCGGCTGGTGTCAAATTTTCTGGCGAGTGCGGAAACGCTCATCCCGCCCGCCAAATCCGAGAGAACATCCAATTTCTGCTTCTCATTGAGCCGAGCGGGACGGCCGAGGGTCTTGCCTTCCGACTTGGCTCGTTTGAGGCCCGACTGCGTGCGTTCGATCAGCAGATCACGCTCGAACTGAGCGACGGCATTGATGACGCTCATCGTCATCTTCCCGGCGGAACTCGCCAGATCGACGCCGCCGAGGGCCAGACAATGGACCCGCACGCCCAGCTCCTCCAGTTTCCTGACCGTCGTACTGACATCGATCGCATCTCGGCCGAGCCGATCGAGCTTGGTGACGATGAGCACGTCCCCGGCTTCGAGTTTATCCATCAGTCGCGAGAAACCCCGGCGCTGCGCAATGGCGACGCTGCCCGAGATGGTCTCGGTGACTATACGGCGTGGCTCGACGTGGAAGCCGGCCGCTTCGATTTCCTGAATCTGGTTTTCGGTGGTCTGTCCGGTCGTGGAGACACGGACATAGGCAAAGGTGCGTGGCATAAGGTTCAATTTCGTCCGAATAGGTTGTCCGAAAGGTGATGCCTGTCCACAAATAAGTCAAGATAATTTGTGGACAGGGTGATTTAGGCCTGTACTCAAACGACCGTTTCCGGACATGCCCGGAACCATCGACGCAAGTTTGTATGGAGTAAAAAATGGCGCGGCGGAAGTTTCTCAAAATTCAGGATCAACAGGAGCTGTTCGGCGTACCGACCGATGAGGATAGTCTGATCCGTCACTACACTCTATCTCCATCGGACCGGCTGGAGATCGAAGTCCGCAGGCGAAAACATAACCAGCTCGGCTTTGCTGTCCAGCTTTGCATGATGCGGCATCCGGGCCGGGCTCTCATGGTGCACGAAATTCCGCCGAGGGCGATGCTCAATTATATAGCCGAACAATTGGATGCTGATCCGGAGAGTTTCCGTTCCTATGCCAGGCGGGAGGAAACTCGCCGCGAGCATATCGCGCATTTGCTTTCCTATTTTGGAAAACGAACAGCAACAGCACAGGACCGGCGCGCCGCCTTACTATCCGCCGTCGGAACGGCGACCGCAACGGACAAGGGCCATTCTATTGCCCAAGCTATTGTCACCACGCTGCGGGAGCGGAAGGTGTTACTTCCCGCACCTGACACAATAGAGCGGATCGGCTTTGCCGGCCGCGTAATAGCCCGCCGTCGCGCCGAGGCTGCCCTGATATCGGGCCTTTCAGCCGAAAAGCTCCAATCCCTCGATGATCTTTTGACGGTTGATCCCGAGATACGACAGACGCGATTCCATTGGCTGCGATCTGCGCCAGATGCTCCGGGAGCAACCAACCTGGTCACGCTGACCGACAGGATCGCTTTCATCCGCGCGCTCGATATCGATCCCCGACTACAAGCCCGCATCCACTCCGGTCGCTGGGAGCAGATGGTCCGGGAGGGCGATGTGACACCGGCATGGCTTGCCGCCGACTTCAACGCCAGTCGGCGGCGCGCGACGATCATCGCGCAGATCATCAAGCTTGGGCAAAAGCTCACCGACGCCGCAGTCACCATGTTCATCAAGCTGATCGGCAGGCTGTTTTCGCAGGCGAATAACCGCAAGAAGCAGCGCCATGTGAACACCCGGATGGAGACGGCTAAGGCACTACGGCTGTTTCTCGACACGATATCGGCTCTTCAGTGCGCCAATGACAATGATGAAGATGCAATTGAAACGCTCGACCGCCACGTCGGCTGGCATCGCTTGGTGCAGGCAAAGCCGACGCTTGCGGCGATGGTGGAAGACAATGACGCCTCACCCTTGCTTATTGCAGCTGAGCAATATGCCAATGTTCGCAATTATGCAGGCCGGTTCCTCCTGACCTTCACATTCCATTCAAGTCGTCGGTATGATCCTTTGCTGGCAGCGATCGAAACACTCAGATCCCTTTACGCGGAAGGAAGGCGCGTGCTTCCCGAACGTGTCCCGATCGCTCATCTCGGCGCGGCGGAGCGTAAACTGATCTTCGGGCAGGCAAAGGCCGATCGCCGTCTCTATGAGATTGCAACACTGGCAGCGTTGCGCGAGCGGCTTCGTTCGGCCGACATCTGGGTCGAAGGCAGCAGGGCGTTCCGGCCGATAAATGAAAATTTCATGCCCCGCCCTACTTTTACCAAGCTGAAGGAAACTGACCAGCTTGGGCTCGGTGTGCAGCGCGACGGGGTGGCTTGGCTCACCGAAATGCAACAATTGCTGGACTTCAATCTGAAACGTCTCGCCCATCGCGCCCGCAACGGCAAACTTGAAGGCGTCCGTCTCGATGCCGGAACCCTGATTGTAACACCGCTGGCGAGCGAAGTGCCCGCTGCAGCCGATGAACTAAATATCGAACTCAGCGAAATGTATCCGCTTGTCGAAGTGCCGGATCTCTTAAGAGACGTGCATGAGTGGACCGGCTTTGCCGACCAGTTCACCCATGTTCGAACGGGCGATTCACCGCAAAACATTCCGGCCATGCTCGCCGGCACGCTCGCGGACGCCACCAATCTTGGCCCGAAACGTATGGCCGGAGCCTCCAAGGGGATCAGCGCCCATCAGATCGGATGGATGCGCATGTTCCATGCCCGCACGGAAACCTATCGCGCAGCGCAGGCATGTGTGACCGACGCCCATGCGCGTCATCCCCACGCCCAGCTCTGGGGAACAGGGACGACCGCATCATCTGATGGTCAGTTCTTCCGGGCCAGTGATCGTGCCGCCAAACGCGGTGATATCAACCTGCATTATGGCAGCGAGCCAGGCTCGAAATTTTACAGCCACCTTTCCGATCAGTACGGCTATTTCAGCATTCTGCCGATCAGCCCGACCGAGAGCGAGGCAGCCTATGTTCTCGACGGCCTGTTCGACCACGACACCATCCTGGAGATCGAGGAGCACTTTACCGATACCGGAGGTGCGAGCGATCATGTATTTGCCCTCTTCACTCTGATCGGAAAGCGTTTTGCGCCTCGGCTGCGCAATCTCAAGGACCGGAAGTTCCATACTTTCGAAAAGGCCGACTCATATCCAGCACTGGCCAACCATATCGGCGCGCCGATCAATACCGCCCTCATTCTGGAACACTGGGATGACCTTCTCCATCTGGCGGCATCAATCACGACACGCTCTGTTGCGCCCTCAATGATCCTCAAAAAGCTGGCGGCATCCTCGAAACCGAGCCAGTTGGCGAAAGCCCTGCGTGAGCTCGGGCGCATCGAGCGATCCCTGTTTATGATCGAATGGTATTCCAACCCGGCACTTCGCCGGCGATGTCAAGCCGGTCTTAACAAAGGAGAATCCGCCCACAAGCTCAAGCGGGCCGTTTTCTTCCATGAGCGCGGCGAAATCCGCGACCGATCGTTCGAAAGTCAGGCATTCCGTGCCTCGGGCCTCAACCTTGTCGTCAGCGCCATCGTCCACTGGAATCCCACATTCCCCAAGTAAATCGCTGATTT
>NZ_JFGS01000026.1 GCF_000740775.1 Haematobacter missouriensis | reverse complement strand
ATCAGCGACTTACTTGGAGAATGTGGGTTGAAGGCGTGACAGGGGAGAGTTGCACGCGGCTTTTCGTTTCTCAATATGCGCGGTGGCGCTGCAGCCAGGGTGATGCGGGACGAACACGGTTGTTCACGCGATCCGGCGCAGCGCCAACAAGGAAATTGTTCCCGTTTTCAAATCCTCAGCTGCTCACAAGTGCTGTGCACAGATGCACAGACTTTTGCATAATCCGCCCTTCACCCTCAGAAAGACAGAGCCCATATATCCGTCACCGGCACAGGAAAAGACCGGGAGATTAGGAGCCAAAACACGGCCCCGTGTCGAAAGGAAATTTGAAATGCTCGCCAAAACCATCATGACCGTCGCCCTGCTCGGCCTTGCCGCTCCCGTTGCTGCGGAGAGCGTTAACCCCGGCAAGGCGCAGATGGCGGCGGAACTCGGCGTGAATCCGTCGGCTTTCACGCTGATCGAACTCATTCAACTCGATACTGCCAAGCGCAACCACGACAGCCAGCTCTGGAGCCGCATCATGGACAGGGAGGTTGGCGTAACACGCGACGCGAACACTCCCACGGCGCTGATGGTGCCGGGTTACGCTGATACGCGTCACTGAGAGTAAGCCGGGGCAGCCCGCCCCACCCCCCAAGGAAAGCTGCATTTGCAGCAAGAAAATAGGAATAGAGACATGTTTGCCAAGACCATCATGACCGTCGCCCTTCTCGGCCTTGCCGCTCCCGTTATGGCTCAGGGCGTCAACGCGGGTAAAGCCCAGCTTGCGGCCGAACTCGGCGTCGATCCCACCCGGTTCAGCACCAACGAGCTGATCCAGCTCGACAGCGCGAAACGCCACAATGACACCGAGCGCATGGAGCTCATTCTCAATCACGACGCCAGCGTGACGCGCGGTGCGCAGAACCCGACCGCCATCGCGGTGCCGGACTACGCCAACGACTGATCGTCTCGCTATACTAGCATACCAGCCTGAGCAAAGCCGGCCATCCATGGATGAGCCGGCTTTGTGTTGACATACACGCCTCCAAGGCGTATCCGTCGCGCAATTCCGGGAGCATTGTGTCTTCCGGTCCCCTGCAAAGGCGGGGGATCGCCATCCGTCAGCGCGTTGCGCCCACGGGTGCCGTTGTCGTTTTGGAATACCCGGTCACGGCCGGAAAACTGGTCCGAGGAGGATCGCGCATGTTCGAGAACCTGTCCGAACGCCTTGGCGGCGTCTTCGAGCGGCTCACCCGTCAGGGCGCGCTGACCGAGGAGGATGTGGCGACGGCGCTCCGCGAGGTCCGCGTGGCGCTGCTGGAGGCGGACGTTTCGCTTCCCGTTGCGCGGGATTTCGTCAAGGCCGTCCAGCAGAAGGCCGCGGGGCAGCATGTCACGAAATCGGTCACGCCGGGTCAGCAGGTCGTCAAGATCGTCCATGATGAGCTTGTCCATGTTCTCAAGGGTGACGGCGATCCCGGTTCGCTGAAGATCGACAATCCGCCCGCGCCTATCCTGATGGTCGGCCTTCAGGGGTCTGGCAAGACCACCACCACCGCCAAGATCGCCAAGCGACTGAAGGACAGGAACGGCAAGCGCGTCCTGCTGGCCTCGCTGGACACCAACCGGCCCGCGGCGATGGAGCAGCTTGCGATCCTCGGTCAGCAGGTCGGCGTGGACACGCTCCCCATCGTCAAGGGTGAGAGCGCCGTCCAGATCGCGAAGCGGGCGAAGACGCAGGCATCGCTCGGCGGCTACGACGTCTATATCCTTGACACCGCCGGGCGGCTGCATATCGACGAAGTGCTGATGGATGAAGTCCAGGCCGTCCGCGATGTGGCCCAGCCTCGCGAGACGCTGCTGGTGGTCGATGGCCTGACCGGTCAGGACGCGGTGAACGTCGCGACGGAGTTCGACGGCAAGGTGGGCATTTCCGGTGTCGTGCTCACCCGGATGGACGGTGACGGGCGTGGGGGCGCTGCGCTCTCCATGCGCGCGGTCACGGGCAAGCCCATCCGCTTCGTCGGCCTTGGCGAGAAGATGGATGCCCTGGAAACCTTCGACGCGGATCGCGTCGCGGGCCGCATCCTCGGCATGGGCGATATCGTCGCGCTTGTCGAAAAGGCGCAGGAAACGTTTGAGGCCGAACAGGCCGAACGTATGCTCAAGCGCTTCCAGAAGGGTCAGTTCAACATGAACGACCTGCGGATGCAGCTTGACCAGATGCTGAAGATGGGCGGTATGCAAGGCATGATGTCCATGATGCCGGGCATGGGCAAGATGTCCAAACAGATGGAAGAAGCCGGTGTCGACGACCGGATGATCCGCCGTCAGATCGCGCTCATTCAGTCCATGACGAAGCGGGAGCGCGCCAACCCGGACATGTTGCAGGCCAGCCGCAAGAAGCGGATCGCGGCGGGAGCCGGGATGGATGTGTCCGACCTCAACAAACTTCTCAAGATGCACCGCCAGACTGCTGACATGATGAAGAAAATGGGCAAGATGGGCAAAGGTGGCATGCTCAAGCAGGCCATGAAGATGTTCGGCAAGGGCGACCCGGAAGCACTGGCGAAGGGCATGGATCCTGCCGCGTTGAAAGCGCTCCAGAACCAGATGCCCGCGGCGCCCGGCATGCCCAAGGGGCTGACGCTGCCGGCCGGCCTTTCGGGGATCGGCAAGAAGAAATGAAGCTATTCGCGCGTCACAGGGGCATGGCCATACCACCCGTCCTGAGGACGGAGCGCCTGGTGCTGCGCGGCCTTGACGCGCGCGACGTGGAGAATTTCTCCGCCTTCTTCGCCAGCGACCGCTCCCGTTTCGTCGGCGGCCCCCTCGATGCCGAGGATGCCTGGAAAGTGCTGGCGCGGGTTATCGGCCACTGGACGCTCCGCGGTTACGGCAGCTTTGCGATCACATTGAAAGCGGCGGAGGATACCGCCGTCGGGATGGCCGGCCCGTGGTTCCCGGAAGGCTGGCCTGAGGCGGAGATCGGCTGGATGCTGTGGGATCCGGCACTGGAGGGCAAAGGTTATGCCCGCGAAGCCGTAGAGGCGACGCGCGACTGGGCCTACCGCACGCTCGGCTGGACGACGGCGGTCAGCTACATCAGCCCGGATAATCCTCGCTCGCTCCGCCTTGCCGAGCGGCTGGGCGCGCAGCCCGACCCGAGCGTCATCCTGCGCGATGCAGATCCCTGCATCGCCTATCGCCATCCAGCACCGGAGCGCCTGCAATGACCGACGCGACGGCCCGTGCGGCCGAACTCCTCCGCAATCATCGCGACTCCATCGACCGGCTGGACGCGATCCTGGTCTACACATTGGCGGAGCGGTTCAAGCACACTCAGGCGGTCGGGCGGCTGAAGGCGGAACACGCGCTTCCCCCGTCCGACCCCGCGCGGGAATCCCAGCAGATCGAGCGGCTCGAATGGCTCGCCAGAGAAGCGGACCTCGACCCGGAGTTTGCGCGCTCCTTCCTCAATTTCATCATCTCGGAGGTGATCCGTCACCACGAGAAGCTGCAAACCGCCAAGTGACGCCCGGCGCACAAGGCACAGACACCGGATGGCGGGGCAACCCGCCGAACAGCCAGATACAGGAGACATGACATGGCTATGAAGATCCGCCTCGCCCGTGGGGGCTCCAAGAAACGTCCGTATTACGCGATCGTCGCTTCCGACAGCCGCATGCCGCGCGACGGTCGGTTCATCGAGAAACTCGGCACTTATCACCCCATGCTGCCGAAGGACTCCGAAGACCGCGTGAAGATGGACATGGAGCGCGTCACCTATTGGCTGAGCCAAGGTGCGCAGCCGACCGACCGCGTCGCCCGCTTCCTCGAAGCTGCCGGCCATCGCGAGAAGGCCGTCCGCAACAACCCGAAAGCCGCTCAACCCGGCAAGAAGGCCACCGAGCGCGCGAAAGAGCGTGCCGCGAAAGCCGAAGCTGCGGCCGAGTAATCCGGCAGCCGGTTTTTCCCGTCGGAAAAACCGGAGCATCTCTCGTGTGTGCCCGCAAGGGCGCACACTCCGCATTCCTAGCAGGCCGGAATGAACGCATGAGCGACAGGATTTGCGTGGGTGCGATCGCCGGCGCCTTCGGCGTCCGGGGTGAGGTGCGGCTGAAAAGCTATACCTCGGACCCGACGGACATCGCCCTTTATGCCCCCCTTTGGACCGAAGACGGAAAGCGCAGCTTCTCCGTCACGATCACGCGCGCGATCCCGAACGGCCTCGCCGCGCGCCTCTCCGGCATCTCCACCAAGGAGGAGGCGGATGCGTTGAAGGGGGTGGAACTGTTCACCGACCGGGACCGGCTCCCCTCTCTGCCGGACGACGAGTTTTACCATACCGACCTGATCGGCCTCACTGTGGTCGATACGGGCGGCACAGAGCTTGGCCGGGTGCGCGCGATCTACAACCATGGCGCGGGCGACATCATTGAGGTCGCAGGCCCGCGCCTGCTGCTCCTGCCCTTCACCCGTGCCGTCGTGCCCACGGTGGACCTTGCCGCTGGCCGGGTCGTCGTGGACCTGCCGGAGGATGCCGGATGAGCGGCGCTCCTCCGAAATCCCACGGCCGCCTCGCCATCTCCGCCTCTGTTCAGCCGCGGGAACTGATGAGCCACAACCCCCGCCTGAAAGGCGCGTGGACGGCGCGGATCATCACCCTCTTTCCCAATGCCTTTCCCGGCACGCTGGGCCTTTCCCTCACCGGAAAAGCGCTGGACATGGGTCTCTGGGCACTGGAAACCATCGATCTGCGCCCCTTCGGCGAGGGTCGTCATCGAAATGTGGACGACACGCCCGCAGGCGGCGGCGCGGGCATGGTGCTCCGGGCGGATGTGGTCTCCAAGGCACTGGATCAAGCCGCCATCGGCGCGCCTCAGGACCGGACGCGCTGGCCCGTCGTCTATCTCTCGCCCCGCGGCCGCCCCTTCGATCAGGCCACAGCGCGGCGGTTTTCGGAAGCCGACGGCATCACCCTCCTCTGCGGCCGTTTCGAGGGGGTGGATGAGCGTGTGCTCGAACATTACGGGGTGGAGGAGGTCAGCCTTGGCGATTTCGTCCTCACGGGGGGGGAGATCGCCGCTCAGGCCTTGATCGATGCGACGGTCCGGCTTATACCGCGCGTACTCGGGAATCAGCAGTCCACCGAAGAGGAATCCTTTTCGGATGGACTTCTTGAACATCCGCAGTATACGAAGCCCCCTGTCTGGGAAGGCCGCGAGATACCCGACATTCTCCTGTCGGGCAATCACGCGAAGATCGCCACCTGGCGCAGGGACATGGCCGAAAGGCTGACCAAGGAACGCAGACCCGATCTCTGGCGGGCTCACATCACGCGGATGGCTGACAGGCCGGAAGCCGAAGGTGGGGACCCGATGGAAGACCGAGAGCTCTCGGGCGGCACTCACCAACGCGGAAAAACCGCGGAACCAGGAGATACGCGATGAATCTTCTCGCGCAGATCGAGGCCGAACATATCGAGAGCCTCGGAAAGACCATTCCGGATTTCAAGGCTGGCGACACCGTGCGCGTCGGCTTCAAGGTGACGGAAGGCACGCGCTCCCGCGTCCAGAACTACGAAGGCGTCGTCATCTCCCGCAAGGGCGGCGGTGTCTCGGCCTCGTTCACCGTCCGCAAGATTTCCTTTGGCGAAGGTGTCGAGCGCGTCTTCCCGCTCTACTCGACCAACATCGAGTCGATCGAAGTGGTGCGCCGCGGCCGTGTCCGCCGGGCGAAACTCTACTACCTCCGTGACCGTCGCGGCAAATCCGCACGTATCGCGGAAGTCACCAATTACAAACCCAAAGCCTGAGGATCGTCGCGATGAAAAAGGGCATCCACCCCGAATATCACCTCATCGACGTCAAGATGACCGATGGTACCGTCTTCCAGACCCGCTCCACCTGGGGCAAGGAAGGCGATCAGATGGCGCTGGACATCGACCCGCTCGCCCACCCGGCTTGGACCGGTGGCTCCGCCAAGCTGATGGACACTGGCGGTCGTGTGTCCAAGTTCAAGAACAAATACGCCGGTCTCGGTTTCTGAGACCAGCACTCTGCCTGAACTATCGGCGCGCCCCAGTCATCCTGGGCGCGCCGTTTCCATTTGCGGGTGGTTGCCTTTCCCGCCTTTCGTACTCCTGAAATCCAAAGCCCTGATCGGCTGGGGAGGTCCATCACTTGCCATTCCGTCCGGATACCGTCACGCAATTTGTCGCGGGAATCGACGCGTTGCCGCTGATCCTTGATGTCGTCGGCCAGGTGACAGGCATGGGATTTGCCGCTGTGACCTACGTATCGGGGGAGCGCTGGATCGTCTGCCGAGCAACCGATGATGCAGGTTTCGGAATTGCAGACGGCATGGAACTGTACCTCGACCCGCACTCCTCCGACGCAGAGGATGTGCGCCGCCCCATCATCATGGAGCAGATAGAGCACGGTGAGACGCGTCACCGCCCGGAGTTTTGCGGAGCGGAAAGCTACATCTCCTACCCAATCATCCTGCCCGATGGTCGGTTCTTTGGAACGCTCTGCGCCATGGATCGCCAGCCCCGCATTCTGCGGACCACGACCGTTCAGGGCGCCTTCTCGCTTTTCACCGAACTCATCGCCTTTCACCTCTCGGAGCGCGACAAACTCGCGGCAGCAGAAGACAGTCTCCGCCAGCAACAGGAGATCAACGCCTTCCGGGAGCAGTTCATCGCCATTCTCGGTCATGACCTCCGCAATCCGCTCGCCTCGCTTTCAGCGGGCATGCGTATGCTCCGGCGCAATCTTCCGGCGGACAAGACTGCGGAGCTCATGGCCCTCATGGAGGGAAGTGTCGTCCGCATGTCGCGAATGCTGGACGATGTGACGGACTTCACCCGTTCGCGCCTTGGCGAAGGCATGATCCTCGACCCTCAGCCTGTCCAGATCGATGTCGTTATGATGCAGACCTTGGAGGAGTTGCGGCTCGCCCATCCCGAGCGCAGCTTTGATGTTGACGTTGAGCATGCGACGGTCACCTGCGATGCCCGCCGCATGGGTCAACTCCTGTCGAACCTTCTGGCCAACGCCATTCTGCATGGCGACATAGCAACGCCCATCGGTCTTGTCGGGAGCCGCGAGAGCGAGACTTACAGGATTTCGGTGACGAACGGCGGCGACCCCATATCCGACATTCTCATGGCGCAGATCTTCGAACCATTCTTCCGACGCCATCGGAATTCAAGCCGGGAGGGTTTCGGACTGGGCCTGTACATTGCGCGCGAGATCGCCCGCGCGCATGGCAGCGACATTGAGGTGGACAGCAAGGCAGGAACGACCAGTTTTTCCGTGCAGCTGCCGCTTTAGTCGCCAAGAACCAGAATGTCCGTCGGACGGATACCCAGCCGTACGACCGCGCCGATTTCGGGCGGTGGCGCATCCGACATGTTGAACGTGTCAAAAGCCACCGTTGCCCCGGCCACATCGGCCCGCATGCGGATGACAGAGCCGAGGAAATGCACCTCGCGGACCGTGGCGGGAAGTGTCACGCGTCCCTCGCCCCCGCCGAGTTTCAGCATTTCAGGGCGGAGTGCGAGCGTGACACGACCTGCGGGAAGCGCGCGGCCCAACGAAACCCGCTCCAGCCCGAGCCGCACCTCGCCGGTCGCAGGATCCTCCACCTCCCCCTCGAACGTGTTGAGTGTACCGACGAAAGAGGCCACGAAACGGGTGGCCGGGCGATTGTAGATCTCGAAAGGTTGCGCGACCTGCTCCGCTCGGCCCTGGTTCATGACCACCACGCGATCGGACATGGAGAGCGCCTCCTCCTGATCGTGGGTGACGTAGATCGTGGTGATGCCAAGCCTGCGCTGAATGGCGCGGATTTCCTCGCGAAGCGAGATGCGGATCTTTGCGTCCAGCGCGGAGAGCGGCTCGTCCAGCAGCAGCACCTGCGGCTGCACGGCCAGCGCGCGGGCCAGCGCCACGCGCTGCTGCTGCCCACCGGACAGCTGGAACGGATAGCGCGCCCCGAAATCGCCAAGACCGACGATCCCCAGCATCTCATTCACCCGTGCCCGCCGGGTCGCGCGGTCCACCCCGGCCACGCGCATACCGAAGTCTACGTTCTGATCGACGGTGAGGTTGGGGAACAGCGCATAGCTCTGGAACACCATACCGATGTTGCGCTGATTGGGTTTCAGCGCCGTCACCTCGCGCCCATCAATGCGGATGGAGCCGGATGTCGGCGTCTCGAACCCCGCGATCATCCGCAGCGTTGTGGTCTTTCCGCAACCGGAAGGGCCGAGGAAGGATACGAACTCCCCCTTCTCCACGGTCAGGTTGAAATCCTTCACCACGCGGGTCGTGCCGAAGGCTTTTTCGATATGGACGAGGTCAAGAAAGGCCATGTCAGCGTTTGATCCGGGTATGTCGTGAAAGGCGGGTGACGAGCTGGATAAGCCCCATGCACGCCCAGGTGATGCCAAAGGCGATGACGGCGAGCGCCGCCGGTTCATAGGCGCGGTTTGCCCCCAGAAGCTGCATGTAGGGGCCAAAGGCCGGCCGGTTCAGCAGGGCCGCCAGCACGAACTCGCCAATGACTATGGCAAAGGTCAGGAAGGCACCGGACAGCACGGCCACCAGCACATTGGGCAGTATGACCCGCCACAGGATCGTGACCCAGCCCGCGCCAAGCGACTGGGCAGCCTCCGTCAGCGTGGCGACGTCGATGGACCGAAGGCCGGTATCGACCGCGCGATACATGTAGGGAAGCGCCAGGACCGTATAGCCCATGAGCAGAAGGAAGTTCGTCCCCGTCAGCGATCCCGTCAACGGCAGCAGCGATGAGGTATTGTAAAGCCGGATATAGCCGAACACGACGACGATGGGCGGAATGACCAGCGGCAGAAGCGTCACGAATTCCACCACAGGGCGCAGCCGCGGCAGCTTCAGCCGCACCCAATAGGCGGTCGGCACAACGATCAGCACCCCCATCAGAATGGTGCAGAACGCCATCACCGTGGAGTAGAGGAAGGTCTGCTGAAAACGCTGGTCGGAGAGCACGACTTCGTAGGCCCGGAGCGAATAGGTCCCCCGCTCCATCCTCAGCGAGAACTCGACGGTCGCGATCAGCGGCACGAAGAAATAGAGCAGCCCGACGATGAGCGCGAGCCAGGACCACAGCCGCGTCATTTCTGCCACCTCTCGGCCCGTACGCGCAGCACCATGTAGATGACATTGGCGATGCCGGTAATCACGATCATCCCGAAAGCCAGAGCATAACCCAGATGCGGATCCTGAAGCACATCCCCCCTGATCTGCGCGAACAGCAGGATCGGCACGATGGAGAGCGAGGACCCGGTCAGCGCATAGGCCGTGGCGACAGCGCCGAACGCATTTGCGAAGAGCAAGGCAAACGTGCCGAGCAGCGAGGGCCACAGAATCGGCAGCGCCACGATGCGCCAGTATTGCCAGCCCGTCGCGCCGAGGATGGAGGCCGCCTCCCGCCATTCCTTCTTCAGCCCATCGAGCGCGGGCGTGATGATGAGGATCATCAACGGGATCTGGAAGAACAGGTAGGTGAGTGTCAGGCCCCAGAAGCTCAGCAGGTTGAAGCCGAGCGCATAGAGGTTCACGCCGAACCATTCCCGCAGGAACACAGTGACCAACCCGAGCCGCCCCAGCGTCGCAAGAAAGGCAAAGGCCAGTGGCACGCCCGCGAAGTTGGAGGCAACGCCGGAAAATGTCAGAACCGGCCCGCGAAGCCAGTCGGGTAAATTCCCTACCGTCAGCGCCGCGGCGATGCCGAAGCCGATCAGACAACCCAGCAAAGCGGATGCGAGGCTCACGCGAATGGAAATCCAGTAGGAGGCGACGATCGACGGCTGCGAGAGGTTCTTCAGGTTGTCGAGCGTGAAGGCCCCGTCGCTGTCACGAAACGCCCCGAGCACGATGTTCAGTGTCGGCAGCAGAAGAAACAGCAGGGCAAACAGGAAGAACGGCACGACACCGACCCAGAGAAGGGCAGGCCGCGCGCGTTCTGCGGGCAAAGCGGGGCTGTCGGGGGTTGAGGCCATGGATCTGCGGAGCGGGACCGGGCAGGCCGGTCCCGCCTGCCCTGTTACTGGACGTTCGCGCCGACGACGCTGTCCCAGCCGGCGGTGACGGCCGCCTTGTTCGCCTCCTGCTCCTCCAGCGAGGGGAACACCGCCTTTTCATAGGCCGATGCGGGGGGGAGCGCGTCCATCATCTCCTGCGGGATGACCCCGCGGGAAGCGAGATCGTTGAACCGGATCGGGTGGCAGTAGCCCTTGAGCCAGCCGAGCTGACCCTCGTCGGAATAGAGATATTCCATCCACAGCTTTGCCGCGTTCGGATGCGGCGCATAGGCGGAGATCGCCTGGACATAGACGCCCGCCAGAACGCCGGAAGCGGGCACGACAACCTCAACCGGAGGGTTTCCGTTCAGCGTGTCGCGGGCGGAAAGCGCGTTGTAATCCCAGTAGATGACGATGGGCGTCGCCCCTTGAGCCAGCGTTCCCGCCTTGCCGATCACCGGCACGAAGTTCCCGGCCTTGTTCATTTCGGCGAAGTAGTCGAGCCCGGCCTTGCCCGCCGCTTCTCCGGCTTCGGCACCCTTGGCCATGCCGGCTGCGAGCACCGCCAGAATCGCCTGGTTGGACGCGCGCGGATCCCCCGCCAGTGCCACGGAATTGGCGTATGCGGGCTTGAGCAGGTCCGACCAGTCCTTAGGGACCTCGTCGACCAGATCCTTGTTCACCATGAAGGAGAGGACGCCATAATAGTCGCCGTACCAGTAGCCGTCCGCATCCTTCGCAGCCTCCGGGATCGTGTCCCAGGTGGAGACCTTGTAGGGCATGATCAGCCCCTCTTCCTTCGCCTGCGGACCGAAGGAGAATCCCACATCGATCACATCGGGAGCCTGCGGGCCCTTGTTGTCCTTGTTGGCGCGGATGCCCTCAAGCTCATCGGCGGAACCCGCGTCCGGGTTCAGCTCGTTGATCGTCAGGAAGGGATACTTGGCCTTGAACCCGGCGATCACCCCCCCGTAGCCGCACCAGTCATGCGGCAGGGCGATGGTGGTCAGCATGCCCTCCTTCTTCGCCCCCTCTATGAGCGCGTCAAGCGACTGTGCCGAAGCCGCAACGGGGCCAAGAATCGCAGCAACCGCCGTGGCGGCGATCAGAGCGTGTCGGAACATGAATAAACTCCCTATCGGGGCGCATAACCGCGCCAAACCATTCTTGGCCCCGGATCCCGGTGCGGGTTCAGGTAAGCCGCAAAGGCCGCGCAACGCAATAAGCAGGTTGAGTGACAATGCGATGACAGGAAAAGTTCATCGGAAATGCCTGATAACGCGGCATTTCAGAAGTCCACCGTCACGCCCGGAAGGCTCAGTTCCCTCATCAGATCGCGCAGTTCCTGCCGCGCGGCGATATTGGACATGTTGAGGTTCTCAACCCCCACGTCCTTCAGGTCCAGAAGGGTCAACCCGCGCGGGAAGAGTTCGCGGAAGACGACGCGCTCGGAAAATCCGGGCGCTACGCGAAAGCCGATGCGACGTGAAAGCTGGTCCAGCGCTTCACCCACCTTCTTCTTATTGTGCATCTGCTGCGCGCCCAGCCGGTTGCGCACCACAAGCCAGTCGATGGGCCGTAGCCTGGCGGCGGAACGCGCCTGCCGCGCGGCCCAGACCATTTCGGCATAGATCGACGGGCCAGTGACCTTTCCCGTGTCGGGATCGGTCCGCGCCAGCAGGTCGAAATCAACGAAACTGTCGTTGAGCGGCGTTATGAGCGTGTCTGCCATGGAATGGGCCAGCTGGCTCAGCCGTGTATGGGATCCGGGGCAGTCGATAAGGATGAAATCCGACAGCGGTTCAAGGTCCGACAAAGCGCTGGAGAGGGCCCAATCGGCATGGTCCTGCCCTGCGGGCGGTTGGCCAGAAGGGAGCATCCGGTACGTCGGTGTCGGCAGATCAATGCCCGAACGGCGCACGAAAGCCATACGATTTTCAACATACCGCCCAAAGCTCCGCTGCCGGAGGTCGAGGTCGAGCGCGCCGACGCGATGGCCCATCCGTGTAAGCGCTGTGGCGACATGCATACAGGTCGTGGACTTGCCGGAGCCGCCTTTTTCGTTCCCGACAATGATGAAATGCGCCACGCCCGCTTCCCGTCCTGTCGCGCTCACCCCGGCGCGAAGCGACTATAGGAGGGCGGTTTCGTTATGGAAAGCGGGTGAGCCACTCTCTCAGGACCGTGGCCGCGCTGCATCATTTCCCGCGCCCCGCCTATCTCCGTCGCGTCGGCAGGGGTTTGGCGGAGGCCCGGAACGTCTCCCACGGGTCGCTGGCAAGGTGATCCGCGATGTTCAGGACAGTGAAGTCCTGCGGGCCGATCCCGGGCAGCGCCTCCCACGGGACCGGCATGGAAACCGCAGCGCCGGGGCGCGCGCGGGTCGAATAGGGGGCAACTGCCGTCATCCCACGCTGATTACGCAGGTAGTCGATCAGGATCCGGCCCTTGCGCTTGGCCTTGCTGATCGTTGCCACGAAACGCTCCGGCTCCTCGGCAGCCATCGCCTCCGCAAGCGATTTGGTGAAGGCCTTCACGGTGGGCCAAGTCGCCTTCGGGGTGAGGGGTGCTACCACATGCAACCCCTTGCCGCCCGAGGTCTTGACGAAGGCTGCAAGACCCGCCTCTTCCAGCCGCTCCCGCACCTTGCCCGCCGCGCTGACGATATCGGGCCAGCCAACCCCCTCGCCGGGGTCGAGGTCCATCACGATCATGTCGGGCTTCTCCCAGCTCTGCAGGGTGGATCCCCAGGGGTGGATCTCGAGCACGGCAGACTGGACGAGCGCGATCAGCCCATCGAGATCGTCAATCGCGACAAAGGGTTCCTCCGGGTTCTTCGGATCCTTGACCTGATGGACCTGCTCCGGGATGCCGCGCCATGCGTGTTTCTGAAAGAAACTTTGCCCCTCTATACCCTCCGGGCACCGCAGCAGCGCCAGCGCGCGGCCGGTGACGAAGGGGGCGATCCGCGGCCAGACCCGCGTGTAGTAATCGGCCAGATCCGCTTTCGTCACACCCTCTGCCGGCCAGTAAATACGGTCGGGATGGGTGAGTTCCACGCTTGCCGGACGCTCCACGGCTGCTTCCTCCCGCACGATGTCGCCTACAGGCTTGTCTTCCCGCAACCCGCGAAAGGCCGCGTGGCGCAGGCGCCCGTCAGATGTCCATGCCCGGAACTCGACTTCCGCCACCAGATCCGGATGGACGTAGTGAAGCCCGCGCCGGGCGGTAGCATCCAACTGCGCGCTGAATGGGCTGTCGTCACTTTCCAAAGCCGTCAGACGCACCCACAGGTCATGCGCAACCTCTGCCGTGAACCCCGTCCCCACCCGTCCCACATAGCGCAAGGCCCCGGCTTCCTGCACACCTAGTGCCAGCGACCCGATCGCCTGCGGCGTGGCGGAGGATTGCGTGAACCCGCCGATCACGAACTCCTGCCGGG
Organism: Haematobacter missouriensis; assembly: GCF_000740775.1. Taxonomy (GTDB): domain Bacteria; phylum Pseudomonadota; class Alphaproteobacteria; order Rhodobacterales; family Rhodobacteraceae; genus Haematobacter; species Haematobacter missouriensis. The sequence goes on along the minus strand of NZ_JFGS01000026.1, from coordinate 46,309 downwards.
AGGCGCATTTGGCCTTCACCCAGTCCCGCCCCCGCCCGGATACATAGGGTGAAACTGCGCGCTTGGAGACGATGCCCTCCAGCTTCAACCCGCAGGCATGCGCCAGCACATCGGCACCGTCGTTGTCGAAATGCGCGCTGAACCGAACCGGGCCTTCGCGGGGGACCAGGCGCTCCAGCGCCGCCTTCCTGTCCACCAGCGGCAGGGCGCGCAGACCATAGCCATCCAGATGTAGAAGATCGAAGGCGTAGTAGACGAACCGGTCCGCCCGCCCGCCGGAAAGATCGGCTTGCAACGCACCGAAATCGGAGACGCCGGAAGCCTTCTCCACCACCAGTTCGCCGTCGATCATCGCGGCGGTCGCGGTGATCGCCTCCAACGCCTCGGTCAGCGGCCCCGAGAACCGCTCCGTCCAGTCCAGTCCGCTCCGAGTCAGAAGGCGCACCTTCCCTTTCTCCAGACGGGCCAGCAGGCGGTAGCCGTCGAACTTGATCTCGTGCAGCCAGTCGCCGCCCGCGGGGGGATGCCCCACAAGCGTGGCCAGCATGGGCTCGATGAAATCCGGCAGCTTTTCCTTCCGACCCGGCTTCTTTCCGGCGTGACTGTCCCCGGCGTTACGTTCGCTGGCGCCCGGACGCGCGGTCGTGCTTTCCAGCTTTCTCTGTCGAGTCTTCGCCGCGCGGGACATGAGCGGTGCGGTTTTGCCCACCTTCGTGCCCTTCTGAACCGTCGCCTTGGAAACTTTAGCGGCGCTGCCGAGACCCTTGCCCACCTCCTCTACCGTCCGACCACTCGCGACGGAACGAGGTGCCTCCTTCAGGATGTCGCCCGCCTCCCGCGCGTCGCCATCCTCCGCCTTGATGAGCAGCCAGTTGATCCGCTTCTCGCCCCGGCGCGGTTTCATGCGGATCAGATGCCAGCGGCCATGCAGCTTCTCGCCCTCCAGCTCGAACTCCAGATGGCCCTTCTTCAAACCGGCGTGCGGGTCGAAATCCGGTCGCCAGCGCCCCTTGTCCCAGACGATGACGCTGCCACCGCCGTATTGCCCCTTCGGGATCGAGCCTTCGAACGTGGCATAATCGAGCGGATGGTCCTCCACTTCGACAGCCAACCGCTTCTCCGCGGGATCGAGGCTCGGCCCGCGCGTCACGGCCCAGCTCTTCAGTACGCCGTCCAACTCCAGCCGCAGGTCGTAATGCAGCCGCCGCGCATCGTGTTTCTGGATGACGTAAAGTCCGCCCTCACCCGTGGTGGTCTTGCCCTGTGGCTCGGAAGTGCGCGTAAAATCCCGCTTGGCGTTGTAGGTTTCCAGCGCCATCCGTCAGGCACTCTTTTTCTGCGAGGGTTTCTTTGGCGCTTTCTTGGGAGCAGCCTTGGTCGCGGCTTTCCCGCCCGCGCTGAGCCGGAGCGCTTCCATCAAGTTGACCACCTTCTCCTCCTTCCGGGGCTTGGGCTTGGGCATGGCACGGCCTGCGATCTTGGCCTGCACCAGCTCCGCCAGAGCGGCGTCGTAATGGTCCTCGAACTCCTCAGGCTTGAAGTCGCCGCGCTTGGTGTCGATGATATGTTCGGCAAGATCGAGCATCTCGCCACCAATGTCATAATCACCAATGGAATCAAAAGCATCAGAAGCGCTTCTCACCTCATAGTCGAACTTTAGCGTATGCGCGACAAGACCTCCGTCATGCGCTCGGATCAACAAGGACCGCTCTTTGCGGAACAGGACTGCATCGGCAATCGCTGCCGCCGACCCCCGTGCGAGGCCGGCGTGGATCAGCTCATAGGCCGCACGCGCGCCGCTATCGGCCGGTGTGATGTAATACGGCTTGTCGAAATATTCTGTCTCTATCTCGTCACAGGCAAGAAACCGGGAAACATCGAGCGTTTTGTCCGACTTCGGAACCGCGCTCGCGATCTCCTCGGGATCAAGCAAGATGTACCGGTTTTCCTCTGTGCGATATCCCTTGACCTGATCCTCGCGGGGGACGGGTTTGCCGGTTTCCGCGTCCAGCATTTCCCGCCGCACCCGATCACCCGTCTTACGGTTGATGATATGGAAGGACACGCGCTCCGCAGTGGAGACCGCGGCATGGAGCGCCACCGGACACACCAGTTCATCTATCTTGAGATAACCTTTCCAAAGCGCGCGCGGTGCCATCGGCCTCTCCCAGCCGGGAAACGATCCTGCCCAACGCCGCAACGGTTCCGTTCGTTCCGCCGGAGTCCGGCGTTCGGCAAACGCATCGTCTCCGCCGCTTGCCCGGAGCGCCCCTGACCCGCTACACTGCGTGGAACAGCACTCAGCGGGCGTTCATGCGCAGGCATATCTATCAATTCGCCCTCAGTTTCTCTGGCCTCGGTGTGCTGCTGGGGACCCTGTTTCTCGCGGCATCCTTCGCTCCCAGCCTCATTCCCCGCAATCCTGTTTTTCAGGGGGTACTGACCGGCATGTCGGCGGCGCTCGGATACGGGATCGGTGTGTTCCTCCGCTGGCTTTGGGATTATCTGGAGCTTCCGACGAACCGGACCGGCTGGGACGTGCTGGCGCTGAAGATCGCGGCAAGCGTCGCCTGCGGCGGTATCGCGCTGTTCTTTCTCTGGAACGCTTCCGAATGGCAGAATTCCATTCGCCTGCTCATGGGACTGTCGCCGGTGGAGACATCGCGGCCCTACACGGTGGGCTACATCGCGCTGGCGATCTTTCTCGTCCTCGTGCTTATCTCGCGGCTTTTTGCGCTGATGATCCGATGGGTGGCGGATTATCTCAGCACTCATGTACCCAGACGGGTGTCGAACATCTTGGCGCTGGTGTTGGTCTCCTCTGTCTTCTGGATGATCGGCAATGGCGTGCTGGTCACTCAAGCGGTCGGCGCGCTGGACGCCTCCTACCGGCAATTCGACACGCTGGTGGAAGACGGGATTCGTCCGCCGGAGGAGCCGGGCAAGACCGGAAGCCCGGCCTCTCTCATTGAATGGAAGACCCTGGGCCGTGCGGGGCGCGAGGTCGTCACATCGCCCCCGGTCCAAAGCGATATCGCGGCGTTCACGGGCCGTCCAGCTCTTGAACCGCTTCGGGTTTATGTCGGTGTCGCCTCCGCCGAGACGGTGCGGGAGCGGGCGCAGCTCGCCTTGGAGGAGTTGATCCGCGTTGGCGGCTTCACGCGCTCCGTGCTGGTCATCGCGACGCCAACGGGCACCGGCTGGCTGGACCCGGCCAGCCAGCGCGCACTGGAGTATCTCGAAAACGGCGATGTCGCGACGGTCACGGTGCAGTATTCTCACCTCCCGAGCTGGCTTGCGCTGCTGGTGGACCCGGATATCGGCGACGAAACCGCACGCGCCGTGTTCGACCTGATCTACGACTACTGGCACCGCCTGCCGCGCGATACCCGACCGCGGCTTTATCTCCATGGCCTGAGTCTCGGCGCACTGAACTCCGACCTTTCGGCCAATCTGCTCACGGTGATCGATGATCCGTTTCAGGGCGCGTTCTGGGCAGGTCCGCCCTTCCCGACCCCGACATGGCGACAGATGACGAACGACCGCAATCCCGGCAGTCCCGCCTGGCTGCCCGAAGTGCGGGACGGCTCGCTCGTGCGGTTTACCAACCAGAAGAACCATCTGGATGAGGCGACGGCGCCATGGGGTCTGATTCGCATCATCTATCTGCAATACGCCTCTGATCCGATCACCTTCTTCAGCCCCTCCTATGCCTATACCTCCCCCGAATGGCTTGGTGATCGGGGGCCGGATGTCTCACCAAAACTCCGTTGGTATCCGATCGTCACGTTCCTTCAACTCGTGCTGGACATGATGACGGCAACCACAACGCCGATGGGTTACGGGCATGTCTTCGCGCCGGAACATTACGTGGATGGCTGGGTCGCGCTGACGGAGCCGCCCGGCTGGACCGCACCGGAAATCGACCGGCTCAAGCGGAAACTGGCGGCGGAACTGCGCAACAAACCTGTACCGGCCGGTCCATGACGATCCGCGCGGCCCGCTAATCGGGCGTTAACCCGCGACTGGCAGAGTGGACTTTCCTGACTGTAGGAGAATCGATGTCCGCCGCCGCCCTCGCCATTTCTCCCCTCCGACCTGCCCCCGCGCACAAGGTCCTCTCCGGCCCGCAGAAAGCCGCAATCATGGTACGACTCCTGCTGGCAGAAGGGGCGGAGGTGCCTCTTTCGAGCCTGCCGGTCGGAATGCAGGAATCCCTCACAAGGGAGCTTGCCCGGCTCCGGCTTGTGGACAGGGAGACGCTGGTTTCGGTGATTGAGGAATTCGTGGCAGAGCTGGAGGCGGTGGGCCTCGCTTTTCCCGGTGGGCTGGAGGGGGCCCTGAACCTGCTTTCCGATCAACTCAGCACGCCTGCCATCACCCGCCTCCGCCGCCTCGCACGTACCGGAGAGGTAAACGACCCCTGGGATCTCGTGCTCGCGCAGGCGGACGAGCCGCTGCTCGCACTGCTGGAACGCGAAAGCGCGGAGGTCGGCGCAGTGCTCATCTCCAAGCTGCCCACCGGGCGGGCCGCCACTCTGCTCGGCAAGCTGCCGGGTGATCGCGCGCGGCGGCTGGCCTACTCCATGTCGCTGACGGGTGGCATCGCGCCGGAGATGGTTGCCCGTATCGGGGCCACCCTCGCCGCCCCGATCGAAGCGCAAGCCCGCGCCGCCTTCGACGAAGGCCCGGTTGAGAGGATCGGCGCCATCCTGAACTCCTCCGCGAACGAGACGCGGGAAGATGTGCTCAAAGGACTGGAGGAGGAGGATGCGGAACTGGCCGGGCGGGTCAGGCGCGCGATCTTCACCTATGCCGACATTCCCGAACGCATCGAACCGCGCGATGTCGCTCGCATTGTCCGGGGTTTGGATCAGACCGATCTTCTCCTCGCGCTCGCGGGATCGCGTGGGCCGGAAAGCGCGAGTTCCGCCTTCATTCTCAAGAACATATCCCAGCGCCTTGCGGCAGGTTTGACGGAAGAGATCGCGCTCCTGCCGGAAAGCGCGCTGAAACAAACAGAAAAGGCTCAGAATGCCGTGGTCACACGCATCCGCGACCTGCTTTCATCGGGAGAGTTGACGCTCCGCAGCATGGATGGCTGACGAAAGCGTGCCCACAGACAAAGCGGGATCGAGATTCCCCTGCGCCAGCCTCTTCGGCTGCTCACTTCGCCCGCGACCAGACCTGACTGCGGCAGAGGATGAGCACGCAGCCCGAAACGGTCAGCTTGTCTCCCGCCATGCTCATCTTGGACGCGTAGGTCTTTCCACGATCCGGGGCAAAAATCTGGCCGTTTTCGTAGCGGCCACCGCCCGCCGGCTGCATGTCCCAGACAATCCGCTTTCCGATCCGGTCGGAGGGCACCGATTTGCCATCCGCCGCGAAGGCGGCGGTCAGCGTGCCGCAGAACCTGTCGCCGCATGGGACGATTTCCACACGCCCGTAATGGCCGTTGTCGTCCGGCTGGGTGAGCCACGCCCCCTGCACGGGGTCCGCAGCGAAGGCCGCCCCGCTTGTCATCGCGGACAAGCCGATGACAGCAAGGCCGACGCGCCACCTTGCCAGCCAGCCCGCCTGAAAAGACTTGCCGACCGGCGCCGTCAGCTTCCCGCGCCTGTCACGCGCTTCCCGCGAACCCCGGCTCCAACGTGATTTTTCCATCAATACCCTCCCTCTCCTCGACGGAATGCTGCCATGACGTCAGAACGGTGCAAGTCTGGACGTGGGGTCAAGGAGGCGCGGACTTTCAGCGCGGCGGGCTTCGCCCCTTTCCGTCGAGGTGGCTTCCGGCTATCAGGCGGACGAAGTTTCTCAGAAGAGGCGCAGATGATCCTTTATCCGGCGATCGACCTCAAGGACGGGCAATGTGTGCGGCTCTACAAGGGTGCGATGGAGCAGGCGACGGTCTTTTCCGACGATCCGGCCGCACAGGCGCGCGCCTTCGTGTCCGCGGGGTGCGAATGGCTGCATCTCGTCGATCTGAACGGCGCTTTCGCGGGCCATCCGGTCAACGCCGAGGCAGTGGAGGCGATACTGGCGGCGGTTGAAGTTCCCGCACAGCTCGGGGGCGGCATCCGCGACATGGCCACCATCGAGCGCTGGCTGGATCGCGGGCTGGCGCGGGTGATCCTCGGGACGGTGGCCGTGGAAAAGCCGGAGCTTGTGCGGGAGGCGGCGCGCGCCTTTCCGGGCAAGATCGCCGTGGGGATCGACGCGCGCGGTGGCCGAGTTGCGACCCGTGGCTGGGCGGAGGAGACGGAGGTGCAGGCCACCGACCTCGCCCGTTCGTTTGAAGACGCGGGCGTGGCTGCCATCATCTACACCGATATCGACCGCGACGGGGCCATGCAGGGACCCAACGTCGCTGCCACTGCCGCCCTGGCGCTGGCGGTGTCGATCCCGGTGATCGCTTCGGGCGGGGTTTCCTCCATCGCGGATCTCGTCGCCCTGAAACGATCGGGGGCGCCGCTGAATGGCGCAATCTCCGGTCGCGCACTCTACGACGGCGCTATTGATCTCGGTGAGGCGCTCGCGGTTCTCAAGGCCTGATCAGAGGGGCGTCATCGCCCCTTCCCCCACGACGGTCGTCCATTGGCGGACGGTCCAGCCGCTCACCAGACCGCCGGTCACATAGGGGTCGGCCCGCGCGAACCTCTCGACGACCTCCCGCGAGGGCGCGCGGAAGATGATGACCGCACCCGGCGGTTCATCGGCAAAGGCGCCGCCCAGAGCCAGCTCTCCCCGCGCCACGGCCGCGCGCGCATGGGCCAGATGATCTGCCCGCAGCGCCTCCCTGCGCTCCAGATAATCGTTCACGTAATCATAGATCAAAAGCCAGTGCATCATGTACTCCCCTTCCCGGGCAGCATCGCAAGGTCCGAGGCCCTCCGCAATCGCTCCTATCCATGTTGACGGCCATGCCCCGGCAGAGCCCATTGGCCCGGACGCCGCTTTACGCTAAGACGCGCGGGGAAGGATTTTCAGCATGCTCAAGACCCGCATCATCCCCTGCCTGGACGTGGCCGACGGCCGCGTGGTGAAGGGTGTCAACTTCGTCGATCTGGTCGATGCGGGCGATCCCGTCGCTGCGGCGGAAGCCTATGACGCCGCCGGTGCGGATGAGCTGTGCTTTCTCGACATCCACGCCACGCATGAAAACCGCAGCACGATGTATGACCTCGTGACCCGCACGGCGGAACGCTGCTTCATGCCGCTGACGGTGGGCGGCGGCGTGCGGACGCCTGCGGATGTGCGCGCGTTGTTGCTGGCGGGTGCGGACAAGGTGTCCTTCAACTCCGCCGCAGTGGCCGACCCGGATGTCGTGGCCCGCGCGGCAGACCATTTCGGCAGCCAGTGCATCGTGGTCGCCATCGACGCCAAGACGGTCGCGCCAAGTCGCTGGGAAATCTTCACCCATGGCGGCCGCAAGCCCACGGGGATCGACGCCGTGGAATTTGCCTGCACGGTGGCAGAACGCGGGGCGGGGGAGATCCTCCTCACCTCTATGGACCGGGACGGCACGCGTGCGGGGTTCAACCTGCCGCTCACCCGGGCCGTGGCGGATGCGGTCTCCATCCCCGTGATCGCCTCCGGCGGCGTCGGCACGCTGGACCATCTGGTGGAAGGCGTGACGGAGGGCCATGCCTCTGCCGTGCTCGCGGCCTCCATCTTCCACTTCGGCACCTACACGATCCGGGAGGCCAAGGAGCACATGGCCGCCGCCGGTATTCCGATGAGGCTTGCATGACCGCGCTCGAACGTCTGGCCGCCACGGTGGAGGCCCGCAAGGGCGCGGACCCGGAAAGCTCATGGACGGCAAAGCTCCTTTCCCGCGGGCCGGAGAAATGCGCCGAGAAATTCGGCGAGGAGGCGGTGGAAGCCATAATCGAGGCCGTCCGCGGCGACCGGGAGCGCCTCGCATCAGAGGCGGCGGACGTGCTCTATCACATGCTCGTCATGCTGACCGCGCGCGATGTGCCTCTCTCCGCCGTCATGGCAGAGCTTGAGCGGCGCGAAGGCACCTCCGGCATCGCCGAGAAGGCCGCCCGCCCCCGGTAGGAGAAGGGGCGGAAAGTTGCATTCCGACCGACCTCGGTCCATATAGCCGTCAAACCAAGCGGAGCACAGGATGACCTATCTCGAATTCGAAAAGCCTCTGGCCGAGATCGAGGGCAAGGCGGAGGAACTTCGGAATATGGCCCGCGCCAACCCGGAGACGAATGTCGAGAAGGAGGCCGCCGCTCTCGACAAGAAGGCCGAGACGCTGCTGCGCGATCTCTACAGGGGCCTGACGCCGTGGCAGAAATGCCTTGTCGCGCGGCACCCCGACCGGCCGCATTGCAAGGACTACGTCGAGGCCCTGTTCAGCGACTGGATGCCGCTCGCCGGGGACCGGGGCTTCGCGGACGATCACGCGGTGATGGGCGGGCTGGCACGGTTCAACGATCGGCCGGTTGTCGTGATCGGTCAGGAAAAGGGGCATGACACCTCCACCCGGATCGACCGCAACTTCGGCATGGCGCGGCCCGAGGGATATCGCAAGGCGATACGGCTGATGGATCTGGCCGACCGGTTCCGGCTGCCGGTGGTCGCGTTGGTGGACACGCCCGGCGCCTATCCCGGCAAGGGTGCGGAGGAACGCGGACAGGCAGAGGCCATCGCGCGGTCCACGGAAAGATGTCTGAAGATCGGCGTGCCACTGGTCTGCGTGGTGATCGGCGAGGGCGGCTCGGGCGGCGCGGTGGCCTTTGCCACGGCGAACCGGCTCGCCATGCTGGAGCACTCCGTCTATTCGGTGATCTCGCCGGAGGGCTGCGCCTCCATCCTGTGGAAGGACGCGGAGAAGATGCGCGAGGCAGCGGAGGCCCTGCGGCTGACCGCACAGGATCTTCACAAACTCGGCGTTATCGACCGTATCGTACCGGAGCCGCTGGGGGGCGCACAGCGTGATCCGGGCGCGGCGATTGACGGTGTAGGCAAGGCTATCGCTGCGATGCTGGGCGAGCTTGACGGCATGGGTCGAGAAGACCTGATCCGGGAGCGGCGGCGGAAGTTTCTCGACATGGGATCAAAGAGCCTCGCGGCCTGAACCGCAGGAGCCGGAAGGCCTGCCGCAGGGGAGAGGCATGTTCGACGCCGCCATTAGCGCGGACATGCCCGATCTCAGGTCACCACATCGTCTTTGCCGCGCGCTCCGGCCATGTCCGGTCATAGTCCGGCCCGCCCACCTGCCCTGCGGTCGCGGCGACGAGCATCTCTCCCGGCGTGGGCAGGCCTGCCGCCTCATCCCCCGCCGTCCACAGGCGGGACCGCATGATCGCCCGCGCGCACTGGAAGTAGACTTCCTGCGTCTCGATGATCAGGACGCTGCGTGGCAGCACGCCCTTTCGCGCGAAACTCCCGCGCAGATCGTCATCCGCTGTGACAGTGCCGAGCCCGTTCACGCGAAGGACGTTGTTGGAGCCCGGTACCATGAACAGCAGGGAGAGGCGCGGATCGCGCACGACATTCCGCAGCGTGTCGATCCGGTCATTACCCTTCCAGTCCGGCAGGAACAGCGTTCTGTCGTCGGCGATCCTGACAACCGCACCGTCGTCACCGCGCGGAGAACAGTCCGTGCCCTCCGGCCCGACCGTCGCTACAAGGCAGAAACGCGATGCCTCCATCCAGCGGCGATACTCCGGCGTCAGGCCAGGCGTGACCTTGCGGGCGGCGGCGGGCGCGGGCGTGCCGTAGAGCGCTTCCAGCGCCGCGATATCGGTGATGGCTTTCATGACAGCGTCTCCTGCACGGGAAAACCCGCTTCCATCATCAGCGCGTCGGAAGCGTCTTCCACCCTCTGCTCCAGTGTTTGCAGAAAGGCCTGATGTTCAAGGCCGGGCGCGATGCGTGGCAGAAATTCCAGCACGGCATGACCCGGACGCCTCAGCAGGCCGCGCCGCGGCCAGAATACGCCGACATGCGTCGCCGCGGGAACGCAATCCTGCCCCAGTTCGAGATAAAGAGCGGCCGCGCCCCCTTTGTAGCGCTCGGTCGCTCCGGGAGCGACACGGGTGCCCTGGGGGAAGATGATGAGCTGTCCCGGCATGGAATGGCCCGCCGCCACTTGGGCGACCATCTGGCGCAGCGCCTTCCCCCGCTTCCCGCGGTCAACTGCAACACAGCCGATGCGCTTGGCATAGAAGCCGACGATGGGCGCCCAGAGCAGCTCTTTCTTCATCACGAATTTTGGCCGCGGCACGGCGGAAACGATCAGGATGATATCGAAGAACGACTGATGCTTGGACGCGACGAGAACCTCATCCTGCGGCACATCGCCCCGGATTTCGGAGGACAGCCCGACGATCCAGCGCGCCGACCAGCGGACCCACCGGCAATAGCTCCGGCAGGCAGTATAGGCGATCTCCCTCCGGAGCAGAACGGCGGGTGTGAACACGAGCGCGAGCACCGCCATCATCACGTACATCTGCACGATAAACACAAGCGAGAGGAGATACTGGAGAGGCAGGAACCGTCGCATCACTGGAAGCCGCGCAATGTCCTCAAGGCCGCCGTCCGGGTTGCGGCAAGGGCCACCGCGGCTGCGGCCAGCGGGACAAGCACTGGCCAGAGCCAGGCCGCGCCACGGAAGCCCAGCCCCTTCAGCACCGCATCCTCCCCCGAGGGCAGCAGCGCCAGCGCGAGCAGCGCGATCACGGTGCCCACCGCCGCTCCGCCGAGCGCCCGGAAAGTGAAGCGCCGCACGAAAGCCTGTGCGATATAGCTGTCCCGCGCGCCCACCAGCCGCAGCACCCGAATCGTCTGCGCATTGGCCGAAAGCGCGGCGCCGACGGCCAGCGCGATCATCGCCGCCGTCGTCGCACCGATCACCAGCACGGAAGCGACACCCAAAAGGCGCAGCCGGTTCGCGGCAGAGACGAGCGGCGCACGCCAGCGGCTGTGGTCGTCCACCACCGCGCCCGGCACTTCGGCGCTCAAACGAAGGCGAAGCGCGTCTATGTCAAAACCGCTGACAGTGCGGGCCTCAATGAGCTGGGGAATAGGCAGCTCCTCAACGGGAAGGTCGGGACCGAACCATGGCTCGAGCAGGGCCCGGGCCTCATCCGCCGAAAGCGCCCGCGCGACCGACACGGCCGGAGTGGAGGCAAGAACGGAAAGCGCGGTTTCCGTCTGGCGGGCCATATCCTCCTCCGGGGCGGAGATGCGGAGCGTGATCGACCCGTCGAGCGCGGAGGACCAGTCGGCGGCGATGCGCCCTGCCGCGGTGGAGAGTGCCAGCGCAAAGACGGCGAGGAAAGCCATGGCCGCGGCGGTGAAAAGCGTGAGCTTCGCCGCATTGCCGGAGGGCGGCACCACCCGGTCTGAGGCACCGTCCGGCTGGAGAAGCGCGAGCAGGGAGGAGAGATAGGAGGTCAACGCGTTCACAGGTCCACCCCAGCAAGTTGCACCCGACGGCCGCGGATGCGGAGCACACGAGCTGCCACCCGCCCCTTGGCCCAACGGATCAGGTTCATGTCATGGGTGGCGATCACTACTGCCTTGCCCATCCGGTTCAGCTCGATGAGCAACGAGATCAGACGCTGTGCCATGTCCCAGTCCACGTTGCCCGTCGGCTCGTCGGCCAGAATCACGTCGGGAGAGGTGATGATCGCCCGCGCCAGCGCCGCGCGCTGCCGCTCTCCACCGGACAGTTCGGGCGGCAGCGCCTCCGCATGACGGGACAGGCCGACCCAGGCAAGCAGTTCCTGAAGATAGGCTTCCGCCTCCTCCCCCCGTCCCGCGACGGTGAGCGGCAGTTCGATATTCTCCGCCAGCGGCAGGTGGTCGAGGAACTGGCAGTCCTGATGCACAACGCCGATCCGCTGGCGCATGTCGGCGACCGCATCACGCGGAAGCCCGGTCACATCCTCTCCGAAGATGCGCAGCGCACCGCTGGTCGGCACGAGTTCCCCGTAACACAGCTTGAGGAACGTGGTCTTGCCCGCGCCGGAAGGCCCGGTCAGGAAGTGGAACGATCCGGGAGCAAGGCGCAATGACATGTCGGCCAGCAACTCCCCTCCGCCATAGCTGTAGGCGACGTTCTGAAATTCGATCAACGACTTCTCCGATGCTGCCCGGCCCCGTGCCGGCGCGGTTTCTGCGACCGCACTGGACGTTTCATCCACCGGTAGAGCCGGGGTTGGATTGACGTCGGCGCCTTGTTACAACAGCGCAAAGTTAGGATCCACAGCGAGACGCGGGTCGAGGGCAGATGCGGCTGATTTGCGCGAACTGCGGTGCGCAGTACGAGATTTCCGATACGGCGATCCCGCCCCAAGGGCGGGAGGTGCAATGCGCCGCATGCGGCCACAGTTGGTTCCAGACGCGGGAGGACGCAACGCCCGCTCCCCTGCCCCGGAGGCCGGTGGACGAGGGCGTGCTGAACGTCCTGCGGGAGGAGGCTGCCCGCGAGGCGGAAGTGCGTCGCGGCCCGAATCGGGACAGCGAGGCCCGCGCCACGCAGGCAGCGGAGCGCCCTCCGGAACCGACCCCCGCCGACCCTCCGATTGCTCCGGCCATTGGCAGGCTGCCGGACGTTGACCAGCCGCAGGATATTCCGCTTCGCGAACCCACCTTGCCGGCTCCCGCAAAATCTGCGCAGCCCGTGGCGTCTCCTGCCCGCCCCCGCAACTGGGAGCCGGCTCCCGGCCCGGTTGATATGCCGGTCAATCAGGCGCTGGAGAATTTCGTCAATGAGGAGGAAAGCGAACGCGGCCGGCGGCGCTTCAACATCGGCTTCGTCTGTGGGCTCCTGCTCATCGCCTGTCTCGTTGCGCTTTACATCGTGGGGCCGGGTCTCGCAGTCGATATGCCGGGGCTCGCGCCCTACATCACCACCTATGTGGAGAATGTGAACGCCGCGCGCATCTGGCTCCGCGATCTGGCGACACCCCTGCTCGGGGCGATGCAGGGCTGACGCCGGTCCCTATTGACCTTCCCCCAACTGGAAGGACCATATCGGTCGGAGAGACAGGAGGCGTCATGCAGAACTTCATCGTCAATGACATGAGTTGCGGCCATTGCGTTGCGACGATCCGAAAGGCATTTGCGCAGACCATGCCGGATGCAGATGTGAAGATCGATCTTCCCCGTCATCTGGTGTCGGTGAAAGGCGATGCCGCCCGGGCGGCTGAGGTCATCCGCGAGGCAGGCTACACCCCCGAAGCGTCGTAAGGCTGGAGCCGCTTGTCCACCCCTGGCAGGCCGTTGAAAGAGGCCCTTTGACCTCTGTCGGAACGGAAATCGTTCGTAATCTGGCGAAATCCAGCTGGAAATGTGCATACTTGCGACATCTCCGGGCCGATCTTCCCATTTCCTGCACGTAGGGCATGACACTTCAGGACTTTTCAGCAGCCTGCTGGAGTATGAAGCTTGGCAGTCTGCAGTCTGCGAAAACCATCCCGCGGTTTTCGTCCTCGCGCATGAAAAAGGCTGCCGGTTCTCCCCGGCAGCCTTTGATCTTGCACCGACCCGAAAGATCAGTCCTTCGCACGCTCCACATAGCTGTTGTCGGCAGTGGAGATGACGATGCGCGTGCCCGCACCGATATGCGGCGGGACCATGACACGCACGCCATTCGTGGCCAGCGCGGGCTTGTAGGAGGAGGAGGCGGTCTGCCCCTTCACCACCGGCTCGGTTTCCGCGATCTCCACGACCAGCTTCTGCGGCAGCTCCATGGCGATGGCGACGCCTTCAAACGTCCGTAGGTAGACCTTGATACCGTCGGTCAGGAACACCTTGTCGTCGCCCACCACATCGGCCGAGACGGTAAGCTGCTCGTAGTTCTCCGGGTTCATGAAGTGGAACCCTTCACCGTCCTCGTAGAGGAAGTCGTACTCACGCTCATCCACCGTGGCCTTCTCCACCATCTCGGTGGTGCGCCAGCGTTCGGCAACCTTCACCCCGTCGGAGATGCGGCGCATGTCCACGGAGGTGGTCGGCGTGCCCTTGCCGGGATGGAAGTTCTCGGCCTTGAGGACGACATAGAGCCGGCCCTCCAGTTCGACGACATTGCCCTTGCGGAGCGAGGAGGCGATGACTTTCACGGGTTTTCCCTTGAGCTTGTCCTTGAGCTTTGGCAGCGGGCCGCGTAAGCCCCCGCCACTTGGCCGGAGGCCCTAGCGCATCCTGCCCGGAAATTCCAGCCGAAAGCCGCAGGACCCTCCGCCCATGACCGATACGCCCTGGTGGACCGCCGACCGCCACGCCGACCGCCGCCCCCTGCTTCTGGCCCGGAACCGCATTCAGGCCGCACTGCGGGGTTGGTTCGCGGCGCAGGACTTCGTTGAAGTCGATCCCGCGGCCCTGCAGCTCTCACCGGGAAACGAAGCGCATCTCCACGCCTTTGCCACGCAGGCCATTGGCAATGCGGGAGAGACGCGTCCGATGTATCTGCACACCTCCCCCGAATTCGCGATGAAGAAGCTGCTGGCCGCGGGAGAGCCGCGCATCGCCGCCTTTGCCCATGTCTGGCGCAACCGGGAGCGCGGCGCGCTGCACAGCCCGGAGTTCACCATGCTGGAATGGTATCGAGCGGGCGAGCCTTATGAGCAGCTGATGGCGGATTGCGCGGAGATCATGCGTCTCGCCGCGGACGCGACGGGCGCGACGCTGTTCCGCTTTCGCGACCGGACCTGCGATCCCTTTGCACCCCCAGAGCGGTTGAGCGTGGCCGACGCCTTCGATCGCCATGCCGGGATCGACCTGCTGGCGACGTTGTCTCCCGCCGGCCAGCCGGACCGCGAGGCTCTGGCCGGCGCCGCGCGCATCATTGGTACGCGTGTTGCGGAAGATGACACCTGGTCCGACATCCTCTCCCGCATTCTTGTGGAGCGGGTGGAGCCGCATCTGGGGCTTGGCCGGCCCACCGTTCTCGACCGCTATCCGGCGGTGGAGGCTGCGCTGGCCCGCAGGGCGCCCGACGACGTGCGGGTGGCGGAACGGTTCGAGCTTTATGCCTGCGGGGTCGAACTGGCCAACGGGTTCGGGGAACTGACGGATGCTATCGAGCAACGGCGCCGTTTCATTGCCGAAATGGACGAAAAACAGCGCGTCTATGGCGAGCGCTACCCTCTGGACGAGGATTTTCTCGCAGCCCTGCCGCAGATGCCTCCCGCGAGCGGTATCGCGCTGGGGTTCGATCGGCTGGTAATGCTCGCAACCGGCGCCCCCCTAATCGACATGGTCGTCTGGACGCCAGTCGCCTGACCGGCCCGGGGCGCCTCCGCGATCAGCCGCCGTTCAGCAGCGCCAAGGCTTCTGCATGGATTTCCGCATTGGCGGCGGCAAGGATGCGCCCGCCCTCATGAGCAGGCCCTCCGCGCCAGTCGGTCACCATGCCGCCCGCCGCTTCGATCACCGCGATGGGTGCCTGCACGTCATAGGGTTGCAGGCCCGCTTCAATCACGAGGTCGATCTGCCCGGCAGCAACCAATGCATAGGCGTAGCAATCCATTCCATAACGCGTGAGGCGCGCGGCTTCCGACACTCGCCGGAAAGCCTTCCCTTCCTCGGGAGTGCCAACTTCGGGGAAGGTCGAGAAGAGGATGGCCTGCGAAAGCGGGCGGGGTACACGGGCCTTCAGTGGCCGCCGCCCTTGCGGCCCGTCCATCTCCGCCATGCCGAGCCCGCCCCGGAAACGCTCGCCGATATAAGGCTGATCGATCAGCCCGAACACCGGACCGTCCGTATCGGCGACGGAGATCAGCACTCCCCAGGTCGGCGTACCGGAAAGATAACCCCGCGTCCCATCGATCGGGTCAAGCACCCAGGTCAGGCCACTGCTGCCCTCCGTGCGGCCGAATTCCTCTCCGAGGATGGCATCCTGCGGGCGCTGCCGAGCGAGAATGGCGCGCATCTCCTGCTCCGCCAGCCGGTCCGCCACGGTGACAGGATCGAACCGGGCGGTTTCCTTGCTCTCCGCGGACAGGTCGAAGCTGCGAAAATGTCGCAGCGTCGCTGCGCGGGCCGCATCGGCCAAGGCATCCGCCGTCGTGATGAGGGCGGCGCGGGTTTCTGCGTCAATCGTCATGATATGCTCCGGCAGTTAAATTGCCGGTAGCGATCCATGTCCGGCCCGTCAAGCGGGCCGGCGCTGGAGGGAGCCTTCAAACCGGCGGCTTTCAGGCCGCGTCGCTGAGAACGCGGGCAAGTTCGAACAGCCGGCGGCGCTGGTTTTCCGGGATCGCATAATACGAGCGGACGAGTTCAAGCGCTTCCTTGTCGGCAAGAATATCGCCTTCCGCGACCTTTTCCGGCGCTTCCGATTCGAGCCCTTCAAAGAAGAAGCTGACCGGTACCGCGAGCGCCTCGGCGATATCCCACAGACGGGATGCGCTGATGCGGTTCATTCCCGTCTCATATTTCTGGATTTGCTGGAACTTGATGCCGACTTTGTCCGCAAGCTGCTGCTGCGTCATGCCAACCATCCAACGACGATGGCGGACGCGCTTGCCAACATGCACATCGACGGGGTGCTTCATCACTCACTCCTCACTAACCGGGAAACCGAACGGCGCCCACAACCTAAATAAGCAAATTTCGTGCCAACCAGAATGCCGTAAACAGAAAAGTCTCGGCAATTACTTTTATAACTTTTATCAACTCAGGGCGGAACAAGTTTATGCGAGTTCGCGCTGGTTTTTAGAAAATTTTAGAAGAAAAACAGGGCTGCTTTACACATTTCAATTGCAGAAAGCGAAAAATGTCTCTTCTCATTTCCTATTCTGCAACGTGCAACCGGAGAGGCTCACGCAACCCCTGCCCTCCGTAAGCCTGACGAAAGGCTTGGGCGAGCGCGTCGCGAATCTCTTTGTTGCCGCCGCCCGCCCTATAAAGGCAGATTTGCGTCCAGCCAAGGTCCGGCAGGTTGGCCTCCGAAGGGACAGGAACGCAACCTTGGGGAAGCCCCCCGCCGATCCGCACAGTGACGGCCAGGTCGGCGGCCGCGGTCGCCTCCATCACATGTTCCGACTGCCCGTCGAACGCCATTTCCCACGGTATGTCGGCCCGATCGAGCGCCGCGATCGCCAGAGGCCGGAACCTGCAGCGCTCCTCAAACGCCAGCCGCAGCGGCCGCTTCTGCGCCGCCATCCCCCCCGGCGCACCGATCCACATCAGATCCCGCTCAGCCAGCACTTCGCCATCCTCGCCCACATTTTCTTCCGTCGTCAGGATGAAATCCAGCTCCCCCCGTCCGAAGGAAGCTTTCAGGGTGGTCGTGAAGGAGGAAACGAGATTGATTCTCATTCGCGGGTAAAGGGCGGCGAACCGCTGAAGGATCATCGGAATTTGCGGATATACGATGTCGTGCGGCACGCCGATACGCAGCTCGCCCTCATATACATCAGCTGTCAGCCGGGCGAGCGCCTCGTCATTCAGTTCCAGCATCCTGCGCGCATATGTCAGCAGTTGCTCTCCTTCCGCCGACAGCGACATCCGCCTGGCGGCGCGGCAGAAAAGCTGAAGACCGAGTGCGTCCTCCAATCGCCGTATCTGCATGGATACCGCGGATTGCGTAAGATTGAGCAGACCCGCGGCGCGCGTGACACCGCCGGATTCAGCCACCGTGACAAATGAACGCAGGGCGACAAGATCGAGGTTCCTAATCATCACACACCTTGATGACATACAGCACAAACATTCGTTTTCATTATACCATATAAAGCATCATATCTGACAACAGAAATCGTAAGAGGCCGGTTGAAAGGCGCCGGCCAAGAGAAGAGGTCGGATCATGTTCGGTGTATTCACAGCTCCTTTCAGCCGCTTCGCAAGAAATGCAGAAACGGCTCGCAACACCCGGAAATCAATCATGGATTACATGCTTGATGCGCAGTCTCTCCGTCGCCAACGGCTGCACCTTTCCGCTCTAGATGACAGGCTCCTCGCCGATATCGGGCTCACGCGACACGAAGCGGAGGGGGAGGTGAAGCGGCCTGCTTGGGATGTGCCGCGGCACTGGCGGCGCTAACGGACCTGCGCTGACGCGACTGTTCGCGGCCTGCGAGGCCGGGGCTTAACCCGCTTGAAACATATTGCCGTCATACCGATATTGGGGGAGGTCGCCCGGTCTCCGTTCGGAACTGGGGAGATCCCTGAATATATGGAGGAATTGATGGCAGACTACAATTCGGTCCGCATGGGTCAGGCGGGTGTCCGAACCGCGCAGATCGATGAGGGTCTTCGCGCTCACATGAACAAGGTCTACGGGCTTATGTCCGCCGGTCTCGGCGTGACGGCAGTTGTGGCTTGGTTCGTCGGCTCCAACCCGGCACTGCTGGCTCAGATTTTCGGCTCGCCTCTGAAGTGGGTGGTAATGTTTGCGCCGCTGGCCGTGGTCTTCGGCTTCAGCGCCATGATCAACCGGCTCAGCCAAGCCGCCGCGCAGGGGGTGTTTTTCCTCTTCGCGGCTCTTATGGGCCTGTCGATCAGCTATATCTTTGCCGCTTACACCGGCATCTCGATCGCGCAGACATTTCTTGTCACCGCTATCGCCTTCGCCGGCCTGAGCCTCTATGGCTATACGACCAAGCGCGACTTGTCGGGCATGGGCACTTTCCTTGTCATGGGTCTGATCGGCCTGATCGTTGCGTCGATCGTCAACATCTTCCTCGGCTCGCCTGCGGTGATGTTCGCGATTTCGGTGATCGGTGTGCTGATCTTTGCCGGACTGACGGCTTATGACACTCAGAACATCAAGGCCACCTACGTGCAGATGGCAGCCGGTGGCAACTCCGAGTGGCTGGGGAAATCCGCCATCATGGGTGCGCTGAGCCTCTACCTGAACTTCCTGAACATGTTCATGTTCTTGCTGCAGTTCATGGGTAACCGCGAGTAAGCGCGCCGCTACTACGTAAGGGGGCCGGTCATCGGGACCGGCCCTTTTCATTTGGTGTTAGACCATTGCCGCGGCGCCTATTTCCTTCATGGCCTTTGCTGCAAGGTCAAAAGAATGCAAACGTGCAGCATGGTCATAGATCTGCCCGGTAAGCATGACCTCATCGGGACGATACCGGTCTATGAGTGCGCTCAACTCCCGCCGGACTGTCTCAGGTGATCCGGTCGCGGAGCAGGACAGAGCCTCTCCCACCGAAGCAAGAACGGAAGCGGGTATCTGGCTTTCGATATCCCTGACGGGCGGGGGGAATTTACCCGGCTGGCCAGTGCGCAGCCGCGCGAACGACAAGATCATCGAGCTGCGCAGATAATGCGCCTCTACGTCCGTATCGGCGGCAAAGACTCCTATCGCCATCATGAAATGCGGCTTTTCCAGATGCGGGGAGGGTCGAAAACTGCTGCGATAGGTCTCCGCAGCCTGCGCCAGCATCGCAGGGGCGAAATGCGAGGCAAAGGCATAGGGCAGACCCAGATAGGCTGCCAGTTGAGCGCCGAAGAGGCTTGAGCCGAGAATCCACACCGGAACATGCGTTCCTTCGCCCGGCACCGCACGAATACGGGCAGAGGGATCGGCCTCGCCCATGAACCGCATGAGATCGACGACATCCTGCGGAAAGCCGTCGCCATTGTCGTGACTGCGCCGAAGGGCATGCGCGGTCGCCATGTCGGTGCCGGGCGCCCGGCCAAGACCGAGGTCAATACGCCCGGGATAGAGTTCCGCCAGCGTCCCGAACTGCTCGGCGATCACAAGTGGCGAGTGGTTGGGCAGCATGATACCGCCTGCCCCCACACGAATGCTTTCTGTGGCTCCGGCAACGTTGCCGATGACAACGGCCGTCGCCGCGGAGGCGATACCCGGCATGCCGTGGTGTTCGGCAAGCCAGAACCGGTGGTAACCCCATTTCTCGGCATGTCGCGCAAGGTCCCGGCTGCTCGCAAAGGCTTGGGAAATGCTCTGTCCCTCGCAGATCGGCGCGAGGTCGAGGAGTGAATATTGCATTGGTCTTCCCCTTTCCCTCCCTATGTGGGGCGAGCAGGAGAGGAATGGAACCGTCGTTCAGGCGCTGAGCGCAGCTTTGACGTTCGTCGACATCGCTTCTTCCACCGGATCGCGTAGCACGTAGCCTCGCCCCCACACCGTTTCGATGTAGTTCTCCCCCCCTGTCGCCTGCGAGAGCTTCTTGCGCAATTTGCAGATGAAAACGTCGATGATCTTCAGTTCCGGTTCATCCATCCCGCCATAGAGATGATTTAGAAACATCTCCTTGGTCAGCGTCGTGCCCTTACGCAGGCTCAGCAGTTCGAGCATCTGGTATTCCTTGCCGGTAAGGTGCACGGGGCGCCCCGCCACATCCACCGTTTTGGCATCCAGATTCACGCTGAGTTTGCCAGTCGGGATGACTGGTTGCGAATGCCCTTTGGACCGGCGGACGATCGCGTGTATACGCGCGATGAGCTCGTCCCGGTGAAATGGCTTGGTCATGTAGTCATCCGCGCCGAACCCAAAGCCCTTGATCTTCGAATCCGTGTCGTCAGACCCGGAGAGAATCAGGATCGGCGTGGAAATCCGTGCCATGCGAAGCTGGCGAAGCACTTCATGACCGTTCATGTCCGGCAGGTTCAAATCCAGCAAAATCAGGTCATAGTCATACAGCTTCGCGAGATCGATGCCCTCCTCCCCCATGTCCGTACAATAGACATTGAGGTTCGCGTGATTCAGCATCAACTCGATACTGCGCGCAGTGGTCGGATCATCCTCCACCAGCAGAATTCGCATTGTCATCCCTCCGGTTAGCTTAACGCTTTCACCCTGCAGTAGAAGGGTTAATTACACGTTACCGTGGAGGAATATAGATATTATTCAACCGTTGATTGTCTATACCTTTGAATTGTCGTGACTTTCAGGCCACTTTCACCGTGGGCTGCGATTGCGTTTGACCAAATATCCAGCTCTTCGTCCGAGAGCGCATAGCGATCCATCGCTTCCTCTCTCGACAGCAGCCCATAGGTAACAGCACGCACCACTAGGGCCTTCCTGCTCGCAACCCAGCGCCGCGTGTCGGCCGGCGGCAGGTCCGCACGCGAAAGAATTGTACCGTCGGGAAGGGTCACGGTCCGCCGCCCATCCACTTTTTTAAGAAACATTCTCGACTTCCTCTCCACAGAAGTTGCTGCCGGTCTGACTATTTAGAAGTAGGGGTCTTAAAGACAGGTGAAGCGATGGGTTGTGAATTTGTCTAATTTTCCTATATTACCACGCTATTCCAGAGGTCAGCCATGCCCCGAGACACTGCCGTCAACTCGCTCGGCTTTGCGAAGCCGCCTTCCGAAACACGCGTCGTCGTCGCCATGTCCGGTGGCGTTGACAGTTCCGTGGTGGCCGCACAGCTCAAGACCGAGGGGTATGACGTGGTCGGTGTCACGCTCCAGCTCTACGACCATGGGGCGGCGCTTGCGAAGAAAGGTGCGTGCTGCGCTGGCCGAGATATTCACGATGCGCGACGCGTGGCGGAGGAAATGGGGTTTCCCCATTACGTTCTGGATTATGAGAACACTTTCCGGGAGGCCGTTATCGACGAATTCGCCGATGCCTATCTCGGTGGAGCGACGCCCGTTCCCTGTATCCGCTGCAATGAACGGGTGAAGTTCAAGGACTTGCTGGAAACCGCGAAGGATCTCGATGCGGATTGCATGGCCACTGGCCATTATATCCAGCGCAAGACGGGTCTTCATGGTGCGGAACTGCATCGCGCGGCGGATCCGAATCGCGATCAGTCCTATTTTCTGTTCTCCACAACGGCGGAACAGCTCGACTACCTGCGCTTTCCGCTGGGCCACCTGGCGTCCAAGGCGGAGACACGGGCGCTTGCAGCGCGCTATGGCCTGCCGGTGGCAGACAAGCCCGACAGTCAGGACATCTGTTTCGTGCCGGACGGAAACTATGCCGCCGTGATCGAAAAGCTGCGGCCGGGTGCCGCCGATCCGGGCGAGGTGGTCCACGTTGACGGCAATGTTCTGGGTGAGCACCGCGGCGTCATCCACTACACGGTCGGGCAGCGGCGCGGGCTCGGCATCGGCGGGACAGGTGAGCCGCTATACGTCATCCGGCTCGATCCAGATAGCCGTCGGGTGATTGTCGGACCGCGCGCCGCTTTGGCAACCCGTCGGGTGCCGCTCCGCGAGATCAACTGGCTGGGCGATGCGCCCTTCACTTCGCAGACCGAATGGCATGTGACGGTAAAGGTCCGCTCCACTCGCCCACCGCGTGAAGCGATTCTGCGCCCGCTTTCGGCGACGGAAGCTGAAGTGGAGCTGTTGAACGCCGAAGAAGGCGTCTCTCCGGGACAGGCCTGCGTGTTCTATGCGCCTGAAGGTAGCCGCGTGCTGGGTGGCGGCTGGATCTGGCGGGGCCGTTAGTCCCCGCGCAGCAAGGCAGGCGTCACGCGGAGCACGGATCGCGCAGCGCGGAGCCCGGGCGGTTCTCCGCCACGGCCAAGACGCTCCATCGTTCTGGCCATCGCCTCCGTCTCCACGGCGCGAAGCGGCCCGCCGGAAAGGAGTTCTGCAAGCGCAGGCGCTATTCTCTCCGGGCGGCAGTTCTCGCCGATGAACTCCGGGACGGCGCGCGTATCGCTCACCAGGTTGACCAAGGTCGCGGTGTCCACGCGCACCAGCCTGCGGATCATCATCCATGTGAGGGCGTTGAACCGATATGCGATGACCATGGGCACATCCGCTGCCGCCAGTTCCAGCGACACCGTGCCTGAGGCGGCGAGCGCCGCGTCTGCAGCGGCGAAGGCCGCCCGCTTCATCTCCGGCGCATCGGGGGGCACGATCAACGGCTTCACAGGCCACCGAGCGGTCACCTCCGCCACAAGATCGGCGACGCCGCGCACGGTGGGCAACACCACACGCGGGCGCTGCGGCAACGCCGCGATCGTCGCACCGAAAACCGGCGCGAGTCGCTCCACCTCTCCCTTCCGCGAACCAGGAAGGACAAGGAGAAGCGGCTCTTCCTCGGTGATGTCATGGGCGAGGCGAAAGCGAAGTGCCTCTTCCGTTGTGGCCTGGGGCTCCGCCACGACGGGATGTCCAACGAAATCGCAGCTCATGCCCGCGGCTTCCATGTAGGGGGGCTCGAAAGGCAGGATGGCAAGCACGTGATCGATCATCCGCGCCATCCGCCTCGCCCGCCCCGGACGCCACGCCCAGACGGAGGGCGCCACGTAATGCACCGTGCGCAGCTCGGGGCGGACCTCCTTCACCCCCGCAGCGACACGGAGGCAGAAATCCGGCGCGTCGATGGTGATGAGCACGTCCGGCCGATGGCGGAGAACGTCGGCCACGACCTGATCCTTGCGGCGAAGAAGATGACGATACTTCGGCAGAACCTCCATCAACCCCATGACGGAGAGTTCCTCCATGGGAAAGAGGCTCTGCACCCCCTCCGCCTCCATGCCGGGACCTCCGACGCCGACGAATTCGATCTCGGGCACGAGCTCCTTCAGGCCCGCCATCAGCGCCGCGCCGAGCCTGTCTCCCGACGGCTCACCGGCGACGAGATAGGCTTTCAAGGCTGCCGGGCCCACAGGAACAGGCCGGCGGCCTCGGCGATGGCCACCATCTCCGCCCGGTCGATGAGAAGAACGCCGCCTGCCTCGAACGCAACACCGGCGAGCCCTGCCGCGACAGCTCTTTCCACAGTGCGCGGGCCGATGGCGGGCAGATCCATGCGCCGCTCCTGTCCAGGTTTCGGCGCCTTGTAGAGTATACCCCGGGCGCCACCCGGATCGGGGCGAAGGCCCTGCATCCCGGCAACCCAGTCAAGCATCGCATCGGTTCCGGGAAGCGACTCCGCCGCAAGACACAGGCCCTGCGCCACCACGGCACCCTGTCCCACGTCGACCGCTCCGATGGCGCGCACGATCTCTGCCGCGCGCGCCACGTCCCGTTCATCGGCCGGCGAAGGTTGCGCGGTGGTCAGGATACCCGCCTCGGGAACGAGTTCGGGCGCGATCTCATCCGCACCGACAACGCGAAACCCGTCCTCCTCAAAGATCGCCAGCACCTCGCGCAGGATGGCATCGTCTCCCCCCTGCATGGCGGCAGCCACGCGGGGTATGAGCTGCATCGTGCGGCTGTCGAACTGATCGGGTTCCAGCTTCGGACGGCGGAGCCCACCCGCGAAGATCAACCTGTCCACGTCAAGCTCATGCAGCCGATCCATGAAGGGCACGAGACGTTCGAACCGGAATGGCTCCATAACCCGCCCCTCAACGCTGACACCTGGCAGGCCGGCAAGGACGAACCCTGCCTTCCGCGTCTCAAGCGTATCGGCGAGGAGCGCGGGCAAACGACCGGTGCCCGCAATGATGGCGACCCTGCTCATCGCGGCGTCAGGAAGGAGCGATCAGTCTCGCCGAGGATGAAATCCACCACTTGCCGCACATGATCGCTCTGCGTCTCCGTAGCGAGCTTCCGCGCCCGGTCCACGAACGCACCCTCGCCGGAGGCCAGCACCTGATAGGCGGACCGGAGCGCGGAAATCTCCGCCCGCTCCACGCCGCGCCGCTTCAACCCGACAAGGTTCAACCCGTCAAGCTCCCCCCGCGGACCCTGAACCAGACCGTAGGGAATGACATCATTGGTCACCATGGTCACCGCACCGATGATGGCGCCCTGCCCGACCCGAACCCATTGATGCACCCCGGACAGCCCGCCGATGATGACGTCGTCGCCGATATGGCAATGCCCGGCGATAGCCACCTGATTCGCCATCACGGTGCGATGGCCGATCTCGCAATCGTGGCCGATATGGGCGCCTGTCATGAACAGGTTGTCGTCGCCGACACGCGTCACGCCACCGCCACCCGCGGTCCCGGTGTTCATCGTCACACCTTCGCGGATGCGATTGCGCCGACCGACGATCAGCCGCGTCCGTTCGCCCTGGTACTTCAGATCCTGCGGAATTTCCCCGATGCAGGCGAAGGGAAAAACGACAGTCTCATCGCCGATTTCCGTCCAGCCGGTGAGAACGGCATGGCTCTTCAGCACGACGCCCCGGCCCAGGGTCACCTCCGCACCCACGGTGCAGAACGGGCCGATGTAGCAATCGGGGCCGATGACGGCGCCCTCTTCTACAAAGGCGCTCGGATGAATATTGGCGGAGGCGGCAATGCTCATGCGGGCGCCCGGCTGAGGTCGATCATCGCGGTGAATTCAGCCTGCGCGGCGATTTCCCCATCAACACGCGCGGTGCCGTCGAACTTCCAAACCTTCCCGCCGCCGCGCTTCACGACAACTTCCAGTTCCATCACGTCGCCCGGGATGACCTTGCGCCGGAACTTGGCTTGCTCGACGGACATGAAGTAAACCAGCGCATTCTTATCCAGCAGGTCCATCGTCAGGCTGACCAGCACACACGATGTCTGGGCCAGCGCCTCCACGATCATCACGCCTGGAAACACCGGGACGCCCGGAAAGTGCCCCTGAAACACGGGTTCGCTGATCGATACGTTCCGCACGCCCACGGCGCGGCGGTTGAGCTCGATCTGCACGACCTTGTCGATGAGCAGGAAGGGATAGCGGTGTGGAATCAGCCGCTGGACCAGTTGGATATCCGCATCGGGAGCAGGCCCCTCCAGTATGGTGGGGCGGGTCTTTGGCGCGGGTGTTTTGGCCTCGGCGGCCTCGGTGTCGGGCATCGGAAACCTCCTCGGGCTGTCGGTGTCTGACTAGCAACTCCCCCCGGCGCTGACAAGCCGGGGTCAGGGCGTTCCGGGCGCACCTTCGACGGGAGGTGTCGGCATCTCCTCTGCACCGGGATTCTCCCCCAGCACCGTGTCCAGCCGGGTGATCGCGTCATCGGTAATATCGATCTGGCTTGAGGCGATGAGGACGGCGCGCACATCCAGAACCGCGACCGCCCCACGCTCCGCGACGAGCTGCGCGAGGATCGGCACAGCCGCCTGCAGAAGGCGCTTTCTGTCCTCGTCCGTGCGACGACCGAGATCGCGCGACTTCGCATCCTGTTCCTGCCGGATGCGGACAACTTTCCCGTCGAACGCCTGGGCGCGCTTGCGAAAGTCTTCCGCCGGAATCGTCTTGCGGAGGTCGGTCAGAGCGCGCTCCTCCTCCACCAGTTCGGTTTCGATCCGGCGATTCTCGGCGGCGAGCGCGCGGGACTCATCTTCCAGCGCCTGTTGCGCAGCCTTCCCGAAGGCGCTTTCGGCAAACAGCCGCTCCTGATCGACGGTCAGAAGCGGGGTGACGGCGGCAGCCGGATGCGGCATGGGCCAGACGTTCGGTACAGTCGGAGCGGGCACGGCCTCCTGCCCCGCCGCGCCGCCGCCCCAGAGAGCAGCGGAAATCAGCCAGGCGATCGGTCGTGCGCGCATCTTCCGTCAGAACCGGGTGGAAACCGTGAAGTCGAAATTCTGTTCCCGGTCGTAATCCTGCTTGACCAGCGCCTTGGAGAAGTTGAACCGCAGCGGGCCAAGCGGGCTCGTCCAGAACACGGAGAAGCCGACGGCGGACCGCCAGTGCAGGCTATCATCCACCTCGCAACTCGCGATCGGGCAGGAGCCGTAATAGGGGCCACCCTGCGTGTCGTCGAGACTCCAGACCGAGCCGACATCCCAGAACAGACCACCCGAGATGCCGTATTCCTGCGGCAGACCAAGTGGGAATTCCGCTTCCAGACGAGCGACGGCGAAAATATTCCCGCCAAGCGCATCCTCGTTCGATACGCTGAGGTCGCGCGGGCCGATGCCTGAGGATTCAAAGCCACGCATCTTGCCCCGCAGGAAGAAGCGATCCGTCACCCGGCTGTCCTGACCGCTGAGCATGTGGATATTGCCTCCCTCCACCTCTGCGCGGAGCGTGACATCCTCGTTCATGACCTTCATTTCCGCACCCAGCAGCGCCGTGGTCGTGATCGCCTTCACATCGCCGCCGACGCCGAGGAAATCCTGGCCGAACTGGAAATAGACGCCGCGGTTCGGCGTCAGGCCGGTGGTGCGGTTGTCGAACTTGTAGGTGTAGCCGACCGAGCTGGTGATGAGCGCGCCCTCATCCTCCTCCCGATGAAGGATCATGGAGGAGCCGGTGTTGTTGATTGTCGGATCGCCGTTCGCCGCAGGATCGCCGTAAGGCACGTTCGTCAGCTTGTCGCGCGAGAGCCGGTAACGCAGTTCAAGCCGCCCCTGCTCGCTGATGGGGAACTCGATCGACGGCACGATACCGGCGCGCTGAGTGTTGTAGTGGATCCGGTTCGAGGTGGAGCCACGGTTGTAATAGAGATTGAACCGGAGCCGCAGATCGCGATCAAGGAAGAACGGCTCGATGAAGGTGAAGGAGGTATTGGTATCCTCCGTTCCTGAGCTGAGGTTCAGCGCAACCGTCTGCCCGCGGCCGAGAAAGTTCGACTCGGAAAGCCCGACGGAGAAGCCGGCCCCGGAATCCACGCCATAGCTCACGCCGAAGGAGAGGGAGCCGGTCGGTTGCTCCTCCACATCCACATCGACGATCACCTGCTCGGGCGTGCTGCCGGGACGTGCATTCGCCTGCACATCGGAGAAATACCCGAGCGCACGGATACGCTCGGCCGTCTGGCGGATCTCGCGTGGGTTGTAGGGATCGCCTTCCACCACCCGGAACTGCCGCCGGATCACCCGGTCCAGAGTGGTCTGGTTCCCTTCGATGTCGATCCGCTCGACGAACACCCGCGGGCCACGGTTCACGAAGAACTCGATATTCACGATTCCGTTCTGCGGATCGCGGGTCAGCCGCGGCTCCACCCGGACGAAGTTCATGCCCTTCTGGAGTGCGAGCCGTTCCAGCCTGGTAATGTTCGCGTCGATCTCCGTCGGGTTGTAGTAGCCACCCGACGACATGCGCAGCGCCTCTTGAAACTCCGGCACGGAGATATCAGGCAGATCGGTGCCCACGGAGACGCGGCCCACAGTGTAGCGAGGCCCCTCGCGAAGGTTGAAGTTCAGGAAGAAAGCATTCCGGTCGCGAGAGAATTCGGATGTCGCGGAGAGAACCTGAAAATCGGCAAAGCCCCGCGAGCGATAGAAGTCGGTCAGAAGCTGCTTGTCGAACTCCACCCGGTCCTCGACATAGCTGTCGGACGATATGAGCCGCCGCAGCAGACCGGCCTGTTTCGTGGCCAGAACCTGCCGGAGCCGCCCTTCGGAGAACGAACGGTTTCCGCTGAAGCTGATCCGCTCGATCTCCACCACGCCGCCTTCGCGAACCTCGAACACGAGGTCGACACGGTTGTCACTGCGCCGGATGATCTTCGGCTCGACAATCGCGGCGACCCGGCCGGAATTGCGATAAAGGTCGGTGATCGCGGCGGCGTCCTGCTCAGCCTGGCTCGGCGAATAGACATGCCGTGCCTTGGACTGCACGGCGGCCGCGATCTGCTCGTCCTTGATCCGCTGGTTACCCTCGAAGGCGATCCGGTTGATCATCGGATATTCCGTGACCCGGACGACAAGCGTGGAGCCCTGCGGCTCCAGATCGACGGATTCGAACAAGCCGGAGTTCATGATCCGCTGATAGGCATCGTTCAGCTGCCCAGCGGAAACCGTCCGCCCCTGCGAAATGCCCGCATAGGTGGAGATCGTCGCCGTATCGACATACTGGTTGCCGACCACGCGGATGGTGGAGAAGCTGTAGCTTTGCGCGTAAACCACCGGCACCATCAGCGCCGAGGCCGCAGCCGTCCCTAGAAACAGCGAAATCGCGGCGCTTCGCGCCCGGTCGCCCAAGCGATCGCGGCGCACCCCGAGGGCCCCGTTCCGTTCCGCCATGTGCAAGCCCCCGCTCTGCCCTTTTTTGTGTTTGACTTTGACTAGCCCGAAAGCGCGTCCGTGTCAAAACACTCGCGCGCCAATGCAGGCCACGCGTGGCAGAAAAGGCCCATGGGTCGTGGCACCCGCCGTCAAGGACAGAAGATGTCGTTGGTGAGTGCGAAGACCATCAGCGTCAGCAGCATCGCGAGGCCCACCGACATGAGCATCCTGAGCGCCCGGTCCGAAGGCGGACGACCCGTCACCGCCTCCCACGCATGAAAGACCAGATGTCCGCCGTCCAGTACCGGGACAGGAAAGAGGTTCATCATGCCGACAGCGGTGGAAAGCACGGCGATGAACCAAATGAAGCTTCCCAGGCCCTGGCTCGCTGCGGCACCGGAAGTCTCGGCGATTCCGATGGGGCCGCGCAGGTTGCAGGAGCTGATCGCGCCCGTCAGCATGTGCCAGAGTCCAGAAAGGCTGGTGGAGACCACCGACCATGTCTGTTGTGCACCAAGGCTCATCGCCTCAAACGGGCCGGGATGGCGCATGTCGGGCAGGAATCCGGGGCCACCGGTCAGGCCGATCATCCACCGTGTCTCGAACCCGCCGCCTGCCGCAGGAAGATCGGCACTGCGTGGGGTGAGCGTGACGTCCGAGACCTCGCCGTCGCGCCAGACCCCCAGCGTCATCGGCTTGCCTTCGGAGGCGCCGGCAGCTTCACGAAGTTGTCGGAAAGCATTGATTTGCATGCCGTTCACCGAGACGATCACGTCGCCCGGCTGCAGGCCTGCCGCATCGGCGGCAGATTGTGGCTGCACCCCGTCCACCACGGGCGGAAAGGGAAACGGCCCCTGCACCGTCATCTCCTCACCCCCGCGACGGACGAGATAGGCCACCCGTTCCGCAGGTTGCAGCGAGTCCGCCGCCAGCACGAAGGCCGAGGTATCCGGCGTCCGAACGCCCCCCACCGAGAGGATAACGTCGCCATCGCGGATCTGTTGGCTTGGCCCTGGAAGGTTGCGCAACTGGCCCACGACCGGTTGCTCCGCCGCGATGCCCTGGATCATGAAGAACCCGGCGAAGATCGCGATGGAGAGCACGAAGTTGAACACCGGCCCCGCCGCGACCGTCATCGCCCGCGCCCAGAGCGGGGCACCATGCATCGTGGCCCGGCGTTCCTGGGAACTCAACCCGGCGAGAGCGGCCTGATCCACCCCGGCGGAAGCGGCATCGGCGTCGCCGCGAAACTTCACGTAGCCGCCGAGCGGCAGCGCAGCAACCTGCCAGCGCGTGCCGTGCCTGTCCACGCGAGAGAACAACACAGGGCCGAATCCCAGCGAAAACACGTCCGCCTTGATCCCCGTCCAGCGGCCGACGATGTAATGGCCGTATTCATGCACCGCGACGATAATCGACAGCGCGACGACGAAGGCGATGATCGTCGCCGCGAAGCTCCCGAAGGAGGGGATCAGTCCGATAGTCTCCAAGCCTCAAGCTCCCGTCGTGATCAGGCCGCGCATCGCCGCGATCTCTCCCGCCGTGCGGCGCGCAAGATCGTCCATCGCCAGAACGGCGTCCAGATCGTCGGCGGGCCGCCCGAAGTCCGGCTGAGCGGCGAGGCGCGTCAGACTTTCCTCCACCACGCCCGCCATGTCGAGAAAACCGATCCGCCCCGCGATGAAATGATCGAGAGCGGTTTCCTTGGCCGCCGTGAACACCGCGCCCGCGAGCCCGCCCGCCCCCATCACCTCCCGCGCGAGACGGAGCGCGGGGAACCGAACCTCATCCGGCGCCTCGAAGTCCAGCCGCCCGAGCCGTGCCAGATCGAGCCGCTCCACCGGCAGCGGTCGCCGCTCCGGCCAGTGCAGCGCATGGCCGATGGCGTGGCGCATGTCGGGCGCGCCGAGATGCGCCATAAAAGCACCGTCGATGAATCCGACCAATGCGTGCACGGCGGATTGCGGGTGAACCAGAACCTCGATCTGGGCCGGGGAAAATCCAAAGAACTCGCGGGTTTCAATGATTTCCATCGCCTTGTTGAAAAGCGATGCGCTATCGATCGTTATGCGTTGTCCCATGTCCCAGTTCGGATGGCGACCGGCCTCCGCCGGGGTGGCGCGGGCGAGCGCCTCATGGCTCCAGGTTCGGAATGGCCCGCCGGAGGCCGTGATGACGACCCGCTCCACCGTCGCGGGATCCTCACCGCGGAGCGCCTGAAAGATCGCGGAATGCTCGCTGTCTACGGGCAGAACTGTCGCTCCGTGACGCGCCGCTTTTCCCAGCAGCAGCGGACCGGCGGAAACAAGGCTCTCCTTGTTCGCCAGCGCCAGCACCCCGCCCTGCCCGAGCGCACGCAACCCCGGCGCCAATCCTGCGGCTCCAACGATGGCTGACATCACCCAGTCCGCGGGGCGGTCCGCCGCCTCCAGCAGCGCAGCGCTTCCCGCCGCAGCCTCAATGCCCGAGCCTTCCAGCGCGGCTCGGAGATCGGGAAGGCACTCCTCGAAGGCAGTCACCGCAAGCTCGGCGCGCAAGGCGCGGGCCTGTTCGGCCAGCCGCGCGACGTTCCGCCCGCCGGTCAGGGCGACAGCCTGCGCATCCTCCTCCCGCGACAGCAGATCGAGCGTGCTCTCCCCGATCGACCCGGTCGAGCCAAAGACCGTGACGCGCCGCATTCAAAGGCCCCAGATGATCAGGTTGAAATCCGCCAGCCGCTCCACCAGCATGAGGAATACCGAGGCGCCGAGCATGGCGTCGAACCGATCCATGACCCCGCCGTGACCGGGAATGATATTGGAGGCATCCTTCACGCCCATCCGCCGCTTGACCGCGCTTTCCGCGACATCGCCAAGCTGGGATGCCATTGAAATCGCGATGGAAACGCCCACCAGTTCCCACCGCGCGCCGGTTGCCAGCACGTATATCGCACCGATTCCCGCGGCGGCGACCCAACCCGCTAGGGTGCCGGACCAGGTCTTTTTCGGGCTGACCTTAGGCCAGAACTTCGGCCCGCCGATGATGCGACCGGCAAAATATCCGAAGACATCCGTTCCCACGACCACCAGAACGAGCCACGACATCCAGACGAAACCGTAATCCTGTCGAAGATGCAGAAGCCCGAAACCGGCGACGATCATGAACGAGGAATAGACCGCGAAGATCGTCCGGTTCCGCGGCAGGTTCCCGATGCCCAGCATCGCGGGCAGCAGCGCAAAAGGCAGAACGAAACCGATCGGCAACACGCCCCACAGGAACACCGCCAGCGCGGCGAGCAGGGCCAGCAGAACGCCGACCGGTGTGGTTTCAGGAAGCGTGCAGATGCGCTGCAACTCCCACACCATCAGGCCGATCAGCGCCGTCACGAGTATCAGGAACACCCAGCCGCCAACCCACATGGCGATCAGCCCGATGAGGGCGAGAGCCGCACCCGAGATGAACCGGGGCGCAAGATCCTGGAACTTTGCCGCCATCAGACCGCCTGCGCGCCGAACCGCCGCTCACGCAGTGAATAGCGATCAAGAATGCAGCCGAGTTCCTGCGGTGTGAAGTCCGGCCAGAGCGTGGGAGTGAACTCGTATTCGGCATAAGCCGCCTGCCAGAGCAGGAAATTGGACACCCGCGTCTCCCCGCTGGTGCGGATGACAAGGTCGGGCTCGGGGAGGAAAGCGGTGTCCAGCTCCCCCTCAAGGGTGGCTTCGGTGACGTCTTGCGCCCGGATTTCTCCGCGCGCGACCTTCTCCGCCACCTTTCGGGTAGCGCGGGCCAGCTCATTGCGCCCGCCGTAGTTGATCGCGACGGTCAGGTGGAGCCGGTCATTGGTCGAGGTATGTTCCTCGATCCGGGCCATGAGCCGCTGAAGCCGCCTGTCCAGCCGCGAACGGTCGCCGATGAACCGCAGGCGCACGCCGCCCGCGTTCATGCGCTCCGCCTCGTTCTCGATATAGCGGGAGAAGATGGACATAAGGCCCAGAACTTCTTCCGTGGATCGCTTCCAGTTCTCCGTGGAGAAGGCATAGACGGTGAGGTAGCGGATGCCGAGATCGGGACAAGCTGCCACAATCTCCTTCACACGCTCTGCGCCGCGGCGATGCCCCATGAGCCGGGGCCAGCCCTTGCGCACGGCCCATCGGCCGTTGCCATCCATGATGATCGCCACGTGAAGCGCGTCTGTGCTGGGTCTTTCCGCCACGATCCTGTCCCCGAAATGGCTCGGCATTGGCCTTCTCAGATCGATCAGACCTGCATGATCTCTTGTTGCTTGCTCTCCAGAGCCTTGTCCACAGCGGCAATGGACTTGTCGGTCAGATCCTGCACCTCGTCCGACCACATTTTCTGGTCGTCCTCGGACATGCTCTTGGCCTTCTTGATCTGGTCCATGCCGTCCCGACGAACGTTGCGGATCGCGACGCGCGCATGTTCGGCATATTGCGCGGCGACGCGGGTCAGATCGCGGCGGCGCTCTTCGTTCAGTTCCGGGATCGGCAGCCGGATGATCGTGCCGTCCACAACTGGATTGATGCCCAACCCGGAATCGCGGATCGCCCGCTCCACCTTGGAGACAAGACCCTTGTCCCACACGTTGATGGTGATCATGCGCGGCTCCGGCACGTTGACGGTGCCAAGCTGGTTGACCGGCGTCATGGAGCCATAGGCATCCACCTGGATCGGTTCCACGATGGTGGCCGAGGCCCGCCCGGTGCGAAGAGAGGCGAATTCGGCGCGCAGCGAAGTCATAGCGCCATCCATGCGCCGCTCCAGATCCGCAAGATCGATTTCGGTGATGTCATCCGCCATGATAAGTTGGTCTCCAGTTCCGTGCCGCGCCGCTCAAGACGCAGCCATTTTGGCCCGGTATAGCGATAACGAGGCGAATTGCACAGAGAAGATCGCGGGGAAGATCGCCGCAGCGGACGCGGCGGGAAAACCGCGTCCAGACACCATCGGCGGCGTTCGTCAGCCGTGTACCAGTGTGGACCGCCCCTCGCCCCGGAGAATGCCTACGAAACCGCCCGGTTCATCGAGCGAGAACACGATGATCGGCAGATCATTGTCGCGGGCAAGAGCGAGCGCGGAGGCATCCATCACCTTCAGATTCTTGATGAGTGCTTCGTCGTAAGTAATTGTATCATAACGCTTTGCATCATCGAACTTCTTCGGATCCTTGTCGTAGATGCCATCCACCTTCGTGCCCTTGAAGATAGCCTCACAGCCCATCTCCACGGCTCGGAGCGCGCCCGCCGTATCCGTGGTGAAGAACGGATTGCCGGTCCCGGCGGCGAAGATGCAGACGCGCTTCTTCTCCAGATGGCGGACGGCACGGCGGCGGATGTAGGGCTCGCAGACCTGATCCATCGGAATGGCAGAGATGACACGGGTGTGTATGCGGAGCGCCTCCAGCGCGGCCTGCATGGCGAGCGCGTTCATCACCGTGGCAAGCATACCCATGTAGTCCGCGGTCGTCCGCTCCATTCCCTGAGCGGAGCCCTGAAGACCACGGAAGATATTGCCTCCGCCGATGACCATGCATATCTCGACCCCGAGATCATGGACGGTCTTCACCTCTGCGGCGATCCGCGCGACCGTCGGAGGGTGAAGACCATATCCCTGATCCCCCATCAGGGCCTCGCCGGAGATCTTGAGCAGGACGCGCTTGTACTTGACCTGTGACGACGGGTTCGGCGCATCGCTCATGCGGCGGTTCCTTTCGACTTATACTATTCCCCGAATGGGGAAAATGTCTCAAAAGCCCGGAAGGTTCAACGCAGAAGCGCATCGGCAGGCAAAAACCCCCCATGTCTGACAAATCGGATGAATAGAAATTTACAAAAGATTGATATAATTGAGGATAAGCCCATCCTTATTGCCGGCTGCACGGCATCGGGCAAGTCAGCGCTGGCGATTGAACTGGCTCAAAACTTCGGCGGTGTCGTCGTCAATGCCGATGCCCTGCAGGTTTACGCCAACTGGCGCATCCTCACGGCACGTCCGAGCGAGGCAGAAACCGCAGGGATTCCCCACCTCCTCTATGGCCATGTCGCTCGTGAGGCGGACTATTCCGTGGGTCATTGGCTGCGGGATTTGGCGCCGCTGCTGCGGACCGGTGCGCGGCCGATCATCGTGGGAGGCACCGGATTGTATCTCACAGCGCTGACGGAAGGGCTTGCAGAAATCCCCCCC
Source organism: Haematobacter missouriensis (assembly GCF_000740775.1). GTDB lineage: Bacteria > Pseudomonadota > Alphaproteobacteria > Rhodobacterales > Rhodobacteraceae > Haematobacter > Haematobacter missouriensis. Next base: position 11,387 of record NZ_JFGS01000026.1, on the reverse strand, counting down.
ACCCCCGGAGCGGTCCGGGAGGAGGCCGACGGCCTGCCGCTGGAGAGGCTGATAACACAGCTCGATCCGCAAACCGCCGCGAAGATCGACTTGCGAAATCGCGCAAGGGTGCAGCGTGCATGGGAGGTTCTGCGCGCAACGGGACGCGGCCTTGCCGCATGGCAGATGGAAACCGGCGCGCCTCTCCTTCCGCACGGGGCGGCAACGCTGCTCCATGTTGACGCGGACCGGGACTGGTTGGCCGAGCGGATCGACAGCCGGTTCGACCACATGATCGACTCGGGTGCATTGGAAGAGGCGCGGGCGGAGCTACCGCATTGGGATCCCGCGCGCCCCTCCTCCCGCGCGATCGGTGCGCCCGAGCTGCTGGCCCATCTCAATGGAGAAATGTCTCTCGACGCCGCGAAGGAGCAGGCCAAGGCTGCAACCCGCCAATATGCGAAGCGGCAGCGGACGTGGTTCCGCCGCCGAATGGGCGGGTGGCACCGCCTCCCCCGACCGTAGCGGCGGCGCAACGCAGGACAACCTTGACGGAAGTCGCGCATAAAGCCGCTTTGTAAGATGCAGGGGCGGAGTAAGATCGGTGGCACAGAAGGAGCGCCGATGAACAGTCTGCCTGTGCTTCCCACTCTCCGCGTCGCGCCTATCTCCCGCATCGTGCAGGCGGGCAAGTGGCATACCGAGGCGCGCCGCTCGTGGGGCGAGCCCGTGCTCTACTGGTTCACCCGGGGTCAGGGCCGTCTGTCGGCAGGGGGAGAAATGCGCGGCTACGGGCCTCATAACGCGATCTTTTTGCCTGCGGAGACCATGCACGGCTTTGAAGCGCACCCCCAGGTTTTCGGATCTGCGGTCTTCTTCGGGCGCAACCATGGCCTCCCGCTCCCCTTCGAGCCCCTGCATATCCGTGCACGCGAAACGCCCGTACAGCTTGAGCTGAACCAGCTCATCGATCATCTTGCCCGTGAACTGGATGGGCTGCGCGCCGGCCGCGAGCAGGCGGCGCAGTGTTGGCTCGGCCTGATCTGCGTCTGGATGGAGCGGCAGGCGCTCCGCCGGGAGGAGAGTGGGAACGATCCGGAGAAGCAGCTCGTGGCGCGCTACGTGCAACTTCTGGATCGCATGCCCTATGCTCGCCGCGACGTGGTGGATTTTGCGCATGATCTCGGCGTGACGCCGGGTCATCTGTCGCGGGCCTGCCATGCGGCGGCGGGGCGATCAGCGCATACGCTTCTTCAGGACAGGCTGATCGTGGAGGCGCGCCGATTGCTTGCCGAACAGCATCTGCCAGTCGTAGAGGTTGCGCGGGCGCTCGGCTTCAGTTCCCCCGCCTACTTCACCCGCGCCTTTCACCAGCGCACAGGAAAATCCCCGGCGTCCTTCCGCCGGAATGGCTGACAACGATGACAGACGATCTCCTTATCCGCCCTTCGGTGGAAGACGACCTTTGCGCGATCCAGCGCATCTATGCCCACCATGTTCTGCATGGCGTCGCGAGCTTCGAGGAAACGCCCCCGGACCTGCCCGAGATGGCCCGTCGGCGAGAGAGTGTCCTGATGCTCGGCTTGCCGCATCTGGTGGCGGAAGGGGCGGAAGGTGTGCTTGGCTATGCCTATGCCGGAACTTACCGGCCCCGGCCCGCCTATCGCTACACGGTTGAGGATTCGATCTATGTCGCGCCGGAGCTGGTCGGGCGGGGCGTCGGCAGCGCCCTGCTTTCCCGCCTCATCGCGGATTGCGAAAAGGGCCCGTGGCGGCAGATGATCGCGGTCATCGGCGACAGCGGCAACGCAGGGTCCATCGCGCTGCACCGGCGATTCGGCTTTACCCTCACGGGGACCTTTCGCTCCATCGGGTTCAAGCACGGGCGCTGGCTCGACTCCGTGCTGATGCAGCGGGCGCTGGGGCCGGGCGATCAGACGCCGCCCGGCTGAGCGATCATTCCAGGCGCAGTATCTCGGCTGGGTCGAAATCCGGTCCCGCCTCCCATTCCGCGCCCTGCGGCGTGTCGCGAACGATGAGCCCGGCCCGCTGGAACCCGTCGCGCAGCGCATCGGCGCGGGCGAAATCCCGCGCCTTCCGCGCCGCAGCCCGCTCCAGAAGCAGCGCATCAATCCGCGCCGCGACCTGTGGAGCGACCTCCCGCTGCGTCCAGTCATGGTCATCGTCGAGCAGACCCAGCAGAGCGGCCGAAGCCTTCAGCCCCGCCGCGTCCCCGGAGTTCGCCAATCCGTGGAGAACCGCGATCGCGCCCGCCGTGTTCAGATCGTCGCCAAGCGCGGCCAGAAGATCCGGAGCAGGCTCCGTGGCGGCGGACACACCCCGTGTCAGCGCACGCCAGCGCGCCAGCGTCGTCCGCGCCTGATCCGCCTTCTCCGTGGTCCAGTCCATCGGTTTGGCGTAATGGGTTCCGAGATAGACGAACCGGATCACCTCTCCCGGCCAACCCTGTTCCAGAAGATCGCGCACGGTAAAGAAGTTGCCGAGAGACTTCGACATCTTCTTCCCCTCCACCTGAAGCATCTCGTTATGCAGCCAGTAGCGCGCGAAACTGCCCTCGGGGTGGGCGCAGCAGCTCTGCGCGATCTCGTTCTCATGATGCGGAAACTGAAGGTCGATTCCGCCGCCATGAATATCGAAACTAGGCCCCAGCAGTTCGAAGCTCATCGCGGAGCATTCGATGTGCCAGCCGGGCCGGCCCCGGCCCCAGGGGCTGTCCCAACCGGGCAGATCCGGCGTCGAGGGTTTCCAGAGCACGAAATCCATCGGATCGCGTTTGTAGGGCGCCACTTCCACACGCGCACCTGCGATCATGTCATCCACCGACCGGCCTGAAAGCCGCCCGTACTCGGCAAAGCTCCGCACGTCGAACAACACGTGGCCCTCTGCCTCATAGGCGTGTCCACGCGCGATGAGCGAGGCGATCATGGCGATCATGGACCCGATATGCTCGGTCGCACGCGGCTCCGCCGTCGGGCGGAGCGCGCCGAGTGCGTCCATGTCGGCATGATACCAGGCGATCGTCTCTTCGGTGATGCGCCCTATCGGGACACCTTCCGCCCGAGCACGCGCGTTGATCTTGTCATCCACATCCGTGAAGTTGCGGACGTAGGTCACGTGGTCTTGGCCATAGACATGTCGCAGCAGCCGGAAGAGCGTGTCAAACACCACGACGGGGCGGCCGTTACCCAGATGGGCACGGTCATAGACAGTCGGTCCGCAGACATACATCCGCACATCTTCGGAATCGAGCGGCGCGAAAACCTCGCGCCGCCGGGTCAGCGTGTTGTGCAGTGAAATCTCGACCATCATATCCTCCGGCGTCGCGCGCAGTTAGCCGGATTTCCCCGTCGATGCAAACCGGCCACCAATACCACGGCGCGCCGAAGCCGGCCCACGGGAAGCTTTTAAGCCACCGGTTCCAGCTCTGCCTTTGTCACGGGCCGGCGACCGACCTCTGCGCTCACCGCTTCGGTCAACTGCGCGAGGGAGAACGGCTTCGGCAGGAAAGTGGAATTCGGCATCCGGGCGCGGATTTCGCCGAACGACTCCTCCGCATAGCCGGACACGAAGATCACCCGCATATCGGGTCGCTGATCCATGGCCTTGGCGACCCAGGTGGGCCCGTCGATGCCGGGCATGATGACATCGCTCACAATCACGTCGATGCGCAAATCCGGCTCCGACGTGAGGGCAAGGGCAGCGTCTCCGCTGTCCGCTTCCAGCACGGTGAACCCTTTCAGCCGAAGCGCACGGGCGGCAAAGGCGCGTACGGGCGCCTCATCCTCCACCAGCAGCACCACGCCGCCTGCCTGGATCGGGGGGAGTTTCGAAGGCTCCCGATTTGGCTCCGTGCGCAGAGCGCCGATATGAACCGGGAAATAGAGGGTGAAGGTCGTGCCTTCGCCAAGGATCGAATCCACGAAGATGAAGGCCCCCGACTGCTTCACGATGCCGTAAACGGTGGAAAGGCCGAGACCCGTCCCCTCTCCGGGCCGCTTCGTCGTGAAGAACGGCTCGAATATCTTGGTCAGCATATCAGGCGGAATACCGCTTCCCTCGTCGCGCACGCGGATCACGGAGTAATCGCCCGCCGGAACGCTTGCCCTGTCCCGCGACAGCGGCGCGTTCAACCGCAGTGCTTCCGTTTCCACCCAGATATTGCCGACACCCCCAATCGCGTCGCGGGCATTGACGACGAGGTTCATCATCACCTGCTCAAGCTGCCGCCTGTCGGCACGCACAAGGCGGAGCGCATCGTCGTTGCGGAAATTCACCCGCACCCGCTCACCCACCAACCGGTTCAGCAGGTGCATGGCGTCGGCCAGCACGGCACGCAGATCCAGCACCTCGGCCTGAAGCGTCTGCTTGCGCGAGTAGGCGAGCAGCTGCCGCACGAGCCCCGCCGCACGATCGGCATTCTGTCTTATCTGCTCCAGATCGGCAAATTCCGGGTCGCCGGGCCGGTGACGGAGCAGGAGGAGATCGCAATGGCCGGAAATCGCGGTCAGCAGGTTGTTGAAATCATGCGCCACACCACCGGCGAGCTGGCCTATCGCCTGCATCTTCTGGCTCTGGATAAACTGCGACTGGAGGTTTTGATGCTCGGTGGCGTCGTTCAGGACGGCGATGAGCCGCATGCGGCCGCCGTTCCGGACACGGCGCAGGACGATCTGTACGTAGAACTCGCGGCTGGCCCGGGAGGCACGGAGAATCTCCGGCTTGTTGAGCGTCAGCCCGGCCATGGCATCGGCAATCCAGTCGCTCACGGGGCGTCCGAGTCCTTCTACAAGGTCGTGCAGCAGTGCCTCCCCCTCCGGCGGGCACAGGATCTCCCGAGCGGCGCGGTTGGCGGAGAGCACTCTTCCGTCAGGCGAGAGTTCCAGCAGCGCGACCGGCAGATCCTCGGCAGAACCGCCGGCGGTGCAGGCGGGCTCCTCCATGGGCAGCAGCAGCACCCGACGATCCCCCGCAGAGGGCAGGTCGTGAACCAGAACGGCGAGCGGACCCTTCATCGTGATGAGGCGCGTTTCCTCCCCATTGCGGGGCGGTGTCGCGAACATGTCGGAGATCCGTGACGGACGCAGCCCGAGAAGCTCCCGGAGCGTGGGACTGACATGCAGAACGCGCCCATCAGCGGCCAGAGTGCAGACTGGGAGCGGGAGGGTATCGGCAAGTCCATCCGTCCAACGCCACAGCATCAGCCCGGCATCCAGAGGAAGCGCGGTGAGGCGAAGTGTTCCGCGCCCGGTCGGGAAATCCGCATGTCCCCCCGAGGCAAGCCGCGCGCAGGCGGCCTGCGGCTCGAGCAGCAACGGATAGAGCAGTTCCACAAGCGTCTCACCCGTGCCGGCGGCTGTGTTCACCGAGAGAATCCGCCCCCTCTCATCGGTGATCGCAGCCGGATCTGCCTCCATACCCGGAAGGCGCATAAGCCATCGGCGACGCTGGCCTTTCTGAAGCATCCCAATCCCGGTCATCGCAGCGAAGATCATTGCCACGAGCCCGAGCGCGGCACCCACCGCGTGCAGAACGCCGGGCCGCGCGTGGACAGCCTCGCCCACCGCCCAGGCGAGCAGTCCGAACACTGCCAACAGGCCGGTCTGCCAAAGCCCCGTCCGCCCCATCATCCCGATCCGCTGCCCCGACACCTTGACCCCCTGCCGCCACACTCTTTTTGGACACCGGCGAGGGTTAAGATCCGGTTAATCCCGGAGTCTTCTACTACGGTTTGTGTCGCAGCACGGCCAGGTAGAAGCCGTCGCCACCGTCGCGCGGCGTGAACCGATGCTCCTGTGCCAGATGCCAGCCCCCGACCTCGGCAGTGAAGCGCCTGATCTGGGCCGCGTTCTCCCGCTCCAACAGCGAACAGGTGGCATAGGCCAGTACGCCTCCCGGAGCAACGAGCGGTGCTGTACGGCGAAGGATGGCGGCCTGTGTCTGCTCCAGCCGCTCCAGCATGTCTGCCGTCAGCCGCCATTTCCCCTCCGGCGCGCGGCGCCAGCTTCCCGAACCGGAGCACGGCACATCCGTCAGCACGAGATCGAACGGAGCGGCGCGATCCACCGCCTGCAACTGGGCAATGCGGACACCCGCCCGCGCTGCGCGCGCGGGAAGGTCGCGCATCCGCCCGGGGTCGGCGTCATGGGCAAAAACTTCTGCCCCACGCGCCGCGAGAGCGAGAGATTTGCCCCCGCCACCCGCGCAGTAATCAAGGGCGCGGCCACCCCTCGGCAGCGCCTCCACCACCGCCTGTGATGCCGCATCCTGCAATTCCACCAGCCCCTCACGATAGGCCGCGGAACCGGAAACGGCACGGGCGCGGGTCGTGACTTCGAGCGCCGTCTCGGCCAGCGGCGAGGGACGTGTTTCGATCCCCTCCTCCGCCAGCGCACGGGCCGCCTCATCCCGCGTCGCGCGGGCGAGGTTGGCGCGGAGAAACACCGGCGCCCGATGGCGGAGGGCCTCCATTACCGGGGCAAAATCCTCAGCGAGGCTGGCTTGCAGGTCGGGCACCAACCAGTCCGGCGTATCGAGCCGGACGGCCTCCGGCGCGGTATCGAGAGACTGACCCCCTTCATCGGCGGTCACCGGGGCGGGCGCGTGCCCCTCGCCCGTGAACATCACCGACGGGTCTTCGCCGCCGGCGCGGAGGGCGCCCAGCATGAGAGCGCGCCCGTCCTCCCCACCTCCCAGCCAGCCGAAGGACCGTCGGCAGCGGAGCGCGTCGAACACATGATCCCGGACCGCCGCCCGATCCCCCGAACCGGCATAACGGCTGCGGCGCGCCCAGTTGGTGAGCGCGCGCTCCGCCGCATCGCCTGCGCGGATTTCGTCCAGCACTGCGATGGCAGCAGCGATTCGGGCGGCGGGCGTCACTGTCAGCCGATCCGGTAGTTGGGGCTCTCGCGGGTGATCTGCACGTCGTGCACGTGGCTTTCCTTCAGCCCTGCCCCGGTGATGCGGACGAAGCGGCAGTTGGTCCGCATCTCCTCGACCGTGCGGTTGCCGGTATAGCCCATCGCCGCCCGCAGGCCGCCGACGAGCTGATGGATCACCGCCGCTGCGGTGCCCTTGTACGGCACCTGCCCCTCGATCCCTTCGGGCACCAGCTTGTCGGAGGCCGCGTCCTTCTGGAAGTAGCGGTCGGCAGAGCCCCGCGCCATCGCGCCGAGGGAACCCATGCCGCGATAGGATTTGTAGGACCGCCCCTGGTAGAGGATCGTCTCGCCGGGGCTTTCATCCGTTCCGGCGATGGCCGACCCCACCATGGCGCAAGAGGCGCCCGCCGCGATGGCCTTGGCGAAGTCGCCCGAGAACTTGATGCCGCCATCCGCGATGACCGGTACCCCACCAGCAGCGCTCGCGGCATCCATGATGGCGGTGAGCTGCGGAACGCCGACACCGGCAACGATGCGCGTGGTGCAGATTGAGCCGGGCCCGATGCCCACCTTCACCGCATCCGCCCCCGCGTCGATAAGCGCGCGCGTCGCCTCCGCCGTGGCGACGTTGCCTGCGACGACCTGCACCTCGTTCGAAAGCTTCTTCACCCGCTCCACCGCCTGCGCGACAGAGATGGAATGCCCATGCGCCGTATCGATGACGATCAGGTCACAGCCTGCGTCGATGAGCGCGGCGGAGCGCTCGAAACCCGCATCGCCCACCGTACTCGCCGCGGCCACCCGCAAGCGGCCCAGCGAATCCTTGGTGGCGTTCGGGTTCAGCACTGCCTTTTCGGTATCCTTCAGCGTGAGCAGCCCGGTGAGCTTGCCCTGACCGTCTGTGACCAGCAGCTTCTCTATCCGCCGCGCCTTCATCATGCTCTTGGCGAGATCGAGATCCGCAGGCTCCCGCAGCACGGCGAGATTGTCGGCAGTCATCATCGCCCGGACCGGGGTGCGGTCATCGGAGGCAAAGCGCATGTCGCGGTTGGACACGATACCGACGACGCGCCCCTCTCCGTCCACCACGGGGAATCCGGTGACGTTGTACTGCTCCTGCAAAGCCTTCGCATCGGCCAGCGTCTGATCGGGGGTGAGGGTGATCGGCTTGTAAACGACGCCCGATTCAAAGCGCTTCACCCGGCGGACCTGATCGGCCTGCTCATCGATGCCGAGATTGCGGTGGATCACGCCGATCCCGCCCGCCTGCGCCATGGCGATGGCCATGCGGGCCTCCGTCACGGTGTCCATCGCGGAGGAAAGCAGCGGGATGTTCAGCCGGACGCTGCGGGTGACGAAGGTGGATGTATCGGCATCTGAGGGCAATACGCTGGACGCGGCGGGAACCAGCAATACGTCATCAAAGGTGAGAGCCTCACGAATCTCCATGGAGACCTCCTTAGGGCGGCGGGGGGAGTGATCGTTTGGCGCTTCCCTATTTCACGCCGAACGGGAGAAGAAAAGGATAAAACGCAGATGGTCGCCGGGTGCATGATGCGCAAGACATCCCGACGGAACGTCGCAACGCGTAGGGACGGAACAGAATGACGCCGCAGGAAATCTACCGCAGGACCCTCGCGCTCCTGCTCCCAGAACGCTGGCTCGCTCTTTCGTTGGCGCTGTCGGGGGTGATCCTTGCCGTGGTGCAGCTCGCCGAGCCGATCCTGTTCGGACGGATGGTGGACCGGCTGGCCGAAGGGTCAAACGCCTTTCAGCTCATCGGCATCTGGGCGGCCTTCGGGTTGTTCGGCATCGTCGCGGGTGCGGTCGTCGCCATCGCGTCGGACAGGCTCGCGCATCGCCGGCGGATGGCGGCGCTGGGGGATGCGTTCTCCACCGCCATGACGTTGCCCATCAGCTATCATGCGCGGAAGGGCAGCGGAGCGGTGGTCCGTGCCATCCTCGCGGGGACGGATGCGCTCTTCGTCGTCTGGCTGGGTGTGCTGCGGGAGCAGTTGACGGCGCTGGCGGGCATCCTGCTGATGATCCCCACCGCAATCCGCCTGAACGCGACCATGGCGGGAGTGCTGGCGCTGCTGGGGATCGTCTATCTGGTGCTGAACGTGCTCGTCATCCGCAAGACCCGCATCGGTCAGGCGGAGGTGGAGAAGAATTCCGGCAGCCTTTTCGGGAGAGTGGGCGATGTGCTGGGCAACGTGACCGTGGTGCAGAGTTACAGCCGCTTCGCCTCCGAGATGCAGGCCATGCGCGGGCTGATCGACACGCTGCTCTCCGCCCAGTATCCCGTGCTGACATGGTGGGGGCTGATGACCGTGCTGACACGCGCGGCAGCGACCATCACCATGGTGGTCATCTTCGGCGTGGGCGCGGTGTTGGCCCAGCGGGGAGAGATCACGGTCGGGCAGATCGTCTCCTTCGCGGCCTTCGCGGGGTTGCTGGTCGGGCAGCTGGACAGACTCTCCAGCTTCGTCTCGACCGTGGTTCGACAGACGCCGGTGATCCGCAGCTATTTTGAGCTGCTGGACGCCCGCGCCGACGTGATCGACCCGCCCGATGCAACACCGCTGGTGGGTCTGGTGCTTGGCCACGTGGCCTACCACCATGTCACCTATCGCTTCCCCGACAGCGATCAGGGCGTTTTCGACCTGACCTTCGAGGCGCTGCCGGGACAGACGGTGGCCCTCGTCGGCCCGACCGGCTCAGGCAAGACGACGACGCTGGCCCTGCTCCAGCGGCTGCGGCAACCCGATTCCGGCACCATCACCGTCGATGGCCGCGATATCGCCGACATCACCCTGTCATCCCTGCGCGACAACGTGGCGGTCGTGTTTCAGGAGGCCGGGCTTTTCAACCGCTCCATCGCCGAGAACATCCGCATCGGCCGGCCCGGCGCCACGGACGCGGAGGTGCAGCAGGCGGCAGAACTGGCCGAGGCGCATGAGTTCATCACACGCAAGCCCGGTGGCTATGGCTTCGTGATCGGCGAGCGCGGAAATGCGCTCTCGGGCGGCGAGCGCCAGCGGATCGCCATCGCCCGCGCGGTGCTGAAGAATGCGCCGATTCTCATTCTGGATGAGGCGACTTCCGCCCTCGATCCCGCGACGGAGGCCAAGATCAAGCGGGCCATCGACAAGTTGCGCGCGAACCGCACCACCCTCGTCATCGCTCACCGGCTTTCCACCGTTGCGAATGCGGACCGGATTCTGGTGCTCGATCAGGGCCGAATCGTGGAGGACGGCAAGTTCCACGACCTCGCCCATGCGGGTGGACTGTTCCAGCATCTGGTGGAGGAAGGCGAGATCGTCGAACCCAAGGAGGAGTAGCGCCCAGCTCCGGAACCAACGCGCGCCGCAATCGGACATGCGGCGGGGGGAGGCGATTTTCCTGCCTGCGCAGGAGTTGCACATACCGGCATGGAAAGACCCCACTCCAGAAAGCGAACGACCGCCGGTTTCCCGGCGGCCGCTCATGTTCTGTCCTGTGGCTCCCGCCTCAGCCCTGACGGGCCTTGTAGCGGCGCTGCGTCTTGTTGATCACGTAGACGCGGCCTTTACGGCGCACGATCTGGCAATCGCGGTGACGCTGCTTGAGCGAGCGGAGCGAGTTGCGGACCTTCATCGGTCGTCTCCCATTCGCGGCGCGGCGTGCGCCTTGAAACAGATTGCCCATATGGGCGGTGAAAATGGTGGGCGCGACAGGGATCGAACCTGTGACCACTACGATGTCAACGTAGGTAATCCCCGCCAACGCGGCGCTTTAATAGCAGATTCGAGGCGATGTAAAGGGGGGCGTTCTTCGTTTATCCCACAAACCGAACCTCATTTTGGTTCAGTGAACCTGAAAGCACTACGTAAAACCTGCGAAACATTCGCATGTTACCCGCCCCTCACGTGCTCCCTGCCCGGCTTGGGCCCGGCCGACCATCCGAAGCGGACCTCCGCAGGACGACCGACGCGCCCGCAGACAGAGCACCGAAGCCGAGCCATCGCTTCATCGCGCACCCCCCAATGTGTGCGCGTATGCTCCGGCCAGTCAGCGAGCCACGACGTGGAGCTGTGTCCGCACTGACATTCCAGAATGACGAAGTGCTCTCCAATACCCATACGAGAACATTCGCAGAACATCCGCGATTCGGCCATAGAGGGAAGCGCGCGCTCACAACCCGCGTCCTGCCAGCCCCTCATGCCGCGACCGGCAGGCAACCAGCGCAGCGCGGTCGCGGCCCCAGTAGACCTCCACCTCCCGGTCAGACAGCGCACGATCCGGCAGGCTCACGGGCCTGTCGCACGGCACGAGCAGCGACGGCGGAACGTCAGCGGATTTGCTGGAGACGCCGCACCCGGCTGGCAGGGAGAGCATCAGGACTGTGCACAGGTTCCGCATGAGCGGCATCCTCCAGTTTGCGCTGCAGCGCGTCTCGTTGGGCCTGCACGGCAAGCCGTTGGGCTTCTGCGCGGGTGGCCCTCTCCCGCGCGTCCTGAGCGGCCT
>NZ_JFGS01000025.1 GCF_000740775.1 Haematobacter missouriensis | reverse complement strand
AAGGCTGAGGGCGGGGCACCGCCCCCGCCCGCAACCCTGAGGGAATGAAAATGCAAGGTACGAACATCCGTATCCGGCTGAAGGCCTTCGATTACCGCGTCTTGGATGCCTCGACGCAGGAAATCGTGAACACGGCCAAGCGGACCGGCGCAACGGTACGGGGCCCGATCCCGCTGCCGAACAAGATCGAAAAGTTCACGGTTCTCCGTGGGCCCCATATCGACAAGAAATCCCGCGATCAGTGGGAGATCCGCACGCACAAGCGGCTCCTCGACATCGTGGACCCGACCCCGCAGACGGTGGACGCGCTGATGAAGCTCGACCTCGCCGCCGGCGTGGACGTCGAGATCAAGGTTTGAGGGAGCACGAAAGATGCGCTCTGGAGTGATCGCAAAGAAGCTGGGCATGACCCGGCTGTTCCTGGAGGACGGGAAGCAGGTTCCGGTGACGGTTCTGCAACTCGATGGTCTTCAGGTCGTGGCGCAGCGCACCGCTGACAAGGACGGCTATACCGCCGTTCAACTCGGTGCTGGCGCGGCCAAGGCGAAACGCACGACCGCCGCGATGCGGGGCCATTTCGCGAAAGCGAATGTGGCGCCGAAGCGTAAGGTGGCCGAATTCCGCGTGAGCCCCGACAACCTGATCGAGGTTGGCGAGGAGATCACGGCTGACCACTACTTCGCGGGTCAGTTCGTGGACATCGCCGGCACCTCCATCGGTAAAGGTTTCGCCGGTGCGATGAAACGCCACAACTTCGGTGGTCTGCGCGCCTCTCACGGCGTGTCGATCAGCCACCGTTCGCACGGTTCGACCGGCCAGTGCCAGGACCCCGGCAAGGTGTTCAAGGGCAAGAAGATGGCGGGCCATCTCGGTGCCGTTCGGGTGACGACGCAGAACCTGCAGGTCATCAGGACCGACAGTGAGCGTGGCCTCATCATGGTCAAAGGCGCCGTGCCGGGTTCGGCTGGCGGCTGGGTTACGGTGAAGGACGCGGTGAAGAAGCCGGTACCCGAGAATGTCATTCTCCCGGCCGCGCTGAAGTCGCATGCCGAGGCCGCGCGTCGCGCTGCCGAGGAAGCTGCCGCTGCGGCGGCTGCCGAAGAGGAAGCCGCCCGTCTGGCCGCGGCCGAGGCTGAGCAGGCTGCCATCGAGGCGGCCGAAATCGAAGCCAAGGCCTCTGACTCGAAGGGGAACGAGGAATGAAACTCGACGTGATCAAGCTGGACGCCGGGTCCGCCGGGTCGATCGATCTCGCCGACGAGATCTTCGGCCTGGAACCCCGCGCCGACATCCTTCACCGGGTGGTGAACTGGCAGCGGGCGAAGGCCCAGGCCGGCACCCACTCGGTGCTGGGTAAATCCGACGTGTCGTATTCGACGAAGAAGATCTATCGCCAGAAGGGCACCGGTGGCGCACGCCACGGCTCCCGCAAGGCGCCGATCTTCCGTCACGGTGGTGTCTACAAGGGCCCGACGCCCCGCAGCCACGCCTTCGATCTGCCGAAGAAGTTCCGCGCGCTTGGCCTCAAGCACGCGCTTTCGGCGAAGGCGAAGGATGGCAAGCTGGTGGTGATCGACTCCGCGGAGCTGGCGGAAGCCAAGACCGCGCAACTCGCCAAGGCCGCGAAGGATCTCGGCTGGAAGCGCGTGCTCATCATCGACGGCGCAGAGGTCAACGAGAACTTCGCCAAGGCGGCGCGGAACATCGAAGGCATCGATATTCTGCCGACCATCGGGGCGAACGTCTATGACATCCTGAAGCGTGACACGCTCGTGATCACGAAGGCGGGTGTCGAAGCTCTGGAGGCTCGCCTGAAATGAGCGTGAAACCCGAACACTACGACGTGATCCGCAAGCCGATCATCACCGAGAAGGCGACCCTCGCCTCCGAGGCGAATGCGGTGGTCTTCGAGGTGCGGCGCGATGCGTCCAAGCCCGAGATCAAGGAAGCCGTCGAGACGGTCTTCGGCGTCAAGGTGAAGGCGGTGAACACCACCATCACCAAAGGCAAGGTCAAGAAGTTCCGCGGCCGCACCGGCGTCCGCTCGGACATCAAGAAGGCCTATGTGACGCTGGAAGAAGGCAACACGATCGACGTTTCCACTGGCCTCTGAGCCGGGCGTCTGATACGTAGCCGCACGAATCTCGTGGCCCCGGACTCTTCCGGGGCCACGCGCTTTCAGCAGAAGCGTAGCTTTCATTGCCGAAAGTGCACTCAGCGGGGATCTTCGGAGCCCTATAACCCCCGGGCGACGCATTCGGCCGCGCCCGCAAGCAGACGGAAGACAGAAAGCATGGCACTCAAGTCGTATAAGCCGACGACGCCTGGCCAGCGTGGGCTGGTTCTGATCGACCGTTCGGAGCTTTGGAAAGGACGCCCCGTCAAATCTCTCACCGAGGGTCTGACGAAGAATGGCGGCCGGAACAACACCGGACGGATCACGATGCGCCGCAAGGGCGGGGGCGCAAAGCGTCTCTATCGTATCGTGGACTTCAAGCGGACGAAGTTCGATGTGGCGGCTGTCGTCGAGCGGATCGAATATGACCCGAACCGCACCGCGTTCATCGCGCTCGTTAAATATGAGGACGGCGAACAGGCCTATATCCTTGCGCCCCAGCGTCTTGCCGTGGGTGACAAGGTCGTGGCCGGCGCCAAGACCGATGTGAAGCCGGGTAACGCGATGCCGTTCTCCGGCATGCCGCTCGGCACGATCGTGCACAACGTCGAACTGAAGCCCGGCAAGGGCGGTCAGATCGCGCGCGCCGCCGGCACCTATGCCCAGTTCGTCGGCCGGGACGGCGGCTATGCCCAGATCCGCCTCTCCTCGGGCGAGCTGCGCATGGTCCGTCAGGAATGCATGGCCACCGTTGGCGCCGTGTCGAACCCTGACAACTCGAACCAAAACCTCGGTAAAGCCGGTCGGAACCGCCACCTCGGTATCCGTCCGTCGGTCCGCGGTGTTGCGATGAACCCGATCGACCACCCGCATGGTGGTGGTGAGGGCCGCACCTCCGGTGGCCGGACCCCGGTTACGCCGTGGGGCAAAGACACCAAGGGTAAGAAGACCCGCAGCAACAAGGCGACGGACAAATATATCGTCCGCTCGCGTCACGCGAAGAAGGGGCGGTAATCCATGGCGCGTTCTGTTTGGAAAGGCCCCTTTGTCGATGCCTATGTGCTTCGCAAGGCGGAGAAGTCCCGTGAATCCGGGCGGTCGGAAGTCATCAAGATCTGGTCGCGTCGTTCGACCATTCTTCCCCAGTTCGTGGGGCTGACCTTCGGTGTCTACAATGGTCAGAAGCATATCCCGGTGAACGTCACCGAGGAGATGATCGGCCAGAAATTCGGTGAATACTCGCCGACGCGGACCTACTACGGTCACGCGGCCGACAAGAAAGCCAAAAGGAAGTAAGCCATGGGTCAGGAAAAGAATCCGCGCCGCGTGGCGGAAAATGAGGCGATGGCGAAGCTGCGCATGCTTCGCACCTCGCCGCAGAAACTGAATCTCGTCGCGGCGCTCATTCGTGGCAAGAAGGTGGACAAGGCGCTGGCCGATCTCACCTTCTCGCACAAGCGCATCGCCATCGACGTGCGTAAGTGTCTTCAGTCGGCTATCGCAAACGCCGAGAACAACCACGGGCTCGACGTGGACGAACTGGTCGTCGCGGAAGCCTTCGTCGGCAAGAACATGGTCATGAAACGCGGCCGCCCGCGCGCCCGCGGCCGGTTCGGCAAGATCGTGAAACCGTTTTCCGAGCTGACCATCAAGGTGCGGCAAGTCGAGGAGCAAGCGTAATGGGTCAGAAGGTCAACCCGATTGGGATGCGCCTCCAGGTCAACCGCACCTGGGACAGCCGCTGGTTCGCCGACACCAAGGACTACGGCAACCTGCTTCTTGAAGACATCAAGATGCGGGAATTCATCCACAAGGAGTGCAAGGCCGCTGGTATCTCCAAGGTGGTGATCGAGCGTCCGCACAAGAAGTGCCGCGTCACGATCTATACCGCCCGTCCGGGCGTTATCATCGGCAAGAAAGGCGCTGATATCGAAGTGCTTCGCAAGAAGCTCTCGAAGTTCACGGCGTCCGAACTGCACCTCAACATCGTTGAAGTGCGCAAGCCCGAGCTTGATGCGCAACTGGTGGCCGAGTCGATCGCGCAGCAGATGGAGCGTCGCGTATCCTTCCGTCGCGCCATGAAGCGTGCCGTGCAGAACGCGATGCGCATGGGTGCCCTCGGCATCCGCGTGAACGTCGGGGGCCGTCTCGGTGGCGCGGAGATCGCGCGGACCGAATGGTACCGCGAGGGCCGCGTGCCGCTGCACACGCTGCGCGCTGATATCGACTATGCGACGTCCGAAGCCATGACGCCCTACGGCATCATCGGTGTGAAGGTGTGGATCTTCAAAGGCGAGATCATGGAGCACGACCCGCAGGCGCATGACCGCCGCGCGATCGAGTCCCAGGATGGTCCCGCGCCGCGTGGTCCGCGCCGTGAGCGTGGCGACCGCTGAGGAGTAGAACGAGATGCTGCAACCTAAACGGACGAAGTTCCGCAAACAGCACAAGGGCCGTATCCACGGTGAGGCGAAGGGCGGCTTCCTGCTGAACTTCGGGTCCTTTGGTCTGAAAGCGACCGAGCCGGAGCGGGTCACCGCCCGCCAGATCGAAGCGGCCCGCCGCGCGATCACCCGCCACATGAAGCGTCAGGGCCGGGTCTGGATCCGGATTTTCCCGGACGTTCCGGTCACTTCGAAACCGACCGAAGTGCGGATGGGTAAAGGTAAGGGCTCCGTCGATTTCTGGGCCGCGCGCGTTAAACCCGGGCGGATCATGTTCGAGATCGACGGCGTGAACGAGTCGATCGCCCGCGAGGCGCTTCGGCTCGGCGCGATGAAGCTTCCGGTCACGACCCGGGTTATCACCCGCGAAGACTGGTAAGACTCCGCCACTGCATTAAGTGAAGGGCCTCCCCGAGCGGGGGGCCTTTTGCATTGGGGGGCTGATGGAACATCGGGTGTCATCCGGCGGGGCGCTGCTGCATATCGCAGAGCGCGGTGCTCCTGAGGGAAGGGCGATGCTGTTCCTCCACGGGGGTCTCGGCGCGCTGCGGGAGATGGCGCCTCTGGCGGCGGAATTCCCAAAGGCGCGGTGTTTGCTGATGGATACGCGCGGACATGGCGCGTCCTCGCTGGGGCAGGGCAGGCTCACCTACCAGCACCTTGCCGACGATGCCGCGGCGGTGATCTCGGCGCTTGGGCTGGAGCGACCCCTGGTCATCGGGCATAGCGATGGTGGTGTGATCGCATTGGAGCTCGCGGCTCGCGGACCGTCGTTGGCGGGGGTTGTGAGCATCGGCGGCAGTGTCGCGCCGCCTCCGCCACAGGCCGCGGCGAAGTTTTTCCTGCCGCTCACCGCAGAATTCTGGCGCAACCGATTCCCGGAAGATGTCGCCAGCTATGAGGCGGAAAACCCCGCGCCCGATTTCGAGCGGCTCTTCGATCTGGTCAAGGCGTTGTGGCTGGACGGTGGTCCGGGGAATTACCCGGTGGGCATCGAGCGGATCGCGCTGCCGGTGCTGATCCTGAACGGTGACGCGGACGAACTCGTCTCCCGGCTGGAGACGGTTGCCCTCGCCGAGGCGATACCTAGTGCGGCGTTGGCATTGATCCCTTATGCCGGGCACATGGTGCATATGGAGCAGTCGGGGCTCGTCGCGCACGCCATCCGGGCGATGCTGGACCGGCTGGCATAACTTTTCCTTGCCCCCGCGGCCTTCTTCCTGTAGGAAGCCGCATCCGCGAGTCCGGGGTTCCCGGAATCGTCGGTACCTCATTGATCCACCGGGTTGCAGGTCACCCTTGCAGAAGGGGCCGTCCGGTGATTGTGAAAGGAATAAGGCGATGAGCGCCCAAGAACTTAGCAGCAAGACCCCGGACCAGCTCCGGGACGAGCTGGTCGCACTGAAGAAGGAGGCGTTTAACCTCCGTTTCCAGAAGGCGACCGGCCAACTCGAGAATACCGCCCGCATCCGGCAGGTCCGCCGTGACGCCGCGCGCGTTAAGACCATTCTGAACCAGAAAGCCGCTGCCGCGGCGGCGAACTGAGGATCACGAGATGCCCAAACGTATCCTGCAAGGCACCGTCACCTCTGACAAGAACGATCAGACGATCACCGTGCTGGTCGAGCGCCGGTTCACGCACCCCGTGATGAAAAAGACGGTTCGGAAGTCGAAGAAATACCGCGCCCATGACGCGGAGAACCAGTTCAAGGTCGGCGACAGCGTTCGTATCGAGGAATGCGCGCCGATTTCGAAGACGAAACGCTGGACGGTCGTGAGCGACGCTCAGGCCTGAGCCAGATACATCGAAACCCTGGGGCGGCGGCTGATAACCGTCCCCAAAGGTCGGGAGTAACCCAATGATCCAGATGCAGACCAATCTGGATGTCGCTGATAACTCCGGCGCTCGCCGGGTGCAGTGCATCAAGGTTCTGGGCGGCTCGCATCGGCGGTATGCCTCCGTGGGCGACATCATCGTGGTGTCGGTCAAGGAAGCCATTCCGCGCGGTCGCGTGAAGAAAGGTGACGTTCGCAAGGCCGTCGTCGTTCGCACCGCCAAGGAAGTCCGCCGTGAAGACGGCACCTCCATCCGTTTCGACCGCAACGCGGCCGTCATCCTGAACAACCAGGGTGAACCGGTCGGGACGCGTATCTTCGGACCGGTGGTGCGTGAGCTTCGCGCGAAGAACTTCATGAAAATCATCAGCCTCGCGCCGGAGGTGCTGTGATGGCCGCCAAGCTGAAAAAGGGCGACAAGGTCGTCGTGCTCACCGGCAAGGACAAGGGCAAGCAGGGTGAGATCACCCAGGTTCTCCCGAAGGAGAACAAAGCTGTTGTCGATGGCGTGAATATCGTCATCCGCCACACCCGCCAGTCGCAGGCAAGCCAGGGCGGCCGGATCCCGAAGGCGGCTCCGATCCAGCTCTCCAACCTCGCGCTGCTGGACACCAACGGCAAGGCTACCCGCGTCGGCTTCCGCTTTGAAGACGGCAAGAAGGTGCGCTTCGCCAAGACCACCGGGGAGGCGATCTGATGCTTGACGCTGCGAACTACACCCCGCGCCTCAAGACGCTCTACAAGGAAACGGTGCGTGCCGCTCTGAAGGAGGAATTCTCCTACAAGAACGACATGCAGATTCCTCGGCTCGACAAGATCGTGCTGAATATGGGCGTCGGCGAAGCGGTCAAGGACACCAAGAAGGTCAAGCAGGCCGCCGAGGAGCTGTCGCTCATCGCCGGTCAGAAGGCTGTCGTCACGCATGCCAAGAAGTCGATCGCTGGCTTCCGCGTCCGTGAGGAAATGCCGCTCGGCACCAAGGTGACCCTCCGTGGCGACCGGATGTATGAATTCCTCGACCGCCTGATCACGATCGCGCTTCCCCGCGTTCGCGACTTCCGCGGCGTCAAGGGTTCGTCCTTCGACGGCCGTGGCAACTACGCCATGGGCCTGAAGGAGCACATCGTGTTCCCCGAGATCAACTTCGACAAGGTCGATGAGGTTCTCGGCATGGACATCATCATCTGCACCACCGCGGCGACCGACGCGGAAGCGAAGGCGCTGCTGAAGCAATTCAGCATGCCCTTCAACAGCTGATCGCGCGAGGAGACTGAAACACATGGCCAAGAAATCCATGGTCGAACGTCAGAAGAAGCGCGAGAAGCTGGTGGCGCAATACGCCAGCAAGCGCGCGGCTCTGAAGACCGTCATCGCCAATGAGGAGCTGCCGATGGAGCAGCGCTTCAAGGCTTCGTTGAAACTTGCGGAACTTCCGCGCAACTCCTCGGCCACGCGGCTTCACAACCGTTGCGAGCTGACGGGTCGCCCGAGGGCCTACTACCGCAAGTTGAAAATGTCCCGGATCATGCTCCGTGAGCTGGCCTCCTTCGGCCAGATCCCGGGCATGGTGAAATCGAGCTGGTAAGGAGGTCGCGATGTCTGTGAACGATCCTATCGGCGATATGCTGACCCGTATCCGCAACGCGCAGATGCGTGGCAAATCCACCGTTAACACGCCCGCCTCCAAGCTCCGCGCTTGGGTGCTCGACGTGCTCCGCGACGAAGGTTACATCCGCGGTTATGAGCGCGCGAAGACCGAGAAAGGTCTCGACGAACTCGTGATCAGCCTGAAGTACTTCGAGGGCACCCCGGTCATCCGTGAACTGAAGCGGGTGTCGAAGCCGGGTCGGCGGGTGTACATGGCGGTGAACGATCTGCCGTCTCCGCGTAATGGCCTGGGCGTTTCGATCGTCTCGACGCCCAAGGGTGTGATGTCGGATACGGCTGCGCGCACCGCCAATGTTGGCGGCGAAGTGCTCTGCACTGTGTTCTGAGGAGTAGGCAATGTCTCGTATTGGGAAAAAACCGGTCGAGCTGCCGAAGGGGGTCACCGCCTCCGTTTCCGGTCAGACGATCGAAGTGAAGGGCCCGAAGGGCACGCGCAGCTTCACCGCGACCGATGATGTGTCGATCACGGTCGAAGACAACCTGGTGAAAGTCCAGCCGCGCGGCCTGTCCAAACGGGCGCGTGCGCAGTGGGGTATGTCCCGCACGATGGTTTCGAACCTGGTGCAGGGCGTAACGACGGGCTTCAAGAAGGAGCTGGAGATCAACGGTGTGGGTTACCGCGCCGCGATGACCGGCAACGTCCTGAAGCTCTCGCTGGGCTACAGCCACGAAGTGAACTTCGAAGTGCCGCAAGGCGTGACGATCACCGCTCCGAAGCAGACGGAGATCGTTGTCGAAGGCATGGATCAGCAGCTCGTCGGTCAGGTCGCGGCCAATATCCGCGAATGGCGTTCCCCGGAGCCCTACAAGGGCAAGGGGATCAAGTACAAAGACGAGTACATCTTCCGTAAGGAAGGCAAGAAGAAGTAAGGACGCAACAGATGGCGAACACAAAGCGAGAGCTGTTCCTGAAGCGCCGCCTGCGCGTCCGGAACAAACTGCGGGCCCAGGCCAACGGGCGCCTGCGCCTGTCGGTTCACCGCTCGTCGAAGAATATCAGCGTTCAGCTGATCGACGACGCGAAGGGCGTGACCGTGGCGGCTGCCTCGACCCTCGAAAAGGATCTTGGACTGGTCGGCAAGAACAACGTCGAAGCAGCGGGCAAGATCGGCGCAGCGATTGCCGAGCGGGCCAAGAAAGCCGGTGTGGAAGAAGTTTACTTCGACCGCGGTGGTTTCCTGTTTCACGGCAAGATCAAGGCGCTTGCCGATGCGGCCCGCGAGGGCGGCCTGAAGTTCTGATGTCGTCTCCCGCCACGGCGGGAGGCACCGGAAATGATACGCCGTGCCTTCAGGGCGCGGCGTATCTCTGACGGAAGTGAAGGCGGCGTCGGACGCGTCGCCTCGATGATCCGGAGATGTGGCCTGTGCACCGACTGGGGCCGCACCGACCTGGATTGAATCAGCCGGGCCATCATGCCCCCTGAAAGAAGGAATGCCGTATGGCAGAACGTGAGAACCGCCGGGATCGTCGCGAACGCGAGGAAACCCCGGAATTCGCCGATCGTCTCGTGGCGATCAACCGTGTGTCCAAGACCGTCAAGGGGGGCAAGCGGTTCGGCTTCGCCGCTCTCGTGGTGGTCGGCGACCAGCGGGGCCGTGTCGGCTTCGGCAAGGGCAAGGCCAAGGAAGTGCCGGAAGCGATCCGCAAGGCCACCGAGCAGGCGAAACGCAGCCTGATCCGCGTGCCGCTGCGCGAAGGCCGCACCCTGCACCACGACATCGAGGGCCGTCACGGCGCCGGCAAGGTGGTGATGCGGACCGCCGCTCCGGGTACCGGGATCATCGCGGGCGGGCCGATGCGCGCTGTGTTCGAGATGCTGGGCCTCCAGGATGTGGTGGCGAAATCGCTGGGGTCGCAAAACCCCTATAACATGATCCGGGCCACCATCGACGGCCTGCAGAAGGAAGCCAGCCCCCGTTCGGTCGCGCAGCGTCGCGGCAAGAAAGTGGGCGACATCCTGAAGCGCGCCGAAGCCGAAGCGGCAGAAGCGTAAGGAGCGGAACAATGGCGAAAACCATCGTTGTGAAGCAGATCGGCTCCCCGATCCGCCGTCCGGCCAGCCAGCAGCGCACGCTGATCGGGCTCGGCCTCAACAAGATGCACCGCACCCGTGAGCTGGAGGATACGCCCTCCATCCGCGGCATGGTGAACTCGATCCCGCATCTCGTGCAGATCGTGGAAGAAAAGGGCTGACCTCGGTTGTCAGCCGTCAGAACGCCCCGGTCGCAGGACCGGGGCGTTCTGCTTTTGGGGCCGGTTGCTGTCTTCAGGTCTCAACAATACCGTGGTGAAAGCGCGAAGTGCCTTGATCCACCCCCACGCAACCGGTATATGCCGCCGGTGGTCCGTGATGGGCCTTTTCTGAATCACCCATATGCCGTGTTCGCCCAAGTCGCTTCGGGGGCGATTCCGGTAAGGAGAAGCGATATGAAACTGAACGAACTCCACGACAACGAAGGCGCGGCCCGCAAGAAGAAACGTGTGGCGCGTGGTCCCGGCTCCGGCAAGGGCAAGACCGCCGGTCGTGGTATCAAGGGTCAGAAATCCCGCTCGGGCGTTGCGCTGAACGGCTACGAGGGTGGCCAGATGCCGCTCTACCGGCGCCTGCCGAAGCGCGGCTTCACCAAGCCGAATGCGAAGTCCTACGCCGTGATCAACCTCGGTCTGATCCAGAAGTTCGTTGACGCTGGCAAGCTCGACGCCGCACAGCCGATCACGGAAGACGTCCTTGTGACCTCCGGTCTGGTGCGCCGCAAGCTCGACGGTATCCGGGTTCTGGCGAAGGGCGACGTGACGGCGAAGCTCGCGCTTGAAGTGTCCGGCGCGTCCCAATCGGCCATCGAGGCGGTTGAGAAAGCTGGTGGCTCCCTGAAAGTTGCTGTCGCCGCCGCCGAATAAGGCGTTGTATGCGGCGTCTCTGCCGCATACACCTGCGACGAGCTTTTCCGCGCCGCCGGACCGGTCAACGGGCCGGCGGCGCTGTCCATGAAAGAGACGTGGTCTCGGAAAGAGTCTGGGCATGGCATCTGCTGCTGAGCAAATGGCCGCGAACCTGAGCTGGGGAACCCTCGGCAAGGCGACCGACCTGCGCCACCGCATCTTCTTCACCATCGGGTTGCTGATCGTCTACCGGCTCGGCACCTACATCCCCGTTCCGGGTATTGATGCAGCAGCGCTGCGCAATTTCATGGAGCAGGCACAGACCGGGCTGGGTGGCATCCTGACGATGTTCACCGGCGGTGCGCTCGGGCGGATGGGGGTCTTTGCGCTCGGCATCATGCCCTATATCTCCGCCTCCATCATCGTGCAGCTTCTCGTCGCGATGATCCCCTCCCTTCAGGGCCTGAAGAAAGAGGGTGAGGCGGGACGGAAGAAGATCAACCAATATACCCGCTACGGGACCGTCGCGCTGGCGATCTTTCAGGCCTGGGGGCTGGCGGTCAGTCTTGAGGCCGGGGGGCTTGTCGCCGATCCGGGGATGTTCTTCCGCGTGGCCTGCGTGATCACTTTGGTCGGCGGCACGATGTTCCTGATGTGGCTGGGTGAGCAGATCACCGCACGCGGCATCGGCAACGGCATCTCGCTCATCATCTTCGTCGGCATTATCGCTGAGGTTCCCGCGGCGCTTGCGCGGTTCCTGAGCCAGGGACGCTCCGGTGCGATCTCGCCTGCCGTTATCATCGGCGTACTGCTGATGGTCGTGCTGGTTGTGGCCTTCGTGGTGTTCATGGAGCGCGCGCTTCGCAAGATTCATATCCAGTATCCGCGCCGTCAGGTGGGGATGAAGGTCTATGACGGCGGCTCCTCTCACCTGCCTATCAAGGTGAACCCGGCGGGCGTCATCCCGGCGATCTTCGCCTCCTCGCTGCTGCTGCTGCCGACGACGATCGCAACCTTCTCCGGCGGACAGACCGGGCCGGTGATGTCGTGGCTGCTGGCTTACTTCGGGCCGGGTCAGCCGCTCTACATGCTGTTCTTCGCGGCTATGATCGTGTTCTTCGCTTATTTCTATACAGCGAACGTCGCCTTCAAGACGGACGACGTCGCCGACAACCTGAAGAACCAGAACGGCTTTATTCCAGGCATTCGCCCCGGCAAGAAGACCGAGGAATATCTGAACTACGTGGTTAATCGGATCCTCGTGCTTGGGTCGGCCTACCTCGTGGCCGTGGTCCTTCTGCCGGAGATCCTGCGGTTCCAGATGGGTATTCCCTTCTACTTCGGCGGCACGTCCGTGCTGATTGTCGTCTCGGTGACCATGGACACGATCTCTCAGGTCCAGTCGCACCTGTTGGCGCACCAGTATGAAGGGCTGATCGAAAAGAGCCAGTTGCGCGGCAAAAGACGCAACGGCACGGCGCGTAAAGGGGGAACGATTCGGCGATGAACGTCATACTGCTAGGGCCGCCGGGGGCGGGGAAGGGTACTCAGGCCCGCCGTCTCGTGGAGGAGCGTGGCATGGTCCAGCTTTCGACCGGGGATATGCTGCGGGAAGCGCGGCACTCCGGGACGGACATGGGCCGCAAGGTCGCCGAAGTCATGGATAGTGGCCAACTCGTGACCGATGAGATCGTGATCGGTCTTATCGAGGAGCGGATCACAGGCGCTGAAGGTTCCGGATTTATCTTCGACGGTTTCCCGCGGACGTTGCCGCAGGCCGATGCGCTTGGCGCGATGCTGGACCGCGTGGGCCAGTCCCTCGACGCGGTGATCGAGATGCAGGTGGATGACGCGGCGCTGGTGTCGCGGATCACCGGGCGGTTCACCTGCGGCAATTGCGGCGAAGTGTATCACGACGTCACCAAGCCCACGAAAGTGGCCGGCGTCTGCGATGTCTGCGGTTCCACCGATCTTCGTCGCCGCGCCGATGACAACGAGGCGAGCCTGACCAAGCGGTTGATGGAGTACTACAAGAAGACCTCGCCGCTGATCGGGTACTACTACGCCAAGGAGATGCTCTCTTCCGTCGATGGCCTTGATGAGCCGGAAGCAGTTTCAGAAGCTGTCCGTAAGGTGCTTGACAAGAGCTGATCCGCGATTGACGCCTCTTGACCTGAGACGTCAAAGCCCATAGATCACAGCCTCTCGCAAGAGAATCGTCCTGACGGGCGGCTTCTGTCCGCCCTTCAGGTCAGAGCGTGTGGGGATCGGTTCATACCGCAAAACCCGCGTTGTGAAAAAAGGTTCCGGCATTACGGAACCGCAACAGAAAAGGAAGCCCTAGTGGCACGTATTGCTGGTGTAAACATCCCCACGGGTAAGCGCGTTCCGATCGCGCTGACCTATATCCACGGTATCGGCCCGAAGATCGCCGATGAAGTCGTGCAGGCTGTCGGTATCGATCCGTCGCGCCGCGTGAACGATCTTTCCGACGCCGAAGTGCTTGCGATCCGCGAATACATCGACGCCAACCTGACCGTCGAAGGCGATCTGCGCCGCGAAGTTCAGATGAACATCAAGCGTCTGATGGATCTCGGCGCCTACCGCGGCCTTCGCCATCGTCGCAACCTCCCGGTCCGCGGTCAGCGGACGCACACCAACGCCCGCACCCGTAAGGGCCCGGCGAAGCCGATCGCCGGCAAGAAGAAGTAAGGGGAGGGTATCATGGCTCGCGACAAGACCCGTATCAAGCGCAAGGAGCGCAAGAACATCGCCGCTGGCGTTGCTCACGTGAACTCCTCGTTCAACAACACCAAGATCCTGATCTCCGACGTGCAGGGCAATGCGATCGCCTGGTCTTCCGCCGGCACGATGGGCTTCAAGGGTTCGCGGAAATCCACGCCCTATGCGGCGCAGATGGCTGCGGAAGACGCTGGCCGCAAGGCGCAGGAACATGGCGTCCGTACCTTGGAAGTCGAAGTGCAGGGCCCCGGCTCCGGTCGTGAATCGGCGCTCCGCGCGCTGGCCGCCGTCGGGTTCAACATCACCTCGATCCGCGATGTTACGCCGCTCGCGCACAACGGCTGCCGTCCGCCGAAGCGCCGTCGGGTCTGAGGAATCGAAAATTTTGCTCGGGTCGCGCGAAATTCGCGCGGCCCGAGTGCGTCATTCTGAACCTCGGGCGTTCTGCGGCAACCGGTTCATGCGCCGCGGGACAGGTATGGAGGCAATTGCATGATCCACAAGAACTGGCAGGAACTCATCAAGCCGACCCAACTCGAGGTCAAGGCTGGCCCCGACGCGTCCCGTCAGGCGACGGTGGTTGCCGAGCCGCTGGAGCGTGGGTTCGGTCTGACCCTCGGCAACGCGCTGCGCCGTGTGTTGATGTCTTCGCTTCAGGGCGCCGCGATCACTGCGATCCAGATCGACAATGTGCTGCACGAGTTCTCCTCGATCTCGGGTGTGCGTGAGGATGTCACGGACATCGTCCTCAATCTGAAGGGTGTCGCGCTCAAGATGGAAGTCGAAGGGCCGAAACGACTGACGATCTCCGCCAAGGGGCCGGGCATCGTGACCGGTGGTGATATCTCCGAATCGAACGGCATCGAGGTGCTGAACAAGGAGCATGTCATCTGCCATCTGGACGACGGCGCGAACCTGTTCATGGAACTGACCGTGAACACGGGCAAGGGCTATGTTGCGGCGGACAAGAACCGGCCGGAAGACGCGCCGATCGGGCTCATTCCGATCGATGCGATTTACTCGCCGGTGAAGAAGGTTGCCTATGAAGTCACACCTACCCGCGAGGGCCAGGTGCTTGATTACGACAAGCTTACCATGAAGATCGAAACCGATGGCTCCGTCACGCCGGACGACGCTGTGGCTTTCGCCGCGCGCATCCTGCAGGACCAGCTCACCGTCTTCGTCAACTTCGAAGAGCCGGAATCGGCCACGCGTCAGGACGCGGAGGACGGGCTGGAGTTCAACCCGCTGCTGCTGAAGAAGGTGGACGAACTCGAACTGTCGGTCCGCTCGGCCAACTGCCTGAAGAACGACAATATCGTCTATATCGGCGATCTGATCCAGAAGACGGAAGCCGAGATGCTTCGGACGCCGAACTTCGGCCGCAAGTCGCTCAACGAGATTAAGGAAGTGCTGTCCGGCATGGGTCTGCACCTCGGCATGGAAGTCGAGGACTGGCCGCCGGAGAACATCGAAGACCTCGCCAAGCGGTTTGAAGATCAGTTCTGATTGACCTTTGCGGGGCGTTTCGCTAGAGGCGCCCCGAATGCCCGGACTGCCGGGGAAATCATGGGCAATTCCGCCCCAAGGAGAGCGCGGTTCGCATCCGCGCCGGACAAAGCAAAAGGAGTAAGACCATGCGTCACGCCCGCGGATACCGCCGCCTGAACCGCACGCACGAGCACCGCAAGGCGCTCTTCGCCAACATGTCCGGCTCGCTCATCGAGCATGAGCAGATCAAGACGACGCTTCCGAAAGCCAAGGAATTGCGTCCGATCATCGAGAAGCTCATCACGCTCGCCAAGCGTGGGGATCTGCACGCCCGCCGTCAGGCTGCCGCGCAGCTCAAGCAAGACGCCTATGTCGCGAAACTGTTCGACGTGCTTGGCCCGCGCTACAAAGAGCGTCAGGGTGGCTATGTCCGTATCATGAAGGCGGGCTTCCGCTACGGTGACATGGCGCCGATGGCGATCATCGAATTCGTCGATCGCGATCCCGCTGCCAAAGGCGCTGCCGACAAGGCGCGCGTTGAAGCAGAGTTCGCCGACGCCGAATAATGCCGGCTCTACACTAGAATTGAGGTACCCCGCCCATAGGCGGGGTATTTTCTTTTTACTCAGGCTATTAATTATTGATATGCGTCCTTCGCATATGAGGAGATATCTGAGACCTGTGTTGTGATCTGTTCTATCAGTTCGTCGAGATCCAAGTCTTCCATCGGTGTTGCGCCGATGAATTCGAGAAGATCGAAACGGTCATTCGCGGGAAGGCGCATGAGTTTTGCAAAGAGGTCTGGGCTTATGGATCGCATTGAAACACCTTTCGACCGGCGGTCGATGGATCCACAATTTAAAGTTGACGGCGCAGGGCACAACTTGTCTAAAAAGACATGTCCTTGACGGTAGGCCTCGAGCTCGAACTTCGCAATCTCGCCCGTCTTGCGCCGGTGGGGTATTACGTGGCGCTGCACATCAGATTCGGCGCACCCATGCTCATGTTCCGTACCTTTCCGCAGGACTGGACGGATCGGTACACCGAGCAGGCCTACACGCTGCGGGACCCGCTTGTCGCCTGGGGGTTTTCAACCGAAGGCACAACACGGTGGAGCGAGATCACCATCGATCCATTCGGCATAATGGCGGAAGCGGCGCGTTATGGCCTTGGTTTCGGCGCCTGCGTTGCCTGTGGCCCCATAAGTTCGCGGACAATCGCCGGTATCGCACGGAACGATCGAGAGTTCACGGATGCGGAGATCGCGAAGGCGGCGGACCTGGTGAGCCATATCCATGCGATTACCGAGCCGCCGGAGAGTCTCACACCCGCTCAGATAGAAGCCCTGCGCCTCATCGCCGCCGGAGACCGCCATGCAGCGGCGGCAGCGAAGCTGAACATCTCCGAAAGCGCCCTGAAAGCGCGGTTGAATTCCGCCCGCCAGCGCCTGTTGGCGCGCACCACGGCCGAGGCGATTCAGCGTGCCAAGGATTACAGGCTGCTCTAGGAAGGCGTCGGGTCGTCGCCGCGGGTTCGGATTTCTTTACCCCAACCCACGGAGACGACCATGCAAATCACCACGCTTTCCTTTGAGAACCTGCACAAACACGGCGAACTGTTCGCAAATCTGCTGCGCGCGCGCCACCAGTCCTTCATTGTTCAGAACAAATGGAACCTGCCCGAAGCCATGGGCATGGAGTATGATCAGTACGATACCCCGGCCTCCCGCTGGATCGCCATTCACGATCTGGGACGGGTGGTGGGGGGCATGCGCCTGACCCCGACGACGGCGAAATGCGGCATATACAGCTACATGATCCGCGACGCACAGCGGGAATTGCTGGGGTCCATACCTTCTGACTTGCTCTATCAGGAAGCTCCGGTGGATCCGCATGTCTGGGAGGTGTCGCGCGGTTTCGTTTGCCACACCGTGCCGATGGCGGCGCGGCGCCGTGTCCATGCGCTGATGGTGGCGGGGATGAACCGCGCCGCACGAGAGCTGGGAGCCACGAGGACCATCGGGCTTCTGTCATCGAGCTGGCCGCGTTGGGCCGCGCGCTGTGCCTTGGACATGGAGGCCGCCGGTCCTGCCCGCATGATTGATGGGGTGGAGAACCAGTGTATCTTCATCAACTTCGCCGGAACGCTGCATTGGGGCGCGGGAGCATCGGGTGGGTGCGGGTGCTGGCCAGCCGGCCGCTGCACCGCGTTGAACCTGCCCGCCCGCTGCTCCATATCAAGCTCCTCAGCCCGGAGATTGCCCGATGCGCATGATCGCTGCCCCATTTGCACTGTTGCTCGCCGTCCAGCCGCTTGCGGCACAGACGATTCCGGCCAGTCCGGCGGAAATCACCATGAGCTTCGCGCCGGTGGTCAAGGCCACGACACCCTCCGTCGTGAATATCTACACGCAACGGGTCGTCTCCCAGCGGGAGACGCCTTTCGGAATCGATCCCTTCTTTGCCGACATCTTCCGCAATTTTGGGCGGGAGGTGCCGCGCGTGCAGAGTTCTCTGGGGTCTGGTGTGATCTTGACGGCTGACGGGATCATCGTATCGAACTTCCACGTCGTGAAGGAAGCGAGCCAGATCCGTGTCGTGCTGACCGACCGGCGGGAATTCGATGCGGAAGTGCTGTTGGCGGACGAGGAGACCGATCTCGCCGTGCTGAGGCTGAAGGGAGCGAGCGGTCTTCCCGCGCTCGCGCTCCGAGACTCCGATGAGGTGGAGGTGGGGGAGCTCGTGCTGGCCATTGGCAACCCTTTCGGCGTTGGGCAGACCGTGTCCAGCGGCATCGTCTCCGGTCTCGCTCGCTCCAACCTGGGCATCGGCGGCGGGCGGGGCTATTTCATTCAGACCGATGCGCCGATCAATCCCGGCAACTCCGGCGGGGCGCTGGTGGATGTGGCGGGGCGGATCATCGGGATAAACACGGCGATCCTCAGCCCTTCCGGCGCGTCGAGTGGCATCGGTTTCGCGATTCCCGCCAATCTGGTTCATGCAGTCGTCACGCAGGCTGAAGCCGGGCGCACAAAGTTCGAACGTCCCTGGGCCGGGATTGCCGGGCAGGCGGTGGATGCAGGTATGGCGGAGAGCTTTGGTCAGCGGGCGCCTCAGGGCCTGGCCATTCTGGATTTCGCCCCCGGCAGCCCTTTCGCAGAAGCGGGCCTGTCCAGAGGGGATGTGATCCTTCAGCTTGACGGCGTGCCCGTCAACACACCGGCCGAGATGATCTTCCGTATGTCTGTGCGGGGGGTCGGTGCAGAGACAGAGGTCACCTATCTCCGGCAGGATAGACAGGAGACGACCCGTGTCCGGCTTATCGCGCCGCCGGATACGCCCGCGCGGGACGTCGTCACCCTCACCGGCGGGCCGTTTCAAGGCTATACGGTCGCCAATCTCAACCCCGCCGTGACGAGTGAAATGGCGCTTCCTGACGGGCTTGCCGGCGTGGTCATCACTGATGTGGGGCAGGAGACGCTCGGCCTTGGACTGCGGCCTGGCGACATCCTGCGCAACATAAACGGGACACAGATCGCAACGACCGCCGATCTGCGCGCTGCCAATGCGGAGCGGGCGAGCCGCTGGCAGATCGAATACGAGCGGGAAGGGCGGCGCGCGCTGCTCCGCTTCCGGAGCTGAAGGATGAGCGATCTGTTCGATACCCCGGACACTCCGGCGGCGGCAACCACGGCTCCGCGTCCTCTGGCGGACCGGCTGCGGCCCCGCGAGATTTCGGAGGTCATCGGGCAGGGCGCGCTGCTGGCGCCGGAGGGGCCGCTCGGCGCGATGCTTGCTTCCGGCAGCCTGTCCTCTCTGATTCTGTGGGGGCCGCCCGGCGTCGGGAAAACGACCATCGCGCGGCTGCTGGCGGATGCGACGGAGATGGCCTTCGTCCAGATCAGCGCGATCTTCAGCGGTGTGCCGGAGCTTCGCAAGGTGTTCGAGGCCGCAAAGCTTCGCCGTCAGAACGGTCAGGGGACGCTGCTGTTCGTTGACGAGATCCACCGCTTCAACAAGGCGCAGCAGGACAGCTTCCTTCCCTATATGGAGGATGGCACGATCCTGCTTGTCGGAGCCACGACGGAGAACCCTTCCTTTGAGCTGAACGCCGCACTGCTGTCGCGGGCGCAGGTCATGGTGCTGGAGCGGCTGACGCTGGCCGATCTGGAGCGCCTCGCCCAGCGGGCGGAGAAGGAACTGGGCCGCCCGCTGCCACTCCGCCCGGAGGCACGGGATGCCCTGCTGGAGATGGCGGATGGCGACGGCCGCGCCCTGCTGAACCTGATCGAACAGGTCATGGCCTGGCGGGTCAAGGAACCGCTCGACCCCGGCCAGCTCGGACAGCGGCTGATGCGGCGGGCGGCGAAATACGACAAGTCGGGTGACGAGCATTACAACCTGATCTCCGCTCTGCACAAATCCGTTCGGGGGTCGGACCCTGATGCGGCGCTCTACTGGTTTGGGCGGATGCTGGAGGGTGGGGAGGATCCGCGCTACCTCGCCCGTCGCATAACCCGGATGGCGGTGGAGGATATCGGCCTCACCGACCCGCAGGCGCAGACGGTCTGCCTCCATGCGTGGGAGATATATGAGCGTCTGGGCTCGCCGGAGGGGGAGCTGGCTCTGGCGCAGGCGCTCGTCTATCTTGCGCTCGCCCCCAAGTCGAACGCGGGTTACATGGCCTACAAGGAGGCGCGCGGCCTGGCCCGCAAGACCGGCTCAGAACCGCCGCCCAAGCATATCCTGAACGCTCCGACCCGGCTGATGAAGGAGCAGGGCTATGGCGCGGGTTATGCCTATGACCACGATCAGGAGGATGCCTTCTCGGGCCAGAACTATTTCCCCGACGGCGTGCGGCGTCCCGTGCTTTATCAGCCAGTGGAGCGGGGCTACGAACGGGAGTTGAAGAAGCGGCTGGAGTATTTCGCCCGCCTGCGTGAGAAGCGGGGTGAAGGTTGACACTGGCTACGGGTTGAGACCGGCTGCAGGTTGACACGGGTTGGCCCACGCGCGAAGGGTCCGCGATGAACTGGACGAGCTTTCTTCAGGTGGCGCTTGGCGGCGCGGCGGGGTCAGTGCTGCGCTATGCGGCAACGATGGGCATGGCACGCGTGGTGCCGGGCTTTCCGCTGGGCACGATGCTCGTCAACATCGCCGGATCCTTTGTGATGGGGATGTTGGCCATGTCGATCGCGGCGCATCTGCGGCCCCTGTTGCTCACCGGCCTTCTGGGCGGGTTTACCACCTTCTCCGCCTTCTCGCTGGAGACGCTGACGCTCTGGGAGGAAGGGCGGGTGCTCTCTGCCACGAGCTATGTCGCTGGTTCTCTCATCCTGTCGCTTCTTGCCGTTCTCGCAGGCGCGACCCTTGCGCGGAGCATGATGTCATGAGCGTTAAACTCTTTACTGTCGCCGAGGATGAGGGCGAGCAGCGGCTGGACCGCTGGCTGAAGCGCCACTTTCCCGCCCTGAACCAAGGGGCCATCGAGAAGATGGCGCGGACGGGCCAGATCCGCGTCGACGGCGGCCGGGTGAAGGCGTCGAGCCGTGTCGCACCCGGCATGGTCGTTCGCGTGCCACCGATCCCCGATGCGCCGCCCGTCGAGCGCCGCGTCCCGGCACCCCGCGTCAGCGAAAGCGACGAGGAGATGATCCGCCGCGCCGTGCTCTACAAGGACGACCACATCATCGCCATCAACAAGCCGCCGGGCCTGCCGAGTCAGGGCGGCTCTGGCCTGGCCGACCGGCATGTCGATGCTCTGGCGGAGGCGTTGAAGTTCGGTCTGCCGGAGAAGCCGAAGCTCGTGCACCGGCTGGACAAGGATACCTCCGGCGTCCTGCTGCTCGCCCGGACCAATCGCGCGGTGCGGGAGTTGTCGGAAGCCTTCCGCTCCCGCGCGACACGCAAGATCTATTGGGCGGCGGTGGCGGGCGTTCCCGCCCCTCGCAAGGGCACGATCCGCTACGGGCTGGTCAAGGCGCCGGGTCATGGTGGGCGCGGTGAGGGGGAGCGGATGATCGCCATCCATCCCTCCAAGGTGCAGGAAACGGAGGGCGCAAAGCGCGCGACCACCGATTATGCCGTGCTGGAGAACCTTGGCACCCGTGCCTCTTGGGTCGCGCTCGTGCCGATCACCGGGCGGACGCATCAGCTTCGTGCCCATATGGCGGAGATAGGCCATCCCATCGTGGGCGACGGGAAGTATGGCGGCTCGGGGCAGGAGAACCTCGGCGATGGCTGGGGGTCGCAGCTTGGCGGGGATATCAGCCGGAAGCTGCATCTCCACGCCCGTTCCCTCTCCTTCGACCATCCTGTGACGGGCAAGCGCATCACCGTGACGGCTCCGTTGCCCGAGCACATGCAGCGAACCTGGAAAACCTTCCAGTGGGCGGAGGGCGACGTGCCTGCCGACCCTTTTGCAGAGGAAGATGAATGACCGCGCTCCGCCTCGTCGTCTTCGACGTGGACGGCACGCTGGTGGACAGCCAGGAGGCCATCCTTGCAGGTATCGCCGCCGCCATGGCGGCGGTCGAGCGTCCCATGCCCGCGCGGGAACAGGCGCTCTCCATCGTCGGTCTGTCGCTTCCGGTCGCGCTGGCGCGGCTTGCACCGGGAGCCGATGTCACGCGCATGGTCGAGGGCTGTCACGGTGTCTTTAGCGGCGAAGATGCGCCCGGGATTCCCCCGCTCTATCCGGGCGCCCGCGCGGTGCTGGACGGGCTGGCGGCGGAGGATCACACGCTGCTCGGCATTGCTACGGGCAAGGCGCGGCGGGGGCTGGACAAGCTGCTGGCGGGGCACGGCCTCACCCGGCATTTTCTGACGACGCAGGTCGCGGACGACCATCCGTCAAAACCGCATCCCGCGATGTTGGAGGCCGCGTTGGCAGCAGCCGGTGTTGCGCCGGCGCAGGCCGTGATGATCGGCGATGCGAGCTTTGATATGGAGATGGGCGCTGCGGCAGGTGTTCCGACCATCGGGGTCACTTGGGGATACCATGGCCCGGACCGGCTGCGCGATGCCGGGGCGGGCGTGATCGTGAGCGATTATGCCGAACTCGCGTATGTGCTGGAGCGGAGAGGAATTGCGGCATGAGCGAATGGCGGCCGAAGCGGTTCTGGAAGGCGACATCCGTGCTGGCAGAGGGCAATGACTACGGCGTCGCGCTGGATGGCCGGCCACTGAGGACACCTGCGCGCCAGCCGCTTCGCGTGCGGAGTCGCGCGCTTGCCGAGGCGCTTGCCGCCGAATGGGAGGCTCAGCAGGAGCATGTCGCGCCGGAGACGATGCCGCTGACGCGGATGGCCAATTCCGCGATCGACAAGGTGACCGGCCAGCGGGACGCGGTGGCGGAGATCGTCGGCGACTACGGCGGAACGGACCTGCTGGCCTATCGGGCGGAAGCGCCGGCGGAACTGGTGGCGCGGCAGGCGGACCGCTGGGATCCGCTGCTTCTCTGGGCGGGGGAGGCGCTGGCGGCGCCGCTGTCCGTGACGACCGGTGTGATGTTCAAGGCGCAGCCGCCGGCGACGCTCGCGCAGCTGGAAGCGCGCGTGGCGACGTTCGATCCGTTCGAGCTCACCGCGCTCCATGATCTCGTGGCGCTCAGCGGCTCTCTGATCCTTGGGCTGGCGGTGGCGGAAGGACGGCTCGCTCCGGAGGAAGCATGGGATCTGTCGCGCCTCGATGAAGACTGGCAGGCCGAAATCTGGGGCCGGGACGAGCAGGCGGAGGCGCAGGCCGCGCAACGGCGCACGGATTTCCTCGATGCCGCCCGTTTCATGAGCCTCTACCGTCGCGCTGATTAAATTTTTTGCACACTTTTTAAGCATTTTAACCGTGAGTGTGATGTCCATTCGCGGCACATCGTCCGTAAGCGACGATCCTATTGACGTTTTCAGGACGTCCCGCGCAAGATTTGCCTGCTGGGCGGCGGTTCTCGCAACGCTGTCGGACACCGGGAGGAATTCCGGGGCCAGTGCTCCGCAAGGGGCTGACCATCAGGAAAGGTAATCTATGAAAACGAAGGTATTTCTCGGCGCGCTGGCAGGGATCGGGCTTGCAAGCGCCGCTTCCGCCGCGACGCTTGACGATGTGAAGTCGCGCGGCGAACTGAACTGCGGAACGAACACCGGCCTCGCGGGCTTTGCCGCCCCGGATGCGAACGGCGTCTGGCAAGGTTTCGACGTCGCGTTTTGCCGGGCTGTGGCTGCCGCGGTGCTTGGCGATCCGATGAAGGTTAAGTTCGTCCCGACCACCGGCCAGACCCGCTTCACCGCGCTGGCCTCCGGGGAGATCGATGTTCTGGCCCGCGTCACCACCTGGACCTTCTCGCGCGATGTGGACCTGAAGTTCACCTTCACCGGCACCAACTACTACGACGGGCAAGGCTTCCTCATCCGCAAGGACATGGGCGTGACCTCGGCCAAGGAACTGGGCGGCGCGCGCGTCTGCATCCAGACCGGGACGACGACGGAACTGAACCTCGCCGACTATTTCAAGACCAACAACATGACCTATGAGGCCAAGCCGATCGAGACGCAGGCCGAAGGTCAGCAGGCCTATCTCGCCGGCAACTGCGACGTCTATACGACGGATGCCTCCGGCCTTGCCGCGATGCGGGGAACCTTCCCTGACCCGGAAAATCACATCATCCTGCCCGAAATCATCTCCAAAGAACCGCTGGCACTGCTGGTTCGGCAGGGCGATGATCAATGGGCCGACATCGTGCGCTGGACGCAGAACGCCCTCGTCGCGGCCGAGGAATACGGCGTGACCTCCGCCAATATCGACGAGCTGTCGAAAGCGGCGGGCGAGAACCCGGAGATCAACCGGCTGCTTGGCACCGAAGGCAACCTCGGGGCGATGTTCGGGTTGGACAACCAGTGGGCCTACCGCGCCATCAAGGCCGAGGGCAACTACGGCGAGATCTTCGAGAAACACCTGGGCGAGTCGACGCCGATCGGCCTTGCGCGCGGGCTGAACGCGCAATGGACGCAAGGCGGCCTGCAATACTCTCCGCCGTTCCGCTGATCTCGGTGGGGGCGCTTCCGGAACCGGAGGCGCCCCTTTCGATTTGAGGACCACGACGCCGAAGAGCGCCGGGCCAAAATCCAGGGAGACAGCCCATAATATGGTGACGACCACAGAACAGCCGCCGCGAGGGACGTTTCGTCTGAGCATGCTGCTCTACGACACGCGTTACCGCGCGCTGACGATACAGATCATTTTCCTTATGGCGTTCATGGCGGGGGCTGCGTGGCTTGTCCACAACGCGGTCGACAACCTCCGGGCGCTCGGCAAGGATTTCAATTTCGGCTTTCTCAATGTCCGAGCGGGTTACGATATCAACCAGCGGCTGATCGAATATTCCAACGACAGCACTCATGGCCGCGCCCTGCTGGTCGGACTGATGAACACGCTGCTTCTCGCGGTGATGGGCTGCGTGACGGCAACGATCATCGGCGTCATCGGCGGCGTACTGCGTCTTTCCAACAACTGGCTCGTCTCCCGCCTGGCGGCGATCTATGTCGAGATTTTCCGCAATGTGCCGCTTCTGATCTGGATCCTCGTGGTCTTCGCCATTTTCAGTGAGAGCATGCCCGCGCCGAACGCCTTCAGGGGCGAGAATCCGGCGGCGACGATGAAGCTGTTCGACACCATGGCGATCACCAACCGGGGCATCTATATCGCCGGGCCGATGTTCGACCGCAGCCTCGGCGCCCTTACGCTCGGGCCGTTCACGATCAGCCTGAATTTTCTGGCCGTGCTGGCGGCGCTGGTCATCGGATGGCTGATTCACCGCGCCCTCAGCCGGAACGCGGAGAGGGTGCAGAACGCAACCGGCCGCAGGCCTGTCATCTGGTGGAAGAGCCTGCTGGGTTTCGTCGTGCCCTTCGTAGCCGTTCTCTACGCGCTCGGCTTTCACCTCGACCGGCCGTCGCTGCAGGGGTTCAACTTTCAGGGCGGCATCTACATGCGGGATTCGCTCATCGCCATGTGGATCGCGCTCTCGCTCTATACCGGCGCCTTCATCACGGAGACGGTGCGCGGCGGTATTCTGGCCGTGTCACGCGGCCAGTCGGAAGCGGCAGCCGCCCTTGGTCTGCGTCCGTCGCGGACGATGCGGCTCGTGATCCTTCCGCAGGCGCTGCGGGTCATCATTCCGCCGCTGATCTCCCAGTATCTTAACCTGACCAAGAACACCTCTCTGGCGCTTGCCGTGGGCTATATGGACCTTCGATCCACTTTGGGCGGGATCACCCTGAATCAGACGGGGCGGGAGTTGGAGGCCATGATGCTCATGATGCTCATCTATCTGGTGATCTCTCTGGTGATCTCGGGCGCGATGAACCTCTACAACAGCACCGTGAAGCTGAAGGAGCGATAGGATGAGCGACACTTCCTTCGTCCGCACGCATATGCTGGAGCCGGAACAACCCCCAGCACGGGAGCGGGGGGCGCTGAAATGGTTGCGAGAGAACCTGTTCTCCGGCCCGGTCAACATCATCCTCACGGTGATCGCGCTCTACATCTGTTACCTGGTCGTCGCAGCGGTCGGCCCTTGGCTGGCGCGCTCTGTCTGGCATGCGAGTTCTCTGACTGAGTGCCGGCAGATCATTGCCGCACGCTATGGGCCAGACGTCACCGGTGCCTGTTTCGCGGTGATTACCGAACGCTGGAACCAGCTCCTGTTCGGCTTCTATCCGCAACAGTTCTACTGGCGGCCGACGCTGGCGATGGTGCTGCTCCTTGTCGCCATAGGGCCGATCCTTTTCAATCAGGTGCCGCGGGTGCTGCTGTATTTCACGCCGCTCTATCCCGCCGTCGCCTATTGGCTGCTGTGGGGCGGCACGCTCTGGTATCCGTTGGCGGTGATGGCCGGGCTGGGGCTTGTCATACCTGCCTTCCGGCTGGGCGAGCGTTTCAATACGCTGACTGGCCTGCTGGCGGCGGTGGTTGTGCCGCTTCTGTGGTGGGGGTTCGTGCAGCAGTGGGTCGTGGCGGGGCTTTCCTCCGTTCTGCCTCTGTCGCTGACTTACGTCCCTTCCAACAATTTCGGCGGCTTCATGCTCTCCATCATAATCGGTGTGACGGGGATCGCGCTTTCCCTACCGCTGGGCATTCTGCTCGCGCTGGGACGGCAGTCCAACCTTTTCATCGTCAAGACGATTTGCGTGGGCTTCATCGAGTTCATTCGCGGCGTGCCGCTCATCACGCTGCTTTTCACGGCATCGCTGCTGCTGAACTACTTCCTGCCGCCCGGAACGAACTTCGACATCATTCTGCGCGTCGTCATCATGGTGACGATTTTCGCCGCCGCCTATATGGCTGAGGTGATCCGGGGCGGGCTCGCGGCGTTGCCCCGCGGGCAGTACGAAGCGGCGGACGCCCTCGGGCTCGATTACTGGCAGGCCCAGCGGCTCATCATCATGCCGCAGGCTTTGAAGATCTCCATCCCCGGCATCGTCAACACCTTCATCGGGCTGTTCAAGGATACGACCCTCGTCGTTTTCATCGGCCTGCTCGATCCGATCGGGCTGTCCAACTCCATCCGGGCCAACCAGAGCTGGAACGGCATCTATTGGGAGCTGTTCATCTTCATCGGCCTTTGCTTCTTCATCTTCTGCTTCGGCATGTCGCGCTACTCCCTGTATCTGGAGCGGCGGCTGAAGACGGACCACCGCTAGGAGAGACCACATGTGCGCCACGCCCGCGCGGCAGCCCGCGTCCGACATCGCCGTCCAGATCGTCAAGATGAACAAGTGGTACGGCCAGTTCCACGTTCTGCGCGACATCGACCTGACCGTTGCGAAGGGGGAGAAGATCGTGATTGCCGGCCCATCGGGTTCCGGCAAGTCCACGCTGATCCGCTGCATCAACCGATTGGAAGAGCATCAGTCCGGCCAGATCATCGTAGACGGTACCGAACTCACCAACGACCTGAAGAACATCGACAAGGTGCGCTCCGAAGTCGGTATGGTGTTCCAGCACTTCAACCTGTTTCCGCACCTGACCATTCTGGAGAACTGCACCCTCGCACCGATCTGGGTGCGCAAAGTGCCGAAGAAGGAGGCGGAGGAGACGGCGATGCACTTCCTGCGCAAGGTGAAAATCCCCGAGCAGGCGAACAAGTATCCCGGCCAGCTTTCAGGCGGTCAGCAGCAGCGGGTGGCCATCGCCCGCTCGCTCTGCATGCGACCGCGGATCATGCTGTTCGACGAACCGACCTCGGCGCTCGACCCGGAAATGATCAAGGAGGTACTGGACACCATGATCGAGCTGGCGAACGAGGGGATGACCATGCTCTGCGTTACTCACGAAATGGGCTTCGCTCAGGCAGTAGCCGATCGAGTGATCTTCATGGATCAGGGACAGATCGTGGAACAGAACAACCCGACGGAGTTCTTTAACAATCCCCAGTCGGACCGGACGAAGCTGTTCCTCAGCCAGATCCTCGGCCACTGAAGACCAGCGACACTGAACCCGCTATCGCTCAAGATCGCGGGGTGTGACGAAATCCACGGTGCGACCGCTGCGGTGCACGATATCCTTCCAGCGGTCCTCCTCAAAGCCCACGATCAGGGTTGCGCCCGTGGGGTAACGACCAAAATCGCGATGCACCGGCGGATCCGAAACGATCCGCTGGGCAAACTCGCCAATTCCAGGATTATGTCCGATCAGCGCGACGACCGGTGCTTCCGCCTGCCGGAGCAGGGAGAGAAGCACCGCTGGCTCTGCATGATAGAGTTCCGGCACAAGATGCAGCGCTTCAGGCTCCGGTAGATACTGGGCCATCCGCTCCCAAGTCTGCCGAGTGCGCATCGCCGTGGAGCAGAGAACTTGCTGGGGAAGATAGTCGCTTTCGGCAAGCCATTGTCCTATGTCCGTGGCCGCCTGCTGACCGCGGTTGTTAAGCTTCCGGTCGAAATCAGCGGCGGTTGGGTCTCCCCAACTGGATTTCGCGTGGCGCGTGAGGATCAGGCGGAGCGTCATGGCTGCGGATCATATCCTGTCCGCGGAAAAGCGGAAGGATGGAACTGCATCATATGATAGGCGGATTGTTCGGCGAGCCTGCCGTAACTTTGCGACAGCGGGCAGGAGCGTCGCACCGCGCAGCCACTGGCAAGGTTGTCCTGCCCTTGCTCCGTGTCGAGATAGGCGTGGCAGCGATCCAGATCGTAACCTTCCGCCGTCAGAGCGCGTGCGGGGCAGGCGGTGAGGCAGGGGCGCTCACAGGTGTCGCAGGGCCGGGGGGAGGGCGGTGGCAGGGCAACAGGCTCCCGGAGGGCCAAGGCGCCCCGATAGGAGACCATCAGCCCCGCAGTGTCATGCACAAGCAAGGTGACGGGAGAGGTGAAGGCGCGCCCGGATCGCAGCGCCCAGCGGGTGAACGGCTTCCACGGCGGCCCACCGAAGGGAAAATACGCCTTGGCCCCGAGATCGCAGGCCATCCGCCCGATGACCCGACGCGACCAGCGGTCCAGAGGATCGGGACGACCGTCGCCGAACTCCGGCTCTGCCGTCACATGGTGCCAGAATCCGGGTTCCGCCGGGCCGAGCAGCAGCAGCGCGCCGATCCCGTCGGGCAGGCCGTCCTCCGGCA
Organism: Haematobacter missouriensis; assembly: GCF_000740775.1. GTDB lineage: Bacteria > Pseudomonadota > Alphaproteobacteria > Rhodobacterales > Rhodobacteraceae > Haematobacter > Haematobacter missouriensis. Next base: position 7,686 of record NZ_JFGS01000025.1, on the reverse strand, counting down.
GCGGTCGAAAGCCGCCGAAGATCGCAAGCCGATGCCGGGCCGCGATCTCCGCCACCACGGCCCGGGTTGTCACCGACGACGCGGTTTGAAGCGCGGTTCGGTGGAGCGGATCAGCGTGCCCGCGCCGTGTTCGGTGAACAGTTCCAGTAGGCAGGCATTGGGTTGCCGCCCATCCAGAATCACCGCCGCGCGGACGCCGCCCTCGATCGCCTCCAGTGCGGTCTGCGTCTTGGGAATCATGCCGCCGGAGATCACGCCCTCATCCGTCATGCGCTTCACATCCTCGGGCGAAAGCTGGGTCAGGACGTTGCCGTTCGCACCCTTGACGCCCGACACATCGGTTAGCAGCAGCAGACGATCCGCCTTCAGCGCCGCCGCGATCGCCCCCGCCGCCGTGTCGCCGTTGACGTTGAAGGTCTCGTTGTCGTCGGTGCCCGTCGCAACGGGAGCCACCACCGGGATGATCCCGGCGGCGAACAGGTCCTGAAGCACCTGCACGTTCATCTCCACCGGACGGCCGACGAAGCCAAGCTCCGGGTCATCGGCCACGCAGACCATCAGGTCGTCGTCCTTGCCGGACAGACCCACCGCGCGACCGCCCTCGTCATTGATCGCCTGTACGATCCGCTTGTTGACGAGGCCGGAGAGCACCATCTCCACCACTTCCACGGTGGCCTTGTCCGTCACCCGCTTACCCTGCACGAAACGGGATTCGATGCCCAGACGCTTCAGCAGGTCGTTGATCTGCGGGCCGCCGCCATGCACGACGACGGGGTTCACGCCCACCTGCCGCATCAGCACGATGTCGCGCGCGAACTCGGCCATCGCCTCATCATCGCCCATGGCGTTGCCGCCAAACTTCACCACCACGATGGCGTCGTTGTAGCGCTGGAGGTAGGGCAGCGCTTCCGAAAGCGTCTGCGCGGTTGCAATGGGATCGCGGACCACCTGTTTCCTCACCATTCCTGTCTCCCGTAGGCTTCGAGTCCTGCCTAGTGGTTTCGTGGCAACGTGCCAAGACCCGCGTCTTACTACTCCAGCGTCGCGATGATTGCGCGAAGCGTTTCTATTCCCTCACCCTTTTCAGAGGAGGTGACGATGATCTCCGGATAGGCGGCAGGGTGTTTGGCGAGCGCCTTGCGCACCTGCGCCAGCACCTTTTCCCGCTCCGGGCCGAGGATCTTGTCTACCTTCGTCAGCACAACCTGAAAGGTCACGGCGGAGCGGTCGAGCAGCGTCAGGATTTCCTCGTCCACGGCCTTTATACCGTGGCGCGCATCAATCAGCACGAAGGCGCGGCGGAGGGTAGCGCGGCCCGACAGATAGGCCTTCAGCAGCGCCTGCCACTTTCTCACCGTGGCGACGGGAGCCTCGGCGAAGCCATAGCCGGGAAGATCGACCAGGTAGTGATCCTCTCCCGCCGTGAAATAGTTGATCTCCTGCGTCCGCCCCGGCGTGTTGGAGGCCCGCGCCAGCGCCTTGCGGCCCGTCAGCGCGTTGATGAGGGAGGACTTGCCGACGTTGGACCGTCCGGCAAAGCACACTTCCAGCCGGTCGGCGGGGGGCAACCCGTCCATCGCGACGACGCCCTTCAGGAAGTCTACCGGTCCGGCGAAAAGCAGACGCCCGCGTTCGCGCGCGGTGTCTTCCGGCTCCGGGGCAAGGGTAAAGGTCAGGTCGGTCATGGGAAACTCTCGCTCACAATCCAGTCAGGCCAGTTCCACGCGGTCACCCGGCCCGACGGTGCCGCCCTCCAGCACCACGGCATAGACGCCGAAGTCCTGCACGCCCACGAGCTCGCGGAGGCCTTTCAGCGTATCGGCGTCGACCCTACCCGTGGTGGGATTGGCAGTGGTCGCCTTGCACCGCCCGATGCGGTCCACGACGCGGAGCCGTGCGGAACCGATGCGGAGGTCGCGCCCGATCCAGTTCACCTCTTCCCACGCGGGCAGATCGTCCAGCCACACATTGCCGCGCCAGCGGTGAATGGAAAGATCCGTGCCCATATGGGCCGACAGGGCGGCATTGGAGGCGAGGTTCTTCAGCGACACGGTCGGAATCCGGCTGTCCGTCATCCCCCGTCCGGCGGAAACGAGCGCTACCGGCTGCATCGGCGTGTCCGGGCTGATCGGGCGCACCCAGTCGAGAAAGCGCTCCGACTCTGTCACGGGGTCGAAGTCGATCGGGCCAAGATCGGGATGGTCGAGCGCGAGCCGCCCCGTCGCCTCATCGAAACGCGCGGTGATCGCCATCAGCGCAGGCGTGCGCGCGCCCCGCTCGAAGTTCACGCAGGGCATCCATGCCGGAGCATCGGTGTCGAACTTGGACATGCCGTGCGTCACGGCCCAGTGCCGGTCGAAGGGAAGGCACTCCGCCTCCGAAAGCAGAACGGACGCGAGTTCTTCGCGTCCGTGAGCCTTGATGGGATGGCGGTAGAGGTGGGCGATGGTCGCCATATACCGTTCCTACTTCTTGGCGGGTTTCTTGTCCGCCGGTTTCGCCGACTTGTTTGCCTCTGGCATGGCAGGTTTCTTTCGCCTGAAACTCGCCTTTATGTTCCCGAACAGGTCCACTTTCGCCCCGTGGCTGCGCATGATGGCATATTGCTGGACGAAGGTGATGACGTTGTTGGTGATCCAGTAAAGCACAAGACCGCTCGCGAAGGATCCCAGCATGAACATGAACACCCAGGGCATCCAGGCAAAGATCATCGCCTGCGTCGGATCCGGCGGCGCCGGGTTCAGCTTCTGCTGGAACCACATGGAGACGCCGAGGAAGATCGGCAGTATGCCGAGGAAGATCGTCGCCATCAGCGTCCCGTGCATGGGCGCAGCCCACGGCAGGAGGCCGAACAGGTTGTAGAGCGACGACGGGTCCGGGGCCGAGAGGTCGCGGATCCAGCCGACCCACGGCGCATGGCGAAGCTCGATGGTGACGAAGATCACCTTGTAGAGCGAGAAGAAGATCGGAACCTGCACCAGAACGGGCAGACAGCCCGCCGCCGGATTCACCTTCTTCTCCTTGTAAAGCGCCATCATCCCCTGTTGGAGCTTCATGCGGTCGTCACCGGCCTGCTCCTTCAGCTTCTCCATCTCCGGTTGAAGTTCCTTCATCCGGGCCATGGAGACGTAGGACTTGTAGGCGAGCGGCAGCACCAGCGCCTTCAGCACGAAGGTCAGCGCGATGATGGACCAGCCCATGTTGCCGATGAAACCGTGCAGCCAGTGCAGCAGCCAGAAGATCGGCTTGGTCAGGAAGAAGAACCAGCCCCAGTCGATCACGTCGATGAAGCGGTCGACGCCGGCGTCATTCTGATAGTGACGGATCGTTTCCCACTCCTTCGCGCCGGCGAAGAGCATGGTAGAGGAGCTGCCGGTTTCCCCTGCGGCGATGGTCAGCGTGGGGAGGCGTGCCTCTGTCTGATAGACATTCGACTGATCGGAGTATTTGGCGACGGCGGTGAAGCTCTGCCCCGGCATGGGGACCAGCGTTGTCATCCAGTACTTGTCGGTGAAGCCGATCCAGCCGTTGGCGCTGACATCGACCGTTTCTGCCCGTGCGCCACCCTCGCGGTCGGAGCGGGGCAGGTCGGCCATCTTCTTGTATTTGACCTCGGTCAGCTTGCCGTCCGCCATCTGAACGACACCTTCATGCAGGATGAAGAAGTTCTGCAGATCGGCCGGCAACCCGTGGCGCGCGACGATGCCGTAAGGGGCAAGTCTCACTTCCGCCCCGGTGTTGTTCTCGACCGACTGGGTGACGGTGAACATGTAGTTCTCGTCGATCGCCATCTTCTGGTGGAAGACGAGACCCTGACCGTTGTCCCAGACAAGCTCCACCGGCGTCCCGACACCCAGCCTGTCGCCGGAGGCCAGCGTCCAGGGCGTGTTCGGCCCCGGCATCTGCGCATAGTCGAGCGTGCCGCCCGGCGCCCAGCCGTAGAGCGCGTAGTATGCCCCCTGCGCGCCGATCGGGGAGAGCAGCCGCACATACGGGCTGGTCTCGTCCAGTGTCTGACGATAGCCGGTCAGTTCGAGATCGTCGATCCTGCCCCCTACCAGCGAGACGCTGCCCGCGAGGCGGGGCGTCTCGATCGCCAGCCGCGGCGCGGTCTCCGGCGTAGCCTGCGCGGATGCTCCGGGAGCGACGCCCGGCGTGGTGCCAGGTTCGGCTGTCGGCGGGGGCAACACCCCTTCCACCTGTTGCGTCACCGCATCGGGCGTGGTCGGCTGCACCTGATCGGCGGGCGGAAACAGCAGGAACCACACCACGATCACGATGAAGCTCAGGACGGATGCGATGATGAGGTTCTTGTTCTGATCGTCCATCACGGACTTCCACCTGTCGTGCCTTTGGAATCAGGGCCGGTTCAACAGGCCGACCGGGCAAAGGTCAAGCAGATTTCCCCGAATCAGCCCCGGTGGTCACTTCCGGGAGAGGTGAAAGGCGGCGTCCGGCCTGATCGCGCCCTCTGGCCGGGCCAACCCCCGCTCCGCAAGGTCGATCAGATGGGCGAGGACATTGCGCTCTGCCGCATGCAAGAGGGGGGCCGGCGTGTCGGTGTAGATCGTCGCGGCGATGCTGCGGGCCGTGCTTTCGCCCGCCTCCAGCGCCGCGCGAATTTGCCGCTCCCGCATCCGGCGATGATCGCGGAGCCAGCCGATCCGCGCGGCGGCGTCGGTGACCGGTGCGCCGTGGCCGGGCAGGAACACTGCCTCCGCCTGCGGCATCAGCCGGTCGAGAGAAGCCATGTAAGCTCCCATGTCGCCATCCGGAGGAGAGACGATGGAAGTAGCCCATCCCATCACCTGATCGCCCGACAGCACGAATCCGTTCCACAGGAAACTCAGGTGATTGCCGAAATGTCCGGGTGTGTGGAGCGCGCGGAGCGGTTGCCCTCCGGCAAGGATTTCCGTCCCGTCGGCCAGCTTCTCATCGGGGGCGAAGGTCGGGTCCGCCCCTTCGCCGCCGTCCGACATGCCCGCCGCGACCAGCCCCTCCATCGTTTCGCTCCGGCCCGCTGCGCTGTCGCCGAAGGCGGTGATAGGCGCGCCCACTTCCGCCGCCAGCCGCGCGGCCAGCGCGGAGTGATCGACATGGCTGTGAGTGACGAGGATCCGCTCGATCCGCTCGCCGGGATGCAGAGCTTCCAGAATCGCAGCAAGATGCCGCTCGTCGTCGGGGCCGGGATCGACCAGCGTCACGCGCCCTTCGCCCAGCAGATAAGTGTTCGTGCCGCGATAGGTCATGGCCGATGGGTTCGGTGCGACGATGCGGCGCAACCCCGCCGCCAGTGTTTCCGGCGCACCCGCCGTCGGATTGAAATCGTCCATTCCGTCCTCTCCACAGCCTCTGGCCATTCTCCCTGACCCGTCCTAGGGTTCTCGCATGGATTTCGGCTGGTTGAAACGGATGATGCCTCGCGGTCTCTATGGCCGGGCCGCGCTCATCCTGATCGTGCCCGTGGTGACCATCCAGCTCGTCGTCTCTGTCACCTTCATCCAGCGGCATTTCGAGGGGGTCACTCGCCAGATGACCCGCAGCGTGGCGAGCGAGGTGGCCTTCGTCGCGGCCATGGTCAATGCCGCCCCTTCGCTGCAGGAGGCGCAGAGCCGGGTGGGCGAGGTGATGGGGCCGCTGGAACTGGGTGTCACGCTGCCCGCGCCCAATGCTCCCCGCACCAACGAGCGTGTGTGGATCGATTTCTCCGGTCGTGTCGTGATCGCCACGTTCGAGCAGGCGGTGCCGAATGTCACGGGCGTTCACCTGCTGGATGAGGAAAAGGCGGTGCGCATTGGGTTGCAGACCCGCTACGGGCCGATGGAGGTGCGGTTGACGCGTCTTCGCGTATCGGCTTCCAACCCGCACCAGCTGCTGGTGCTGATGGTCTCCACCTCCATCCTGATGACGGCGGTGGCCTATCTGTTCCTGCGCAACCAGCTTCGCCCGATCAAGCGTATGGCCGTGGCAGCGGAGGCCTTCGGCAAGGGACAGAACGTCCGCTTCCGGCCCACGGGTGCGGCCGAGGTGCGCTCGGCGGGGCGGGCCTTTCTGGAGATGCGGGATCGGATCGAACGGCAGATCGAGCAGCGGACTCTGATGCTCTCCGGCGTGAGCCACGACCTGCGCACCCCGCTCACCCGGCTGAAACTCGGCCTCTCACTGGTCGATGACGGTAGTGAGGAGGTGGAGGAGTTGCAGCGCGACGTGAAGGACATGGAGGTAATGCTGGACAGCTTCCTCGCCTTCGCGCGGGGGGATGCGCTGGAGGATCCGGTGCCGACCGACCCTGCCGAGCTTCTGGAACGCGTGGTGGCGGATGCAGAACGCGCGGGCCAGAAAGTCACCATCGGCCATCTGCGCGGACGGATGGAGCCTGTGCCCCTCCGCCCGATGGCGGTCGAGCGGGCGCTGCACAACCTAATCGGTAACGCTGTCCGATATGGCACACAGGCGGAGCTGTCGCTCGACATCTCCGACCGTATGGTGTGCTTTACTGTGGAGGACGACGGGCCCGGCATACCCGAGGAAAGCCGGGGCGCGGCATTGCGCGCGTTCTCCCGGCTCGATTCGTCTCGTAATCAGGACCGGGGGACGGGGGTGGGGCTGGGCCTCGCCATCGCCGCCGATATTGCGCGGAGCCATGGCGGGCGGTTGAAGCTCGGGGAGAGCAGCCGCTTCGGCGGGCTGCGCGCGGAGATCGAGCTGGCCCGCTGATCCGTTCGCCTTGCTCTTTGCCCGTATGCGATTACCTGACAAGCGAACCATCCGAGGAGAGACACCATGTCCAATACGCCCCACACGCTCGAGGAAGAGTTCCCCGACCGGATCGAAGCCATTCACGCGCGAAAGGCTAAGGACGCCGTCTTTGCCCTGCTGCTGAAACAATATGACGAGGTGAACGACGCGGTTCATCTTGCCGAAACCCGCGTCACCCCGATGAGCGAGGAAGCGGAGGAGGAACTCCGCCGCAAGCGCCTCGCCATCAAGGACGAGATCGTCCGGTCGCTCGAACAGGGGTGACGGCGAAACATGCGCACGTCCCGCCGAAGCGGCGTCCGTACCCCGCGCGCCGTGAGGATGTCGGGAATCTAGGCCCTTGCGGGTGAGGTTCCGGGTGTCGGCAGGCTGTTCGCGGTCGCCCCGGGCCTGATCGCCGGGGCTGTCCTCCCCGGTCCGGGTCCGCCCGGGCGGCCCGGACCGGGGGCTGGTGCAAGCGTCCCGCCTGTCCTATGTCGGATTTCTCCCCCCTTGGGCTGCGGCCCGGATTCAGGCAGGACGCGATGGCGAAGATTACCTATATCGAAGCGAATGGCACCGAACATGTTGTGGACGTGCCGAACGGCCTTACCGTGATGGAAGGCGCGCGGGACAACGACATTCCGGGGATCGAGGCCGATTGCGGCGGGGCCTGTGCCTGTTCCACCTGCCACGTCTATGTCGCCCCCGACTGGGTGGATCGCCTGCCCGCCAAGGATCCGATGGAGGAGGACATGCTGGACTTCGCCTGGCAGCCCGATCCTGTACGGTCCCGCCTGACCTGCCAGATCAAGGTGACGGAAGCGCTGGATGGCCTTGTCGTTCAGATGCCTGAGAAGCAGATCTGATCCACCGGCCTCGTCTCCCGGCTCCCGCTGCGCGCGGGTAGCGAATGTCTTTGACTGTGCCACGATGATATCTGAGCGG
>NZ_JFGS01000024.1 GCF_000740775.1 Haematobacter missouriensis | reverse complement strand
GGTGTCGGTGTCGGTGTCGGTGTCGGTGTCGGTGTCGGTGTCGGTGTCGGCTTTGCTGGCCCGCGCCGCCCGCAGATTACGCAGGGGGTCGGGGCAGATCATCTACGTGCCGTTCCACCGGGGATGCCGAGGCGAGGAGCGCATGGATTTTCGGGGTGACCGCGATTCAGATGGCCCTGATTCAGGTGACAGGAGCGGATGGCACCGATGGCCCGGACCGGTTTGTAGCTTGGCCGTATTCTAAAAGGCTGTTAAAAAAGCTTTTTGGCCTGTGTCGGAGTGGAGATCGCTCGCCATCTGATGAAATCCAGCCGGAAATCTATATGCTTCGGGCGTTTCGGGGTCGATTTTCTGATTTCTGGCATATGGGCAGGAGACTTCAGGACTTTTTCAGCAGCCTGTTAACGCTCCCGTCGCGCCAAGCGTTCGCACCAGAATCTGCGGGCGTTGTCGGTGTTCTGGGTCGGTGTTCCGGGTCAGCGTCCGGGACGGCGCTCTGCTCCCAGGGTACATTGATCGGTAGTATCCACTCCGGGGAAACGCGGCGCTCCGCCCGCCGGTGACGCGCCCGCCGTCTCAGGGAGCGCGTCAGAGCGCGCGCCAGCCGATGTCATGACGGCAAAAGCCCTCCGGCCAGTTCACCCGTTCCACCATCGCATAGGCCCGCTCCCGGGCCTCCGCCAATGTCGCACCCCTTGCGGTGAGGTTCAGCACCCGTCCGCCATTGGCGAGGATGCGGCCCTCCCGCTCCACTGTTCCCGCATGAAAGCACATGCGGGAACTGTCGGACGGCAGCGCGTCCAGCCCGCGGATCTCCGTTCCCTTCACGTAATCACCGGGATAGCCGTCCGCGGCCATTACCACGGTCAGCGCGTGGTCATCGGCCCAGCTGGCCGTCATTTCCGCAAGACGCCCTTCGGCAGCGGCATGGAGCAGGTCCAGCGCCTGCGCGCCGAGACGCATCATGAGCACCTGACATTCCGGGTCTCCGAAACGGACATTGTATTCCACAAGCCGCGCGCGACCTTCCTTGATCATCAACCCGGCATAGAGGACGCCCTGAAACGGCGTGCCACGCCGCGCCATCTCCGCCATGGTGGGTTTCACGATCTCCTCAAGCGCCTGCCGCTGGATCGCCTCGCTCAGAACAGGGGCGGGGGAATAGGCGCCCATGCCGCCGGTGTTGGGGCCGGTATCGCCATCGCCCACGCGCTTGTGATCTTGCGCGGTGCCGACGGGAAGCACAGTCTCCCCGTCGCAGAGGATGAAGAAGGAGGCTTCCTCCCCCTCCATGAACTCCTCGATGACGACCTCCGCGCCGGCTTCCCCGAATTGGCCGCCGAACATGTCCTCGATGGCGTCCTCGGCCTCCGGGAGCGCCAGGGCGACGACGACGCCCTTGCCCGCTGCGAGGCCGTCCGCCTTCACCACGATCGGCGCGCCGGTTTGCCGCACATAGGCAAGGGCTGCCTCCCGCTCCGTAAAGCGGGCGTAGCCTGCGGTGGGTGCGTGGGCGGCGTCACAGATCTTCTTGGTGAAGGCCTTGGAGGCTTCCAGCCGTGCGGCGGCGGCGGACGGGCCGAAGGTCAGAAAGCCGGCGGCGCTCAGCGCATCCGCGATCCCAGCGGCCAGCGGAGCTTCCGGCCCGATGACCACGAAGTCGATGGCGTTCGCCTCGCAGAATTCGAGCACGTCGGCCGCGTCGAGAATGTCGATCGCCGCCGTCTCCGCCAGTTCCGCGATGCCTGCGTTACCGGGTGCGACGATGAGCCGGTCGCATTTCGGGTTCTGTTTGATCGCCCAGGCCAGCGCATGTTCGCGCCCGCCGCCGCCCAGTATCAGGATGTTCATGTCTCGGCCCGTTCCGTTCGGTTGGCGGGCGTTCTAAGATGGCCGCGCCCCTTGAGCAAGCGAGTGTGACGTGTCCGACCTGTTTGAAGATCCCGAACCCCGGGGCGAGCCCCGCCGGAATGAGCCGGAATTCACTGTCTCGGAACTGTCGGGAGCGGTCAAACGCTCCATCGAGGGCGGGTTTTCCCATGTCCGCGTGCGCGGAGAGGTGGGGCGTGTCGTGGTGGCGCGCACGGGTCATGTCTATTTCGACCTGAAGGACGACAAGTCGACGCTGGCTTCCATCTGCTGGAAAGGCACGGCTTCACGACTCACCGTGATGCCTGAGGAGGGAATGGAAGTGGTGGCCACGGGGCGGCTCACCACTTTCGCCCAGCAGTCGAAATACCAGATGGTGGTGGAGGACGTGGCCCCCGCTGGTGTCGGCGCGCTCATGGCGATGCTGGAGAAGCGTCGCGCGCAGTTGCAGGCCGAGGGGTTGTTCGACCCTGCCCGCAAGAAGCCGATCCCCTTTCTGCCGGAGGTGATCGGCGTAGTGACTTCGCTTCAGGGGGCGGTGATCCGAGATATCCTGCATCGTCTGCGCGACCGGTTTCCGCGCCACGTGCTGATCTGGCCGGTCGCCGTGCAAGGCAAGGACTGCGCCCCCCAGGTTGCCGCCGCGATCCGCGGCTTCAACGCGCTTTCCGCGGGTGGCCCGATTCCCCGGCCAGATCTGCTGATCGTCGCGCGCGGGGGAGGCTCCATCGAGGACCTGTGGGGCTTCAACGAGGAGGAGGTCGTGCGCGCCGCCGCGGCTTCCCGCATTCCGCTGATCTCCGCCGTCGGGCATGAGACGGATACGACGCTGATAGATTTCGCCTCCGACCGCCGCGCGCCGACGCCGACCGCGGCTGCCGAGATGGCGGTTCCGGTGCGGCTGGAACTGCTCGCGGCGGTGGACGGCCAGGGCGCGCGGCTCATGCGCGCGACGGGACAAGGTGTCGTCCTGCGCGGGCAGCGGCTTCGCGATCTAGCGCGTGCTTTGCCCCGGCCGGAGGCGTTGCTCGCCGGGCCATCGCAGCGGCTGGACCTGTGGAGCCACCGGCTTCCTGCGGCGCTCCGCGCGCTGGCGGCCCGGCGCCGGGCGGGGTTCGAGCGGGCAGGCGTCCGCCTGCAACCGGCGCTGCTGTCACGATTCCTCATCCATGAACGGCGGATGGCCGAGGACAGGGCCGCTCGCCTGCCCGGCCTGCTGGGGCAGGGGCTGACGCGGCGGCGGGAGAACCTCGGGCGGCTGTCGCTGGCCTTGGAAGCCGGGTTTCGCCGCAGCCTTGCCGACAATGCCCGTATGACCGCGCGCGGGCGGGAGCGGCTGGCGGTGCTGTCCACCCGGCTCGACACGGGCGTGGCTCAACGGCTGGAGGGGGTGAAGATCCGGCTGGAGGCCCTTGAACGGCTCCGCCAGACGCTCGGCTACCGGGAGACGCTCCGTCGCGGCTATGTCGTCGTCCGCGCCGAGGGGCAGGTTGTCACCTCTCGCATGGCGGCGGAACCGGCCCCTGCGCTGGAGCTGGAATTCCACGACGGGACGCTTATCGTCGGTCCTGTGCTGCCGGCCAGTCCGAAACGGCGCAAGAAGGCCCCGCCTGCCGCCGGTGGGTCGGAGGGGGAGGATGGTCAGGGCACGCTGCTCTGACCGGACAGGATTGCGCGCCAGAATTCCCTCCAATGCCGGCTGGCTCGGCTGGAATCGCAAAAGGCGGAGCAATTGATCGTCCTGCGCCGTTACAAATGTGCGCCACCGGTGGAAATTGTGAGGGTGCGCGACCGCGGGAATGCTCCCTTTCGCGTGGCAGAAAGCCGGCAGTTCGGCGCGGAGCCGGCCGACGTGGAGTTTCATTCCTGCTTGGGCAGCCCGGATATGCTCCTATGCTCAAAGCCGCAGTTCAGCGTTTCCCACGAGGGCTGGCAATTCTGACGCCGCTGCAGGCCAGACGCCCGTGCCCTGCTGAGCTCCTGCCCTGCTGACTCATGTCCCGCGCCCTTCGGCGAAGATAGAGTCGCGGGGTGAGGCGCATATGAGGCCAGTTTTGTCGGCAAGGCGAAACGAAAAAACCGCGCCTCACGGCACGGTTCTTGCGTCTTCCGAAGGAGGCAGAATTACTTGATCTTGCCTTCTTTGTATTCCACGTGCTTCCGCACGACGGGGTCGTATTTGTTGACCGTCATCTTTTCGGTCATCGTGCGGGCGTTCTTCTTGGTGACATAGAAATGCCCGGTGCCCGCCGTCGAGTTCAGACGGATCTTGATCGTCGTCGGCTTCGCCATTGGTGTTCTCCTGCAGTCGGACGGTGCGCCCGTCCGCGAAATTCTTTGAAGCCTGCCTTTTACGCATGGATCGACCGGAGTCAACCGCTTTCGACGCCATTTCGCCGTTAGTGGCCGCCCGCGGCTCCAGCAGTCCCCTGTGGACGCTGAACCAGCGGCACGAGCACCAGCGTCGCGGCGAACATGACCGCCAGCAAGAGGAAGATATCGGCGAAAGCCATCACGGTCGCCTGCTGGCGCACCATGCCCGCGATCCGAGCCAGCGCGGCCCCGTCGGCGGCGGGGCCAAGCGTACTGGAAAGACCCGCCGCTATAGCTGCCAACCGCTCCTCCGCTGCGACGCTGCCCCAGCGGACCTGCTCCGCGAGCCGTTGATAATGAAGGTCGGTACGGTTTTGAAGTACGGTGTTGATCGTCGCGAGTCCCACGGCGCCGCCGAGGTTTCGGGTGAGGTTGAACAGCCCGGAGGCGTTCTTCACCCGATCGGGCGGCAGCGTACCGAGTGCGATAGTGTTGATGGGAATCATGCAGAGCATCAGTGCGACGCCCCTGAATGCCTGCGGCCAGAAAAGCTCGCCAAATGCCCAGTCCGCGGTAAGCGGGGTCACCATGTAGGTCGAAGCCGCGAAACCCGCGAGGCCGAGCCCGATCAGCTTGCGCGGATCCACCCGTCGCACCAGATTGCCGACGATTGGCGCCGTGCAGAACATGGCCGCGCCAGTGACAAAGACGGTCTCACCGATCTGGAGAGAGGTATAGCCCCGGATCCGCGCGAGATAGAGCGGATAGAGGTAGGTCAGCCCGTAAAGCCCGATGCCCAGAACGAATGTCAGGAGCGAACCGACTGCAAAGTTCCTGTCGCGATAGGTGGAGAGGTCCACGATCGGCGTCCGCGCGGTAAAGGTCCGCCAGAAGAAGGCGACCGCTCCGCCCACGGCCAGCGCGGTCATCAGCACGATGGTCTCATCTGCGAACCAGTCGTTCGTCTGCCCCTCCTCAAGCACATATTGCAGCGATCCGAGGAACAGCGTCATCGTGGCGAGGCCGAGGAAATCGAATCGCCGGAGCAGGGCGTAATCGGGCTCGTCGAAGTCCACGAGAAACCAGGCCAGCAGTGTCGCCGCAATCCCGGGCGGCACGTTGATCAGAAACAACCAGTGCCAGGACAGAAGCTCCGTCAGGTAGCCGCCAATGGTCGGCCCGATGGTCGGGGCGAGCGTGACCGTCAGCCCGACCACCGCCATGACCGGTCCCTGCAGGCGCTTGGGAAAGATGATGTAGGAGGCCGCGAACGCGGTGGGGATCATGCCACCGCCGATGAAGCCCTGAAGCGCGCGATAGATGATCATCTGGTTCAGGCTTGTAGCGGAGGCGCAGAGCGCAGAGGCCAGCGTGAATCCCGCAGCCGAAAGGGTGAACAGAACCCGCGTGGACAGCGCCCGCGACAGAAAGCCGGACAGAGGAATCATCACCACCTCGGCGATGAGATAGCTCGTCTGCACCCAGGACACTTCGTTCGGGGCGGCAGACAGGCCCGCCTGGATCTGGCTGAGGGAGGAGGAGACGATCTGGATATCCATGATCGCCATGAACATCCCGAAAACCAGCGCGGCAAAGGCGATGAAGCGGCGTGGCGTGATCGCCGGCTCCGGGCGGGAGGCGGGAGCTGCGAGAGCGGTGTCGGCCATGGCCTCAGTCCTGATGGGGAGGCGTCGTGCGTGTATCCGCCGTCACGACCACCGACATGCCAGGGCGCAGCCATCCGGCCTCCGCCACATCGTCGGGAACTTGGACGCGGACGGGCAGACGCTGAACCACCTTGGTGAAGTTGCCTGTGGCGTTTTCCGGGGGAAGCAGGCTGAACACTGCGCCGGAGGCAGGAGAAATGCCGATCACCGTCGCGTCGAAGCTTCGGTCAGGATAAGCGTCCACGTCCACCCGGACATGGGTGCCGGGCAGGAGCTTTTCGATCTGCGTTTCCTTGAAGTTGGCCTCTATATAGGTGTCCCGGAGCGGCACAATGGCCATCAGCCGCTTGCCGGGCGTGACGTAATCGCCGATGGCGACCGACAGGTTGCCCACGACGCCGTCGACCGGCGCCCGGAGCACCGTTTCATTGAGCACACGCGCCGCCTGATCGCGCTGGGCGGTAAGGCCGGGAACCATCGCCTCGGCCTCCAACTTCTGGGCGGAAACCACACGGGCATTTGCCTCTGCCGCGCTGACGCCCGCGCGGGCTTCGGCCAGCGAAGCCTCCGACGTCGCCGCAGTGGCCCGGGCCGATTCGAGGCGCTGGGCACTGGCTGCATCGGTCTGGGCGAGACGGATGTAGCGGGTGAGATCCGCTGCCGCTTGCACGGAGACGGCCTCTGCCGCCGTCACCTGTGCTTCGGCCTGGGTGATGCTCGTGGCTGCCGCGGCCTCCTGACTCTCGATGCGTTGGATGGATGCCTGCTGGACGGCTAGCTGCGCCTCCGCTTGGGCCAAGGCATCACGCGCGTCCCCATCCTCCAACGTCACGAGGGGATCGCCGGCATGGACTGCCTGGTTGGCGATCGCGGGAACGGTGGCGACATAGCCCGCCGTCTTTGGGGCGAGGATGGCAAAATCGACCCGCACATAGGCGTCGTCAGTGGACACCTCGAACCGCCCGATTGTCCAGTAGTGCCAGCCGAAGGCCAGCAGCGCAATGAGCGCAACAGCCAGAAGACCGATCAGGATGAACCGCTTGCGACCGGGCGGAGCCTTCTGATCGGTGGAGGCGGCGTCAGTCTGCGCGGGATCGGCGTTGGAAGACTGGAGCGAATCTCGGGGCATGGCGGGGCTCGTTGACAGCAAGGCCAGAGGGCGGGGTGCGGCGAATTGACCGAACCGTTCGGTCAAGCATTGACATACTCCTCTACTGGACTAAAGCAAGAGCTGGTGACACGGAGGTGCCGTAATGAATCCCAGCCCGATCTCCGATGCGACCAAGGCCACCATGGGCGAAGAAACCCTGTCCGGCGCCTGCGCCAAGCGGGAGCAGATCCTGGAGGGCGCGCGTCGCCGCTTCCTTGCCGTGGGGTTCGAGGCAGCGAGCATGGAGACGATCGCGCGGGAGGCGGGCGTGTCCAAGGGCACGCTCTATGTCTATTTTCCGAACAAGGAAGCCCTGTTCATCGCGTTGGTCGAGGATAGCAAGCGGCAGACGGCAGAGCATCTCACCGCGCTTGACCCGGCGGGCGCTCCGGAGGAGGTGCTCACCCGCTATGCCGTCGATCTGATCACCCGGCTGCTGGAACCAGAACATATCGCCCTTGTCCGCATGGTCGTGGGCGTGGCGGACCGGATACCGGCCCCCGCGCAGAGCTTTTTCGAGGCGGGTCCGGTTGCCGGCGCGCGTCGCGTCGCCGCCTATTTCGCGCGACTTGTCGCGGCGGGGCGGCTCGACATGCAGGATGTGGAGGCAGCAGCCTGGCAGTTCCTGAGCCTATGCACCCACCCCGTCATGGTGCGGACGCTGATGGCGGCGGACAGGGAACCGACGATGGAGGTCATCACCGCCCATGCCCGCAGATCCGTCGCGATGATCTTTGCCGCGTATCCCTTGGGTCACGTGGCCGCTCAGGAAGGCTGAAAGGCGTGTCTGGCGCAAGCGGTCGAGGGACCGCTCGGAAAGACAGGCGGCGTCAGCCCGCAGGCATGTCCTTGAACTTGATGGACTCACCGCAGCCACAGGCTTCGGAGACGTTGGGATTGTTGAACTGAAACCCGCTCTCCAGCAGGGAGGTGGCGTAGTCGATCTCCGTGCCGAACAGGAACATCTGTGCCATGGGAGCAATCAGTACCCGCGCCCCGTCCTGCTCCACGATCTCATCCATGGGATTGACCTCGGTCACATAGTCCATGGTGTATTCCATGCCCGCGCAGCCGCCCTTCTTTACGCCGATCCGCAACCCTTTCGCGCCATCGCGCTCCATCAGCCGGGCGATCTGCCGGACGGCTGCCGGGGTCAGGGTGACGGCCTGTTTGCCGGGAATGCTGAACATGGGAAACCTCGCGCTTTGGCTTTGCAATGTAAGGCCGCAGGCGGTCCTGCTCAAGACCGTCCGGTCAGGAGGTGAGGGCAGACAGCAGCGCGCGGACTGCGAAGGCCGTGAGAATGGCCCAGGCGAAGCTCGCGAGCGTTCCGATCAGCACATATTCAGAGGCGGCGCGGTCCTCTCGTATCGCGCCGAAGCGCAGGATGGATTTGGCGGCGAGCAGGAACCCGACCGCTTCAAACTGCCCCAACAGAATGAATGTGAAGGCCAGCCCGCGTTCCAGCAGGCCAATCACCCGTCCGGCCCCTGGTAGCCCCTCCTCTGGCAACGGGTTCCGGGGCGCGACGGAGGTGACGATGAGACCTGTCGCGAAGTCACCGCCCCGGATGGCAAAGATCGCGCCGCCAAGAATGAGCATCAGCGGAGGAAGTTCCGTCGCAGGAAAAGGCAGTCCAGCCCAGAAACCGCCTTGCCAAAGGTCGGGTTGGCCCAGACTCGCCGCGACGAGGATCAGCAGGTGGGCCGCCTGATCGGCCAGAAAAGCTCCGGGGCCACGCGGTAGCCGAAGCTTTGCCGCGTCGATGGCGAGATGGCTTGCTGCAATGACATAGGGCGCGGGCGTATCCCCTCGGCCCAGTGTCAGAAACATCATCAGGAGGATTGTTCCCGTGTGCAGCATCAAGACGGGCGGGTGGGCTTTACGATCCACCATGCGCCGGGTTTGAAAGACAAAATCGCCAAGGACATGGGCAAGGAACAGAGCGGCGAAGGTCTCGATCATCAGGAGTATCGCTCTGCTGCAGCCTCTACGGGAAGCTAGCCATGCCGACTATCGGGGATCAAGGCGGGAATGCAGTCCATATTTGGGTGTTTTCAAATAAAACACCCTTATTTGGATGTCATTCATTTTCATACACCGCAAGCGCGGCCTCAATCGCCCAAAGCCGCGCTGCATCCGCCTGACGCTGCACGATCTGCGGCGCGATGCCCAGCGCATCCGCCACAGCGGCGCGGGTCCGACCCGGATGCGACAGCAGGTGAAGCGCTATTTCCGCCTGACGGGCTGTCCAACCTGCCACTATGCCGTCCGAAAGTGCGAGGGACATGGCCAGATGCCCCTCCGCGGCCATCCGCCGCTTGGCGGGCAGCCGGTCCAGCAGCCGGCCGGAGGCGAGAAACGCGGCACCGGCGGCATCCTCCAGCCCGTGGGCATCAAGCCGGTCCACCGCGCCGATGGCGAGGGCAAGGCGGGTATCGCGGCCCTTGGCTACCGCTCGCACCGCGGCGCGTGCCACCAGTGCTGCGCGAAAGGCGAGTCGGGGCACGGTCACCATCTGCCAGCCATCACCGCGGAAGCGGGTCAGCCTTGGCACTACATCCTGAAGGCCCGCCAGCGAATCAGCGGCCCCGCCAAGCGCGCGGAACAGGTCATCCAGATCATCGGTGGAAAGCGCGGAGGAGGCGACAATATCGCCCGTCAGAACAGCAAGACGGCCCGGAAGCCCGTCGCTCACATGAAGCCCAGTTCGAGCCGCGCCTCATCCGACATCATGTTCATGCCCCATGGCGGATCCCATGTAAGCTGCACGTTCACCGTCTTGATGCCGTCCACAGGCTCCACCGCCTCAGCGACCCAGCCGGGCATGTCGGCAGCCACAGGGCAACCGGGCGCGGTCAGCGTCATGAGGATGGTGACGTCGTTCTCATCCGTGATGTCGATCGTGTAGACGAGGCCCAGATCGTAGATATTGACCGGGATCTCCGGGTCATAGACCGTGCGGCATGCCGCGACCACGCTGTCGTACAGCGGATGGTCGGTGGTCGAGGGTTGAACGAGGGGGCTGCCCTCCAGTGGGAGTGCTTCGGTCATCGCGTCTCTCGTCTGCAACGGGCGGGCGGTCTTGGCCAGATATAGGCAAGCGAGCGGGCAGGGTCCAGACCGGGGCGGGGCCACAGCGGGAAATCTCCGGGAAAGGAAGAGTCTCCCGGGCAGAAATGTGCGGATTTTGCTCTGATGAAGGATAACCCTTTTGGCCGCCGGCGCGCGCGGTGGCGGATCACCCCCCCGTGGTTGCGTCCCTTCCCGTGTTTGCGCTCCTCCCGTGGTGGCCGAACCCGCAGTGGGCGCTGGCCTGACAGGAATGCCCCGGCGTCTCATCGCCCGCGTGGGCCAAAGGGCTTGGGCTTCCGCGCCGGATCGCCTATGTCACCGCCCGAAAGCGGAGCCCGACGGTGAAGACGGCACCGAAAGCGGAGAAGGCGATGAGCGAGACATTCGGGTTCACGGTGGCGGCGACGGACGGCAAGGCGCGGACCGGCGTGATCTCCACCCCGCGGGGCGAAATCCGCACACCTGCCTTCATGCCTGTTGGCACCGCAGCGACGGTGAAGGCCATGATGCCCGAGAGCGTTGCCGCTACGGGCGCGGATATCCTGCTCGGCAACACCTATCACCTGATGCTGCGTCCTACGGCGGAGCGGATCGACCGGTTGGGTGGGCTGCACCGCTTCATGAACTGGGACAAGCCGATCCTGACCGACTCGGGCGGCTTTCAGGTGATGAGCCTTACCGCTCTGCGCAAGCTCAACGAGGAAGGGGTGCGGTTCAAGTCGCATATCGACGGCTCAGAGCACTGGCTGACGCCGGAGCGGTCGATGGAGATCCAGCGGCTGCTCGGCTCCGATATCGTGATGTGCTTCGACGAATGTCCCGCGCTGCCCGCTACAGAGGCGGAGGTGGCGAAGTCCATGCATCTTTCCATGCGCTGGGCGCAACGTTCGCGGGATGCCTTCGGCGACAGGCCGGGACACGCGTTGTTCGGGATCATGCAGGGCGGTGTCACGCAGGAACTGCGCGAGGAGTCGGCCGAGGCGCTGAAGGCCATTGGCTTCGACGGCTATGCCATCGGCGGCCTCGCGGTGGGCGAGGGTCAGGAGGCGATGTTCGGCGTGCTGGACTATGCGCCCGGAACGCTTCCACAGGATAAGCCCCGTTACCTGATGGGCGTGGGCAAACCGGACGATATCGTGGGCGCGGTTGTGCGTGGCGTTGATATGATGGATTGCGTTCTGCCCTCTCGCTCGGGTCGAACCGGACAGGCGTGGACGCGGCGCGGTCAGGTCAACATCAAGAACGCGCGCCATCAGGACGACCCCCGCCCGCTGGACGAGGACTGCACCTGCCCGGCCTGCCGAAATTATTCGCGGGCCTATCTCCACCACGTGTTCCGCGCGCAGGAGATTATCTCCTCCATGCTTCTGACCTGGCACAACCTGCATTATTATCAGGAGCTGATGGCAGGGCTTCGCGCGGCGATCTCCGCGGGACGGCTGTCGGATTTCGTGGCTGCTTTCGAGGCGCAGCGGGCTGCGGGCGATATCGAGCCGCTCAGCCTGACCTGAAAGAGGGAAGGGCCGCCTTGCTTCACACGACCGATGCGCTCCGCGAGGGCAGGGCCTTGAGAGAGGGCAGGGCCCTGATAACGGCATGAAGTCCTGCCGCCCTGGCAGGGCAAAGCGGGTCAGCACATGGCGGGTGGCTTTTCGCACCTTCGGTGTTGCTGTTCTGGGGAAGCCCCGCCCCTGTGGTGATTGCAGGTGCGGTCCTCGATGGCGGTTATTTCAACGAACGGAACAGACCGGTGAGTCGCCTCGCCTCATCCTCCAGGCCCCACGGAGCATTGAGGATGAACATGCCGCTCCCGATCATCCGATGACCGTCCCGCGCAGGCGGGAAGCGGACCTCATGGCGAAGGGCATCTGGATGCGCCCGGGCGAGATCGGCCAGCATTCCGCGATGCGGCTCTCCCGACAGCACGGGATACCAGAGCGCCACCACCCCCACATTCCATTTCCGCGCGATCGCCCCGACGAAGCGGGGGAGGGCGGCATAGTCCTCCTTCATCTCATAGCTCGGGTCGATGAGCAGCATGCCCCGGCGCGGTTCGGGCGGCGTGCGGGAGAGCGCCATCTCCATCCCGTCCTGGCGGAGCACCGTGGCGCGGAAGGATGTCATTGTCTCCTCCAGCGCGGCAAATTCCTGGGGGTGCAGTTCCGCAAGCGTCATCACGTCATACCGGCGCAGTGACAGGGCGGCGATCAGCGGCGAACCGGGATAGCACGAGGGACCGAACCGCTCCCGCACCTCTGCCAGGCGTCGGGCATAGGGATGATCGGGCGCGAACCAGCCCAGCCGCTCCGCCACGGCGATCCCCTGCGCGGCTTCGCCCGTCTTGGAGGCCTCCGCCCCGTCCAGCCGGTAGAGGCCCCGGCCCGAATGCGTCTCCATGTAGGTGAGCGGTTTTTCCTTGCGGGCGAGGTAGTCGAGCATGACGGCGAGAAGCGCATGCTTATGCACGTCGGCCATGTTTCCGGCATGATAGCCGTGCTGGTAGGACAGCATCGCGGTTCTCCTTTTCCCCCCGCTAGCGCGATGGGCAGCGAAGAGCAATCTCCCGTATGGGCGAACCCGCGCCACCCCGCCTTGCAACCCTGCCGCCATACCGTCATTGTGTCGGGGAAGGCTGCTGCGCGGCAGGTTGAAAGCCGCGCCTACGCCCCCCAGATATAGCCTCCGAAGAGCGGGGAAGGCCAAGGGTTGCCGAATGAGCGGGACCGGCGCCTTCCTGCCAGGAAAGGAAGAAAGAGCATGAGCGAACACCCGACCAACAGCTACCCCGTGCTGCCGCTCCGCGATATTGTGGTTTTCCCCCACATGATCGTGCCGCTGTTCGTGGGTCGCGAGAAATCGGTCAGGGCGCTCGAAGAGGTCATGCAGGACGACAAGCAGATCCTGCTTTCCTCCCAGATCGACCCGTCCGAGGATGAGCCTTCACCCGAGGGGATCTACAAGACCGGCGTCCTTGCCAACGTGCTGCAGCTGCTCAAGCTGCCGGACGGCACTGTGAAGGTGCTCGTCGAGGGCAAGGCGCGTGTAAACATCACCGAATTCGTCTCCAACCCGAATTTCTTCGAGGCGAAGGCGGAATTGCTCGAAGAGACCCCCGGCGAGAAATCGACGGTTCAGGCGCTCCTGCGTTCCGTGGGGGACGAATTCGACCGCTACGCCAAGATCAAGAAGAACATTCCCGAGGAAGCGCTTGCAGCCGTTTCCGACACCAAGGAACCGGCGCGGCTTGCCGATCTGGTCGCGGGGCATCTTGGCGTTGACGTGGCGCAGAAGCAGGATCTGCTGGAAACGCTCGACATCGGCGAGCGGCTGGAGAAGGTCTATGGACTGATGCAGGGGGAAATGTCCGTCCTGCAGGTCGAGAAGAAGATCAAGTCCCGTGTCAAGAGCCAGATGGAGCGGACGCAGCGCGAGTACTATCTGAATGAGCAGATGAAGGCCATTCAGAAGGAACTCGGCGATGGCGAGGAAGGCCAGAACGAAGTTGCCGAACTGGAGGAGCGGATCAAGCAGACCCAGTTCTCCAAGGAAGCCCGCGAAAAGGCCGAAACCGAGCTGAAGAAGCTGAAGTCCATGTCGCCCATGTCGGCAGAGGCCACGGTCGTCAGGAACTATCTCGACTGGATGCTGTCGATCCCGTGGGGCGTGAAGTCGCGCACCAAGAAGGATCTCGGCAAGGCAGAGGAAGTCCTTGATGCCGATCACTACGGTCTGGAGAAGGTCAAGGAGCGGATCGTCGAATATCTGGCGGTGCAATCCCGGAGTCAGAAGCTGAAAGGCCCGATCCTCTGCCTCGTCGGCCCTCCGGGCGTCGGCAAGACCTCGCTTGGCCGCAGCGTCGCGAAGGCGACGGGGCGCGAGTTCATCCGCATCTCCCTCGGCGGCGTCCGGGACGAGTCGGAGATCCGCGGCCACCGCCGGACCTACATCGGCTCCATGCCCGGCAAGATCATCCAGGCGCTGAAGAAGGCGAAGACCACGAACCCGCTCATCCTGCTCGACGAGATCGACAAGATGGGTCAGGACTTCCGTGGCGATCCGGCTTCCGCGATGCTGGAGGTGCTGGACCCGGAACAGAACTCGACCTTTGTCGATCACTACCTCGAAGTGGAATACGATCTCTCCAACGTGATGTTCATCACCACGGCGAACTCGTACAACATGCCGGGGCCGCTTCTCGACCGGATGGAGATCATCTCCGTCGCGGGTTACACCGAGGATGAGAAGCGCGAGATCGCGAAGCAGCACCTGATCCCGAAACAGGTCAAGAACCACGGCCTGAAGAAGGGCGAGTTCAAGATCACCGACGAGGGGCTGATGGATGTCATTCGCTATTATACGCGGGAAGCCGGCGTCCGTAACCTTGAGCGGGAGATCGCGAAACTGGCTCGGAAGGCCGTGACGGAGATCCTGAAGGGCAAGGTCAAGAGCGTGGAAGTCACCCCCGAAAAGCTCGAGGACTACCTCGGCGTCCGGCGCTTCCGCTACGGTCTGGCTGAGAAGGAAGATCAGGTCGGCGTGGTCACCGGGCTTGCCTGGACTTCCGTCGGCGGCGACCTGCTGCACATCGAGGCGCTGAAACTGCCCGGCAAGGGGCGGATGAAAACCACCGGGAAACTGGGCGATGTGATGAAGGAATCGATCGAGGCGGCGGCGTCCTACGTGCGCTCCATCTCTCCGCAGGTCGGAGTGAAGCCGCCGAAATTCGATGCGATCGATATCCACGTGCACGTCCCGGATGGCGCGACGCCGAAGGACGGGCCGTCGGCGGGTCTGGCGATGGTGACGTCCATCGTGTCGGTCCTGACCGGCATCCCGGTGCGCAAGGATATCGCCATGACCGGTGAGGTGTCGCTCCGCGGCAATGCCATGCCGATCGGCGGGCTGAAGGAGAAACTGCTTGCGGCCTTGCGCGGCGGTATCAAGACGGTCCTGATCCCGGAGGAAAACGCCAAGGACCTGGCGGATATTCCGGACAACGTGAAGCAGGGGCTGGAGATCATCCCAGTTTCCCACGTGCGGGAAGTGCTGAAGATCGCCCTCACCCGTCAGCCGGAACCCATCGAATGGGACGAGGCTGCGGAAGAGGCGGCAGCCCTCGCTGCCCGGCAGGAACGTGTCGCGGGCTCCGGTGCGACAGCGCACTGATCAATCTTGAAAATCCTGAAAAGGGCGCCTTCGGCGCCCTTTTTTATTCGCTCATGCTAAAGTATGGTTTGCGGACGATAGTCACCTTTAAGCGCCCTTTCCAGCGGACGTAAAACGGCGCTCATCCCATTGTAATAAAAGAAATTTATGCGAGAATGGCGCGTCTGTGCGCATCGCCCGGTCTGCAAGCCGTTCGGGGGCGAGGAAATTGGTTCCCGAAATTGACATCAAGAAAAAGGCTTAGACTCCCGTGCTGTCAGCGGTATTCTGTCCCAAGTTTCGGTGGCCTTTGGGGAGAGGTGACCGGAAAGGGAGGAAGTCATGAACGAACGTCCTGTTTTGGACGCCGGCAGCGATGTCGCGCGCGGCGCGAATAGCAACTCTGTCCGGGATGTCCTGATTGTCGACGATCATCCTTTGATGTGCGATGCTCTTGCGATAACCCTTCGCCATGCGTTTAGGCTTGCCAGTGTACGGCAGGCGGCAACTCTGGCAGAGGCTCGCGCGGCCATCCGTGAACGTGCGCCGGATGCCGTGGTGCTCGATCTCACACTGCCGGACGTGTCGGGCGTAGATGGCGTGCTGACGCTGCGGCAAGTGGTTCCTGGGGCGCCGGTCACGGTGATTTCAGCGCATCTCGAAAGCTGTAGCATCGCCGCGGCGCTTGGAGCCGGGGCGTGTGGATATCTTTCCAAATCTCTGCCGCGGGCCCAGATGATCGCAGCGCTTGAACGCATGTGGGCGGGGGAGACGGTCGTACCGGAGTGCTACGATCCTGAAAGCAGCTCCGAGGCCGAGGAACTGGCCCGGACCTTTGCCACGTTGACGCCGCAGCAGATGAACATCCTGCGGCTCATCTGTCAGGGCCGGCCCAACAAGATCATTTCCTATGAATTGTCGATCGCGGAAGCGACGGTGAAGACTCATATCGCCGCGATCATGGAGAAAATCCGGGTGCGAAACAGGACGCAGGCGGCGCTTCTTGCCTCACGCGCGAAGATTTTCGATCACTGACGGGCCGATCATGTCTTTAGCGACAGAAGGGTCGCCTTTCGCCATTTCCGGCGATGTGGAGAGCTGTGTCGCCCGGCTGGCCGAAGAGGGGCGAGAGCTGGCGCTCGTGCTGGCTTTTGCTGCCAATCGGGACGACGTCCCCCTGCTGTCCGACCGTATCGGGGTGGCAGTTCCGGGAACGACCGTTATCGCCTGCTCCTCCGCCGGCGGGTTCGCCTACGGCGGGCCGCGGGATGACGGGGTTGTGCTGGTGGTCTTTCCCGCCAGCGGATTCCGGGCGGGCGCCATCTGGCTGTCGGAACTTGCCCGGCACGCGACATTGGACTGGATGGGGGCGTTGCGGGAACTTTCTGCCGCGATCCCGGAGGAGCAGGGGCGCTCACGCTTCGGCCTGCTGCTGGTCGATGGGCTGAGCGGGCGTGAAGAACTGGTTGCGGCGGTGGTGGACTCCACCTTGCCGGGCCTTCTGGTGCTTGGGGGCTCAACGGCAGACGGGCTGCGCTTCACCGAGACAGCGCTTGCCCTCAACGGGGAGACCCGACGCGGAAGCGCAGTTTTCTGCCTCTTGTCCACACCTGCGGAGGTGGAGGAAGTCGTCTTTGACCACTTCACACCAGACGGCGTCCCCATGGTGGTGACCGATGCGCTGCCGGAGGAGCGTCTCCTGCTGACCATCAACGGCGAACCGGCGGCGGAGGAATATGCCGTGCGGACCGGTTACCGCGTGGAGGAGCTGGGGCCTGCGGTCTTTGCCCGTCACCCGCTGATGGTGCGGATCGGCGGCAGAAACTTCGTTCGCGCGATTCGGAGCGTGACGCCGGAAGGCGGGCTGAGGCTGATGTCACTGTTGGAGACGGGAACGGTGCTGATGCTGGGGAATGCCGTCAGTCCCATGGAAGGGTTGGAGGACCGACTTTCGCGCCTTTCCATGCCAGTGGACATGGTGCTGGGCTTCGACTGCATCCTGCGACGAATTGCTCTCGACTCATCAGAACTTTTTGATGTGGATCGCATCTTCCGCACCTTTCGCGTGGCCGGTTTCAACACCTATGGTGAGCAGCACGGCGGTATCCACGTGAACCAGACTTTCGTGGGTCTTGCCTTTCTGGGCGGGGGAGGGCCCGATGTTTCGGGAAAGTGACGGTCCCCAGAGGCGGATCGACAAGCTGGAGCAGATCAATGCCGCGCTGATGCAGCGTCTGCAGCGGATGGAGGAGACACGTGGTTCCTCCTATGCTCTGACGCGCACGGCCGCCATGCTGGAGCGAGAAGTCCTGGCCCGGAACCGCGAACTGGAGCGCGCCCTTTCCGAATTGTCGGAGGCAAATGCCGAGTTGGCCCGCGCGCGTGAAGCCGCGGACCAGGCCAGCCGTGCGAAGTCGCGCTTCCTGCGCGCCGCGAGCCATGACCTTCTTCAACCGCTGAGCGCGGCGAAGCTGTTCCTCACTCATCTTGCGGAAACCTCCAGGGAACCGTTGCAGGCCGAACTGGTGGAGCGCATCACCGCCAGTTTCGATTCCGCCGAAGAGCTGATCCGCACACTTCTGGATATCGCCAAGCTGGATTCCGACCGTTCCGAGGTTTCCATTTCCCCTGTATCGATCGGTCGGTTGTTCCAGCGTATAGGCATCGATCTGCAGCCGCTGGCGGCTGGCCGGCAGGTGTCGCTGCAGTTCGTACCCACCGCTCAGACGGTGTTGAGCGACCCCGTCCTGCTGCGATCCATCGGGCAGAACCTCGTCTCCAACGCGCTCAAGTACACTACGGGGGACAAGGTTCTTGTGGGTGCGCGCCGGGATGGCGACGGTATCTGGCTGGAGGTTCTCGATCAGGGGCCGGGGATCGCGCCTTCCGATCAGAGCCGGATCTTCAATGAGTTCGAGCGTCTCTCCAGATCCGATCAACCGGGTTCCGGGCTTGGGCTTTCCATCGTGCAGCGCGCCTGTCAACGGCTTGGCCATCCGCTCGAACTCATCAGCGCTCCGGGCAAGGGCTCTCGCTTCCGGGTGCGCCTCCCGCGACTGGGGGAGATGTGTCTTCTGCCGCCGCAGCGGGTCGGCGCGGTTGATGATCCGGGAGCGCTTCTGGAATTCCTCGCGGGGCACCGCATCCTGATCGTGGAGAATGATCCGAGCGTTCGGAGCGCCTTTGCCTTTCTTCTCCGCTCATGGGGCGTTGATGTCACCACCGCAGCCGGACTCGAAGATGCACTTGCCACCCTTGCGCAGGCCATACCAGACGCAATCCTGAGCGATTACCGGCTCGACAACGGAGAGACGGGCTGCGACGTGATCGCAGCGCTTCGCGAGAGGGCGGACAAGCCGCTGCCCGCGCTCATGGTCAGCGCGGAGCAGCTGGAGTTCATCTCCGAAGCGGCCAGCCGGATCGGCGCGGAGGTTCTGGCCAAGCCGTTGGCGGAGATGGACCTTCGCCGCAGTCTTGCGCGGCTGCTCGGCGGTCCGGTCGCCTAGAGCGCCGTGCCACGGCACTTGACGGCACCCCCATGAACCGCTCTGGGGAGGGGCTGGCGGCGTGGAGCGGGGCGACCGGTGGGGAGCAAGTGCTGACCTCTGGCGGCAGCGACTTAATCCGGGAGATCACCCAACCGGTTGATAGACATGCCGTTCGCCGTCAGGGTCTCACGGCGGCATATCCGCCCCCTATCCAGGCGCGAGGTCGGTTGCCGGAAGGAAGCTGCCCTTGAGATCGAGCACTTCCGTGCGGATGCGATTCGCCGCCGGTGTCAGCGGGACATGCGCGGGATAGACCAGAAACCACCGTCTGAGCATCGGCAGCCCCGGTGCATGAAGAAGCGCGAGCCGCCCGTGCGAAAGCTCATCCATGACGGTGTGCAGCGACAGAAAGGCGATACCCAGCCCCGCCATGACCGCCTGCTTGATGGTTTCGTTCGAGCCCATCTGGACAAGGTCGAACACCTCACCTTCGGCTTCGGTGTCCAGATAGCGTGTCATGAGGATCCGCGTACCGGACCCTTCCTCGCGCGTGATCATCGTTTCGTTCAGCAGGTGCTCTATCGTGACCTGCCGGCCGGCAAGCGGATGATCCGGGGGCACGACGATCCCGTGCGGATGCGGGCCGATCATCGTGGCCGAAACCTCAGGGTGGCGCGGCGGTCGGCCCATGATGGCCAGATCCACGGCATGGCGCTCCAGATCCGCCACAACACCGCTGCGGTTCGATTCGCGCAGAACCACCTCCACATCGGGGCAGATCGCCCGCAGCCGCGCGACAAGGCGGGGGGCGAAGTATTTCGCAGTTGAAACAACGCCAAGCGTGACCCGCCCGGCGTGGCCGCTTTTCAGAGCGGTGATCTGTGCAGCGCATTGCGTCAGCGCCACCTCGATCCGGCGGCCTGCCTCAAGAACCAGCGCGGCCTCCGGCGTCGGCTCGGAGCCACCCCCGTTATCGGCGCGCCGCAGCAGCGGCACGGCCAGCGCCGCCTCAAGGTTCCTTATCTGTGCGTGTACCGCAGACGGCGTGAGTCCCAGTCGCTCCCCCGCTGCGGTGAGGGAGCCGTTGGATGCCACTGCAGCAAGGATTCGGAGTTGGCGGAGAGTGACGGCATCGACGCGGGGCATTTCATTTTTCCTGAAAAGGCATTCGTCATTTTAAAATTTCCATGAAAGCAAACTTCGCGCAAGTTCCTTTCATCAGAAGGGAGACAGGCCATGCAGGACGCAACGCCCATACTGCCGAAGTCCCATATCCCGGTCGCGCTGCAGGACGTGGTTCAGAGAATTGCCACCGTCGCCGCCGCGCTTCAGACGCGCATCGCGCGGGATGGGCTGGATGAGGTGCTGGACGAGATGCGCGGCCAGAATGCCGGCGGCGATGGACAGAAGGCGCTCGACGTGATCGCGGACGATGCCTTCCGGGAAGCGCTGATCGGCAGCGCCATTCGCTTCTTCGCTTCGGAGGAGCGGGACGAAGCCGAGGAGCTCAACTCCGAGGGCGCCTATGCGCTGGCGATCGATCCGCTGGACGGGTCGTCCAACATCGGGGTCAACGTTTCCATCGGCACCATCTTTGCCATCTACCCGGCGGGGGCGACGGCCGAGGAGAGCTTCCTGCGCCGGGGCCGTGATCTGGTGGCGGCGGGCTATGTCATCTACGGGCCGCAATGCTGCCTCGTGGCGACGATGGGGCAGGGAGTGCAGAAATACCTGCTCGATCCCGAGAGCGGTCGGTTCCGGCTCGTCCGGACGGGCATGGAAATGGCACCCAAATCCTGGGAATTCGCCATCAACGCGTCCAATTACCGTCATTGGTCGCGCCCGATCCGCGCCTACATCGACGATTGCGTCGCAGGAACGGAGGGTCCGCGGACGCGAGATTTCAACATGCGCTGGGTCGCCTCTCTGGTGGCCGAAACGCATCGGATCCTCTCCCGCGGCGGGGTGTTTCTCTATCCAGGCGATTCCCGCAAGGGGTATGAGCGCGGGCGGCTCCGCTACCTTTACGAATGTGCGCCGATCGCCTTCATCGTGGAGCAGGCGGGGGGCGCGGCAACCGACGGGATCGACCTGATCCTTGATCACGCACCGCGCAGCATCCATGAGCGTACGCCTTTCGTGTTCGGCTGTGCACAGAACGTGGCGCGCGTGTCCTCCTACCATGACCTGCCCGACAACGAGACATCGGCGCTTTTCGGCAGCCGCGGACTTTTCAGGAGCTGATGAGATGAGCCTGCGTCACCCCATCATATCGGTCACCGGCTCTTCCGGCGCGGGGACCAGCACGGTCAAGCACACGTTCGACCAGATATTCCGCCGCGAGGGGATAAAGGCGGTCTCCATCGAGGGCGATGCCTTCCACCGCTATGACCGCGCCGAGATGAAGAGCGAGCTCGCCCGTCGCACGGCGGAGGGGGACTACACCTTCTCGCATTTCTCCTACGAGGCCAATGAGCTGGTCGAGCTGGAACGGGTTTTCCGCGAGTATGGAGAGACGGGCAAGGGGCGCACGCGGCACTATGTCCATGATGACAAGGAGGCCGAGCGCTTTCAGGCCCCGCCCGGCACCTTCACCGACTGGTCGCCGTTCGAGGATGGCTCGGACCTTCTGTTCTACGAAGGCCTGCATGGCGCCGTCTCCAACAACGAGGTCAACATCGCACGCTTCTCCGACCTGAAGGTCGGCGTCGTTCCGGTCATCAACCTTGAATGGATCCAGAAAATCCATCGGGACCGCGCGCATCGGGGCTATTCGACGGAAGCGGTCACCGACGTGATCCTGCGGCGCATGCACGCCTATGTGCACTGCATCTGTCCGCAGTTCACCGAAACCGACATCAACTTCCAGCGTGTCCCCGTCGTGGATACGTCAAACCCGTTTGTCGCGCGCTGGATCCCGACCGTGGACGAGAGCCTCGTCGTGATCCGGTTCAAGAACCCGCACGGGATCGACTTCCCCTACCTCACCACCATGATCAACGGATCGTGGATGAGCCGCGCGAATTCCATCGTGGTGCCGGGTCCGAAGCTCGATCTCGCCATGCAGCTCATTCTGACGCCGCTCATCGAGCGTCTGGTCACCAACGCCAAGCGCCACAGTCACTGAGAGGACGCCATGAACACGCAAGCTCCCATTGCCGCGCGCGCCGATGAACGGCTGATGGCCAATGCGATCCGTGCCCTGACCATGGATGCGGTGCAGGCGGCGAACTCCGGGCACCCCGGAATGCCGATGGGTATGGCCGATGTCGCGGCCGTGCTGTTCAACCGCTTCATAAGGATCGACCCCGCCGATCCGAACTGGCCTGACCGCGACCGTTTCATTCTATCGGCGGGGCATGGCTCCATGCTGCTCTATGCGCTGCATCATCTTATCGGCTATGCCGATATGGGCATGGATCAGCTCCGCGCCTTCCGGCAGATCGGCGCGCGGACGGCGGGTCACCCCGAATACGGCCATGCGCAGGGAATCGAGGTTACCACCGGCCCGCTGGGGCAGGGTATCGCCACTTCTGTCGGCATGGCGCTGGCGGAGCGGATGGCCGCGGCCCGCTTCCCCGATCTGGTCGATCACTACACCTATGTGATGGCGGGCGACGGCTGCCTGATGGAGGGCGTGAGCCAGGAGGCCATAGACCTCGCAGGCCATCTGAAGCTTTCCCGCCTGATCGTGTTCTGGGATGACAACCGCATCACCATCGACGGCTCCACCGCGATCTCCACTTCCACCGATCAGAAGGCGCGCTTCCGGGCGTCCGGCTGGAAGGTCCTGACGGTCGAGGGTCATACCCATGCCGAGATCGCCGATGCGATCGAGGAGGCGCGTGGTTCCGACCAGCCCGTGCTGATCGCCTGTCGCACGGTGATCGGCTATGGCGCTCCGAACAAGCAGGGCAGCCATGACGTGCATGGCGCGCCGCTCGGGATGGAGGAGATCGGCGCCGCCCGCGCGCATCTCGGCTGGAGCTGGGGCGCGTTCGACATTCCCGCGGAAGTCTATGACTCCTTCCGTGCCATCGCGGAACGGGGGGCGAGTGCCCGGCAGGACTGGCAGGCGCGGCTCGCCGCCTCCTCCGACCGCGACGCTTTCCTGACCGATCTGGCGGCCGATCCGGCCCCGCTGGCCGGGCCCATGGCAGCCTTCAAGGAGCGGCTTGTCGCTGAACGTCCCAAGGTGGCCACGCGTAAGGCGTCCGAAATGGCGCTTGGCGTGGTGAACGAGGCGCTGCCCTTCACCATCGGTGGCTCGGCCGACCTGACCGGCTCCAACCTGACCAAGACGAAACAGCTCGTTCCCGTGACGCCCGGTGAGTTCGGCGGACGTTACATCCACTACGGCATCCGTGAGCACGGCATGGCGGCGGCGATGAACGGTATCCAGCTGCATGGCGGGTTCCGCCCCTATGGCGGCACATTCCTCGCCTTTGCCGACTATGCCAGGCCTGCGATCCGGCTGGCGGCGTTGATGGGCGTGCCCACGACCTTCGTCATGACGCACGATTCCATCGGCCTGGGCGAGGACGGGCCGACGCACCAGCCGGTCGAGCATCTCGCCTCGCTCCGCGCGATCCCCAATCTCACCGTTCTGCGCCCTGCCGATGCGGTGGAGACGGCGGAGTCCTGGGAGATCGCCATGGCGGCGCGGACGGGCCCGGTGATGCTGGTGCTCTCGCGTCAGAACCTGCCGACCGTCCGGACCGATGCCACCATGAACATGACCGCGCGCGGAGGCTATGTCCTTCGATGGGCGGAACGGCGGCACGTTACGCTGATCGCGACAGGCTCGGAGGTGGAGATCGCGCTTGCCGCTGCCGATGCGCTTGCCGCCGATGAAATCGAGGCCGCGGTGGTGTCGCTGCCGTCCTTCGAACTCTTTGCCGCGCAGCCGGAGACATACCGGCGCGAGGTTCTGGGCGACGCGCCCCGTATCGGCATCGAGGCCGCAATCCGCATGGGCTGGGACGCGGTGCTCCGCCCGACCGACCGGTTCGTGGGCATGACCGGTTTCGGCGCTTCCGGCCCCGCGCCCGAACTCTACCGACACTTCGGCATCACGGCATCCGCCGTGACGATTGCCGCAAAAGAAATGAGGACAGCATGACGACGACGGTAGCGATCAATGGTT
>NZ_JFGS01000023.1 GCF_000740775.1 Haematobacter missouriensis | reverse complement strand
CCGACGCAGGCGCGGAACAACCGATCCGAGACACTTATCGGCATGATATAAATTTTCGTCTTGCCTAGGGAAGGCATAGCCGAGCCGCGGCCCGCCAGCCTTCCCCACGGGGAAGATCAGGAGAGTTCGTCGAGCATCCTAGCCACAGCAGCCTGAAGCTTCCTCCGGTCTAGCGACGAGAAATCCCGCGGAAGCTTGATCTCGAGCCGGCCATTTGCCGCCATGCACTTCGCGACACCCAGCCGCGAGGTCAGCTGAAAGGTGGTCTTCGCCCGACCCGCCGGCGCTTGTGCTGAAGTCGTTCGGCTGCTTGCCTGCACCTCGCCACTATCTCCCCCCTCCCCTGCGACGCTACGCAACACCTCGAGCTCATCGGACACGGAGCGGTTATCCCAGTTCTCCAGGCTGCTTCGAACCTGCGCGACAAGCTCCGGCCTTTCATCCAGAACGGCGGCGAGCTTCAACCCCAGCGCCCTCGGAATGTGGCGCGCATGGATCAGGTCATCGCCAAGGCGAGACATGAGCCTGATAAATTGACGTATATAGCTGCGCTTCTGGTAACCTGCCGAGTGGAACAGCTCCGCAACCGCCTTGTCAGGGTCTGTCTCCGCAGTGCCCGGATCGGCAGCATAGTGGAGAGCGACCATCGCCATTTCAGCGAAGGAAATGTCCTTGCGAACAAGGTTCTCATCGACCATGCGGCGATACAGGCGCTCGAGTTCCTCTCCCTGAGCGGAGATGCCTGCGGGAATACGCCCCCAGCGCTCGCTGTCACCAGTCTCCTCCAGCAGACGCTTGAATGCCGTCCATCGCCGGTGACCCTGAATGAGTTCATAGCGCCCGTCTTCCCGCCGCTCGACACGGATGGGATTGGAAAGGCCAATGTCGCGCAGAGATGCAATCAGCTCCTCCAGCTCCGGGTCATCTCCGCGTGCCCGATCCCGCATTAGCTTCGTGGCGTCGATTTCATCGAGCGGGATGGTGTCGACGATCAATCCAAGCTTCTTCAGCCGGACGTGTTCCTCCGCCAGAGCATCGTTTTCAGCCCGGATTCTCTCTTCCATGACCCGGCGCTCACGGAGAGAGTCGGCGTTCTCGGTGATTGCAGCCGCCATTGGAGAGCGGCGCATCCCTTCGCTCTTGTCACCCCCTGCCCCGGGCTTTACGACGCTGTCCTTCCCCGCGGGGAAGCCTGGGTCTTCGTCATCGGGAAGCTCGATATCAAAAATGCGGCGCTTCTTCATTCCGCGTCCTCCAGTTTGTCCCAGGCGTTAAGGAAGCAGTCCTTGAATTCCTCATAGGCGCGATCAAAGGACGTCCGTGCCCGGCGCCATGTTTCCCGCGTCATCGAACGATAGTCTATTTCGTACACGGAGGAGAGGAAGCGACCGGATTGCTCCACCGCGCGCGTCATTTCGATCGGCTCCCGCGCGACGGTATCTCCGAAAACCTTGCGGAACGCCTGGTACATTGCCCGATGCAGCTCGTTGTTCGGCTCGTAGCGCGTCATGAGGAAGCGCAGATCGAGAAAGGCCTTGGGAAGGCCGATCTTCCCCGCAGGGAAGGTCCCATCGAAGCCCGTCGCCAGGTCCGCCAGCGCTTCTGCCAGCTGGCCGATGAAAGACGTTGTGGAGTCGTATTCCCAATAGCCCGGGCCGGACGGGATATAGAGCACGTCGGCAGCAAACACCGCGTTCATCGACTGATATCCGATCGCCGGGGGACAATCGAAGATGATGAGGTCATAAGCCTCGTTCGGCAGAGCGTCGAGATACCGGGACACAGCGGCGAAGAAGGACCAGTCGGGGTTGAGGTGCCGGTACTGGGCAGAGGCAAACTCAACGAAGGCGGCATTCGCACAGGAGGGGACGATGTCGATGGTCGGCCAGGCCGTGGGCTTGATGAAGTCCCCGATGCGGAGGTCACCCATTCCCAGGTCGCGCACCGAAGGAGGAAGCCGGCGCTGGGGCAGGGCCATGCCGGATTCGGCAGCACGCGGCGCGGCGTTCATGCGCTCCGTCTCATGGACGAGATCGCGCGCGATGATACCCCAGACTGTCAGCTCCTCGCTCACATCATGCAGACCCATTGAATGAGTGAGCGTCGCCTGCGGATCGAAATCGATGACCAGCACGCGATAGCCGTCCAGCGCAGCGGCATGCGCCATGTGAAGGGCAACGGTGGACTTACCCGCGCCCCCTTTGAAATTGGAGATAGCGACGCGGATCGCCCGCTTGCGCACCGGCCTTCGCGGCATCAGCGAGGCGCGGTTCACCTTCATCTTGCGCCGCAGCTCGTTGATCTCGGTCAGCGAAAACCAGCGCTGCCGGCCATCCTCCTCAACTTCCCCGCCGGGAAGGTCGGGATCCTGAGCGAGCCTGCCGCGGAACGTCGACTGGTTGATGCGGAAGATCAGCTCCGAGACTTCCCAGCTGGAGAAACGGCGGAGCGTCTTCTCATGCTCGGGAGAGAATGTCTGGCGGCGAATGTGCCCCTGCATCTTCAGCGACTGTGCCTGAAGGGCGGCCAGATCCTCATGAGTGAACATAGATGGCTTCCATTCTTTGAACGTAAATTATCATCGAGAACAGAATTACGCGCGATTTGCATGAACCGCAAAATATAAGTTACATTAACGACGAGAATAGCCGAATGTCGTTTTCACCTTACAACACTGGGCTTTGTCGCCGCGCCCCGATTCGGTGACGCCCAGGTGCGACGGCCTTCGAGAGCGGCCGCAGAGGCGGTGCGAACCCGATAAATGGGGGACAAAATCGGGGCATCAGCTAGCAGTTGAGGGGACATAATCGCTCCATGGGGTGACATACAGTATGTCCCCCAATACCAATGGAACCGATTTTGAACATGCAGCTGGCAGAGGATCGGCGCATAGCAGCAAGAGCCTGCTTGACAGAATCGCGCTATCCAACGCTAATGACGTCAATCTGGCGAAAAGCGTTGGCAGTCATCGTCCGGAGGAGCAGAAGGACGCCGTTCCCACATCTCCGCCGATCAGCGTTGGCATCTGGCGTGGCCATGCAGAAGGCGAAGGCGGGAAAACCGTCGAAGGGGCAGAGCGATGTTGATCCGCAAGGCGGTGGGGCGCGGCAGCGCCACCTATAAATATGACCTGCTCACCGTGCTGGGCACCTACGCCCTGTCACAGGACAAGACCCTGCAGCGGCAGACGCTCCGCCTCATCTGCCTCATCACTGCGCGCTACAACTGGCAGGGCGATACGCTATCGGTTGGCCAGGAGGAGATCGCGCGGCTCTGGTCGGTCGATCCCCGGACAGTCAAGCGCGAGATGGCGGCATTCCGCGCACGGGGCTGGCTGATCGAGCGCCGCGCTGCGGCCCGGGGCAGGGTGGCGGTGCACGGCCTGGGCATCCGCAGGATACTGGAGGATACGCGCATGGTCTGGGAGCGCGTCGGGCCGGACCTCGTGCAGCGGCTCGACGGTGATGCCCAGCCGGGCGGGACGGAGGAGGTCAAGGTCATTCCCTTTCCGCAGCCCGAGGGACCGGATCTGGGAAGCGCGGGGCCGGTCTGGGGGGCGGTGGCCGAATTGCTTCGGGCCGAGGACGCCGGCCGCTACCGCGCGTGGTTCGCGCCGCTCCATGCAGAATGGCGCGGCCACGATCTGCTGCTCGAGGCGCCGAGCGATTTTCACGCGCGTTATATAGAGACGCATTTCCTCTCCCGGATCGAAGCTGCGCTGAAACGGATCGCGCCGGGGGGGCGGGTCGTGATCCGGGCCATTCCGCGCTGACCGGCGAGAGGCAATCGTCACCCGGGTGACATCTTTCCGACACGAAACGCTCATGCTTTGCCGTCAAGGTCCGCCGCGACAAACTACGACGGCCCGGAGACAGCATGGCGGCGATAACGACCAACGGACTTTCACGACGCTTCGGACGCACGCAGGCGCTGGACGGCGTCACGGTGGAGATCGGCACCGGCGAGATGGTCGCCCTGATCGGCGCTTCCGGCTCCGGCAAATCCACGCTGATCCGGCATGTCGCGGGGCTGGAACGGGCCGACGCCGGGCGGGTCGAGGTGCTGGGCCGCACGGGGCAGGAGGGCGGGCGGATGCTGTCGCGCCCCGACGGGTCGATCGCGGTGCTGTTCCAGCAGTTCAATCTCGTCGGCCGCATGTCGGTGCTGATGAATGTGCTCATGGGCCATCTGGGCAGGGCGCCGCGGCTGCGCGGAACGCTGGGGCTGTTCACGGCGGAGGAGAAGGCGGCTGGGCTGGCCGCGCTGTCGCGCGTCGGCATCGGGCAGGTCGCGGGGCAACGGGCGTCAACGCTCTCGGGCGGGCAGCAGCAGCGGGCCGCCATCGCGCGCTGCCTCGTGCAGAAGGCGCGCATTCTGATCGCGGATGAGCCGATCTCGGCGCTGGACCCGGCCTCTGCCCGGCGGGTGATGGATGTGCTGGCCGATGTGAATGCGCGGGAGCGGATGACGGTGCTCGTCTCGCTCCATCAGGTCGAATATGCGCGGCGTTATTGCCGCCGGACCATCGCTATGCGCGATGGCCGCGTGGTCTATGACGGGCCGACGACCGCGCTCAACAACGACTTCCTGGCGGAGCTTTATGGAGCCGCCTCGGAGGAACTGGTTCTGCCGGAGGCGCCGCCCGTCGCGGCGGCCGCCCCGGTCCTTACTCTTGCATGAAACGGAGACCCCTCATGAAAGCCTTCCTGCAGGCCGCAGCGGCGCTGACGCTGACAGCCGCCCTGACCGGCCCCGCGCTTGCCGCCGATCCGATCAACTTCGGCATCATTTCCACCGAGAGCCAGCAGAACCTGCGCACGCAATGGGAGCCTTTCTTGCGGACATGGAGGCGCAGACCGGGTTGGAGGTGAAACCGTTCTTCGCCTCCGACTATGCCGGGATCATTGAGGGCATGCGCTTCGGCAAGGTCCAGATGGCATGGTACGGCAACAAGTCGGCCATGGAGGCGGTGGACCGCGCGGATGGCGAGGTATTCGTCCAGTCCGTCGCTGTGACGGGCGAACCCGGCTACTGGTCGGTGATCATCGTTCCCGCCGACAGCAAGGTGCAGTCGCTCGACGATCTGCTCGCCTGCGACAAGAGCATGAACTTCGGACTGGGCGATCCGAACTCCACGTCGGGCTATCTGGTGCCGATGACCTTTGTCTTTGCGCAACGCGGGATCGACCCCAAGACCTGCTTCCGCAATGTGACCAATGCCAACCACGAGAGCAACGCGATGGCGGTTGCCAACAAGCAGGTGGATGCGGCGGCCAACAACACGGAGAACATGGCGCTCATCGCGCAGAACCAGCCCGCGGCATTCGCGAAGATCCGCGAGATCTGGCGCTCGCCGCTGATCCCCTCCGACCCGATCGTGTGGCGCAAGGACATGGATACGGAGACCAAGGAGAAGGTGCGGACCTTCTTTCTGACCTACGGCACGGACAAGTCCACGGGTGATGTGGCACGGGAACGCGAAATTCTTGCAGGGCTGAAATGGGCACCCTTCCGCCCCTCTTCCGATGCGCAGTTGCTGCCGATCCGGGTGATGGAGATTCAGAAATCCATCGTGCAGACCGAGGCCGACCAGAGCCTTTCAGCGGCCGACAAGGCGGCGAAGCTGGAAGATCTGAACGCCCGCAAGGCCAGGTATGAGGCTGAACTGGCCACCTCCGGCTGATGAGGGCATATGCGCGCGCGCCGGGCCGACTATGCGAACGAGTCGATGGCATCAGGTGTCGCGCGCGCTCAGGGCCGACCATGTGACATCTTGCGCACTGGCCCAGGGCGGAGCGCGGGAAACGGCCGGGCGGACCGATCAGAGCGGAGAAACCCTTGCAGCCGGAGCGGCGAATTCTTCGCGGGTTCCGCATGAATGAGGCGGGCGAGACCCGGCAGAGCAAGCCTGCGGTCAGCTGCCCCGGCCGCCCTCAGATGCGCGCGCATCCATCACTTGGCCGGCTATTCGGTGGGGCAGGTGGAGCGCGCGGCCGCCCCAGCAGACGTGCGCGCCTCCATCGTGCATGATCTGCCTCCGCTTGCCCTTCCACTATCCGCCGGGCAGCGGGATGGCGGCGAAGCCGGGGTTCGACACCCGCCTGACCAGCTGCGAGACGGCCGCGCGGGTGTCGGCAGAATGAGGGTTTCCGCGTGGGGGAGGGGAGGGGATACTCTTCCTGGCTACTGGCTACTGGCTACTGGCTACTGGCTACTGGCTACTGGCTACTGGCTACTGGCTACTGGCTACTGGCTACTGGCTACTGGCTACTGGCTACTGGCTACTGGCTACTGGCTACTGGCTACTGGCTACTGGCTACTGGCTACTGGCTACTGGCTACTGGCTACTGGCTACTGGCTACTGGCTACTGGCTACTGGCTACTGGCTACTGGCTACTGGCTACTGGCTACTGGCTACTGGCTACTGGCTACTGGCTACTGGCTACTGGCTACTGGCTACTGGCTACTGGCTACTGGCTACTGGCTACTGGCTACTGGCTACTGGCTACTGGCTACTGGCTACTGGCTACTGGCTACTGGCTACTGGCTACTGGCTACTGGCTACTGGCTACTGGCTACTGGCTACTGGCTACTGGCTACTGGCTACTGGCTACTGGCTACTGGCTACTGGCTACTGGCTACTGGCTACCGGCTACTGGCTACTGGCTACCGGCGCTGACGCTGGCGGGAGCGCGGGGTTTCCATGCGGGCGCTGCGCTGTGTGTGAAGGCCGGCGTCGGCGGAGGAAGCCGCGGGGGGCGGATGTCGCCGGCGCTGTCACGGTACTGTCGCCAGCACCATGCCCCGGCCCGGTTCTGCGGAGGCTTCTGCACCATCGGACCCTTGTCCGCGCCGCTCCCCTTCGGACGGAGAGCGGCTGCGGGAGAACGGGTCAACCAACATGGCCCGATGGCGGGCCCTATCTACGGAAGGACAAGATGCAAGACATCGCCACCCCCTCTCTCCCGGCCGAGGCTGCCGAGGCCCGCGCGACGCGCTGGCGCGGCTTTGCCCTTGCAGGAGGGTTCGCGCTCGCGCTCGCGCTGTCCTGGCAGGCGGCGGAGATGGACCGCTGGACCTATCTGTTCACCGACGCGGGCAACATGGCGGAATATGCGAGGGGCTTCCTGCACCCGGACTTCTCCGCCTGGCGCTTTTATCTGGAGGAGATGGTCGTCACCATTCAGATCGCGCTCTGGGGGACGTTCCTCGCCGTGATCCTGTCGGTGCCCTTCGGCATTCTCTCGGCCCACAACATGGCGCCGTGGTGGGTGTTGCAGCCGGTCCGCCGGTTGATGGACCTGTTCCGTGCCATCCACGAGATCGTCTTTGCGGTGCTGTTCGTGGTGGCCGTGGGCCTTGGCCCGTTCGCGGGCGTTATGGCGCTGTTCGTCCATACAACGGGCGTGCTGGCCAAGCTGTTTTCCGAGGCGGTGGAAGCGATCGACCCCCGCCCGGTGGAGGCGATCCGCACAACGGGCGCCTCCCGCGTGCAGCAGATCGTGTTCGGGGTGATCCCGCAGGTGTTGCCGCTGTGGATTTCCTTTTCGCTCTACCGGCTGGAATCCAATATCCGCTCCGCCACGGTGCTGGGCATCATCGGGGCAGGGGGCATCGGGCAGGTGCTGTTCGAAGCGGTGCGCGGCTTCTACTATCCGCAGGCCTCGGCCATCCTGCTGATCGTGGTCATCACGGTATCGGTGATGGATCTTGCCTCCCAGAAGCTGCGGCAGATGTTCATCTGACCATCGCGGCGGCGCAGGAAGGACAGCGCCCCGGATCGCTCCGGGGCGCGCGCGTTCATGTTCAGCGTGCCGCCAGCAGCTCCGGGACGGAGAGCAGGATGAACTCGTTATCCGCGGCGCGCCCGATCTCCCGCCCGCCGGAGAACGGCAGGTTGTTGTCGTTGGCGACGAGGATATGCGTCTCGTCCACCCGCGCGACGTTCTCGATGGTGAAGAACGGGAAGGTGAACGGACCTTCGGCGGGTTTGTGGGCGGGAAGTGCCTTGCCCTCCGGGTCCGCGATGTCGAGCAGGTTCACATGGGCGATGCGGCGGATATAGCCCTGATCGTCCACGCTGGCGGTATCGACCAGAACGATGTTCTTCACCTTTGCGGGCTGCGGGTAGCAGGCGGACCAGTCGTCGGACCCCGGCGCGCAGGCGCGGGCGGCGTCGCCTTCGCCATTGTCGCGTTCGATGACCAGCGCGCGGGTGGCGTCGATGAAGTTGAAGTCCCCGATCGCGGTCGCACCTTCGGAGAGGCGGAAGCGGTAGCTGTCGCCCGTCCAGTCTCCCGCAGCGGTGTCGAAGGTCATGACGCGGAGGAAGTCGCCCTCCGTCTTGCCGCCTTCCACCAGCAGCGGCTTTTCGAGCATGGCCCAGAGCAGCCCGCTGCCTGGTTGCAGACCCATGCCCTCATATCCGCCGGAGCGCTGCACCCGGAAGTCCTTGCCGGGTTCGGCGGGCACCGTCACGCCGGGGCTGTCCGGCCCCGAGAGCGTGGCCCCATCGAGCTTCGTGCGGTGGACGGAGAGGATGCGGCCATCGGGGGCGACACGAAGCAGGGAGGGGCCGAATTCCTCGCCGATCCAGATGGTGCCGTCGTGGAACTGGATGCTTTCAGGGTCGAAGTCCGCGCCCGTCAGGTAGCGGCTGTCGGTGCCCTCGTTCGCGATGCGGAAGGGCACCCTGCGGTCGGGATCGCGGAGAAACACCGTCTCCAGCCGCGTGACCTTGCCGGTGGTGAAATCGGGCGCGAGACGGTGGAAGAACAGCATGGCGTCGGCGCTGTTGGCCTTGGTGCCGAAGCCGTTGTCGGTGAGCGTGAACCAGCTTCCGTCCGGCGCGCGGTTCATGGCGACACCGGACATGCCCTGCACCGGCTGGCCGAGGAAGGGAAAGGAGAGGCCGGTCGGATGGTTGCCGTAGGCCTTGCCGACATCGCCGGCCACGCTCATCGGCTGATCATTCCTTGCGGGGCCGGTGAACTTGCCCGAGACCCACAGGTCGCGCGGCGCGTCGGCGGGCGGGGCGATCAGCGTGAATGCGGGCAGAAGGGCATGACCCGCGAGCGTGGCGGAAAAGGTCTCTTCGGCGAAAGCGGGTGCTGCGAGCGTGGTGAGCGCGACGGCCATCGCCGTGGCGGTAGAGGGGCGCATTCGGAGAACTCCTTCATGGGGTGTGCCGGGGCTCCTGCTAGCGGCTCCGCATGACAGCGGGGCTGCGGAAACGTGGCGGAACGATGACGGTGGGGCGGACCGCTCGAAGGACGTCCCCATGAGAGGGCGCAGCGTGGGCGGGCGCAGAGTCGGGTGCACGGTCGCGAACCTGATCGATGTATTCGTGGCGCATTCGCGGGGCAGGTGCATTTCCACGGGGGCATCTGCCTGATGCCGAGGATGCGGGGCTGCCTGTCGTTCGAACTGCAGCTAAGACCGCGGGCTCTAAGAGAGCTTGCGGTGGCTTGCCGCTGTTGCTTCCATACGGGTGCTTGCCGCTCCGGCAGGGGCAGTTCCGGCAAGGGCGCGCGGCAAGAATCCGGCATCGATCCTATGTGCGCGTTTCTCTGCAGGATACACGTCGTCGCCCTCGTGCACGATAAGCGCGGTTTGTTGATACGGCCCGCGCCGCCGGTGATATTCCGTGGCGGTGAACCGCGCGTTCCGCGCACGCGCTTGTCGTTTGTTCGCCGGCTACGGCCGCAGCGCCTGCCCGCGGCCCTGTGCCCGCAGGAGTGGGCGCCCATTGCGCTTTGGCAGGCTGCTGAAAAGTCCTGAAGTGTCATGCCTATGTGCGGGATCGGAAATCGGCTCGGAAACGAACGGAGGTATACGGCTTTCCGGCTGGATTTCGTCAGATGGCAAACGATCCCTGCTCCAAAACAGGCCAGAAAACCTTTTTCATCAGCCTGTTAGCGGGTTTCTATGCTGGTCTCCCAAAGAGCTGCGGGGGGAGTGTTGTGCGCCCGGTGCTATGGTCCAGCGAAGATCACCCG
This sequence comes from Haematobacter missouriensis, assembly GCF_000740775.1. Taxonomy (GTDB): domain Bacteria; phylum Pseudomonadota; class Alphaproteobacteria; order Rhodobacterales; family Rhodobacteraceae; genus Haematobacter; species Haematobacter missouriensis. The sequence continues at coordinate 50,366 of NZ_JFGS01000023.1, read as the reverse complement.
CCCCTGCCGCTTCCGCGCCTGTCCGTTCGCGGCGTCGGCTGTGGGTTCTTATCCTGCTTCCGTTGTCAGGGCGCTGGAAGGTGCCCGGGCTGTAGGAAAGGGGCTTGCCGCACCCGCCCATCCTGCCGATGTCCGGTTCGGAGGCTCCCTGAGCGAGGGATGCTCTCACGACCGGTCGCAAGGGTTGCAAGGGCGGAGAGGCGCATCGTGCATGGCGGGTGACATGCGCGCTCCGGTGAGACGGGTCATACGCGACGGACGAAGAACTGAAGCGAGCAGGGCCTTGATCCCGGGCACTCTTGGGCGCCGCACCTGTCGCGCGCGGGGTCGCGAGGGTCATCTCCGGACATACGGGAAATGTGGAGTCACGGCCGCCTGCCCCGGGCGGGGGCAGGCAGCCGTCAAAGGTGTTCTCCGGGCGTGGCATCGGAGCCGATGCCGCCCGGAGGGATTGGCGCTGCCGGATCAGTCCGCCAGATCACCGAGGATGCGCACTGCGCCCTTGTCGGCGGAGGAGGCGAAGGCGGCATAGGCTTTCAGCGCGGTCGTCACGTTGCGCTTGCGCGCTTCGGCGGGTTTCCAGCCGCGCCGGTCCTGCTCCTCCCGGCGGCGGTCGAGTTCGGGCACATCCACCATGAGGTCGATGGTGCGGTTCGGGATGTCGATGGCGATCATGTCGCCGTCCCGGACGAGACCGATGGCGCCACCCTGCGCCGCCTCCGGCGAGGCATGGCCGATGGAGAGGCCCGACGTGCCGCCGGAGAACCGTCCGTCGGTGATGAGCGCGCAGGATTTGCCGAGGCCGCGGGATTTCAGGTAGCTGGTGGGGTAGAGCATCTCCTGCATGCCGGGACCACCCTTCGGCCCCTCATAGCGGATTACGACCACGTCGCCTGCCTTCACCGCTCCGCCGAGAATACCCTTCACCGCCGCGTCCTGACTTTCAAAGACCACCGCGGGGCCGGTGAATTTCAGAATGGATTCGTCCACCCCCGCCGTCTTCACGATGCAGCCGTCGAGCGCGATGTTGCCCTTCAGCACCGCGAGACCGCCGTCCTTGGAGAACGGGTGCTGCGCAGACCGGATGACGCCGTTCTCCCGGTCCAGGTCCAGGTCGTCCCAGCGGGAGGACTGGCTGAAGGCCACCTGCGTCGGCACGCCGCCGGGCGCGGCCTTGAAGAAGGTGCGCACGGTTTCCGACTGGGTGCGGGAGATGTCCCAGCGGTCGATCGCCTCGCCCAGCGTGGGGGTGTGGACGGTGGGCGTGTCGCGGTGCAGAAGGCCCGCGGCCTCCAGCTGGCCAAGGATCGCCATGATCCCGCCCGCGCGGTGAACATCCTCCATGTGCACGTCGTTCTTCGCCGGCGCGACCTTGGACAGGCAGGGGACGCGGCGCGACAGCCGGTCGATATCGGCCATGTCGAAGTCGATCCCGCCCTCATAGGCGGCGGCGAGGATGTGGAGCACGGTATTGGTCGACCCGCCCATGGCGATGTCGAGCGACATGGCATTCTCGAAGGCGCGCTTGTTGGCCACGTTGCGGGGCAGGATGGAGGCGTCGTCCTGCTCATAATAGCGCTTGGCCAGATCGACGATCAGGTGACCCGCTTCCACGAAGAGGCGCTTGCGGTCGGCATGGGTGGCGAGCGTGGAGCCGTTGCCCGGCAGCGACAGGCCGAGCGCCTCCGTCAGACAGTTCATCGAATTCGCGGTGAACATGCCCGAGCACGATCCGCAGGTCGGGCAGGCGGAGCGTTCGATGACCTTCACATCCTCGTCCGACACCTTGTCGTCGGCGGCGGCGACCATTGCATCGACAAGGTCGAGCGCCACGGTCTTGCCATGCAGGACGACCTTGCCCGCCTCCATCGGCCCGCCGGAGACGAACACCGCCGGGATGTTGAGTCGCATGGCCGCGTTCAGCATGCCGGGGGTGATCTTGTCGCAGTTTGAGATGCAGACCATCGCATCGGCGCAATGGGCGTTGACCATGTATTCCACGCTGTCGGCGATGATCTCCCGCGAGGGCAGCGAGTAGAGCATCCCGTCATGGCCCATGGCGATGCCGTCATCGACCGCGATTGTGCTGAATTCCTTGGCGACGCCGCCCGCGGCCTCGATCTCCCGCGCGACGAGCTGGCCCAGATCCTTGAGGTGGACGTGGCCTGGCACGAACTGGGTGAAGGAGTTTACCACGGCGATGATCGGCTTGCCGAAATCGCCGTCCTTCATGCCGGTGGCGCGCCAGAGACCGCGGGCCCCTGCCATGTTGCGGCCGTGCGTGGTGGTGCGGGAACGATAGGCGGGCATGGGATCATCTTCCGTTTGGCTCTCCAGCGCCCGCGTGAGGCGGAGCCGGATGAGATGTGTCTGGCTGGCACGGGCGGGCCCGCGCGCTGCTGAAATGGGTTCCTCCGTAGCAGGACGTGCTTACGCTTCCCGGCGCGGGTTTTGTAGCCCAATTTTTCGACATATTGCGGCGGAGCACCCGGAGGGAGGGGACGCGGCGCATTTGGCATGTCGGGAGCGCAGTTTCCTGAGCGCGGAACTGAGCGCGCAAGGCACCGCCCAGCGGAAACGGAAGCACGAGATAGCGCGCCGCCGGAGTGGGGGGCGGACCCCCGAAAAAGCCGTCAATGACGCTTTTCATCGCAGGATGTCCCCTGTAGGAAGGCTGCAAACCGCCAGCCAGGGGATTCCGCCCGCGCGCCAGCCGAAATCACATCCTGCGGGGGCGACGGCATGGCATCCAATCGGCAAGACGGATATCGCGGCTGGCACATTGTGGCCTTATGTGGCGCGACAGCATTGCTGCCGGTCGCCGCGACGGCACAGGGGGTCGCAGCGGAAGCTGCGCAGGCGGCGGTGGGCCTGAGCCCTGTCGTCATCGACAGTCAGGCGGGCGGCGATGCCGTCACCTTCGCTCCGCGGCTTCAGGTGAGCGCGAACAAGATGGCGAGCGATGCGCTCGACACCTCCGCCTCCGTTTCCGTCGTGTCGCAGAAGGAGATCGAAAGCCGCGGTGCCCAGACGCTGGAGCAGGTCGTCAGCTACACGGCGGGGGTGCTGGTCAACGAATGGGGCAGCGACGACCGATACGACTACATCCGTATCCGGGGGTTCGATCAGAATACCCTTCTGACCTTCCGCGACGGGCTGCCCACGCGCGGCTTCGGCTGGACCTTCGGGCGGCTGGAGCCCTATGGGCTGGAGCGGGTCGAGGTGTTGAAGGGGTCCAACTCATCGCTGTTCGGGCTGTCCTCTCCCGGCGGGGTCATCAACTCCGTCACCAAGATGCCGCGCCCCTACAGGTTCGGGGAGGTCTATACCACGCTCGGCGACGACCATACGGAGGCGGGGTTCGACTTCGGCGATGCGACAGCGGACAGGACGCTGAGCTACCGGCTGACCGGCAAGGCGCAGGAGGCGGAGGGCTACTACGACCACTCCCCCGATGACCGCCGCTATCTGGGTGCGGCGCTGACATGGGCGCCGACGGAGGCTACCTCGCTCACGCTGCTGGGCGACTACAACCGGCGGGACGGCTGGCCGGGGACCGGCTTTCCGAAGGGAACGGCGGACCGGCTGGGCTACAGGACGTTCCTGGGGGAGCCGGATTTCAATACGTTCGACACGCGGCAGAAAAGCCTCGGCTATCTGCTGAGCCATGATTTCGGCGGCGGGCTCACCTTCCGGCAGAACGCGCGGTATTCGTGGCTCGATCTGGATTACCGGCAGGTCTATGGCGCCTCCACCGATCCCACGGCGGACCGGACTTCCTTCTTCGTGGGGAGCAAGGCCCGGCAGTTCGCCATCGACAACCAGCTGCAGTTCGACACGAGCTTCGGTGATGTGCGGGGCCGGACGCTGGCGGGTTACGAATACAGCTGGATCAGGGTGGACGAGCTGGCCAAGGTCGGCACCGCCGGGCCGCTCGACATTTTCGATATCGCCTATTGTGGGCGGGGCTGCGTGGCGCTCGGACCCTATATCGACTGGCGGCCGGAGCAGACGACCCACGCGCTCTATCTCCAGCAGGAACTGACCTTCGACGACCGCTGGATCCTGACCTTCGGAGGGCGCTACGACCGGACCAATATAGATATCGACTATGGCGCGGGCGATTACCGGGGGCCGGGCCGGGCGGATCGCGACTTCAACGCCTTCACCAAGCGCGCGGGCGTGACCTACAAGGCGACCCCGGACCTGTCGTTCTACGCCAACTATTCGGAGAGCTTCGAGCCGGACCCTTGGGCGCCAGCGAGCGATCCGAAGAAGGGCAAGCAGTATGAGGCCGGTGTCAAATACCGGCCCTCCGGCACGGAGGCGCTGCTGACCGCCGCCGTCTTTGACCTGACCCAGACCAATGTCAGCGTTCAGGTGGACCCGGTGAACTACCGCCAGATCGGCAAGATCGGGGTGCGCGGGCTGGAACTGGAGGCGAAGGGCGAGGTGCTGGACAACCTCAACCTCACCTTTGCATATGCCTATTGGGATGCCGAAATACGCGAGGACGGCGTGCAGGGCAATCTGGGCAACCGGCCCGCGCGGGTGCCGCGTCATATCGGCGCGATCTGGGCGGACTACACCTTCCCGGGCACTGCCGCGCGCGGCGACGTGCGCATCGGTGGCGGTATGCGGTACATGGACGGCACCTATGGCGACGATGCAAACACTGTGCGGGTCGGCGGCTATGCCGTGTTCGACGCGATGGCGAGCTATAGGCTGACGGAGGACGTGCTGCTTCAGGCCAACGTGTCGAACCTGTTCGACCGGCACTACCTTGTCACCGACTATCACGGCACCGAGTATTTCAGCGACGGGCGGACTGTGACCGCGACGCTGAAATACACCTGGTGACAGAGGAGACCCCCATGCCGCTTTTCCCGGCCTTGCCCCGTTTTGCTCCCCGCGCCCTGTCACGGCGGAGCGTGCTTCTGGGCGCGGCAGGTATGCTGGCGGCGCCTCGGGTGCTGCGGGCGGCGGGGGAGGGCGGGCTGCGCTTTCGTCACGCGATGGGGGAGATCGTACTCCCCGCGCCCGCGCGGCGGGTTGTCTCGCTCGGTGCGAATACGCAGGATCCGCTGCTGGCGCTTGGCGTCGTGCCGGTGGCGATCCGGCGGTGGTATGGCGATTACAACTACGGCGTCTGGCCCTGGGCGCAGGACCGGCTGGGCGATGCGTCGCCCGTGGTGATCGGCGGAGAGATTTCCGCGGAGACGGTGGCGAGCCTGCGCCCGGACCTGATCGTCGGGATCGGCTCGGGCATGTCCGGGGAGGAATATGCGCTGCTCTCGCAGATCGCCCCGGTGCTGATGCAGGCGGAGGGAACGACCCCCTATGGCACGTCGTGGCAGGCAATGACGGAGGTTCTGGGCCGCGCCACGGGCCGGGAGGCGGAGGCCGGGCGGCTGGTGGCGGGACTGGAGGCGGAGTTCGCCGCGATCCGCGCGCGCCACCCCGACTGGCAGCGCATGACCGCCGTTGCCGCCTGGCAGGACAGCGGCCAGACAGGGGCTTTCACAGCCGATGACACGCGGGCGCGCTTTCTGCGGGAGATCGGCTTCGGCCAGCCCGCCGGACTACGGGAGCTTTCGGCCATCGACGGATTCTACACCACGATTTCCTCCGAAGATTTCACTCCCATCGCCGCCGATCTGATCGTCTGGATTTCCGATTTCGCCCGTGCGCCGGACATTGCGGCGCTTCCCATGCGCCGGACGATGCGCGCCTTCCGCGAGGGGCGGGAGATACTGGCCGATACCGTGCTGACGGGGGCGCTGTCATTCGGCACGGTGCTGTCGCTGCCCTATGCGCTGCGCGAGATCGAGCCGGAGATCGTGCTGGCGGTGGATGGCGATCCGGCCACGGTGGTGCCTTCGGCGGCACGAGCGGGGCTTGCCCCGTGAGGGGGGTCGTCTGGTCGGCGGCGCTTTTGCTGCTGGCGGCGGCACTGTCGCTGGCGGTGGGGGTGCGGCCCATCGCGCCTTCGGTGTTTCTCGACCTGATCCGCGGCGGCTATGATCCGGCGAATGCCGATCACGTGGCGCTGGCGCTCGTCCGCGGGCCGCGGATCGCGGCGGCGGTGATCGCGGGCGGCGCGCTTGGCGTGGCCGGCACCGTGTTGCAGGCGATGACCCGCAACCCGCTGGCCGATCCGGGCCTTCTGGGCATCAACGCCGGGGCGGCATTTGCCTTGCTTGGCGGCACCCTGTTGTTCGGCGGAATGGATCAGGCGACGGCGAGCGCGCTGACCTTTCCAGGCGCGGCGCTGGCGGCGACGGCAGTGTTCCTGCTGGCGGGCGGGATGCATGGGGGTGCAGGACCGATGCGGATGACGCTGGCCGGGGCTGCGCTGAACGCGCTGCTGCTGTCGCTCGTCACCGGAGTGGTGCTGATCCGGCAGGATGCGCTGGATGTCATGCGGTTCTGGGTGGCCGGTTCGCTGGCGCAGGCCCATGCCCGCCCGCTGGCCGCGATGGCGCTGGCGGGCGCGTGGGGTGCGGCGATCGCGCTGATGATCGCCCCGCGGATCGAGGCGCTGTCGCTCGGAGATGCGATGGCGCGGGGCCTTGGCGCGCATCCCGGCCGGACGCAGGCCGCGGCACTGGCCGCTGTTGCGCTGACCACAGGGGCTGCTGTCGCAGTCGCGGGGCCGATCGCCTTTCTGGGACTGGTGGTGCCCCCCCTCGCGCGGCGGCTGGTCGGCCACCGCCTGCGGGTGGAGCTGGCCGTGTCGCTGCTGCTGGGCGCGGCGCTGCTGCTGGCCAGCGATACGCTGGGGCGGCTGGTGCTGGCGCCTTCGGAGGTCCGCGTGGGCGTGATGACGGCAGTCATCGGCGGGCCGGTATTTCTGTGGATCGCGCGGGGCGTGCGGCCGGGAGAGGAGGCATGAGCGCGCGGAGGCCGGCCCTGCTTCTGCCGGTGCTGCTCCTGATCGCCGGGCTGGCGGGGTTGGCCTTCGGGCAGGTCTGGGTCGGCCCGGATGTGCTGTGGCACGGCGCGGTCACGGGGGAGGGGGCGGGCGCGATGATGCTCTCCACCTTCCGCGGGCCGCGGGTGGCGGTGGCGCTGGGGGCCGGGGCGGCGCTCGGCCTGTCGGGGGCGCTGTTCCAGACGCTGTTCCGCAATCCGCTGGCTTCGCCCGACCTGATCGGCTTCACCTCGGGCGCGGCGCTGGCGGTGGTGGCGGGCACCGCGCTCGGCCTGATGTGGCCGATGCCGCTCCTCGCCGCGGGGGGTGGTCTGGCGGCGGCGCTTCTGGTCGCCTTGCTCAGCTATCGGCGGGGACATGCGGTGCCGCCGCTCACGGTGATCCTCGTGGGTCTCGGCGTCGGTTTCGTGACTTCCGCGCTGGCCATGTTCCTGATGTCGAGCCTGCCCAGCAACACGGCCGCAGAGGCGCAGCGCTGGATGACCGGCTCCCTCGCCGCGCGCGACTGGGGGCACGTGGCGCAGGTCTGGCTGCCGGGCGGGGTGTTGGCGATCCTCCTGCTGGGCCAGATGCGCTGGCTCGCCGCGCTCGAGCTTGGCGAGGAGATGGCGCGTGCGCTTGGCCTTCGGGTGGCGGCGGCGCGGCGGATGCTTGTCGCGACGGGCGTGCTGCTCGCCGCGGTTGCGGTTGCGGTGGCGGGGCCCGTGCCCTTTGTCGCGCTGATGGCGCCCCCGCTCGGCCAGCGGTTGAGCGGGGCGCGGGGCCTTGCGGGGCGGATGCTGGCTGCAGCCGCTGCGGGGGCGGTGGTGCTGGCGGGCGCGGATACGCTGGCGCGCACGGTCATTCCCGGCGTGGAACTGCCCGCCGGGGTCATGACGGGGCTGCTTGGCGCGCCCTACCTGCTGTGGCGGCTGATGCGAGAGATGAAAGGGGGCGCGCTATGAGACTGGCGGCAGAGGCGCTGACGCTCGGCTATGACGGGCGGACGGTGATCCGGGGGCTGGATCTGCGGCTTCCCGATGTGCCGATGACGGCGATCCTCGGCCCGAACGGCTGTGGCAAGTCCACGCTGCTCCGCGCCATGGGGCGGCTCATTACACCGCAATCGGGCCGTGTGCTGCTGGAGGGAGAGGATGTGCGGCGGATCGAAAGCCGCACGCTGGCCCGCCGGATGGCGGTGCTGCCGCAATCGCCGGTGGCGCCGGGAGGCATCACGGTCGCCGATCTGGTGCGGCGCGGCCGTCTGCCGTGGCGCGGTATGCTCGCACCCTGGCGGGAGGCGGACCAGAGCGCCTGCGTCGCGGCCATGCAGGCCGTAGGCGTCGCAGACCTGGCGGATCGCCCGCTGGAGGAATTGTCGGGCGGTCAGCGGCAGCGGGCGTGGATCGCGCTGGTTCTTGCGCAGACGACGCCGCTGCTGCTGCTGGACGAGCCGACGACATTCCTCGACCTTTCGCACCAACTCGACCTGCTCGCGCTGCTGCGGCGGCAGAGCCGGGGCACGGGCCTACGGGTCGTCGCCGTCCTGCACGACCTGAACCTTGCCGCACGGTTCTGCGATGCTCTCGTGCTGCTGGGACCGGGCGGGCTGGTGGCGGAAGGCGTGCCGGAGTCGGTGCTGACGCCCGAACATCTCGACCGCGCCTTCGGCCTTGCGGCCGAGGTCCATCCCGATCCCATCACGGGCACCCCCATGGTGATCCCCGCACATCGCCCCGAGGAGAGGCTGGCATGACCCATACCGAAAGCGCCACGGGGCACTATCACGGCCCCCTGTCTGAGGAGATGTTGCCGCATCTGGAGGAGCATCTGCTTGCCTTCGACATTCCGGTTCGGCGCGCGACGGGGCGTCTGGAAATCACCGGACCACTGGCAAGCGCGGCGCTGGTGCTGACCCCCGGGGGGCTGGACATCGCCATTCGCGCGGTGGATGCGGTGCAGCTCTATCACATGCGGGAGAGCGCGATGTATCTGCTCGACCATGTGAGCCCGGAGGTCGCCACGGGGCTGACATGGGCGGATGGCCCGGCATTGCCCGCACGCCCGCCGAGCCTGCATGATGCGACTGTGCTTTCCACCCGCCGGATCGGCGCGAATTTCCTGCGGGTGGAGCTGGGTACGCCCGGAGCCGGGGCGCTGGGGCGGGGAGGGATGCACTTCTCGCTTCTTCTGCCGCCCGAGGGGCGCGCGCTTGTCCTGCCGTATCTGAACGAGCGCGGGCGGACCGTCTGGCCGGCGGGCGCTGATGCGCTGCACCGGGTCGGCTACACCTTCGTGACACTCGAGTCCGGGCCGGACGGCGCGGGGCGTTTCACCTTCGACATCTATCTGCATGAGGGCGGGCGGACGTCGGAATGGGCGCTGGCCGCCCGTCAAGGGGAGCGGGTGGCGGTCATGGGCCCGGGAGGCGGAGACTTTCCGCCGGGGGAGCGGCTGCTGATCGCGGGGGATGAGACCGCGCTGCCCGCGATCCGCCGCATCCTCGAAGCCTCGCCCGCCACGCGGCAGGGGCGCGCGATCATCGAACTCGGCGATCCCGCCGACCGCTGCGGGATCGCCGCGCCGCCGGGTATCACCATCGACTGGGTGGAGCGGAAGCCGGGCGCGGGTCTTCTGGAGGCGCTGCGCGCCATTCCGCTACCGGAGGCGGGGACATATCTGTGGGTCGCGGCGGAGCAGTCTGTGGTCCGGCAGGCAAAGGAGCATTTCCGCGCAGCAGGGCGGATCGAGCGCGGGCTGAACTATTTCTCCTCCTACTGGGAGGCTCCGAGCGCCGGGTGAGCACGGCGGGCGCCGATTGTGGAGGCGTTTCGGCGCGTCCATCGAAAGCATGGCGAGTTCCCGTTGCCCGGTTCGCACCTGCTCTACATAGAGGATTGCCCCATCGTGCATGGGCGGAAAATATCCGGGATGATCTGCAGAACTGTGTTCTCCGCTTGACGGGCTGAGGAGAGAAGGCGCTCACCTGCTCACCTGCTCACCTGCTCACCTGCTCACCTGCTCACCTGCTCACCTGCTCACCTGCTCACCTGCTCACCTGCTCACCTGCTCACCTGCTCACCTGTAAAGCGCCTGTTCCAGACGGTGAAGAAACGGAACCTGCGCGGGCAGAAGGCGGATCCGGGCCTCTGCCAAGGGGAACCAGCGGGCCTGATCGACTTCCGGAAAGGAGACGGTATGGCCGCTGCGCGGGGGCCATTCCATCTCGAAACTGTTGCTGACCAGCGTTGCGGGGTCGAAATCCCCCTCGGTCGCGAAGGCGGTGACCTCCTTGCCGCCCTTCTGCCGGATCGTGCCGAGGGGCAGGAGCGGCGTGCCCACAACGAGACCGGTTTCCTCCATCATTTCACGGCGGGCAGCGGCCTCGGGGGATTCCTGCGGGCCGTATTCCCCTTTTGGAACGGACCATGCGCCCGCGTCCTGGCGGCGCCAGTATGGCCCGCCCGGATGGACGAGCAGCACCTCCACCCCGGTAGGGGGACGGCGGTAGAGAAGCAGCCCCGCGCTCCGGCGTGACATGGGCCAGCCCCCCGTGCAGATATCCCCTCCGGGAGAAGATGCCGCGCGGTGAGGCTGCGGCAAGCCCTCGTCGCATGCGGACCGGCGCTGCCACAGAAGCGTGCCAGTGGCGCAGGGCATTGCCTGAAGGCGATTTGTCGGCAGGGCTTGACCTTCCAGTTTCTGGAACCTTTATCTGTCACGTTGTCCCGCAAACAAAGGAGGGGCAGATGACCATTCAACAGTCCATCACGCTCGGCGTGGAGGGGATGTCCTGCGCGTCCTGCGTCGGCCGGGTGGAGAAGGCGCTGAAGGCGGTACCCGGCGTGACGGATGCCCGCGCGAACCTTGCCGCCGAAACGGCGACGGTGGATTACGCCGCGCCGGCCAGTTCCGCCCCGGCCGGCACAGGCATGACCAGCACAGGCGCGACCCGTCCCGATCCCACCGCGCTGATTGCGGCGCTGGCCGGGGCCGGGTATCCGGCGCGGGTCGAGGAAGCGGTGTTCGATATTCAGGGAATGTCCTGCGCGTCTTGCGTCGGCCGGGTGGAGAAGGCGCTGAAAGCGCTTCCCGGCGTGACGGATGCGCGTGTGAACCTTGCCGCCGAAACGGCGACCGTCGATTTTCTGGAGGGTGCCGTCAGCCGTGGGGAAATCGCGGCTGCCGCGGCTGCGGCGGGCTATCCGGCGACGGTGAAGGGCGCGGCGATGGCGGAGGCCGTGGATCGCAAGGCCGAGGAGGCCGCGGCCCTCAGGCGCCGTGTGCTGCTGGCGGCGGTGCTGACGCTGCCGGTCTTTGTCCTCGAAATGGGCAGCCACCTGATACCGGCCGTGCATATGTGGGTGATGAACACGCTGGGCATGCGCGTGAGCTGGGTCATCCAGTTCGTGCTGACCACGCTGGTTCTGGCGGGTCCGGGGCGGCGCTTCTTCACGCAGGGGTTCCGGGCGCTGGCGAAGGGTGCACCAGACATGAACAGCCTCGTGGCGCTCGGCGCCTCGGCGGCCTGGATCTATTCGACATTCGTTCTGATCGCGCCCGGCTGGCTGCCCGCCTCCGCCCGCGCGGTCTATTTCGAGGCGGCGGCGGTGATCGTGACGCTGATCCTTGTCGGGCGCTGGATGGAGGCGCGGGCCAAGGGCCGCACGGGCGAGGCCATCCGCCGGCTGGTTGGCCTGCAGCCCCGCACGGCGCGGGTGGAGCGGGACGGCGAAACGGTCGAACTGCCCATCGACCGCATCGCGGCGGACGATATCGTCTCCGTCCGCCCGGGGGAGCGCATTGCGGTGGATGGCACGGTGATCTCTGGCTCCACCTTCGTCGATGAGAGCATGATCACGGGCGAACCTGTCCCGGTGGAGAAGGGGGAGGGCGCGGAAGTCGTTGCGGGCACGGTGAACCGCACGGGCACCCTGCGCTTCCGCGCGACGCGGGTCGGGGCGGAGACGATGCTGGCCCAGATCATCCGGCTCGTGGAGCAGGCGCAGGGCGCGAAGCTGCCCATTCAGGGGTTGGTGGACAAGGTGACGCTGCGCTTTGTGCCGGCGGTGATCGCGGTCGCGCTGCTGACCGTGGCGGTGTGGCTGATCTGGGGACCGGACCTCGCCCATGCGCTTGTGGCGGGAGTTTCGGTGCTCATCATCGCCTGCCCCTGCGCGATGGGGCTGGCCACGCCGACCTCCATCATGGTGGGGTCCGGCCGCGCGGCGGAAATGGGCGTGTTGTTCCGCAAGGGCGACGCGCTGCAGAAGCTGCAGGAAGTGAAGGTCGTCGCACTCGACAAGACCGGCACCCTGACGGCGGGGCGGCCCGAGCTGACGGACCTGATCCCCGCCGACGGTTTCGACCGGGCGGAGGTGCTGCGCCTTGCCGCGGCGGCGGAGGCCAATTCGGAACATCCCGTGGGGGAAGCGATCCGGCGGGCGTTCGGAACCGGGCCGCTGCCGGAGGCGGAGGAATTCCAGTCCCTCACCGGCTACGGCCTTGCCGCCCGCGTGGACGGGCACCGGGTGCTGATCGGCGCCGACCGGCTGATGGTGCGGGAGGGCGTTGCGCTTGGCGTTCTGGCGGAGCGGGGGGCTGCGCTCGGCGCGCGCGGGCGCACGCCGCTCTACATGGCCGTGGACGGTAGGGCAGCAGCGGTGATCGCCGTGTCGGATCCGCTGAAACCGGACACGCCCGCCGCCATCGCAGCCCTGCACGACATGGGTCTGAAAGTCGCGATGATCACCGGAGACAATCGCGCCACCGCCGCCGCCATCGCGCGGGAAACGGGGATCGACGAGGTGGTGGCCGAGGTGCTGCCCGCGGGCAAGGTGGAGGCGATAGACGCGCTCCGCACACGGTTCGGCCCGGTCGCCTTTGTCGGCGATGGTATCAACGACGCCCCGGCGTTGGCGCAGGCGGATGTCGGGCTGGCGATCGGCACCGGCACCGATGTCGCGATCGAGAGCGCCGACGTGGTGCTGATGTCGGGCAGCCTGCGGGGTGTGGTCAATGCGCTCGACATTTCCCGCCGGACGATGCGCAACATCGGGCAGAACCTGTTCTGGGCCTTCGGCTACAACGCATTGCTGATCCCGGTGGCGGCGGGCGTGCTCTATCCGGTGAACGGCATGATGCTGTCGCCGATGCTGGCGGCGGGGGCGATGGCGCTTTCGTCGGTCTTCGTGCTGACGAACGCGCTCCGGCTGCGCTTCGTGCGGCCGGTCATGGCGGAGGGGACGGCGGCGCGCGCCGTTCCTGCGGAATGAGGAGCGGGCGATGAACATAGGTGAAGTGGCGGAGGCGCTGGACATGCCCGCCAAGACCATCCGGTATTACGAGGATATCGGCCTTGTCACGCCGGCGCGCCGGGGCAATGGCTACCGCAGCTATTCAGGGCAGGACCTGCACCGGCTGGGCTTTCTCGGGCGGGCGCGGTCGCTCGGCTTTTCCATCGCGGAATGCCGGGCGCTGCTGGCGCTCTATTCCGACAGGGGGCGGGCCTCCGCCGATGTGCGCCGGATCGCGGAGGGGCATCTGGGGGAGATCGAGCGCAAGATCGACGAACTCGCCGCCATGCGCGACACGCTGCGGACGCTGGTGGACTGCTGCCACGGGGATGCCCGCCCGGAGTGCCCGATCCTCGCCGATCTCGCCGGGAAGGGCGAGCGGTGAGATTGGCTCTTCCGGTGCGGCGGGCGTGGCGCTAGCCTCGCGGCCAAGAAGGAGATCAGAAATGCCGCACGACCATTCCGACGGACACGCGCATGGCCATGACCATGGGCACGATCATTCGGGCGACACGCCACGCTGGAAACATGACGGAGTCCGGGTAATCCGCGGCGACCAGCTCGACCCGAACACCGCGCAGACGCCCGGCATGTTCCGGCAGGCCGCGATCAACCATGCCCGTGTCGGCGCGCAGAAGATCTGGGCGGGCACCGTGGCGATCGAACCGGACGCCAAGACCGGCGTGCACCATCACGGCCCGCTGGAAAGCGTGATCTATGTGGTGAGCGGGCGCGCGCGGCTCCGTTGGGGCGAGCGGCTGGAATTCGTGGCGGAAGCGGGGCCGGGGGATTTCATCTACGTGCCACCCTATGTGCCGCATCAGGAGATCAACGCCGACCCGGAACAGGTGCTGCAATGCGTGCTGGTGCGCTCGGACAACGAGGCGGTGGTGGTCAACATAACCGACGTCGATCCGGTTGAGCCGCCGGAGAGCGTCTATTGGGTCGATCCCATCCACGCGGCTCCGAAGTAACGCCGCCGGCTGTCTGGACCCGTGGCGGATGCGCTTCCCGGCTGGTTTTCGGACGGCTGTTTTTGGAGGGCCGTCGTCCTGCCTGTGCTGCCCCGCATTCGCCGTGTCGCTGTGGATCGAGCAGGGGTTCTCGATCAAGGAGGTCATGACCGGGCCATTCCTCGATCCAGATGACCATGGAGCGCTACGGCCACCTATTCCCCTCGCCCGATCACCAAAAGGCGATGGTCATGGTCGAGGCGAATCTGTTGGGGTAAGCTGGCGTCATCATGCAAGATGACCCAACATCCTCACCACTATCCGAGCGGTCATTCGAGCCGTTCGCCGCTACTCACCTCCAGCGTCTTGCAGAGCTGGCCTACGATGACCTGCAGCAGTTATTCGCGAGGCGACCCGAGACGGGCGATCTCTACCGGACCGCCTGATGATGTTGTGCCTTTGCCAAGGTGGTGCCGAGCACTTTGTTCGCAGGAGCCGAGGCGTGAAAGATCTGGATGTATGGGCCTTCTTAGCCGAGCATCCTGCGCGGCCCTTCCCATACCGGCGCCGTGGCGTCCAGGATTTCGGCCCTTCGCGCTTTGGACGCCACCCGAACGATATCGGCTTTCAAGGCCAGTGCGTCGACATCATAGGCAGGTCAATCCGTCGCGACCCCGACCAATCGCCAACGGCGTCCGTCCTGGAGTGGCTGCGAAGCGGGAAGACTGAGAGCGCCAAGCTGATCTCGCAGCGGCCCGTGATTGTCATTCACCCGGAGAGCGACCGTGGAAGAGTCATCTGGGATCCGAATGTGGCAGGCAACCCAATCTGATCGGAATCCCAGTTTCTTCCAACGGTTTGCGGTGGTTCTGTGCGACACGACGCCGACGTCGCGACCTCGAAAATCGGCCAACAATTGGAAATTACGTGGATATTCCAAGTCTAGGGGTAGCCTCGTAACCTGAAGGTGGCTGTCATGTTCGGCAATGGCCGGATGTGCCCGCTGTAAAGGCGGGTTTCGGGCTGGACTTATCGTGTTGTTGATGATCTCCGCCCAAGCGGAGGTCCGGCCTGTCAAAGCGTGTGTGCGCTCCGTCCAGCAGGCGGAATGCGGTGATGCCCGAGGTGTGGAACTAACAGGCCGTTCTCTCTGACCTAGTCGCTCGCACCCGGCGCGGGGGCTGGGCCGCCCTTGCGGTCGGGATCGTCCTGCTCATCGGCGATCTCCTTCAACGGCTGATCCTTGCGCTGCTCATGGGGGACGGGGGGCTTGTCTTCGGGTTTCTGGCCCGTGGATGTCTGGTTCTGAGGCGTCTGGCCGACCATGGGGGATCCTCCTGCACTCGGTCACGTGACACCAAACGCGCGGGCGGATACTCCTGTTCCATGGACGCGCCGGATATGAAACGGCCCGGCGGAGGACCGCCGGGCCGTTTCGTTCCGTTTTCCGTGCTTCAGACGAGGTCGAAGCGGTCGGCGTTCATCACCTTGGTCCAGGCGGCGACGAAATCCTTCACGAAGGTCTCCTTCGCATCGTTCTGGGCGTAAAGCTCAGCATAGGCACGCAAGATGGAGTTGGACCCGAAGACGAGGTCAACGCGCGTTGCCGTCCATTTCTGCGCCCCGGTCTTGCGATCGCGGATAGCGTAGAGCCCCTCGCCGGTCGGCGCCCAGGTATTGCGCATATCTGTCAGGTTGACGAAGAAATCGGTCGTCAGCGCGCCTTCGCGATCAGTGAACACGCCGTGCTTCGCGCCGCCGTGGTTCGTGCCGATCACCCGCATCCCGCCGACGAGCACCGTCATCTCTGGCGCGGTTAGCCCCATGAGCTGCGTCCGGTCAAGCAGCAGTTCCTCGGCCGGAACGACGTAGTCCCGCTTCACCCAGTTGCGGAAACCGTCATGGATCGGTTCCAGGACGTCGAAGGAGTCGGCATCCGTCATCTCCGCCGTCGCATCGCCGCGGCCGGGAGCGAAAGGCACCGTGATGTCGAAGCCCGCGGCTTTGGCCGCCCGCTCCACCCCGACATTCCCGGCGAGCACGATCACGTCCGCAAGGCTTGCACCCGACTCAGCCGCGATCGGCTCAAGAACGGCGAGCACACGCCCCAGACGCTCCGGTTCATTACCCGCCCAGTCCTTCTGCGGAGCAAGCCGGATCCGCGCGCCGTTCGCACCGCCGCGACGGTCCGACTGGCGGAAGGTGCGCGCGCTGTCCCAGGCGGTGGTCACCAGATCGGAAGTGGACAGTCCCGACGCCTCGATCTTCGCCTTCACCGCGGCGATATCGTAGCCGGTCGCGCCCTGCGGCACCGGATCCTGCCAGATCAGGTCTTCCTGCGGCGCGTCCGGCCCGAAGTAGCGGACCTTCGGCCCCATGTCACGGTGCAGGAGCTTGAACCAGGCACGGGCGAACGCATCCGAGAACGCCGCGAAATCGTTCATGAAGCGCAGCGAGATCTCGCGGTAGACCGGGTCCACCTTCAGCGCCATGTCCGCATCCGTCATCATCGGGTTGTGACGGATCGAGGGATCCTCCACGTCCACGGGTTTGTCGGCATCGGCAATGGCGATCGGTTCCCACTGCTGTGCACCGGCGGGGCTGCGGGTCAGCGTCCATTCATGGTTGAACAGCATCTCGAAGAAGCCGTTGTCCCATTTGGTCGGGTTCGTCGTCCATGCGCCTTCGAGACCGGAAACCACCGTGTCGCGACCGATGCCGCGCGTCTTGGTGTTGAACCAGCCAAGGCCCTGATATTCCACATCCGCCGCTTCCGGGTCGGCGGAGAGCAGGGCGGCGTCGCCGTTGCCGTGGGTCTTGCCGATGGTATGGCCGCCCGCGGTCAGCGCCACGGTCTCCTCGTCATCCATACCCATGCGGGCGAAGGTCTCGCGCATCATTGCGGCGGTCCGCATCGGGTCCGGCTTGCCGTTCACGCCCTCGGGGTTGACGTAGATCAGGCCCATCTGCACGGCGGCGAGCGGGTTTTCCAGCGTGTCCGCCTTCTCGACATTGCCGTAGCGGTTGTCGGAGGCGGCGAGCCATTCCTTTTCCGCGCCCCAGTAGGTGTCGATCTCGGGTGCCCAGATATCCTCGCGACCGAAGGCGAAGCCGTAGGTCTTCAGACCGGCGACCTCATAGGCGATGGTGCCGGCCAGCATGATGAGGTCGGCCCAGCTGACCGCATTGCCGTATTTCTGCTTGATCGGGAACAGAAGGCGGCGGCCCTTGTCGGTGTTGACGTTGTCCGGCCAGGAGTTCAGCGGAGCGAACCGCTGGTTGCCCCGGCTGCCGCCGCCACGACCGTCCGTCGCGCGGTAGGATCCGGCGGAGTGCCAGGCCGTCCGGGCGAACATGCCGACATAGCTGCCCCAGTCCGCCGGCCACCAGTCCTGGCTTTCGGTCATCAGGGCGCGGACATCGGCCTTTAGCGCCTCGACGTCCAGCGACTTCAACGCCTCGCGATAGTTGAAGTCGCGACCGAGCGGATCGGTCTTGGTGTCATGCTGGGCGAGAATCTCCAGCTTCAGGGCGTTGGGCCACCAGGAGGTGACACTGGCCCCCTCCGACGTGATCGCCCCGTGCATCACCGGGCATTTGCCCGCGCCCTTGATGTCGTTTCCGTCCATGTTCCGTCTCCGCTTGCTGTGCGCGCTGGCGGGCGGCCCGTTGGGGCCTCCTGATTGCTGGCAGAACTATATGTGAAGTTGTCGATAATGGAAATTTGCATTTTCAAATTGGCGCGATAAGTAGAACTAATGATAGGCATCACGATCCGACAGCTCCGCTATTTCGACGCTCTGGCCCGGCATGGGCATTTCGGGCGCGCGGCGGAGGCCTGCGCCATTTCGCAGCCCGCCCTGTCGTTGCAGATGAAGGAGCTGGAGGAGATGCTGGGCGCGCCGCTCATCGAACGGGGCGGGCGGCAGATCCGTCTTACCTTGCTGGGCCGAGCCTTCGCGGAGCGCGCGCGGGACATCGTGCGCTCGGTGGATGAGCTGGACGATCTTGCTCGTGCCGCGACCAGTCCCTTTGCGGGACGGCTCAGGATCGGGGTAATTCCCACCGCGGCTCCCTATCTGCTGCCCGGCGTCATCAAGCGGCTTGCGGAATGTTTCCCCGATCTCGACCTTCGTCCCCGGGAGGCGGTGACCCAGAAGCTGATTGAGGAACTGGGGGAGGGGCGGCTGGACACGGCCATTGTCGCGCTGCCCGTTTCGGAGCCGTCGCTGGAGGAATACGAGCTGTTCGAGGAGGAGTTCGTGCTGGTCCGCCACCCGGAGGAAGCTGGCCGTCCCGCGCCGAACCCGGAGATGCTGCGCGAGATGCGACTTCTTTTGTTGGAAGAAGGACATTGTTTCCGCGATCAGGCGCTAGCTTTCTGCGGCCTCGCGGGCAACGGGCCGAACGAGTTGATGGAGGGTAGCTCGCTCTCCACTCTGGTCCAGATGGTCGCGGCGGGGATCGGCGTCACGCTCATTCCACAGATGGCGGTCGCGGTAGAAAGCCGTTCTGCCGCTGTCTCCGTCACGCGGTTGAGCGCTCCGCGACCGAAACGGCGGATCGGCATGGTATGGCGCCGGACGAACCCGCTCGGGCCGCAGCTCCTCCGCATAGCGGAGACCATGCGCGGCGCGGGCGAGCGTATGGCCCGGGATCCTATGGCTCGCGATGGTATGACGACGGAATAGCCCGGTCTTCCGGTCTTGCCGGAGGGGCCGAAGCCTCCGGTGCCCGGGTCCTGGCAGGCTGCTGAAAAGGCCGGGCACCTGTTCGGGCTTGCCTCGAAAGCCAGAAAATCGGTTCGGTCACGAGCAAAAACTTGCGGCCTTCGGAGCGCTCAACAATGCGGAAAGACCTCCGCCTCCGGCAACCGCGGGATGCTTTCAGCGCCCTGCCAGTGGATAATTGCGTCTGAGAGCAAGGGCTTACCGACAAAGCTACGCCTTTCACGCTGGTCTACCCTGCCAGATGTTGATCGCCCAGAGGCGTCACCTTGACCATGTACACAATCGCCTTTGCTGCTGGAGTGCTTGGCTTACAGCCTAGCGCGGAAGATATTTGTTCAGAGGGGGATGGCCGGGTCCGGCCGCCTGACGGTTTCGTTGAACTCATGATGCGGGCACTCAATATCGCGAAGACGCGTCGATCCGGGCACCGCCTCCAGTGCGAACGATATGGCGCCGGCGGTACCAGAGTAAGAATACGCAGCCTTGAGCGCGAGCGTTAGCGAGATGAACACGGGTTACCTCTGATCATCCGCCTCGCTGTCGTGATACTCCCGCCGCCATATTGTCAGCAGAGAGTGTGAACCCCACGTTGCCCCGCCCCCCGCAGCAGGCTGACGATGCCGGACAAAGGTTTACTTCACTGTCCCAATCCTTTTCGCAGTTCCGTGCCATAGGCGCGACCGCGTGAGGCGAGGACTGCGATCCAGGGTCAGTGGTGCGGACCTCAAGGAAAGCCACTGGTAATCTCCGATGCCGCGGTGCAATGCATCCTTGGGGAAGCGCTACCGGGTTTGCCCTTGCGGCGAACGACCGCGATGGCTGCCAGAAACCAGCAAGTTGACTTTTAACGGCCTTTCTCCGAGTTTTGCAGCCTGATCCGCAGTCAAAAAGCCATCATGGCTCTGATCCCGCATCGCCCGCGGCGTGGCCCCCTGAGGCTGCTGTTGAACTGCACAGAGATCAAGTTGCTGAGAGATGGCGAGGGGCTGACGATACAGCGCCACGATCAAACGCGGGCGCTCGATCCAATCCACGCCCGCTTTCGGATTTGCGCAAAATGTCGGGCGGAATTCAACGGCGACGCGGCAAAGCCAATCGCCAAGGATAAGCGATTGTTATAAAATAAACCAATACACGAGGCCTTCGGCAACGCCAATGATCTGCTTGCTCTCAGCTTGTGCATACAGAGAACCGAAGGAGGTTGTGCGCGTAAGCGGGGCAGATTTCCGGGCAATGAGTTTCAGGCGAGCGTGGTTTCGACCAGTCTGGGGAGTGGTGGAACCGGCTCATGGGTCGGGTTGATGCCGAGGCGATCACCCAAGTCGGCGAAGAAGGAGATGCCGAGCTTGCGACAGGTCTTCATCAGGCCGAGCATGACGTCGCGTGCCTGGCGACCATCGGTGCTCATCGTGCCACCCGAGATCCGGCGCTTGGTGACGCAGGCGCGCAGGTCGTTTTCGGAGGCATTGGGGTGGAGCGGGATCTCCGGTCGCTCCACAACCTTCAGCAGTTCGTGCTTTCGCCTGTGCAGGCGAGCCAGCAATTGACCCGGTTCTTTGTAGCGCGTGCGCTGCCCAAAGACCTCGTCGAAGCGTTGAGCGAGGTCAGGCCCGTTCACAGCCGACGACTTTTGTTTTCAGAGCTTCAGATCGCGGTAGAGGAGCCATTTGCGGGTCTGCTCAGGTGTTTTCGGCATTTTGCAGCAGCCGCTCGGCATGGGCCCAACACAGGGCATGATTGGAATGCGGAACTGTCCGGCATCGTCGGACACGACCACTGCATGGCCCATCAGCCCGTGATGGCGCACCGCGCCCCAGAGTGCGGCCTCGCTGACCTCGCGCACCAGGCTGGGGTCGAAGACATCCAGGCGCAGCCTCACCAGGTGATCATACCAGGCCATCTGTGAACAGAATGAGGTCTCGGGGTGGCCAGCAAGCCGGGCGATGACGTCCGGCGCAACCTTGCGCTGGCGCATATAGTCGAGTTCCGCATCGTTGATGATGTAATCTTCGTGTCCTTCCCGCAGGAGAGAAAGGAAGTTCAGCCGTGACTTCGAGCGGCCCGTGCGGAACACGCTGAACCGCTCGCCGCCGATCTGCGTGGTGATCCCGTCGCGGCGGGCATGACGGGCACCGGTGTCGTCGACGCTGATATAGGGCGCCGTGGCCAGACCTGTTCGAAGGATGGCCTGATCCTCCGCCACGAAGTCATCGAGGCCCGTGGTCAGGATGCGCACCACCTGGCGCTTGGAGATCTCCATCCCGATCCCGTTCAGGATCGAGGTCAGCCGCTCCGTCGTCACCTGGCCCTGGGCATGCAGCACGAGGCAGACCGACGCAGGCTGGCGCCGAAACCGCCCGGCAGCCCGTCCGGCAAGGGCGCGATGAGCGTCCTGCCCTCTGGTGTCAGCCAGCGTTCGCGCCGATAGCGGATAAGCTCGGCCGAAATTGCCAGATCACGAACCAGGATGGTTTCGTATCCCTTGAAGCGCGATCCCGAGGGCACAGCTACCGCCAGAACCTCCTCGCGCGTGACGCGGTCCTTGTCGCGCTTCGGGCCACGGCCCCGCCGTTGACCGCCGGGCTTGCGAACCTCCTGTTCCGTGATCTTGTCCATGCCGGAGGGTTTGAACGGTGGCCGTGGCGGCAGGTTCTTCAACCACGCGATCTCGTCGCGCAGATCCTGGGTCTCGGCCTGCAGTGTCGTCGGGGGAATTTCTGACTTTTCGAGCTCGTTCCCCCAATTCGGCCACCTGCGCCTCGAGGACGCCAAGCCGCTGCGACAGATCCAAAACGAGCCGGCGCAAGGCGTCGGCTCAGTGCGGCGATACAAGTTCTATCTCTACTAGAACGGAAGTGAGGGAGCGGCGACCCCAGGGAGGAGGAGAGGGTCGCCGCCATTTTCCGAGGCTCGGGGAGGAGGAGTGAGCCTTGGGAAACCCGTGGGCGCATCGCAGCGCCTATGAAAGTTATTTTGCACCGCAGCATGGATTTTGCAAGTCGATTCGTCGTGTCATAGAGAAAAATGCTGCATTGCAAAAACTGCATGGCTACGACAACCTTCTCATCAACTCATTTTATAACGCGCGCGCTATCCGGCGACGCTGCGGTATCATCGCTGCCATCCTGATCGCCGTTTTGAATATCGTTCTCTCGCTATCTCAGCTACTCCACGAAAATCGGACAGTGACGGGAGCTACGATCTGACGTTTGCTGATCTCCAGGCAGTAGCTTAAATCAGCCGGAAATCTGTCCAAGAATCGGGGAGTAGCTCATCGAGCGTCATTCTCACCGTCCGCATCATTCGTGTGAGCTTGTCTGGCCTTTGAGCGCGCTGAGTCCCCCGCTGTCGCGCCGCCGTAGGGAGAGTTCGAGCTTGACCTGTGCCTCATCGACTTCCCGGATCGCGCGGCGAAGATAGCTCAGATGCTCATGTGCTGCGGATCGTGCCGCTTCCGGCTGCCGTTCGATAATGGCACGGGCGATCGCAAGGTGCTGATCGCGCAGGAGGTCGCGAACATCTGGAACGGTGAACAAGCGCTGCCGATTGTGAAGAATGTCCGTTCTCAGGTTTTCCGCGAGGGCACGCATGACCTGAAGCAATACCAGATTATGGCTTGCCTCATAGATCGCGATATGAAGTGCCACGTCGGCATCGACTTCGTCCGCCGGGCGTCCGTTATCATGCGCGGCCTCGATATGCGCCACGCAATCCTGGATGCGCTTGATCTCGGGTGCGTTGGCGCGCTCTGCCGCCATTGCCGCGGCGGAACTTTCCACGACATCCCGGAACTCCAGATAGTCGTCGGCCACCTCGCCGTGATCGGATAGCATCTTGAGCAGGGGATCGGTAATGCTTTTCGCGCCGAGCCGAGCGACCTTGACCGTTCGTCCGTCCTTGATGAGCAGACCACCCGCCTCAAGGGCCTTGAGGGCATCCCGAAGTGTGGGTCGGGATGTGTTGAGCCTGGCGGCCATCTCCCGCTCAGGCAGCAGTGGTTCGCCCGGCCTCAGGGAGCCTTCCAGGATCAGGTTTTCAATGTGTTTGCGTATGCAGTCGGATGCCCGCTCCGGTCCGATAGACTTGGTCTCGCTCATCGACGCGACCTCTGCTGATAATCATGCCCACCGATATCTTGATGCCCGTAGCGCAGGCAATCGGTTTCCACAAAGGTAGATCGGTATACCGTTTGACTTGCCGGGTAAAAATATTTTACCAAAAAATATCATCGGTCTGGGAGGGTCGATGAAACAAAACGATAAATTGACCGCAGCCAGCAAGCGAGGCGAGCGGTGCCGGTCTATGCTGCATTAGGGGGGAAGTTGCGGGATGAGTTCTGGTTTCTTGGCGCTATTGGCGTTTTTGCCAATTCTTACGGCAGGCGTCCTGCTGGTGGGCTTTCGGGCACCCGCGAAATACGTCATGCCGCTGACCTATATCATCGCGGTCGTGGTCGCTCTCACTGCATGGGGGGTCAGCCCAAGCCGCGTGATCGCTTCCACGCTGCAGGGCCTTTTACAGAGCGTCGGCCTGCTGTGGATCATCTTCGGTGCCCTGCTGCTGCTCAACACGCTTAAACATTCGGGCGCGGTTTCGACAATCCGCTCGGGATTCACCTCCATCAGTCCCGACCGGAGGATTCAGGTCATCCTCATCGCTTGGCTCTTCGGCTCTTTCATAGAAGGTGCATCCGGCTTCGGAACGCCGGCTGCCGTGGCGGCACCGCTCATGGTGGCTGTAGGATTTCCGGCGATGGCGGCGGTTGTCTTCGGTCTGATCATTCAGTCCACGCCCGTTTCTTTCGGGGCGGTAGGAACACCGCTTATCGTTGGTGTGCAGGGCGGGCTGGACCAGACCGCCATCACCGGCGAACTCGTTGCGGCCGGATCGAACTGGCAGCACTTCTTCCACCTCATCACCTCTGAGGTGGCGATTCTCCATGCCATTTGCGGCACGTTCATGCCGTTGTTTCTCGTCGTCATCATGACGCGGTTCTTCGGCAAGAACAAATCTTGGACGGAGGGCCTTTCCATTGCGCCGTTCGCCATCATGGCGGCGTTCGCGATGACGGTCCCTTATGTGCTGGCAGCCGTATTCCTCGGGGCGGAGTTTCCCTCGATCATCGGTGGCCTCGTGGGCCTCTCGCTCATGACATTCGCGGCAAAGCGGCGCATCCTCGTGCCGCGCGACTCGTGGGATTTCCCGGAGACGTCTGCCTGGGCAAAGGAATGGTTCGGCAAGGTCGACATCAAGCTGGACAACCTTTCCCGGCAGAAAATTTCTCTGGCGCTGGCCTGGGCCCCCTACGTGATCCTGGCGCTGGTGCTTGTTCTGAGCCGGACATTCGCGCCGTTCGGCGACCTTCTGAAATCCGCCAATGTCATGTTCAACGGGATCATGGGGGAACAGGGGATCAACGGTGATTTCTCGCTGCTCTTCTCGCCCGGTGGCATTCTCGTCATGATCTGCGTGATTACTTTCTTCCTGCACCGCATGTCCTTTTCGGGCTTCGCCGCGGCAATGCGGGAGAGTACCACCACGATCGCCGGCGCAGGCTTCGTGCTGATCTTCACCGTTCCGATGGTACGGGTCATGATCAATTCGGGCGTCAATGCCAATGATCTGCAAAGCATGCCCATCCTCGTCGCCGATTGGGTTTCGATGCAGGTCGGTTCCGTCTATCCGTTCTTTGCGCCCGCGGTCGGCGCGCTCGGGGCCTTCCTTGCCGGCTCTAACACTGTCAGCAACCTGATGCTGAGCCAGTTCCAGTTCTCGGTTGCCCAAGGGCTTGGACTTTCATCGGCCCTGATGGTGGCGGGCCAGTCCGTGGGCGCGGCCGCGGGTAATATGATCGCGATCCACAATGTCGTGGCGGCCTCTGCGACGGTGGGCCTGCTCGGGCGGGAAGGTGCGACGCTCAGGATCACCATTCTGCCGACGATTTATTACCTGTGCTTTTCCGGGATCCTTCTCTGTATTGCCTTCTATGTTATGGGGCTCAACGATCCCCTTCTCATGAACTGAGTTAGGAACGGCGCGTGGGGATCGCTGGAGGACATCAGAAGATACTGGTGAAACAGGTGATCGTTGCAGTGAGCATGCGATGGCTTCGCCGCGCCCGTCAGAGGTGCGGTGAGCAAAAAGAAACCCCGTTAGGCAGTGGATGTCGGAGGTCTCTCATGACAAAGCCCTATACGCGATTGTTCTCCACCAAGACCGAGGAAGATTAATGAAGACATTCACGAGACTGGACATCGAAGACGCACGAAAGTTGATCGCGGGTGCCGCTGCACACGCAAAGGAAATCGGCGTACCGATGTGCATCGCCGTGACGGATGAAAGCGGACAGCTCATTGCTTTCGAGCGGATGGAAGGCGGGAAGGTCACCTCGACAACCATCGCGATCGACAAGGCCTTCACGGCTTCCGCGGCCAAGAAAGCGACCCACGATTATGGGAGCGCAAGTCAGCCGGGATCCCCTGCCTACGGTATCAACTCCGCTATCGGGGGCCGCCTGATGGTCGTCGGGGGTGGTTTGCCTGTGGTATGGAACGGCGATGTTGTCGGCGGCATCGGCATATCCTCCGGCTCACCCGCTCAGGACCAGGCCGTCGCGCAGGCCGGTATCGACGCGTGGATGGCAGCGCAGGGCTGACCGGTAGTCAGCCCCGGCGCGCAGTCCGGCTAGGCGCACAGTCAGACCCGGCGCATAGGATGTGAAGTGGTCTGACCCGGGTAGCGGGTGCTCCAAACCGCCCGGGGCGACGAATGGGCTGGCGGTGCTTCCATGGGATCGGTCGCCGCCCGCGCATCGAAAGATGCGCTGTAGCCAGAAGGGCGCCGTCCCCGGCGCCCCATTTTGCAGGTGCTGAACAAGCAATTCCGGCTTGCTCTCCGGGCAGAGATCTTCTCCATCGTGTTGAGCGCACGGGAGAACTCGGAGCTCTGGCTCGCTACCAGGCCTTGTCTGGCTTCCAACGCAAACGCGACAGATCAGTGACTTTTCAGCAGCCTGTTAGTTCCCCCCGCGTGGAGGGAAGATCACGTCCTCAGGGCCGGACGGCGGTGACTTCGATCTCGACGAGCCATGCCGGGTTGACCAGCGCATCCACGATCATCGCGGAACGGGCGGGCAGCTTCGGTTGCGCTTCCGTGCCGAAGAACTGGGTATAGCCCTCCATGAAGCCCTTGAAGTCGGCCGCGGCACCTTCGGGCGCCACAAGATAGACCTGCATCTTCACCACATCGCCCATTGTCAGGTCGATGTCCTTCAGTGTTGCCTCGATCGACTCCAGCACACTGACCGTCTGGGTTTTCATGTCGCCATAGGACTCGACCGAGCCCTTGGGCGCGGCTTCATTCGTCACCTTCGGCACCATCCCGGACACATAGACCGTGGTCTTGCCAGCCGGCACTTCGACCGCACGGGCGATCGGGAAGGTGGAGCCGGGCGTGAGGTGGCGCACCACGTCTTCGGCCTGGGCGGCAACCGGGAGTGCGAGGATCGCGGCCGCAAGGGCGAGTTTCTTCATCTGTCAACTTCCTTCTTGTCTCATTGCCCGCCGGGCAGGCGGGAGGGGCAGCCCCGCCTCTTGCGGGGCCAGCCGGGTCAGCGGGCGGCCTTGACCATCTCCGGCGTCGCCGGCTCCTGATAGTCATTGCCGAAATGGGTGCGGATGTAGTTCACCACTTCCGCGACCTGGGCATCATCGAGCAGACTTCCGATGGCGGGCATCGCCTTCTGACCGTGGAGCACGATGTAAACCGGATAGTCAGCGCCTTCCAGCATCGGGTTGGCGGCGAGCGCGGGGTAGTGACCCGCGCCGACAGCACCCTCTCCTTGCGGCATGTGGCATCCCGCGCAGATCGCGTTGTAGATCGCCTCGCCGCTTTTCTGGGTCAGAACGGTCGGGCTTTTGAACAGCTCCGGGTCATCGGCCAGCGCCGGTGCGGCCAGCAGTGCGAGCGCCGCCGTCAGAAACGTCTTCATCTGGGTCATCCTCGCGCTCAGGCCTTGGTTACATGCGAATGCAGACGCTTCACTGCGTCCAGAGACGACAGGATGGCACCTTCCATCCAGGCGGGCAGGTAGGAGAGATGTTCACCCGCCATCAGCGTCCGGCCGTCCATCTGAACGGCCTTGGGATAGTCGTTCTCTTTGTCTTTCCAGTTCGCGTAGCAGCCCAGCACCCACGGCACGCGGTGCCATGCGACGGCGACGCCGGTCTTGAACTCCTCATGATACTGCGGATGGATCTGCGCCCCCATCTCCAGTGCCTTCTCGATCCGCTTCTCGGGCGGCAGCGCCGCGAACTGATAGGCCGACGCTCCCCAGCAATACCCGCCCAGCAGCACGCCGGGTCCGGAGGAGAAATAGCCCGTGGAGGGGTAGGATATCTGCGAGATCGGCAGATTGGTGTAGCTGATCCCGCCGTAGATATGTTCGTCCTCCTCCCAGAAGCGCCGTTTGAACTCCAGCCCGCATTTGAACGACGCATAATAGGACGTGCTGTCGATGATCGACGTCATCTCGGAGGAGAAGTTGTGGTCGATCTGTCCAAGAACGGAGAAGGGGATCGTGCAGATGCAGTAATCCGCCGTGACCGTCGTTTCCTCGCCCGTGCCGTGCGAGGGGACGTAGGTCGCGCTCACCCCCTTGTCGTCCTGCGCGATGCGGATGACCTTGGCATTGAAGGTGATGAGGTCGCCCACCTCCCGCTGGAAGGCCTGTGCGATCATGTCCATCCCGCCGACCGGTTGGAAGATCGCCGCCTGATGGTCGATCGACTCGCCGGTGACGAGCGAGCGCCAGAGGTTGGATTTCAGGATTTCCGAAAGGCTGATCGGCTCCGATGGTTCTGGCTTGCCATCCACGCCGCCGCCCGGCGCCTTCTTCCAGCCGCGGAGTTCGGAGCTGTCCTCTCCGGCGACATATTCCAGATCCTCGTTCAGGCCACCGTAGCGCTTCAGCGAGGCCACGAGAATCTTGAGATCCTCCGTAGTGGCGATGTCGTCGAGCTTGTCGGCATTGGCTGCCTTGGCCAGCAATTCCGCGACATGGCCGCGGTAGTCCGCCGCAATCTCCTTGAAGCGCTGGGGCTTGCCGTCGAACGCATTGGTATTGTGCAGATAGGCGTTGTGGTTGACCTGAATGAACGGTTCCAGCTTCACACCGAAACGCTTGCAGTAGTCGAGCACCGCATAATGGTCGTGCGGAATGCGCCACGGGCCGGGGTTGATGTAATTACCCTCTGCGAAGTCCACCTTCTGCGTGAAGCCGCCAAGTTCGGTATAGGTATCTCCCGAGCGCAGCGTCCAGCAGCGACCGCCCGCCTTCTCGCGGTATTCGAGCACCTGCACCTTGTAACCCGCGGCCCGCAGCTCATAGGCCGCGCTCATGCCCGCCAGCCCGGCACCGAGGATCAGCACGGAAGCGCCCTTCGGATCGCCTTCGAGCTTCAGGCGGCCGTCGTAATTGGACGCCTGCGCAAAGCCCATTGAACTCATTGCGCTATACATTGCGGCGCTACCCGCCACGGTCCCGATCAGCGTCAGCAGATTGCGACGCGTCATGCCGGTCGGCACGTCTGTCATTGTTGTTGCCTTCGTCAAAATGCGTAGGTTGCCGCCAAAGACGGCAGGTCCGCTGTATTTTTGATCTGAAGGTGCGGCAAGATGCTGCAGTCGCGCAACCGTGAGGCAGGTGCAGCGGCCATGTCCTTTGCACAATGGAACGGCTGACTGCTCGGAAGTTATGCATTATGCGAATCTCCCTGCGCGTCAGTGCTCCTCCCAACAACGGATAGTTGGGGCATAGCGATCTCTCATTTGGCGCATTATTAAGCAATCGGTGACAAGACGTTCTTGCTGCGGGCGGGCAGGGAGCGGTCTTCGTTGACAGCGCGTGATACCTCTCCCTTAGCTCAAAAAAACAGCCATAACATCACGGGGATGTACGTCATGACTTCCTTCACCACACCGACACGGCGGCTGCTGCTGCAAAGCGGGCTCGTCATCGGTACGGCCACGCTCTTTGCACCTGCACTTCTTCGTGCGGCGACGCCGATCAAGGTGGCCGGTATCCACGGCTCACCGGTGGAGAACGCCTGGAACTCCGTCCTTCACAAGGCGCTCCGGGACGCGGCTGCAGAGGGGATGATCGAGTACGTGTTCTCGGAAGGCGTATCCGCCACCGACTATCCGCGCGCCATGCGCGAATATGCGGAGCAGGGCGCCAGCCTCATCATCGGTGAGACCTTCCCGGTGGAGAAGCAGGCCCGCGACGTGGCGGCGGATTATCCCGGGACCGCTTTCGTCATGGGCTCGAGCGGCAAGCCGTCCGGCGACAACTTCGGCGTGTTCGGCACGTGGAACTACGACGGCGCCTATCTGGCCGGTATGCTGGCTGGCAAGATGACCAAGACGAACCGGCTGGGTTCGGTGGGAGCCATCCCGATCCCGGAGATCAATCTGCTCATCAATGCCTTTGCCGAGGGGGTGAAGGCCGTGAACCCGGAGGCGCAGCACACCACGACCTTCATCGGCACGTTCTTCGACCCGCCCAAGGCGCGGGAGGCCGGTCTTGCCCTGATCGATGCGGGCTCGGACATCCTGTTTGGCGAACGGATCGGGACCGCCGATGCCGCGAAGGAGCGTGGCATCAAGGCGGTCGGCTCGCTCATCGATTACACGCCGATGTATCCCGACACCGTCTTTGCCAATGCGCTCTGGGGCTTTCGCCCGATCCTGAATGCCGCCATCGCTGATGTTCAGGCGGGCAAGCCTGCAGGTCGCGACTACACGGCTTACGGGCTGATGAAGGAAGGCGGCAGCGATATCGCCTATGTCAAAGGCGTGGCACCAGCAGCGGCGGAGGCCGCGATGGAGACTGTGCATGCCGAGATCCGCAGCGGGTCCTTCACCGTTCCGCAGAATTTCGCGGATCCGACCAAGGGTTGATCGTGCCGTCTGACGCCACCGCACTCGCACAGGCGATCCTGAGCGGGGATACTTCCGCGGGCGCCGCGATGGAGGAGGCGCTGTCTGCCGCCGACCGTCTTTCCGCTCTCGGTGCGGTGGCGTGGCTCGACGCCGCCGCCGGGCGGGCTGCCGCCGCAGAGTTTGACGCGCTGGCTCTTGCATCGCCCCGGCGCCAGGCGGTCTTTGCCGGAGTTCCGACGCTTGCGAAAGATCTGGGCGGGCCGTTCGCGGGCCTGCCCCTCCGGCTGGGATCGGGCATGATCGAGCCGATGGCGGCCGGGGAGTCCCGCCTTGCCGCCGAATTTCGCCGGGCGGGTCTTCTGCCGTTCGGACTGACGACCAGCCCGGAATTCGGGCTGTCGCTGGCCAGTGAACCGGCCATCGGCCCGATCGCGCGCAATCCGCTGGAGCCGAGCCTCAGCCCCGGTGGATCGTCTGGGGGTGCGGCAGCAGCGGTGGCCGCGGGAATCGTCACCATCGCCCATGCCACGGATGCGGGCGGATCTATCCGGGTGCCGGCGGCTTGTTGCGGGCTTGTGGGCCTGAAGCCGGGCCGGGGATCGGTGGTGGAAGGGCCGGATTTCGGCAACCACTTGGGCGGGATTGCCAGCGAGTTCGCCATCTGCCGCTCCGTCCGCGATGCGGCCCGGCTTTTCCCCGTGTTGAGCGGCGCAGCACGGGATCCGCGCCGTTTTGCGGTTGATCCCCGTTCCTTGCGAATTGGCCTGCTGACCGAAACCGAACCGGCGACGGACCCGTTGCGCCGTGTGGCGGTGGAGCTTGCGGCAGAGACGCTGTCGAGAAACGGACACCGGCTCAGCCCTCTCGGCTGGGCCGATATCAGCGCGCAGGCAGAGGCAAGCGACCGGATCTTCCGTGCTATCGTTACGGTGAACCTCGCAGCCTTCGTCACGGAGGCAGGGTTGGATCCGGCGCGGGCAGAGCCGCTGACGCAGCGTGTGATCGCGGAGGGGCAAGCAACCGCCGCCACGGCCTTCTGGCAGGTTCTGGCCGAACTCCCGCAAGTCGGTCACGTTCTTTCTGGTCTCTTCCAGAGTGTCGACGTGTTGCTCACACCGATGCTGACGGGGCCACCGCGGCCCGTTGGCTGGCTTCCGGTTACGGAAACCGACACAGACCGCCATTTTTCTGCGCTATCCGGCTTTGCGCCGCTCGCGACACTCGCCAATGTCTCGGGCTTTCCGGCGATCACACTGCCCTTCGGCGCGGATGGGGACGGCCTGCCGCTTCCCGTCCAGATGATCGCCCCCAGGGGGGCGGAGCCGGTGCTGCTGGCGCTCGCGGCGCTCCTGGAGGGGGAGGGACGCTGGTCCAGGCCCATGGGAGATGCCGCATGAGCGATGCCGTTCTCGAGATCGTCGATGTCTCCAAGCGCTTTGGCGCCACGCTGGCCAACGATGCGATAACCCTGACCCTCGACAGGGGAGAGATCCTTGCCCTGCTGGGAGAGAACGGCGCGGGCAAGACGACCCTGATGAGCATTCTCTTCGGCCACTACACCCCGGATACCGGGCATATCAGGGTCATGGGGGCGGAGCTGCCACCGGGGCGGCCCCGTGCCGCGATACGGGCGGGGATCGGCATGGTGCATCAGCACTTTTCGCTCGCGCCCAATCTTACGGTGCTGGAGAATGTCATGACGGGGACGGAGAGCCTCTGGCGCCCCCGCTCCGCGACAGAGGCCGCGCGGGCGAAGCTAACCGCCATCTCCGACCGGTTCGGTCTCAGCGTCGCGCCGGACGCGCGGCTGGGCGATCTGTCGGTCGGAGAGCAGCAGCGGGTGGAAATCCTGAAGGCGCTCTACAACGATGCGCAGATCCTCGTGCTGGACGAGCCGACCGCGGTGCTGACCACGCAGGAATCCACCCGGTTGTTCTCCACCCTCAAGGAAATGGCGCGGCAGGGCCTGTCGCTCATCTTCATCTCCCACAAGCTGGAGGAGGTGATGGCCACCGCCGATCGCGTGGCCGTGCTGCGGGGCGGCAAGCTCGTGGCGGAGCGTCGCGCGGCGGAGACGAGCAAGGGGGAACTGGCGGAGCTGATGGTGGGGCGGGCGGTCGAACGCCCGCGCCGCGCGCCAGCGACACCCGGCCCCGTCGTTCTGGAGGCGGCAGGGTTGACGCTGCGCGACGGCGGCGTGGAGCGGCTGAAATCCGTGAGCTTCCGCCTCCATGAGGGTGAGGTTCTGGGCGTGATCGGCGTCTCCGGGAACGGTCAGACGCCGCTTGCACGGGTGCTGGGCGGCATGGCGCGCTGGACGGAGGGCGACCTCCTGCTTCATGGCGAGCGATTGGACCGGCTCACGGTTCCGGGGGCCATCGCGGCGGGTATCGGCCGGATCCCCGAGGACCGGAACCATGAGGGCACCGTGGGGGAGATGACCTTGTGGGAGAACGTCGTGCTGGAGCGTCTGGCCCGGTATGCGCGCTTCGGCCTCGTCAATCAGCAGGCCGCCATCGGGCGCACGCAGGAGATCATCACCCGGTTCGACGTGCGCGGTGGCACGCCGACGAGCCGCGTCCGGCTGCTCTCAGGGGGGAACATGCAGAAGCTCATCCTCGGCCGTAACCTGATTGAACCGCCCCGCATCCTCATCGCCGCGCAGCCGGCACGCGGGCTGGACGAGGGGGCCGTTGCCGCCGTGCATGCGCGTCTGCTCGATGCCCGGCGGCAAGGCACCGCGGTGCTGCTCATCTCCGAGGATCTGGAGGAAGTCATGGCGCTCTCGGATCGCATCCATGCCATCGTGGGTGGTCGGCTGTCGCCTGCCATTCCGACGGAGTCTGCCGATGCGCGGCGGCTCGGCCTGATGATGGCGGGCGAGTGGGGGGCGGCGCATGCGGTTTGAACGCCGTGCAGAACGCCCCGCCGCGCTTCTCCTGCTGGCACCGCTAATCGCCGTTGCGGTGGCGCTGCTGATCAGCGGCGGGCTCATCGCCATGGCGGGTGCGCCGGTGCTGGACGCGTTCGGGCGGATCGCAACCGGCGCCTTCGGCTCCCGTCTTGCGATAACCGAGACGCTGACACGCGCGATCCCACTGATCCTGACGGGTCTCGCAGCCGCGGTCGCCTTCCGCGCACGGCTCTGGAACATCGGGGCGGAGGGACAATTCTACATGGGCGCGATCGCGGTCGCCGCGGCCAGCGGCACCGCTTTTGCCGGATTGCCCGCAGTCATCCAGATCCCGCTGCTGTTCCTGACCGGCGCCATGGCGGGGGCGGCACTCCTGCTCATTCCCCTGTGGCTCCGGCTTCGCTTCGGAGTGGACGAGGTGGTGACGACGCTGCTTCTGAACTTCGTCGCCATCCTCCTTGTCTCCATGCTGATCGACACTGTGCTGAAGGACCCGATGGCTTTCGGCTGGCCCCAGTCGATCCCGGTCGATGACAATGCAACCCTGCCCAGCATCGTCGCACGGTCGCGGCTGCATATCGGGTTGATCGTGGCGCTGGGGCTGGCGGTGCTGATCCAGTGGGTGCAGGCGCGGACCGTCTTCGGAATGCGGGCGCGGGCGGCGGGCCTCAGCCCCGCAGCGGCGGCATTCGCGGGAGTGCCTCTCGGGCGGACGCTGATCGGGGTCGCCATGATCTCCGGGGGCTTGGCGGGCCTGGCGGGCGCGATGGAGGTGATGGGCGTCATGGGCTACGTGACGACGGAACTCTCCCCGGGGTATGGCTATTCCGGCATCGTGGTGGCGATGCTGGCGAATCTCAACCCACTCGGGGTGGTCCTCGCCGCGCTCTTCACCGCGACGATGTTCGTGGGCGCCGATGCGATGAGCCGGGCGCTCGCCGTTCCAAGCTATATCGCCGATGTCACGGTGGCGCTTGCCCTGCTGTCGATGCTCGTCGCCCTCTTCTTCACGCAATACAGGATCCGTCGATGACCGATCTGTTCGACATCCTTGCCTCTGCCGGTCTCTGGGCGGCGGTGCTGCGGATCGCGACGCCGCTGATCTTCGGCACGCTCGGAGCATTGCTCTGCGAGCGGGCGGGAGTGCTCAATCTCGGGATCGAGGGGATCATGACCTTCGGCGCGATGATTGGCTGGCTGACGGTCTTTCAGGGGCACGATCTCTGGACGGGGTTGATCGCGGCCGCGGCCGCAGGGGCTCTCTTTGGCTTGCTGCATGCCGTATTGACGGTGACGCTCGGCCTTTCGCAGCATGTCGCGGGGCTGGGGGTGACGCTTTTCGCCTCCAGCCTCAGCTATTACCTCTTTCGCTTGCTGGTCGCCATACAGGGCACTCCGCCCAAGATCACACCCTTTGCCCCGCTGGCGATCCCGGGTCTGTCGGATCTGCCGTTCTTCGGTCAGGCACTGTTCAGTCAGACCGCGCCCACCTACCTCGCCTTTGTGCTCGCGCTGCTGATGGGCTGGATCCTGTTCCGCACGCCGCTCGGGCTCGCGATCCGCATGACGGGCGAAAACCCCCATGCCGCCGAGGCGCAGGGTATCAACCCGATGGCCGTCCGCTATGGCGCGGTGATCGCGGGTTCGGCGCTCATGGGAGCGGGGGGTGCGTTCCTCACTCTGTCGGCCTTCGATAGCTTCATCCCCACCATGGTGCAGGGACGGGGATGGATCTGTATCGCGCTGGTGGTCTTTTCCTCCTGGCGCCCGCTCCGCGCGCTGGCGGGTGCGCTGCTTTTCGCATTCTTCGATGCGTTTCAACTCCGCCTTCAGGCCGGGTTCAGCGGCCAGATCCCCTACCAGATATTTCTCATGATACCCTATGTGCTTGCGATCATCGCGCTGGCGGTGATGGCGCGCCGCGCCCGCGTGCCGCAGGCGCTCATGCAACCCTACCGCCGTGGCGAACGCTGAAAGGCCATACGATGTTCGATACCCTCATCCGCAACGCCAACCTCCCCGACGGGCGGGAGGGCATCGACATCGCCATAAGGGCGGGCCATATCGCTGCGGTGGAGCAGGGGATCACCGCCGAGGCGGGGCAGGTGATCGACGCGACTGCGCGGCTTGTCAGCCCCGCCTTCTGCGATCCGCATTTCCACATGGATGCGACCCTGTCTCTCGGGCTGCCGCGGATGAATGTGTCGGGCACGTTGCTGGAGGGTATCGCGCTCTGGGGGGAGCTCCGCCCGCTGCTGACCAGGGAGGCTCTTGTGGAAAGGGCGCTCCGCTACTGCGACCTTGCGGTGAGCCGAGGGCTTTTGCATATCCGCAGCCATGTCGACACCTCCGATCCGCGCCTGGTGACGGCAGAGGCGCTTCTGGAGGTGCGCGACCTTGTCCGGGACTACATCGACCTGCAACTGGTGGCTTTTCCGCAGGACGGCTACTACCGGACGCCGGAGGGCGCAGCGACGCTGGAGCGGGCGCTCGACATGGGGGTGGAGATCGTCGGCGGCATCCCGCATTTCGAACGCACGATGGAGGATGGCCGCGCCTCTGTCGAAGCGCTCTGCCGCATCGCCGCAGATCGCGGCCTCCGGGTGGACATGCATTGCGACGAGACCGATGACCCGTTGAGCCGCCATATAGAGACCCTGACCGCGCAGACGATCCGCTTCGGTCTCGAGGGCAGGGTGACGGGATCCCATCTCAGCTCCATGCATTCCATGGACAATTACTACGTCTCCAAGCTCATCCCGCTGATGGCCGAGGCGCGGATACATGCGATCCCAAATCCGCTCATCAACATCATGCTTCAGGGACGACACGACACCTACCCGAAGCGGCGGGGCATGACGCGGGTGCCGGAACTGATGGCGGCGGGGATCAATGTCTCGCTGGGGCAGGATTGCTGCATGGACCCGTGGTACTCAATGGGCTCGGCCGACATGATCGAGGTCGCGCATATGGCCGTCCACGTGGCGCAGATGGGCAGCGTTGCCGACAAGACCCGGCTTTTCGAGGCGATCACGCTCAACCCGGCGAGGGCGATGGGCCTTGCGGATTATGGCCTGGCGCCGGGATGCCGCGCGGATCTGGTCGTGTTGCAGGCCGCCGATGTGACCGAGGCCATCCGGCTCAAACCGGCGCGGCTTTTTGTGCTGCGGGGAGGGCGCGTGATCAGCAGCACACCTCCCTTGACCGCCACGCTCTCGCTGAAAGACCGTCCCGTCCGTATCGATCCTGGACTGGATTTCCGCCCCGCCCGGTAGGCTGCACTCCTGCGCACGAAGGCTGCCCTCCGTGGCAGAGCGACGTTTCGGAATCCGTATTCAATGACCTGGAGGGGCCTGCTGAGGGTGCTCATGGTCCTAGCAGGCTGCTGCAAAAGTCCTGAAATAGCATCCCTTGCGCGGGCCTATGCGCGGGAAATCGGAAAATCGGCCCGGAAACGTCCGGAGATATATAGATTTCGGGGTGAATATGGTCAGATTGCGAACGATTTCCGCTCCAACATAGGCCAGAAAGCCGTTTTCAGCAGGGTAACAGGTACGATGCGCCTGTCGGTGAGGATTGGTTTTTCGGAGCTGATCTTGCGGGCGTTTTTCTGCCGAAGAACTGCACGCTCCGGTTCGTGAGTCCGGGACAGTGCGCCTATGCGGAGCGGACGGACATCACTTCGATCGCCCGCCCCTCCACCTGCATGGTGCGGCACGGAGCCGTGCGCCGGAGGGCGCAAACTCTCACAACCCTTTTGGCACGAGCTCATGGGTGATGCTTGTCTCGCCTCTTGAGGCGCACGCTTGTTTCTGGTCAGGGACACGGGGCGTTCGTTATTGGATAGAGGGCAGGGCGTGCCCAGGATCGCAGGGCGGTGGGGCCATGATGTCGGTCCAAACACCGGACCCACCTGCGCACAAGCCTGTCAAACATGCTGGCTCCCCTTTAGGAGGGCTGATGCGATATGGGTTAAGATTGTTCTTGCCAATCTGCTGAATTGATCCGAGATGAAATCATGACAATATGGCGTCCCGACCCTGCGGCCCTGCACCGCCCAGCCTATCTTTCGCTGGCCGAGCAGTATGCCCGCGCCATCCGGGACGGGCTTGTGGCCGCCGGTGCGCAACTGCCGCCCCATCGCAAGCTCGCCGATGAGATGGGCCTTTCCGTGCAAACCGTCTCCCGCGCGTATGAGGAACTGATCCGACGGGGGCTGGTGGCGGGAGAAGTCGGCCGCGGCTCGTTCGTGTTGCCGGCAGGTGCGGAAAACGCCCCGCCGTATCTGTCAGAGCGCTTGGGTGGGCTGATCGACCTGTCGATTTTGAAGCCTGTCACGACCCAGATGCATGTGGAAACCTTCCGCAAGGGGTTGCACTGGGTCGCGGAGAACCTGACTGCCTCCGCCGCCCTCTCCTTCCGTCCGAATTCGGTCCTGCCACAGCATCTGCAGGTCGCTGCCAAGTGGCTCCGCCGGACGGGTATCGACGTCGCCGCCGAAAATATAATCCTGACCGACGGCGCCACATCCGCCATCACGACAGCGGTGATGACTGCCGTTCCGGCGGGCGCGACGCTGGCGGCGGCATCGCTGACGCATCACCTGCTCATGCCCCTGTGCAAATATCTGGGGATCCATCTCGAGGGTCTTCCGGTGGATGACGAGGGGATCATTCCCGAGGCGCTCGACCACGTTGCCCGAAAGGGAAATCTGTATGCGCTCTACACCCAACCGTCGGCTGTCAATCCGATGGCCATCGTCAGCGGCGCCGAGCGGCGCGTCGAGCTGACCGAGATCTGCCGCCGGCACGACATCCTCATCATCGAGAACGACATACTGAACACGATGATCGACGATCGTCCGCCCCCGCTGGCCGTATTGGCACCCGAGCGTGTGCTGCATATCAACGGGTTCACCAAGACGACGCTGCCCGGGCTGCGTGTCGCCTGGCTGGTAGCGCCGCCGCGTATCGCTCTGGCAGCGGCCAACCGGCACTTGGTCACAAACTGGATGGCGACACCCGCAATGGTCGAACTGCTGAGCCATTGGATCAATGATGGAACGGTCACAAGGCTGATATCGTGGCAGCGTGACGCATTGCGCGAACGCCACCAGATTGCGCGCGAGTGCCTTGGCACGGCAACCTTTCGCGCTCATCCGCAGAGCCTGCACGTGTGGCTGGAGCTGCCGCCGGGCCGCAATGAGGAAGACTTCGTGGCGCAGGCCCGGCAGCGCGGCGTGGCCATAGCTTCGGGGCGTGCCTTTCGCCTGGACGATCGCAACAGGCGCGATGCCGTACGAATCGCCCTGGGCTCAACAAGCGCCGATGATTTGCGCAGGGGCCTGTCCTTTGTCTCTGAGACATTGGAGGGGGCAGTGGAAACCCCGCTTCCGCTCATTGGTTAGGCGTGTCAGGTAGGCATGACACCCGAATATTGTCATGATATTATTTTGCTATTGAACTGATTTCGTCTTGCTGCAAAGGTTTCAAGGCAGCAAGGGGGACGCATTGAGCCAACCGATCATCAGCATCCAGAACCTGCAAAAGTCCTTTGGCACGTTGCGGGTCATCGACGGCCTGAGCTTTGATGTGGAAAAGGGCGAAAAGCTCGCCTTGATCGGCCCTTCCGGGTCGGGCAAGACGACCATCCTCCGCATCCTGATGACGCTGGAGGACATATCCGGCGGTCGCATCGAGCTTTGCGGAGAGCCGTTGTACCACATGGACAGGAACGGCGCGGAGGTTCCGGCGGATGAAGCGCATCTTCACAAAATGCGTCGCCACATCGGCATGGTTTTCCAGCACTTCAACCTGTTCCCGCATAAGTCCGTTCTTCAGAACATCGCCATGGCCCCGATCCTGACCAAGGGGGAGAAGCGCAGCGAGGCCGAACGCCGGGCGCGCGAACTTCTGGACATGGTGGGTCTGGCGGACAAGGCTGATCACATGCCCAGCCAGCTTTCCGGCGGGCAGAAGCAGCGTGTGGCCATCGCCCGCGCCCTGGCCCTGCAGCCGCAGATCATGCTGTTCGACGAGGTGACTTCAGCCCTCGACCCCGAGTTGGTGGAAGAAGTGCTGGAGGTCATGAAACGTCTGGCGCGTGAGACCGACATGACCATGCTGCTCGTCACGCACGAGATGGGCTTTGCCCATGACTTCGCCGACCGTGTGCTGTTCTTCGATAGGGGCCGCATCGTGGAGCAGGGCCCGCCGGGCCAGATTTTCACCGCGCCGCAAGAGGACCGCACGAAGTCCTTCCTGCGCAAGATCATCGCTGCAGGACAGCGCGTGGGATAAGTATCCAACAGGAGAAAACAATGAAAACCGCCCTGATCGCCGCCCTTCTTCTGGCGGCGCCGTTGCCCGCCCTCGCGGACAAGCTTGAAGACCTGAAGAATGTCGGCACAGTCCGCATCGCCATAGGCAACGAGCCGCCGTATACCGCCATCGGTGCCGACGGCAAGGTGTCCGGCGCTGCGCCCGACGTGGCGCGCGCGGTGTTCGCCGCGCTAGGCGTGGCGGATCTGGAGGCCTCGATCCTCGACTATGGCGCGATGATCCCCAGCCTTCAGGCGGGGCGCGTCGATGCGATCACTGCGGGCCTGTTCATGAAGCCCGAGCGCTGCAACGCCGTGGCCTATTCCGAACCGATCCTTTGCGATGCCGAAGCCCTTCTGATCCCGGTGGGCAATCCGAAGGGCTTCAAGTCATATGCCGATTTCGCGAATGATCCCAATGCCAAGCTCGGCGCTCCCGGTGGTGGAACAGAGGAGAAGCTGGCGCTTGATGCCGGCGTTCCGCGCGACCGCCTGATCGTCGTTCCGGATGCCCAGTCG
Source organism: Haematobacter missouriensis (assembly GCF_000740775.1). Taxonomy (GTDB): domain Bacteria; phylum Pseudomonadota; class Alphaproteobacteria; order Rhodobacterales; family Rhodobacteraceae; genus Haematobacter; species Haematobacter missouriensis. The sequence continues at coordinate 10,781 of NZ_JFGS01000023.1, read as the reverse complement.
GGGCTGAAGATGCTGCAGGATGGCCGTATCGACGCCTATTCGCTGCCGATCCTTTCGCTGAACGACCTGCTGTCGAAATCGGGGGACAACAGCATAGAGGTCTTTGCGCCGGTGCAAGGGGCACCTGTCTATTGCGATGGCGCTGCGTTCAACAAGCGCGACACCGCACTCAGGGATGCGTTCGACGTCGAACTCGCGAAGCTCAAGCAATCTGGCGAGTTCGCGAAGATCATCGAACCCTACGGCTTCTCGGCGCAGGCCGCGATCTCCACCAGCCGCGAGAAGCTCTGCGCGCAGCAGTGATCCGGCCGGGCAGGTTCCTCCTGCCCCTCCTCCCCAAACGAAGAAAGGCGGCATCAGCGCATGGGCGACTGGTTTGGATACCTGATGCTTATTCTCAACGGCGCCAAGGTCACGATCCTGCTGACGGTTCTGGGCTCCATCCTCGCGCTCTGCGTGGCCTTCGCCGCCGGGCTTGGCCGGCTGTCGCAGATCGCCCCGATCCGCTGGCTTTCGACGGTCTATATCGAGTTCTTTCGCGGCACCTCCATTTTCGTGCAGCTCTTCTGGATCTATTTCGTGCTGCCCATGACCGGACTGTGGACACCGACGCCCATGCAGGCCGGGGTCATGGCGCTTGGCCTGAATGTGGGCGCCTATGGCGCCGAGGTCGTCCGAGGCGCCATCCTCTCGGTGCCGCGCGATCAGCATGAGGCCTGCACCGCCGTCAATCTCACGCGGTTTCAGCGGATGCGTCACGTGATCCTGCCGCAGGCGCTGCCACTGATGCTTCCGACCTTCGGCAACAATGCCATCGAACTGCTCAAGGCAACCTCCGTCGTCTCCCTTATCTCGCTGGCGGATATGACATTTCAGGCACAGGTCGTCCGCTCCCAGACCGGCAACACGTTTCTGCCGTTCGTGACGATCCTGATCCTGTATTTCGCGATGTCGTCGGTCATCTCGTATGCCGTGCGCGCCTACGAACGCCGCGTAACGCGCGGTATGGACGGGGTGCGCTGATGGAGTGGGACTGGGATTTCGCCTGGTCGATCCTCCCGCAGCTTCTGCGCGGGTTCCAGATCACCCTGCTCGCCACCTTTCTGGGCGCGATCGTCGCGGCGGTGCTGGGGCTTGCATTCGCGATCCTGCGCCGCTCGAAGAACAGGCTCCTTTCGCGTACCACCGCCTTCGTTGTCGAGTTCATCCGGGGTACCCCGCTGCTGGTTCAGCTCTACTTCATCTTCTATGTGCTGCCCGACCTTGGTATCCGCCTTCCCGCATTGACCGCGGGTGTCATCGGGATGGGCCTGCATTACGCCACCTATACCGCCGAGGTGTATCGCGGCGGGATAGAGGCCGTATCCCGCGGCCAGTGGGAGGCCGCCAAGGCCTCCAACCTGACAGCACGCCAGACGTGGATCCACGTGATCCTGCCGCAGGCCGTCCCGCCGATGATCCCGGCGATGGCAAATTATCTGCTGGCGATATTCAAGGAAACGCCGCTGCTCTCGGCGATCACTGTGCTGGAGCTCATGAATCAGGCGCGGTCTGTCGCCAACAGTTCCTACCGCTACGTGGAACCGATCACGATGGTGGGCGTGATGTTCCTGATCGTCAGCGTGCTCTCCGTCATCGTCCTGCGCTGGCTGGAGCACCGCTACGGGGGGAGCAGGAGATGAGCGTTCTGAACCTGGCCCTCACTCTGGATGATCGGGCCGTTCCCCGCCGGATCGGGTTGGTGACGCTGGCGACCGACCACACGACGGAGGTGGATTTCGCTGTTCTGCCGCCGCGCGGGATCGGCGTCTATGCAACCCGCATACCTTTTGCCAATCCCGTCACACCGGAGACGCTGGCTGCCATGGCGGGGGATGTGACACGCGCTGCGGCCCTGATCCTGCCGGAAGAGGAACTGGATGCGGTTGTCTATAGCTGCACCTCGGCCTCCGTGGTGATCGGCGACGACAGGGTGCGTGCGGCAATCACTGCGGGCAAGCCGGGCGCGCAGGCGATAACACCGATCTACGCGGGCTTCACGGCCTTGCGAGCCCTGGGTGCCGCGCGAGTCACGCTGCTCACACCCTATACGCCCGAAACGACGCAACCGATGGCCGAATGCTTCGAGGCTGCGGGTTTTGCGCTGCAAGGGGTGTCCTGCCTCAACATGACGGATGACAGGGAGATGGCGCGGCTTTCGCAGGACAGCGTCGTGGAAGCTGCCCGCGCGGCCTTCGTGCCGGGCTCGCAGGCATTGTTCATCTCCTGCACCGCTGTTCGCGCCGCGGGAGTTGCAGCCCGGATCGAGGATGCTTTGGGCGTTCCGGTCGTTACCTCCAACCTCGCAACGCTCTGGGCGGCGATGCGGGCCTGTGGCGATCCCGGCGCGGCTCTGCCCGGACAGCTGATGAGGCAGCCATGACCGTGACGCTCGCCGATATTCGCGCCGCCCGCCATCGTATCGCGGGCCATATCGCCGAAACGCCGGTGGTCCGCGACGATGCCCTGTCCGATGAGTTTGGCCTTCCGGTTCTGCTGAAATGCGAATATCGGCAGGCCACGGGCGCGTTCAAGCTGCGGGGGGCGACAAACGCCATCCCGACGCGGGACGTGTCGCGCGGGGTCGTCACGGCATCGACCGGCAACCATGGCCGGGCGGTCGCCCATGCGGCGCAGCGGCTTGGGGTGTCCGCCACCGTCTGCCTGTCGCGTCTTGTGCCGCCCGACAAGGTCCGGGCGATCCGCGATCTGGGGGCAGATGTGCGCATCACCGGCGCCGGCCAGGACGAGGCGATGGCCGAGGTCGCCCGTGCCATCGCCGATGAAAGCATGACGTATATCCCGCCCTTCGACGATCCTGCCGTGGTCGCGGGGCAGGGCACCATCGGCCTGGAAATCGGCGCGCCCGCGACCGTATTGGTGCCGCTGTCGGGCGGGGGGCTGGACGCGGGCATCGCGGTCGCCGTCAAGTCGATCTCGCCCGCCACACGCGTGATCGGGCTGACGATGGAAAACGGCGCGGCAATGGCCGCAAGTCTCCAAGCAGGACGGCCTGTCAAGGTGATCGAGACCCGAAGCCTTGCCGATAGCCTCGGTGGGGGAATCGGGGAGGACAACCGCGTGACCTTTTCCCTCTGCCGGGCACTGCTGGACGAGGTGATCCTGCTGACCGAGGCCGAGATCGCCGAGGGCATCCGTCATCTCGGACGCGCCGGACATCGTGTGGAGGGGGCGGGGGCCGTCGGCACGGCGGCATTGCTGGCCGACAAGCTGCCCGCCGATGTCCGCGCGGACGGCCCGATCGTCACCATACTGTCGGGGGGGAACATCGACCCCGCCCTGCACGCCCGCGTCATGGCAGGCGCATCGGAGGCCGCATGAGACCACCCGTAAAGATCCTGACTGAAGCCGATCTGCGGGCGCTCGTGCCGCTCGACGCGGAGGCCGTAACCTGCGTGCGCGATGCATTCCTGGCTCTGGCGACAAAACCCGTCGCGATGCCCCCCATCCTGCGCCTCGACATTCCCGAACACCGGGGAGAGGTCGATGTGAAGACCGCCTATGTGCCTGGTCTGTCGCATTTCGCCATCAAGATCTCGCCGGGCTTCTTCGGCAATCCCGCGCTCGGCCTGCCATCCGCCAATGGCATGATGGTGGTATTGTCCGCCACCACGGGTCTGGTCGAGGCATTGCTGCTCGATAACGGCTACCTGACCGACATCCGCACCGCTGCCGCCGGGGCCGTCGCCGCCGATGTGCTGGCGCGCCAGAATGCCACGCGAGTAGCGATCCTTGGCGCGGGCATGCAGGCGCGGATGCAGTTGCAGGCGCTGGCGCTGGTGCGTCCGCTGGCCGGGGCAACGGTCTGGGCGCGCGATGCCGGCAGAGCACAGGCCTTTGCCGCAGAGATGGCGGCGGCGCTGCCCTTCCCGGTGAGGGTCGCAGCCACTGCCAGCGAGGCCGCTGAGCAGGCGGATGTCGTCGTCACGACCACACCCGCAACCGCCCCGATACTGCACCGCGTGGCACCCGGCACCCATGTCACGGCGATGGGCTCGGACGCGGGCCACAAGAACGAGATCGCGCCCGAACTCGTCGCCGCCGCCCATTACGTCGCCGACCGTCTGTCGCAGACGCGCACACTCGGCGAGCTGCACCATGCCGGTCTCGGCGGCGACTTCCCCGAGCTTGGCCAGATCCTTGCAGGGCTGGCGCCGGGCCGCAGCGATGCCCAGCAGATCACGTTGGCAGACCTGACCGGCACCGGCATTCAGGACACGGCCATTGCCACGCTTGCCCTCGCTCGCGCCTCCGGCGCGGGGGCCGGCCAGACCTTCACCCTCTGAAAGCAAACCGATGACAGATGTCGCATTGAAATTCACCCGTCAGGAGTATGCAGATCGCCTGACGAAGACACGGCGGGCGATGGATGAAAAGGGCGTCGATCTTCTGATCGTCACCGATCCCTCGAACATGAATTGGCTTACCGGTTATGACGGCTGGTCATTCTATGTCCACCAATGTGTGGTCGTTCCGGAGGAGGGCGAGCCACTCTTCTTCGGGCGCGCGATGGATGCGGTCGGGGCGCGGTTCACCGCATATCTGTCCGAAGCCAATATCATCGGCTATCCCGACGACTACGTCCAGAATACGCAGAAGCACCCCATGGACCTGCTGTCGCGGATTCTGACGGACAAAGGGTGGGGTGCCCGCCGCATTGGCGTTGAGATGGACAATTACTGGTTCACTGCCGCGGCCTTCGCTGCCTTGCAGAAGCACCTGCCGGACGCGAAGTTCCGTGACACGACCGGCCTCGTGAACTGGCAGCGTGCCGTCAAATCCCCGACTGAACTGGATTACATGCGCAAGGCCGGAGCCATCGTGACCAAAATGCACGAGCGCATCTTCGAGAGGATCGAGCCGGGAATGCGGAAATGCGACCTGGTCGCGGAAATCTACGATGCGGGTGTTCGCGGCACGGAAGGTTTCGGTGGCGATTATCCGGCCATCGTGCCGTTGCTTCCCTCCGGGCGTGAGGCGGCGGCCGCGCACCTGACGTGGGACGACCGGCCCATGAGGGCGGGGGAGGGCACATTCTTCGAGATCGCCGGCTGCTACAACCGCTACCACGCGCCACTGTCGCGCACGGTGTTTCTGGGCAAGCCGCCGCAGGTGTTTCTCGATGGGGAGAAGGCTGTGCTGGAGGGAATGGAGGCCGGGTTGGAAGCCGCGCGCGCGGGCAATACCTGCGAGCAGTTTGCCGGCGCCTTCTACGCCGTGCTGAGGAAATACGGCATCATCAAGGACGGGCGCACGGGCTATGGCATCGGCGTCAGCTATCCGCCGGACTGGGGCGAGCGGACCATGTCGTTGCGCCCCGGTGATCGGACGGTGCTGCAACCGGGCATGACATTCCATTTCATGACCGGCCTGTGGTCGGACGTAATGGGACTGGAGATCACCGAAAGCATTGCAATCACCGAAGGCGCGCCGGAGCTGCTGGCCTCCGTGCCGCGCAAGCTGTTCGTGAAGGACTGACGCGATGCTGCCCATGCAGATGCAACTCGTCCCCTCGCCGATCACAGCGACGGTGGACTTCGCGGCCCCAGGGGTTCAGCATGGATACCTGCGGCTCCCTTATTCACGCGATGACGCGGCCTGGGGATCGATCATGACCCCGATTGCCGTCGTCAACAACGGCGACGGCCCCACCGCGTTGCTGACCGGGGCAAATCACGGTGATGAATACGAAGGCCCGATCGCATTGTTCGATCTCTCCTCGACCATACGGGCGGAGGATGTATCGGGGCGGATCATCATCGTTCCTGCCATGAACTATCCGGCCTTCGGTGCGGGGACGCGGACCTCTCCCATTGACCGGGGCAATTTGAACCGGAGCTTCCCCGGGCGCCCGGACGGTTCCGTCACCCAGAAGATTGCGGACTATTTTCAAAGGGTGCTTCTGCCCATGTCCGATATCGTGCTCGACTTTCATTCCGGCGGCAAAACGCTGGATTTCCTGCCCTATTGCGCGGCCCATATCCTGCCCGACAAACGGCAGGAGGCACAGAGCTTCGATCTCGTCCGGGCCTTCGGCGCGCCCTGGTCGGTCAGGATGCTCGAGATCGACGCGGTCGGGATGTACGACACGGCGGCAGAGGAGATGGGCAAGATCTTCGTCACCACCGAGTTGGGCGGCGGCGGCACGGCCACAGCGCATACGGCAGGCATCGCCAAACGCGGTCTGAAGAACCTGCTGATTGCGGCCGGCCTGCTGAAGGGCGATGTCGATGCACAGCCCACCCAGTGGCTCGACATGCCGGACGCCGACTGCTTCACCTTCGCGGAGGACGGCGGGCTGATCGAATTTCTGGCCGATCTGGGCGATCACGTCGTTCAGGATCAGCCCGTTGCCCGCATCTTTCCCGTCGCCCGCACAGGACTGCTCCCTGTGACCGTCACTGCCGGGCGTGCCGGAGTAATGATGGCGCGGCATTTCCCGGGTATCGTGAAACCCGGCGACTGTGTTGCCGTCATCGGCGTGGAGGTGGAGGGATGATCTCCGACATCACCCTCTGGCGGGAGGACGCGTTTGTCGATGGCAGATGGATCGGGGCTGAGCGCTTCGCCGTCACCGACCCGGCCACGGGCGAGACCATCGCGCGGATGGCAAAGCTGGATGCCGCAGGCGCCCGTTCCGCCGTCGATGCTGCCGCCGCCGCGTTCCCCGCCTGGGCGCTCGCGCTGCCGCAGGAACGCGCGGCGGTTCTCCACCGATGGTTCCTGCTCCTGCGCGACAGCCGTGAGGATCTGGCCCGGATCATGACGGCGGAACAGGGCAAACCCCTGTCGGAATCGCGCGGAGAAATCGACTATGCAGCGAGCTTTGTCGAATTCTATGCCGAGGAAGCCAAGCGCCCGAACATCGAGAGCGTGACCTCTCATCTTTCGACGGCAGAGATGGAGTTGTGGCGCGAACCCCTCGGCGTCGCCGCGCTCGTCACGCCGTGGAACTTCCCTTGCGCGATGATCACCCGCAAGGCGGCGGCCGCGTTGGCGGCGGGATGCGCCGTGGTCATTCACCCCTCCGCCGAAACGCCTCTTTCGGCAACGGCGCTTGCAGAGCTGGCCCACCGCGCCGGCTTCCCACCCGGCGTCTTCAACGTCGTCACGGGCGATGCGCCCGAGATCGTGGGGGCCTGGTGCGGCGATGCGCGCGTCCGGGCGCTGTCCTTCACAGGATCGACCGAAATCGGCAAGCTGCTGTATCGGCAGTCGTCCGACACGGTGAAACGACTGGTGCTGGAACTGGGCGGACATGCGCCGTTCATTGCCTTCGCTGATTGCGATCTCGATCTTGCGGTGGACGAGGCGATCAAGGCGAAGTTCGCGACATCCGGGCAGGATTGTCTCGGTGCCAACCGCTTTCTCGTGGAACGGCCGATCTATGAGGACTTCTGCAACCGCTTCGCTCAGGCGGCCGCAGCGCTCACCCTCGGCCCGGGGGATCAGGATCGGGACCTCGGCCCCTTGATGAACGAAGCCGCGGTCCGCAAGCAGGAAGAACACGTGGCCGATGCTCTTTCGCTCGGCGCGACATTGCTGACGGGTGGCAGGCGGGACGTGCAGGGGCGGCTGTTCTATCAGCCCACGGTTCTTGCCGATGTGCCGCCTGATGCGTTGATCTTCCGCCAGGAGACTTTTGGCCCGGTCGCGGCGATTGCTCCCTTCGATACCGAGGAACAGGCGCTCGGTATCGCGAACGCAACCGAATATGGCCTTGTCGCCTATGTCCATTCCCGCGACCCGCGCCGGATCTACCGGCTGAGCCGGGCGCTGCAATTCGGCATGGTCGCCGTGAACCGCACCAAGGTTACCGGAGCCCCGATTCCGTTCGGCGGCATGAAGCAATCCGGTCTGGGCCGCGAGGGCAGCCGTCACGGCATGGAGGCGTTTACCGAAATCAAATATGTCTGCCGCGACTGGGCGGACCACAGGAGGGCATGAGAATGCTGACCAATGACGAACTGTCCAGATGGGACCGCGAGAGCCTGTTTCACCCCTCGACCAACCTTGGCCAATTCGCCCGCGGAGAGGGAGCGCAGCGCATCATCAAAGGCGCGGAGGGTGTCCATATCATAGACAGGGACGGCAACCGTCTGCTTGATGGATTTGCCGGCCTCTACTGCGTGAACGTTGGCTATGGCCGCAGGGAAATCGCGGATGCCATCGCCAGGCAGGCGCAGGATCTGGCTTATTACCACGCCTATGCGGGGAACGGGTCCGAGGCCGCGATCACCCTGGCCAAGATGGTGATGGAGCGCGCGCCCAAGGGAATGGCACGGGTCTATTTTGGTCTGGGCGGGTCCGACGCGAACGAGACCAACATCAAGCTCGTCTGGTACTACAACAATATTCGCGGCCTGCCGCAGAAGAAGAAGATCATCAGCCGTTGGCGCGGATATCACGGCTCCGGCCTGATGACGGGGAGCCTGACCGGGCTCGACCTGTTCCATAAGAAGTTCGACCTGCCCTTGGCGCAGGTGATCCATACGGAAGCGCCATACTACTTCCGCCGCAGCGATGCGGGAATGACAGAGGAGCAGTTCAGTGCCCATTGCGCCGATGCGCTGGAAAAGCTGATCGTCGCGGAAGGAGCTGACACCATCGCCGCCTTTATCGGTGAACCGGTGCTGGGCACAGGTGGCATCGTGCCCCCGCCTGCGGGTTATTGGGATGCGGTCCAGAAGGTGCTGACGAAACACGATATCCTGCTGATCGCCGATGAGGTGGTGACCGGGTTCGGACGGCTTGGCAGCATGTTCGGCAGTGATCACTACGGCATGACGCCCGATATCATCACCTGTGCCAAGGGTCTGACCAGCGCCTATGCGCCCTTGTCGGGTTCCATCATCGGCCAGCGGGTCTGGGAGGTGTTGATGCAGGGAACGGACGAGAATGGCGTGCTGGGCCACGGTTGGACATATTCCGCCCATCCTCTTGGGGCAGCGGCCGGTATCGCCAACCTGAACCTTATCGACGAGCTGGGCCTGGTGGGCAATGCCGCCCGCGTCGGGGCCTATCTGAATGCCCGGATGAAAGCCGCGCTGGGGGATCACATGCATGTCGGTGATGTGCGGGGGGAAGGCATGCTGTGCGCCGTCGAACTGGTAAAGGATCGCGATGCCCGCATGTTCTTCGACCCTTCGGACGGCGTCGGGGCGAAAGTGGTGGCCGAGATGCTGAAAAGCGGCGTCATCGCCCGCGCCATGCCCCAAGGCGACATTCTGGGTTTTGCGCCACCCCTGTGCCTGACGGAGGCGGAGGCCGATATCATCGTCGGCGTAACCGCAGATGCCGTCCGCAAGACGCTTGGATAGGGCGGGCGGGCATGCGCTTTCGGCAGGCGGGCCGCTAACAGGGTGCTGAAAAGTCCTGAAGTGTCATGCCTATGTGCGGGAAGCAGAAAATAGGCCCGTAAATGCTCGGAAGTGCATGGATTTTCGGCTGGATTCGTCAAATTGCGAACGATTTCCGCTCCAACACAGGCCATAAAACCATTTTAAGCAGTCTGCCAGGCTCTGCTTGATGTTCGCGTCTTGATAGACAGCGCTGCATGGACCTTCTGCCCATGCAGCGCCACATTTGCGGATCGTCGGCCCTGCGCTTCGCCCCGAAGATTGTTGGTGATGGCCGGAGCTGCAATAATCTGCAGCGGTCGACCTCTCCACCGATTTTCTGCCGCCCTGACTCCAACAGGCGATTGAAAAGATTTTCAGGTCCACGCCGAAGCGGAAATCGTTTCATCTGTTAAATTACAGCGGGAGACCCACATATTTCGGGTCATTCACGGGCGGATTTCCCGATTCCCGGAGCATAGACGACACCTATGGAATTTTTCAGCAACCTGCACACATCGACTGGCCGAAGAGCGGGTATTCTCCCCCTGATGGCGCAGCATCGGAGGCCAGATCCCTGCTTTTGCCTCTCTTGGCTGCCCGCGACACGCCGACGGTGGAGGCCGCGTCATGGTCGGCCCTTTCGCAGGCTAGCAGGGAGGAAACCCGTTGAAGCCGCTATCGGGCTTGCCTGCAGTTCAGCGCCTCTGCACAGTGCGGCAGCAGTCACGCGGGACGAAGGGCGCCGCTCAGAGGCGCAGCGCTCCGCTTTCCAGCGCGTCACGGAGCATGACCACAGCGGCTGCAAGCCGTTCGTCTATTACATGCAGGTACTGGGTCCAATCGGTGTAGTGCGTCAATTCAGCGGCGCCGTCCGATATTCCGCGCAGGCCGATCAGAGGAATGCCGAACCGGTGCGCCGCGCGCAGATGGGCAAAGGTTTCCATGTCCACCATCTCCTCGTCGATCCGATCATAGGCTATGCCGCTGACGATATTTGCCCCGGTGGACAGGCTGGCATTGGGTAGGCCGGGGATATGATGCGGAAGGTCGATCCGCACTGGCAGGTTGAGAAACGGCGTAAGACCGCGTTCAAATCCCAGCGCCGATGCATCCATGTCCCGATAGGCCACGGAGGAGACCTGGTAGACCTGCGCCTGCTCCAGCTTCCTCGATCCGGCAGAGCCGAGAGAAACAACTAACCTTGGTCGCTGCCGCATTTCGGCCAGGGCGGCGGTCAGCGTCACGGCTCCCTCCACCGGACCGACCCCGGTGATGAGCGGCGTGATGAGGGCGCGGAGGGCGGGCCCGTATTCCGCCTCTGTCGCCATGACGAACAGCACCTGAATACCGGCTAAGGACATCCGCATTTATAACCGCTAC
>NZ_JFGS01000022.1 GCF_000740775.1 Haematobacter missouriensis | reverse complement strand
AACCATTGATCGCTACCGTCGTCGTCATGGGCCTCTCCCCGATAATCAGCTTGGTTAGCGCTAACATATCGGAAACTTGGGCAGGAGTCATCCACCCTCCGCGCGCCTGGCGACCAGACGCGGCTTGCGAAGCGGCCCGCCATCGGCCAGAACCGCTGCCAACAGGAGCGAGCAAGCGAGAGACCCCGTGCTGTCCGATATCGACATCGCCCGAGCAGCGGAAAAGCTGCCCCCCGCAGAGATCGGCGCCCGGATCGGCATCCCGCCGGAAGCGTTGATCCCTTACGGCCGTGACAAGGCCAAGCTGGATCCCGCCTATCTGAAGACCCTGGACGGCAGGCCGGAGGGTCGGCTGATCCTTGTCACCGCCGTCAATCCCACCCCTGCGGGCGAGGGCAAGACGACGACCACCGTCGGCTTGGGCGACGGGTTGCAGCGGATCGGCGAGAAGACGGCGATTTGCCTGCGCGAGGCGAGCCTCGGCCCCTCCTTCGGCATGAAGGGCGGGGCAGCGGGCGGCGGCTATGCGCAGGTGATTCCGATGGAGGACATGAACCTCCATTTCACCGGGGATTTCCATGCCATCGGAGCGGCGCACAACCTGTTGTCCGCGATGATCGACAACCACATCTACTGGGGCAATGCGCTGGGGATCGACCAGCGGCGCGTGGCATGGAAGCGTGTGGTGGACATGAACGACCGTGCGCTGCGCGAGGTGGTCCTTGGCCTCGGCGGTGCGCCGAATGGCTATCCGCGCGAGGGGGGCTTCGACATCACCGTGGCGTCCGAGGTGATGGCCTGCCTCTGCCTGGCGGAGGACCTGGCGGATCTGGAGGAGCGGCTCGCCCGTATCGTCATCGGTTTCCGCAGCGACAGGTCGCCGGTCTATTGTCGCGACCTGAAGGCCGATGGGGCGATGGCGGTGCTGCTCAAGGACGCCATGCAGCCCAACCTCGTCCAGACGCTGGAGCATACGCCGGCCTTCGTGCATGGAGGGCCGTTCGCGAATATCGCGCATGGCTGCAACTCCGTCGTCGCAACGCGGGCAGCGCTCCATCTCGCCGATTTCGTGGTGACGGAGGCCGGTTTCGGGGCCGATCTCGGGGCGGAGAAGTTCTTCGACATCAAGTGCCGCTCGGCGGGGTTGAAGCCGGACGCGGTGGTGATCGTGGCCACGGTCAGGGCCATCAAGTTCCACGGCGGCGTCGCGCGCGAGGATCTGGGGCGCGAGGATGTGGAGGCCGTGCGGCGGGGCGCGGCCAACCTCGTGCGGCATATCGAGAACGTTCGGAAGTTCGGCGTGCCTGCGGTGGTCGCCATCAACCATTTCTCCTCCGACACGCCGCAGGAGACGCAGGCGCTGATCGAGGCGGCGGGGCAAGCGGGGGCGGAGGCCTATCCCTGCACCCACTGGGCCGATGGCTCGGCGGGGCTTCTGCCGCTCGCCCGCCGGGTGGCGGAGATCGCGCGGTCCGGCGAGGTGCGGTTCAGGCCGCTCTACCCTGCCGACCTGCCGCTGGAGGAGAAGATCGCCACCGTGGCCCGCCAGATCTACGGCGCCGCCGACGTGAGCCTGCCCGAGCAGGCCCGCAGTCAGCTCCGCCGCTGGGAGGAGGAGGGCTATGGCCACCTGCCGGTCTGCATGGCCAAGACGCAGTATTCCTTCTCCGCCGACCCTGCGCTCCGGGGCGCGCCGACCGGCTTCACCCTACCGGTGACGGAAGTGCGGTTGTCGGCGGGGGCGGGTTTCGTCGTCGTCCTCTGCGGAGAGATCCGCACGATGCCCGGGCTGCCGCGCCACCCTGCCGCCGAAACCATCCGGCTGGATGGCGATGGCAACATTCAGGGGCTGTTCTGAATCCGCTTTCGGTGCCGGGGCCGATTGCAAGGCGGTATTCCACCGGCTAAGAGGCGCTATCGCCCACAGCGCGGGAGACCGCCTTGAAACAGCCGCAGGACTGCCTGTCGATGGTCGAGCTCAGGTCCGCCATCGACACGCTGGACCGTGAGATCGTAGCCCTTCTGGTGCGCCGCGCGACCTATATCGACCGTGCCGCGCAGCTGAAACCGGCGGAAGGCCTGCCCGCCCGTATCGAGGCGCGGGTGGAGGAAGTCGTGGCCAATGTGCGCCGCGCGGGCACGGAGCTGGGCCTGGACCCCGACCTGGCGGAGGCGCTCTGGCGGCGGCTCATAGACTGGTCCATCGCGCGCGAGGAACAGGTGCTTGGCCCATCGGCCAATTCCTCGGCTAACCCACCGACCAGCCCATTGGCCAGCCCATCGGAAGGACAGACGGAATGACGGCAAAGATCATCGACGGCAAGGCTTTCGCCGCCGGCATCCGGGAACGTGTGGCGGTGGAAGTCGCGCGGATCAGGGCAGAGGCGGATATCATCCCCGGTCTCGCCGTGGTTCTGGTGGGAGAGGATCCGGCCAGTCAGGTCTATGTGAAGAACAAGGGTGTCCAGACCCGTGCTGCGGGGATGGAGAGCTTCGAGTATCGCCTGCCGTCCCAGACGCCGGAGGCTGAGCTTCTCGCGCTCATCGACCGGCTGAATGCCGATCCCGCGGTGCATGGCATTCTCGTCCAGCTTCCCCTTCCGCGTCATATGGACGAGGCGCGGGTCATCAACGCCCTCGACCCGGCGAAGGATGTGGACGGTTTCCACGTCATCAACGTGGGGCGTCTCGCCACCGGGCAAAAGGCGATGGTCCCCTGCACGCCGCTCGGCTGCCTGATGCTGCTCCGCGACCAGATGGGCGATCTGGCGGGGCGAAGGGCGGTCGTCGTCGGGCGTTCCAACATCGTAGGTAAGCCGATGGCGCAGCTTCTGCTGCGGGAAAGCTGCACAGTCACCGTCGCTCATAGCCGGACGCGCGACCTTCCCGCGCTCTGCCGCGAAGCGGAGATCCTCGTGGCGGCGGTGGGCCGTCCCGGGATGGTCCGGGGCGACTGGATCCGTCCGGGGGCCGTTGTCATCGACGTGGGCATCAACCGCATCGACGCGGGCGAGGGGCGGACACGGCTGGCGGGCGACGTGGCCTTTGACGAGGCGGCGCAGGTCGCGGGCGCGATCACTCCCGTGCCGGGCGGCGTCGGACCTATGACCATTGCCTGCCTTCTCGCCAATACGCTCACCGCCTGCGCACGGGCGAACGGGCTGGCGGAGCCGGAGGGGCTGACGCTCTGAGGCCCGACGCGCGGCCCCGAATGGGTGCCGGGTGCGGGGCAGCGAGGCGGTATCACAGGAGCCATCCGGGTTTGTCAGGCTGCTGAAAAAGTTCAGAAGTCTCGTGCCTGTGCTCCGGAAACCGGCTCTGGAACGACTTAAAACATGCAGATTTCCGGCCGGATTTCTTGTTATTGCGAAAGATTTCAGCTCCAACGCAGAGCTGGAAACCTTTCTCAACAGCCTGCGAAGTTACTCGCCTTGTCGGGGAAGAGGGCCCGCGACCGCTGGCGAGGGCCTGCGCGGATGCGGGGTGTCAGGGCTCCGCGGGCGGATCGACCGGGATCATCGTCCCTTGCACGATGGCGATGGTGCGGGTTCGGCCCGCCTCCTCCGCCAACACTTCGCCGCGCACCACGATGAGCCGCCGTCCGGCACGCACGACCTCCCCAGTGGCGATCAGTCGCTCGCCGATGGCGGGGGAGAGCAGGTTGATCTTCATTTCCGCCGTCATCACTTCCGAGCCAGGAGGGATGAGCGTCAGTGCCGCATAGCCTGCCGCCGTATCGACCAGCGTGAACGTGGCCCCCGCATGGCCCGCCCCATGCTGCTGGCGGGTCTCGGGCAGGAGGGGGGCGGAGATGACGCAGCGGCCCTCCGTCACTTCATCCAGCGTCGCCTTCAGCGTCGCGAGCATCGTTTGCCGCGCGAAGCTCGCGCGGATACGGCTCTCCAGCGGCTCTGTCGCGGTATCCATCCGGTCCCTCCCTCTTTCTGTCAGACAATCCCTCTTTCTGTCAGACAATTGCGGGTTTTTCCCGCCGGGGAAAGCGGAAGTTCAGCCAACCGCCGCCATGGGCACGGCGCGCGCCAAAGGTCCTGTGAGCACGGCGAGCGCGCCGGGTGCCATGAGGGAGGCAAGCACCGGGCTTCTGCAGCCAAGCCCGCCGGTGTAGCTCCCAAAGGCAGGCATGATGACCCGTGTGCCGTCGATCAGGAAGCACGGGCGGGAGACGCTGGTGCCGCCCAGCCCCAGACGGGCCTTGGGATGATAATGGCCGGAAACCTCGCCACTGGCTTCTTCCGCGATGTGGCGGAAGACCAGCGGCCCCACCGTCACCGCCGCCACATGCGCGCCGCCAAGCGCCACGGGCCCGGGGTCGTGGTTGCCTTCCACCCAGAGCCAGCGGCGCCCCGCCATCAGGCGGAGCAGGCGGAGCCGCTCCTCCTCATCGATCTCATCCGCCGCCGCGGCATCGTCGAAACTGTCGCCAAGCGCGATCACCGTGGTCGGGCGGAGCGCATCCACCAGCGTCTCCAGACGGAACAGCGTCTCGGCCACCTCATAGGGCGGCAGAAGCTGGCCCCCCCGCCGGGCCGCGCGCCGCGCCTTGCCGAAATGAAGGTCCGACACGGTGAGCAGTCCCTGCTCCGGCCACCACAGCGCACCGGAGGAGAGGGCCGTCAGCCGGGCGCCCTGAAGCTGAAACATGAAACCGTTCATGCTCCGTTCTTGGCCTGCACATCCGGGATTCGCAAGTCGGCGATTTGCAGGCCGGCGAGTTGCAGGTCGGCTAGGCCGGCCTCCTCCAGCAACCTCCCCGCCCTGTCGGCCAGAAGACGCTCCCGCCCCGCGCCGTCGATCGGGACACGGCCATGCTCCAGCATCAGCGGCGCGGAAAGCGGGGTCACTCTGTCGAGCCGCACGAGGTCGATCCGGTCGCCCACGCGGTCGAGCATGGTCTCGATCCGGCCGAAATCGACCAGCCCGCGCATCGCCTCCTCCCGCGTGGCGCGGAGCATCAGGTGATCCGGGTCATAGCGGCGGAGCGTGTCGTAGAGGATATCGGAGGAAAAGGTCGCCTGCCGCCCCGATTTCCGTTGACCGGGCAGGTTGCGGGTGATCAGCCCGGCGATGGTGGCGACCGCGCGGAAGGACCGCTTCATCACGGCATTCCCCTGCAACCAGCCCTCCAACCCCTCCCGGAGCCTTGTCCGGTCGAACAGCGGGGCGGCGTCTGTCATGGGCTCAAGCCCCCAGATCAGCGTGGCGTAATCGGTGGCGACGAAGCCCAGCGGGCCAAGTCCCTCCTCCTCCATCCGCCGCGTGAGCAGGAGGCCGAGCGTCTGCTGCGCATTCCGCCCCGCGAAACCGTAGATGCAGTGATGGATGCGCCCGTCATGGGGGAAGCATTCGATCAGCAGCCGGTCGCGTTCGGGCAGGCGGGAGATGTCGCGTTGCAGCGCCAGCCAGTCTGCCGTGTGGTGCGGAAGACCGGGCCAGTCGCGCCGGGCGAAGATGTCGAGGATCCGGTCGGTCAGCAGGGTGGAAGTCGCGAACTTGGTGCCGTCGTACACTGCGATCTTGGGATCGGCGCCGGGGCTGCGGCTCACCTCCACAGTCAGGTCGCGCAGACCTTCGTAGCGCACCACCTGACCACCGATCAGGAAGGTGTCGCCGGGTGTCAGCGTGGCGGCGAAAGCCTCCTCCACCTCCCCCAGCGGCTGGCCCTGCCCGCGGAACCGGACGCGCAGCTTGTCGGTGTCGATGATCGTGCCGAGGTTCATGCGGATGGTCTGCGCACTCCGCGGATCGCGAAGCTGCCACAGGCCGTCCGGCCCTTGCCGGAGCCGCTGCCAGCGGTCATAGGCCCGGAGCGCATAGCCGCCCGTCGCGGTGAAATCCAGACAGGCGTCGAAATCGGCCCGCTTCAGCATCGCATAAGGCCCGGCGGTCACTACCTCCGCGTAAAGCCGGTCCGCATCGAAGGGTCCGGCGGCGGCGGTGGCCGCGATATGCTGGCAGAGCACGTCGAGCGGGCCAGGGCCGCGCGGCTCCCCGTCCAGTGCATGATCGCGCATCGCGTCCAGCGCGGCCTGACATTCCACCACCTCGAACCGGTTCGCGGGCACCAGCAGCGCCTTGGACGGTGCGTTGTAGCGGTGGTTGGCTCGCCCGATCCGTTGAACGAGGCGCTTGACGTTCTTCGGCGCACCCACCTGAATGACCAGATCGACATCGCCCCAGTCGATACCGAGATCAAGACTCCCCGTGCAGACGATGGCGCGGAGCGCTCCCGCCGTCATCGCTGCCTCCACCCGCTCCCGTGCCTCCCGTGCGAGGCTGCCGTGGTGGATGGCAATGGGAAGGTCGTCCCCGTTCGCCAGCCACAGATCGCGGAAGAACAGTTCCGCCTGTGCCCGCGTGTTGTGGAAGATCAGGGTGGTGCGATGGCGCTTCACCTCCTCCAGGATCGCGGGAATGGCATAGCGCCCGCCGCCGCCTGCCCAGGGGGGCGGGACATCGGTCGCGAGCATGGCGATGTCCGGGTCTGGGCCGGGATCGGCCGCAAGGATCCGGCAGGTCGCCGGATGGCGGGCGAGAAAGCGGCCGAGCGCGGGCGGATCCTCCACCGTGGCCGACAGGCCCACCCGCCGGAGACCGGGCGCCAGAATCTCCAGCCGTGCAAGCGACAGCATGAGTTGATCCCCGCGCTTCGAGTCCGCGAGCGCATGGATCTCATCGACGATCACCCGCTTCAGCCCTGCGAAAACCCGTGGCGCATCCTCATAGGACAGCATGAGTGCCAGACTTTCAGGCGTGGTGAGCAGGATATGGGGCGGGTCTGCGCGCTGCCGCTTGCGGCGGGTCTGGCTGGTGTCGCCGGTTCTGTCGTCCACCCGGATCGGCAGCGCCATCTCCTCGATCGGACGGAGAAGGTTGCGCCTTATGTCCGCGGTCAGCGCCTTGAGCGGCGAGACATAGAGCGTGTGGAGACCGGGTTTCGGCGCAGCGGAGATGTCGATGAGCGACGGCAGGAAACCCGCCAGCGTCTTGCCCCCGCCCGTCGGTGCAACGAGCAACAGCGCCGACTCCCCCGCATGTTCCAGCATCGACCGCTGATGCGGATGGACAGACCAGCCCCGTGCGGAGAACCAGTCGTGGAAGGGGGGTGGAAGAGCGCTCATCCCCCCTATCTAGGAGCGCGCTCGCCCGGCTTCGAGTGGTCTGCGTTGTGTTTGAGGGGCTGGGTTTTCGTTCCGCATGGTGGCTTCTGCCGAAGTGGCCTCTCGGCGGCGTCGTGGGTGGGTTCTCCCTTTTCCGGCTCACCGGCAGAAGGCCGTCTGTCCCGCTTTCGCGTCAGAAGCGCTGGCCTGCTCCACGCCGACCGGGTCACGCCTCCGCCTGCGCCGCAGAAGCGCCTGCCCGTCCGCCACGCGACTATCCCGCTTGCGAGGCGCAACCTCGCGCCTCGCCGTGCCCCGACCACTGACGGGACGATCCAGGGAACGGGTGGAGTGACGACGCCGCAGACTACGTCCTGCTCCGTCGTCCGCCGGAAGGTCAACGCAAAGGCATTGCCTCCTGCAATACCCAGACCAAGCTCCTGACACGCGATTGGCATTCACCCGGCGATCCAGAAACGTCTCCTGCAATCAGGATCGCCACCGGGCAACGGTCCTTGCCCGCACAGCGTGCTGGGGCTCAACCGCGGGCCGGAATATCTTGCAGCAAGCCGCGGGAATCCGTATCTCGAGGGCGTCGATAATGACCCCCGGGCGACAGTTCTTACTCGCACCCGCGCTGGGCGTCAGCCGTGCGGCGGAATATCTCGCGGCAGACTGCAGATATACTTATTCTCATCCGCAGCATTCCGGACCGCCGCCGGACGACTGTCCCTGATCCCACTCCATGCAAGAATTCAGCAGTGGGCCGGGATATCTCGCGGCATGCCGCCGGCATCCGTATCTCGAGCGCGTCGATAACGACTGCCGGGCGACAGCTCTTACTCTCACGCCTGGCGGGGGAGTATCTCACGGCAGGCCGCGAATATCCACATGCGGAGAGATAAAGACCCCCGCCGGGCGACGGTCCCGGATCGCACTCTGTACATGCGTTCAGCCGCCGGTCGGGATATCTCGCGGCGGACCCGGAGGGATCCGCCCTCTCATGCGAAGGGATCAGTCCTCGGCGAAGACGTCGGCCCATTCGGGGTGGCGCTGCCGGAACGCGATGACGAACGGGCAGGTGGGGTAGATCTTTACCCCTTCCTCCCGCGCGTCACTGACCAGCCGTTCCACCAGTGCGTTGCCGATGCCCTCGCCCCGGAAGGCGGGAGGCACTCCGGTATGGTCTGCTATGATGAGACGGGGAGAGGCAATGGAATAGGTCAGTTCCGCCTCCGATCCGTCCTTTTTCATCACATAGCGGCCCCTGCTGCCCGAGACTTCTCTTTCGATTTTCGTGTCAGTCAACGATCGTAGCCTCCGTTAGGGACCGAAGCTCCGCCTCGGTCACGCCATCTGCAAGCTCCACAAGCTTCAGGCCGCCCGGCACCACGTCAAGCACTCCGAGGTTGGTGACGATGCGGTCCACCACCGCCTTGCCGGTGAGCGGGAGCGTACACTCCTTTAGAACTTTCGACTCACCCGCTTTGTTCGCGTGATCCATCACGACGACGACACGTTTCACACCGGCGACAAGATCCATCGCCCCGCCCATGCCCTTAACCAGCTTGCCCGGGATCATCCAGTTGGCCAGATCACCCGTCTCTGACACTTCCATGGCACCGAGAATGGCCATTGCGATCTTTCCACCCCGGATCATGGCAAAGCTCTGCGCGCTGTCGAAGAAGGCGGTCTGCGGAAGCGCCGTCACCGTCTGCTTGCCCGCATTGATGAGATCGGGATCCTCCTCGCCCTCATAGGGGAATGGGCCGATGCCGAGCATGCCGTTTTCCGATTGCAGCGTGACGTTCACGCCCTCGGGGATGTAGTTCGCGACCAGCGTCGGAATGCCGATGCCAAGGTTCACATACCAGCCGTCCTGCAGATCCTGCGCGGCGCGCGCGGCCATGCGGTTGCGGTCCCAGCCCTTCTTCACCTCGCCGGCCATCAGACTTCCTCCCCTGCCGCGGCGGAGGCCGGGCGCGCGCGCGTGGTGCGCTGTTCGATGCGGTTTTCGTGGTGGCCCTGGATCAGCCGGTGGATATAGACGCCCGGCAGGTGGATTTCGTCCGGGTCGAGAGAGCCGACGGGTACGATCTCCTCGACCTCGCAGACGCAGATCTTGCCGCAGGTCGCGGCGGGCGGGTTGAAGTTGCGTGCCGTCTTGCGGAAAACGACATTGCCCGTCTCGTCGGCCTTCCACGCCTTCACGATGGAGAGATCGGCGACCAGACCGCGTTCGAGGATGTAGGTCTCTCCGTCGAAGTCCTTGTGTTCCTTTCCGTCCGCGATGATCGTGCCGACGCCGGTCTTGGTGTAGAATCCGGGAATGCCTGCTCCGCCCGCGCGCATCCGCTCGGCCAGCGTGCCCTGCGGGTTGAACTCCACCTCGATCTCGTTCGACAGGTATTGCCGCATGAATTCCGCATTCTCGCCCACGTAGGAGGAGATCATCTTGCGGATCTGCTTGGTCTGGAGAAGCAGGCCCAGCCCGAATTCATCCACCCCGCAGTTGTTGGAGGCGATGACCAGTTCCTTGGTGCCTGCGTCCCGGATCGCGGAAATGCAGAGTTCCGGGATGCCGCAGAGGCCGAAACCGCCCGCGGCGATCAGCATTCCGTCGAACAGTAGGCCGTCGAGAGCCTCCTGAGCGTTGCCGTAGATCTTCCCCATCCGGTCCTCCCGTCCGTTTCCCTCGCGGAAGTTGTGGCAACGGGGGCGGGGCATGTCAATGCGCCCGCAGCAAGGGCCCCCCTCACTCGCTGGAGGCGGCTTTCTTTGTAGCAGTCTTTGCCGCCGGCTTTTTCGCGGCAGCCGTCTTAGCAGGTGCCGTTTCTGCGGTGGCCGTTTTTGCGGTGGCCTTTTTCGCCGGCGCTTTCTTTGCCGGAGCCTTCTTGGCTGCCGCTTTCTTCGGTGCCGCCTTCTTGCCCCCCTTGGTGGCCTTCGCGGCGATCAGGGGCAGCGCTTCCTCCAGCGTGACGGTCTCCGGCTGCACTTCCTTTGGCAGGGTCGCATTGACCTTGCCCCATTTGACGTAGGGGCCATAGCGCCCTGCCATCACCTGTACGGGGCCGCCGTCGGGATGCTCCCCGAGTTCCTTCAGTGGCGCCGCCTTGGCCGCGCCGCGTCCGCGGGAGGCTTTCTGGGCCAGCACCTCCACCGCACGGTTCATGCCGATGGTGAAAACCTCTTCCACATCCGGCAGGTTGGCATAGGTGGTGCCGTGTTTGACGTAAGGTCCGAAGCGCCCGATGCCCGCCTCCACCAGCACGCCGTCCTCCGGGTGGTCACCGATGGGCCGGGGCAGTTCCAGAAGCTGGAGTGCCTTCTCGAGCGTCATTTCGCCCGGCGCCCAACCTTTGGGCAGCGATGCGCGGGGCGGCTTGGGCACGTCCTCCGACGCCTCCCCCCGCTGCACATAGGGGCCGAAGCGTCCGGTGCGGATGGTGATCGGCAGGCCCGCCTCGTCATTGCCGAGGATGCGGCCATCGGCGGACAACGCCTCCTCATCCCCGCCGGGAGCGGAGAGGGGGCGTGTGTAGCGGCATTCGGGATAGTTGGAGCAGCCGATGAACGCGCTGCCGAACCGCGCGGTCTTAAGGTGCAGATCGCCCTTGCCGCAGAGCGGGCAGAGCCGCGGATCTGAGCCGTCGGCCTTTGGCGGATAGAGATGCGGGGACAGAACCTCGTCGATCTTGTCGAGCACCTCCGAGATCCGCAGATCCGACGTGCCCTCCAGCGCGGCAGAGAAATCCTTCCAGAATCGCGCCAGCACATCCTTGTAATCCCGCTCCCCGGCAGAGATGTCGTCGAGCTGCCCCTCCAGATCGGCGGTGAAGTCGTATTCGACATAACGGCGGAAGTAGTTGGACAGAAAGGCGGTGACGAGCCGGCCCTTGTCCTCCGGGATCAGGCGGTTCTTTTCCTTGCGGACGTATTCCCGGTCCTGGATCGTCGTGACGATGGAGGCATAGGTGGAGGGCCGACCGATCCCCAGCTCCTCCATCCGCTTGACGAGGGTCGCCTCCGTGTAGCGGGGGGGCGGCTGGGTGAAGTGCTGCTCGGGCTGGATGTCGCGCTTTTCCGCGGGTTCGCCCTGCATGATCTGCGGCAGCCGGGCGCCGTCCTCGTCGCCATCATCGTCCCGGCCTTCCTCGTAAACCCTGAGGAATCCGTCGAACAGCACGACCTGCCCGGTGGCGCGAAGGCCGACCTGACCATCCGCGGAGGTGACATCTACGGTCGTCCGCTCCATCCGGGCGCTGGCCATCTGGCTGGCGATGGTCCGCTTCCAAATCAGTTCGTAGAGCCGCCGCTGGTCGGTTTCGGAGACGCCGAGCTTGTCAGCCGACATCGACATGTCGGTCGGGCGGATGCACTCATGCGCTTCCTGCGCGTTCTTGGCCTTGTTCTTGTAGAGCCGCGGGCTGTTCGGCACGTAGTCCTTGCCGAACCGCCGGCCGATTTCGGCCCGTGCGGCGGAGACCGCCTCCGGGGCCATGTCGATCCCGTCGGTCCGCATATAGGTGATATAGCCCGCCTCGTAGAGCCGCTGGGCCGCCGTCATCGTGGCCCGCGCGCCCATGCCGAACTTGCGCGACGCTTCCTGCTGGAGAGTGGAGGTCATGAAGGGCGGGGAGGGGTTGCGGCTCGCGGGCTTCGATTCGACACCCTGCACCGTCAGGTCGCGGGATCGGATCGCCTGCACCGCGATCTCCGCTGCCTCTGCCGTCGGAATGTCGTAGCGGTCGAGCTTCTTGCCGCCCAGAACGGTCAGGCGCGCCTGATATTCCTGCCCCCGCGGTGTGACCAGCACGGCCGTTACGGACCAGTATTCGCGGGCACGGAACGCCTCGATCTCCATCTCGCGCTCTACGATGAGCCGCAGGCAGACGGACTGCACCCGGCCCGCCGACTTGGCCCCCGGCAGCTTGCGCCATAGCACCGGCGAGAGGTTGAACCCCACAAGATAGTCGAGCGCGCGGCGGGCGAGATAGGCCTCCACCAACTCCATATCCACGTCGCGGGGGGCCTCCATGGCCTTGGTGACGGCATCCTTGGTGATGGCGTTGAAGGTCACGCGGGAGACCTTCTTCTTGGCGATCGCCTTCGACAGCGCTTCCTTCAGGTGCCAAGAGATGGCCTCCCCCTCCCTGTCAGGGTCGGTAGCGAGGATCAGCGTGTCATCATCCTTCAGCGCGTCGGTGATCGCCTTGACATGTTTCTTGCTGTCGGAGGCAACCTCCCACTTCATGGAGAAATCGTGTTCGGGATCGACGGAGCCATCCTTCGGCGGCAGGTCGCGTACATGCCCGTAAGAGGCCAGAACGGTGAAACCGGGGCCAAGGTACTTGTTTATGGTCTTGGCTTTGGCGGGCGATTCGACGACGACGACGGCCATTCATCCTCCTGCCGCGGCGCAGGTGTGAGTGTCGGCCGCGCGGCGGCTTACATGTGACGGGACGCCCCGCTTGTCAACCGGGGGGCGGCGGCACGGCAGCCGCCCCCCGTGCGCAAATCAGCGCAGAACGCCGTCGCCGTTTTTGTCGGCGGAGGCGAAATCGGCCATGATCTGATCGATGAACTCCTTCTTCGAGAGCCAGCCGTTGCGGTTCTTGTCCATGATCTGGAACTGGGAGGCAGACAGGACCTGGCTCGTCTCCGACGGTTCAAGCCGCCCGTTGCCGTTGGTGTCGAGCTGCGTGAAGGCCCGTTCTGCATAAGCCTGCATTTCGGCTCGGGTGACGACCCCGTCGCCATTGGCATCCATGAGCTGGAGGACGCGTTCGTCAATTACGCCGACGCCTTCGGACTGCGCGAGCACGGGCGTCGCGAGAAGCGTCGCGGCGCAGGCGAGGATCAGTTTGCGGTTCATTCTTGTCTCTCCCTCAGCCACAGGTCAGCTGGTTACCGGCCTGACCGCCGAGCGCTGCACCGGTCGCGGTGATGATCGTGCGACCCGTCCCACCGCCGAAGGCGTTGCCGAGCGCGGCGCCCAACACGGCACCCGTCACACTGCCCGCGATACATCCGGCCTCATGCTGACGATAGGCGCTTTCTTCCGGTGTCGTCGGGCCGCAGGCCGCGAGGGCGAGTGCCGCGGCGCAACACAGCAATCCGGTTCGTTTCAACATATCATCCTCCGTTGAGTTTCGACGCGACCGGGCGCGTCTGCCATGCCCTCAAGGTGACGCAGCCACGGAACGAGTCAAATGCGAGCGGCACATCGCGCGTCAACACAGCCGCCATGGACAGCCGCCCTGGGCGCGAAGCTCTGTCGGCCACGCTGGAGGGTTTGCGGAGCCGGATGGAAGAAAGCGGTCACGTGCTCTTCTTCGTCGTCGTGAGGACACCCGGGCAGCAGGAGGGCGTTACGCGCCGGCGAAAGGCGCTGCCTCCCCTTACCTTCGCAGCCGGCATCCTTCAGGAAAATGGCGTAGATGCCCGATCTAACGACATGCATGCTCTTGTCGCGCGTCATGCCCGGCTTAGCAGGCCACCCGGATGACGGAACACACGTCCCTCCAGTTCAAGAGAGAGAAGGGCGGGCGCGCCCTCTCCCACGCTGATGCCGAGATCGCGGAGCACCTGATCCTCCGGCACGGGACTGTGGCTCAGCCGATCCAGAATGAGGTGAGGAAGCGGAGCATCGCCCCGGGCGGCCGCGACCACGGCCCCGCCAGGCCGCGGGCGCCGCGTCCGAAGGTCGGGGCCTGCGTGACAGATGGGTGCAACTGGCCGCCGTGATTCCGCTGTGCCGGGACACAGGAGTTGATCGGGAAGCGCTGCGAGCGCTGCGATCACATCTTCCACCCCCCGCACCAGAAGCGCTCCCTCCCGAATGAGCAGATTGCAGCCACCCGCGCGTTCATCCAGCGGATGACCGGGAACAGCCATCACCTCCCGCCCCTGATCCAGCGCGTTCCGCGCGGTGATGAGGCTGCCGGAACGGGGCGCAGCTTCCACCACCACCACGGCATGACTGAGGCCGGAGACGATCCTGTTGCGCTGGGGGAAGTGCCTTGCAAGCGGTTGCATCCCCGGGGGTTGCTCGCTCAGGCGGAGGCCGGAGCGACCGATCCGGGACGCCAGATCAGTGTTTTCACGGGGATAGATCACGTCTATCCCTCCTGCTTGAACCGCGATCGTGCCGTGGGGAAGTGCCGCCTCATGCGCGGCGGTGTCGATGCCGCGGGCAAGGCCGGAGACGACCGGAAACCCGGCCTCAGCCAGCGTGCCTGCAAGCCGTCGTGCCATGCGGATGCCGAGGCTGGATGCATTGCGCGCGCCGACCAGCGCCACCATCGGCCTCCTCAGAAGGGAAATGTCACCGAGGGCCCAGAGGAGCGGTGGCCCATCCGGGATTTCGGCCAGCAGGCGCGGGTAGTCGGGCTCTCCCTCGAACAGAAGGCGAGCGCCTGCTGCGCGACCGGCAGCGATTTCCGCCCGCACGAGCGCTCCGCCCGCGGGGCGGTAGTCCCGCGCGCCCGACGCCGCCGCAAGTGTGGGAAGCGCCTCCAATGCCCGAAGCGCGGAGCCATGTTCCGCGAGGAGACGCCGAAAGGTCAAAACCCCCACCCGGGGCGATCGGATCAGCCTGAGCCGCGCGAACCGTTCCTCCTCCGCCAACAGAGGGTTGGGGAGAGGGCTGGGCATATCCTTCATCGTCAGGCTCCATCCTGCACCACGGGAGCCACTGTCGCCGAAGAACGTTAATACCGGGTGAATCCGCCGACCGCCCTCGCGGGTGAGTAAATCCGCAGCCTGGAGCCCCGACGGTCCCGTTCAGCCCGCGTTGCACCTACGAGAGCCGCAGATCCGAATCTTGGAGCGTAGGCGGTTGCCCTTGGTGCAAGATGCCGATCAGAATCGCCTTCTGAAGCAGTTGAACCTAGCTCGCCGGACAAGGGCGGTCATTCGTGCCTGGCGCAGTGATTGACCAAAAAGAACCGAAAGCCGACTTTCCACTACCGGAGTGCGATGGCATATCACCTCCTTGAAGGACTTCATGAATATTCATATCAGGCTAGCCGAAAAAGCCGACATTGCAGGCATCTTCAACGTCCGGACCTCGGTGAATGAGAATGTATTATCGGTAGCAGAGCTGGCGGACATGGGTATTACCCCAGAGTCAGTTTTTGCCATGATCGCTGCCGAACCGTGTGCCTGGGTTGCGGTTGAAAACGAGACGATAGTTGGGTTTTCGATGATTGCCCAAGAAGAAGGGTCTTTGTTCGCGGCTTTCGTGCTTCCGTCGCATGAAGGCAGGGGTGTCGGACGTAGCCTTGTGAATGAGGCCGAAAAACACCTCTTCGCTCGTCACACCGCATGTTGGCTAGAGACGGGCAGCACGACACGGGCCGCTGGCTTTTACCGCCGCTTAGGCTGGTCGAACGAACAGGACGCCGGGAACGGCGACATTCGCTTGGAAAAGCGCCGTCCCTGAACGGCAGGTTTGTGCCAGAACGACCATTCCTGCCATCCGGGGCAGAATGCCCCGCATTTGGGTTGGCATTGCTTTCCAGCGCCCTGGACAGGATCCAGGATTGCTTCGCACCGAGTCGCTTCCGGATGGCATTCGATACTTGGAGCGGGGCCGATCCGGCCCCGCGGTGAGATCAGAGCTTGCTGCCCCCGACCGTCAGCCCGCCGATGAGCAGTGTCGGCTGACCCACACCGACGGGCACCCACTGGCCTGCCTTGCCGCAGTTGCCGATGCCGGGGTCCAGCTTCAGGTCATTGCCGACCGCCTGCACATGGCGGAGCGAGGTCGGTCCGTCGCCGATCAGCGTCGCACCCTTCACCGGCGCGCCGACCTTGCCGTTCGTGACGCGGTAGGCCTCGGTGCAGGAAAAGACGAACTTTCCGCTGGTGATATCGACCTGACCGCCGCCGAAACCCACCGCCCAGATGCCATCCTTCACGCGGGAAACGATTTCTTCCGGGTCGTCCGGCCCGGCCAGCATGTAGGTGTTGGTCATGCGGGGCATAGGGGCGTGAACGTAGCTTTCCCGCCGACCATTCCCGGTGGGTTCCACCCCCATCAGGCGCGCATTCTGGCGGTCCTGCATATAGCCGACGAGGATGCCATCCTCGATCAGAACGTTCTTGCGGGAGGGGGTGCCCTCATCGTCGATGGTGATGGAGCCGCGGCGGTCCGGGATGGTGCCGTCATCCAGAACCGTCACGCCCGGCGCGGCGACGCGCTCCCCCAGAAGGCCGGCGAAGGCGGAGGTTTTCTTGCGGTTGAAGTCGCCTTCCAGCCCGTGTCCCACCGCCTCGTGCAGCAGGATGCCGGGCCAGCCGGGGCCGAGCGCCACATCCATGATGCCCGCAGGTGCAGCCTCCGCGCCGAGATTCACGGCGGCGATGCGCAGGGCTTCCCGCGCGGCGGACTGCCAATTCTCCGGCGCGATCAGCCCGAGCAACCCCGCCCGTCCACCGCCGCCCGCAGAGCCGGATTCGCGCCGCCCGTTCTCCTCGATCATCACGGAGATGTAGATCCGGGTCATCGGCCGCACATCGGACAGCCGAAGGCCATCGGGGCGGAGTATCTCCACCTCTTGATGGCTGGCGGCGAGACTGGCGGAGACCTGCACCACACGCGGATCGAGCGCGCGGACCCAGTCGTCGATCTCCCGCAGCAGATCGACCTTGGCCGGGAAGGAGACGCCGTCGATCGGATTCTCATCCGTGTAGAGCCGCCGGTTGGTGCCGGGCGGGGGCGGGGCCATGACCCCGCCGCCATCACCCACGGCCAGCCGCGCCGTCTCTGCCATGCGGCGAAGCGCGGCCTCGCTGATCTCGGAGGAATGGGCATAGCCCGTCACGTCGCCCTTCACGGCACGAAGGCCGAAGCCTTCTGACGCATCGTAACTCGCGGAACGGATTCGCTGATCGTCGAGCACGAGCGCCTCCGACCGGCGCCGTTCAAGGAAAATCTCGCCGTCCTCCGCACCCGAGAGCGTCTCGCGCAGCAGCGCCAGCGCCCGCCCCTCGTCGATCATCGTCTCGAAAGGACGGAAGGAATCGGACATGGTCATTGAAGAACCGTACTTTTGTTCAGGAAGCGCCACACACGTTTTGCTTGTCGCGCATGACCTAATATGGTTTCAGAGGACAGGGAAACAATGGGAAACTGCCGCAAGGCGGTTCAGGCACGGCTGACTGCTTTCCGGGGAAGTGCCGCGCCATATGGGACGGAGAACATGCGCCTTTCGACCACGCTCACGGGATTAGCCACGACTGTCGCCGCATCCCTCGCCAGCTTTGCCGCCAGCGCACAGACCGCTGAAACCCCGCCCGATGGCATCGGGGGCCTTCCGGTCGTGGGCCGTCCGGTCGACGGTGCGATCGGATTCCAGCCCGCGGCCACCGAACTCGCCCGCGATATCCACTGGCTTGACGGTCTGCTGTTGTGGATCATCGTGCCGATCGTGCTGCTCGTCACCCTTCTTCTCGTATGGTGCATCCTGCGCTACAACGAGAAACGCAACCCGAAGCCCGCGCGCTTCACGCATAATTCACCGCTCGAGATCACTTGGACAATCGTGCCCATCCTGATCCTCGTGGTGATCGGTTCCTTTTCGTTGCCGATCCTGTTCAAGCAACAGGAGATGCCGGAGGCCGATATCCGCATCAAGACGACCGGCTATCAGTGGTACTGGGGTTACGAATATCCGGATGAAGGAATTGCATTCGACAGTATCATGCTGCCGCGGGAAGATCTGGCCGAGAACGGATATGCTGATTCGGACTACCTCCTTGCCGTGGATAACGCCGTTGTCGTTCCGATGGGGGCGACGGTCGTGATGCAGGTGACGGCGGCGGACGTGATCCACTCCTGGGCGATCCCCGCCTTCGGGGTGAAGCAGGACGGCGTACCCGGTCGCCTCGCCGAGCTCTGGTTCAAGGCGGAACGGGAGGGTATCTATTTCGGCCAGTGCTCGGAGTTGTGCGGAATCAACCACGCCTACATGCCGATCACGGTTAAAGTCGTGAGCCCGCAGGTCTATGCCGACTGGCTGACCCGGGCGAAGCAGGAGTTCTCCGCCGATGCCGGCCCGCTTCCTTCGGAGCGGCCCGTGCGGCTGGCGCAGGCCGAATGAGGCAGGCTGCAGGCGGCCGGGAAACCGGCTGACGCAGGCCCACTGACGAAAGGCGCGCCGCCCCGGCGACGTGCGGAGAGAAGGCAGGCATGAGCGATACGTTCCATCAACACGCGCACACCCAGGGCGGAGAGGGCAGCTTCGGCGATTATCTTGCCCTGCTGAAGCCGCGGGTGATGTCGCTCGTGGTGTTCACCGCACTGGTCGGCCTGCTGGTGGCGCCCGTGCCGGTGCATCCGTTCATTGCCTTCACCTCCATCCTTTTCATCGCGCTTGGGGGCGGTGCTTCGGGCGCGCTCAACATGTGGTGGGACAGCGACATTGACGCCGTCATGAAGCGCACCGCCAACCGTCCGGTACCCTCGGGCCGCGTGGCGCGTGGCGAGGCGCTCGGTGTAGGCCTCGCGCTTTCGGGCCTTTCGGTGATGATGCTGGGACTGGCGGCCAATTGGCTGGCGGCGGGGCTGCTGGCCTTCACCATCTTCTTCTACGCGGTGATTTACACCATCTGGCTGAAGCGGACGACGCCGCAGAACATCGTCATCGGCGGGGCCGCTGGGGCGTTCCCCCCCATGATCGGCTGGGCCGTCGCGACCGGCGGCATATCGGTCGAAAGCGTGCTGATGTTCCTCATCGTGTTCATGTGGACGCCGCCGCATTTCTGGGCGCTCGCCCTTTTCATGAACAGCGATTATGATCGTGCTGGTGTGCCGATGCTGACCGTCACCCATGGGCGGAAATCTACGCGGGCGCATATCCTCGTCTATACGCTGCTGCTCGCACCGGTGGCGATCGGGGCAGGCTTCACCTCCATCGGCGGGCCGGTCTATCTGGCCGCGGCGGTCGTGCTGAACCTTTTGTTCGTGCTGG
Organism: Haematobacter missouriensis; assembly: GCF_000740775.1. GTDB lineage: Bacteria > Pseudomonadota > Alphaproteobacteria > Rhodobacterales > Rhodobacteraceae > Haematobacter > Haematobacter missouriensis. The sequence goes on along the minus strand of NZ_JFGS01000022.1, from coordinate 48,798 downwards.
GTGCGGTCGATCTTTGGCGGCGCGATGAACAGGTGGCGGAAGCCGATGGCTATCGCGCGGAGAAGCGATTCTTCTCCTTCTCGCTTCTCTATCTCTTCTTGCATTTCAGCGCTTTCCTTGCGGAAGCCGCGCTGCGCTCCTTCGGCATGGGAGGCTGGTGACGATGGCGATCACCAAGGATCATGAACTTCACCGCAGGCGCTTCGGACGTAATCTCGGGCTGGGTCTGAGCCTCGGCGCCTTTGTCGTCATCGTCTTCGGACTGACCATTGTGAAGATCGAGAACGGCGAGAGCATGGAGGGATTCGACCATGGCTATCGACCCTCCCTGGTGCAGGAACAGGACGGGGGAGCGAGGCAGTGAAGGCCCCGCAGAGTGACGCCGCGCGGAGTCGTCGCATCGCCTTGCAGCTTGTCGGCGTCGTCGTTCTCATGGGGGCCCTCTCCTATGCGGCCGTTCCCTTCTACAACTGGTTCTGCCGGGTGACCGGCTTCGGCGGCACGACCGGTGTCGCCGCCACCGCGCCGGACACGGTGCTGGACCGGACCGTGCGGATCCGCTTCGACGCCTCCCTTGAACGTGGGATGCCTTGGCACTTCAAGCCGATGGTCAACGAGATGGAAATCAGGATCGGTGAGACCGGTCTTGCCTTCTACGAAGCCTACAACCCGACCGACAAACCCATAGCCGGGCAGGCGAGCTACAATGTCACGCCCTATGCAGCGGGCGGGTATTTCACCAAGATCGAGTGTTTCTGCTTCACCGAGCAGGTGCTCCAGCCGGGTGAACGGGTGCAGATGCCGGTGACATTCTTCGTCGATCCGGCCATCGTGAACGATCGCGAGGGCAAGTACGCCCATACGATCACCCTGTCCTATACATTCCACGTCCTGGATCTGCCCAAGGCTGTCCAGCAGACGTCAACGAACTGAACGAAGGCGCAGCGAGGGAAGAGCAATGGCGCATGTCAAAAATCACGACTATCACGTCCTCCCGCCGTCGATCTGGCCGTTTCTGGCTGCTGTCTCCGGTTTCATCATGCTTTTCGGGGCGGTGCTCTGGATGCATGCTTCGGGGCCGTGGGTCTTTCTGATCGGGGCAGTCGGCGTCGCCTATGTGATGGTCGGCTGGTGGGGCGACGTGATTCGCGAAAGCCGCGCAGGGGATCATACGGCGGTGGTCGATATCGGCCTGCGCTACGGTATCATCCTGTTCATCATCTCCGAGGTGATGTTCTTTGCCGCCTGGTTCTGGAACTTCTTCGCTCACGCGCTTTTCCCGATGGGAGTGATCGAGGGCACAGAAGTCATTCCGGGCACCTGGCCGCCGGCCGGCATCGAAACCTTCGATCCCTGGCACCTGCCGCTCATCAACACGCTGATCCTGCTGCTGTCAGGCTGCGCGGTCACCTGGGCGCACCATGCGCTGGTGCATGAGAACAATCGCAAGGACGTGGTGACGGGCCTGACCATCGCGGTCATCCTGGGCCTCATCTTCACCGTGTTCCAGGCGTATGAATACAGCCACGCGGCCTTCGGCTTCTCGGGCAATATCTATGGCGCCACGTTCTTCATGGCGACAGGCTTCCACGGGGCGCATGTCATCATCGGGACGATTTTCCTCTTCGTCTGTTTGCTGCGCGCCCGCAGGGGTGATTTCACCCAGACCAAGCATGTGGGCTTCGAGGCGGCGGCGTGGTATTGGCACTTTGTCGATGTGGTCTGGCTGTTCCTCTTCGCTTCCGTCTATATCTGGGGCGGCTGAGGGTACATCCGCCGTCAAGAAATCAGAGCGCGGGCCGAAAGGCGCGCGCTTTTCCGTTGGAAAGGTTCTGCATGCGTCGCCTCTTGTGGCCTCTGATCCTCGGTCTGGTCGGCTGCGGCATCCTGGTGGCGCTCGGTATCTGGCAACTCCAGCGTCTCGCCTGGAAGGAGGAGATGTTGGCGCAGATCGATGCCGCCATCCTTGCCCCGCCGGTTCCCTTGCCGCTGCATCCCACCGCCGAGGGGGATCGCTACCTTCCCGTGACGGCGGTAGGCAGGTTCACCGACAAGGAAATCCTCGTGCTGTCCGCCCGGCAGGGAGAGGGACCGGGCTACCGCGTCATCACCGCCTTCGTCACGACGGACGGAAGGCGGATTCTGGTCGATCGGGGTTTCCTGCCGGAGATGGAGCGCGGCATTCCGCGGCCGGGCGTGGAGGCGACGATCACCGGAAACCTGCAATGGCCACGCGACAGCGATAGCTACACCCCACCGCCGGACGCCAAGACTGGCATCTGGTTCGCTCGTGACGTGCCGGCCATGGCCGCGCAACTCGAAACCGAACCACTGCTCGTCGTGCTCCGCACCACGACGGAAATGACCCCAGCTGCGGAGCTTGTGCCAGTCGGGGCGGAGGGCATTCCGAACAACCATCTGCAATATGCTGTCACCTGGTTTCTGCTCGCCGTCGTCTGGGCGGGGATGACAGGCTACCTGCTCTGGCGTATCACGCGGGAAAACCACCCTAAGCCCGCCCAGCGAAAGCCTGCCCGATGACCTATATCTCAACCCGCGGGGCCGCGCCGGTCCTGTCCTTCGAAGACGCGATGCTGACGGGTCTTGCCCGCGACGGGGGACTCTACGTTCCGCAGACGATCCCGCAGATGACGCCGGTGGAAATCGCCGATCTGGCGGGCCAGAGCTACGAGGAGGCGGCCTTCCGCGTGATGCGCCCCTTCATCGGCGACACCTTCACGGATGAGGAGTTCCGCGCCATCATTGCGCGGGCCTATAGCGGGTTCGATCACGCCGCGCGGGCGCCGCTCGTGCAGCTTCAGCCCAACCACTTCCTGCTCGAGCTGTTCCACGGGCCGACACTGGCCTTCAAGGACTTCGCGATGCAGCTCATCGGCCAGCTCTTTCAGGCCGCGCTCTCGCGGTCCGGCGAGCGGGTGACGATCGTCGGCGCGACCTCCGGCGACACCGGCTCCGCCGCGATAGAGGCTTTCCGCGGCCTGCCAAATGTGGATGTGTTCATCCTGTTCCCGAAGGGTCGTGTCTCGGAAGTCCAGCGGCGTCAGATGACCACTCCGGCGGAGGAGAATGTCCATGCCCTCGCGCTGGAAGGCGATTTCGACGATTGCCAGGCGCGGCTGAAGGACATGTTCAACGATTTTGCCTTCCGTGATTCGGTGCGGCTGGCCGGGGTGAACTCCATCAACTGGGCGCGGGTTCTGGCGCAGGTTGTCTATTACTTCACCTCCGCCGTGTCGCTGGGCGCACCGCACCGGCTGGTGGATTTCACCGTGCCGACGGGGAATTTCGGTGACATCTTCGCGGGTCATATCGCCAAGCGCATGGGCCTGCCCATCGGACAGCTCGTGATCGCGACCAACCAGAACGATATTCTGGACCGCGCGCTGCGCACCGGCAGCTACCGCATGGAAGGGGTGCATCCCTCCATCTCGCCCTCCATGGACATTCAGGTTTCCTCCAACTTCGAGCGCGCGCTGTTCGAGGCGGCAAGCCGGGATGCGCGGGCCGTTGCCCTGATGATGGAGGAGTTGAAATCGGGCGCCGGCTTTACCATTTCGCAAGGCATCCTTGAGACATTGCGCTCTACCTTCGCATCGGGGCGCGCGTCGGAGGAGGAGACCTCCGCCACGATTCGCCGCGTGAGGGAGACCACGGGGGAGCTGATCTGTCCGCATACGGCCGTCGGTGTGAAGGTGGCGGAGGAGCATCTCTCCGGCCCCGTGCCGATGGTCACGCTGGCCACCGCGCATCCCGCGAAATTTCCCGACGCGGTGGAAGCCGCGACGGGCATACGTCCGGCGCTGCCGCCCCGCATGGCCGACCTGTTCGACCGGCCGGAGCGTGTGACGGACGTGCCGAACGATCTCGGGGCGCTTGAAGCCCTCATAAGGAAAAGGATCCGCTAATTGACCCGCATCACCACCCTCTCCAACGGCTTCCGCATCGTGACAGAGACCATGCCGGCGCTGAAATCCGCCTCGCTCGGTGTCTGGATCACCGCAGGCGGCCGGCATGAGCGGGTGGAGGAAAACGGGATCGCGCATTTCCTCGAACACATGGCGTTCAAGGGCACGAAGAAGCGGACCGCCGTGCAGATCGCAGAGGCGATCGAGGATGTTGGCGGCTACATCAACGCCTATACCAGCCGCGAGATGACCGCCTATTACGCCCGCGTACTGGGCGAGGATGTGGAACTGGCCTTCGACGTCATTTCCGACATCGTGCTGAACCCGGTTTTCGACCAGCGGGAGATCGACGTGGAGCGCCACGTCATCCTGCAGGAGATCGGGCAGGCGTTGGATACGCCCGATGACATCATCTTCGACTGGCTTCAGGAAGCCGCCTTCGCGGACCAGCCGCTCGGGCGGTCCATCCTCGGCCCGGCGGAGCGGGTGAGCAGCTTCGGCCAGCCGGAGCTTCGGCGTTTCGTGGCAGAGCACTATGGGCCGGACGAGATGATCCTCGCGGCTGCCGGGGCCGTCGATCACGATGCCATCGTGAAACTGGCGGAAGCCACTTTCGGTCATCTGTCGCCGCTGCGCGCGCTGCGCCCCAGTGCCGCCCACTTTACCGGCGGGGAGCGTCGGGAGGTGAAGGAACTGGAGCAGCTTCACTTCACGCTGGGGTTTGAGGGACCGGGCTACCGACACCCCGATTTCCACACCGCGCAGGTCTATGCGACGGCGATGGGCGGGGGCATGTCCTCCCGCCTGTTCCAGAAGATCCGGGAGGAGAAGGGGCTGTGCTACTCCATCTTCACCCAGGCGGGTGCCTATGACGAAACCGGTCTGATGACCATCTATGCCGGCACCTCGGCGGAGGAGATCGGCGCGCTGACCGAACTCACCATCGCGGAACTGCGCCGCGCCGCTGACGACATGTCGGAGGCAGAGGTGGCGCGGGCGCGGGCGCAGATGAAGGCCGGCCTGGTCATGGGGCTGGAGAGCGCTTCCTCCCGCGCGGAGCGCCTGGCGCGTCTTCTCGCCATCTTCGGGCGTGTGCCCGATCTGGACGAAGCGGTCGCCCAGATTGAGGACGTGACACGCGATAAGGTGCGCGACTATGCTGGACGACTGGTCACCGCGCCCTCTGCGATGGCGATCTACGGCCCTGACTCCGCCGCGCCCGAGCTTCAGCAACTGCGCATGGACCTTGCTGCCTGATGTTCGGACGGCGGCGTGTGCAGATCGATACGGCGCGGCTTGTGCTGCGCCTGCCGGTCCACAGCGACTTCCGGGCCTGGTCCGCGCTTCGGCGCGACAGCGCCGCCTTCCTTGTGCCGTGGGAACCGACCTGGGCGCCTGACCATCTGGCGCGCAAGGCTTTCACCAACCGCGTCTACTGGTCCGCCCGCGCCTATGCCAACGGCACGGCGCTGCCGCTATTCCTGATCCGGCGGGACGATGGGGTACTTGTGGGAGCGATCACGCTCGACAATATCCGCCGGGGGCCCGCGCAATGCGGGGTGCTGGGCTACTGGGTCGGCCAGCCTTTCGCCCGGCAGGGCTACATGCGCGAGGCGATCGACGGGGTCGTAACCCATGCCTTCACCGATCTGAACCTCAGCAGGATCGAGGCCGCCTGCCTGCCCGAAAATGCTGCCTCCCGCGGTGTGCTGGAGAAGGCTGGTTTCAAGTATGAGGGCGTCGCGCAGAGCTATCTGCAGATCAACGGGCGCTGGCGGAACCATGTTCTCTACTCCAACCTCCGCCACGACAGGCGGGGGCGCACCGACGCCGGATAGCCCGCTCGCGGAAATGTCAGGACAGAAATCGCGCATCTCGCCCTAGGCTTTCCCATTCCGGGAGATTACCGATGCGTCTTGCCTCCGCCGTTGCAGCAACACTCGCGCTGATGCCTGCCCTTGTCGGTGCGCAAGAGAGCGGGCGCACGCCCAGCCATTGCGTCGCGCTGGCCGGGGGCATGCCGCTGCTTCAAAAGGCGTCCTGGCGCGACCCTGTGCCGGATGAGACAGTCCGGCTGAGCTTCGTGAACCACGCAACCTATCTCATCCAGACCGCGCGGGGGCTGAATCTTGCGACGGATTACACCGGGCGGCTTGGCGTGGATTTGATCCCGGATGTGGTGACGATGAACAATGCGCATTCCACGCATTTCACAGCGAATCCCGATCCGCGTATTCCCCATGTCCTGCCCGGATGGGAGGAGGATGGTTCTCCCGCCGATCGCTATCTGGACCTCGGCGAGATCCTCATCCGCAACGTACCGACCACGACGCGCGACTTTCGCGGCGGAGAACGGGATTTCGGCAACTCGATCTTCATCTTCGAGGCCGCGGGCCTGTGCATCGGTCATCTCGGGCACCTCCATCATGAACCCACGCCGGAGCAATATGCGATGATCGGGCGACTTGACGTGGTGATGGTGCCTGTGGATGGCGGCTTGACGCTGGACCATCCAACGCTGATCCGGGCCTTGCAGCGGTTCCGCTCGTCGATCGTGCTGCCGATGCACTGGTTCGGGGAGGGGACGCTGCAACGCTTTCTGGACGGAATGTCGGGCTCCTTCCGCACGTCCCGCCCCGGAACCAGCGAATTGGAGGTGTCGATGCGGTCGTTGCCTGCAGAGCCTACTGTGATCGTTCTGGAACCGCGCTGGCTGCGATAGGAAGTCGGGGGCTTGTCCGGGAGGCTGGCGTGTGCTGTCTCCGGGCATGGAGGTGCCCCCATGTTCAATTCGCCGCGGCTCAACCCCGCAGATGCCGATTTCCTGACCACGCTCGCATCCCGGCTGCCGCCCGACACGCTCCGGGCCCCCGAGCCCCGTGATCTGGAGGAGCCGCGCGGCCGTTGGCTGGGCCACGCCGGAGCAGTTGCCCGCCCGCGGTCTACGGAGGAGGTGGCAGAGATCGTGCGCGCCGCGGCGGAGGCCATTGTGCCCATCGTGCCCCTTGGCGGCGGCACGGGACTGGTCGGCGGTCAGGTCATGCCGGAGGGGCTGCCGCTCCTGCTGTCTCTCGACCGGATGACTGCCATCCGGGGTGTCTGGCCGGAGGAAAACGCCTTGGCGGTGGAGGCGGGCGCCACCATCGAGGCCATCCACCATGCGGCGGAGGCTGCCGGGCGGCTGTTCCCCCTCGCCCTCGCCTCACAAGGGACGGCGCAGATCGGGGGGTGCCTTTCCACCAATGCTGGGGGCGTCAACGTGCTGCGCTACGGCACCGCACGTGAGCTGTGCTTGGGGATAGAGGCGGTGCTGCCGGACGGCTCGATCGTGCATGGGCTGAAACGACTCAGGAAGGACAACACCGGCTACGACCTTCGTGGTCTTCTGATCGGGGCGGAGGGGACGCTCGGCATCATCACCGGTGCCATGCTGAAACTCTTTCCCCGCCCCGCCGCGACGGGCGCAGCGATGGTGGTCGTGCCCGGTCCGGCAGAGGCACTGTCGCTGCTCGCGCTTGCGCGTGACCGGATCGGGGAGGGGGTTTCGGCCTTTGAGCTCATCGGGCGCAACAGCTATGTTTTCATGGCGGAGACGATGCCGGACGTGCGCCTGCCGCTCCCGCTTCCCGACTGGTCGGTGCTGATCGACCTCGGCCTGTCCTCGGGCGATCCGGCGGCGGTGTTGGAAGACCTGCTGGGGGAGGCGATGGAACGCGATCTGGTGGCGGACGGTGTCATCGCCGCGTCGGAGGCCCAGCGGCAGGCTTTCTGGGCGTTCCGCGAAAGCATCCCGGAAGCCAACCGGCGGATCGGCGCGATCTCCAGCCACGATATTTCCGTACCCTTGTCCCGACTGGCCGATTTCATCGCGACGGCGGAGGCGGCGCTCACCCCGGCCGGGGTGCGGATCAACTGTTTCGGCCATGTGGGCGACGGCAACCTGCACTTCAACCTCTTCCCGGCGGAGGGCCGTGACCGTGCCGACTATGCCGCGCAGGCGGCGGGCCTGGCGCGTCTTGTCTATGATCTGGTGGCGGAGCGGGGCGGTGCGTTCAGCGCGGAACATGGCGTGGGTCGGGCGAGAACGGATGATGTCGCGCATTACGGCGATCCGGCCCGGATTGCGGCGATGGCGGCGATCAAGAAGGCGCTCGATCCTTCGGGGATCCTTAATCCGGGTGTGATGATCCCGCCCGCAGCCATGCGTCACGCAGCGCCGGGTCAGTCGGAGTAGCGTTCCTCTGCCCAGGGATCGCCGCGCATGTGATAGCCGTTCCGTTCCCAGAACCCGGCGCGGTCACGGCCGATGAATTCGATCCGGGTGAGCCACTTGGCGCTTTTCCAGAAGTAGAGATGCGGCACGACGAGCCGCATCGGCCCACCATGCTCCCGCGTCAGCGGCGCGCCGTTCCAATGGGTGGCGAGCACTGCATCCGCCGCGGCGAAATCGTCGAGCGGCAGGTTGGTGGTGTAGCCATCCGCGCTTTCCAGCAGCACGAAGCCCGCCTCCGCCTCCGCCATCGGCTCCGCGAGAGCGAGGAGATCGCGCGTCAGCACGCCCCTCCAGGGGTTGTCGTAGCGCGACCATGTGGTGACGCAATGGATGTCGGTGATCAGGTCATGCTGCGGCAGCGCCGTGAATGCCGCCCAGCCCAGCGTGGTGCGGTTCCGGGCAAAGCCGGTGATCTCCAGCCGCCAGCGGTCGAGGGGCACTTCCGGCTCCACGCCGAGGTCCAGCACCGGCCAGTCCTTCACCAGATGCTGGCCGGGCGGGAGGCGTTCCCTCCCCGCGGTATGCCCGGTTGCAACATCCCCGGTAAGAAAGCGTCCTTCTTCCGCCCATTTCCGCTTGGTGCGGGTCAGCTTTGTCTCACCGTTTTCGGACATGGTCCCTCCGGCTCAGCCGCCGAAGGCCAGTTGCCCCGCGCGGAATGCCAGCCAGAACAACACGGTGAAATACACCATGGTTCCGAACATCATCACATAGCCGGCCATGACCACCAGCCCGTCCCGCTGGATCATGCCGAGCGCCAGCAGCAGCACCGCGATTCCCGGAAGCGTGTTGGAGAACGGCACGAAACCGAAGGGCGCCATCAGCAGCAGGCCCGACCACGCGATCGCGAGACCGTTGATCCGCGTAACGAGACCCCCTTCCGTCATCGCTTGAAACCGGGGCCTGATGAAGCGGTTGATCCGCTCCACGAGGTTTACGCCCCGCTCCAGCGCGGGTTTGAGCTTCTCCGTCGCGATCTCGCGGTCCAGTACCTTGCGGGGAAGCCACGGCATCCGGTTCAGCGTGACCGCGATGGCAATGAGGATGATCGCCGCGCCGAAGACGGTGGACACGCCGGGGATCGACACCGGGATCAGGAAGGGCAGGGAGGCCACGGCGCAGATCAGCAGCAGCCCCTGTTCCCCCATGTCCTCCATCAGCGCGCGCAGCGTGATCGTCTTGCCCTGAATGCGCCCGATCGTCGTGCGCAGCGTCGTGCCGAGGTCCTGAGAGGTGTCGCTGAAGTGCATGCGGTGTTCCTTGATCTGCTACCGGGTTCTCTTGCCTGCGCGCAGACTGCCTGTTGCGCCGCGTTTTTGCAATGCGTCGCTGCAGTGCAGAACCGTGTGTATCGGTACTGGAAACCCGCTGTGACGGGCGCTACCCCTGTGACCATCCCTCATCACGCGAGACACACCATGCCCAGACCCGTGACACTTCAGCTTTCGCCCCTCACCGGCCAGCCGCAGGAGGATCTTGCCGTCGTCGCCGATCTGGTGCGCGATACCGGCGCCGAGATGCCGGAGGTGGAGGCAGTGGTGACCTTTGCCGCAAAGGGGGTGCCGGAGGAGGTGCTGGCACGGCTTCCCAATGTGAAGATGATCTCTGTCTTCGGCGTGGGCACCGACAAGATCGATCTGGAGGAATGCAGGCGTCGCGGGATCATTGTGGCGACCACACGGGGTACGCTGAACGACGACGTGGCCGATTGCGCGGTCATGCTCACCCTTGCGCTGCACCGGGAGCTTCTGCCGCAGGACCGCTTTGCCCGCGATGGCGGCTGGGCGCGCGAAGGCAAGGCCTGGCTCACCCATACCATGGCAGGCAAGAAGCTCGGCATCTTCGGAATGGGCGACATCGGGGTGGAGATCGCCCGCCGCGCGGAGGCCTTCCGCATGGAGGTGGGCTATCACAACCGCAGCAGGCGGGACGCGCCGCAGCGTTACTTCGATACACTGGCGGGGCTGGCGGACTGGTGCGACACGCTGGTTCTGGCCGCGCCGGGCACGGCGGAAACCTTCCATGTCGTCGATGCCGCGATGCTGGACCGGATCGGCCCGGACGGGTTCCTCGTGAACATCGCGCGGGGGCAACTGGTGGATGAGGCGGCTCTGGTCGCTGCGCTGGATGCGGGCAGGATCGCCGGAGCGGGTCTTGACGTGTTCGAGGATGAGCCGCGCCCGCATCCGGGCCTTGTCGCCTCCTCCCGCACCGTGCTCACTCCCCATGCCGCCAGCGCCACGATAGAGACGCGGACCCGCATGGCGGGCAAGGTCGTCTCGAACCTTGAGGATTATATCGCGGGCCGCCCCATGGATGCGCGTATCGTCTGATGCCTGATGCCTGATGCCTGATGTCTGATGCCTGATCGGCGGGCGCGGGTTTCGGCCCGCGCCATGTCCTGTGACATTGCAGGTCGGAGGTCGTGAACATATCATGAACGAATGACGCGACTCAGCCTGAACGACAAGCTCGCGATCCTGTCGGACGCGGCGAAATACGACGCCTCCTGTGCCTCCAGCGGCTCGGACCGTTCGGGCGGCGGTGGCATGGGCATCTGCCATGCCTATGCGCCCGACGGGCGCTGCATCTCCCTGTTGAAAGTGCTGCTGACCAACTTCTGCATCTATGATTGCGTCTATTGTGTGAACCGCGCCTCCTCCAACGTGCGGCGGGCGCGGTTCACGGTGGAAGAGATCGTAGGTCTCACGCTCGATTTCTACCGCCGGAACTATGTCGAGGGGCTGTTTCTGTCCTCCGGCATCATCCGCTCCCCCGACGAGACGATGGCGGAGATGGTGAGGGTGGCGCGGGAGTTGCGCCAGACCCATGGTTTCCGCGGCTATATCCATCTGAAGACCATCCCCGACGCCGCACCGGAGCTGGTGCGGCAGGCGGGATTGTTCGCGGACCGGGTGTCCATCAACATCGAACTGCCGCGGGAGGAGAGTCTCCGCCAGCTCGCGCCCGAGAAGGATGCCGCCAGCATCCGCCGCGCCATGGGTGCGGTGCGTCTGGAACGGGAGGCGGCGCGGGATGTGACCCATCGCGGCACCTCCGCCCCGCGATTCGCTCCCGCCGGACAATCCACGCAGATGATCGTCGGCGCGGACGGAACCGATGACGCGGCGATTCTGGGACAGGCCGCGCGGCTTTATTCCTCCTATGACCTCTCGCGGGTGTATTACTCCGCTTTCTCGCCGATCCCGGATGCCTCGGCGCGGCTGCCGCTCGTTCGCCCACCGCCGATGCGGGAGCACCGGCTGTATCAGGCGGACTGGCTGCTGCGCTTCTATGGGTTCGGGGTGGAGGAGGTGACGCCGGAAACGGGAATGCTCGATCTTGCCTGCGACCCGAAGCTTGCCTGGGCGCTCGCCAATCAGGATCGCTTCCCGGTGGATGTGAACCGGGCGGAGCGGGAATTGCTGCTCCGCGTGCCGGGGTTCGGCGTCAAGACGGTGGACCGCATCCTGTCCAGCAGGCGGGAGCGGCGGCTGCGCTACGAGCATCTCCTCCGGCTTGGCGCGGCGATGCGGAAGGCCGCGCCCTTCGTCACGGCGGAAGGCTGGCGGCCCACGCGCCGCCCCGAGGCGCCTCTGCCCGCCCCCCGCCAGCTGGAGCTGTTCTGATGCGGCAGGTGGTGCTGCCCGCCCTCGGCACCTTCACCGTTTGGCGGGAGGCCGCGCGCGCGCTTGCCGGCGCAGGAATTCCGGCGGAGGAAGTGAGCTTTACCCGCGATGCCACGCCGGGATTGCTGGGCCAGGAGCATTCACTTCCGCCGCCCCAACGGCAACTCCGCGTTCCGCGCGCGTTTCTCGATCTGGCAGAGGCGGTGTCCTGTCATCGGGACGGCACGGCGCATGACCGGCTTTATGCCCTGCTTCTGCGCCTTCAGAACGCACCGGGCCTGCTGGGCGATCGTGCCGATCCGCTGGTGGACGGGGTGCAGCGCATGGAGAAGGCGGTCCGGCGTGATATTCACAAGATGCACGCCTTCCTCCGGTTCAGCGCGCTGCCGCCGGGGGAGGGCGGGCGTCTCCGTTTCGCCGCCTGGTTCGAGCCGCAGCACTTCATCACCGAGCGCGCGGTGCCCTTCTTCGCCGAGCGGCACAGGGAAATGGATTTCCTGATCGCCACGCCCGAGATGACCGCACTCTGGCAGGGGGAACGGCTGACATTCGGCCCCCCGTCGCCGCGACCAGACCTGCCCGCCGATGGGGCCGAGGCGCTGTGGCACACCTATTTCGTCTCCATCTTCAATCCCGCGCGGCTGAAGGTGAAGGCGATGACCGCGGAGATGCCCCGACGCTACTGGAAGAACCTGCCGGAGACATCGCTGATTCCCGGCATGATCGCCGATGCGCCCCGCCGTGCGGCGCAGATGCGGGCCGCGCTGCCGACGATCCCACCTGCCCACGCGGTCCGGCTCGCGGCGGCGCGCCGCCCGCCGCCGCCCGAAACCTATGGTGAACTGCCGCTGTCCGAAACTTCGGGCACACTGCCTCTCCCCGAAACTCCAGACCTCAAAACTCCGGGCGAACTGCCGCCGCTGGCCGAGGCGCGGCGACAGGCGGCGGTCTGTACGCGCTGTGACTTGTGCCATCATGCGACGCAGACCGTTTTCGGCGAGGGACCGGCGGATGCCGAACTGATGATCGTGGGCGAGCAGCCCGGCGATCAGGAGGATCTCGCGGGACGCCCCTTCGTCGGCCCGGCGGGCCGGCTCTTCGACCGCTTGGCGGAGGAGGTCGGCCTGTCGCGGGAGCGGGCGTGGATCACCAACGCTGTGAAACACTTCAAATTCCTGCCGCGCGGCAAGCGGCGCCTGCATCAGCGTCCCAATGGCGGAGAGATCATGGCCTGCCGATGGTGGCTCGACATAGAGCGCGCCAGACTGCGCCCGAAGCTGATCATCGGGATGGGTGCCACGGCGGCGGAAGCGTTGACGGGAAACGGCAAGGGGCTGACGCAGCGGCGCGGAAAGCTTGAACGGGATACGATGGGCGCCCCGCTCCTGCTGACCTGGCACCCTTCCTATCTCCTGCGTGTGCCGGAGCCGCAGGCGCGGCTCGCGGCCGAGCGGGAGTTCCGCAGCGATCTTGTCACGGCGCTCGACTTCCTGCGGGACGTGGCGTGAGCGGGGCCATTCCCGCTTGTGTCCCGTGTCCGCACGCCCTATCCCTGACCGGCGATCCGGGCACGGGCCGAGCCCTCCGGCAAGCCATGTTCTTCAGGGAGAAGCCCGTGATCCGCCAGACCGCCAAGAGCGTAGCCGCCCTTGCCCTTCTTACGGCAGTTGTCGCCGGCTGCGGCCCCGCCCCGATTCCCTCCGGTATCAGTGACCCGCATGAGGACGGCAACCGCCGTCGTCATTCCTTCAACGTCGGCGTGGACAAGGTGCTCTACCGCCCCGCGTCCGAGGTTTACGGCTCCATCGTCCCGCCGCCGATCCGCGACGGCGTGGCCAACGTGTCCTCCAACCTCGGCCTGCCGAGCGAGGCGATCAACGGCGCGCTTCAGGGGCGCCCGCAGACGTTTGCCCAGAACGGCCTGCGGTTCGTGGTGAACTCCACGATCGGGGTGCTGGGCCTTCTCGATCCGGCGACTTCGATGGGTCTGCCGCGGATCGAGACCGACTTCGGCGAGACGCTGCACGTCTGGGGGATGCGGGAGGGCAACTACGTCGAACTGCCGTTCCTCGGCCCGTCCACCAACCGCGACGTGGCGGGGCTGGTCGTCGATGTGGTCAGCAATCCGCTCGGCCTTTTCGCGGAAAGCCCGGTGCCCGAGATCGCGACGGTCTCGCGCGTCGCGCGTCTGCTCGGAACACGATATGCTTACTCGGATTTCGTGGACTCCATCCTATATGACAGCGCCGACAGCTATGCGCAGGCCCGACTGCTTTATCTGCAGTCGCGGCGCGCCAAGCTGCGGGGAGACCAAACATCGGAGGCTGATGCCTATGACCCTTACGACGACCTCTACGGCACTTCGTCCCAGACGAGCGGCACGAATGACATCTATTCCGACACCTACGACCCCTATGCCGCTCTTGGCCGCTGAGGGGCCCTCGCGCCGGAGCGTGCTGACGATGATCGGTGCCGGTCTGCTGGTCGCCACGCTGCCCGCTGGCCGCGCCCTGGCGCTGACAACAGGAGAGGCCCGCGCACTGATCGACCGGCTGGTGGCTGACATCAACCGCATCATTGCTTCCGGCATGCCGGAGCAGGCGATGTACAAGGAGTTCGAGCGCGTCTTTTCGCAATATGCCGACGTGCCTACCATCGCGGCAAGCTGCCTCGGCCCGGCGGCCCGGCAGACGCCGGCCGCGCAGATGCGCGCCTATACCCAGGCTTTCCAGGGCTATATCGCGCGGAAGTATGGCAAGCGCTTCCGGGACTTCATCGGTGGGCAGATCGAGGTGACGGGCTCCCGGCAGGTCAACAGCTTCTTCGAGGTGACTTCTGTTGCCCGCCTGCGCGGGCAGCAGCCGTTCGACGTGCGCTGGCAGGTGTCTGATCGCAGCGGCGCCGACAAGTTCTTCAACCTCATCATTGAGGGGGTGAACATGCTGGCGACGGAGCGGACTGAAATTCAGGCGATGCTGGATCAGAACGGCGGTGACATCACGCGTCTGACGGCGGCGCTGCAACGCGCAGGCTGAGCGGGGCAGCACAGGATGGCCTGTGCCAAGGATCAAAGGCCGGGGGCGATGACCCCCGGCCTTTTCATGTTGTCCCGGCAGAGCGGACGGACAGGGATACCCCTCACGCTCCCCGGCAGCCCCCGGGGCGGATGTGGGGATCAGCCTGTCAGTTACCCAGAATCGACTGGAGAATGTTGCCGATGAAATCGTCCACCCGGTTGCCCGGCAACCGCTGCTCCCGCCGTTCCTCGGCCACCTGTGGCGCCGGTTCCGGCACGGGCACGATCATCGGAAGCTGGCGGGCGGGGAGCCCCTCATGCACGCGCAGCATGACCTCGCGCCAGATTTCCGCCGGAAGCCCGCCGCCCGTCACGCCCGAGAGCGGCCGGTTGTCGTCATAGCCCATCCAGACGCCCGCGACGTAATCCGCGGTGAAGCCGATGAACCACGCGTCCCGGGCAGCGGAGGTGGTGCCCGTCTTGCCCGCAGCCTCTCGCCCCGGCAGACGGGCGCGGGTGCCGGTGCCGCTCTCGATCACCTGGTTCATCATGTAGATCAGCTCGCGCGACGCCTGCTCCGAGATCACCCGGTTGCCGATCCCTCCCGTCTGCCCGATCAGCGGCGACGAATCGCCCCGGAGCGTGAGATCCACCAGGCCATACGGCGTCACGTGGCTCCCCCCGTTCAGCAGTCCGGCATAGGCGCCCGTCATCTCCAGCAGCGTGGCTTCGGAAGTGCCGAGCGCCATGGCCGGACCGGCGGCGATGTCCGACCGGATGCCGAAGGCTTCGGCCGTGCGGCGCACGTTGTCCCGGCCTATGCCTTCGGAGATTTTCACCGCCGGGATGTTGAGCGACAGTTTCAATGCCTGGGTCAACGTGACCCGACCCTTGTATTCGCCCCGGGTATAGTTCTGTGGCGACCAGGGACCGGAGCCGGGAACATTGATCGTCAGCGGCTCGTCCACCACGTAATCGTTGTAATGCGCCCCCTGATTGAGCGCGGTCGCATAAATGAACGGCTTGAAGGAGGAGCCGGTCTGCCGGAGCGCCTGTGTCGCCCGGTTGAACGCGCCTGAGACCTGGCTCTTGCGCCCGCCGACCATGGCCCGCACCGCCCCGTCTGGCGACATGACGACGATGGCGGCCTGCGCCGTGGAGCCTTCCTTCACCTTTGTCCCGAACACGTCGGTCAGCGCCGATTCGGCCGCCCGTTGCAGCCGGGGATCGAGCGTGGTGCGGATGACCACGTCTTCCATCGTCTGTGTGGTCAGGAACGAGGGGCCGGATTCCATCACCCAGTCGGCGAAGTAGCCGCCTGCTTGCTGGGCCGCGCTGTCGGAGAGCCGCGCGGGCTGCGCCTGTGCCTGCTGCGCCTGCTTGGCCGTCAGATAGCCCTGCTCCTCCATCAGCCCAATGATGACATTCGCCCGTTCCTGTGAGCGGGCCAGATTATTGGTCGGCGCGTAATAGGACGGCGCCTTTAGCAGCCCGGCCAGCATCGCCGCCTCCGCGGGAGTGACCTCGGCGGCGGATTTGCCGAAATACCGCTGGGCAGCGGCCTCGAAGCCTCGCGTGCCCGCGCCCAGATAGGCGCGCGAGATGTAGATCGTGAGGATTTCGTCCTTGGTGTACTTGGCCTCCATGGCCATGGAGTAGGGGACTTCCTTGATCTTCCGCACGAGAGAGGAGACGCGGCAGTCCGCCTCGTATTCCGCCTCGTTCTTCCATGTCTTCGGATTGTAGGGCACGCCGAGACAGAGCAGCTTCGCGACCTGTTGCGTGATGGTGGAGCCGCCGTTGCCCTCGAACGGCCCGCGGCCTGCGCGTATGTTGATCGCCACGGCGGAAATGATGCCGCGGGGAGAGATGCCGAAGTGGCTGTAGAACCGCTTGTCCTCCGTCGCGATCACCGCGTTGCGGAGGTTGGGCGAGATGTGCTGGGCGCTGATCTCTCCCCCGAAGGTTTCCCCCCGCCAGGCGAAGGGACGGCCATCCTTGTCCAGCATGGTGACTGAACCGCGGTTGCGGCCGTCCAGCAGGGCAGTGACATCGGGGAGCTGGGAGTAGAAATAGAAAATCGCACCGCCCAGGATCAGGGCGCAAACCATGCCGAGCCGCCAGGCAGCCCCCCAGACCACCCGTAGCGACAGCCGGAACAGCCCGGAAAACAGCGCCACGAAGAAGCCGATCACCGGAATGCGGCGGAGTGTCGAGCCTCCCGCGCCGCGCCGCCGGTTGCTTGTCTTCCGTCGTGCCTTGGCGGACGGTTTCGCGGGCGCGGCCTTGCCGGTCTGCGGTTTTCCGGCTGTTTTTCCGGTTGGGTATCGACGATCCGCCACCAGTGGTGGGCGGGTCCGGCCGTTGTTGCTCATCGTCAGCTCGCCTGTCGCCGTCCTCGCGCCTGAGCTGGATGCCTGAAGCGGGCCGGTCTGATGATTTGATGCCGCAGCATAGCGCAATTTAAGCGAAAGGGGAGAGTCAGACGATCACAGTCGAGTTTTCAAATTGCCTTAATAATATGCGACATGCCCCAAATGTGCAAAAATCGGGCATCTTGCCCTCGCGCGAATGACGCTTTTGTGAGCTAATGCCTTGTCAGCACGGGGGCTTATGCGCCTGCTAGCGCCGTGGGCTCGCAAGAAGCCTCCCTTAACGGAAGGGTATGGACGTGAAACTCATCATCGCAGCAATCAAGCCGTTCAAGCTGGAGGAGGTGCGCGAAGCGCTCACGTCCATTGGCGTTCGTGGCATGATGGTGACCGAGATCAAGGGCTTCGGGTCGCAATCGGGTCATACCGAGATCTACCGGGGCGCCGAATATGCCGTGAACTTCGTCCCGAAGATCAAGCTGGAGATCGTCGTAAGCGACTTGCTGGCCGATCAGGTGGTCGAGACAATTCAGAAAACCGCGCGAACCGACAAGATCGGCGACGGCAAGATCTTCGTTCTCGACGTGGCCCAGGCTGTCCGGGTGCGGACGGGCGAAATCAACGACGACGCGCTGTAACGCGGACGGGACAGAAAGGTATTCGCAAATGAAATCGAGGAACATTCTCTGGGGGGGGGCAGCGACCGCGCTGACGGCGCTCGCGCCGGCCCTTGCCTGGGCGCAGGATGCCACGGCACCCGCCGTAGAGACGGTGGTGGAGGCAGCCGGTCCGACGATGGACAAGGGCGACGTGGCGTGGATGCTCGTTTCGACCATCCTCGTGCTGTTCATGATCCTGCCCGGTCTCGCACTGTTCTACGGCGGTCTCGTGCGCACGAAGAACATGCTCTCCGTGCTCATGCAATGTACGCTCATCACCGCGATGGTGATCGTGATCTGGGTCGTTTACGGCTATTCCATGGCTTTCGGCGGCTCCACCAGCCCCTACTGGGGTGGTCTGGCGAAGATGTTCCTCTCCGGTGTGAACATGGACAGCATGGCCGCGACATTCTCGGATGACTACGTGATCCCGGAATACGTGTTCATCTGCTTCCAGATGACTTTCGCCTGCATCACGCCCGCGCTGATCGTGGGGTCCTTCGCCGAGCGGATCAAGTTCTCCGGGCTCATGCTTTTCATCCTGCTCTGGGTCACGGTCGTCTATTTCCCGATCGCCCACATGGTCTGGGATTCGGCAGGTATGATCTACAACTGGGGTGCGCTTGACTTCGCGGGTGGCACGGTCGTTCACATCAACGCCGGTATCGCGGCTCTCGTCGGCGCACTGGTGATCGGTCCGCGCATCGGCTACGGCAAGGACATGATGGCGCCGCATTCGATGACGCTCACCATGGTCGGCGCCTCCATCCTGTGGGTCGGCTGGTTCGGTTTCAACGCCGGCTCCAACCTCGAGGCGAACGGTGGCGCGGCGCTGGCGATGATCAACACCTTCACGGCAACGGCCGGTGCAATCCTTGCCTGGTGCATCGTCGAAGGGCTGGCCCGTGGCAAAGCCTCCATGCTGGGCGCGGCTTCCGGCCTGGTGGCGGGTCTGGTCGCCGTCACTCCCGCGGCGGGCATCATCGGCCCGATCGGCGCCATCGTGTTGGGCGCGATTGCCTCGGTGGTCTGCTACTTCTTCGTCGCGGTCATCAAGATCAAGTTCGGTTATGACGACAGCCTGGATGTTTTCGGCATTCACGGCGTGGGCGGTATCGTGGGTGCTATCGGTACCGGCATCTTTGCCTCCTCCTCGCTTGGCGGTATCGGATATGCCGAAGGGGTGACGATGGGTGCGCAGGTCTGGGTTCAGATCAAAGCGGTTCTCGTGACAATCGTATGGTGTGGCGTCGCGTCCTTCATACTCCTCAAGATCGTGGACATGATCGTGGGCCTGCGCGTCACGGCGGATGCGGAACGTCAGGGCCTCGACCTGACCTCGCACGGCGAAAGCGCGTACCACTACTGATCGCCATCTGCCGCGAAATCATGCAGACGGGCGGGGGAAACCCCGCCCGTTCGGCTTTTGGCGGATCGGGCGCGGGCAGCCTTCGCCAAGCCCCTTGTCAGAGGCACCCGCCTCGGGCTAGAGCGGGCCTGTCAGGATCGGGAGAACCGGTGAAATCCCGGTGCCGAAGGAGCAACCGCCCCGGTAAACTCTCAGGCGAACGGACCGTTCTGGCAAAAGACTCTGGAGAGAGGCGCAGCTGCGTCCGCCGAAGGGATAACGATCTCAGGCGCAAGGGACAGAGGGGGCACCTACGGGCGGGGGTAATCCGTTCCAGGGTGCCGGGTCTTTCCGGCGAGACGGGGAGACTGCGATGACCGGGCTGAAGCAAACGGTCCTTCACGATCTGCATCTGCGCCTCGGCGCAAAGATGGTGCCCTTCGCGGGCTACGACATGCCAGTGCAGTATCCTGCCGGCGTGATGAAGGAACACCTCCATACGCGCGAGGCCGCGGGCCTGTTCGACGTCAGTCATATGGGGCAGGTGATTCTGCGCGGTGACGGTGCGGCGGAGGCGCTGGAGACGCTGGTTCCCGTCGACATCCTCGGGCTCAAGGAAGGGCGGCAGCGCTACGCGCTTTTTACGAACAATGACGGCGGGATTCTGGACGATCTGATGGTCGCGAACCGGGGCGACCATCTGTTCGTCGTGGTGAACGCCGCCTGCAAGGACGACGACATCGCCCATATGCAGCGTGCCCTCGGTGGCCGCCTGACGGTGGAGCCTCTGGTGGATCGCGCGCTGCTCGCCCTGCAGGGGCCGCAGGCGGAGGCCGCGCTCGCCAGGCTGGTTCCCGGCGTGACGGACATGCGCTTCATGGATGTCGCCACCCATGCATGGGAGGGGGTGGATCTGTGGATCTCCCGCTCCGGCTATACGGGTGAGGACGGGTTCGAGATCTCCGTGCCGGAGGCGAAGGCCGTGGCACTGGCGGAGGCCCTTCTCGCCATGGAGGAGGTGTTGCCCATCGGTCTCGGTGCCCGGGACAGCCTGCGCCTGGAGGCGGGTCTGTGCCTTTACGGGCATGACATCGACACAACGACGACGCCCGTGGAGGGCGCGCTGGAATGGGCGATGCAAAAGGTGCGCCGCACGGGAGGCGCCCGCGCGGGCGGCTTCCCCGGCGCGCCGCGTATTCTTGAAGAGCTGGAAGCCGGCGCCGCCCGGCGTCGCGTCGGACTTCTGCCGGAGGGGCGCGCGCCCATGCGGGAGGGCACGGCCCTTTATGCAGCCGAAACGGGCGGTGATCCCGTGGGGGAAGTCACCTCGGGCGGTTTCGGGCCGAGTATCGCGCGACCGATGTCGATGGGCTATCTTCCCATGGAACTCTCCGCCTCCGGCACGACTGTCTGGGGCGAGGTGCGGGGCCGGCGTCTGGCCGCTACCGTCACCGACATGCCTTTCCGTCCCGCCACTTACAAACGCTAGCGAGGGAAAATGAGCGTCGCCAACGGAACGATCCGGTTTACGGAAGAACATGAATGGCTCCGCGTCGAGGGTGACCTCGTCGTGGTCGGAATCACGGACTATGCCGCCGAGCAACTGGGCGACGTGGTCTTCGTGGAACTGCCGGAGCCAGGCACCATGGTCGCACAGAGCGATGAGATCGTGGTGATCGAGAGCGTGAAGGCCGCCTCCGACATCCTCGCCCCCCTGGAGGGCGAGATCGTGGAGGTGAACACCGTGCTCTCCGAGAATCCCGCCCTCGTCAACGAGGACGCGCAGGGAGAGGCGTGGTTCTTCAAGATGAAGCTCGATTCGATCGACCTCATCGAAGACTTCATGGATGAGGATGCCTACAAGGACTTCATCTCGTGACCGTCCTGCGGATCGTGCCGAATTTGCCTTCGGCGGATCCGCAGCGCCTCGCCGCCTTCTATCAGGTGGTGTTCGGGCTTCAGCCGGTGATGGATCACGGTTTCATCGTCACCCTTGCGGGGGACGCGTCCACCACCCAGATGAGCCTCGCCTCCGAGGGCGGCAGCGGCACCTCGCTTCCCGCCCTCTCCATCGAGGTCGATGATCTCGACAGCGTGCTGGACCGTGCGACATCGCAGGGCGCAGCCATCGAATACGGTCCCATGGTCGAGCCATGGGGCGTCCGCCGGTTCTTTCTTCGCGACCCGGCGGGCAATCTCGTCAATGTTCTGAGCCATGCCTGACGCCCGGGAGTGGGAGCCATGACCTACAAGCGCACCGATTACGACCCCTATGACTTTGCCAACCGGCGCCATATCGGGCCTTCGCCCGCCGAGATGAAGGATATGCTGGCCGCTGTCGGTGTCGCGTCGCTGGACGAGCTGATCGACCAGACGATACCCGCCTCCATCCGGCAGTCGGAGCCGCTCGACTGGGCGCCTCTGGCGGAGCACAAGCTTCTCCAGAAGCTTAGCGATGTCGCCGCAAGGAACCGCGTGATGGTCAGCCTGATCGGACAGGGCTACTACGGCACGGTGACGCCGCCGGCGATCCAGCGGAACATCCTTGAAAACCCCGCGTGGTACACCGCCTACACACCCTACCAGCCGGAGATCGCGCAAGGGCGGCTGGAGGCGCTGCTGAATTTCCAGACGATGGTGTCGGACCTGACCGGGCTGCCGGTGGCCAATGCCTCGCTGCTCGACGAGGCAACCGCCGCCGCCGAAGCCATGACGATGGCCCAGCGGAGCGCGAAGTCCAAGGCCACGGCCTTCTTCGTCGATGAGAACCTGCACCCGCAGACCCTCGCGGTCATCGAGACGCGGGCCGCCCCCCTCGGTATCGAGATCGTCAGGGGCGCGCCGGAGACGCTGGACCCGGCATCGGTGTTCGGCGCGATCTTCCAGTATCCCGGTACCCATGGCGATGTGCGGGATTTCACCGACCTGATCGCCGCGCTGCATGACGCCAAGGCGCTGGCCGTGGTGGCGACCGACCTGCTCGCGCTGACCATGCTGAAGGAGCCGGGAGCAATGGGCGCGGATATCGCGGTCGGCTCCGCCCAGCGGTTCGGCGTGCCGATGGGCTATGGTGGCCCCCATGCCGCGTTCATGTCCTGCCGGGACGAGTTCAAGCGCAACATGCCGGGCAGAATCGTCGGTGTCTCTGTCGATGCGCGCGGCAACCGGGCCTACCGGCTCGCGCTTCAGACGCGTGAGCAGCATATCCGGCGGGAGAAGGCGACCTCCAACGTCTGCACGGCGCAGGCGCTGCTGGCGGTGATGGCGTCTTTCTACGCGGTGTTCCACGGCCCGAAGGGTCTGCGCGCCATCGCCGAGCGCATCCACTTCCGCACCGTCCGGCTTGCGGCGGCGCTGAGGGCGGCGGGCCTTCCGGTGCGCCCGGAGGCATTCTTCGACACGATCACGGTCGAGGTCGGCGTGGGGCAGGCGGGCATTCTCGCCGCCGCGCGCGAGCAGGGTATCAACCTGCGCAAGGTGGGGACCGACCGTGTCGGCATCTCCATGGACGAGATCGCCGATGAGGAGGTGCTGGGCCGCCTGCTGAAAGCCTTCGGTGTCGAGGGCGACGCGCCCGAGGCCGCCGGTATCGGCTTTCCCGACGCGCTGATCCGCCGCTCCGACTATCTCACCCATCCGGTGTTCCAGATGAACCGGGCGGAATCCGAGATGATGCGTTACATGCGCCGCCTGTCGGACAGGGACCTGGCGCTGGACAGGGCGATGATCCCGCTCGGCTCCTGCACGATGAAGCTGAACGCGGCGGCGGAGATGATGCCTATCACCTGGCCCGCCTTCAACACGCTGCACCCCTTCGCGCCCACCGATCAGGCAGAGGGTTATGCGGAGGTAGTGGCCGACCTGTCGCAGAAACTCTGCACGATCACCGGCTATGACGCCTTCTCCATGCAGCCGAACTCCGGCGCGCAGGGGGAATACGCCGGGCTGCTGACCATCGCCGCCTATCACCGGTCGCGGGGGGAGGGGCATCGCAACATCTGCCTGATCCCGGTCTCCGCCCATGGTACCAACCCGGCCTCGGCGCAGATGGTGGGCATGAAGGTCGTGCCGGTGAAGGCGATGCTGGACGGCGACATCGACGTGGAGGATTTCCGCGCGAAAGCCGCAGCGGCGGGCGGAAACCTTGCCGCGGTCATGATCACCTACCCCTCCACCCACGGCGTTTTCGAGGAGGCGGTGCGCGAGATCTGCGCCATCACCCACGAGCACGGCGGACAGGTCTATATCGACGGCGCCAACATGAACGCCATGGTGGGCCTCGTGAAGCCGGGCGAGATCGGGGGCGACGTGAGCCACCTGAACCTGCACAAGACCTTTGCCATTCCGCATGGCGGCGGTGGCCCGGGCATGGGACCGATCGGCGTCAAGGCGCATCTCGCGCCCTTCCTGCCCACGGATCCGCAGACGGGAGAGGAGGGGGCGGTCTCCGCCGCGCCCTTTGGCTCGGCCTCCATCCTGCTCATCTCCTGGGCCTACTGCCTGCTGATGGGTGGGGCAGGGCTGACGCAGGCGACCCGCGTGGCGATCCTGAACGCCAACTACATCGCCGCGCGGCTGAAAGGGGCTTATGAGGTTCTCTACAAAGGCCGCGCGGGCCGGGTGGCGCATGAGTGCATCCTTGATACCCGCCCGTTCGCGGAAGCGGGCGTCACGGTGGACGACATTGCCAAGAGGCTGATCGACAATGGCTTCCACGCCCCGACGATGTCGTTCCCCGTGCCCGGAACGCTCATGGTAGAGCCGACCGAATCGGAGACACAGGCGGAGCTGGACCGGTTCATCGCAGCGCTGTTGGCCATCCGCGAGGAAATCGCCGCAGTGGAGCGCGGAGAGCTGCTGGCCGCAGAAAGCCCTCTCCGCTTCGCGCCGCATACGGTGAATGACCTCGTGGCCGAATGGGATCGGAAATACCCGCGGGAGCAGGGTTGTTTTCCGCCCGGTTCTTTCCGCGAGGACAAATACTGGCCACCCGTGGGACGGGTGGACAACGTCTGGGGCGACCGCAATCTGATCTGCATCTGCCCGCCAATGGAGGCTTACGCCGAAGCGGCTGAATGACGGAGCCCGTTTGAAGGAGTCGGACTGACGGGGGCATCGAGCCCCCGCCAGTCCGGCTGCCGCGGCGAACGTCGATCGGTGCTGAAAATCCGCAGCGCTCGCTTGACACTCCCTCTCACATGGTCCAAAAGCCACCACGGTGAGGGGCAGTAGCTCAGTTGGGAGAGCGCGTCGTTCGCAATGACGAGGTCAGGGGTTCGATCCCCCTCTGCTCCACCAGGTACCCCCCCAAGAGTGCTATCCTGAGTTTGCCGCGTGACATGTCCTGCACGGTTTAATGCCCGCATGTCTGTGAAGGCGCTCGACTTTGCGGTGGTTTCCAAAACCGCGGTGCCCGCGCGCAGCGGCGATAGTGCCGCGCGCGGGTGTTGGATCAATCCGCTGCGAGGCGTTGGAGATAGGCACCGTAGGCGTTCTTGGAGAAGCGTTTGGCCTGCGCGAGCAATTGGTCGCGTGTGATCCAGCCAGCGGCATAGGCGATCTCCTCGGGACAGCCGCTTTGCAGCCCCTGCCGCTCCTCCAGGGTCCGTACGTAGTTGCCCGCGTCCAGAAGGCTTGCATGCGTGCCGGTGTCGAGCCAGGCGAAGCCGCGGCCCATGAGTTCGACCGACAGCAGGTCGTCGCCGAGGTAGCTTTCCAGCAGCGTCGTGATTTCGAGCTCTCCACGTTCCGAGGGTTTGACGTCGCGCGCCCGCGCAGAGGCGGTGCCGTCAAGGAAGTAGAGCCCGGTGACCGCGTAGGAGGACGGCGGGACCTTCGGCTTTTCGATGATCTGGGTAACGCGGCCGCCTTCGCCGAAGCCGACAACGCCATACCGCTCCGGATCGGCGACGCGGTAGCCGAAGACGGTGCCGCCCTTCTCCTTCTCATCGGCAGATCTGAGCAACTCCTGCAGACCCGCACCGTGAAAGATGTTGTCGCCCAGCACCATCGCCGAGGGGGCTCCGGCCAGGAACGCCTCCGCCAGCAGATAGGCTTGCGCCAGCCCGTCCGGGGAAGGCTGGACGATCCACTCGAGGCTCACGCCCCATTGCGAGCCATCGCCCAGAAGCCGCTGAAATTGGGCCTGATCGTCCGGCGTGGTGATGATCGCGATCTCGCGTATCCCGGCCAGCATCAGGCAGGTGAGCGGATAGTAGATCATCGGCTTGTCATAGACCGGCATGAGCTGCTTCGACACCCCGATGGTGATCGGGTAAAGCCGTGTGCCGGAGCCGCCCGCCAGAACGATACCCTTGCGTGCCGTCATCTCAGGTCTCCAGTTGCTTGAGAACAGCCGCCAGTCCCTGCCGCCAGTCTGGCCGCGGGATGCCGAAAGCGGCCGTGAGGGAGGAACAGTCCAGCCGCGAATTGGCCGGCCGTCGCGCCGGTGTCGGATAGGCGGAGGTCGGGATATCCCCCACGTCCACTTTTAGGCCGGCCTGCGCGAAGATCTCGCGCGCGAAGTCGGCCCAGCTCACATCCGGCGCACCGGAGAAGTGATAGGTGCCGCTTTTTGACGGATCGGCGATCAGCCCACGGGCCATGACGATCAGCGCATCGGCAATGTCGGCAGCAGGTGTCGGCCCGCCGATCTGGTCCGCCACGACGGTCAGCCGCTCCCGCTCGCGCCCGAGGCGCAGCATGGTCTTGACGAAATTCGCCCCATGGGCCGAGAAAACCCATGAGGTCCGCAGGATTGCAGAGGTGCCGCCCGCGTCGCGGACGCCCTCCTCCCCCTCCAGTTTCGTGCGTCCATAGACGCCAAGCGGTCCTGTCGGATCGTCGGGTTTCCAGGCTGTCGTTCCGTCGCCCGCAAATACATAATCGGTCGAGACGTGCAGAAACGGCAGCCCGCGCCCGGCTGCGGCATGGGCCATGGCGGCCGGAGCGGCGGCATTGACGAGCCGGGCCATCTCCTCCTCCGTCTCGGCCTTGTCCACTGCGGTATAGGCGGCGGCGTTGATGACGGCATCGGCCTCCGCCTCCCGGATTGCGCGAGCCGCGCTCTCCGGGTCGGTCAGATCAACCTTGTCGCGGGGCAGGGCGGTGACCTCCAGGGCGGCGCCCGCGCGGTTCTGCAACTCGGTGGCGAGCTGGCCGCTCCTGCCGATGACCAGAAGCCTCACGCCTTGGTCCCCAGCCGCTGACCGACGCCCGCGCGATCCTGCAGGGCCTGCCACCATGGCTTGTTGTCGAGATACCACTGCACCGTCTTCTCCAGCCCCTGCTCCAGCGTGACGGAAGGACGCCAGCCCAGTTCCTCGCGGATGCGCGAAGGATCGATGGCGTAGCGCAGGTCATGGCCGGGACGGTCGCTCACAAAGGTGATGAGCTGTTCATGTGGAGCGCCTTCGGGATGCTTCTCGTCGAGAATGCGGCAGATCATGCGCACAAGGTCGATGTTCTTCGCCTCATTCTCGCCGCCGATATTGTAGCTGCGCCCGATTTCGCCCTTCTGAACCACAAGAAGCAGCGCATCGGCATGGTCTTCCACATAGAGCCAGTCGCGGACATTCTCCCCCTTGCCGTAGACCGGGATCGGTTCTCCCGCCAAGGCCTTGAGGATGACGACCGGTATCAGTTTCTCCGGGAAGTGGAAGGGCCCGTAATTGTTGGAGCAGTTCGTCATCACCACGGGCAGGCCATAGGTTTCGTGCCAGGCCCGAACCAGGTGGTCGGAGCCGGCCTTGGACGCCGAGTAGGGACTGTTCGGGGCATAGGGCGTGTCTTCGGTGAACTTGCCGGTATCCCCCAGGGTGCCGAAGACCTCGTCGGTGGAGATGTGGTGAAAGCGGAAGCTCTCGGGGCGCCCCTTGTTCGTCCAGTGGGCCCGCGCGGCTTCCAGCATGTTGAACGTGCCGGTGACGTTGGTTTCGATGAAGTCCTTTGGCCCGTCGATGGAGCGATCCACATGGCTTTCGGCGGCGAGATGCATCACCACATCCGGGTCATGCGCGGCGAAGATGCGGTCGAGCGCCTCCCGGTCGCGTATGTCGGCCTGCTCGAAGGTATAGAGGTTGGAACCCGACACGCCGGCCACGTTGTCAAGGCAGGCGGCATAGGTCAGCGCGTCGAGATTAACGACCTCATGGCCCTGCGCCACGGCCCGGCGCACCACGGCCGATCCGATGAAGCCGGCTCCGCCGGTCACCAAAATCTTCATCGATTTCACTCCGTATAGGGGAACGGGCTGTCGAAATCGGCAAAGGCGGGCGCCGCCGCGTCCTTGGCCGAAAGCACGGCATCATCCGGGGAAATTCCCCAATCGATGCCGATGTCGGAATCGTCGAACCGTACCGCGCCATCGCACTCAGGCGCGTAGTAGTCCGAGCATTTGTAGAACACGAGCGTATCCGGCTCCCGCGTGACGAAACCATGCAGGAAGCCTGCCGGGATCAGGAGCTGACGACCATCCTCGGCCGAAAGCTCCACTCCCACCCATTTCCCGTAATGCGGTGAACCCTTGCGGACATCCACCGCAACGTCAAGGATCCGGCCCTGAAGCACGCGGACCAGCTTCGCCTGCGCATGGGGCGGACGCTGGAAATGCAGGCCGCGGACGGTCCCGACCTGGCGTGAGAGGGACTGGTTGTCCTGCACGAAGGGGGTGGAGATCCCCAGATCGGACAGGGCCTTGAGGTTGTATGTCTCGGAAAAATAACCGCGGTCGTCGCCAAATCGCTTGGGTGTGATGATTACGACCCCGGGGAGGGTCGTCTCCTCGATCTGCATCCCTGCTCCGTTCCTTTTCACGTCTCCCCGCTTCATGCCTAGCAAGTCGCGGCAGGTCTGTCACCGGCCAAGACGCGCCAGAACGGGCCAAGCTCATTTCCTGGCAGCGGGAACCATCGTTCCAGATCGCATGAAAAAGGGCAAACGCCGGAGCGCCTGCCCTTTCCCGCTTACGTTTGCACGAAAGCTCAGTTCGTGGTGGTCGTGGTGCCGCGGCGGCTGTCGCTGCTGTCGTCCGCGATCAGAGCGACGACGGCAACGGCGGCTGCGATGGCGGCGATGGTGCCGACGCCACCCATGCTGCCGGTCTCACCGACGACGACGACGGGCTCCGGCTCCGGGATCGGCGCAGCAACGGAACCGGCGAAGCTTGCGACGGTGCTGGACAGCAGGATCGCACCGGCCGCAAGTGCGGAAACAGTCGATTTCATCATTTTCTACCTCTTGGGTCGGCTAGCGTGGAATTCACGACCAGAAGATAGCATGGCCGACAGAATTTCCAAATGCAATCAATCCTTGAGCTGACGAAGCTCGACCCACCCGAGATAGGGCGAGACCCACTGCCGCGAGCCGCGTATCACGCCGGAATCATCAATCCAATAAGCATTTTCCACCGAAATGTCTTCGCTCCTGCAGCGTTCGATGACATGGCGAGTGGCGAAACTCCGCTCTGCCACGACAAGATTCTCCTGCCCGATGTTGCTAAGATCACACAGGAAGGAGCGAGCGTAGGGCTGATTATCCCCGTCGATGTAGAACATGCGGCGCTGGTGCTGGCCGGTGCCTGCGGAAATGACGGTGCGGGACGGCACTTCCGCGGACATCAGGTCCGCTCCGGCGAGCCCCCGAGTCGCGACGAGAACGCCATCCCGGAAAGCGAGCGTGGAGCCATCGCCGGATACGTAGGTGTCTACCCCCGCATTGCGACCGGCGAGAGCGAGGAGCGCGTTGCCCTCCGTCCGCTCGACATGGGCGGAGATGAGAGGCGTCTTCTGTTGCGCGAGCATTGCCTGCGTGACCCGGGGCATGGGTGTGGGCTGGGCACGGTCGCCCCCGCCCATGACCACGTCGCGAAGCAGGGTGCGTGAATCCTGAAGATCGCCGCAGCCCGCCAGCGTCATGAGCGCAAGCCCGATAGTGGCGACGAGCGCCTTTCGCATCAGCGCCATACCTTGCCCCATTGCTGTTCGAGCCGATCCTCATGCATGCCGCGCACCGTATCATAAAGCCGGCCCGTCACGCCGAGACGTGCTCCGCCATCGCGGTTTATCGGGCGGATGGCAGTGGAGTAGGCCTGCTGCGTGGGCTGGCCGAGCATCCAGGAGATCGGAATGGTGAGTGTGATGCCCTTGTCGAACGATCCCTCGCCGAAATCCTCCGAGGAGACGTTGGTGAACGTGGCGAAGGCCCCGACGCGCCAGCCGTTCGCGAATTCCCGTTCCAGCGTCAATGTCGTGCCCCAGTCGCCGGCAAGATAACGGCCCACGTCGATTTCGGCGCGGTATCCGCTGCCGATATCGTAATAGGCCGAGACATGGCCGGTCACGACATCATAGTCCTGAAAGCCGAAATAGCCGTCGAAGTCGCGCTGCTTGACCCAGTTCAGCTCCGCGCCGAATGCCAGTCGGCTCCCGACGGGCGCCCAGAGCGCCTCTGTCGAAATGCCGCCGAACATCTGCTCCAGATAGCCGAAGGTGACACGGGTATAGATCTCCTCGGCCGGATGGCGGTACCAGGCCATCTGCAACCGCTCGATGCGGGGATCGCCGTATTTGTCATATTCCGCCTGATCGGAGCGCACATGCGGCAGGCGCGAGTTCGACTCGCGCTTCACGCTGTCCAGATTGCCGATGATCCGCTTGGAGACAGCGCCTGAAAACGTCAGGCCGGGCAGGAGGTCGTATTCTGCTGCCAGCAAAGCGTTCAGATCGGCCCGCACCGGCTGATCGGGGTCGAACCAGCTGAACACCGCGTTCGGGCCAAGCGACCAGCGGAACTTGGGATACAACCCTTCGCCCCAGACGGTGCCTTCCGCCACGGTATCGGTGGTCTCACCGATTATGGTCCGCGCGAGAAGGCGGTTGGAGCCGTCGGGCGCATTCTCCAGCGCCTCGATATCGCTTCGCTTGAAGGTGACGCGCGCGGCAGGGATACCACGGTTGACCGGCTCGATCTCGAACGTCTCGATGGAGGCCGGGAGGGTGCGGGTCATCGCGCGGGCGGCGCGACCGATGGCCTGCGGTTCCTGATCGAACTTGTTGTTGCGCAACCGGAGGCGCGCCGTCTCCGCCGTGACGGAGAGCGCCTCTACATGCATGCCGTCCGCGGCCAGAACCGTCTCAAGCCGGTCTCTCAGCGTCACGGCGGCTTCCGGGTTCTGTACCCATTCTCGGCTCCACGCCTCCGGGCGGGAGACGGGATCGGGGCGCGCCACCACCGGCAGCGGAGCGGGTTCGGTCGTATTGCGGTTCGGCGGGTTCTTCGGATTGAGCGCGAGCTGGAAGGTCAGGCCGAACTCGCTGCCATACATGTAGTAGGCGCCCAGCCGGATATTCTCGCTTGCCTGATATTCGGCGCCGAAGTTCCAGTCCGACTTGCGGTCGAAGACACCGCTCTGCTCCGACTCCAGCACATAGGCATCGGAGGAATACTCGACCTTGAAGCCTAGCCTGTCGTTGGCCTGCCACTCCACCCCCGCGAAGGGTGACATCGGCCCCCGGAACCAGCGATCCGGTTCGAACTTGCCGCCTGTGCCGCTGAATCCGCCGGGCCGGTCGCCGAAGGGTGAGCCGAGGTCATGCTCCGTGCCTAGCCGGCCCCAGCCCAGACCACCCGTGACCTTTAGGCCGGGAATGACGGTCTTGGTCAGCGCGACATATTCCCCCGAGAACACCCCAGTTCCCGCGAGATCCTGAAGCCCGATGGTCAGCGAGGGCCAGTAGCCCTGCTCTCTCAGGGGCGTCAGCCGCAGGTCGAAGCTCCGGTCGTAGAAGGTGTCGTAGCCCGCGTAGTTGAAATCCCGCGTCTCGCTGTAGCGGAAGGACGCGCCCAGCCACGGCAGGAACTGAAAGCTCAGCGTGCCACGCGTGATGCCGGAGAAATGCCCGATGCCGAGCGTGAACTCCCCATCCGGCATGGCCTCGCCCGTGGGCATGTCGATAAGCCCGGCGACGCCGTTCATGTTCATCGTGGGGGAGGGTGTGAGCGCGGGCGAGGGCAGGAGGGTCTCGGCGGAAAGCGGCGCGGCCACGGCGCAAAGCGCGAGGACAGAGGCCACGGCGCGCCTGGGGCGCCTGTCTCGTCTAAAGGGTGGTGTCATCTGTCCCCGGCCTGTTATCGCGGTGTGTCCGCCTGCTCTTTGATTGCGACAAGGCTATCCGCAGTCACCGCCAGTCACAATAGCGGGACCGAGGAAACCCGGCTTGGGTGGCAACTCGGTGCCGTTTCCGCGCGAAGTATCAGAGACGGAAGTCGTCGGTCGCGCTGATCAGTTCCGCGGCGATGCCCGGTTCGGAGAGCGCATGGCCCGCCAAGGGGATCATTCGCAGTTCCGCGCGCGGGAGGCGCTCTGCCAGCCGCCAAGCGGAGACAGGCGGACATACCATGTCGTACCGACCCTGCACGATCCGGGCAGGGATGTGGGCAATGCTTGCCGCCCGGGAGACGATCTGATCGTCCTGTTCCAGAAAGCCGCGATGGATGAAATAGTGGTTCTCCAGTCGAGAGAAGGCACGAACGTAGTCCGCTGGCCCGTCACCCATCACCGCGGGGTGGTCGATGCTTGCCAGAGCATTCTCCCACCCGGCCCAGAGCCGGCCATAGGCCACCTCCTCCTGCAGGTTTCCGCTGAACAGGCGCCGGTGATAGGCCGCGATCAGGTCATCCCGTTCGCTCGCCGGAACGGCATTGGCGAAACGCTGCCACAGATCGGGGAAGAACCGACCCGCTCCACCGCCATAGAACCACGCCAGCTCCGCCTGGGTCATCAGGAACACGCCGCGCAGCACCAGCGCGTTCACCCGCTCGGGATGGGCCTGCGCATAAAGGAGAGCGAGTGTCGCGCCCCAGCTTCCGCCGAAGGCCATCCAGGTGTCGATATCCAGTGTTTTGCGGATGCGCTCTATATCGCCGATCAGATGCTGTGTCGTGTTCGCCTCCACGCTGGCATAGGGGCGTGAGCGCCCGCAGCCCCGCTGATCGAACAGCACGATGCGATAGACCTGCGGATCGAAGAAACGGCGCATCATGGGGCTGCAGCCGCCGCCGGGACCGCCGTGGAGCACGATCACGGGCTGACCCGCAGGGTTCCCGCATTGCTCCATATACACGACATGGCCGTCGCCCATCTCGATCATGCGCTGGTCGAATGGGTCGGTCGGAGGGTAAAGCGTCGCCGGGGGGCGTTTCGGGGATGCGGTCCTGTCCATGAGGGTACTATATAACCGTCAGGCGGGCGCTGCCTATTCCGATTGCGCGAAAGGACAGGGGATGACGACGGAGTCCACAGTCGATGCCACCGAAGTCGCCAAATTCGAAGCCATGGCTGCTGAATGGTGGGATCCTGATGGTAAGTTCAAACCGCTTCACGGAATGAACCCCTGCCGACTCGACTATATTTGTGCCCAGGTCGCGGCGGAATTCGGACGCGACAGGAACGGGTCGCGCCCTTTCGCGGGGCTGAGGCTTCTGGATATCGGCTGCGGTGGCGGGCTTCTGTCCGAACCGATGGCGCGGCTCGGCGCCGATGTGGTGGGCGCGGACGCAGCAGCGGGCAACATTCCGGTCGCACGGGTGCATGCCGCGCAGCAGGGACTCCCCATCGACTACCGTCATACCACGGCGGAAGCGCTCGCTGCAGAGGGGGAGCGCTTCGATGTCGTTCTCAACATGGAGGTGATCGAACATGTCGCCGATCCCCTCGCCTATCTGACTGCCTGCCATGATCTTCTGAAACCCGGCGGGCTGATGATCTGCTCCACTCTGAACCGCACGGCAAAGAGCTTTGCGCTTGCCATCGTCGGCGCGGAATGGATTCTTCGGTGGTTGCCGAAGGGGACGCATGACTGGCGAAAATTCATCACGCCCCAAGAACTCGGCACACTGATCGCGACCGCCGGAATGACCCAGGTGGATCGCAAGGGGATGGTCTTTGATCCGCTGCGCCAGAAGTGGTCACTTTCTCCTGAGGATCTCTCCGTGAACTATGTCACGGCGAGCACGAGGCCGCTTTGAAACTGCCCGCGCGACAGATCGAGGCCACATCTCTGTCATCGCCAGACGGACACCGCCAAGACCGACGATCACACAATGGCCATGGAATCGAGCCGCATAGGATGGGAAAAGGGACATCGGGACAAGGAACCCGGGCACGCGCGGACATGCCGACGCCTCCGGGCCAATGACCGCGGGCACGGCTGACGTGGGCTGCAGCGACTCAGCTGCAGAACAGGTCGAATCCGCCAGTTGTATAGGAAACGGTTCAGCCCGCGAGGCGCATTATTCTTGATCTTCGCGCCCCGGAGTTCCCGATCGGAACCCTGCCTTCTGTCCCTGACCCTCAGGCAGCGCGTTTGCCGGTTTCCACGGGCCTTCCGGTAAAGGTCTTTTCGCCCACCCGAACAACGACCTTGCCGTTTTCGAGCATCTTTATGAACATTCCCTGCACGGAAATGCAGCTTCCGATAGTGATGGTGCGCAGCATGGCTTTCTCCTCCCAAAGCAAGACCATTGCGGTCCGTTAAGGATATCTCATGAACAGTCTTAAATCATCCCGCAAGATTAACTCCCGCGAATGTGTTGATTCTATGCCGCAACCACCTAAAGGATGATTAACGGATCGACCGATCGGAAAGAAATCAAAGCCAGTCGCGCAGGATCGGGATGAGGGGAATATCGGCGGGCGGCATGGGGTAATCGCGGAGCGCATCGGCCCGCACCCACTTCAGCACCTGCCCCTCGCGGGCCTCGGGGATGCCGCGCCAGCGACGGCAAGCGAAAAGCGGCATGAGCAGGTGAAAATCGTCATAGGAATGGCTGGCGAAGGTGAGCGGCGCAAGGCAGCTCTCCTCCGTGGCGATGCCAAGTTCCTCATGCAGTTCCCGGATGAGGGCGGTCTCCGGGGTCTCTCCCGGCTCCACCTTGCCACCGGGAAACTCCCACAGTCCCGCCAGAGACTTGCCGGGCGGGCGCTGCGCCAGAAGCACGCGCCCGTCACCATCCACCAGCGCGACCGCTGAAACGAGAACGAGTTTCACGAGCGGTAGTCGGCGTTGATGTCGATATATCCGTGGGTGAGATCGCAGGTCCAGACCGTCGCCTTGCCACGGCCAAGCCCCAGATCGACGGAAATCGTCAACTCCTGATTCTTCATGTAGGCGGAGGCGGCCTCTTCGCTGTAGCCTTCCGCGCGAAGGCCTTTTTCCGCCAGAAGCAGGTCGCCGAATCGGATGGCAAGCAGATCGCGATCCGCCTGCGCACCTGATTTGCCGACAGCCATGACGATCCGGCCCCAGTTCGCATCCTCACCCGCCACTGCTGTCTTGACGAGCGGGGAGTTGGCGATGGCGAGCGCCACCTTGCGTGCATCTGCATCATTGGCGGCACGAGTCACCCGGACTTCGACGAACTTCGTCGCACCCTCACCGTCGCGGACCACCTGTTTGGCGAGATCGAGCATCACGCCTTGCAGCGCCTTCTGAAAGGCGCGGGATCCTTTGCTGCGCAGATCCCGGATTTCGGCGGCAGTGCTCTGGCCCGTAGCCGCGACAATCAGCGCGTCGGAGGTCGAGGTGTCGCTGTCCACGGTAATGCTGTTGAAGGTGCCATCGACATGGGCGCTCACCATGCGTTGCAGAGTGGCTGCGGGGATCTTCGCATCGGTGAAGATATAAACGAGCATCGTCGCCATGTCCGGCGCGATCATGCCTGATCCCTTGGCGATCCCGGCGATGTGGATCGTGCCGCCATCCCCTTCCACTTCGGCCATTGCGCCCTTTGGGAAAGTGTCGGTGGTCATGATGGCGCGGGCGGCTTCGGCGATACCGTCCGCGGATAGCGCGCTCTTCAGCTTGTCCAGTGCGGCGGTGATCCGGTCATGCGGCAGCGGCTCCCCGATCACGCCCGTGGAGGAGGAGAACACGCGAGACGCAGGCACGTCGAGCGCTGCGGCAACCCCGGCTGTCACGCTGTCCACCGCGTCCTGACCACTCCGGCCGGTGAACGCATTGGCATTGCCGGAGTTCACGATGATCGCGGCCCCGGCCTTCCGCGCGGCGGGATCGGCTAGCTTTGCCTGACAGTCCAGCACCGAAGCAGCGCGGGTGGAGGATTTGGTGAAGGCTCCGGCGATGGACGTGCCGGGAGCCAGCCGGACCAGCATCACGTCGGTCCGGCCCTTGTAGCGCACGCCGGCCTCTGCGGCAGCGAATTCCACGCCCGCGATGACGGGCAGCGCGGGAAAGGCGGCAGGCGCAAGGGGGGAGACGGGGAGCGGTTTCTTTTTGGCGGATGAAACGGCGTCTTCGACCCGCTCCACCGTCTCGCCAACCGCGGTTTCCAGCTTCTTCTTCAGCTTGGCGACCTTGCCTTCGGCCTTTTTCGCCTTGGCTTTCCAGTCCTTCGCCATTCCCGTCTCCTCGCGCCGCTGGGCTGTTACTCGTTCAGCAATGTCTGATTGTGAAGCACGGACGGGTCAATCCCTTCGGTGCGCTCAATCTTGGCCGATTCGGTTGCTTTCGCGAGTTCCGCCTGAACGGCAGCCTGCTGGAGCTGGGTTTCGATCTGCGGACGGACCTCGTCCAGCGTGGGAGCGGTGGCGTCGCGCACTTCCTCGAGCTTGATGACATGCCAGCCGAACTGGGTCTGGATTGGCTGGGACACCTGTCCGGGTTGCAGAGCGGACACGGCTTCCTCGAATTCCGGCACCATCATGCCGGCCCCGAACCAGCCCAGATCGCCGCCATTGGTCTTGCCGCTGGGATCCTGGGTCTTTTCATTGGCGACCGTGGCAAAATCGCCGCCGTCCGCGATGGCTTTCTCCACGGCTTTCGCCTCATCCTCCGTGGGAACGAGGATATGGCGCGCGTGATATTCCTTGCCGGGCTCCGCCTTTGCATATTGCTCGTCATAGGCGGCCTTGACCGCTTCTTCCGTCACAGCCGTCGCCGCGACACGCTCAAGCGCCGTGCCGGCAAGGAAGGCGCGTTCGGTAGCGCCGAGGCCGATCTCTTCCCGCTTCGTCAGCTTGCCCTCAACGCTGTCGGCCAGAACAGTCTGCTGCACGAGTTGTTCGATCAGCCCGTTCATCAGAACGTCATCGGGAAGCTGCTGGTACTGCGCGGGCAGGCCTTCCTTCACCACGAGCAGATCGCCCATGGTGATATTCTTGCCGTTCACCGTCGCGACGACGGTTTCAGCGGTCACATCTGCGGCAGCAGCAGGGAGCGCCAGTGCCAGCGCTACCGCTGCGCTCGTGCAGAACTTCGCCATTTTCGACATGTCGGATGCTTTCCTCGCAGAAGCCGCGACCCCTCGCGGCGTTGACAGTTGAGCGGGCGACCCTTACATCGCCCAAGGATTCATGGCACCGGCGCGACCGGGGCGTCCCTGTCCATTGCCCTTCCGGAGCCGTTCCGTGGGTGGTTCTAGGCAAGGCATCCCGCTCGGGCAAGGCCGGTGGCCACACGATGACGTGGGCCAAGCGGAGAAAACATGCTGGGGCTGGGTAAAATCGCCAAGAAGGTCTTCGGGACCCCGAACGATCGTAAGGTCAAGGAAGTTCGCCCGCTCGTCGCGCGGATCAATGCGCTGGAGCCTGAGTTCAAGGTTCTTTCGGATGAGGGGCTGCGGGCCAAGACGGCCGAGTTCCAGGAACGATACGCCAAGGGCGAAAGCCTGGACGACCTGTTGCCGGAGGCCTTTGCCAACTGCCGGGAGGGCGCGCGCCGTGCCCTGGGGCTGCGGGCCTTCGATGTGCAGCTGATGGCGGGCATCTTCCTCCATCAGGGCAATATCGCGGAGATGAAGACGGGTGAGGGCAAGACCCTCATGGCGACCTTTCCGGTTTATCTCAATGCCTTGGCCGGTCGGGGTGTGCATGTCGTCACGGTGAACGACTACCTGGCCAAGCGCGACGCGGACTGGATGAGCAAGGTCTACGGCACGCTCGGCCTCACGACCGGGGTGGTTTATCCATTCCAGCAGGATGCGGAGAAGCGGTCGGCCTACAAGGCCGACATCACCTATGCCACGAACAACGAACTGGGCTTCGACTATCTGCGCGACAACATGAAGTCCTCCATCGAGGAGATGGTGCAGCGCGACCATTTCTTCGCCGTAGTGGACGAGGTCGACTCGATCCTGATCGACGAGGCCCGCACGCCGCTCATCATTTCCGGCCCGTCTCAGGACAGATCCGAACTTTACAAGACCATCGATGTGCTGATCCCGGAAGTGCAGTCCGAGCACTTCACGCTGGACGAAAAGCAGCGCACCGTGGTCTTCACGGAGGAAGGCAACGAATTCGTGGAGCAGCGGCTTCACGAGATGGGAGTGCTGCCGGAGGGCCAGTCGCTCTACGATCCCGAATCGACCACCATCGTTCACCACGTCACGCAGGGTCTCCGGGCGCACAAGCTGTTCCAGCGCGACACGCATTACATCGTGCGGGACGGCGAGGTGATGCTGATCGACGAATTCACCGGGCGGATGATGAAGGGACGGCGGCTTTCCGAAGGGCTGCACCAGGCCATTGAGGCCAAGGAAGACGTCCAGATCCAGCCCGAGAACGTCACGCTCGCCTCCGTGACCTTCCAGAATTACTTCCGGCTTTACGACAAGCTCTCCGGCATGACCGGCACGGCGGCGACGGAAGCCGAGGAATTCGCCGAGATCTACAAACTCGGCGTGGTCGAGGTGCCGACGAACCGGCCCATTCAGCGGATCGACGAACACGATCAGGTCTATCGCACCGCGCGGGAGAAGTTCGACGCGATCGTCAAGGCGATCCGTGAGGCGAACGAGAAGGGCCAGCCCGTTCTCGTCGGCACGACCTCCATCGAGAAGTCGGAACTTCTGTCCAGCCTGCTCAAGAAGGAGGGTATCCCGCACAACGTGCTGAACGCCCGCCACCATGAGCAGGAGGCGATGATTGTCTCCGAGGCCGGCAAGCTTGGCGCGGTGACCATCGCCACGAACATGGCTGGCCGCGGGACGGACATCCAGCTTGGCGGCAACGTCGAGATGAAGGTGATCCAGGCGCTGGAGATCGACCCGGAAGCAAACCCGGACGAGGTGCGCGCCCGGATCGAGGAGGAGCACGCCGCCGAGAAGCAGAAGGTGCTTGAGGCGGGCGGGCTTTACGTTCTGGCCACCGAACGTCACGAAAGCCGCCGGATCGACAACCAGCTTCGCGGGCGGTCCGGCCGTCAGGGCGATCCGGGCCGGTCGTCGTTCTTCCTGTCGCTGGAAGACGACCTGATGCGGATCTTCGGCTCCGAACGGCTGGACTCCATGCTCCAGAAACTGGGGATGAAGGAAGGCGAGGCCATCGTCCATCCTTGGGTGAACAAGTCGCTGGAGAAGGCGCAGGGCAAGGTGGAGGCTCGCAACTTCGACATCCGCAAGCAGCTTCTCAAGTATGACGACGTGATGAACGACCAGCGCAAGGCGATCTTCAGCCAGCGCCGGGAGATCATGTCGGCCAATGAAGTGGCGGAGATCGCGGAAGACATGCGCCATCAGGTCATCGAAGATCTGGTGGATACGCATCTTCCGCCGAAAAGCTATTCCGATCAGTGGGACATGGCCGGTTTCCACGATGCGGTGCAGACCCAGCTTGGCCTCGACCTGCCGGTAAAGGACTGGCAGGAGGAGGAGGGCGTCGATCAGGAGGTGGTGCGGGAGCGGCTGGCGGAAGCCTCCGACGCCTTCACCGCGGAAAAGGCCGCAGCCTTCGGCGACGAGACGATGCGCAGCATCGAAAAGCAGGTGCTGCTCCAGACCATCGACGCGAAGTGGCGGGAACATCTGCTGACGCTCGAACATCTCCGCTCCGTCGTCGGCTTCCGGGGCTATGCGCAGCGCGATCCGTTGAACGAATACAAGACCGAGGCGTTCGGCCTGTTCGAATCCATGCTCGAATCCCTGCGCTCCGAGGTGACGGCCAAGCTCGCCATGATCCGCCCGCTCACGCAGGAGGAGCAGGCGGAGATGATGCGCCAGCTCATCGCACAGCAACGCGCGGCCCAACCTGCGGCAGTGCCCGAACTGGTTACGACCGCCGATGACGCGCCGCTCAATCAGGCGGAACCGGCCCCGGTGAGGGTGGAGGCCAGCGGCTTCGATGAGGCCGATCCCGCGACCTGGGGCAATCCCGGGCGCAACGATCCTTGCCCCTGCGGATCGGGCGAGAAGTTCAAGCACTGCCACGGCCGGTTCATCTGACCGGCATCTGCCCGCGTCCCCGGAATGGGTCGCGGGCGTCAGGGAGATTGCCGTGCCCCTCTTCCGCCGTCTTCTGCTGGCTGCAGGTGTCGCCCTTTTCCCCGGCGGTGTTTGGGCCTGTGCGCCCGTATTGACGCTCAACCCTGCCGCGCCGGCCTCTGTCAGAGTGACGGTGGAGGCGGCCTGCGCGCCCGATACGCGCATCCTGATCGCGCAGGATGCCTTCGTGGTTACGGAGCGGCTGGATGCAAGCGGGCATTTCTCGGGCGTTTACCCCGCCCTTTCGCCGATGGTGGAGGTTACGGCGACGCTGCCCGATACCCCCTCCGTTCTTGCGCAGATCGAGGTGCCCACAGCTACGGCCTACAACCGCTTCGTGCTGCAGTGGCTGGGGCCGGGTGAGCCGGAGTTGGCGGGGGCCGGTCATTATGGCGCCGCGGATGTGGTATTCCCGCTGCGCGCGCTTGTCCTGTCCACCCGTGCGTCGGACAGCCTCTCGCCTGAAGTGGTTATGCCGGTCACCCCCGAGACCTGCAGCCGCGACCTCATTGGCGAGACGCTGGTGATCCGGCGCGGCGACATCGAGCGCCGCGATCTGACGGTGAGCCTTCCCGCCTGCGACGCCGTGGGGGAGAGGCTGCACTTGCGGGGGTTGGCGGACTGAAGGCGAACTATGCCTGAGGTATCGCTGCGCCCGGCTTTGTGGCTGGACGGCCCGCTGAAACCAAGTGGCCACGTTGAACGCTTGGAAATCGGTTCTGTCACGAGCCGAAACTTGCGCTATCCGGGGCGATCGCCAAAAGCGGGGGAGGGTCTTCGCCGCCGAGCCGCACCGGAATGCTCTTCCAGAGACCTGTCAGGGTACTCCCCCAGCGGCCCGCCCCTGTCGGTTTGAACCTGCGGCACGATTGCGGCGGAAGACATTGCTTGTACAGCAGGGGAATCTGCGCGCGTCGCATCACTGGCAGGATGCTGGAAAAGGCTTTCAGCTCTGGGTGGGAGCGGAGGTCGTGCACAATAAGACGACATCCGTAATCTACCCATCTTTGGTCATTCCGGGCTGATTTCCCGTTTTCCGGGGCATAGCTATGCCACCTGAGAACTCCTTCAGCCGCCTGCTAAAGATAGCCTGAGGCGCGAAAACTCACCTCCTGCGCCTTGCCGATGATGAGATGGTCGTGCAGCGTCAGCCCGAGGGCCTGCGCCGCGGCGGCGATCTGCGCAGTCACCGAGATATCGGCATCGGACGGCGTCGGATCCCCCGAGGGGTGATTGTGCACCAGGATCAAGGCGGATGCGTTCAGTTCAAGCGCCCGCTTCATCACCTCACGCGGATAGACCGGTACGTGATCCACCGTGCCCCGCGCCTGCTCCTCGTCCGCGATGAGCGTGTTCTTCCGATCAAGAAAAAGGATGCGAAACTGCTCCGTCTCCCGGTGCGCCATTGCCGCCCGGCAATAATCGAGCAGGGCGCTCCATGAGGACAGCACGGGGCGATGCATGATGCGGCTTCGCGCCATGCGATGCGCCGCCGCCTCCACGATTTTCAGTTCCTGCATCACAGCCTCTCCCACCCCCTCCACCGATTTCAGCCGCGGCAGGGGTGCGGAGATCACGCCGTTGAAATCGCCGAAGGCAGCCATCAACCGATGTGCCAGCGGCTTTACATCTTGCCGGGGGATGGCACGGAACAGCACGAGTTCCAGCAGCTCGTAATCCGGCATTGCCGCGGCGCCGCCCGCCATGAACCGGTGACGCAGCCGCTTGCGATGGTCGCGGATATAGGAGGGCAGCCTGTCGGGCAGCGGAAACCCCTCGGCCTCATCTGGGTCGAGCAACAATGGGAGGGGGGCTTCCTGAAACGCGTGGGTCATGGGTGGAGTGTGCCCAGGCGGAGTGAATAAAGCGTTAAGAAACGCCGGGACACAGCGGCAACCTGCCATCGCAAGCACGCTCAGTCTTGAACTACTACTGGGAGCGTATCGCCGCGACCAAGACCATATTCCGCCACCGTGGCTGCCGCGACGCTTTCAGGAGGCCCGTCGATGGAAGAGGGGGCTCCCGCCCCCTCAGCCTTTCATCCCGTCCCAGAAACTTTTCACCTTCGTGAAGAAGGAGGAGCTTTCCGGATTGTTGTTCGCGTCGATTTCCTCGAACTCACGCAGAAGTTCCCGTTGCCGCTGGGTGAGGTTCACCGGCGTCTCCACCGTAAGCTCGATCAGCATGTCGCCGTGGTTTCCACCCCGGAGCTGGGGCATCCCCTTGCCGCGCAGCCGCATCTGACGCCCGGACTGGGAGCCTGACGGCACTTTCACGCGGCTCCGTCCGCCGTCGATCGTGGGCACCTCGATCTCACCCCCAAGCGCGGCGGTGGTCATGCTGACCGGCACGTGGCAGTGCAGCGTCTGACCGTCGCGCTGGAAGATCGGGTGCTCGCGCACTTCGATGAAGATGTAGAGATCCCCCGTCGGCCCGCCGCGCAACCCGGCCTCTCCCTCACCGGCAAGCCGGATCCGGGTGCCCGTCTCCACCCCGGCGGGGATATTGACGGAGAGCGTCCGTTCCTTTTCCACCCGGCCCGCACCATGGCAGACCTTGCAGGGGTTCTTCACGATCTGGCCGGAGCCGCCGCAGGTCGGGCAGGTCCGCTCCACGGTGAAGAAGCCCTGCTGGGCGCGCACCTTGCCCATACCCGAGCAGGTTGGGCAAGTCACAGGCTCCGCGCCTCCTTCGGCACCGGTGCCGTGGCAGGCTTCGCACACGGCGGAGGCAGGGACCGTGATCGTTTTCTGTACGCCGCTCCACGCATCTTCCAGCGTGATCCGCATGTTGTAGCGCAGATCGGAGCCACGCTGCGCGCGGGAGCGCGGTGCACCGCCCTGACGCCCGCCCATGAAATCGCCGAACAGATCCTCGAACACGTCGGAGAAGGCGGAGGCGAAGTCGCCCCCCTGATAGGCGCCACCGCGCCCTTGGGCCGCACCGCCCATTCCTCCCTCGAAGGCCGCATGACCGAAGCGGTCGTAGGCAGCTTTCTTCTGCTCGTCCTTCAGCGTTTCATAGGCCTCGTTCACCTCCTTGAACTCGGCCTCTGCATTCGGATTGTCGGCGTTGCGGTCGGGATGAAGTTCCTTGGCCTTCTTGCGATAGGCCTTCTTGATTTCCTCGGCCGAGGCGCCCTTTTCGACGCCCAGAACCTCGTAGAAATCCCGCTTTGCCATTGAAATTCCCTTTCAAACACGGTCAGGCCCGGCCGAGGGCCGGGCCTTTCCGCATTCCGCGCCTGTTACGAGCGCTTGTTGTTGCCCAGATCCTCGAAGTCCGCATCGACGATGTCATCGTCATCGCGCGCCCCGGCGGGCCCTTCTTCCTTCTCTGCCGATTCCTCCTGGCTGGCCTTGTAGATCGCCTCGCCAAGTTTCATCGCAGCGTCGGTCAGGTTGTGGATTCCGCCTTTGATCTTGCCGGCATCTTCCGTCTTGAGCGACTCTTCCAGCGCGCCGATGGCCAGTTCGATCGCCTCCACCGTGGAGCCATCGACCTTGTCGCCATGATCTTCCAGCGACTTCCGGGTGGAGTGGATCAGCCCCTCCGCCTGGTTCTTGGCCTCGACGAGTTCCTTGCGCTTCTTATCCGATTCGGCGTTCGCCTCGGCGTCGCGCACCATCTTCTGGATCTCGTCATCCGACAGACCGCCGGACGCCTGGATGGTGATCTTCTGCTCCTTGCCGGTGCCCTTGTCCTTCGCGGACACGCTCACGATGCCGTTCGCGTCGATGTCGAAGGTCACCTCGATCTGCGGCATGCCGCGCGGCGCGGGCGGAATCTGCTCCAGATTGAACTGGCCCAGCATCTTGTTGTCCGCCGCCATTTCCCGCTCGCCCTGGAAGACGCGGATCGTCACGGCCGACTGGTTGTCTTCGGCAGTGGAGAAGATCTGCGATTTCTTGGTCGGGATGGTGGTGTTGCGGTCGATGAGCCGGGTGAACACGCCGCCCAGTGTCTCGATACCCAAGCTCAGCGGGGTCACGTCGAGCAGGACCACGTCCTTCACGTCGCCTTGCAGGACGCCGGCCTGAATGGCCGCGCCGAGCGCCACGACTTCGTCCGGGTTCACACCTTTGTGCGGCTCCTTGCCGAAGAATTTCGTCACTTCCTCGACGACCTTCGGCATCCGCGTCATGCCGCCGACCAGAACCACCTCGTCGATGTCACCCTTGGAGACGCCGGCATCCTTCAGGGCGTCGGCACAGGGCTTCATGGACTTCTTGATAAGATCGTCGACCAGCGATTCGAGCTTCGCGCGGGTCAGTTTCATGACCATGTGCAGCGGAGTGCCGGTGTTCTTGTCCATCGAGATGAACGGCTGGTTGATCTCGGTCTGCTGGCTGGAGGACAGCTCGATCTTGGCTTTTTCCGCAGCTTCCTTCAGGCGCTGAAGCGCCATCTTGTCCTTGGTCAGATCGACGCCATGCTCTTTCTTGAACTCCTCGGCGAGGTAGCTCACGATGCGCATGTCGAAATCCTCACCGCCGAGGAACGTGTCCCCGTTGGTGGATTTCACCTCGAACAGACCGTCATCGATCTCAAGGATGGTGATGTCGAAGGTGCCCCCGCCAAGGTCATAGACGGCGATCGTCTTCGTTTCCTTCTTGTCGAGCCCATAGGCCAGAGCGGCGGCCGTGGGTTCGTTGATGATGCGCAGCACCTCAAGGCCTGCGATCTTGCCCGCGTCCTTGGTCGCCTGACGCTGGGCGTCGTTGAAATAAGCGGGCACGGTGATGACGGCTTGCGTGACCGTTTCACCAAGATACGACTCGGCGGTTTCCTTCATCTTCTGCAGGATGAAGGCGGAAATTTGCGAGGGCGAGTACTTCTCGCCATGCACCTCTACCCAAGCGTCGCCATTGCCGCCGTCCACGATATTGTAGGGGACGAGCTTGCGGTCCTTCTCGACTTCCGCGTCGGTAACGCGGCGACCGATCAGGCGCTTCACGGCGAAAACGGTATTCGCAGGGTTGGTGACGGCCTGCCGCTTGGCGGCCTGTCCGACGAGGCGCTCGGTGTCGGTGAAGGCGACGATCGACGGAGTCGTCCGCGCGCCTTCGGAGTTCTCGATCACCCGGGGCTGCGACCCGTCCATGATGGCGACGCAGCTGTTGGTTGTCCCGAGGTCGAT
Source organism: Haematobacter missouriensis (assembly GCF_000740775.1). Classification (GTDB taxonomy): domain Bacteria; phylum Pseudomonadota; class Alphaproteobacteria; order Rhodobacterales; family Rhodobacteraceae; genus Haematobacter; species Haematobacter missouriensis. The sequence continues at coordinate 4,161 of NZ_JFGS01000022.1, read as the reverse complement.
CCCGATGACTTTGGCCATGTATTTACCTCTTCCTTCGGCGATTATTGGAGTTCGGAGCCGGACTTCGGCCTCCGCTCCCCGATCCCAGTGGTTCGCCGGGAGATACCCTCCCGACGGCTCCAGCGGTATATAAGGAGGGTGAAATAGCGCTGCAAGCGGAGCGCCTGGCAAACTCGATGCAAAACGCGCGGCAGGGCGATCTCTGTCACGGGCCGCGCAGATGGAGGGAGAAATGCCGAAACATGACCCGTCATCCATGTCGCCCTCGGAGCGGGGGCAGGGGCATGATCCGGACCCGTCAGGGGAGACCGCTTCGACCGCTCCGCCGGTGACGATCCGGGGCTTCCTGCTCTACCGAGACTTCCTCGACCGGGCGAAGCAGGAGGCGATGGTCACCGATCTGCGTGCTATCGCGGGAGAAGCGCCATTCCTGCGGCCTATGACGGCCTGGGGCAAGCCCATGTCGGTGCAGATGACTTCCGCCGGGCGGCTGGGCTGGGTGACGGACAGGCGCGGCTATCGCTACGAGCCGCGGCACCCCGGCACCGGAGAGGCATGGCCGGCGATTCCCGACAGCATCCTCGCTGTCTGGCGCGCCGTTTCCGGCAGCACACAAATGCCGAATAGCTGTCTCGTCAATTTCTACGGGGAAGCGGCGCGCATGGGTCTGCACCAGGACAAGGATGAGGGCGATTTCCGCTTTCCGGTCGTCTCCCTCTCCCTTGGCGACGAAGCCCTGTTCCGCATGGGCGGCACGAAGCGCGAGGAGCGAACGGAGTCCGTCTGGCTCCGTTCCGGCGATGTGGTGGTGATGGGGGGCGCGGCGAGGCTGGCCTATCACGGGATCGACAGGATCCGCTTCGGTTCCTCCACCCTTCTGCCCAAAGGTGGCCGGATCAACGTCACGCTCCGCTGCGTCACTTCGTCATGAGGGGGCGACGACGCGGCCGAAGCACCTATGTTTCCCGCCAGACATTCTGAAGGAGATGTGTCATGGCTGAAGCCAAAGGCGCGGAATTCGACGGTAAAGTCGCCATAGTCACCGGGGGAGCCTCCGGTATCGGCGCGGCGGTGGTGCGTGAACTGGCTGCGGGCGGGGCGAAGGTCGTTGTCGCGGACATGGATGAGGATCGCGCCGCGGCGCTCGCGACCGAGGTCGGCGGTAAGCCCTTCCTTGTCGATGTGACGGATGTGGACGCCGTTCGCTCCATGGTGGCCTTTGCCGAGGCTGAATTCGGTGCACTGCATCTGGCAGTCAACAATGCAGGGATCAGCGGCCAGCATCCCGCGCCGGTCGGTGAATATGACGTCGATACCTGGCGGCGCGTGATCGACGTGAACCTCAACAGCGTGTTCTACTGCCTGCGCTATCAGATTCCGGCCATCGAACGGGCAGGCGGCGGCGCGATCGTCAACATGGGCTCCATCCTCAGTTCCGTGGGCACGGCGGGAAACCCGGATTACGTGGCCGCGAAACACGGCGTGATCGGCCTGACCAAGACCGCCGCGCTCGACTATGCGACACGCGGCGTCCGCGTGAACGCGGTCGGCCCCGGCTATATCGAAACACCGCTGCTGGCGCATATGGACAAGGCAACCCATGACCACCTCATCTCCCTGCATCCGATGGGGCGGCTCGGTCGTTCTGAGGAAGTGGCGGCACTGACCTGCTTCCTGCTCTCGGACCGCGCCTCGTTCATCACCGGCAGCTACCAACTGGTGGATGGGGGCTACACCGTCCCGTGACGGCCCTCGGGCGGCAGAGCTGCGCTCGCCGCTGCCTTTCGCGGCGGCGGCGAGGGGCGCTTACCCGCTTGATTCAGCGGATTGCCGTGGTCCATGAGGTTTTGGCGCTTTCAGCCCTTGTCGAAATAGGGTTCCATCTGGGCGATCACGACGGCGTTCTCCGCTAGTGCCCGCTCCATCAGGGCGCGCTCCTCGTCCGGCACATCCTGCCCGGCGGCAAGCCGTTCCTCCAGCGTGCCATAGCCGGAGACGTCCAGCGGTGCCATCTCCGCCTGACGGAGCACGGCGACCGTCTCGCGCACGGCTTCCGCCTCATCTACGCCGCTGGCATAGACGATCAGCCCCGCGCCGGTCGCGCCGTTCGGCAGGCCATCGCCCGGACGGCGCCCCACCTCCACCACAAGCATATAAACCTGCTGCGGGCGCTTCTGCTTTTCCGTATCGGTCATCTCTTTCCCTCACGTTCCACGCGGCACCGAGATGGTTGCTCCAGCGACATTTCCCGCAATAGGCACAGTGCTGCCCCGGCACAACCATTGCGTCCTCCTTCAGTGGAAACCTTGCAGTGGAACCGGGCGCGGGACCGAGCGTTCGGGCGGAGCGGTTCGCACAGGAGAAACACCGTGGATGACGGACAGACCGAACACTCCCCCTCCACGGATGGACCTACCGAACAGCGAGCGCTGCACCGGGACCGACCGTTTTGGGCGGCGACACCACACCGCAAGGCCCCCGCCTCGCGGGAACCTGTGGACCGGCATTATGATGTGATCGTCATTGGCAGCGGAATCAGCGGAGCGCTCGTGGCGGAATCGCTGGCGGACGGGGTCCGGCGCGTGCTGATCCTGGATCGGCGCGACCCGGTGGAAGGAAGTACGCTCGCCAGCACGGCGATGATCCAGCATGAGATTGACGTGCCGCTGCACGTGCTCGCCCGCAAGATCGGTGCGGAGAAGGCGGCGCGGGCCTGGCGGCGGTCCGCCCGCGCCGTGGAGGACCTGCGCCTCCGCGTGGAGCGGCTGGGCATCAATTGTGCGATGACGGCGAAACAGGCGCTTTACCTCGCCGGTAACGAATATGGTTCGCGCGCATTGCAGACGGAGGCGCAGACCCGGCATGAGGCTGGGATCGCGGCAGACTATCTGAATGCGGCGGCGCTTCAGGATCGCTTCGGCCTCAGCCGTACAGGCGCCATCGTGTCCGATTTCTCCGCCTCCGCCAATCCGGCGCAGATGACGGCGGGCCTTCTGCGCGCCGCCATGGCGCGGGGGGCGGAACTGGTCTCTCCGGTGGAAGTGACGGATGTCGAGGAGCGGGGGGAGACCGTGATTCTCGCCACATCGGAGGGGCGGTTGCTCACGGCCGGGCATGTCGTTTTCTGCACGGGCTATGAATTTCTCAAGGTGATGGAAAGCCCCGTCCATCGCATCATCTCCACCTGGGCGCTGGCTTCCCGCCCCGATATGGCCCGGCCCGGTTGGCTGGATGGCTTTCTGGTCTGGGAAGCGTCTGATCCGTATCTCTATTTTCGGACCGCAAGCGGTGGGCGGATCATCGTGGGCGGCGAGGACGAGGAAAGCGCCACCGCCTTCGCAGACCCTGCCAAGGGTCGGAAAAAGACGCGGCGGATCGTGGAGAAACTCGCCGATCTGACGGGCATCGACATCGGCGAGCCAGCGTATGCCTGGGCCGCGCCCTTCGGCAATACCACCACCGGGCTACCGATCATCGACCGCGCGCCGGGAGCGGAGCGGGTGCATGTGGTGATGGGCTTCGGTGGTAACGGCATCACTTTCTCCGCCATCGCGGCAGATATTGTGAGGGGCCGGGTTGAGGGTATCGAAGACCCTGACGCGGACCTGTTCCGCCAACCTTAGCCGAGCCGGCCCACCGGGGGCATCGAGCCCCCGCCGAGCCGGCTGCCGCGGAAAGGGGGAGAGCGGATTTTCCGGGGCGGCGGAACGCGCTGCGATCAATCGGGCGATGGCTCCGATCAGATTGCGACCTCGGTGTATCGACTGCCAGGAAGGCGCCCGCGTCCGGCGCCGCACGGGGAGGGTCAATGTGTGCGTGGACCATGGGGTCGCCTGCTCGGCAGGGCGAGTCTGATCTCCGGTAGTCTCTGCAAAGCGCCGCACTGTTCGTTGCGGCAAGCCGTCCTCCGCGGATCCTTGAGGAAAACGATTGCTGCTCGAGCGCGCCCTGTGAAGCAGGACTTCACAACCTCAGCGGATCGGCCAGCCTCAACGGGCTGACGAAGTCTGGAGAGGCGATCCACCGCTGAGATACGGGAATATCTACCTCTACGTCGGAAGATCCCCGAAATCGGGCGGGGCGGCTTGTTAGAACATATCCCTTTACAATCGCAGCGATCCGAGAGCCTTTCTCAGCATCGGTCAGCATCGGTCAGCATCG
>NZ_JFGS01000021.1 GCF_000740775.1 Haematobacter missouriensis | reverse complement strand
ATCGTCCCCGACCTGCGGGCCACGGGCGAGAACGCACCTTCGCACCGGATCCTGGTGGGCCGCGCGGAGATCGGTGCCGCCTGGTCAAAGCGCTCGAACGAGGGCCGGGACTATCTGGGCCTGAAGCTGGACGATCCGAGCTTCTCGCACCCGATCTACGCCAACCTCTTCGACGACGAGGACGGCGAGGGCTCGAGCCTGATCTGGTCGCGCCCCAACAGCCGCCGAGGGGAGTAATCCCCCCAACCAGGGCCCCGGTCGAAAGGCCGGGGCCTTTCATCTTGCCAGCGAGCAATGGCCCTCAGCACAACTCTTCTGTCACGAAGCTGCGCTCGGCCTTGCCGAACCAGGCCGTCTGCGTCTCGCCTGTGTTCCATTCATAAACCAGGCCAATGACCCTGCCATCGTCCTTGTGGCGCAGCCGGGCGATTGGCCGGGCCTCGATGCGGTTGGTGCGGCATGAGCCGCCGCGATGGTCACTGGTCTGCACGTTCATAATACTTGTCTCGACTGTCACAGAACTTCGCTGGCTGGCGATCGGAACCCTTTTCGCAAGGTCGCTTCACGGTTGATTTGCGCGCGCTTTCATCACAACCTGACACAACGGTGGGGGAGCGGCCATGCCGTTACCCTTTTTGGTATCGCTGTTTGAGGACTGCACATTTTCTCGTGCGGGAGGGGTAATGGTTTGGACTATTGTTCCGGAAATGGCCCATTTGGATTCCCGGCTGCGGGCAATTGCACCGATGGGCTATTCACTCGTCATCCATGTGCGCAGTTTGACGCCAGAGCATTATGTCTCCACCTATCCGGAGCGTTGGGTCGAGATTTACACTGAGCGGCAATATGCGATGTTTGATCCGGTCAATCTCTGGGCCAGGACGCATTCAGGTCGCATCAGATGGAGTGAAGTGCCGGTCGAAAAGCTCTCGCCTGCTGGAACTCTGATCATGGATCACGCGCGCGAGTATGGCCTCAACTATGGTTGCGGCGTTTCTCGCAGTCGCATTGAAGAATATGGCACGCTCAGCTGCCTGTTTTGCGCCCGCGAGGATCGGGAACTGACCGACGGTGAGCTGGACGAGGTTGAGGGCATATTCAAACAGCTGCTCGCCTCTATCGAGGCGGCAAGACCGCTTTCAGAGATGGAGCGTGCTATCCTTTCTGATCTGGCGAACGGTTTGCCCTATAAGGAAGTCGCGCATCGGCAGGGCGTCAGCACCGAGACCATAAAGAAGCGCCTGGAGCGGATAAGGGACCTGCTCGGGGCGCGGAACTCGGTACAGGCAGTGGCAATCGCTACCAAGCGCGGTCTGATCCTGAACCAGCCAGCGTCCGGGCCTGAATAGCCCGTGCCAGCGTGGGTCAGCGGACATCGTCGGAGTCGTCACTGAGCGATGCGAGGAGAGCATCGATTTCCGCCCAAACCAGCGGCTCCAGCTGACCCCGCACCAATGACCACCGGCTGTCGACCCCCAGAGGGTCCTGATCGGCAAGCAGCCGATCAAAGATGGCGGCGGGCACTGCGACGCTGGTCCTGACGGTCCAGCTTGCCTGACTTGCCCGCCTGTCACTGGAAGGGATGGCATATGTTGCTGAGAGCCCCCACTTCTTGACGGCCTTCCGCAGGGCGGCCCGGATCACTTGTCGGGGGGCAATGCCGCAGGCAACCAGCCCTTGTTCCTGGCGCTTCAACGCGTTCACGCGCACGTCGACTTGGATCGAAGCTTTGGAGTCATCTCTTGAGGCTTGATCCTCCGATGCGATGCTGGCGCTCGGCTGCGCCGGCGCACGGGCCTCGGCCGCGCTGGCTGGTTCGTCTCTGTCTCCCGTCTGTGCCGGGTTCGTCGTGTTTTGTTGGGACAGACTGAACGAATAGGCCTGATCCGGCCGTGTCACGAGGGGGATGCGTTTGCGGACCATGTCACTCTCAGCCGCTGATGATGGTGTTCAAGATGTCGGTGGCTTCTTCCAGCGCCTCGACGAGCGGGCGGGCATGGGGCTTCATCAGCGGGTTGGGATCATTCTGCCGCGCAAGAGCGATGGCATGAAGCAGACCAAGCCGATCCATCTCCTTGAAGGCGTTGCGGTGCATCATAACCGTCTCGATGACCGGGAAGCAGTTGACCGCCTGTGCGATCAGTTCCGCATCGGCCTTGGTCGGTTTCGCGGGCACCATGTTCAGAACCACATGATGCTGGGGCAGGGCGCTCGGGTCGTCCACACGGGTCCGCAGATGGGCGAACCAGTCTGCGGTCTGGATGCCGACCTTGAAGTCGGTCGTCGAGAGCATCACCGGGGTCACGATGTGATCAGCCAGCACCGCGACGCTGTCCGACCAGTCCGCGCCGACACCGGCGGTGTCGATGAAGATCAGATCCGCCAGATCCTCGTCGTAGATCCGCTCGATCTCCTGCTCGATGGCGGCAATGCTGAGCGCCCTGGTGCGAGACAGCAGGGGCGAACTGTACCCAGCACCCTCCGCCCGTTCATACCAGGCACCGAGTGCATCGGTCCCGTCGGTGTCCATGAGGGTGACCCGGCGACCGGCAGCGATCGCGGCGCTGATCAGGGCGCGGCTCAGCGTGGTTTTGCCCGACCCGCCTTTGCGGGCCATCGCGGCGATTACGCGCAAGGAGTCATTTGGCATGGCACACCTGCAATAATGGTTACTCGTAAACATAAGAGCTTTCTTGTCGTAGGGCGCTGACCGGGATGCGTCAAGCGGGACGCAAGGCGCAGATCGCAGGAAGCGGCACGCATTGTGCGGCTTCCAGAGGACGTGGCGCAGGCAACGTGATGCAGATCCCATTCCCCTTCCGGCACTTCCCACTCCGCAGGATGCAGGACGCAAAGAGCGCGATGCAGGTGCCAGAAGACATGCTCCAGAGCGCAGATAACGGGAGGCATTTCGCATGGGACGGGATGCAAATCGCAAGGCGCGTGATGCATTCCGCAGACAACGGGAAACCGCCCCTTTGGGCCGGTTTTTCATAATGAGTACAAGCCCGTAGGCCCGACTCCGCTTGTGCTGGGAGTCGGCGGGCTTGTACGATCTTGGCAAGAAATAGGAGCGTTAACTTCAAAATGTCCCCGGCCCGCCGACTTACCGAAGAGGAGCGTCTGAGGATTGCCAAAGAGCGGTCTGAAGGCGTGCCAGCTGCTGATCTGGCACAGCAGTTCGGGGTCAGCCTGAAGGCCGTCTACAATGCGGTGAACCATGCCCATGGACGGCGGGCTTCGAACGGCAGCCGGCCTCAGGTGGTTGGGCTTCGTCTCAGCGCGGCCGAGCTGGGCCGGTTTGATGCTGCGCTCTCGGCACGTGGCATCGGGCATCGTTCTGATGCTCTGCGCTGCATGATACTGGCCGCCAGCGACCTGCTCGCGCCCGATGTGCACATGACGGAGGAACTGCGCGGTCTTGGCGCGGCGATGAACCGGGTCGGCAACAACATCAACCAGATCGCCCGCCGCCTGAACGAGGGGCGTGTCCGTGGCGAGCAGGCGGTCCTGACCGGGTCGGAGAAGGCCGAGATCCGGGCTCTGGCCGGGCTGGTCTTCACCATCGCGGATCAGGTCCAGGAGATGAGCCGCAACCGGCGGGCGTCCCTCAAGCTGGAGGTGGACAAGGCGCTCGCGCCCTTGATCCGGGAGGCACGCGATGGCGCGGGCTGATGCCGTGAGGGCGGTCAATCCGGCGCTTTTTGATCGCGGCTGGAGCAAGGTTTCTGGCTCGGCCTCCGGGGGCTTTGGCAAACGGGCACAGATGATCCGCGCGGCGCGCGGCCATTCCCCAGCGATCTTCAAGGCGATCCGGCAAGGCGGTTGCCACACCGGGGCGCAGCTGCGCGCCCAGCTGTCCTACCTCACCACCAAATCGAGCTTCATCCTCGATTCCCGTGGCACCCATGACGGCAAGAAGCTGCTTTCGCCCGGTGAGATCGAGCGCGTCGCGCGCCGCTTTGAGAACCAGTGGAGTGAGCGTCATGCGCCGAAGCTGGGCCATACGGCGCACCTCCTGATGGCCTTTCCCATCGGTACCCGTTCCACTGAGGCGCAGGAGATCACCCGCGAGATCTGCGAGCGCTTCTTCGAAGGGGAGGGCGCGCAGTTCGATTACATCGCGGCGATCCACGAGGATCGCGCCCATCCCCATGCCCATATCGTGCTGAATCGCCGCAGCAAGGACGGCGAGATGTTCTTCCTCGGGAAGGATCATCATTTCAACTACGACGCCTTCCGCGAAGCCATGGTCGAGGCGGCCGAGCGCCACGGGCTGCGCCTTGAAGCCACGCGGCGGCTGGACCGGGGTGTGCTGACCCGCGCCGCCAGTGATGTCGAGCTCCGCAAAGCCATGGAAGAGGGCAGGACGCCGGTGGAACGCCAACGCACCGGCGCCAACCTCGACCACGCCATTGCCGAGGTGGCGCGCAATGCCGCGATCTATCGGGGCCTCGCTGCCGAGGCCTCGCGTTCGAACTTCCACGATGTTGCGGAAGCCCTGTCCCGGGCCGGGGATGTGCTTGCCCGGGGTGATCGTATCCAGTCAGACGGAGTGTTGTATATGAGTGATGACGTTTATGATTTTGACGAACTGATCGATCGGTTCTCGCAGAACATCCGCCAGATCGAAGGGCTGATCGAACGCGCCCCTGCGACCGAGCGCCCGGTGATCGAGCGTAAACTGACTGATGTGTTGCGTGAGGTCTCGCATCTGCAGCCCCTGGGGGACCGCTCCGACACATTGCATGAGCCGGCGTCCCGAGATGGGATCTATGCTGCGCCGAACCTAGTCGAGGCCCACCGGGATCAGCTTGAAGCTCCGGGCCTCAAAGCCCGCATCACTGAAGCGGTGCAGGGGACCGGAATCGATAGCGATGCCGTTCTGGCCCGGATGCGCGAGGGTGCGGGCAATGCGGCGCTGGAGCAGCAATGGCTTGCGCAGGATCTGCGGGCCATCGCGAAGGAAGAGCAGCTTGATCTGCGTGACACCGCGCAGCGTGATCAGGCGATGGACCGTCTTGAGGACGTTCATGGCAAGCTGGGGGATGTGCTGACCGAGGCCCGCGTCCTGCGGGTTGTGGAGGATGTGGAGAGGGAAGGGCCGGAAAGGGAAGAGGGGGCGCGGCTGTCGGAGACCTCCGCTCACAAGGTTTCGGCTGATAACGAAACCCTGCGCAGTGAGCCAGATATTTTCAGCCCGGCGGAACGGGAGGAGTTCCGGGCGCTGGTCAAACAGTTCCAGCGGACGGACTTCAGTTATCCCTATTCCGATGATCCGCGTGTCCGGCGCGATGGCGAAAAGCAGGTGGCCGAGGCGAAAGCGGCCTTCGACCGCTTTGCCGAGCGCTCGCCCCAGCATGCCGAAATTGCCACCATGGCCTGGGAAAAGGCCACCGATGTCATTCAGCCTCCAGCCAACGGCATTCGGGCCGCACATCGTACCCTCCATGCCGGCGATATGGATCTCGCGCAGCGTGATCCGTCGATCAGGCTCGGTCCGATCACCGAAGAAGTTCGCGAGATGGCGCGCTTGCGGGCCGAGACCCCCCAGGAGCAGATCCGCGATGCCGTCAGTCGGGAGATCAACCAGCTCCATGCCGCAGGCGCCTCCCGCGAGCGGATCATCGAGAGGCTGGCCGAGGTTGAGGACGACACCCGTCAGGCCCACGCGGAACGCCGCAATCTGGATGCGACAGCGCCCCAACTGGCCTCCGCCTTGCGACAGGCCGCCGACGGCAAGGTCGATCTGGCCTCGGATGCGGCGCGACACCGCTTCGTCGAGCAGGTCAATAATCGCCTGACCCCAACCGAAATCGATGATCTGCACCGCGGCGATGAGAAGGTGCTGGACCGGCTCACCCCAAATGCGCTCGAACAGCTGCAGCTGGCGCGGGCCTATCTCGAGGCCAGAGATGTCCATGCCAATGATCCGGCGATGGACCGCGTGCTCGGGCGGATCGTGGAAGAGCGCCATGGCGACGATCTGAGGCACTCCCTCTCCCACGGTGAGAAGGGGATCACCCATGGATAAGGGCCGCATGCTGTTGGGCGCCGTAGTTCTGACCCTGCTCGGGCTTGCCATCGGCTATGTGCTGGCGACGATCTATTTTGCCGTCCAATTCGGATACTCGACGAACAGCTTTGACCTCAGCCTGCTGGCGCGGAACTGGCTGGGACTGAGGACTTCTGCTCCGCAGGATTTCCTCTGGGTGAATGGCATCATCCTTGGGACCGGCCTCGCGGCCCTCCTGCTGACCGCCACCATGCTGGGCGATGCGCTGACCAGTTTCGGCACCACCCATTGGCAGAGCCGGGCCGAGATGAAGCGCAACGGCTTTTTCGCCGGGACGGGGGCCGGGTTCCTGCTCGGCAAGATGGGTTCCCCGAAATCGAAGAGGCCATTTATTGTCTCGCGGACGTTCCCGCATGCGCTGGTCGTGGCCCCGACAGGCAGGGGTAAGGGTGTCGGCTTCGTAATCCCGAACCTGCTGACCTATCGCGGCTCGGCCGTGGTTCTCGACGTCAAGGGCGAGAACTTCCGTGAGACCTCGCGGTTCAGGTCGTCGACCGGAGACAAGGTGTTCCGTTTCGCACCCACCGATTGGGAACGGCCGACGCATCGCTACAACCCGCTGGCCCGAATCGCGGCCCTGAAGAACCCTGATCGCCAGCAGATGGAGCTGAAGCTGACGGCGAAGCTCTTCCTTCAGACCGACAACGAAAAGCTCAGCGGCCTGCTCGCCGGCGGGATCGATCTCTTCGTAGCCGCCGGGCTTCTGGCCTTCGAGCGTGGCAACCCGACTATCGGCGAGATCTATCGCATCACAGCCTCGGGCGGAAACAAGCAGCTGGAGTTCCTGAAGCGGGCTGAGGAGGTGAAGAACCCCTCGGCCAAGCTGATTTTTGAGCGGATGGCCTCAACGAACAACGATACGCTGACCTCCTATCTCTCGCTCCTGATGACCTCCGGTCTCGACACTTGGGACAACCGGGCGATTGATGCGGCAACGGCGACCTCGGATTTTTCGTTCCGGGACATCCGCCGCCAGCCGCATGCGATCTATCTGGTGGTGGAATCCGAGATGGTCGGGCCGCTGGCGCCGCTGATCCGGCTGTTCTTCTCGGATCTGATTGCATCACTCCAAGCCGCCGAGCCCGGGAAGGATGAACCCTGGCCGGTGATGATCATGCTCGATGAGTTTGACCGGCTGGGGAAGATGCCGATCGTGGCCGAGAGCATCAAGACGCTGCGCTCCTATGGCGGCAACCTGGCCATCGTCACCCAGACCATTCCCGCGCTGGACGAGATCTATGGCGAGAACACGCGCCGCTCGCTGCAAGGTGGGGCAGGGGTGAAACTCTATCTGACCCCATCCGACCAAAAGACCATCGAAGAACTGAGCCAGGCGGTCGGCAAGACGACCAAGCGGGTGGTCACCCGGTCCCGTTCGGTGGGGCGGAACCCTTTCGAGGGTCGGAGCGTGACCGAGCGGACGGAGGAAACACCGCTCCTCAACGAGGATGAGGCGCGCCGGCTAGACCTCGATGAGGTGATCCTCGTCGTCGATGCCCAGATGCCGATCCGGGCGCGGCGTATCAAATACTATGAGGATCCGGTATTGAAGGTGGTCCATGCCGCGCAAGCAGGCGATCATCCCTACCCGGATGCCGAAAAGCGGCAATACGATGCACGGTTGAATGAGGCCGAGGCGGCAGTTGCGAAACTGGCGCAGCAGCTGCAGGCCGTGCAGCAGGGGGCGGCGCGAGGGCAGGGACCCGCTACCCCACACGACCCGAAGCCGGTCTTGCGAGCGCCAGCCCGGCGTGGAACCCTAGCTCTCGCGCCAGAGCCGATCAGTTTGGACCTTTGCGCGCTTGGGCAGACTGAGGAAAGCCGCCTTGCGGTTCAGAAAGCTGTCGTCACGACCGCAGAGATCATCGCTGGACATGGAGGCTTGGGAGCCACTGACTAAACCCGATCGAGTTCAGAGCATGCCTTCTTTGACCGGGGCCGAGGCGTCAGCAGTTTCGGCCCAGAGCCGCCGGTCACCCGGACAGGATACTGCTTCGCAGCGCCCCCCAAAGCCGACACACCACTGGCATCGCAGCAAGAAGCCAGTAACGATTGGGTGTGCGCGGTCTCTTTGCGCTTCCGCGCATATCCGAAACGCAGGTTGCGGGGATCCTTGCACAGTTCGACCCGGAGCGTTTTGTATTAGAACAATGAAGGTGCTGACCCTGCCCGATCTGCGAATCTGCAAGGAAGCTAGGAGGTTGCTTTGGCTAGACCGGCACCTTAGCCGGCAACATCCGGTCCAGCACCGTCTTGAGCGCATCGACATGCGATCCCGAGGGACCGGTCATGACAAGGGTTGCGACGTGAAGGGTCTCTTCGGCGCCTTCATGTGCAATAGCGTAGCGGGTGCAAATCGGCTCTGTCGGGAGATCGCCATGATGGGGGTAGAGCAACATGACGTCCCGGCAGCCATACAGTTGGCTATAGGCCATCAACTGATAGACGTCGGTCTGGCTGACCCCCTGTTTGGGGTCGTCGATGCGAGAGGCCATCCGCTTCCACTTTGTGTCGACGACGAGGACGGCTTGATCCCCGTGCCGGATGATGAGGTCCGGCTTGGTCCGAAACCGCCCCGTATCGGCTTCGAACAGGCAGTCCCGGTGGCCACCCTGCGATGAAGCCCGGTACCCGCTTCCGGCCAGGGCACGGGTGACCAGTCGGGCGACGTATTGCTCGAACAAGGCATTCATCTCGAACAAGAGCGCATGACCATCCATGGCCCCTGCGCTGGTCTGCTGATGCCGATCTCCGAGAAGGAGACGCGCGAAGGAAAGAAGCTCGCGCCACCGCTGATTGGTCCGATCGAGGGTGATCTGGTCCCATCGCAGCGCAGGGACCGGAACCTCGGTCACATCCGCATAGGCAAAGCCCAGCTCGCGCAGGATACGCTGATTGTCGGGGGCCTGCGCCACACGCTGCAAACGGGTCACGGCGGCGCGCATCACCTGGTTCAGCGCGATGTCAGAGGACAGCCCGTCGTACCGACAGGCAAGCCGCTGTGGTGCCACTGCATGGCGCGAAAACTGCCGGGTCACGTCGAGCCTGCCGCGCAGGGCGGGGAGGTCGTCTGCATGATCCACATATCGGCGCGGCAGACCCATCCGCACCGCTTCCATCAGGCGGGCGCAAAAAAGGCGGATCAACAATTCGAGAATGGTATCCTTTTGCCATCCAAGCTGGGCCAGCACGCCCGCATCGACCCGCAGATCATGAACCACCGCGAGCATGTGGATGAGGCGGCGACGAAGCGCTTCTTCAGTAGCGTCGTGCTCTCCGAGACCTTCGATCTTGGGGAGGATCTCCAGCTGACATCCCGGCGCGGCGATCACGCCGACCACGCCGCGGGCCCGCAGGCCTTTGCGGCCGTGTTCGAGCACGCCTTCGCCGCCACGCCCCGCGAAGCTGGAACGCGCCGCCACGGCGGCAATCCGATCAGCCTCGGCGGTCGGGATGGTCGTGTCGTCATCCCCATAGCCGATGCGTTGCCATTCGCGGAGCGTTCGGCGGATCATGAGCCGAGAAGCCGCGCGTAATCGAAGCCGTCTTCGCGCACGTCCCACCGGAAGCGCGGCATCGCCTCACCATTGTCGAGCCCCGGCGGCGCCTTGAGGACCGACCTGTTCAGAAAGCCCCCCGCGATGGGCCTGTCATGCGTCTCGAGATCGCCCAGCATCGCGGCGATCTTGCCCCAGTCCTCGAAGAAGTACTCGGCCAGCAGCGGGATCACCTTGTGCCGCATCACCGCGTCGACATCCGCGCGGGTGTCGCAGCCGGTGAAATAGGCATGCCCGATCTGGTGATCGCGATCGTAGAGATACTCTATGCGTTCATTGATGATGGTCAGAAGAGTCGGCAGATCGATGCCCGTACGGTCGGCTGCGTCCTTCAGCACGGACGGATTGGGCATGATTTCCCGAAATGTGAATCGCCGCCGCAGTGCCGTATCGAGTAGAGCAATCGAGCGGTCTGCCGTGTTCATCGTGCCGACGATATGCAGGTTCGACGGAACACCGAACTCATCCCCCGAGTAAGGCAGGCGCACCTTGAGCTGGTTGGGCTGGCCGAGCCGCTTGTCCGGTTCCAACAGCGTGATCAGCTCGCCGAACACCTTGGAGATATTGGCCCGGTTGATCTCGTCGATGATCAGGACGAAGGGCTCAGGTTCTGAAGGCCCCTCGTTCCGCTGACTGTTCATGTAGCGTTCAAGGGCCGGCACGTTTAGTTCGACCACATCGATCCCGTAAATCGATTTCTGCGAAAATTTACGTGTGTAGATTTCGCTCACAGATACGCCATCGCGGTCGATCCAAAGCCAGCGGACGGAGCGACGATGGGCATAACCGCCTTCGGGTCGCGGAACGAATTCGTAGCCGCCCGTGAACACGCCGATGGCTCTAAACAGCAAATTGCCTTTTGAAACAATGACGATGTCGCCTTCCTTCACATCGTTCCGGAACTTGAAGGGCATTTGCACAACGCCGGAGCGTGCATCGACGTTGGAATGGCGCTGGTCCTTCGCCTTACAGGCCTCGATGATGGCGTCACGTTTGGCGAATTTATCGGCCGACCAGTCGATGTCCTCGAAGCCGAGAAGGGTATAACCGCCCTTGATCGCCTCCTCGAAGAGATGTGCGTCTTCGGGGTTGTCCGCTTCGCCAATCGACATCTTGAAGACCTGGCGGCCTTCAACACGTGTCGAGTCCTCCTCGGATGAATGCCCACGGCTGGTCTCGGCGCGTTTCGCGATGCGCCGGAAAATGCCGGGCACGGTCTCCAGCCGGAAGCCGGCCGAGGATGTGTCCTCGCCCTCATCCGTGCCGGTCATAGGCTGTCGGCCCTCGACGAACTCTTCATAGGCCATCGACTGATGGAAAGTGAATTCGATCCGACCGGCGGCCAAGAGGCGTTGGTAGGAGGCCATCAGAGCGGAGCGGTCATCCGGGACAGGTTCCCCGCACAACCGAACGGCCTCGACAGCCGTGCGGTAGGTCTTTCCGGTACCAGGAGGGCCGTGAAGGATGATGTTTTGAGAGGTTGATCCCATGATCGGCACGGCCCTTTCGACGTCTGTTTTCGGGGGTTCCGCGTTTTCCCAAAGCTTTTCCAGCGCCCGCGCGGCAGCGGGCTTGATCAGAATTCCGGAAGACTGAGGACTCCAGTCCTGCCCGCTGATCTTGCTCGTCAAGACCGCATGCGGGATGTAGGCATCCTTCCCTGGGTACCGTATGTCCTCGAATTCCACATTGATGAAATCCGTGGTCTCACCCGCGGCGGCGCGCTGTGGGTCCCAGTGGAGGTCGGAGTAGGCGGCCTTCGCAACCCGTCCCCTTGCGATGATGCCACGGAAATCGTCGCCGGTTCGGATCAGGAAGACCGTGTCGTCAGGCTTTGGCTTCTTCGAACTCGTGCGCCAACGATGGACGACCGTGCCTCCGGAAGCGGTCTGCTGGCGGTCCTGTGCGAAGGTCCCCCAGTCCCAGTGTGACGGATTCCAGCTGATCAGATAGGTCGCGCCGCTGTCGCGCCAGCGCTGTTCAATCTCCGGCTCATAGAAATCGATCTCCCGGCCGAGCTCGGTCTCGAGCTTGCGCCGCAGGGCAAGAAGATGTGAATCCAGTTCGGAAATCCGCATCTTCCGGATGTCCTTCCGCGTTGCCACGGCAAAGCCTTCAAGGATCTCTCGCTTGTGCCGCGGGCTTGAAATCCGCTCATAGTGATCGGGAAACAGGAGATGCGGAAGGATCTGACGCAGTTGGCGGCCATCGACACTGGGCACCTTGTCCAGAAACGCGCAAAACGCTTCATGGTCCTTGCGCTGTTGGGCCTGCAGCTCAGGCGGTTGCGCTTTCCAGTCACGAACTAGGGCAATCAGGAAGCTCAGCTCCCGCCATCTGTGCGTGTTATAGGCCGTGCCCGCGTGCCCGATGCCTTCCAGAACCTCCGGGCTCAAGGCAGCAACACCCTCGGGAAGCGGGGTGCTCGACCAGGACCAGATCTCTCTGACTCTCTGCGCTTTGGTCGCCGGTCACATGTCGCTGGGAAAGGTGAACAGGACCCAGTGCAGCTCAGCCATCAACTGGCGGCTCTCCGGTGTGCCTGAGGACATCTGCTGTTCGAGCTTCAAGTAATAGCTGTCCGTGCCTTCATCGGGATTCTGGACAAAGGTGCGGTCCAGCTCTGCGAGATTTTCGGCCGTCCAAAGACGAAGGTCGGGCTGGAGGATAGAGCCATCCTGCAGCAAGCAGCGGTCGGCGAATTCCGAGACCACAGGATACAATGCGGCGCTTTTTTCGTGCGGGTTGAATCTCGCCATTACTGCTGTCCTGTGCTTTCGAGGGCCGTCAAATCGGATGTTTGCGCGTCTTTAGGTAGAGTACCGTGCGGGGTGCGGGTTGAATTCAGTTCGAGAACGCCGTCGTTACAATCTCCTCCAGATCGGCGATCTCGGCATCGGTGAGTTTGACGAAGGGGTCGCGGTCGCGCCTGCGCTTCGGGAAGCGCCCTTCATTCTGGGTGACGAACAGGATCACCTGCCGTGCCAGAGCGTCCGGCATCTCGATGCGGTTCATGATGCCGCGCATCGCCGCATCGTGACGCTTGAGATAGGTGATCTCGCGCGGCAGGTCCTCCTCGATGGTCTTGCGCACGCAGTCGTAAAGGAATTCGGCCTCCGCCGTGCAGTCGTAGAAGCGATAGAGATCGGCCGTGTCGTTCAGCACCTCGACATTGCCGGTGGGCGTTGCACGCCACGCGATGTGCTCCATCAGCGGGGCGGAGTGCCCTTGCAGAACAGCCCTGTAATCGTCGATGCGGTCGAGCATCACGGACGAGACCGGGAAGACCATCCCGGGTGGGGTGAACTTCCGCTCGGCGAGAACGTGATGGATCAGGCAGCGGTGCAGGCGACCGTTCCCGTCCGCCAGCGGGTGGATATAGACGAAGCCGAAGGCGATGATGGCGGCCTGCAGGACGGGATCGACCTCTTCGGCATCTGTCAGCCGTAGCCGGTTGTTGCAGTCGTTCAGCGCCGTCATGAGGGCGGGAACATCCTCGGGTCGCGCGCCGATGAACTCGGGCAAGGGGTCGTTGCTGTGGTCCCGTTCGCCCAGAAAGACTCCGTCTTCGCGATAGCCGATCGGGGTCAGGCGATCGTCGCCGATCAGGATGCGGTGCAGACGGTAGATCTCGGTCTGATTGAGGGGGCGTTTGCCGGCCTCGAGCACTGCGCGTCCCCAGCGTTCGAGGCGGTTGACGGGCGGGCGCTCGCCTTCGATCTCGAAGCTCGCGCGGCTGTCGGCCAGCAGCATGAAGCTCGCCGCGCGCGCCACGACATGGCCGCCCGTCTTGCCGATGGTCTCCTTGGCCCGCGCGGCCAGGTCGAGCCCTATCAGTGCTTTGAGCTTCTCTGTGCGCCGGATCATCGGGCAGAGGGCGCCGGTGCCAAGCAGATTGTCCCGGACGCGGTGGCGCTGTGAGAAGCGCTCCTTGCCGGTGAAGTATTGGGTGGGGTCCAGAGCCGGGACCGCCGTGACGGTTGGCGCATCGTCGAGATCGAGCATGCGTCCCGTCAGGGTCTCGAAGAAGAACCACAGCCGCCGGGAGAAGGCGCCGGTCGGTGTGGCGCGGACGATCGCTTCGATGTCCTGTTGCGGAACGGCATCAAATACGCGCTTGAGGATCAGGAGGTCGATGCTCTCGTGCCGCAGGGCAAAGCCGAGATGGCCCTCCAGCGTTGCATCCGGCAGGTATCGCTTGTCATAGACCTGCCAGATCCCATCCGCGCGGACGTTGCCGCGCACATGTCGCTCCGAAATGCAGGTAGGGTTGCGCACCGGCGCAGGAATGCCGAACGCGGAGACCAGCCCTGCCCAACCTGCGAGGCTGGTGCCCTCGGGAAGGGGCTCATCCTGGAAGAAGGAGGGCGTCAGGCTCTCGGGTCTCATGCGTCGAAAAGGCCTCATCTGCGCGGATTATGGCCGTAAATCATGTGTCCGCGTCGAAAATCGTTATACGAACATCCGGCAGAAAATCAATCACGGATGTCGAAAAGCCATCATGCTGGAGAAGAATGTAGAAATCGGTATGATGTGGGGTGCGTGGTGAGCCCGGTGCCCGATCAGTGGCCACGGCCGAGCGCCGTTGCAGTGCGCAGACAGCAAGACAGACGATCGCCTTGCCGAAGGGCCGGAGGATTGCCGCAGCAAAGAGGCAGGGCTAGTGACGTGCCAAAGAATTGCGCAATGATCGCCCGCGCCTCGCTGCAGAGGCTGGACTGTGTCAGTAAATGAAGCGGCCTGACATCTTCTACCTTGCGCGGATCACGCAGGAAGGCCAGATCGCAGATCCGGTTGATCATGGTCGCGCCATCGGGGTCCCCTGCGGCGATGTCATCGAGGGGCGCAAGCGCCAGCAAGGCCTGACGGAATATCTCGGCCTTCGACCCGAAGGCGCGATGGACATAGGCCACATCGACCCCAGCCGCGGCGGCGATGTCGCGCAGGCTGGTGTCGGAATAGGGCATCCGCGCGAAAAGCAGCATCGCCGATGCAAGAATGCGTTCTTTCCCGGTTGCCTGCCCCGGCATGCGGTCGGTCGAGTTGGCTGAGTTGAGCGTCCTTGGCATGGGTGGCTTGTGTTCGTCCGGTGGCTTCGACGCGAAGAAACTGAACATGCTGCCCCGGAGCAGAGGTGCGGCAAGGTGCAGCCCAGACCGGGTCGTGTTGTTTAGCTGGTTTTTCAACAGCAAACAACCAGCAGCCGCTTTTGCGCGACAATACAGGTTTTTACCCTGTCATCGAGCGTTGACAACAGGGGAGCGTAGGGCGAAGACCGCATCGGGACATGCGCGAAGCATCCATCAGCACAGCAATCAGAGGCAGATCATGGCAAAGCCCGGCAGAAACACCATTATTCTGGGCGGCCTGGCCGTTGTCGCCGTGCTTGGCTGGCTGGCCTGGGACCGGCTGCAACCCGCCGGTCTGCCGGCGGGTTTTGCCAGCGCCAATGGCCGGATCGAGGCGACCGAGGTGGATATCGCGGCGCTCACCGGCGGCCGAATCGCCGAAATCACCGCTGCCGAAGGTGACATGGTCAGCGCAGGCGATGTGCTGGTGCAGATGGACGTGGTGCAGCTGAACGCACAAAAACGTCAGGCCGAAGCGCAGCTTGCCCGCGCCGAAATCGGCGTCGAGACAGCAAGGGCGCTGGTCGCTCAGGCCGAGGCACAAGAGCGCGCGGCCCGGGCCGCGGTTGATCAGGCAGGCTCGGTTGCCGATGCCGCGTCGCGCAGGCTTGAACGCTCTGAGCAGCTTGCAAAGACCAGTGCGATCTCGCAGCAGGTGCTGGATGATGACCGCGCCCGGGACGCCCAGGCCCGCGCCGGTGTGGCCTCGGCCGAAGCCAGCCATGCGGCAGCGCTGGCGGGGGTCAGCAGCGCGCAGGCGCAGGTGGTCGATGCAAGTGCGGCCGTCGAGGCGGCAAAGGCGTCGATTGATGCGATCCAGGCCTCTCTGGACGACGCCACGCTGAAAGCGCCGCGCACGGGCCGGATCCAGTATCGCATCGCACAAGAGGGCGAGATTGTCGGCTCTGGCGGGCGGATCCTCAGCCTTGTCGATCTGGGCGATGTCTATATGACGGTTTTTCTGCCGACATCGCAGGTCGGCCGGGTGCAGGTCGGATCAGAGGTGCGCCTTGTCATGGATGCGGCGCGGGAATTCGTGATCCCGGCCACGGTTTCCTATGTTGCCGATGTGGCGCAGTTCACGCCAAAGACGGTCGAGACCGCCGATGAGCGCGAAAAGCTGATGTTCCGCGTCCGTGCCCGCATCGACCCCGAGCTGCTGTCGCGGCATATCGAATATGTCAAAACCGGCCTGCCGGGCATGGCCTATCTGCGGCTTGATCCGGATGCCGCCTGGCCTGACTTTCTTTCCAATGTCGTGAAATGACCGGCTCAGTTGCCGGGGTCTCCGGCCTGACGCTGCGCTATGGCAAGGTCACGGCGCTTGACAATGTGACGCTGGAGATCCCTGAGGGGCGCATGGTCGGGCTGATCGGGCCAGACGGGGTCGGAAAGTCCAGCCTTCTGTCGCTGCTGGCCGGGGCACGTGTGATCCAGCAGGGCAAGGTCGAGGTTCTGGGCGGCGATATGCGCGATGTGGCGCATCGCAACCGCGTCTGCCCCCGCACCGCCTATATGCCGCAGGGTCTGGGCAAGAACCTCTACCCGACGCTTTCGGTCGAAGAGAACCTTGATTTCTTCGGCTCGCTTTTCGGTCATGACAAGGCCGAACGCGAGCGGCGGATCACCGATCTGCTGGCTGCGACCGGCATGACGCCGTTCCGGTCGCGCCCGGCGTCAAAGCTGTCGGGCGGCATGAAGCAAAAGCTGGGTCTGTGCTGCGCGCTGATCCATGATCCCGATTTCCTGATTCTTGACGAGCCGACCACCGGCGTCGATCCGCTGTCGCGCCGCCAGTTCTGGGATCTGATCGACCGCATCCGCGCGACACGGCCGGGGATGAGCGTGATCACCGCCACCGCCTATATGGAAGAGGCCGCGCGCTTCGACTGGCTGGTTGCGATGAATGCGGGCCGGGTGCTGGCCACCGGCACCACCAGCGATCTGCTGTCGCGGACCGGGGCCGACACGCTTGATGCAGCCTTCATCGCGCTTTTGCCCGAAGAAGACCGGGGCGAAGACAGTGCCGTGGTGATCCCGCCGCGGACCACCGATGACAGCGATATCGCCATCGAGGCCGAGGGGCTGACGCAGCGCTTTGGCGATTTCGTGGCGGTCGACAATGTTTCCTTCCGCATCCCCAGGGGTGAGATTTTCGGCTTTCTGGGTTCGAACGGCTGCGGCAAGACGACGACGATGAAGATGCTCACCGGGCTTCTGGAGCCGAGTGAGGGCCGGGCAAAGCTTTTCGGCCATGAGGTCGATGCAAGCGATCTGTCGGTGCGCCGCCGGGTCGGGTTCATGTCGCAGGCCTTCTCGCTCTATTCCGAGCTGACGGTGCGTCAGAACCTTGATCTGCACGCGCGGCTTTTCGATATGGCGGCCGAGAAGATCCCCGCCAGGGTTGACGAGATGATCGCCCGGTTCGATCTGGGCGACGTGACCGACAGCCTGCCCGAGGCGTTGCCGCTGGGTATCCGCCAGCGGCTTTCGCTGGCGGTGGCGATGATCCATGCGCCCGAGATCCTGATCCTTGACGAGCCGACCTCGGGGGTGGACCCGGTGGCGCGCAACGGCTTCTGGCGCATTCTGGCGGAACTATCGCGCAAGGATGGCGTGACGATCTTTGTCTCGACCCATTTCATGAACGAGGCGGAATGGTGCGACCGCATCAGCCTGATGCATGCGGGCAAGGTGCTGGTCTCGGACACCGCCGAGGGGATCACGAAAGCCAAAGGTTGCGCCACGCTGGAAGACGCGTTCATCGCCTATCTTGAAGAGGCGATTGGCGAGACGGCACCCGCCCCCGCCGCTGCGCCCGAGGCCGCGCCCGAGGCCCCCGCAGCCGGGGTGACCCATCACGCGCAGCAATCCGGCTTCAGCCTGCGGCGACTGCTTAGCTATTCGCAGCTGGAAAGCCTGCAATTGCAGCGCGATCCGATCCGGCTGACCATGGCGTTGGTCGGCAGCCTTCTTCTGATGATCGTGGTGGGGCTGGGCATCAACATGGATGTCGAGGATCTGACCTTCGCCGCCCTTGACCGCGACCAGACCACCACCAGCCGCAATTATATCGCCGATATTGCGGGATCGCGCTATTTCATCGAACAGCCGGCCCTGACAAGTTACGACGAGATCGACGCAAGAATGCGCTCGGGCGAGCTGGCGCTGGCGATCGAGATCCCGCCCGGCTTTGCCGCCGATATCGCGGCAGGCAGGGATGTGCAGGTCGGGGCCTGGTTCGACGGCGCCAACCCCAGCCGCGCCAATACGGTGCAGGGCTATGTGCAGGGCATGCATGCCGACTGGATCACACGTCAGGCGCGTCAGCTTTACGGTGACAAGGCGAGCGGCGGCAGTTTCGAACTGGTGACCCGATACCGCTACAACCCCGACGTGCGCAGCCTGAATGCGATGGTCCCGGCGATCATCCCGCTGCTTTTGCTGATGATCCCGGCGATCCTGACCACGCTTTCGGTCGCGCGTGAACGCGAACTGGGCTCGATCATCAATTTCTACGTCACGCCGGTGACGCGGCTGGAATTTCTGCTTGGCAAACAGCTGCCCTATATCGCGCTGGCCATGCTGAATTTCTTCCTGATGATGGCCATGGCGGTCACATTCTTCGCAGTGCCCTTCAACGGCAGTTTTCTGGGCTTTACCCTTTCGGCGCTGATCTATGTCACCGCGACCACGGCGCTTGGTTTTCTGGTGTCGGTCTTCATCGCAAGTCAGGTCGCGGCGCTGTTCGCGACCGCCATGCTGACGATGATCCCGGCGGTCAGCTATTCGGGTTTGATCTACCCGGTCTCTTCGCTGTCGGGTTTTGGCCGGGTTCTGGGCGAGATCTACCCCTCGACCTGGTTTATCACCGCCGCGCGGGGGGCTTTCTCCAAGGCCTTCGGAATGGCGGAACTGGCCGGGCCGATGCTGGCCATGGGCATCGCCATTCCGGTGATTATCGGGCTGGCGGCGGCCTTCCTGGAAAAACAGGCGAAGTGAGGGGCGGATGAACCTGCGCAACACCTTCAATCTGGGCGTCAAGGAATTGCGCGGGCTCTGGCGCGATCCGGTGATGCTGGTGCTGATCGTCTATTCCTTTTCGCTCTCGATCTGGACCTCTGCGAACGTCTCGCCCGAGGCGCTGACGAATGCCGCGATCTCGATCGTGGATGAGGATCAGTCGCATCTCTCCGCCCGCATCACCTCGGCCTTTTATCCGCCCTATTTTGTCGAGCCGCAGATGACCACGACGGCCGAGATGGATCGGCGGATGGATCAGGGGCTGGATACTTTTGCGCTGAACATCCCACCGGATTTCGCGCGCGATGTGCTGGCCGGAAAAAACCCGGCGATCCAGCTGAATATCGACGCGACAAGGATGAGCCAGGCCTTCACCGGCGGCGGCTATATCCAGCAGATCGTGTCCTCCGAGGTTTCGGAATATGTGGCGGGCTACCGGGCCGAGACCGCGCTGCCGGTCGATCTGGCGCTCCGCGCGCGGTATAATCCCTCGCTGGATCCGAAGTGGTTCGGCGCGATTTCCGCCGTGATCCGGTCGATCACCATGCTGTCGCTGGTGCTGACCGGCGCGGCGCTGATCCGCGAAAAGGAACATGGCACGGTCGAGCACCTGCTGGTCATGCCCGTCACCACGACCGAGATCATGTTTTCCAAGATCTGGTCGATGGGGCTGGTGGTGCTGCTGGGGTCGATCTTTTCGCTAAGTGTTGTGGTGCAGGCGCTGATGGCGGTTCCGGTGCAGGGCTCGGTCGTGCTGTTTCTTGCGGGCGCGGTGCTGATGGTTTTCGCCATGACGGGGCTTGGAATTTTCCTTGCCACCATCGCCGGGTCGATGCCGCAATTCGCGCTTTTGCTGATGATGGCGCTTTTGCCGCTGCAGGTGCTGTCAGGCGCGATGACGCCGCGGGAATCCATGCCAGAGATCATCCAGACCATCATGCTTGCAGCCCCCAACACGCATTTCATCATCCTCTCGCAGGGCATCTTGTTCCGAGGTGCGGGGCTTGACGTGGTCTGGCCCCAGTTCGCGGCGCTGGCGGCGATCGGGGTGGCGCTGTTCTGGGTGGCACTGATACGATTCAAGAAATTCCTGCGGTAAGGCATATGTTGGGCCGCCTGCTTCTGATCCTGACGCTTGCGCTTGCAGGCTGCGCTGCGCGTCCGGGGCCGGAAGTTCTGGCCCCCGATGCCGGTGCCCTGCCCGAGGGCGCCCGCCTTGTCCGGGTGCTGACCATGACCACCCGCGCGCCCGAGGCAAATCTGCCGGGGGCCTTTGGCGACTCTCGCTCCATCCGGCCAAGCTGGCTGGAATACGAGGTCTCGGTGCCGCCTGGCCATCGGCCGGGAAAGATTGAATGGCCGGATCGCAATGGCAGCAGCGCCGACCGGAATTTCGTGATGCGCAGCCGGCAGACGCTTAGCCGTGACGCCTTTGCAAAGCGTCTCTCGCGCGAGGGGGTCGGGCTTTATGTCCACGGCTTCAACACCCGCTTTCATGAGGCCTTGTTCCGTACCGCGCAGCTTTCGGTCGATGCGCATATCGAGGAAAAGCCCGTCCTTTTTACATGGCCCTCGGCAGGCTATCCGGGCGCCTATCTGGCTGATCGTGACGCGTCTTACTTTTCCCGCGCGGCGCTTGCCGATCTGCTGCGGCTTTTGACAAAGGGTCGGTCCGCTTCCGACGCGGTGCCGGTGCTGGCTCACAGCATGGGCGCGCGGCTGACGATGGAGACGCTGGTGCAACTGCGTCTTGCCGGGCGGGACGATGTGCTGGACCGGATCGAGGTCATCCTTGCCGCCCCGGATATTGATATCGATCTTTTCCGCGCCCAGATGGTCAGCCTTGGGCCGATGAAGCATCCCATCACGGTGCTCGTCTCCTCGGACGATCTGGCGCTGAAACTGTCGTCGCGGCTTTCGGCACGTCGGATACGGCTTGGGCTTGTCGATGTGCGTGATCCGGCGGTCCAGCGCCTGGCGGTCGCGACCGGAATACGGATCGTGGATATTACCGATATTCCGACCGATGATCCCGCCCACAGCCGCTATGTCGGCCTGCTTTCCGGCGAGGCCGGGGCTGTGGTTGAAAACACCCTTTTCGGTGAGGTACGCTTGGCTGGGGCCTTTGTCTTCAATCAGGTCGGCGGTGTCTTCACTGGCATCGGTGATGTGCTGGCGGATTGAGGCCGCGGCCTTGGCCCGGCGTTGGTGCCAGCGGCATTGGCCGGGTCATGGCCTCGACGTCGCGCCGTTTTGCCGGTAATCGTCCATGATGATCAGGGCAGGGACAGGGGATTCCGTGTCCGCCGCCGGACGCCGATGCTTTGCCTGTTCAGTCCGGGGGCGGCTGTTTCGGCGGTTTGACGGCGCTTTACGACATGTCGTCGGCATCGGGCCTTGGGCGCAATGCCTATGTTCAAGAAAAATCTTGAACTCTTTGATTTCGATCAACACTCGTTGATAGTTCTGTGCTAACTTCCGCCGGTAAATTGGAGACGCGACATGGCCCTTACTCCCAAATCAGATGGCTCGGGTGCAACCGGCGATGAAAGCCTTGGCATCGAGGCTTTTCAGGCCGTTGACCGCATACGAGAGGCGCTCTCGGGACAGCTCAGCGGCGGGGTTTCGCCCGGCTCGCTGATGATGGCCTATGTCGACTGGGCCTTTCATCTGGCGCAGGCACCGGGCAAGCAGATGGAACTGGGCGTCAAGGCGGGCCGCAAATGGCAGCGTCTCATGGCGCATCTGATGGCCTCGGCGATGGATCCGCAGGCCGCGCCGGTCATCACGCCCTTGCCGGGCGACCGCCGTTTCGCCGGTGAAGCCTGGGCGAAACCGCCCTTCAGCTGGATGTCGCAGGCTTTCCTGCTGCAGCAGCAATGGCTGCATAACGTCACCCATGAGGTTCCGGGCGTGACGAAGCACCACGAGGATGTGGTGTCTTTTGCCGCGAAACAGATCCTTGATGTCTGTGCGCCTTCGAACAACCCTTTTACCAATCCCGAGGTTGTGGCACGGACCTGGGCTACCGGAGGCATGAACCTTGTGAAGGGCTGGCAGAACTGGCTGCAGGACGTCGTCCGCCAGATCCGGCAGGAGCCGCCAGAGGGTGTCGAGGCCTTTACACCGGGTCGCGATGTGGCGGTGACGCCGGGCAAGGTAATCTTCCGCAACCACCTGATCGAACTGATCCAGTATACGCCCACGACAGAAACCGTGCACCCCGAGCCGGTGCTGATCGTTCCGGCCTGGATCATGAAATACTATATCCTCGACCTCAGCCCGGAGAATTCACTGATCCGCTGGCTGGTGGCGCAGGGCCACACGGTTTTCGCCATTTCCTGGCGCAATCCGGGTGCAGAGGATCGTGATCTGACGCTGGAGGATTATCGCCGGCTGGGCGTGATGGCCGCGTTGGATGAGATCACCCGTCTAATGCCCGATCAGAAAATCCACGCCACCGGCTATTGTCTGGGTGGCACTTTGCTGTCGATCGCGGCGGCTGCCATGGCGGGGAAGGGGGACGCGCGTCTCGCCTCGCTGACGCTGCTTGCCGCGCAGGTCGATTTCGCCGAACCGGGCGAGCTTGCGTTGTTCATCGACCCAAGCCAGCTGCATCTTCTTGAAAGCATGATGTGGAACCGCGGCTATCTCTCTGCCGATCAGATGGCGGGGGCGTTTCAGCTTTTGCGCTCGAATGACCTCATCTGGTCCCGGATGGTGCGCGATTACATGATGGGCGAGCGGACGGCGATGAATGATCTCATGGCCTGGAATGCCGACAGCACCCGGATGCCCTATCGGATGCATGCCGAATATCTGCGCAGGCTTTATCTGAATAATGAGCTTTCTTCGGGACGCTTCACCGCCGGGGGCAAGACAGTTCTGTTGCAGAACATCCGGGTGCCGATCTTTGCCGTCGG
This sequence comes from Haematobacter missouriensis, assembly GCF_000740775.1. Classification (GTDB taxonomy): domain Bacteria; phylum Pseudomonadota; class Alphaproteobacteria; order Rhodobacterales; family Rhodobacteraceae; genus Haematobacter; species Haematobacter missouriensis. The sequence continues at coordinate 47,331 of NZ_JFGS01000021.1, read as the reverse complement.
GACCGAGCGCGATCATGTCGCACCCTGGAAGTCGGTCTACAAAATCCACCAGTTCACCGATTGCGAGGTGACTTTCGCGCTGACGTCGGGCGGGCATAATGCGGGGATCGTCTCTCCTCCCGGTCACCCGCGCCGCCGCTACCGGCTGGCGACCCGCGCCCATGACGACGCGCTTTTGCCGCCCGAGACCTGGGTCGAGGCCAATCCTGCAACCGAGGGTTCGTGGTGGACGCCCTGGCAGGCCTGGCTTGCCGCGCGTTCGGGTGCCCCCGCCGCGCCGCCCGCAATGGGCAACGCGCTGGCAGATGCGCCCGGCACATATGTTTTCCAGAGGTGACAAGATGACCGGCACTCTGACCAACTATCTGTTTCACCAGATGAAAATCGGCGACCGCGCCAGTCTTGTCCGCCACGTCGGTCCCAAGGATATTGAATTGTTCGCCGCTGTTTCCGGCGACGCCAACCCCGCGCATCTGGATGCCGGTTTCGCCGCCCATGGGCCGTTTGGCCATGTCGTGGTGCACGGCATGTGGACTGCGGCGCTGATTTCGGCGGTGCTGGGCACCCGCCTGCCGGGGCCGGGGACGATCTATCTCGACCAGCAGATCCGCTTTAACAAGCCGGTTTCGCCAGGCGATACCATCACCGCCGAAGTTGAAGTGGCCGAGCTGATCGAGGGCAAGAACCGTGTCCGCCTGACGACCACCGCCCGCAATCAGCGGGGCGAGGTGGTGCTTTCGGGCGAGGCGCTGGTGCTGGCCCCGGTCGAGCAGGTGACCTGGGTGCCGGGTGACCTTCCCGAGGCGGTGGTCTTGCCGAAGGGGCGCTGGCAGGGCTTTGTCGAAGAGGCCCGCGCATTGCCCCCGGTGCGGGCGGCGGTGGTGCATCCCTGTTCGAAATCCGCGATCCTTGGCGCGATCGAGGTGCGCGACGAAGGCCTGCTTGACCCGATCCTGATCGGTCCCGGCGCAAAGATTCGCGCGGCGGCCGCCGAGGCCGGGGTCTCGCTTGACGGCTTCCGGATCGAGGAGACAGAGCACAGCCATGCAGCGGCGGCGCGGGCGGTGGAACTGGCGGCCTGTGGCAACGTCCAGGTGCTGGTCAAGGGCAGCCTGCATTCCGATGAACTGCTTGCGGCGGTGGTTTCGAAAAGCGGCGGCCTGCGCACCGAACGCCGGATCAGCCATGTCTATGCGATGGATGTGCCCGCCTATCGCAAGCCGGTGATCGTCACCGATGCCGCGATCAATATCGCACCGACATTGGAGCATAAGCGCGACATCTGCCAGAATGCCGTCGATCTGATGCGGCTTCTGGGGCGCGATCAGCCGAAGGTCGCGGTGCTGGCGGCGGTCGAGACGGTGAACGCGACGATGCCCGCCACGCTGGATGCCGCCGCGCTGACGGTGATGGCGGCTCGAGGCCAGATCACGGGCGCGCTGGTTGACGGGCCGCTGGCCTTCGACAATGCGATCAGCCCCGAGGCGGTGGCGACGAAGGGCATCGTCTCGCAGGTGGCGGGCGAGGCCGATATTCTTCTGGTGCCGGATCTCGAGGCCGGGAACATGCTTGCCAAACAGCTGATCTATTTCGCGGGCGCCACGGCCGCGGGGCTGGTTCTGGGCGCACGGGTGCCAATCGTTCTGACAAGCCGGGCGGATCCTTTATCGGCCCGCATCGCCTCGGCTGCGCTGGCCAAGCTGGTCGCGGTCCGCAAAGCGGAGGGGAAGGCGTGACCCGCGATCTGATCCTGACATTCAACACCGGATCCTCGACTATCAAGCTGGGGTTTTACGCACTGGAGGCCGCCGCGCCGCGCCCGCTGGCGTCGGGCGTGATCGATTTCCGCGATGAGCCTTTCGAAGTGCGCCTGACGCGCGAGGGCAAGACCTTTTCAGGCCCGATCACAGCGGATCCCGGCGATCTGACAGCCGTGCTGAACCAGGCTTTTGCCTGGCTGGCCGGGCATTTCAATCTTTCGCGCCTTGCGGTGATCGGCCATCGGGTTGTGCATGGCGGCGATGTCTTCACAGGACCAGCCCGGATCACCGATCAGGTGATCGCGCAGATCGACGCGCTGGCGCGGCTTGCGCCGCTGCATCAGCCGCAAAGCCTTGCGCTGATCCGGGCGATGCGGGGGCTTTACCCCGATGTGCCACAGACAGCCTCTTTCGACACGGCGTTTCATGCCACCAACCCGCCCCTGATCCGCCGCTTTGCCCTGCCGCGCGCGCTTTATGATCAGGGGATCAAGCGCTATGGCTTTCATGGTCTCTCCTACCGCTATATCGCCGGGCAACTGGGCGATCTGGCCACCGATGCAAAGGTGGTCGCCGCACATCTGGGCAGCGGCGCAAGCCTTTGTGCGATCCGGGGCGGCAAGAGCATCGACAGCTCGATGGGGTTTTCGACGCTGGACGGCATCCCGATGGCGACGCGTTCGGGTGCGCTGGACCCCGGCGTGATCCTGCATCTGATGGGCGAAATGGGGCAAAGCCTGAAACAGGTCGAGACCATGCTCTATCGTGAAAGCGGCCTTCTGGGCGTGTCGGGTTTCGAGGCTGACAGCCGCGAGCTGATGGCCAGCACGCGCCCAGAGGCTGCCGAGGCGATCGACCTCTTTTGCCTGCGCATCGCGGGCGAGGTGGCACGGTTGGCGACCAGCATGGGCGGGATCGATGCGCTGGTCTTCACGGCAGGAATCGGCGAGCATCAGCCCGGTATCCGCGCCCGTGTCGCCGCGCGGCTGGCCTGGCTTGGGGCAGAGCTTGACCCCGATGCCAATGAAGCAGGGTCGCGCAGGATCAGCACCGCCGCCAGCCGGGTGCAGCTTCTTGTCATTCCGACCGATGAGGAAAGCATCATCGCCCAGGAGGCCGTCAGCGAAGAGGCAGCGACATGATTGATCTGAAAGGCAAACGCGGCCTCGTGGTTGGCGTGGCGAATGAGGCCAGCATCGCCGCCGGTTGCGCCAGGGCCTTTCGCGCGGCGGGGGCAGAGCTGGCGCTGACCTTTCTTAATGAAAAGGCCCGGCCATGGGTCGAACCCGTGGCGCAGGAAGTGGGTGCGCCGCTGTTCCTTCCTTGCGATGTGCGTGAACCCGGCCAGTTGGAAGCCGTGTTTGACCGCATTACCGCTGAATGGGGGCGGCTTGATTTTCTGCTTCATGCCATCGCCTTCGCCCCGCGCGAGGATCTGCACACCAGCGTTGTCAACGCTTCGGCCGAAGGTTTTGCGACGGCGATGGATATCTCTTGCCACTCCTTCCTGCGCATGGCGCGGCTGGCGCGGCCTTTGATGCAGGCGGGTGGTTCGCTGATCACGGTCAGCTTTTACGGCGCGGATCGGGTGGTCGAGAATTACAACCTCATGGGTCCGGTAAAGGCCGCGCTGGAGGCTTCGGTCCGCTATGCGGCGGCCGATCTGGCGGGCGAAGGGATTCGTGCCTTTTCGCTTTCAACCGGTCCGGTCAAGACCCGCGCCGCCTCGGGGATCGACCGGTTCGATGCGCTGATGGATAAGATTCGCGCCCGTACGCCTGCGGGAAAACTGGTAAGCATCGAAGAGATCGGTACGCTGGCGGCCTTTCTGGCAACCGAGGCCGCAAGTCCCATGAGCGGATCGGTGGTCTATGCCGATAACGGATTTCACACCACCGCCTGAGGCAGGCGCGGGGCCCCGCCCTTGACCGGAAGGCGGATCCGGGGCAAAGCGGAATCAACATCAGTTGACAGCATTCTGACAGGCGCCGCCGCGTGACCTTCTTTACGGTTCATCCCTTCCATTCCTTCAATCTTGCCGTGGTCTTGCTGATCGCGGGCAAGATCCTGACCCTGAACATTGATCTTCTGCGCCGCTATTCGATCCCCGAGCCGGTGGCGGGCGGCTTTCTCTGTATCGCGGTAACGGGGCTCCTCTGGGCGCTGTTCGATCTGAAGGTCTCATTCGAGGTGGGGATCCGTGATTTCCTGCTGCTGGTGTTCTTTGCCGGTATCGGGCTGAAATCCGATATCCGCACGCTGCTTGCGGGGGGCAGGCCGTTGGTGATCCTGTTGATCCTTGCGACCAGCTTCATCCTTTTGCAGAACTTCGCGGGGATGGGGCTGGCGAGGCTCTTTGGAATGGAGCCGAAGACCGGGCTGATGGTCGGCTCGGTTTCGCTGACCGGCGGCGTTGGCACCACGCTGGCCTGGGCACCGATATTCGCCGAAAAGCTGGGGATCACGAATGCGCTGGAACTGGGGGTCGCGGCCAATACTGTCGGGCTAATCGCGGCCTGTGTGATCGGCGGGCTGATTGCGGCGCTCCTGATCCGGCGGGGCGGGCTGAAGGCGGAAAACAAGCGCGATCTGGACATCGGCGTTCCGAATGAGGGGCGCGCGGTCCGGATGGATTACTTCTGCATCCTCTGGTCGATCCTGGCGCTGAATGTCACCGTGCTGATCGGGCTGGCGCTGCATGAGGCGATCACGGCGGCCGGCGTCACGCTTCCAGCCTTTGTCAGCTGCCTTGTCGCGGGGATCGTGCTGCGCAACCTTTTGCCGCTGGCCCCGAGGCGGTTAGTGCGGCGGATCTGGCCTGGGGTCGATGATGCGCTGGCGCTGATCTCGGATCTGTCACTCGGGCTTTTCCTGATCATGGCGCTGATGGGCCTGCAGGTCTGGGAGCTGAACGGCGTCCTTCTGTTCATTACCGCCGCCCTTGTGATGCAGATCCTGCTGACGGTCGGATTCACGATTTGGGTCGTGTTCCCCGCGATGGGGCGCGATTATGAGGCGGCGGTGATCTCGGCCGGGTTTGGCGGTATCACGCTCGGCTCAACCGCCACCGCCATCGCCAATATGACCGCCGTGGCGCAGCAACATGGCGCGGCGCACCGGGCCTTTGTGATCGTGCCGCTGGTCTGCGGCTTTTTCATCGATATCGTCAACGCGCTGATCATCTCGGCGCTGGTCGGCTAGCGATTGTGTCTATTGATCAACCTCTAGATGCCATACCTCGCCTGTTTTCAGGACGGCAATTGCGATAGTGATCAGCCGGCGCGCGATGGTGATGATGACGCCCTTAGGGTCCAGACTCATTGAGTTTCACAGCCAGAACAAGACGGTTGCGGCTAGGATGATCGCAGAGAAGAAGGTTTCCGGGCACCGGTCGTATCGGGTCGCGACGCGCCGCCAATCCTTCAGGCGGCCGAACATGATCTCGATGCGGTTGCGCCGTTTGTAGCGCCTCTTGTCGTATTTCACCGCCTTCTTGCGAGACTTCCGGCCCGGGATGCAGACCTTTATCCCCTTGTCTTTCAACGCCTCTCTGAACCAATCGGCATCATAGCCCCTGTCGGCCAGCAGCCAACCCGCTTTCGGCAGGCTGCCCAACAGCGCCGCCGCGCCGGTGTAATCGCTGACCTGGCCGGCCGACATGAAGAACCCGATCGGGCGCCCCTTGGCATCGGCGACGGCGTGCAGCTTGGTGTTCATGCCGCCTTTGGTGCGCCCGATCTGGCGCCCGCGCCCCCCTTTTTCACGCACAGGCTCGACGCCGTGCGATGTGCCTTGAGATAGGTCGCATCGATCATGATCGTCTTGTGTTCGGCGCGCTCAGTGGCCAGGCCGACCATGATCCGGGCAAAGACCCCATTGTCGCTCCAACGCTTCCAACGGTTGTAGAGGGTCTTTGCCGGGCCATATTTCTTCGGCGCGTCACACCATCGCAAGCCATTGCGATTAATAAAGATTATGCCGCTTAACACGCGACGATCATCGACGCGGGGCTTGCCGTGGCTCTTCGGAAAGAAGGGCCGGAGCCGCGCCATCTGCGCCTCCGTCAGCCAGAAAAGGTTGCTCATCGATCAGGTCTCCTCGCGGAGCCTGAATCACGACAAAGGCCGGAAATCAATGGGTCTGGAGCCTAGAAGAGCTGCTCATTAAAGGTAACGAGGCAGAGTAAGACGCTCGAAGGGAAAGCAAGTGGAACTTACGAATAGAAGGATCCATTAGAGTTTTTTGTGACCAAGGTCCGTTTGCTCGATCTTCCCATAAGCTCGCTGCAACCGCAGCGAGCGTCAGCTTTCCGCCCTTTCCGCTCATCCGCAGAAAACTGATCGCCAAGATCCCCTGCCTTGACTTTCGTCGCGGGCTCCACATGTAGTAACGTAACCACAAGTGGAGGCCGCCGTGACGATTCATACGATCAGCAGCCGCGAACTGAACCAGGATCTGGCCCGGGCGAAACGCGCGGCGCTTGACGGGCCCGTGTTCATCACGGACAGAGGCCGGCCGGCCCATGTCCTTATGAGCTTTGCCCAGTATCAGCAGATGAGCGGACAGCGCCGCAACATCCTCGATGCGCTTGCGGTGCCTGGACTGTCTGACATCGAATTCGAACCTACAAAGGCTGAGATCATGTCCCGACCGGCCGATCTGTCCTGATGTTCCTGCTCGACACCAATGTGATTTCCGAGTTGCGCAAAGCGGGGGATGGCAGAGCCGATGCCAATGTCACCGCATGGCTGAGCGGTCAGGATGCCGGGGCACTGTTCATTTCGGCAATTACGGTGATGGAACTTGATATCGGTGTGCGCCGCATCGAGCGGCACGATGCGGCGCAGGGAGCCTTGCTCCGGGCATGGTTCGCAGAACGGGTCCTGCCGGAGTTCCAGGAGCGGGTTTTGCCGGTAGATACGAGCGTGGCACTGCGATGCGCGGGTCTCCATGTTCCTGATCCGAGATCAGAACGGGACGCGCTGATAGCGGCGACGGGGCTGGTCCATGGTTTCACTGTCGTGACCCGCAACACCGGTGATTTCAAGGACACAAGGGTGATCTTGCTTAACCCTTGGGTCAGCGTGTGACTGACAGCCGGAAGACCCTGTTACTGGCCTATCTACCAGGCGCAGATCACTACGGCACCTTTTGAGGGGACGCCTTCTCCCGGTTCTCGGTCGAAAAGTAACCGGGATAGGGATTGGCAGGTCCGTAGCCTATCCCGTTCTCAACGAAGAAGCCCAATCGCCCGAGCAGCCACGCCCGGTGCCAGCACAAGCCGGCCAGCAGCAGACGCAGCCAGCGTGGCGGTAGGCGGCCCGAATAGCCAGCGAGATACATCTGGTGCAAAAGGCCTCTGCGAAGGCGGGTGGCAGCGCAACCCTTACCCATCCTTCCCGACCGGCACGACTGCAAATCGATCAGCCGTGAGCGAGGTTTGATAGACGGTCTGCCCGTCCTTGGCGTAATTGCTCTCGCCGATCCGCCCCCTCACATGGACGAGGTCGCCGGGTTTCAGGTTCTCCTTCAGCCAGGCGAAACCTGCGGTGCTGCGCTCGAAGAGGGTGACGGTGTTCCAGTCAGTGCGCTCGCGCAACTCGCCGCTGTCCTTGTCCTTCCAGCTGTCGGTTGCGGCGATGCTGACCTTCAGGACCTTGCCGCCGCCAAGCTCGGTTCTGCGGCCGACATAGCCCTGAATCTGGAATTCCGCAAAGGTGTACAACATCTTATCTTTCCTCGTTACGATACTGGATTGAAGGCTCGCCCTCGAAAGGGCGCCTACTTCCCGAGCCTCCGTGCCCGCTCTGCGACCCGGACGATTTGCCCGCCGGCGGCAAGAGCCGCGGATTTCACGGCGGGCGCATTCTGGGCGATCTGGCGGCCGACCATTTCGCCCGTGCTGAGATTTCCCATTCGCTCGCGCGCCTGCACGCCGCGCGTATTCAGCATCCCGCGGGTCATTGCGGCCGTCCCGGCGGCGACGGCTGGGCCGGCAACCACCATGAAGTTCCCCGACAGCCCACGCACGATCAGGGGCGTTGCCGCGACGAAGCCCTTCGCCAGGAAGATCATGACGAAGAAGGGGATGAGCGAGCCAATGTTGGTGGCGGATTCCGGGTCCCCAACCTGAGTGAGAAGGGCGTTTGCCATGCCCACCACAGTCGAGAACATCGCGGCGATCACCACCGGGTAGAACGCATAGCTGACGGTTGTGGAGACCCAACGGTGGAAGAAGTCCTTGGTTGCATCGAACAGCGACAGGGCAATCATTACCGGAGCCAGGCCCAACATCAGCGAGAGCATCATCTTGGCAAAGATCAGAACGATCCCGGTCATGAAGCCGAGGATGCTGAGCAAGATGAGGCCGATGCCGCCCAGGATCGCGCCTGTCATCCACCCCAAGTTATTGCCGATGGCATTCAGATAGGCCGAGAACTGTTCGATCAGATCATCGAACTCGCCAGCGAAATGTGTCGCGCCGGCCCCGCCGCCGCCGACTGAAGAGACCAGGGCACCCGCGATGTAGTCCAGGCCGCCGATCACAGCGTTCGCCACCGCGTTGAAGCGGGTCCAGTTGAAGGCGAAGAACCCGATCAGGGTCAGTTTCAGCAGGTACCAGAAGAAACTGGCGCCATCCATGCTGCGATACTGGAAGGCCATGTTGATACAGAGCCCGATCAGGGAAAGGGTCACCATCAGCAGGGTGATCGTACCGATCTTACCCGCCACCGCCCCGAACTGCGATTCCGCAACCGAGGCGAGGAAGCTATCGGCGGAACCGACCATCCAGCTGACGACGCCCACTACCAGTTGCCCTGGGCTTCGCAGATCGTTCGGACTTGGCCGGCAAGCGCGTTCTGGTTTGATCTCAGCTCTCGGCGCAAAGCGGTTTGCTCGCCCTGTGCCAGATCGAAGAAGCGCTCTCGATACTCGGCGTCCGCCGCTGCCCAGTCCGGAAACCTGACCTCGCAGGAGCAATTCCCGAGGCTGACGATGTTCTCCCATGCCCGCAATTCATAGAGGCCCATCAGGGTGACAGCCTTCCACGCCTCACGGATGCGCAACTCATCCGCCCATGCAGGACGCTCCGGCCGCTCGTTGCAGATGCGGTATCGCTGCGGTTCCATCGTCACCGTCAGATCATTGGTGACGGGGGTCTGGGCAAGCGCCGGAAGCGCGGTGGTCGCGAAGGCAGCGGCGAGGCAGAGCATATGCATGGGGTTTCCTTTCATCATTCGGCGGCAAGGCAGGTGCGGGCCTCTTCCTCGCCCATGCCGGGCAGGTAGAATTCGGTAATGCCGCGCGCGCCCTCATGGCGGCCCGCCTGGATGATCACGTCGATCGAGCCCTCGATGTAGGTGATCATGTCGGCATAGGTCATCGGCAGGTCGGTCTTCAGGGCGGCGATGGCAAGGCGGCGGACCGCGAGTTGCGGCGTCTCGGCATGGAGGGTGGTCAGCGATCCGCCATGGCCGGTGTTGATCGCCTCAAGGAAGGTGAGCGCCTCCTTGCCCCGCACCTCGCCCAGAACGATCCGGTCGGGTCGCATCCGTAGGGTCGAGGTCAGCAGCGCATCCGCGCTGCGCATCTCGGACTCTCGGTCCGAGATTAGAGTCACCACATTCGGCTGCTCGGGACGCAACTCGGCCGCCTCCTCGATGGTCAGGATGCGTTCTTCGACTGGGACAAGGGAGAGGATCTTGCGGGCCGCGACCGTCTTGCCGGTCGAGGTGCCGCCCGAGACGATCATGTTGAGCTTGTTCTCGACGCAGAACCGCAACGACGCTTCGATATCCCCAGATGCGACAACGGTGCGCAGCGCGAGATTGCGTTCCTTGCGCAACCCCTCAAGGCTTCGTTCACGCCCGTAGAGAAACCCGAGACTGATCTTCTCCAGCGGCAGAGTGGAGAAGAAGCGCAGCGAGATGGAAAACCCGCCCTCGACCGCCGGCGGCTGAATCACCTGCGCCCGGATTGGTCGATCTCCCCAAGTAATGCTGACCGAGACGATGGGTTTGCGGGCGCTGAGCGTGGTATTTGCCGCCGAGGCGATCTGGTTGCCAAGGTCCCGTATCTCCGTGAGCGAGAGCGGGCGCCCTAGATCCCGCATGAAATGATCGCCCTGGAACTCGCCCCAGACCCTTCCATCGGGATTGATGCAGATCTCGATCACATCCGGTCGGCGGATTGCGTCGCCGAGGCGGGCGAGGGAGGCTTCGAGATAGCTTGCCGCCATCAGAGGATCTCCAGATCGCGGTCGACCATGACGGTGATGCGGGCGCCCTGCGGAACGCGGATCACCGGGCGTATCGACAGGTAGTCCTGCATGACGCTGCGGCTGGCATCGCGCAGATCGCCCGCAACATCGCTGGCAGCCTCCGAGGTCGCCTCGTCGTCGATACTGGCCACAGCGGCTGCGGGCACAGCCCCGATCAGCGAAATCAGCGCCGCCGAGCCGAAGCGCTGGCCAAAGCGGGTGTCCACATCGCCGGTGACACCGGAGCGCCCGAGTTGGTCGCCCCCGAAGGCGCTGATCGCAACCGTCTGGTTGTCGGGAAGGATGATGCGGTCCCAGCCAACCATGACACGGGATTGCGCCAGCGAGACTTCGGAGCGGTAGCGTCCGATAAGCTGCGCACCGCGCGGGATCAAGACACGGGTGCCGTCGAAGGAATGCACATCTTCGGAGACCACAGCACGGATCACACCGGGCAAGGTGCTGTCCATCGCGGTCTCCAGCACGGCCTGGATCATCGTGCCCTGTACAACGGTATGGCCCGGGTTCACGATAAGCTCGGCGCGGGTTACAGGCGCGGGCGAGGCGCCGCCGCGGACAAAGGCCTCATCGGCGCTGAGGCGGGCGGCCTCGACCCCGCTTTCGCCATCGGCGCCGCCGCCCATCCCGGACCAGGCCAGCATGGGCGAGTTCACCCGGGCCTCGCGCGCGGCGGCCTCAGCGGCGCGACGGCGTTCCAGCTCGGCAAGCCGTGCATCTTCCTCGCCCCCTCCCGGAGGCCCCAAACGCGCGATCTCCAGATCCATCCGGATCCGCTCCAACTCGCGATCCCGTTCGACCAACTGCCGCTCAAGCGCGGACCGCGCCTCTGCCGATGCGGCTTCCAATGCCGCCATCTGCGCGGTCAGCTCGGCGATTGCCGCCTGCGCTGCCGGATCCCCAGCCTCAATCGGCCTTGCGCGCAGCTCTGCAAGTTCAGCCTGCAACGTGGCAAGGGTTTCACGGAGCTCAAGTTCAGCCGCACTTGGCCCTTCCGGAACCGGGGCAGGTGTGGGCGCAGGCTCCGGGACAGGCGTTGGCGGGAACTCTCCAAAGCCCGTGCCTGCCGTCTGGAATTCCTCGGCGGCGGCGGTCGGCATGGTGGGTTCCGACTTTGGTTGCATCAGCATCCAGCCGAGGCCACCGACGGTCAGGATGGCACCGGTGCCCAGAAGGGCCGTGAAGAGGGAAGGGCGGGCGCGGCCCTTGCGTTTTGCGGTTGACGCTTCGATGGCGGCAAGGCGGGCGGAAAGATCGTCGGGCTCGCTGCTCATGACGCGGCCTCGCCAGCATCGCCCGACATGTCTTGGATGCAGATCACCTCTTCACCAAGGCGCAGCACCCATTGGCGGTGGATGCCAGACACGCGGATCACCCCTTCGTCCTGCGCCACCGAATTGACCGTGCGCTCGCGGCCGCCGGTCCAGCGGAAGATCGCCGGGATCGGCGCGTTCCGCGGGAAGCGGAAGTAGGTGAAGGTGCCATCATCCCACACAGCGGTCGGGGTGAACTCGGTCTGGCTGCTGACCGCATAATTGCTGTTCGGCGCCCCTGCTGCCACGGCATTCGCCGCTGGCGTGGTGCTGTCGGGATAGCGGAACTGCACGACGTAATGCGGGGTCTCGCGCGCCTCGACCACGTGGAAATAATAGGACCGCCGGTTGGTATAGACAGTGATATTGGTCGCCACCCCGGAAGCTACCGGTTTGATTGCAAAGGCACGGCCGCCCGGGACACCATCGAACTGAAACCCGGAGGTGTCACCGGCAATGATCGAGCGGATCGTTTCTCCCTCACCGAACTCGACCGAGGTGACGCGGGTCAGGTTGGTGACCACCCGATAGACCTGACCCTCGGTCCAGGTGGCAATCCGCACCCGACGGTCATGGCCACCTGGGCGCGGCGTGGTTTCCGCGAAAGCGGGCAGGGCAGCCATGGCGATGAGTGCGGCAGCAAGAAGCCGGGAAGGAGAGAGGAGGCGGGGCAGGGCGCATGGCCTGAAGCAGTTCATTCCGACCGGTCCGATCTGATGGCATATTGGGTCACGGTGAAGCCGAAGGGGTTCTGCCAGACATCATCGATGCTGCGGGCGCGCTCGGGCCGGAACTCGAACATCAGCGTTGCCGTGAAGAGACCGACCTGTCCGCCCTGCGGGCTGGTCAGGCGTTTGCGCAGCCGGACCTGCGCCCGGTTCTCGCCAATCAGGGTGATGCTGGCAATCTCGACCGCCATCTCGGCGGAAGGCCCATAGCGCGTGGGCGGGAAACTCTCCTGCCCGCTGGTCCACATCGCCCGCATGCCGGCTTCGGCGGCGCCCGCCGATTGCGCCAGAACCCGGTTCACCCGCAAATCATTGTCGAGCTGGTTATAGGTTTCGCGATCCAGGATGTAGCGGTAGATCTGCGACTCGATCACCGCCGGGCGCTCGGAGAGGCGCACGGCCTCAACCGTGGCATTCGGCAGCGCGAGACCGCTTTCGGGATCATAGGGCACCACCACCGGCAGCGGCGGATCGACGAAGATCGCGACGGCCGCCGCCGCCAGGCAGCCGAGAACACCAAAGCCCGCGCCGGCGATGCCAATCACTCGCCACTGCCGTTCCCGGCGCAGCGCACCATAGACCAGTTCTTCTTCGACAACTTCCCGGATGCTCATCTCAGGATCTGCCGCGCTCACTCGAGACTCGGCATGGTGAAATCCATGTAGCGCCGCTCTTCAGCAATGGTCGCGGCATCGACCACGCCAGCATTGCCGGCCCCGATGGTCTGGATTGCCTCCAGCTCCCACATCCGGGTCATGGCAATCGCGAGTTCCGCCGTGACCCGGGTGTTGTGGTCCATCGATGCCTTCAGATCCTCCATGTCCGGGATCATCGCGACCAGGCGCTCAACCCGGGCAAGGGACTGCGCGGCTTCTTCGTGGCTGTTCTGCGCGGCAGCCGAGAGCACGGCGCCGGTGGTTGCGCGCGTTGCGATCCCCTCAGCGCTTGGATTGCCACTGGTCGCTATCTCGCGGAGCGAATCCTCGTCGAAGCCCGCACTTGCGAGCGCCGCCTGCATCTGAGTGCGCATCGGTCCGGCGGTCACACCGAGCAGATTGCTCCAATCGCCTTGCTGGATGCCCCGGATCAGGCCGGGGATGTCCTCGAATTTGGCGTCCAGCAGCTGATCGAGCTCGCCGCCCATGATGAGGCCGAGAATCTCGCGCGGCCCGGTCAGCGAGGCATACATGGTCTGAAGCTGGTCGAATTGCTGCTGGAGCACTTCAAGCTGTTCGAGCGCATTCTCGAAGATATCGCTCTGGATCCCGAAATCTTCCAGCATCTGCTGAAGCTGGCGGATTTCCTGGGCGATGTTCTGGGTATCAACCGTAGGCACACCTTGCGCGGAGGCGCCGGCGGCAAGGCCAAGGCAGAGGGCAGTGCTGATCAGCAGATATCTCATCGCAGATCCTCCATTGTAAAATCCATGAACCGCCGCTCGGCCGCCTGGGCTGCAGCCATTGCCAGCTGCTCATCACTGAGGGGTTGGGTTTGCGCCGCCTTCAGGCGGGTGCGGGTGGCGACGATCCGGGCCAGTTCGGCACGCGCATAGGTGTTGAGCGCGATGGCCGCCTGCACGTCTTCGGTTGTTCCGATAAGCTCTATTATGTTAATAATACGCTGTGCGGCCGCCTGAACCGAGACCATGGAATAGTCGCCATAAACGCCGGATCCGTGCGCCGAGAGGCTGAAATTCGCATTTGCCAGAAGCACTGGGTCGATGGTGCCGAGGGCATCGGGACCGCCCACCATCGCGAGGTATCGGTTGTACTGCGCAGGGATCACCACGACATAGTTCTGCGTCTCAGCAAACGGCGGCACGCCGCTGTATTGCTGCACACGGCCGGGCCCGGCGTTATAGGCGGCCAGCGCATAGATGATGTTGCCGTCAAACATGCCGAGCATCTGCGCGAGATAGCGTGCACCGCCGGTCACCTGCAGATAGGGATCATCGTAATAGGCCGGGTAGATGCCGAGATCGCCGGCAGTACCAGGCATGATCTGCGTGAGGCCAAACGCCCCCGCCGGAGAACGAGCGCCGATCTGGAAGCGGCTTTCCTGCCAGATCAGGGCCTGAAGCAGGCAGCGCCATTGCACCAGTGTCAGACCGGCGCGCGACACGCCGGAAAGAGAATGGGTGTCGCGGGCGGCACGGATGATCAGCTCTTCAACCGTCTCGCGGGCGTCGCCGAACAGACGGGTCGCGGCAGGGTTGCCGTCCTCGTTCGCATAGACTGCCGAGGCCGCCGTCCCCTCCCCATTCCCGGCCTCCAGCGCTGCAACGGTCGCGCCGACAGAAGCGCTCGCGCCGGTGGTCATCGTGCGAAGGATGCTTTCAAGTGAGGCCAGTTGCTGGCGCTCGATATCGGCCAGTTCCTCTTCCCGGGCCAGCCGATCCCGTTGCAACGCGATGTCCAGATCCCGTTGCGCAATCGTCGCTGCTGTCCTGGCAAAGCCCTGAGCGTCAAAGGTCGGCACGCCTTGTGCGCCCAAGGGCTGCGCCAGCGAAATCCCAATGAGGACCTGTGGCAGGATCGGTGCCAGAATCCGGGCCATACCGTCAGTCCGCCACGCCAATCAGGGTGAAGGCGCAGGGGTCTGCCGCTCGCGAGACCTCGCCGCCCATGGTCGAGACCGTGACGCCGGAGGGACGCTCGGCGAAACTGAAGCAATTGGCCCGTGGGGCCTGCCCGCCTGCACAAGCGGCAAGGAGCAGGAGACTGCCGAGGACAGGAAGATGGATAAGCCGGGCACCATTTACACGAGACATCACACTACACCTTCCAGAAATCAGGGCGGTCGCGGTAATCCGCCCCCACGAGTTGCTCGCCCTTCTCCATCCCGCCAAGGACGGTCACGAGAGGGCCGAGGGCTGAGAGATCGGCATCGATGACAACCGAGCCTCGGTCGTCGCGCACCAGCGCTAGGCGCGATGCGGTACCCACACCCAGAAGGACATCGAGTTCCTTCTCGCTGAGACCGAGCATCGCGTAATCGGCCGCGCTGGCGCGGATGTTTGGCAGCAGGATCTGTGTCGGCACCGCCTCGACAATGGTCTTGCCGGTGCGCGTGCGCTCGAGTTGGCTCGCGTATTGGGTCATCATCACAACGACCGCGTTCTGTTTGCGGGCGGTGACCAGCCAGTTGCTCAGCCGATCCGCGAAGTAGCCATTGTCGAGCGCTTTCCAGGCCTCGTCGATCAGGATCACCGTAGGGCGTCGATCCTCAATCACCCGCTCGACCCGGCGGAAGAGGTAAGAGAGCACGGCCATCCGCTCGCGCTCACTCTCGGAATCGAGAATACCGGTCAGGTCGAAGCCGGAAACCTCGCCGCCGAGCGAAAAGCCGTCTTGCGGGTTGGCCCCGAAGATCCAGCCATAGCGGCCGGTCTCGGTCCATTCCTGCATCCGCTCGAAGAGATCGCCGTCATCATCGGTCGAGACCAGCAGTGAGGCGAAATCTGACCAGTTGCGAAGTCCCGCGTGATCGGCGCCAGCATTCTGGCGCACAACCTCCTGCAGACGGTTGGTCTGCACCGGCGTCAGCGGTCGGTCGCGGCGCTCAAGGAGCGTGGCAAGCCAGTCGGCCAGCCAGGCCTGGCCGCGATTGTCGATCTCGGTCTGAAGCGGGTTCAGTCCGGTGGGCTTTCCTGCACGGACCGTGGCGTAGCTGCCGCCAAGGGCGCGAACAGCCATTTCCATCCCGGCGCGGTAGTCGAAGATGAAGAGCCGTGCCCCGGCCCGGCGGGCCATGGTCATCAGAAACGCAGCCAGCACCGATTTGCCGGAACCGGGACGTCCGAGGATCAGGGTGTGCCCGCCGGTCGGCTCTTTCAGAGGCGAGCCCTGTTCATGGAAACTGAACCGGAAACCGCTTCGCTCCGGGGTTGGAAACAGCGTGATCGGCACGCCCCAGGGCAGTTCCTCACCGGTCTTCCCAAGTGGAGTGCGGTGGAAAGTCGCCAGATCCGCGAAATTGTGGTTGGTGATCGCAGCCTTGCGGCTCCGCGCGCCGGTGTTCCCCGGGTGCTGCGCCATGTAATGCGCGCGCGACCCAAAACCTTCCGAGATCAGGTTGATGCCGGAACTGGCGGAAATATTACGGATCTCTGCGCAGATATCGTCGAGATGGGCGCGGCTTCGGGCATAGACCGCCACGGTCATGTGGTGTTCGCCAAAGATCAGGCGCTTCGATTCCAGATCGTCCTGGGCCAGTTCCAGCTCTTGCGCGAGGCTGACCGCACCATCATTGGCGGCTTGCATCAGCCGCAGCTGGCGTTTGATCCGCCCGGCCATGATGTTCGAATTGATCGGCACAAAGGAATGGGTGACCACCATGTCGACGGGCAGGTTCAACTCATCGAGCATCAGGCTGTCTGTCTTGGCCGGATAGTTCTTGACGGCAAAGATCGCCCCGAACTTCTCGCCCACGGCCCCGTCAGTCAGGTGGATCTCCGCGCCGCGGAAGGTCACGCGGGTATTGGCCACGTCTTCGGCGAGGATGCCGAGGCGCGATGCCGGGAAGAGAGGGTGTTCCTCGCCCGTGTTCAGGCTGCCGAGGAAACCGAGCAGTTCTCCGCTTTCGGCGGTCAGCAGGCGGGGCTTCAGATCGGAGAAGCTGGAGAGCATGAAGCCCACCACCTCATCGAGCTTGCGCAGTCGGCGAGCTGTGTCAGCGGCCAGCCGCGCGCGGGAGGCCGCAGCAACGAAGGGGATGCGGCTCCCCGGATCGGGGCGTTTCAGGATTGAGAGCGTCAGGGTCTTGTCGCGCAGCCCGCTCTTCGCAAGCTGCGCCTGCCAACACGCATCAATCGCAGCCGCGAACCCGTCGCCTGGGATCGGCGGCAGGCCCGTGTCCACCGCCTTTGAGACCTTGTGCAGATAGAACGAAAACTCCGTCCCGACCTGCGCGACCACACCCGCGAGCAGTGCCCCGATCCGGTCAAGATGGCTGTCCTCGGAAGTCGTACTGTTCACCCCTTCAAGCCGGATGCATTGCATCAGCTCATTGCCGCGGGTGCGGATGGTGTTGCCGGCCACCAGGCTGACATAGGGCAGCATATGTGCGAGCCGCTTCTCCTTTCCGGACCATTCCGGCAGCGCCGAGATCGGGTCGAGTGCGAGCGACGCTTCACCCGCTTCGGCGATCGCTGCATCATGGGGCATAGCTGTCTCCCCCGTGATGTTTGCGGTTCCGCGTCGGCGGGGTTTCTTGCAGCGTAATCACCAGCACGTCGAGGAAGTTCGGATCCCAATCCGCCGCCTTCCATAAGAGCGGCCAGGTAATCCCGGCCGCCACGACGATGATCCAGCTCTGGACCCAGAGGAACAGCATCGACGACCCAAAAAGCCAGACCATGGCATACATGATCGGCAGCCCCATCAGCTTGGGGGGCCGCAAGAGGCCGATGAAAACGCGCGACTGTTCCGCCATGCTACCCAGGCCTCAAGTGGTCCAGATCGCGGCAACGATGGTCGGTGCGGCGGCGATGCCGGCGATCGCCACCAGAACCCAGAGCGCCTGACGGAAGTCGAGGATGCCGAAGAGCCAGGACAGGAAGACCCCGATCAGTGCCAGCGTGCCGATCACGATGCCCAGAGGGCCGGTGATGGCATCGACAATGCCTTGCAGCAGTGTCTGCACCGGCGAGAGGTCGATGCTCTGAGCCAGCGCAGGGCCTGCCAGCACCACAAAGGCCATTGTCATGACCGCCGTGACGGAAGGGGATTTCATCAACTCGTTCCTTTCAGCCGCGCATAAACGGCCTGCACACGGGCCACATGGCCCTGGGTCTCAACATAAGGGGGGATGCCGCCGTGGCGGCTGACGGCCTCGGGTCCGGCGTTATAGGCGGCAAGCGCCAGTTCCGGCGTGCCGAAGGTCTCGAGCATCAGGAGAAGATAACGGGCCGATCCGTCGAGATTCTGCCGCCAGTCATTCGGATCGACCCCGAGAAAGCTGGCGGTGTCGGGCATCAGCTGGCCAAGGCCGATGGCGCCGGCATGGCTGAGGGCGGAAGGGTTATAGGCGCTCTCGACCTCGATGTTGGCGCGGTAGAACAGCGTCCAGTCGCTGACAGACAGCCCCGCCCGCCTCAGCGCGGCATGGCCACCATAGCGCAGCGCGGTGTCTTCGATGCCCTGTAGGATCTCGGGGCTGGCAGAAGCAGGCCGCGGCATGGGGACACTGGCACCAGCTTCAGCATCATCCTGCGGTGTCGTGAAGAGGAAGAGGCGATCCGGCGTCTCGGTGCCAAACTGGCGCATGAAGCCGGTATCGGATGACACCGCCGCCAGTTGGCCGTCCAGCGCTACCCGAAACACAAAGCCCTCGGCCCTCGCGCCAGCTGGAGCGATCCCGGCAAGGACACAGAGGGCCAGAAGAAGGGATGAAGCCTCAGCTCTGCTGCGCGGGCAGTTGGTGGAGAGAGCGCCCCCCTTCGTCGAGCGGAATATGCGCCGTGCGCATCCCGATATCAGAGAGGAAACTGACGAGCCCAACGACGGTCTTGAACTCGCGCGCCTTGATGTAATTGCGGCTGGTGACGACGATCTTCTCATCGCCGCCCGAAGGGCCGATGGCCCGCACATACCAGGAGCCGTACCAGGCGTTGAGGCGCTTCTCGGCTGCGGTCCGACAGACCACTTCGGCCGAATAGCCCTGCGCGAGCAGCTGTCGCAATCCGTCTTCTGTAACCACATTCGGGGCGTCTTCTAGCATGGTCTCCCCGCGGCTCCTCTCCATAGAATGGGTCAGGCCATGGGGAATCAAATCACCATAGCCGTATCATTACACCATTATTGATGGCAACGATTATTTGATGCCTTGACGGCAGATCATCGCACCATAAGGGTGGATAGCCCAAGACAGTGACAAATCAAAGCAATGACGGGGCCTCGTCCGAAACATGGTGAAGCTAAGCCTTATGCCCTGCCTTGTCGCCATCATGGTGAGTTGCTCCGCCGCCTTAGCATCATGCGATCCCCCTGAACGGCCATGGTTGCCAAGCGACCCGGCCGATGTACGGGCCTATGCCGATCTGATCCGGGACGACTTCGAGGACTACATCTCCGCAGTGCAGGACTACTTCCGCTGCCTCGATGCCGAGCGTGCCCGGGCCTTCTCCGAGGCACAGGAGGTCAGTCAGGATTACGGGCGTTTCCAGAGCGTGGTGGGACACTAGGGCGAAGATCAGACACGCCAGCCACACGACAAGCAATGCAAGAATGTTGCATTCAATAATGGTGTATCGTAGCGATAGGGGGTAACTGAGCGAGTCGCCTCCATGTATCCTGCCCTTCGATCCACCGTTCTGACAGCCTCTCTGGCCCTGTCCGCCGCAGTCTCGAGCCCTGCACCCGTTAAGGCGCAGAGCTACCAGATCGACTGTGCCATCCTCCTTTGCCTCGCCGGCGGCTGGCCTTCCTCTGTCCCCTGCGCCAGGGCCCGAGCCGAGTTCATTCGCCGCATCACGCCCTGGCCGGTCGAGCCGCCCCTACAAATCTGGCGCTGCCCGATGGGCGCATCCTTCGGCGGTCAAGCGCCGCTCAGCCCGATGGAGCGGCTCTATGACATTGCGTTCCGCGAGCCGCCTGTACGCACGCGGTCGCCCCCTATCGAAGTACCCGGGCTGATCCTCGCGCAAGCCGAGGGGCAGGCCAACATCGACATCTCCGGCGATGCCTTTGACTTCGTACGCAGCATCCGAGTCTACCACATCCAGTTCAGCCAGCATCAGAACCGTGATGGCGACTGCATCCAGAGCGATTCCACCCGTCTCGGCTCCTATGGCACGCAAGGCGACTATGGCTGGACCCGATCCTCAGTTGGTGCTGTCCCGGAGGCATCTGATCTCGCGGTGCCGGAGCATTGCCGCAGCTATTCCTGGCGCTCGGTCTTTGTGGACTGGCGTGACCATGCCGGAAACTATGGCTCGGAAGAGGTCCGCTATTGAAAAGCCGCCGGAGCCTTGCGGCCCCGGCGGCTCTCTGTGTCGGGGACGTTCGATCCCCTTTTTGAAGACGACGCCAGACCAAAGGCCCAACACCAAAACCTCAAAGAACACTCACCTAGCCAGAGTATTCTAGTCCATCCTTTGAGGTTGCGCAACCAATAATGTTATATTGCATGCGATGGTGATGTATTGCTGTGTGCTTGGCGCGTCGTATCGGAGACGACGATCATGGAACTCACCACTGGCGCCATCCTTCGCCGCATCACCCACACAAACCTCTCCTGCGCCGCACACAAGCTTGCGACACTGATCCTCGACGGCATCGCCTGGAAGGAAGGCTACAACGGCCTGCCCCATGGAACCGCCGCCTTTACTCTGAGCGATCTCGCCGAACGGATGGAGGTCTCGCGCCAGCATCTGCACAGCCTGCTGACGGAGTTGGCGACTTCCGGGCTGCGGCTCTTGCGCCATCGCGGCAAGGGCAGGTTCGCGCCCTGGCTCTTCCGGTTCGGCTGTTGCGATGAGCCGGGTGTCGAGGATGACGTGTCAACCACAGCTGACATCTCGCCTTATATAAGAGATTCAAACAAAAATGTATTTCATGGAACAATCATGGTGGGTCGTGGCGGACCTGAACCGACAGCGCGCTGGCTGGCACTGATCGGGAAGGCCAAGACCGCCCTGCCCTGCCGTGCGGCAGACAGCCGGCACATCTGGGATCGCTTCCGGGAGTTCAACCGGCGGCGTGGGCGAGAGGCTGTGCCAGCGGGGTATCTGCTCGGGTTTATGCGGAAGTGGCGTGGCGGCGGTGGTGAAGTTCGGCCGGGCCTATCCCATACAACGCCTCGGTCAATTTCGCCAAAGGAGAGCGAATTGCAACGGCTGATCGCGCCCGCGCCGTTCGGCAACCGATACTTCCATGAAAATGATCTGAAACGGGCAATCGGCGAGAGTTGCTATGATAACCGGGTGGAAGATCTGCGGTCCAAGTTCGGCTGTTCGAGGTTTCAGGCGCAACTGGCAGCACACGGAATGGCCGTCTCAGCGGGCACGATCCGGCGATGAAACTGCTCAGTCATGAAGCTCATGGCTACAATTCACCTTCTACCCGCGCAAAAAAATCTGCAGTCATGCCTACGTGGCATGATCGTCAACGAAAGGGAGCCGAAGTATGCACACGTTCCAATCTCGCTAGCGGTCAAAACGTCAGGCTCACGGCTCCTTGCGGAGAAAACACCAACTTCAAGATCAAGCGGCCCGTGCAGCCCGCATCACACGACGGAACATCAACCCCATGAGCATGTCACGCGCCTCCTTATCCTGCATGAAAGCGTTTCGCATCTGATTGTCCCTCTGAAATACATTGATGGCGCGGCGCATGAATTCTGCATTGAAGCGGTCCTTCACAACCTCCGGCGCGTTATTCCGCAAAATCTCCACCCACGCATCGTCATCCAGAATGGCATCATTGACAGCTTCGAAACGGATGTAATCTTCTTCAGTGAAACTCGTCCCATGGCGCGCGTTGAATGCATCGATAATTTCAGAAAGTGCCCTCTGCTCTTCCTCGGTATAGGCATTGGCACCAAACCGGTCGATTGGTGACAGATTGGCGGTCTCGTCGCGTTGAAGGCGGCCGTCCGAAACGCCCTGATCCTGCAGGCGATACGCTGTCAATTGAAGCATGTCATCGGTGATGTCTTCGCCTTCGGGCGCGGCGCGAGACGGAAGCAGCCGCTTCAGCCAGGAACCATAAACATGCAGCTTCTCTAGCCCCGTGTCTTGGAGACTGACCACCTGCGCGATGAATGAATAGAAGCGCAGGTAGGACGCCAGCAGCTGGCGAAACTCCTCCTGCTCATCTTCGGCCAACTGTGTTTCAAAGCGATCAACCGCCTGACGCACGATTCCTTCCAGAACCGGTCGCTCATCGGCCGCCTGACGATTTCCAAGGAAACGGGCGACAAAACGGTCAATTTCATCCTGCTGAAGGATCCCGAAGGCATTCAAACGAGCTTGCAGGTTGTAAATCTGGTTCGGGTCTGATCGGTCTTCCATACCCGTGGCATTGAAGTATGGCCTGAACGCCTCTTGGATTTCGTCGACTGCATTACGAAAGTCCAAAATGAAGGTTCGGGTTTTGGTCGGAAATGTCCGGTTGAGGCGCGACAATGTCTGGACGGCCTGAAGCCCATCCAGCTTACGATCGATGTACATCGCAACCAGCTTCGGTTGATCGAAGCCCGTTTGATACTTTTCGGCGACCACCAGCACGTTGAACTCAGCACCATCGAACCTGCGGGGCAGTTCCGTTTCCGGAAATCCGTTCATCCCGGGCTCCGAGTAGGCCTGACCGTCCACCAATATCTCGCCCGAGAATGCGACCAGAGAATGCACGTCGTCATAGCCCTGCGCGACGATGTATCGGCTTATCGCCTGATGGGTGCGGATGGCGTGTTCCCGGCTGGAGGTGACAACCATGGCCTTGGCCTGCCCAGCCAGCTCCGGCAGAGCATGGCGTCGGAAGTGCTCGACGATCACCTCGGCCTTTTGATCCATCGCGGTTTCATGGAAATCAACGTAACGCGCGACCTTGCGCCGGGACTTACGCTCCAGAAGCTCCGGATCCTCGTCGATGGCCTTTTCCAAGGCAAAATATGCCTGATAGGTCTGGTAGTTCTGAAGCACGTCGAGGATGAACCCCTCCTCGATCGCCTGCCGCATCGAATAGAGGTGGAACGGCGCGGGCAGCCCGTCGAGTCCGCTGATCCCGAACCGTTCCATCGTCACGTTGCGAGGGGTGGCGGTAAAGGCCAGATACGAAAGGTTGGCTTGTGGACCGCGCAAGCGCTGCAGTTCCAACAGGGCCTGCTCAACCTCGTCCAGCTCATCTTCGTCGGCGATTCCACCATCCGCCAACACACGCGCCATGCTGTCGGCATGCTTCCCTGACTGCGAACTATGCGCCTCATCGATCAGGATCGCGAACCTGCGCTTGGCCTCGTTCTTCAGGACGCTCATCTGGTATGTCGAGAACTTGTGGATCGTCGAAATGATGATCTTGGCGCCCTGCTCGATGGCGGCGCGCAACTGCCGCGAAGTACCGTCGATGGCTTTCACATAATTCGCGGTTTGGGCAAACGACTTCACGGTGTTCTGTAGTTGCCGGTCCAGGACGACCCGATCGGTGACGATGATCACGCTGTCAAAGATAGGCCGATCCTGATGGTCGTGCAGGGTGGCAAGCTGATGGGCCACCCATGCGATGGTATTCGATTTGCCGGAACCCGCCGAATGCTGGAACAGGTAGTTCCGACCAGCGCCCATTTGCTTCGCATCGGCGCACAGACGGCGCACAGCATCAAGCTGATGAAACCGGGGCCAGATGGTCGTGCGCTTAACCTTGCCCCCGGGCTCTTCGACTTCGCTCACCAACACGAACTTGTGGATGATGTCGAGCAAGACCTCGCGGGACCACACCGCCTTGCTGCCCTCCACATCACGGTAGAGGTAGGCGATACGAAACTCACCCTCGACATCCGGATTGCCTGCACCGCCATCACGCCCCCGGTTGAAGGGCAGGAACCGCGTCCGCCCGTTTTCTAAGTGCGTGGTCATCGAGACATTGTCCTGATCCAAAGCGAAGTGGACCAGCGCTCCGCGCTTGAACGTCAACAGCGGCTCGCCATTTGGCGAACGGTCGCGGCGATACTGGGTTTCGGCCGTCTGATAGGTCGACCCCGTCAGCGTGTTCTTGATCTCCAGCGTGATCACCGGGATGCCGTTCACGAACAAGACGACGTCAATGGCGTTCTCGGACGAACGACTATAGCGAACCTGACGCGTGGCGGTCAGAATGTTGCCCTCGTAGGCGCGCACCAGGTCGGGGTTCATCCCCGAAGCCGGACGAAACCCGCACAGGCTGATGCGGATTCCTGGGACGATGGTGATCCCCTGCCGCAGCACCTCCAGCGTGCCGACCGCGCCAAGACGACTGGCAATCTGCCGGGCAAGCTCAGCCTCGGCTCGTCCGGGGTACTGATCGTTCAGGCGCGACCACGCCTCGGGCTGGGTCGTCCGGACAAACTCCGCAGCCATTTCCGGGTCAATGGCATTCGTACGATCAAACGTGGTGTAGGAGCGTTCCCGCCAGCCCTGGTTGGAGACAAGCTGATCTACCAGATGGATTTCGACCGCCTCTTCGGTGTGCAGCTTTTCGCGTCGGATATTGGGACTGGTCATGAATTTCCTCCTCGCGCGCCGCCGGTCGGAACATTCAGACGCAGGCGTTCAATCAAATCAACAAAATGAGCCCGCAATGCGCGCATGGCGTCGCGGAGAAAGTTCATCTCTGCCCAACCCTCAGGCCCGGGGAACTGACCGCTTTCATGGCCGTATCGCAGGTGGGTCGAGCGCGGGTCAACGGCATGCAACTCTAGAATGCGGTTTCGCATCCAGTCAGGCAGGCAGGGGGCCATTGCCAGCAGTTTCGCCAAGTCATGTTCCCGGCCCGGCTTGCCGCCGCTCGCTTCAATCAGGCACTTCAGATAGAGCTCAAACGAGTGGCGATAGAGGTACAGGATGGGACTGGAAACGGTGTAATCGGCCACCTGATTGTCGTTGACCAGCTTCACGACGGCTTCGGCCGCGTCGAAATACTGATCTGCCAATCCTCGCTTGTTTTCGTCCAACGCGACCATCCCGTCCCTCAGTATCCCCTTGGGGTAGGACCATTCGTCGTCACGCGCGGCCCTGTCGCCCATGTCGGAAAACAACGGCGCCGACTGTAGGCGAGCCGTGTCGTCCGTCATGAATGCACCGTCCGGGGACAAACCATCCGGTTACTCCCGCTCGAACAAGCTGGGCGTGTTGGTCGAGACTGTCCGCGGGCCGGTCCCTTTGGGGACAAGGCCGTGGCGGCGCATCCAGTCGAGCCAGGTCTGCAGGTCGGCCTGCTTAAATTTGCCCTTCTCCGGATGCCTGTCCTGCAGGAAACCCCGGATGATGGCGGCGTCGTCAGGTTGCTTGCCGTCAATCAGCGCATCGTTCCAAACGGCGTAGAGGGTTGCGACGGCCTCGGTTGCCTCGGTATCCTTGCCCTTGAACAGGTCAACAAGCTGCCGAAGGGTATTTGTCTTGCCGCCCAGTGCCGCCGCAATGGCATCGCGATGGCTCCCGGCGCGCGACATCTGCAGAAACGCCACCTTCTCGCGATCGACACCCGTGCCTTCCCTGGTGTCGTAGTAGCCGTCCTGCCGCAGGCCCAGTTCGATTTCCTGCACCATGGCGTCGTCATAGGGGCCATAGCGGTACCGTTGATAGCGACCGGCAATGTCGTTGATATTGGCATGCGCCTCGGCGAGGAACATCAGCTTTTGCAGCTTCGTGCGCCCAAGGTAGGGATCGGCGCCAAGGCGATTAACCACGTCGGCAGCGACCAGTACACGGATGGTGCGACGATCTGGAATGGCCACGGGCCGAAGGGGCACGACTTCACCGCTTGCGCGAGGTTGTGCAGTTTCCACCGGCCGCGCATGGGCAGCTACGTCGATCTGGCCAGTAACCGCAGCCGTGATCAGCGCAGCGCGGTATTCGCGCAGTTTCGTGATGGAGGCGGACTGAAGTTCCAGCAGCTTGTCGATTTTCATCAGCGCCTGGTCAATCTCACGCAGAATTTCATTCTGAAGACCCCGCGGCGGGACTGGAACACGGACCTCTCCTACCTGCGAGAAGCCCAATCCCTGCTTTAAGCCGTACTGGAAGAAATCGAGTTGCTTTTGGCCAATTCGCGAATAAAGGATGTGGGCCAGCAGCTTTGGCTCCATCAATGCGGGTCGTGCCCGCAGGAGGCAGACGTGCTGGTTGATGTAAGCAGGCTCGGTAATCTGCTCCAAGTATCCTACAGCACCGGTGCGCCCACCCGTGATGCACACCAGAACGTCTTTGGCCTGTAGCCGCGTCCGTTTCGCCTCGGCTCCGCTCTGCGGTTGGATCCGTTGCGCGGTATCAAGGACGACCTCCATGCTGCGGCCGATGTTGCCACTTTGAAGGAACAACTCGCCCTCGTCGGAAATCAGGTCGCTCCAACCGCGCGAACCTGATGTCATGAAGCTTATGACGTGCTTGACCCGCCTCACCGACCAACCGTCGGTGCGGATATCGGTTGCGTACGTCTCAGGCGTGATCTGCATCACCGGTGCGTTGAACTGCTCAAACACCTGCAAGACCGCGTCCATCCTATTGGCCGCCAAGATGTCGGAGAACCGCTGCTTCTTCTCGATCAGCGCGTCGATCCGGGCAGTTTCGGCGTCGAGGAAATCGGCGATCTGCTTCTGGGTGGCGAGGTCGGGAACAATGACGGGTATATTCGCCCAATCATAGGATTTGATCTGAAAGGAGTTGGGCCGAATGCCATAAAGATATCGGGTGTAGATCCGCAAATAGAATTGCGAACGCAGAAGGTGGTGCACGAAACGGCGGTCAAGCCGGTCAGATATGTTGTAGACCCCATATGCCGGGCTGACGTAGCCAAGATGGTCGGAAACGCCCAAACCAAGATGGTTCAACCACATCGAATTAACAGCCAGCTGGCCCGGCCTCACGACCCGATAAGTTTCGACCTCATCGTCCGCACGCTTGCGCTCTTCGGCGTCGTAATCCTTTGGAGTGACACCGTGGTATTCGGACACGGAGAGCATTTCGCCAACGGGTTCCTTGCCATTGCGCTCCTTGCTTTCCGAAAAAAGGAAACGGAGCCGCTCGACGGTCCAACCGGCCGGAACCTCGGGAAGCTCGTTTTCTTCAATCAGTCTCTGTCGGACGAGGTGTTTGGCATCGTCGAGTTTCATGCCCCCACCCTCCAAGCCGTCCGGGCCCCCCAATCGGCCGGAAAGCCCATCGCCGCCGGATCGGCCTGTGGGCATCCGTCGATCAACGCCACCAGCCGCCCGCGCCAGCCGCTGTCGGGGGCCGCGACACCCAGCAGGTGATCCAGCATCACGAGGGTATTGTGCAGCATCCGCTCATGGGCGCCGCGCATCGCCACCGGCAGCGTGGCCGGGAACTTCGGCACTGCCATGGTCACTGTGAACCGCTTGTTCCACAGCCGCCCGTGATGGGCGCAGATGTTGCGTACATAGCTCATGTGATGCGCGAACGAGATCAGCGCCTTTTCATCCAGCCCCAGGGGCTTGGCGATGGCCTGGCGGTCCGCCCGCAGTTTGAGGTTGCCCAACCATTTCGACAGCTGGCCGAACGAAATCAGTTCAGCCGCCATCCAGATCGGCGGCAAAACCGGGTCGGTGTATTTGGTGCGATAGTGCTCGGCGAAGGTATCCTTCGACCACTTGAACTCGTCCGACAGCGACGTCACGGCGCGGGCGTGACGGTCGCGACTGTCATAGAGCGCCTGATCCAGATACCCATGCGAGCCATGGGTCATCGCCATGTGATGCGCCCATCCGGCGCGCAGGGCGACCTCCACCCGCTCGATGGCATCCATGACCAACAGACGCAGTTGGCGGTCAAAGACGTAGAGGGCAAGCACATCTTCGAACCGCGTGCCGGGCCGGAACGCATGATCACCCGCAGCGGCCGGGGTCTCGTAGGTCAGCCAGTAGGCGCGCAGCCGGTAGTAGGAGATGTGCTGCAGGTAATGACGGGCGGCGGGTTCATCATCGATCACCATGCCGCGACGACGCAGCAGTGCGAGTTGATCGGTGATGGATGTGGCGGGTTTGGTGAACTTCATCGGGCCACCATGCCGCCGATTTCGGCACGAATGCAGGCCCCATAAACAAGTAACCCGCCAGGGTGCGCAGTACAAAGCCGAAGCTCTGCCCGAGGCGTGGCGGGTCTTGTTGAAGCAACAGTTAGTCGAGGGTTGTCACCAAAGCAATAACGAACCGCACGCAGACACGAAAATTTCACACCGTCACCTCGGACAACAGGGTGGCGATCTCGGACTCGAGCGACTTCAGTTCGGCGTCGATCTCGGCCAGGGGGCGCGGCGGGACGTAGCGGTAGAAGTAGCGGTTGAAGTTGATCTCGTAGCCCACGCGGCCGACCTGGCCGTCGCGGTCGTCGGTATACGCTGTGTCCACCCACGCGTCAGGCACGAACGGACGCACCTCGCGGTCGAAGTATGCTTGCCAGTCTTCCAGCAAGGGGACAAGTTCATGATCCCGCAGACTGGTGTCGGGCTCGGGGTTCCCGTCCTTGTCCCGGCAGATCGCCGCGTCTTCATCCGGTGTCGCGAACTGCGCCAGGACGGCCTTGCGCACAGGCGCGCCGATCTTGATTTTTGCTTCGCGCAGCATCCTGGTCAGAGCCTTGTCGAAGTCGACGCGGTCCATGAACACCTCACCGCCCAGGTCGGCCTTCAGAGCGACCAACAGGTCCTGCCGTTCCGAAGCGGTCAGCTTTTCCATGGCCCTGTCCTGCGCGAGCGCGATCAACGCCTCGTCTGTGACCTCGAAACGAAGGCGGAGGGGCCGTTCCACCCGGATTTCACGATAGCCGAAATCGGTGGTCGGGAAGATCTTGGACACGTCGCCATAGCCCGCATGGCCGTTCAGATACTCGCCGTAGATCCGCACGATCTCTGCCCGGGCCTCGTCGGTGATTTCCCGACGTTTCGATCCGAGGGATTTGCGCATTGAGCGCCAGAACCGTTCGCCTGAGGCATCGATCAGTTGTACCCGGCCGCGCCGATCAACGGGCTTGCGGTTGGTCAGGATCCACACATAGGTCTGGATGCCCGTGTTGTAGAAAATGTCAGTCGGTAGGGCGATGATCGCTTCGACCCAGTCGTTTTCCAGCATCCACCTCCGGATCTCGGACTCACCCGATGCCGCGCCGCCGGTGAACAGCGGCGATCCGTTCATGACGATGCCGATGCGCGAGCCATTTTCGTCATCGCGCATCTTCGCAATCATGTGCTGCAAGAACAGCAGCTGACCGTCGGAGATGCGCGGCAGGCCTGCACCGAACCGACCCTTCATTCCACGGTCTGCGGCCTCTTCCTTGATCGGATCCGCGTACTTCTTCCAGTCCACACCATAGGGCGGGTTAGACAGCATGTAGTGGAAGGTCTGCCCCTTGTGCGCGTCCTGGATCAGCGTGTTGCCGAATGCGATGCGCGACGCGTCGTGCCCTTTGACCAGCATGTCCGATTTGCAGATGGCGAAGGATTCCGCGTTCAGTTCCTGGCCGAACAGATCGACGTGCAGGGTGGGGTTCATCTCCACCATTCGTTCCTCGGCGATCGACAGCATCCCACCCGTTCCGCACGCTGGATCATATATACGGCGCACGATGTGCCGCCCGGACAATGCCCCCTGATCGTTGGCGATCAGCAGGTCGACCATCAAACGCACGACCTCCCGAGGGGTGAAGTGCTCCCCTGCTGTTTCATTGGACATTTCTGAGAAGCGACGGATCAGCTCCTCGAACAGATAGCCCATTTCGAGGTTAGATACCGCTTCCGGGTGCAGGTCGATCTGGCTGACGCGGTCGAAAACCGCCCATAGGATACCGGCATTATCCAGCTTCTTCAGTGCTTCGGTGAACTCGAACTTCTCAATGAAGATGTCGCGAACGTTCGGACTGAACTTAGCGATATAGTCGATCAGGTTGGCCCGAAGCTGGCGTGGATCTTGTCCCCGCAAAGAAGCGAAGGTGAACTGGCTCTCGTTATAGATCTGCCCACCCGGCGAGGCGATGGCCGTCAGGATCATCGCGCGCGCTTCGTCATCAGTTTCTTCGGGCAGCGTAGAAGCCGTTTCCAGCACGACCGATTTGGTCGGCTCCAGAAGGCAGTCGAGGCGCCGCAGAACAGTGAAGGGAAGGACGATCTTGCCGTATTCGGATTGCTTGAAATCCCCACGCAGGATTTCCGCAATGGACCAGATGTACGCGGCGTTGGTCTTGATCGTTTCCTGACTCAAAATTTCACCTTCCAAAGTCCTCGGAAGGGCCTGTTTGCCTTCAACTTCCGCTGTTCTGCCTTGCATGACGATACTCGCGGTCTCGACGTCCATCAACCCAGCTTTCGCCCATGCCGCATACATCTGTGTAAAGGATGGCCTATTCTGGCCCGTCAGAAGAAATAGGGAAATCCAGATCAATCTCTCCCACCGGTTTCAGCAGCCCGGCATCTTCCAGCGCTTCAAGGTCCGGCAGGTCGCGCAGCGTCTCCAGCCCGAACTGCACCAGAAACCCGGGCGTGGTGACGTAAGTGTAGGGCGCACCGGGTTCGGGGCTGCGCGGTCCGCGGGCGATCAGGTCCTGGCGGTGCAGGCGGGCGATCAGATCTCGGCTGATCTCGCGCCCCGTGAGGCGCGAGATCGCGCCGCGGGTCACCGGCTGCATATAGGCGATGATGGTCAGGACGAGGGCTTCGTTCTGCGTGAATTCTCGGACAGCGTCATCCTCGCCGCGCGCGACGCGGATCGCCACCGCATGGTGCGGCCGCGTGCGGAACTGCCAGCCTCCCGCAACGCGCGCGATCTCGTAAGGACGCCCCGCCAGTTCCGCCGAAATATCCTCAATCAACAGATCCAGCGCACAATCCCGGCCGACCACGCGAGCCAGTATGTCGCGCCCGACCGGCTCAGAGGCCGCGAACAGTACCGCTTCGACCCGAGCCATCCATTCCTTCCAACGCAGTGCCTGCGGCAGGTCCGCGAGTTCGATGTCCAGCGGCTCAGATGATTTCGGGGTCATTGTCACAACCCGTAAAGCCGAAAGGTCGACCGCCCGGTCAGTTCACGCACCAACCCCAGCGAGGTCAGCCGATCAAAGAGCCGCCGCGCCGCACGATCACTGGCCTCGGCCCCCGCCTGAGCCGCCAGCGCATCCTCCGTCAGGAGCCCGGTGGTGATGGATGCTGTGTCCTTTCCCGGCCGCCGCAAATGCGCGGCGCGCAACGCATCGGCGCGGCGGGTCAGCTCGATGTGCAGATCGAAGGCGGCAACCGCCCCCCTGCCCCAGGCACTTGCGCAGGCCGCAAGCCACGCCTCCCCTTCCAGCCGGAGGGCTGCCCGCGGCAAATGAGCGGCGAGCAGCGGCACCGGCCGGTCCCAGCCGAGTGCCCGAGCCAAAAGCGCATCCGCCAGCCAGAGCGCCAAGCCGCGATGGACCGGTCCGAGGGCGAGAGCCTCGCGCGCGGCCTCGGCGGCAAAGCGCAACGGCTGGGTCCGCCCGACAAAGCGCGCTCCAAGTTCGCGCAAGACCTCAGCACTCGGCCCGGATGGCAGATCGAAGAAGCCGGGCAGCCGGCCTGGCCACTCGGCGGATCTCAACGCCCGCGCCTCGCCCAAGGCGCGCCAACCGAGCAGCATCCGCCCGGCGGGGCCGGGATCATCGCCGGGTTTACACAGCGCCAAGGCATCACGCAGTTGCGCCTCACCCTCCCGGCGCCCTTCCAACTGGGAAACTGCCACTGCGCTCGAGAGCGCCAGTCGCTTGCGCCAGAGGACGCCGACCGGATCCTCAGACCGGGCAATCGAGTCCAGCACAGCAAGGGTTGCCCCGGCAGAAAACATCGCTGTTTCAACCTCATCTCGGCCCGTACCCTGCCGGATCCAGCGCGGTAAGGCCGGAGGATTTCGGGGCGGCAGGGGAGATCTTGCGGCAACTTTCATGGCTGGACGCTAGCAAGTATCGGCGTTTTATGCTAGTTTTACTCGCAATATCCGCCGCGCCTGTCATTCCTACATAATATCCAATAAGATTGTATTATCGGATGTATTGCTCTTTTATAGAGAGATGCCCGTTCTGATCGCCAAAACAGCCGGAATTCGCTGTCGGATGGCCAGAATTCGTGAGATTCAAGCACTTCGTCGAAGAGCATGCCGGGGTTCATGAGATTCTGGCGCGGTATTCATGAGACTGGACGCGCCGGTATTTGTGAGACTGACCCCGTCTCGATGGTTTCGCAACGATCTGGCGCGCGCTCTCGTCGCGCTGAGCACGCCAGAGACGGGCAGAGATACGCCTTCTCAACGAGAGAGGCCATGAGCTGAGCACAGCTTGCACCCGCCCTTCCCCGTCCGCATCACTGGCGAGCAGAACGTCGATCGCTCGCGCGACAGGATCTTCAGCGATCCGGCCGATGCCAACGGTCAGCGCGAAGGATTGCAACAGCGAGCCCTGAGCGAGGCTGCGCGGCCCAGACAGGACCGGTTTCGTCAGCACCGGGGCCACCCGATCATATTCGGGAACGATCACCGTTAGCGCCTGTCGAGTGATCGGCGTCGTGAGGAATTCGTGGTAGTCCCGCCGGGTCTGGAGCGACATGCGCGGTTGCTCCCTCAGGGACAGCGGCGAGGCACGCCGGTGTCGCGCCGTCAGCAGCGCCAGCATCTCGACCGGGCCGAAGCCCTGCTGCCCGACGCCATGCGCCCAGGCCTCGAGAACGGTCGCACCGGCCTTCGCAGCCCTCTCCAATGCGGCCATCGGCCCGGTGCCCAATATGGCCGGAAGCGAGCCGCCGGCGGCATCCTGTAAGTCCGCGACGTGGACCGCACAGTGAAAGGCCCAAGGCAGCGCCGAGGTTCTTCGACGGATGTCCGATGGGCAAGCCGGGCAACGACGTCCATGCCCGCGCGCGATCATCATACGCGCTTCAGGCAGCAGATCCCAAAACGTCATCGCCCGCACAGCTTCAGGCGAAAGGCCAGTCCGTGCCGCGATCAGAGCCCCCTGCCCTTCCGAAAGACGCCATTCCAGGTCGAACACGTCGTGCCCCTGCAGGCCAAGCGCGGAGACAAATTCCGAAACAGTCATGGCGTAGAACGGGGCCATGCGCGCGGCCCAGGAGGACAACCGCTCGTCGGCGTCGGGGACGTAGACAACCGGCAGGCGCCCGCACCGCGTCACACCGGCTCTCCCAGGACCGACTGCAACCGGTCGCCGCCCAGAATATCGCGCGAGAGGATGCGTTCCTCGCCGCTTTCGATGGCGGCGATCGCCAGCTGCGACAGGATCGAAAAGATGCCCGAGGTGATGCCGCCGGTCACCTTGATGATCCGCGTGAGCGCCTGTCCGTCGATCTGGCTTTCGCGTCGGAGCGGCAGCGTGCGCGCGAGCGTACTCATCAGCCCGTTCAGATCCTCGCCCTCCCGCCAAGGCGGCAATGCGAAGGCCTCGAAGCGGCGCACTAATTGATCATCGGTGCGCAGCGCGTTGCGAGCCTGCGCTGTACCGACACAGACCAGCGGGACGCGCAACTCGTTGCCCAGAAAGCGCAGCATGTTCAGGAATCTCGCCTGTTCTCGGATCGTCCCCGCCTGCAGGCTGTGGATCTCGTCGATCACCAGCATCCCTGGGCGCAACTCGGCGAGCAGTCGCAAGGCCAGGCTTTCCAGCACGGAGAGCGTCGCCCGCGGCGGTTCCGGGGCACCAATCGCCGCCAAGAGCCGGCGGTAGAAGCGCTGCTCGTCGGGCCCGGATACCATCTGTACGGCGACGACCGGCATATGCAGCCGTCCGCTCACCTCCTCGAAGCTGGCCGCGTGATCGCGGGTGAACTTCTCTATGATCATCGTCTTGCCCATGCCGCTCTCGCCGACAATGAGCAGGTTCGGCATGCGGGCACGCTCGGGAAACGACATCAGCGTTTCCAGCTTCTCCAGGGCGGCCTCGGCCCTGGGATAAGAAATCCAGCGGTCGGCGCGAATCCGAAGAATACGGTCCTCGGCGCTGAGCGCGGCGATCTTGCCGGCTCCCGGATAGAGATGCGGGAACTCAGTCATCGTCGTACCATTCCTCGACCTTGAAGCCGGGGTGGCTGAGGAACGGGCTCCCCTCCCCTTCCGGCGCGGGCAGGGCATCTCGCGCGGCGGCATCCGGTGTCACATCGATCATCGATAGGGGCGCCAGATGCGCCCGCCGCGCCTGATGGCGCCGCGTGGCTTTGGTCTGCCGTACGGCGGTGTCGACGAGCTCGCGCTGCGCCTCGATCGTCCTGAAAATCAGTTCCTCGTCCACAGAACGGCGCCCAGCCTCGCGCAGCGACCGCCGCGCCGCACGGTGTTCCCAGAGCGTGATCGCTGGCCGTGTCAGGTCCGCCGGTCGGGCTTCGATGATCCCCTCATCTGTCAGGACGAAGATGCGCGAGAGATCGCGCGGGTCGTATTTGAGCGTGAACTTGCGGCTCTCCCGGCCCATCAGCCAGCGCAACTCGTCCGACCAGTAGCGGATGTGAAACAAATGCAGACCGTTGCGCTGCAAAACCCGCTGCTCGGAGGGCAGGAAATCGACCAGGAACTGCTGTAGATCGGCGGGCATGCGGATCGGGGCCTCGTTCACCCGCGCCGCCCAAGCCGCCGCAGGCGTGGTTTCCAGCGCGCTGTGGACCCGCGCATGGTAGGAGCCGGTGATTTCGAGCGCGAGCCAGGTCTCCAGCTCATCGAGTGTCATCACCGCCTCGGCTTCGGCATCGAGATCGCCGCGCTCGAAAATGTTCGAGAAATGCGAGCCCGGCAGCAGGTGAATCGCGCCCATCATCGTTCCGATCAGCCGCTCGATATGGCCGCCATAGCGCGGCGTTCCCGGTGGTCGGTGCCGCAGATCGATCTGGTATTCGGAACTGGCCCGCTCGAAGGCGCCAGCGTGAAACTCCGCGCCATTGTCCACGTAAATTGCGCTCGGGATACCCTGCGCAGACCAATCCGTGCTGATTCCGCGCGCGGTGAGCCAATGCGATTTGTCCATCACCGCATGGGTCAGACACAGCGCAACGGCCAGAAGCGAAGGAGGCTCCAGTGACAGGTGAAACCCCAAAATCATGCGGGTGTTCACGTCGATTGCCACGGTCAGCGTCGGGCGACCGAGCGGGCGCCGCGTGACCGGATCGACCACCGTTACGTCGGCCTTGGTATGGTCGATCTGGACGATTTCCAACGGGTGGCTCGCAGCGAGACCTCCCGGCGTGGCCAGATGGCGTCGCTCGGCCTTGTCCTTGCCTTCTCGCCGGGACATCAGCTTAGCTTGGTCGCGCCCCTCCAGCCAGCGATCCAAACGGCGGATCGAGGGCGGCGCCAGCCCTTGCGCCCGACAATCAGCGGCAACCTCGCGCCAGAACCGCGTCCTGGCAGGCTTGCGACGGGTGGCATAAAACCCCTTGAAATGGCGGAATACGATCTCTTCCACCGCCGGATCGAGGGGCTGCATGCCCGGCTTCGGCCCACGCGTGTTACGCAGAAGTGCACTGGTCCGCCCGTCCTCGCGAAACTGCTTCACCAGACGAAAGAGCGTGGATCGGCTGACATTCAGCTGATGCATGGCACATTCGACGGCGCTCGGGCTCAGCCGTTCAGGCAGCTCCGCCAACACCCGGGCGCGAAATTCGGCCTCTTCCCAATCCTTGTCAGCAACAGGATTATCGGACATGATCTGCTCCGTGCGCGGATGTCGGGCCGTCTCACAAACAATGAATCAAATCGGTGCCCAATCTCACATACCCTGAATCAGTCTCAGAAATGCGACGCAGGCAAACAATTGAAAACAAATGAATCTCAGTCTCAAAAACTCCGGCAGACCGACAATCCCACCCAAGACGCGCCAGCGAGGCCGTGCAGAACGCGAGCTTCTGTCTGCGCTTTTCCGGCGGCATCGCGCCTCAGCGCGCACACGCCGGCGCGTGCCGCCCAAGGAGATGGCCATGACAGATGAGGCATCCGATCTGGAAGACGCGAAGAGGGGCGCCCCCTCCCCTGCCCAGCTCGACCACCAGCCCCCTGCCCTGCGAGATCTCACTGAGCGGGCGCGCGGCTATGCTGCGGCCGCAAGTTCGGCCAACACCCGCAAGGCCTATGCTGCCGACTGGAAGCATTTCGCCGGATGGGGCCGGCGCGAGGGGTTGGACGCGCTGACGCCAAACCCGCAGGTCGTCGGCCTCTATATCACCGCCTGCGCTTCCGGCGCGAAATCGGTTGGCGGACGCAAGAACGCGGTCTCGACCATCGAGCGCCGCCTTTCGGCGCTGGTCTGGGCCTACACCCAACGGGGCCTGAACCTTGACCGGCGCGACCGTCATATCGCGACGGTCCTTGCCGGCATCCGCAACAGCCATGCCGCCCCGCCGCGCCAGAAGGAGGCGATCCTGCCCGAGGATCTTTTGGCCATGCTGGAAACCTGCGATCGGGGCACCCTGCGGGGCCTGCGGGACCGGGCCATGTTGCTGATCGGCTTTGCCGGGGGATTGCGACGGTCCGAGATCACCGGGCTGGACGCGGGCCGGGATCAGACCGAGGACGGGCGCGGCTGGATCGAGGTTCTGCCCGGCGGGTTGCTCGTCACTCTGCGCGGCAAAACCGGCTGGCGCGAGGTCGAGATCGGTCGCGGGTCGTCACCCGCAACCTGCCCGGTCAAGGCGCTGGAGGACTGGCTGAAGTTCGCGCGTATCAGCCAGGGACCACTGTTCCGTCGTGTCACCGGCGGCGGAAAGGAACCCGGCGCGTTCCGCCTTAATGACCGCGAGGTCGCAAGGCTGGTCAAGCGGGCCGCTCAAACAGCGGGACTGCGGGGCGATCTGCCCGAGAAGGACCGCCCTGCCCTCTTCTCCGGCCACAGCCTTCGCGCCGGTCTCGCCTCCTCAGCCGAGGTCGACGAGCGTCATGTCCAGAAGCAGCTCGGCCACGCCAGCGCCGAGATGACCCGCAGGTATCAGCGCCGCCGCGATAGGTTCAGGGTGAACCTGACCAAAGCAGCAGGTCTATAACTAAACGTCCGGGATGCGACTACGGCTCCAGAGACCCTGCACGCTCGAGCAATTCGCAGAGTCGCTCGACATCAGCGGTGCTGTCAAAGCTTGCGACAAGTTTTCCTCTCCGTCCACCGCGCGTCAGGGAGATGCCGACAGGCATACCCATGGCAATCGATACACGATGCAGCAGCTCAGGGCTGATATTTTGAACTTGCCCGCCGACGTTTTGCTTCACGACTGGACGCAGATCCTCGCGCTTGACGAGAAGCTCAACCTCGCCAACCGATAGACCTTGTTCCACTACCTACTGTGCGAGCTCAATGGGCAGCTTCGACGTTATCAGCGCACATGCCTGCCCCCTCGGCAGCCGCTTGTCACGCAACACATCTCTAGCACTGGCTCAGACAGCGACAGCAAGCGGAGAAGATTGGCGATATGGCTCCTGCTCTTGGATATCGCATCTGCGAGCTGCTCTTGAGTATGCCCAAATCGGTAGATCAGCAGTCGATACGCCTCGGCCTCTTCTAGAGGACTCAATTTTGCCCGTTGAATGTTTTCTATCAGCGCCACTTGAAGCACTTCATCATCGTCGAAGTCTCTGACGACCACCGGCACCACCGAAAGGCCGGCTAATTGGGCCGCACGCCAACGGCGCTCTCCTGCATCAATCTGGTAGCCACCAGTTTGATGTAGCTGTCTTCCTACCAGTGGCTGAATCACTCCCTTCTGCCGGATTGATTCCGCTAGTTGAGCCAGTGACTCGCTGTCGAATTTCTTTCTGGGCTGATCTGGGTTGGCAGAAACCTTCGAGACCGAGACAACTTGCCCCAAAGGAGCACCGGAGCCTTCAGGTACGGTAAGCGGGGCCTCGGCAGCGGCCAGAAACGTCGAGAGGCCACGTCCAAGGCGGCGGGTTTAAGGAGATTCGCTTACTCTTGTTTGCCTTCCTGACATACCCCAGCAGGACGGCAGCCATGCCTAGAAGCTCAGCAATCTGCGGCGACCGTTTACAACTGTAAAATGTTCGGGCAGCCTCGCCATGCATCTAGTCTCTGTGCGCCAGCATAGA
This sequence comes from Haematobacter missouriensis, assembly GCF_000740775.1. Classification (GTDB taxonomy): domain Bacteria; phylum Pseudomonadota; class Alphaproteobacteria; order Rhodobacterales; family Rhodobacteraceae; genus Haematobacter; species Haematobacter missouriensis. The sequence continues at coordinate 9,518 of NZ_JFGS01000021.1, read as the reverse complement.
CACTATATGCAGGAAACTCTTGACATAAGTCCGTGAATCACCGCCATTGTCATCAAGTGGCGTGAAAAAGGCCACATTTTCGGATTTGAGGCAACCAGATGATTCCCGTGACACCGCTATCCGCGGATCGCCCGTCAGCACTCGCTACTGACATCTCTGAGCGACTGAACGCCGCGATCAGGGAGCATCTCCTTGCTGCGTTCGCTCCAGACAACACCAAGACACTTCGCGAGTTCTCGGCCCCAGAGGTTGCGGAACTGCTGGATGTTTCCGGGCAGTTCATGCGGAAAGTTCATGCAGACGGCGTTCTGCCAGAACCCGCAACCAACCGTGGAGGACGCCGCTACTACTCCGGTCAGGAGATACTGCAGGCGCGCGAGATTCTTGAGCGAACCTCCCGGAAGAAGGGTCACTACTTGCCACGCCGGATGGAGGGCGAAAAGCTTCAAGTCTGGCAGCTGATGAACTTCAAGGGAGGGTCGAGCAAAAGCACGACGACGATCCACCTTGCCCACTACCTCGCATTGCAAGGCTACCGGGTACTGGTCGTTGACCTCGACCCCCAAGGCTCGCTGACGTCCATGTGTGGTATCAGCCCCGAGATCGAGTTCGATGGGCTCACGATTTATGATGCGATCAAATATGAAAACCCTTCGCCGATGGCAGACGTGATCGTGCAAACCTATTTCCCCGGGCTCGCGATCGCCCCTTCCCGGCTTGTCCTGTCAGAGTTCGAGACGGAATCCGCGGTTCATTCCAACCCCGAAAGGCCTTTTTACTTCCGGATCCGCGATGCACTCGCCCAGGTCGAGGCTGACTACGACCTGGTCCTGATGGATAGCCCTCCGCAACTTGGCTTCCTGACGATTTCCGGTATGGCCGCCGCGACCTCGATAATTGTCCCGATGACCCCATCGATGTTGGACGTTTCGTCCACTGCGCAGTTCCTTGAACTGGCAGGTGCTTACATGGGCGTCATCGAAGATGCCGGCGCGGAGCTCAACTACGATCACTTTAAGCTTCTCATCACCCGCGATGAACCCACGGACATCCCATCTCAGCAGATCACCTCGTTCATGCGGGCCCTGTTTCAGGATCGCGTCATGTCAGCCACCGCTCTCAAGAGCACGGCAATCAGTGACGCGACCATGCTCAAACAGTCTCTCTATGAGGTAGTTCGCTCAGATATGACCAGGGCAACATATGACAGGGCTCGGGGCTCGATGGACGCTATCGGCCGCGAGATCGAGACGATGGTCCGGCAAACCTGGGGGCGTAAGTAATGGCTCGCAAATCACTCAGCGGGATGACAGGCATCGCCAGTACGATCGCGCGCTCCACCACCTCGCCATCCGAGCGGTCGACCAAGATCACCGCGCCTGCACTCGGCGCCCTGCAGGGATCTCTCGCCGCAATTCGCGAGATTGAACCTAATTTGATCGACGACTGGGGACCTGTTGACCGGCTTACACCGTTTACAGCTGTAAACGATGATGAAGCGAATGACGGCCTCGAGAGCCTTACGAACAGCATCCGGGATCAGGGACAGCAGGTGCCAATACTGATCCGTCGGGCGAAGGCAGAAGGTCGCTACGAGGTCATTTACGGACGACGCCGGCTCGCCGCGTGTCGTGATCTGGGCATTAAAGTCAGAGCCAACGTCCAAGATCTGGATGACGCTACAGCGCTCATAGCTAAGGGCCTCGAGAACGCTGCCCGAAGGAACCTATCCTTCTATGAGCGGGCCCGGTTCGCCCAAGCGATCCTCGATGCCGGCCATCAACCAACAACAGCGAAGGCGGTGCTTAACCTGTCCTCCGCAGGTCTTTCCCACCTAACAAAAGTCACCCAGGCCGTACCTGCAGACGTCGGTTCGCTCATTGGTGCCGCACAGAGGTCCGGACGACCAAAATGGACTGCGCTGGCAGAACTCTTCATCGCTGGGAAGCTGACCGAGAAGACGGCTGATCGAATCCTGAGGACCGCAAATGAACGCCTGACCTCCGACGAGCGCTTGGACCATCTCATTCGCGAGGCGACAAAGCGCGGTGCACGACATGACGACATCGCCGAGAGCACCCCAGTCGACGGCGTCACGATCCGTTCTGGACGCAGCTCGGTGACGCTAACCGTAAAGCGAAGCGGAGCAACTGCCGAGTTCGCTTCCTGGCTGGACACCCGGCTTCAGGATTTCATCAAACAATCCTACGCGGAGTTCAGATCAAGTTCTCCGCAGGACGACGAATAACCAAACGAGGCAGAGCAGAAAGGAGGAAAGGCTAACAAAACAAAACCCCCGAAGCTGTGAAGCTCCGGAGGCTGCCGCGCCGAAGCGCATTCTCGATTAGACACCCTGAATCTAGCAGCCCCCGAATCACGAATCAAGAGCAACGCTTCCGAGCGAACGGGATAGTTTTGTCTGCTGATCATTATGAAGCACATCACATCCACGGTCCTTGCGGCCGGGGCGCAGGCGAACTGTGCCAAATCTGCGGAGCACTCGCTCCCCGGCATGGGCTCGATCACCCTGCAGCCAGCATTCCGACCTATCTCTCGTCGTGACATCATGGCCGCGGTCAACACATGCAGCCGCGATCTCGGCATCCGGCAAGGCGCGGTCATTGTCTTGGACGCTCTGTTGAGCTGTCTTCCCTGCAAGAGCGCAGATGGCCGAGAAATGCCAGTTTCTCCGACCACCCTGCTCACGGTCTATGCCAGCAACGAAACCCTGTGCTTCCGCGCCAAGGGCCTCACCGACCGCCAGTTGCGGCGGCATCTGGAGACACTCGAAGCCGCCGGCTTGATCCGGCGCCGTGACAGTGCAAATGGTAAGCGCTTCCCTGTGATGCAGCACGGCAAACCGATCGGCGCCTTCGGGCTAGACCTATCGCCCCTCTTCGCGCAGTCCGACGAGTTGCTCGCCCTTGCCCTGCGCCGCCGCGAGGAGGCAGACGAATTGCGCGGGCTGCGGGCCCAGATCCTCAGACTTCGCGCGGCCTGCGCCGAACTCCACTTGAGCGACACTGTCGCCACCTTCATCGACGGACTACGCAACCTCGTGCGGCGTACCTCACTGACACTCGTGGAGGCTCGGGCAGCTCTCTCGCAACTGACCGCTGTCCTCTCGTCACATGCAGCCCCACAAGCAGTCGTCCAATACGAAGTTGAAGAGGTTGAGCAGCGCCTGCACTCCAAAGCGGAAGCCGCTGATGCTAAATCCTGCGCGGAGACCACCACGGACCGCGCTCCAGACCAAGCGGTTCTCCAAGCCTTTCAGGCCCTCACCGCAAAAACTTGCGGCCTGCCGCCAACCGAACAAAAGCCCGCCTCTGACGGACAGAATGTCCGCCACATAGAGCAAGACTCAGATACAAAAAAAAGAAAGCGAGAAGTCGATGACCTTCCAAGTTGGAGAGCCCTGACCGAGGTCAGCGCTTTCTATGAAGAGCCAACAAGCGCCCAAGAGGCCAAACGCATCGCTTTCGAATTCGGAAGCATGCTGAGAGTAAGCCAGGAGATCCTCGCCAGCGCTGCAAGCAAGCTCGGGCTTTGGGAACTTCTCAGGCTTGAAAACCGCATGGCAAAGCAGATCGGAACCATCCTCAACCCTGATGCTTATGTGAGATCCGTCCTGCGGGCGTGATCCCTGACTGTGATCGGGTGGCCCTGAAACAGCAGGATAGACCGTTCGTGAGGAATCGGATAGGTTCGTTGATTGTTCTCATGCGGAAACGCTGCGAGGTGGAGTGATGTGCAATCTTTACGCTCAGACCAAAAGCCAGGACGCGATGCGTCAGGTCTTTCGGGGCGTGCTCGAAGACGGTGAGGATCTGATCGATACCGCAGGCAATCTCGCGCCTGCATCCGGCATCTTCCCCGACTATGCCGCGCCGATCATTCCCCGCGGTGAAGGACGGGATTGGACTTTGACCACGGCCCGATGGGGGATGCCGACGCCACCCGTCTGTCTGGCCGGCAAGCGCACAGACCCCGGCGTCACAAATATCCGCAATGTCAGCTCACCCCATTGGCGCAGATGGCTTGGCGTGGAACATCGCTGTCTCGTTCCATTCACCAGCTTTTCCGAACTCGACGCCCGACCCGGCGCACCTCGCAACAACCCGGTCTGGTTTGCCCTCGGCAAGGACCGCCCGATCGCCTTCTTCGCTGGCATCCACACCGAGTTGACTTCGGTCAGAAAGCTGAAGGAGGGAGAGGTGACAACTGACCTCTTCGGCTTTCTGACCTGTGAGCCAAATGAAGCAGTTCGACCAGTGCATCCCAAAGCCATGCCGGTGATCCTCACGCGCCCGGATGAATGGCGCTGCTGGCTGACCGCGGATACGAGCGAGGCTTTGAAGCTTCAACGGCCGCTGGCCAATGGTCTTCTCGAAATAGCCGCCGAGGGCACACGTGCGGAACCTGCGTGACCGTCTGCAGGCTGGAAGTGATGATTTGCTTCACCTGGTGAAGGGCCGCGTCCACGAAGTCGAGGGCCGGGGCCGAACCGGCTTTGCGCTGTTCCAGACCACGAGATTGCCAGGGCCGGTCTTCTGGATCGTGCTGGCGCATGATCGCGACCGGCCGATGCCGGGATCCCTGCCAGACGGTGTTGCCGAGCGGTTGCACTTCATCGAGGCGAGGGGCGAGACCGATCTGCTCTGGACGGTCGAAGAAGCGCTACGGGCGCGGCCAGTATCTTTGGTGATCGCCGCTCCAGAGAAACCAATCTCACTGACCGCGGGCAGGCGGCTCCAGCTGGCAGCCGAGGCCGGAGGCACCACTGGCCTGATGCTGATCCAGGAGGGCAGGGGAAGCAGTGCCGCCGAGACCCGCTGGAAATGTGATCCGCTACCCTCGCCTCTGGACTCGACTCGTCATCGCTGGATCCTTAATAAGAACAAAAGAGGAACAATCGGAATCTATGATGTGAGTTGGAATGGCACGACGGCTGCTGTCCATCTGGTTCCCCAGGCTGGCGAGCGACATCAGCCTGAGGGTCCGCCCCGTTGAGGGGCCTTTCGCGTTGACGCTCCGGGCGTCGAACGCGGAACATCTGCATTGCCTCAACAGCACCGCAAGCGCCGTCGGGCTCCACCCTGGCATGCCGCTGACCGATGCGCGTGCGGTGTGCCCTCGCTCTCCACGCGGCCCGCCGATCTGATCCGGGAGGGCAGGGCGCTTGAAGGCCTGCGGAGGTGGGCCAGCCGTTACGGGCCTCATGCCGCGAAAGACGGAACGGATGGGTTGATCGTCGATGTTTCGGGCGGGCCGCATCTCTTCGGTGGCGAGGTCGTGCTTCTGGCCGATCTTGAGGCTCGTCTCGAAAGGGCAGGGGTCTCATCGAAAAGCGCCATTGCCGAGACCCGGGGCGGAGCCTGGGCACTTGCTCGCCGTGGTGGCGGGGTGATCCCGGAAGGCGGGTTGCTCTCTCGGCTGGGCCCGACGCCAGTGAGCGCGCTGCGGATTGAAGCTCCGGTCGCCGACGGTCTGACCCGCCTCGGACTGCACAAGATCGCCGACCTGACCGCTGTGCCCCGGGCACCACTGGCGCGCCGGTTCGGCGCTGAACTTCTTCGCCGTCTCGATCAGGCGCTTGGGACCCAGGCCGAGCCTGTCGCAGCCGAAGCGGATGCGCCGCATTTCGGGGTGCGGATGACCTTGCCCGAGCCGATCGGGCTCACGGCCGATGTGATGGGGGTGCTGGACCGTCTTCTGATCCGGCTTTGCGACAAGCTGACATCGGCCCAGATGGGGGCCCGGGCTGTCCGGCTGGAACTGCACGCGTAGATCGTTCGGCTGCCCTGGTTAACGTCGGTATAGCCCGCGCAATGCGGGACCCGGCTCGGATCTCGGCCTTGTTCCTCAAGGGGGGGATAAGGTGGATTCCGGCTTCGGGATCGACGGGCTGCGCCTCTCCGCCACGGTGACCGAACCGCTGGCTCCCGAGCAGATCGGCAACGCGCAGGCGCGTGCGGAGGATGAGCTTTCCGACCTGATCTCGCGGATCGGCAACCGGCTGGGTTTCGATGCGGTGCAGCGTTTTCTGCCCGCCAGCAGTCGCATTCCAGAACGCAGCTTCCTGACCGTCCCTGCTGCCTATACGGCATCGGAAGCGTTTCCCCCGAAACGCCGCCCCCGCCGTCCCATCACCCTCTTCCCGGCGGAAGCTCTGGCCCAGGTCTCTGGCAGCCCTCCCGCCCGCTTCAGCTGGCGCCGGATGGGTTTCACCACCCTTCGGGCGCATGGCCCCGAGCAGATCACCCCGGAATGGTGGTTCGATGATCCGGCATGGCGCAGCGGTGTGCGGGACTATTGGCGGATAGAGACCAATGAGGGGCCGCGGCTCTGGCTGTTCCGCACCCCACAATCCGGATCTCGGAACTGGTATGCGCAGGGGGTGTTCCTGTGATTCCTCACGCCGAGCTTTGCGTCACCTCGAACTTCACCTTCCTGCGTGGTGCCTCGCATCCCGAGGAACTGGTGAAGCGCGCGGCCGAGCTTGGCTTTGCGGCCATCACCATCACCGATCGGAACTCCGTCGCCGGGGTGGTGCGGGCATTCTCGGCGCTGAAGGAACTGGCGCGTGTCGCTGAGGAAGCGGGCCAAAATCCTATTGGACAGGGGCCTCGTTGCCCTGGCCGATCCCAGGAGCGCGGCTCATGTTGTCCGACAGCAAGGTGGAATGGGGGCGCTGCCTACCGATCTGGCGGCCTAGACGATTCTGCCTTGTGAAGACCATCGACAAAGTGAGAATCTCATTTTATCTATAATTAATGACGGATAGTACCAAAGAAACCTTGGCTGACAAAATCAGCCGCATCCTTGCAGATCGGATTATTGCAGGCACGCTTTGTGCCGGCGACAAACTGCGTCAGGATCACATCGCCACAGAATTTGGCGCCAGCCATGTCCCTGTGCGAGAGGCGTTTCGTCGCCTGGAGGCGCAGGGACTTGCCATCAGCGAGCCGCGTCGTGGCGTGCGGGTTGCCGGCTTCAGCCCCAAGGAGGTCAGAGAGGTCGCTGGAATGCGCGCGGCACTTGAGACAATGGCGCTCCGCAATGCTGCGCCCAATCTGACCAAGGCAATTCTTGATAAAGCTGAGGAAGCAACGCGGGTTGGTGACCACGCCCCAGATGTGCAGAGTTGGGAGGAAGCCAACCGGCGCTTTCATCGGCTGATCCTCGAGCCCTGCGATATGCCGCGCCTGATGCGCAGTATTGATGATCTGCATGCCGCCAGCGCGCGCTTTCTGTTTTCGGGCTGGCGGGCAGAATGGGAAGCCCCAACCGATCGCGATCACCGCGCTATCCTGGCCGCTCTTCGCGCTGGCGACACCATGAACGCTTGCGCCATACTTGCGCGCCATGTGCAGTGGACGGGGCCAAGGGGGCGATAGCTGCTCCGATAATTATCTATAATAGTGCGAGGGGTCTTGCAGAAGACCCCCATCCATGTGCCTATGCAACGACGGATTCGTCATATTATAGATAATTTGGAGGGTCCAATGCCCACAATCACACCGTATTCTGGCACTGTAACGCCCCTGGCCCGCGTATTTCGCCCGCTGGCCATCGGCATTGCGGGCGTCACGTTGATGACGATTTCTGCCAAGGTGCAAATCCCGTTCTGGCCGGTCCCGATGACATTGCACACGATGGCGGTCATGGCCTTTGCCCTCCTGCTCGGCCCGCGCATGGCAGTGGCTATCTTCGCCGTATATTTCGCGGCGGGTGCCGCCGGCTTGCCGGTATTCGCGGGCTCGCCTGCGCGCGGTCTGGGTCTGACCTATATTGCCGGTCCAACCGGCGGCTACCTTGTCGGCTATCTGCTCGCCTCGGGCGTAACCGGATGGCTAGCTGTGGGACGGGGTTGGCTTGGCCAGACATTTGCGATGCTGACCGGGCTTGGCGTGGTCTACGGGTTTGGCCTGATCTGGCTGTCGGCCTTTGTGCCATCGGAGCAGCTTATGGCCGTCGGAGTCCTGCCCTTCCTCGCCGGAGATCTCGCCAAGATCGCTGTTGTAGGGCTTGCGGCTCAGGGGATGGCGCGACTGCGGGGGCTCAAGTGAGGCTGGATACATCCGCAAGCAGTGCGCTGCGCCACGACTGGAAAACCGATGAAATCCTTGCACTGCATGAGCTGCCCCTGCTCGAGCTTGTCGGGATGGCGAATGCCGCGCATCGCGCGCACCACGACCCGAACCGCCTGCAGAAGGCCAGCCTGCTGTCGATCAAGACTGGCGGTTGCCCTGAGAACTGTGCCTATTGTCCGCAATCGGCGCATCACCGCGATGTGGAGCTGACCCGTGAGCGTCTTATGGATCCGGCGAAAGTTATCGACATGGCCGCCACCGCGCGTAGTGCCGGGGCGGAGCGTTTCTGCATGGGGGCGGCTTGGCGACAGGTGCGCGACGGTCGCGATTTCGACGCCGTGGTCGAGATGGTGGCGGGGGTCAGGGCGCTCGGGATGGAGGCCTGTGTCACCCTCGGCATGCTCAAACCCCATCAGGCCGAGCGCCTCGCAGAGGTTGGCCTCACGGCCTATAACCACAACCTCGACACCAGCCCCGAATTCTACGGCAAGATCATCACCACCCGCACCTATCAGGACCGACTGGATACGCTGGCGACGGTGCGTAGTTACGGCATCGAGCTCTGCTGTGGCGGTATCATTGGCATGGGCGAGAGCGTGCGGGATCGCGCCTCGATGTTGCAGACGCTGGCGACGATGGTGCCGCATCCGGAAAGCGTGCCGATCAATGCGTTGGTGCCGGTCGCGGGAACGCCGCTGGCCGGACGGGCCCCCATCGACCCGCTGGAACTGGTCCGTATGGTCGCCACTGCCAGACTGGTGATGCCCGCCTCGATTGTGCGGCTGTCGGCAGGGCGCTCGAGCTTGAACCGCGAGGCACAGATCCTGTGCTTGATCGCCGGTGCGAACTCGATCTTTTACGGCGACACTCTGCTGACTACACCAAATGCGGGCATCGGCGAGGACGCAGAGCTCATCGCGGCGATTTCTACTCCATTCAGAGCGGGCGATCTGAGTTCGAAAGAAAACCCCAGTCACCAGACCCGCGCCGAGGCGTGAAGTTGGCTGCGAGGGCGACCGTATTCGCCCTCGCAGCTTGGTCGTGTCTCGGAAGTGGTGGAAATTGGCTGGCGGCGTAATCTCCGGGTGAACCAACACCCACCCAACCGGCGGCGGCAACCGCCAGGGAGATCACGCCATGAAGCAGAATACCGACAGCTCATCCTTTTCGCTACTGCCCGACGCAGGGGCGTATGATCCGATCGAGGATCGCCTTCGGGCAAATGTCCGTGCCACCATTGAGTCCATGTTCGAAGAGGAACTGGCCGACTTTCTTGGACGGCTCCGTTACGGCCGCGGCAACGAGCGGGCCAAGGGCATCGCGATCGGCAGCTGACCGGCACATTCGGCACTGAGACGGTGCGGGTTCCTCGTGCCCGGATCGAGAACGAGGGCGGCAAGATCACCGAATGGCGCTCGAAGG